>NZ_LNCD01000051.1:0-157732 GCF_001542405.1 Rhizobium altiplani
GAGCGCAACAAGCCGCACGTTAACATCGGCACGATCGGCCACGTTGACCACGGCAAGACGTCTCTGACGGCAGCGATCACGAAGTACTTCGGCGAGTTCAAGGCGTACGACCAGATCGACGCGGCTCCGGAAGAAAAGGCTCGCGGCATCACCATTTCGACGGCACACGTCGAATACGAGACCCCGAACCGCCACTATGCCCACGTTGACTGCCCCGGCCACGCCGACTACGTCAAGAACATGATCACCGGTGCTGCCCAGATGGACGGCGCGATCCTGGTTTGCTCGGCTGCTGACGGCCCGATGCCGCAGACCCGCGAGCACATCCTGCTCGCTCGTCAGGTTGGCGTTCCGGCGATCGTCGTGTTCCTCAACAAGGTCGACCAGGTTGACGACGCCGAGCTTCTCGAACTCGTCGAGCTCGAAGTTCGCGAACTTCTGTCGTCCTACGACTTCCCGGGCGACGACATTCCGGTCATCAAGGGCTCGGCTCTTGCCGCTCTCGAAGACTCCGACAAGAAGATCGGCGAAGACGCGATCCGCGAGCTGATGGCAGCTGTTGACGCCTACATCCCGACGCCTGAGCGTCCGATCGACCAGCCGTTCCTGATGCCGATCGAAGACGTGTTCTCGATCTCGGGCCGTGGTACGGTTGTGACCGGCCGCGTCGAGCGCGGTATCGTCAAGGTTGGCGAAGAAGTCGAAATCGTCGGCATCCGCCCGACCTCGAAGACGACGGTTACCGGCGTTGAAATGTTCCGGAAGCTGCTCGACCAGGGCCAGGCTGGCGACAACATCGGTGCTCTGGTTCGCGGTGTGAACCGTGACGGCGTCGAGCGTGGTCAGATCCTGTGCAAGCCGGGCTCTGTCAAGCCGCACAAGAAGTTCAAGGCTGAAGCCTACATCCTGACGAAGGAAGAAGGCGGCCGTCATACGCCGTTCTTCACCAACTACCGTCCGCAGTTCTACTTCCGCACGACGGACGTTACTGGCATCGTCACCCTGCCGGAAGGCACGGAAATGGTTATGCCTGGCGACAACGTCACGGTTGACGTCGAACTGATCGTTCCGATCGCGATGGAAGAAAAGCTGCGCTTCGCTATCCGCGAAGGCGGCCGTACCGTCGGCGCCGGCATCGTCGCCTCGATCGTCGAGTAATCGAAAGACCGGCCGTTTCGCCTGAAGCGGCCGATTCGATGACATTATTATGAAGCAAGCGGCGCTAGCCGCTTGCTTATTACCGAGAAATGTTGCAAATGGCGCGCGAGCGCGATTTGCGCCCTGCTTCGTTCATTGGAGCGGGTGACTACAACAAGCAATAAGGTGGCCGTAAGGCCTGAAGACTGGATAGGGATGCCGCATTCCGGTGTCCCTCTCGATCTTTGAAACCGGTGGTCCGCCTTAGGAAAAAAGAACAACCCGTGTCTGCCTAACAGGCGCGTGGGAAACAAACACAAGGATAACGTCGAATGAACGGCCAAAATATCCGCATTCGCCTGAAGGCGTTCGATCACCGCATTCTCGACGCTTCGACGCGCGAGATCGTGTCGACGGCGAAGCGCACCGGCGCAAGCGTCCGGGGCCCCGTTCCGCTTCCGACTCGCATCGAGAAGTTTACGGTCAACCGGTCCCCACACATCGACAAGAAGAGCCGCGAGCAGTTCGAGATGCGCACGCATAAGCGCCTCCTCGACATCGTAGATCCGACCCCGCAGACGGTAGACGCGCTAATGAAGCTCGATCTCGCCGCCGGTGTCGATGTTGAGATCAAGCTCTGAGCCTTGCTCGAGCGGATTTGGAAGGATTGAACCGATGCGTTCAGGTGTGATTGCACAGAAGGTGGGCATGACCCGCGTCTACAACGACGCTGGTGAACATGTCCCGGTAACAGTACTGCGTCTGGATGGCTGCCAGGTTGTGGCCCAGCGCACTGTTGAGAAGAACGGCTATGCCGCAGTCCAGCTCGGTGCTGGCACGGCGAAGGTCAAGAATACGTCGAAGGCGATGCGCGGTAACTTTGCTGTTGCCAACGTCGAGCCGAAGGCCAAGCTTACGGAATTCCGCGTCACGGAAGACAATCTCCTCGAGGTTGGCACCGAGCTCAAGGCTGGTCACTTCGCAGCTGGTCAGCTCGTCGATGTGACGGGCACGACGATCGGTAAGGGCTTTGCCGGCGTCATGAAGCGCCACAATTTCAGTGGTGGCCGTGCTACGCATGGTAACTCGGTTTCGCACCGCTCGCACGGTTCGACCGGTCAGCGCCAGGATCCCGGTAAGGTATTCAAGAACAAGAAGATGGCTGGTCACATGGGCCAGACGCGCGTAACGACTCAGAACCTGGAAGTGGTTTCGACCGACGAAGATCGTGGTCTGATCCTGATCAAGGGTGCAGTACCCGGTTCCAAGGGTGCCTGGATCATCGTGCGCGATGCCGTCAAGTCGGCAGCGAAGTAAGGGAGCCGGACCAATGGAATTCAACGTCAAGACCCTCGAGGGAAAAGACGCAGGGAAGGTTTCTCTTTCTGACGCGATTTTCGGTCTCGAGCCCCGCGAAGACATTCTTGCCCGCGTCATCCGCTGGCAGCTTGCCAAGAAGCAGCAGGGCACGCACCAGGCAAAGGGCCGCGCGGACGTCTCGCGCACCGGCGCCAAGATGTACAAGCAGAAGGGTACGGGCCGCGCTCGTCACCATTCGGCTCGCGCTCCCCAGTTCCGCGGCGGTGGTAAGGCCCACGGCCCGGTCGCTCGCAGCCACGAACACGACCTTCCGAAGAAGGTTCGCGCTCTCGGTCTGCGTCACGCCCTCTCGGCCAAGCTGAAGTCCGACGATGTCATCATCATCGACAGCCTGGTTGCTGCAGAAGCAAAGACCAAGGCACTGGCATCGGCTTTCGAGACGCTCGGCCTGACCAACGCGCTCTTCATCGGCGGCGCTGAACTTGATGGCAACTTCAAGCTCGCAGCTCAGAACATCCCGAACATCGATGTTCTGCCGATCCAGGGCATCAACGTTTACGACATCGTGCGCCGCGGCAAGCTCGTGCTTTCCAAGGCTGCCGTCGAAGCTCTAGAGGAGCGTTTCAAGTGACCGACCTTCGCCACTATGATGTGATCGTCTCGCCGGCGATCACCGAAAAGTCCACGCTGGTATCGGAAAACAACCAGGTTGTTTTCAACGTCGCCAAGAAGGCGTCGAAGCCGGAAATCAAGGCTGCAGTCGAGGCGCTGTTCGGCGTCAAGGTCACGGCCGTCAACACTCTGCTCCGCAAGGGCAAGACCAAGCGTTTTAAAGGTTTTGTCGGCAAGCAGCAGGACGTGAAGAAGGCAGTTGTGACGCTGGCTGAAGGCCAGACGATCGACGTCTCCACCGGTCTCTGAGGAATAATAAAATGGCATTGAAAACATTCAATCCTACGACCCCGAGCCAGCGTCAGCTGGTCATCGTCGACCGCTCCTCGCTCTACAAGGGCAAACCGGTCAAGGCGCTGACGGAAGGTCTGACCAAGAGCGGCGGTCGTAACAACCTCGGCCGCATCACCGCCCGCTTCATCGGCGGCGGTCACAAGCGCACCTACCGTCTGGTCGACTTCAAGCGTCGCAAGTTCGACGTTGAAGGCACCGTCGATCGCATCGAATACGATCCGAACCGCACGGCTTTCATCGCGCTGGTGACCTATGCTGACGGCGAAAAGGCCTACATCCTCGCTCCGCAGCGCCTCGCTGCCGGCGACAAGGTCATCGCTTCCGAGAAGGCTGTCGACGTAAAGCCCGGCAACACGATGCCGCTGCAGTTCATCCCGGTCGGCTCCATCATCCACAACGTGGAAATGAAGCCGGGCAAGGGTGGTCAGATCGCTCGCTCCGCCGGTTCCTACGCACAGCTCGTCGGTCGCGACCAGGGCATGGCGATCCTTCGCCTGAACTCTGGCGAACAGCGCCTCGTGCACGGCACCTGCCTTGCTTCGATCGGTGCGGTTTCGAATCCGGATCACGCCAACATCAACGACGGCAAGGCCGGTCGTACTGTTTGGCGCGGCAAGCGTCCGCATAACCGCGGTGTCGTCATGAACCCTGTCGACCACCCGCACGGCGGTGGTGAAGGCCGCACCTCTGGTGGTCGTCACCCGGTTACTCCGTGGGGCAAGCCGACCAAGGGCAAGCGCACCCGGTCGAACAAGTCGACCGACAAGATGATCATGCGCTCGCGTCATCAGCGTAAGAAGTAAGAGAGGAAGTCTCCAATGGCTCGTTCAGTATGGAAAGGTCCGTTCGTTGACGGCTATCTTCTCAAGAAGGCTGAGAAGGTTCGTGAAGGCGGACGTGCAGAAGTAATCAAGATCTGGAGCCGTCGCTCCACGATCCTGCCGCAGTTCGTCGGTCTCACCTTCGGCGTCTACAACGGCAGCAAGCATGTTCCGGTCAGCGTCAATGAAGACATGGTCGGTCACAAATTCGGTGAATTCTCTCCGACCCGGACCTACTACGGTCACGGTGCGGACAAGAAGGCAAAGAGGAAGTAACAATGGGCAAGGCAAAAGCCGAACGCCGGCTGAAGGACAACGAGGCGCAAGCAGTCGCCCGCACGCTCCGCGTCAGCCCACAGAAGCTCAACCTCGTTGCTGCGGTTATCCGCGGCAAGAAGGTCGATCGTGCACTCGCTGAGCTGGAATTCTCCCGCAAGCGTATCGCAAGCGCCGTCAAGAAGACGCTCGAATCTGCGATCGCCAACGCCGAGAACAACCATGACCTCGACGTCGACTCCCTGGTCGTCGCCGAAGCCTATGTCGGCAAGTCGATCGTCATGAAGCGTTTCCACGCTCGTGGCCGCGGCCGCGCTTCTCGCATCGAGAGGCCGTTTGCGCACCTGACGATCGTTGTCCGCGAAGTGCAGGCACAAGAGGAGGCCGCATAATGGGTCAGAAAATTAATCCAATCGGTTTCCGTCTTGGCATCAACCGTACCTGGGATAGCCGCTGGTTTGCGGACAATGCCGAGTACGGTCAGCTGCTGCACGAAGACCTGAAGATGCGCAAGTTCGTGATGAGCGAACTGAAGCAGGCTGGTATCGCCAAGGTGGTCATCGAGCGTCCGCACAAGAAGTGCCGTGTCACGATCCACTCGGCTCGTCCGGGCCTGATCATCGGCAAGAAGGGCGCAGACATCGACAAGCTCCGCAAGAAGCTGTCGGACATGACGAATTCCGAGACGCACCTCAACATCGTTGAAGTTCGCAAGCCGGAAGTCGACGCTACGCTCGTCGCACAGTCGATCGCTCAGCAGCTCGAGCGTCGTGTTGCTTTCCGTCGCGCCATGAAGCGCGCCGTTCAGTCTGCAATGCGTCTTGGCGCCGAAGGCATCAAGATCACCTGCGCAGGCCGTCTCGGCGGTGCTGAAATCGCTCGTACGGAATGGTACCGCGAAGGTCGCGTTCCGCTGCACACGCTGCGCGCTGACATCGACTACGGCACAGCTGAAGCGGAAACCGCTTTCGGCATCTGCGGCATCAAGGTTTGGATCTTCAAGGGCGAAATCCTTGAGCACGATCCGATGGCCTCCGAGCGCCGCGCACTCGAGGGTGACGCTCAGGGTCCGGCAAGCCGTGATCGCGATCGTCGCCGCGACAACGCTTAATAGCGTTGGTGGCAGATAAGTTCGGAGAATAAAGAAAATGTTGCAGCCAAAGCGTACCAAGTACCGCAAGCAATTTAAGGGCCGCATCAAGGGCGTCGCCAAGGGTGGTTCTGACCTGGCCTTCGGCGAATTCGGCCTTAAGGCTCAAGAGCCGAACCGCGTCAATGCACGCGAGATCGAAGCGGCCCGCCGCGCGATCACGCGTTACATGAAGCGCGCCGGCCGTGTATGGATCCGCGTGTTCCCGGACGTTCCGGTAACCGCAAAGCCGACCGAAGTCCGTATGGGTAAGGGCAAGGGCTCTGTCGAGTATTGGGCATGCAAGGTCAAGCCAGGCCGTATGATGTTCGAAATCGACGGCGTCAGCGAAGAAATCGCTCGTGAAGCGCTTCGCCTCGGCTCTGCCAAGCTCTCGGTCAAGACGCGCTTCGTTCAGCGCATTGCAGAGTAAGGAGCAAGGCAGATGAAAGCCGAAGAAGTACGCGGCCTCACGGCCGACCAGCTCAAGGACAAGCTCGCCGACCTGAAGAAGGAGCAGTTCAACCTGCGCTTTCAGAAGGCAACCGGTCAGCTGGAAAAGTCCTCGCGCATCAACGAAGTCCGTAAGGACATCGCCCGCGTGAAAACCATTGCCCGCCAGAAGGCGGCAGAAGCAAAGGCGTAAAGGAAAACATCATGCCGAAGCGCATTCTGCAGGGCGTTGTCGTTGGCGACAAGAACGAGAAGACTGTCGTAGTTCGCGTTGAGCGTCGTTTCGCTCACCCGCTGCTCCAGAAGACCGTTCGTCGTTCCAAGAAGTACAAGGCCCACGACGAAAACAACCAGTACAAGATCGGCGATACCGTATCCATCGAGGAATGCGCGCCGATTTCCAAGGACAAGCGCTGGACGGTCGTTTCCGCCCAGGCCAAGTAAGATTTTTGCGCGAGGCCTTGCGTCTCGCGGAAATATCTGTATGAAGCAGCGTCAGAACGCTCGTTCGTCGAGCGTTCTTTTGCTTTGAGCGCACGGAAGGTCCCGATGGGAAACCACCCTGGCACGATCGATCCCGCGCTATTCAAGCTATTGCCGTGTTTTCGCCTGTCCTTGTGGCAAGCGGCCGGCTGACAATTTTCATAAGCCGGGGTAGGGGGCGAAAGCCCAACCATTCCGGTAAACCAAAAAGGCGACCTGATATGATTCAGATGCAAACAAACCTCGACGTGGCGGATAATTCCGGCGCACGTCGTGTCATGTGCATCAAGGTGCTGGGCGGCTCGAAGCGCAAGTATGCCGGGATCGGCGACATTATTGTCGTTTCGATCAAGGAAGCGATCCCGCGCGGCCGCGTGAAGAAGGGTGACGTGATGAAGGCGGTGGTTGTTCGTACCGCCAAGGAAATCCGTCGCGTTGATGGCAGCATCATCCGCTTCGACACGAATGCAGCAGTCCTCATCGACAACAAGAAAGAGCCGATCGGCACCCGTATCTTCGGACCGGTTCCGCGCGAACTTCGCGCCAAGAACCACATGAAGATCATCTCGCTGGCTCCCGAAGTACTGTAAGGAGCGCGAACGATGCAAAAGATTCGTAAGGGCGACAAGGTCGTCATGCTCGCAGGCAAGGACAAGGGCCGTACCGGCGAAGTCCTTCAGGTTCTGCCCAAGGAAGATCGCGCCGTTGTTCGTGGCGTCAACGTCGTAAAGCGCCACCAGCGCCAGACGCAGAGCCAGGAAGCCGGCATCATCAGCAAGGAAGCCTCGGTTCACCTGTCCAATGTCGCAATCGTCGACAAGGACGGCAAGCCGACCCGCGTTGGCTTCAAGGTTGTTGACGGCAAGAAGGTCCGTGTGGCCAAGCGTTCCGGTGAGGTGATCTGATGGCTGACGCAAAGTACGAGCCACGGCTCAAGAAGGAATATGTCGAGCGCATTCGTGCGGCGATGCAGGAGAAGTTCTCCTACGCCAACGAGATGATGATCCCGAAGCTCGACAAGATCGTAATCAACATGGGTGTTGGTGAGGCAACGGCTGATTCGAAGAAGCCGACTGTTGCTGCAGCCGACCTGGCCGCTATTGCCGGCCAGAAGCCGGTCATCACCCGTGCACGCAACTCCATCGCTGGCTTCAAGGTCCGCGAGCAGATGCCGATCGGCGCAAAGGTCACCCTGCGCGGCGCTCGCATGTACGAGTTCCTGGACCGTCTCGTGAACATCGCGCTTCCGCGCGTTCGCGACTTCCGCGGCCTGAACCCGAAAAGCTTTGACGGCCGTGGCAACTTCGCCATGGGCATCAAGGAGCACATTGTGTTCCCTGAGATCAACTACGACAAGGTTGATCAGATGTGGGGCATGGACATCATCGTTTGCACGACGGCAACGAAGGACGACGAAGCGCGGGCTCTCCTGACAGAGTTCAACTTCCCGTTCCGTCAGTAACCGTAACGACGAGCGTAGAAAAGGAACCGCACATGGCGAAGACAAGCGCAGTTGAAAAGAACAAGCGCCGCCGTACTACGGTCGCTAACCAGGCTGCCAAGCGCGCAGCTCTGAAGGCGATCATCATGAACCAGGCTCTTCCGATCGAAGAGCGGTTCAAGGCCTCGATCAAGCTGGCATCCCTGCCGCGCGATGGATCCAAGACCCGCATTCGCAACCGTTGCGAAGTATCGGGCCGTCCGCGCGCATACTACCGCAAACTGCGCATGTCGCGTATCGCGCTGCGTGAACTCGGCAATCTCGGCAAGGTGCCGGGCATCGTCAAGTCGAGCTGGTAAGGAGCAGGTTAGATGACAATGACTGATCCGTTGGGCGATATGCTCACTCGCATCCGTAACGGCGCTTCTCGCCGCAAGTCGTCGGTCTCGACGCCTGCTTCGAAGCTCCGTGCACGTGTTCTCGATGTTCTGCAGTCTGAAGGCTACATCCGTGGCTACTCCGTTGTCGATTTCGGCAATGGCAAGTCTGAGCTCAACATCGAACTCAAGTACTATGAAGGCGCATCGGTGATCCGTGAGATCGGCCGTGTGTCCAAGCCGGGCCGCCGGGTTTATGTCTCGGTCAAGTCCATTCCGCAGGTCGCGAACGGCCTCGGCATCACCATCCTTTCGACCCCGAAGGGCGTGATGGCCGATCACCAGGCTCGCGAACAGAACGTTGGTGGCGAGGTTCTTTGCTCGGTCTTCTAAGGCTGAGCAGGGATCTCCATAGCGAACAGACAGGATATAAAAATGTCTCGTATCGGTAAAAAGCCCGTTCAGGTGCCTGCTGGGATCACGGCTACGGTCGATGGCCAGAAGGTTACCGCTAAGGGCCCGAAGGGCGAGCTGTTCTTCGTCGCAAACGACGAAGTCGGCGTGAAGCTCGAAAATAATGCGGTCGTCGTGACGCCGCTCAGCCAGACGAAGAATGCTCGTGCAAAGTGGGGCATGTCCCGCACGATGATCGAGAACATCTTCAAGGGCGTTAAGGACGGCTTTGAGCGCAAGCTCGAAATCAACGGCGTCGGTTACCGCGCGTCGCTTCAGGGCAAGAACCTGCAGCTGGCACTCGGCTTCAGCCATGACGTTGTGTATGAGCCGCCGCAGGGCATCACGATCGCTGTGCCGAAGCCGACGGAAATCGTCGTCACCGGCATCAACAAGCAGCAGGTCGGCCAGGTTGCCGCTGAAATCCGCGAATACCGCGGTCCTGAGCCTTACAAGGGCAAGGGCGTCAAGTATGCCGAAGAGCGGATCGTCCGCAAAGAAGGCAAGAAGAAGTAAGGATCACGCGAAATGGCTAGCAGGAAAGAAGCACTTGCACGTCGTGCCAACCGCGTGCGTCGTCACCTCAAGTCGGTGGCCAACGGCCGTCCGCGCCTGTCGGTTCATCGCTCGTCGAAGAACATCTATGCTCAAGTCATTGACGATGTCGCTGGTAAGACGCTTGCGTCTGCCTCGACCCTCGACAAGGACCTGCGCGGTTCTCTGAAGACCGGTGCTGACACGGCAGCAGCTGCCCTCGTAGGCAAGCTCGTTGCTGAGCGCGCCTCGAAGGCAGGCGTCAAGGACGTCGTATTCGACCGTGGCGCCTTCATCTACCACGGCCGCATCAAGGCCCTGGCAGAAGCAGCCCGCGAAGGCGGTCTGTCCTTCTAATAGAGTTTCCGGCCGGCTGCCTTAGGGTACCGGCCGGATATCACCGGACCGCAGGCGTCCCGAAAAGGGGAGGCCGATGCGGTCCTCGTTTTGTTTGCCGATTGCACCCGGAAAAGAAAAAGGAAGAGGACAATGGCACAGGAAAGAAGGCCGCAGCGGGAAGACCGCCAGGCCCGTGAAGAGCGCGATAGCGAATTCGTCGACAAGCTGGTCGCGATTAACCGCGTTGCTAAGGTTGTTAAGGGTGGCCGCCGTTTCGGTTTCGCCGCTCTCGTCGTCGTTGGTGACCAGAAGGGCCGCGTTGGCTTCGGTCACGGCAAGGCGCGCGAAGTGCCGGAAGCAATCCGCAAGGCGACTGAAGCTGCCAAGCGCGAACTGATCTTCGTACCGCTGCGTGACGGCCGTACGCTGCATCACGACGTTCATGGCCGCCATGGCGCCGGCAAGGTTCTGCTTCGTTCGGCCAAGGTCGGTACCGGTATCATCGCCGGTGGTCCGATGCGCGCCGTTTTCGAAACGCTCGGCGTTCACGACGTTGTCGCCAAGTCGACCGGTTCCTCGAACCCATACAACATGGTTCGCGCTACCTTCGACGCTCTGAAGCACCAGGTTCACCCGAAGGACATAGCAGCTCAGCGCGGCATCAAGTATGCAACGCTCCAGGCTCGCCGTGCCGCTTCTGGCAATGCCTCTGAAGAATAAGAGGAGTCTGACAGATGGCTAAGGCTACCAAGAAGACTGAAGCGAAGACGGTGACTGTCGAACAGATCGGCAGCCCGATTCGTCGTCCGGACGTCCAGCAGCGCACGCTGATCGGCCTCGGACTCAACAAGATGCACCGTCGCCGCACGCTGGAAGATACTCCTTCCGTTCGTGGCATGATCCGTGCTGTCCAGCATCTCGTTCGCGTCGTCGACGAGAAGTAAGCCGGGAGATTCGCTATGAAACTCAATGAAATTAAAGACAACGAAGGTTCGACCCACAGCCGCAAGCGCCTCGGGCGCGGTATTGGTTCGGGCTCGGGCAAGACCGGTGGTCGGGGTGTGAAGGGTCAGAAGTCCCGTTCCGGCGTCGCTATCAACGGTTTCGAAGGCGGTCAGATGCCAATCTACCGTCGCCTGCCGAAGCGCGGCTTCAACAACATCTTCAAGGCCGACTTCGTCGTCGTGTCGCTTGAGCGTGTTCAGGCTGCGATCGACGCTGGCAAGCTCGACGCCAAGTCCACGGTTGATGCAGCGGCTCTCAAGGCTGCCGGCGTTATCCGTCGCGTCAAGGACGGCGTTCGCGTTCTCGCCGACGGCGAGCTGAAGGCAAAGGTCAAGTTCGAAGTTGCTGGCGCTTCCAAGCCGGCTGTCGAAAAGATCGAAAAGGCTGGCGGTTCCGTCACGCTTCTTTCTGCCGCAGCTGCAGAATAATTAATCTTATGATAAGTCGCCCGGGGTGCTTCACACCGGGCGATTTTGCTCCCATATGTGAGCCTCACAAAAACCGGCTGGACGCACGTGCGTCATGGACGGTAGGAACGAACACAAGGGTGAGGCATAGGTTGCGTTCGCAATCCGTCCGAAGCCCGCTTTTGAATAATTCAGAATGCTGATACCGGGTCCTGCACCTCGCTTGGCTAGAGCCCGGAATTGGTAGCGCGGAGAATCGCATGGCGTCTGCAGCGGAACAGTTGGCTTCCAACCTCAATTTCTCGACCTTCGCCAAAGCCGAGGATCTCAAGAAGCGCCTGTGGTTCACACTGGCAGCTCTCCTCGTGTACCGGCTCGGTACTCACATTCCGCTCCCTGGCCTAAATCCAGAAGCTTATGCCCAGGCATTCCGTGGCCAGGCGGGCGGCATTCTCGGCCTCTTCAACATGTTCTCGGGCGGCGCCGTGCAGCGCATGGCAATCTTTGCGCTCGGCATCATGCCTTACATTTCCGCTTCGATCATCGTGCAGCTGATGACTTCGGTCGTTCCGGCGCTCGAAAACCTGAAGAAGGAGGGCGAACAGGGCCGCAAGATCATCAACCAGTATACGCGCTACGGCACGGTACTGCTCGGTGCGCTTCAGGCTTACGGCATTTCCGTCGGTCTTGAGAGCGGCAACGGCCTTGTTGTCGATCCTGGCATCTTCTTCCGCATTTCGACGGTCGTGACCCTGCTCGGCGGCACGATGTTCCTGATGTGGCTCGGCGAGCAAATCACCTCGCGCGGCATCGGCAACGGCATCTCGCTGATCATCTTCGCGGGTATTGCCGCAGGCCTTCCGCAGGCTCTTGCCGGCACCCTCGAACTTGGCCGCACCGGCGCCCTGTCGACGACGCTGATTCTCGCCGTCATCGTCATTGCGATCGCCGTTATCGCGATCATCGTTTTCGTCGAGCGTGCGCAGCGCCGCCTGCTGATCCAGTATCCGAAGCGCCAGGTCGGCAACCGCATGTTCCAGGGCGACACGTCGCACCTGCCGCTGAAGCTCAACACCTCGGGCGTTATCCCGGCGATCTTCGCGTCCTCGCTGCTGCTGCTGCCGGCGACCGTTGCAGGCTTTGCCAACACGACCGCACTGCCGGCCTGGGCGACCTCGATCGTCGCCGCGCTCGGCCACGGTCAGCCGCTCTATATGCTGCTCTACGGCCTGCTGATCGCTTTCTTCGCCTTCTTCTATACCGCTATCGTCTTCAATCCGAAGGACACCGCCGACAATCTGAAGAAGCATGGCGGCTTCATCCCGGGTATTCGCCCGGGCGAGCGGACTGCTGAGTATATCGACTACGTGCTGACCCGCATTACGGTGATTGGCGCGATCTACCTCGTCTTCGTGTGCATTCTGCCTGAAATTCTTGTGTCGCAGACGGGCATTCCTTTGTCCTTGGGTGGCACTTCGCTCTTGATCGTGGTTAGCGTAACTCTCGATACGGTGGCGCAGATTCAGGGTCATCTGATCGCACAGCAGTACGAAGGCCTGATCAAGAAATCGAAGTTGCGCGGAGGAAAGAGGGGGCGATGAGACTCATACTGTTAGGGCCGCCGGGCGCGGGTAAGGGGACCCAGGCTCAGCGGATCGTGGAGAAGTACGGAATTCCGCAACTTTCCACGGGTGACATGCTGCGTGCTGCCGTTGCGGCTGGCACGGAGGTAGGCAAGCGTGCAAAGGCCGTCATGGATGCTGGCAAGCTTGTTTCCGATGAGATTGTCAATGCCATCGTCTCCGAGCGTCTGGATGCACCGGACTGCACCAAGGGTTTCATTCTCGACGGTTACCCGCGCACGCTGGTTCAGGCCGACGCAACGGAAGCAATTCTGAAAAGCAAGGGTCTTGAGCTCTCGGCCGTGATCGAGATCCAAGTTGACGACACGGTCCTGGCGGACCGCGTCTCGGGACGCTACACCTGCGCCAACTGCGGTGCAGGCTATCACGACACCAAGGTAAAGCCGAAGGTTGAAGGCGTTTGCGACCGCTGCGGTTCGACTCACTTCAAGCGGCGCCCCGATGACAACCGCGAAACGGTCGTCACGCGCCTGCAGGCTTACTACAAGGAAACATCTCCATTGATCGGCTACTTCTATGCCAAGGGCAAGCTGAAGTCGGTTGATGGCATGGCGGATATCGATCACGTCACCAGCGAGATCGATAAGATACTTTCGAAGCTTTAGTCTTTGAAAATAAACTTGGCGGAAGCGGTTGCTTTTCAGCACTGATTCCGCTAAACACCGCGCCAACTCGCGACATTTATGCGATCGGCGCGGATTTCCAGAGAAGTCCGGGTTCGGTCGCTTTGACATGTACGAACCCAAATCTGAACGAGCGGCCGGTTCGGCTGCATAACGAAAAGCCTCTTGCCGGATGGCAACGGGAACGCAAGGAGAATAGGCGTGGCACGTATCGCTGGCGTCAACATCCCGACTGCGAAGCGCGTCGTTATCGCGCTGACCTACATTCACGGGATCGGTCCAAAATTCGCGCAGGAAATCATGGAGAAGGTTGGCCTTCCGGCTGACAAGCGCGTCCATCAGCTGACGGACTCCGAGGTTCTGCAGATCCGTGAAACCATCGACCGTGACTATCAGGTCGAAGGCGATCTGCGTCGCGAAACCTCGATGAACATCAAGCGTCTGATGGACCTCGGCTGCTACCGTGGTCTGCGTCATCGTCGTGGCCTTCCGGTCCGCGGTCAGCGCACGCACACCAATGCCCGTACCCGCAAAGGTCCGGCAAAGGCCATCGCTGGTAAGAAGAAGTAATTTCCGGGAAACCGGAGGTAAGGGGGCTGGCGGTCTGCGCCGGCCTCTTTTGAGTTTGGGGCAGGGCCGTAAGGTCTCGTTCCGGTGTAGCCGCTGGCATTACGGCGGTGCAGAGATCCAAGAAAGGGATTTAAATGGCCAAGGAAGCCGTACGCGTTCGTCGTCGCGAACGCAAAAACATTTCGTCGGGTGTTGCCCACGTCAACTCGACCTTCAACAACACGATGATCACCATCACCGACGCACAGGGCAACGCCATTGCCTGGTCGTCGGCTGGCGCCAAGGGCTTCAAGGGCTCGCGCAAGTCGACCCCGTTCGCTGCTCAGATCGCTGCTGAGGACTGCGCCAAGAAGGCTCAGGAACATGGCATGAAGTCGCTGGAAGTCGAAGTTTGCGGTCCGGGTTCGGGTCGTGAATCCGCTCTGCGCGCGCTCCAGGCTGCTGGTTTCATGATCACGTCCATCCGCGACGTGACGCCGATCCCGCACAATGGTTGCCGCCCGCGCAAGAAGCGCCGCGTCTGATCATCGCCATTCACAACACCGGTGAGCGGATTTTCGCTCCCGGTGCTTCTCAAGCTCGGTTGCCACGATTGGATGGTGGTAACGAACGGAAGGCAAAAATATGATTCAGAAAAACTGGCAGGAATTGATCAAGCCGAACAAGGTCGAGTTCTCTTCGAGCTCGCGCACCAAGGCGACGCTCGTAGCAGAGCCGTTGGAGCGCGGTTTCGGCCTCACCCTCGGCAACGCGCTTCGCCGCGTTCTGCTGTCCTCGCTGCGCGGCGCCGCAGTGACGGCCGTGCAGATCGATGGCGTGCTGCATGAGTTCTCGTCGATCCCGGGCGTCCGCGAAGACGTCACGGACATCGTCCTCAACATCAAGGAAATCGCCATCAAGATGGATGGCGATGACGCAAAGCGCATGGTCGTGCGTAAGCAGGGCCCGGGCGTTGTAACGGCTGGTGACATCCAGACGGTCGGCGATATCGAAATCCTCAACCCCGAGCATGTCATCTGCACGCTCGACGAGGGCGCCGAAATCCGCATGGAATTCACCGTCAACAACGGCAAGGGCTACGTTCCGGCCGACCGCAATCGTGCGGAAGATGCTCCGATCGGTCTCATCCCGGTCGACAGCCTTTATTCGCCGGTCAAGAAGGTATCCTACAAGGTTGAAAACACCCGCGAAGGACAGGTTCTCGACTACGACAAGCTGAACATGACGATCGAAACCGATGGTTCGATTTCCGGCGAAGATGCCGTCGCTTTCGCGGCTCGCATCCTCCAGGATCAGCTTGGCGTGTTCGTCAACTTCGACGAGCCGCAGAAGGAAGCCGAAGAAGAAGCAGTCACCGAACTCGCTTTCAACCCGGCGCTCCTCAAGAAGGTGGACGAACTCGAACTGTCCGTTCGCTCGGCAAACTGCCTGAAGAACGACAACATCGTCTACATCGGCGACCTCATTCAGAAGACCGAAGCAGAAATGCTCCGCACGCCGAATTTTGGTCGCAAGTCGCTGAACGAAATCAAGGAAGTTCTCGCTTCCATGGGCCTGCACCTCGGCATGGAAGTGCCGGCATGGCCGCCTGAGAACATCGAAGATCTCGCCAAGCGCTACGAAGACCAATACTAACCATCAAACGGCGGGCGAGATGCCTGCATGTGAAGGAGAATAGCAATGCGCCACGGTAAATCCGGCCGCAAGCTGAACAGAACCGCTAGCCACCGCAAGGCAATGTTTGCCAACATGGCGGCTTCGCTCATCACCCATGAGCAGATCGTGACGACCCTGCCGAAGGCAAAGGAAATCCGTCCGATCGTTGAAAAGCTCGTCACCCTCGGCAAGCGCGGCGACCTGCATGCTCGTCGTCAGGCGATCTCGCAGATCCGCGACGCCGCTGTTGTTTCGAAGCTCTTCGACACGATCGCTTCGCGCTACGCAACCCGCAACGGCGGCTACCTGCGTATCATGAAGGCTGGCTTCCGCCAGGGCGACAACGCCGCTCTCGCAGTCATCGAATTCGTTGACCGCGACACCTACGCTAAGGGCGCAGCCGACAAGGCTCGCGTTGAAGCCGAAGCTGCTGCAGCTGAAGCCGCTTAATCCTTTCCGGTGTGCCGGAAGCAAAACAGCCGGGCTGCAAAGCCCGGCTGTTTTCGTTTGTAACCCTTGCTGGGCACGGGAAACAGCGGTCGTGGACGGGTCGTCGTATTCCCACCAAGACAAGGCATATTCAGGAGCGGATCGCTGCCCTTGGATGCAGCCGCAGGCCAATGCTGTATCGTGCTGCCGCTTGGCATGTTGAGCAGTTTTGAGATCGGAGCTAGCTTGGCGTTCCCGCCAACGTCTCAAGGAGTGGGCGCTTGATAGACCATATAACCGTTGCTGTGAGTGACTTGGCAAAGAGCAAGCTCTTCTATGAGAAGGCGCTTGCACCGCTAGGATACAAACTTTCCTTCGGAAAGGAGAGCGTGTTCTGGGCCTTCGATATCGGCAATGGGTGCCTTTTCGAGATCCAGCAGGTCGACGGCCAGCCACCTTTGACGAGTGTGCACGTCGCCTTTCGCACTCGAAGCAGGGCCGAGGTTGATGCGTTTTATCACGCCGCGCTAGATGCTGGCGCAAAGGACAATGGCGCTCCCGGCCCACGCCCACAATATGCACCAGGCTATTACGCCTCCTTCGTTCTCGATCCCGATGGCTACAACATCGAAGCCATGATCAATCAGCCAGCGAAGGAAGGGTGACCGGGCGCGAGCCGATAGCCGAAGGAGCGTGTGCAAATCATGAGGCGGTCGCTGCAGCCCGTGTGCGCTGGCGGCCCTGGCCGCGTTTCCTGCTCCGCGCGATCGGCCGCCATGAGCGGTAAAGGATCAGCAGGATGATCACCGTGACATAGACGTATTGCTCGAGGTCGATGACCTTCGTCGATAGCGCAAAGTGTACGGCGCCGGCAGCGGCGATGACGTAGACGAGGCGATGCAGCCGGACCCAGTTCGGCCCCAAGCGGCGGATCGACAGGTTGTTCGATGTCACTGCTAGCGGAACCAGCATGACGAACCCGGCCATACCGAACATGATAAAGGGCCGCTTCAGCACGTCGTTGAGCACAGCTGAGAGATCAAGTGCCTGGTCCAGCACCATGTAAACAGTCAAATGCATCGCCACGTAATAGAAACAGAGGAGCCCAAGCGCGCGGCGATAGCGCAGATAGTTCCAGCCGAACAGATCGCGGGCAGGGCTGACGGCGAGCGTCAGGATAAGGAAGCGGATCGCCCAGAGGCCGAGGAACAGTTCGAAGGTCTTTACCGGATCGGCGCCAAGCTGATCGGTCGCGCCGAGATAAAAGGTCCATGCGGCGGGCAACAGGCCGATGGCATAGAGCGCCCAGACAGAGGCCGATTGCCACCGCTTCGCAAGGCTGAGCGAAAATCCCGGCATCAGAAGTTCTTCCGAAGATCCATGCCGCTATAGAGGCTGGCGACCTCGTCGGCATAGCCGTTGAACGGCAGGGTCGGGTGGCGGCTTGCGCCGAAAAAGCCGCTTTCGCCGATGCGCCGTTCCGTCGCCTGGCTCCAGCGTGGGTGATCGACCTCCGGATTGACGTTGGCAAAGAAGCCATACTCCTGGGGATTGGTCACCTGCCAGGTGTTCTTCGGCTCCTTGTCCGTCAGGGTGATCCGCACGATCGACTTGATGCCCTTGAAGCCATACTTCCATGGCACGACCAGCCGGATCGGCGCGCCGTTCTGGTTCGGCAAGGTCTGACCATAAAGACCGACGGCGAGCAGGGCGAGTGGGTGACGCGCTTCGTCGAGCCGCAGGCCTTCGACATAGGGCCAGTCGAGCGATTGGAAGATGCCTTTCTGTCCCGGCATCTCTTCTGGCCGCACGACCGTTTCGAAGGCGACGTACTTTGCACTTCCGAGCGGCTCGACCTTGTTGAGCAGGGAAGCAAGCGGAAAGCCGTCCCAAGGAATGACCATCGACCACGCCTCGACACAACGCATGCGGTAGGTGCGGCTCTCGATCGGGAATTCCTTGATCAGCGCTTCGACATCGAACGTGCCGGGCTTGTTGACCATGCCGTCGACCTTGATCGTCCAAGGCAGCGGTTTAAAGTCGCCGGAGAGCGCAGCGGGATCGCCCTTATCCAGACCGAATTCGTAGAAATTGTTGTAGGTCGTGACGTCCTTCAGGGGGGTCGCCTTCTCATCGACCGTATATTTGCTTTCGACGACCGACAGTGCCGCTGCACTGGCCTTGCCGGCTCCGTACAGCGCCATGGCGCCCAGCGTCGCAGCGCCGAGGAATTCGCGGCGGCGCAGATAGAGCTGTTTCGGCGTAATCTCCGAGGATGCGATCTTTGGGGGGCGATAGGCTGGCACCGGAAACCTCCTGAGCATGTAAGCTCGGTATAAACCTTCAACGCATTAAACACATCTTTAAATCATTGTTTATGCCCACAGGCACGGCTGCGAAAAGCCAACTTTTTGTGTTCGCTGTTTGATGCAATAGCCTGTAACGAAACGACTGCCGTGACCGTATAAGCTCGATGTGCCCAGGAGCCGAAGCGTACCGGTTTCGGCCTTCCCGGTAGTGACAGCCCACACCGTTTGGATTAGGACAATTCCAAAAAACGGCGACAACCCTGCCGCTTGAAGCCTGCGCCCCGCAATCGCCGACGATTTCCGACACGTAAGGAATACGCCAATGCCAGCCTACCGTTCCAGAACCACGACCCACGGCCGCAACATGGCGGGTGCGCGCGGCCTTTGGCGCGCCACGGGCATGAAGGATTCGGATTTCGGCAAGCCGATTATTGCGGTGGTGAACTCCTTCACCCAGTTCGTGCCTGGCCACGTCCATCTCAAGGACCTTGGTCAACTCGTGGCCCGCGAAATCGAAGCTGCTGGTGGCGTCGCCAAGGAATTCAACACGATCGCCGTCGACGACGGCATCGCGATGGGCCATGACGGCATGCTCTATTCGCTGCCGTCGCGCGAACTGATTGCCGACAGCGTCGAATACATGGTCAACGCCCACTGCGCCGACGCGATGGTCTGCATCTCCAACTGTGACAAGATCACGCCCGGCATGCTGATGGCCTCACTCCGCCTCAACATCCCGACCGTCTTCGTCTCCGGTGGCCCAATGGAAGCCGGCAAGGTCGTCCTGCATGGCAAGACCCACGCGCTCGACCTCGTCGACGCCATGGTTGCCGCCGCCGACGACAAGATCAGTGATGAGGACGTCAAGGTCATCGAACGGTCTGCGTGTCCGACCTGCGGCTCGTGCTCGGGCATGTTTACCGCCAACTCCATGAACTGCCTGACCGAAGCGCTCGGCCTGTCGTTACCAGGCAACGGCTCGACGCTCGCAACGCATGCCGATCGCAAGCGCCTGTTCGTCGAAGCTGGTCACCTGATCGTCGATCTCGCGCGCCGTTACTACGAGCAGGACGACGTCAAGGCTCTGCCACGCACGATTGCGTCCAAGCAGGCGTTCGAGAATGCCATGGCTCTCGATATCGCCATGGGTGGCTCGACGAACACCGTCCTCCACATCCTGGCGGCGGCGCACGAAGGCGAGATCGATTTCACGATGGCCGACATCGATGCGTTGTCGCGCCGCGTTCCCTGCCTCTCCAAGGTCGCACCGGCCAAGAGTGATGTCCACATGGAAGACGTTCACCGCGCCGGCGGCATCATGTCGATCCTCGGAGAGCTGGACAAGGGCGGCCTGCTGAACCGCGAATGCCCGACGGTCCATGCCGAAACGCTCGGCGACGCGATCGACCGCTGGGACATTACCCGCACCAACAGCGAGACGGTCCGTAACTTCTACCGCGCCGCGCCCGGCGGCATCCCGACCCAAGTCGCCTTCAGTCAGGAAGCGCGTTGGGACGATCTCGACACGGACCGCGAAAAGGGCGTTATCCGCTCCGTGGAGCATCCGTTCTCGAAGGACGGCGGTCTTGCTGTTCTGAAGGGCAACCTGGCGCTTGACGGCTGCATTGTGAAGACGGCAGGCGTTGACGAATCCATCCTGAAGTTCTCCGGCCCGGCCAAGGTCTACGAAAGCCAGGACGCGGCTGTGAAGGCCATCCTGTCGAACCAGGTCGTTGCCGGCGATGTCGTCGTCATCCGATACGAAGGCCCGAAGGGTGGCCCCGGCATGCAGGAAATGCTCTATCCGACGAGCTACCTGAAATCGAAGGGCCTCGGGAAGGCTTGCGCGCTGATCACCGATGGCCGCTTCTCCGGCGGCACGTCCGGGCTTTCCATCGGCCACGTCTCGCCGGAAGCGGCAAACGGCGGCACGATCGGTCTGGTTCGCGAAGGCGACATGATCGACATCGACATCCCGAACCGCATCATCAGCCTGCGCGTCGATGACAAGGAGCTGGCGAGCCGCCGCGCCGAGCAGGAGGAGAGGGGCTGGCATCCGGCCGAGCAGCGCAAGCGCAACGTCACGACGGCACTAAAGGCTTACGCCGCCTTCGCAACCAGCGCCGATCGGGGAGCCGTTCGCGATCTCGGCAGCCGTTGAGCTTCTCGTCAAGAAAATGTGAAATGGACCGGTCGCTAAAGCGGCCGGTTTATTTTTTTGTAGGTTTCATCGAGCTGTTTCAGGCGCTCGTCATAGGCAGCCTTGATGCATGCCGCGTCTGCGGCGCATTCCTGGCGTTTTTTGAGCCAGGCCGTTTGCTCGTCCTGCAAGGTGCCGCGCGAGCCCATCGCCATAAGCCCAGACAGCAGGTCGAACGTCGTTGCCATCTTCACATCGGCATCGTTCAGCGCGCGGTTTTCGCAGATCACTTTTTCATCCGGCTTCAGTTCCTTTGCGTCGCAATCAAAGCTCGCGGCATGGGAAGTGCCTGCCATTAGGACTGAAAGTGTGAATGCGACGGGGAAAAGCGTGCTGTGAAAAGCTCTCATGCATCAGTTCCTGTTTCAGTGGGGCCAGCGACAAACATGATGCAGTTGGCCGACGCGGCAAGGACGGGCCTTGCTTTCGCCTAAAGGAATCGGTGGGCGAACGGAGTTTCAACAGCTTGGGCACCAGGCATTGGGCAGAGGTGCAACATGCTTCGAGCGTGATGTCTCTTTCGGGTGACTTTGGCTTGCCTTTGGCATTAGATATCAGTCGCATAGAGTTCGTTCCTGAATCAGTTTGCGAAGCTTGATCAGCAGTCCGTGAGCTGCCTTGTTCTTCCATGCTTCCGCCCTCTTTCCTTTCTAGCGTCCGGCGCTACAACGTGTTCGAGAGCGAATTTCAGAAGGAATCCCCATGCATGACCTGTTGAAGCGCACAGCCCTGCCTCTAGTGGCACTGGTGCTTGCGCTGCCGGTTTCCGCCAATGCTCAAACCGCCAAGACCGTACCGCAGAGCCAGCTGGAGATGCAGCTCTCCTTCGCGCCGCTCGTCAAGCAGACGGCAGGCGCCGTTGTGAACGTCTACGCCGAAAAGACCATCCGCAGGCAGTCGCCTTTCGGGGGCGACCCCTTCTTTGAAGAGTTTTTCGGACAGCAGATGCCAAACCGAAGCGAGAAGCAGTCGTCGCTGGGATCGGGCGTCATCGTCGAGGCGAACGGAACGATCGTCACGAACAACCATGTCGTGGAAGGCGCGGATGACATCAAGGTCGCGCTTTCGGACGGGCGGGAGTTTCCGTGCAAGGTTGTCCTGCGGGATGACCGTGTCGATCTCGCCGTCCTCAAGGTCGACACCAAAGAGACCTTCCCAACCCTCGCGCTCGGCAATTCCGATGCCGTCGAGGTCGGTGATCTCGTCCTGGCGATCGGCAATCCCTTCGGTGTCGGCCAGACGGTCACCAGCGGTATCGTTTCGGCGCTGGCGCGTAATCAGGTGGTCAAGAACGAGTTCGGCTTCTTCATCCAGACGGACGCGTCGATCAACCCCGGCAACTCCGGCGGCGCCCTGATGAACATGAAGGGCGAGCTGATCGGGATCAACACGGCGATCTTCTCGCGCGGCGGCGGTTCCAACGGCATCGGCTTTGCGATCCCAGCCAATCTCGTGAAGGTGTTCCTTGCGTCAGCGGATGCCGGCGTGAAGTCCTTCGAGCGCCCCTATGTTGGCGCCACTTTCGACGCGGTTACCTCCGAGGTTGCCGAAGCACTCGGCCTCAACAAGGCGCGCGGCGCGCTTGTCGTCAAGGTTACCGAGGGTGGCCCGGCGGCCAAGGCAGGATTGAAGCCAGGGCAAGTCGTCTCCGCCGTCGATGGGATTCCGGTCGAGCATCCGGATGCGCTGCTCTACCGCCTGACGACGGCAGGGCTTGGCAAGTCGGTTAAATTGACCGTGGTCGAGAACGGCCGCGAGCAGCAGATCGCACTAGCGCTCGACAGAGCGCCCGAGACAGCGCCACGCGACCAGCGTACGATCGGTGGCCGCACGCCCTTCACGGGCGCTGTTGTCGAAAATCTCTCACCGCGTGTTGCCGACGAGCTGCGCATGCCTTCGGAATCGACCGGCGTCGTTGTTTCCGAGGTGAAGGAAGATTCCCTAGCCGCTCGCCTCGGCTTTGAGCCAAAGGACATCATCATCTCGATCAATGGCACGGAAGTGAGGAATACCAAGGAACTCGCAGCGATCGCCGACGAGGATCCCAGCTTCTGGCGCGTCGAGATCGAGCGCGATGGCCAGCGAATCCGACAGTTTTTCCGATGAGTGACGATCTCTTTGCACCGCGCATTCCCGAGGAGGTCGCCAACCGGCGGCCTCTTGCCGATCGCCTGCGGCCCCGGACGCTTTCGGAAGTCACCGGCCAGGAGCATCTGACCGGCGAAGACGGCGTGTTGCGGCGCATGATCGAGAGCGGTTCGCTCGGCTCGATGATTTTCTGGGGGCCGCCCGGCACCGGCAAGACGACTGTCGCCCGATTGTTGTCGGGCGAGGCGGGTCTCGCCTTCGAACAGATCTCCGCGATCTTTTCAGGCGTGGCCGATCTCAAGAAGGTATTCGAGGCGGCACGGCTGCGTCGAATGGATCGCCGGCAGACGCTGCTCTTCGTCGATGAGATTCATCGTTTCAACAGGGCGCAGCAGGATAGCTTCCTTCCTGTCATGGAGGACGGCACCGTCATCCTCGTCGGCGCTACGACCGAAAATCCATCATTCGAACTCAATGCAGCTTTGCTGTCGCGCGCGCGGGTGCTGACCTTCAAGTCGCATGACGATGAAAGCCTCGAAGAACTGCTGAAGCGTGCCGAGACCGCCGAAGGCAAGGCGCTGCCGCTGACCGAAGATGCACGCGCAAGCCTACTTAGAATGGCGGATGGTGACGGACGCGCCGTTCTGACGCTTGCCGAGGAAGTATGGCGCGCCGCGCGCGAGAAAGAGACCTTCGATACGGAGGGCCTGACGCGCATCGTGCAGCGCCGCGCTCCGGTCTATGACAAGGCTCAGGACGGGCACTACAACCTCATCTCCGCCCTTCACAAGTCCGTCCGTGGCTCCGATCCCGATGCGGCGCTTTACTATCTCGCGCGCATGTTTGATGCCGGCGAAGATCCGCTTTATTTGGGAAGGCGCCTCGTTCGCATGGCTGTCGAGGACATCGGCCTTGCCGACCCGCAGGCGCTGGTGATCTGCAACGCGGCGAAGGACGCCTACGACTACCTGGGCTCACCCGAAGGCGAACTGGCGTTGGCGCAGGCTTGTGTCTATCTCGCGACCGCACCGAAGTCGAACGCTGTCTATACGGCTTTCAAGGCCGCGACCATGGCTGCCAAGCAGAATGGTTCGCTCCTGCCACCGAAGCACATCCTGAATGCGCCGACGAAGCTGATGAAGGGCGAGGGTTACGGCGAGGGCTATCGTTATGATCACGACGAGCCGGACGCCTTTTCGGGCCAGGATTACTTCCCCGAGAAGATGGGCCGACAAACCTTCTATGATCCGCCAGAGCGCGGCTTCGAGCGGGATATCCGCAAACGCCTTGAATGGTGGGCAAAGCTCAGGAAGGAGCGCAATCAGCGCTGATCAGGAGGCTCGCATCTGCCCTACGGGAGGGACGAGCTTCACCGCTGATTCCGCAAGGCCATGATGGCCTTCCATGTCCACGACCAGATGCCAATGTCCGCTGTCGGGAATGGACAGACGGATGGGAGACTTCCGCGCGACGCCGCCGACATATTTAAAGTCGAGGACTTCGGTGAAGCGCTGATAGTTCGGCGCAGTCATCAGGCGCACATTCGCCACCGCGTTCAACGTCACCTCGATAATCGTCCCGGCGCGCTGTTCCTTCAGATCGTAGTGGGTAAAGCGAAAGTTTGGCTTCGGCATGGTCTCGTGGCATCTTCTCTTTGCCAGCACCATAGGTCCTTCCAGTTAAGGAAGCGTTTGCCATTGGCGACGGGCCAGCTGGCCCGCCACCAATCACGATGTATCAGTGGATTTCCTTTTCGCCGCGCTCAAGCGCGCCGAACTGCAGGACTATGCCATCCGCGGCGCGGCAAATCTGCTCGGGCTTGTGATCGCATTCATCGGCTGCGAAATGGCGGGCTGCGTGTTCGCTGATGAAGACGCCTCCCACGAGCCCTTGGCGGTCCTGCACGACCCAGCAGCCATTTCGGTCTTGGCCGATGGTGAAGCGCGCAGAACCCTGGCGTTGGAGGGGTTCGATTGCGGACGCAGATTGAAGAGAGGGCATCGAATTTCCTTTCGAATTGTCTTCTGCGCTGGATTGCAGCGCTGTGCCACGCTCAGGAAGATAGTGGGACTCGCATCCGCCTTCCATTGGTCGATGATTAGGAAAATATAAAAATATCATATAGATAAAGCGGCATCTTGAATCTCGGAAACGCGCGAGAGCGCCTGCGAAATCAGCTGTTCTCCATCGGCATCCAGGGCCAGAAGTGGCAGTCGGACTTCCGGATCGATCGGCAACAATGTCCGCAACGCGTGCTTGATTGCAGCGGGATCGGCCTCGGTGCCCAGCGCTCCTGTCAGCGGGGCCAGCCTGTCATCGAGCAAGCGCGCAGCCGGGAGATTGCCGCCGCGCGCCGCCTGCTGCAGCGAGGCATACAGACGCGGGTACACGTTCGCGCCAGCCGAGATGATGCTGTTGCCGCCGCTGCCGAGGAAGGAGAGGGCCGTTGCGTCGCGATCGGAAAGAAGCAGGAAGCGTTGACGCCAGAAGGGCACCGGGCACCTAGCGACGGCGTTGCCCTCCGCAAGGGCCAAGCCGACGATTGACGGGATATCGGCGAGCGTGGCGAGTGTCGGCAAGGTCATATCGATTGCCGTGCGCATCGGGTTGTTTTCGACGATTAAGGGAAGGCTCGTTGCGGTCGCGAGCTGAGCGAAGTGACCGACAATGCCCTTCTGTCCAGGCTTGGAATAGTAGGGAAGCGTCACTAAGGCAGCACTGGCGCCAAGCTCCTCGGCATCTAGCGTAAAGGCGATCGTCGTTGCCGTAGCGTTCGTGCCGGTTGCGGCAATGACGGGAACAAGATCGCCGGCAACGCGGACACAGGTCCGGATGACTGCGGCGCGCTCGCTTCTGGTGAGGGTCGGTCCTTCTCCGGTCAGTGTGCAGACGGCAAGCCCGTCGACACCGCCGCGGATCTGTCGCTCCGCCAGTCGTTCCAGTGCAGGAAGGTCGAGTGCTCCGTCACGAAACGGCGTGATGAGCGCAGTCGTGGTGGCGCCGAGGCGCAACGGTCTGTCAGCCGGCATGCTGCGCTCAAAGGCCGCCCAGAATGACGTAGAGTTCAACAGCGGCAAGCACGACGCCGAACAGGATGAGCGCCTGGGCCGTGCGTCGCTCGCGCATCTGCCGTTTCGGTGCTGGGCGGCGCGGGCGGGGGATCGGAGCATTGGGTAGCATGAAATCTCGCATGGCCTCCAACCTTCACATTTCATGGGAAGGCTAACGCCATTCACGGTAGGAATTCCATTCGAGTACAAGCAGCGTGATATAGAAATCGCATAAAGACGCGGATCCGACGAAGGCGGCGGCGCCGGAGAAATGCCATGAACATCAGGCTATTAGCGGCGAGCCTGGATTCCTCTTCTCAGGGTCCTGAATCAAAGGCGAACGGTCGAAGACAACCTTAGGGTTGATCTCTGCTTGGAAAGGCCGACATTATGCCGGCACCTCCAGGGAGGACTGCCAGAACAATGGATGGCCCAGTAATCGATACCGCGCTCGTGCGTCGGCTGATTGCCATGCAGTTTCCCGAGTGGGCTGAGCTGGCGATCCGGCCGGTCGAATTCGGCGGATGGGACAACAGGACATTCCATCTTGGCGCGGCGATGACGGTTCGGTTGCCGAGCGCTGCTCACTATGCTGAACAGGTCGCCAAGGAACAGCGTTGGCTGCCGATCCTTGCGCCGCAACTGCCTCTGCCGATACCCGTGCCTCTGGCAATGGGGAGGGCGGACGAGAGCTATCCCTGGCCGTGGTCGGTTTATGAGTGGCGTGACGGTGAGACCGCCCTGGCGGAGCGCATCGACGACCTCAGTGAGTTCGCCACCACCCTGGCCGGTTTCCTCGATGCGTTGCAGGCGGTGGACGCCACGGGAGGGCCTCCACCCGGCCCGCACAACTTCTTTCGTGGCGGATCGTTGAACGTTTACGACGCGCAAACGCGCGAGGCGCTTGTGCGTTTGGATGGTCGGATCGACACGCAACTGGCGGCGGACGTCTGGGAGACCGCGCTTTCGACTTCGTGGCAAGGCGCGCCGGTGTGGTTTCATGGCGACGTCGCCTACGGCAACCTTCTGGTCAGGAACGGTCGCCTCGATGCCGTCATCGATTTCGGGACGTCGGGCGTCGGCGACCCCGCCTGTGATCTCGCAATCACCTGGCACCTGTTCGAGGGACAGAGCCGCGAGGTGTTTCGAAAGGCACGCCCGCTCGACGCGGGGACGTGGGCACGCGGCCGCGGATGGACGCTATGGAAGGCCCTGATCGTCGCCGCCGGCATGGTCGGCGCAAGTTCCGTGGACGTCAGGAAGTCATGGCAGGTCATGGACGATGTGCTGGCCGATCACCTAGCGTGGGCATGACACCTCGGAATCGCGCAGTCGAAAAATAGTGGCGGCTGGATGTCGGGAGAGAAGGTCCCGCTGCGTCCTTTGGAGGAAGGCTAACGGAACCGCGATCGCGGATGCTGAAAGCCGGAAATTTGGGCAACGAACGGCTTCGGGCCGAGGGAGAGATAGCATGAGCAAGACATTCGCAATTCTGCTGGCGCGACTGATCTTCGGCGCCATTTTCGCGATGGCCATGAGTTTCAAGTTCATGGATATACAAGCCACCGCGAGCTATATCGCCGCGGCGGCCTTTCCTTTCCCGCTCTTCCTAGCGTGGATAGCGGCGTTCTTCGAACTTGCCCTGACGCTGGCATTCTTGACAGGAGCCTTCTTCTCGGAAGCCTCGGTTCTGGCTGGCATCTACGTGATATTCCTGGCCTTCGCCTTCCATGGCCCAAGCCATTGGAGCGCCAATCAGGCGGAGTTCGGCTTCTTCGTGGATCACTTCACCTTCCTCGCAGGCCTGCTCTACGCGGCGGTGCATGGACCGGGAGACGCGTTGGTCCTGAAGGCGCGCTCGCCGCTGATGGCTCGATAGATCAGCTATCCGGAGGGTGGAGGGTTCGCCAATTCATCGAGCAGGCGCTCGAACGCCGTCGGCTTCATTGTAGCCGGCGGGTTATACGGATCTGAGAACGCGTAAATGAAGAAAAGAATGATGCCGGTGAACGCGCCGAGCACCGAAAGCAGCAGCAGGTTTCGCGCATCCGGCGGGTAGGGATAGTAGCCGAGCGCCATGAACACGAGCCCCGAAATCGCCGCGAACCAGAAGATGATGCTGATGGAATCGGTGCCGCTGTTTTCACGCTTGTCCCGCGCCTCCGCGATACGGTGCACATCACCAAGCATATGTTCGCGAATGCTTTGCTGGCGCACATTGGTCGGCGTCAGGTCGAGCACCCGCTGATAAACGCTGTCCCACTTGTTCCACGCCGTGGGCGATAGCTGCCCAGTGTCTCCAAGCATGCGCCACTCCTCGTCGACGACGATCTGCACATACTCGAAGAGCGCTTGCTGGATGGGGGCCTTCTCGTTGACGCCATAGCGATCGGCGTCGAAATACACGTCTGCGATTGCGTTCGCTTCCGTGACGCTTTCGAACTTCAGTTGCTGGTATTCGATCATCTCCTGAGCGAAGACGAGCGCCAGGATCAGCGCATGCAGCGACGATATTCGCATGACGATGGCGCCGGCTAGCTCTCGGTCCTTGCCAGTCGGATCGCCGCCCATGATCAGGCGCATCACAAAATAGAAGACCAGCGTTACGATGACCGTACCGCCGATAAAGGCAACACCGAACAGGACGACTGCACTCATGCGCTCCCCCAAGGTCGGGCATGACTTTATGCGGCAGTGGACCATTGATCAACGACGGTTGCGCGGCTTCGCGCTCCGCCATTCGGCGGTGTGTTGGACCCTACCGGAGGACCCCATCGAGCAGCGGCATTCCCATGGTGGCGGAGGCTGCGATCAGCAGATAACAGATCATTCGGAACGTGCTCTCCTTGGCGAGCCCGAACAGCTTCGAGCCGGTATAAAGACCGATGATGTAACTCGGCAGGATAACGATCGTCAGGGCAAACACGGCCTCGACGAACAGCCCGCCAAAATAATAGCTGACGACGCTGAAGCAGGTCGAGATCGCGAAATAGAGAATGACGTTTGCCCGCACCCGGGCAAAATCGGTCTTGCCGCCGAGCCAATAGGCAACGACCGGCGGTCCGCCGAGCTGGGCAGCGCCGCTGAAGAGGCCAGCAACGAGACCTGTCGTGGAGGTCAGCGATACCAGTGGCTCGCCATGGTATCGCCACCCGGAAACCAGCAAGGCAAGCAGGCAAATGGCGATCGCGGTGATTGCCCAGCGCAACATCAGCGGATCCACCAGCGCCAGCGCTGCCGTCCCGGCAGGCACGCCAAGCACCGCGCCCGCTGCCATGGTGAAGACTTCGCGCCGGTTTGCGCTGCGCCAAGCCGGGGGAATCATACCAAGCGTCGCCAGGCCATCGATGACGAGCAGGACGGGCGATATGAGCTTCGGACCAATGATTGCGCCGCCAAGCGGAACGAAGATCAGCGCCGCGCCGAATCCGGAGAAGCCGCGTGCCAGTCCCGCAATCAAGGCTATGGCGACGAGCGATGAAATGCCGTGGTCTGGTAGGGCGGCAACAAACCACGCGCTCGTGTTCGCCAGCAGCGTCTCAAGCGACATTGATCGATTCCGGGATTAGGAGGCGAGCATCAGGTCCATGTTCTGGACTGCGGCGCCCGAGGCACCCTTGCCAAGGTTGTCGAGCAGCGCCACGAGGTTGACCTGAGACGCACCCGGCGTGCCGAACACGAAGAGCTTCATCGTATCCTTGCCGGCAAGCTCGACGGCATCGATACGGGGGAGCTTGCGGCTCTCGTCCAGCGGCACTACCGTCACGATATCCTGTCCCGCATAGTGAGCGACAAGAGCAGCGTGGATGCATTCGAGCGTCGTGCCCTCGGCAAGATCATCGAGATGCAGCGGTACCTGAACGATCATGCCCTGCGGGAACTTGCCGACAGACGGCGAGAAGATCGGTGCGCGATCCAGCAGGCCGTGGATCTTCATCTCGGGCACGTGCTTGTGTGCCAGCGTCAACCCATAGAGGAAGTGCGGTGCGGTGATCGCATCCTCCCGGCTCTGATCCTCGATCTGCGCGATCATCTGCTTGCCGCCGCCGGTGTAGCCGGAGACCGCATTGACCGTGACCGGATAGCCGTCCGGCAGAATGCCGGCAGCGCGCATCGGCCGGATTAGGCCGATCGCGCCGGTGGGGTAGCAGCCCGGATTAGCGACGAAGCGTGCCGCCTTGATCTTCTCGGCCTGTTCCTTGTCCATTTCCGCAAAGCCATAGGCCCAGGAAGGATTGACGCGGAACGCCGTGGAGGTGTCGATGACACGCACGTTGTTGTTGCCCGAGACCATCTGCATCGCTTCCTTCGAAGCGTCGTCAGGTAGGCAGAGGATCGCGATATCGGCGCTGTTCAGCATGTCCTCGCGCATCACGGCGTTGCGACGCTCTGTTTCCGGGATCGACAGAAGCTCCACATCGCGGCGGCCGGCCATGCGCGTGCGTATCTGCAAGCCCGTCGTGCCGTGTTCGCCATCGATGAAGATCTTCGGTGCCATTATCTCGCTCACACTTTCAATAGGTTAGAAAGAAGTCCGGAATTATTTTGTAAGAGGGATGAGTCAGCCGTGTGACCCGCTCGCGCGGCGCTCGGCATGTAGGCCAAGCATATACATCGCGACCGTCGCCCCCGCAATGGCGGTGATGTCCGCATGATCGTAGGGGGGCGAGACCTCGACGACGTCGGCGCCTCGGATATCGAGCTGGTGCAGACGCTGCAGCACCGAGAGAATCTTGGCGCTCGAGGGACCACCTGCTACTGGCGTGCCGGTGCCTGGCGCATAGGCAGGGTCAAGGCAATCGATATCGAAGGTCAGGTAGGCCGGTGCGCCGCGGGTATGCGAGATGATCGTCGAGGCGATATCGCTCGGAGTCATCTCCTCAAGCTGATGGCCGTAGAGAATATGAATGCCGAAATCGTCAGGCGCATGGGTGCGGATACCGATCTGGATCGACCGATCCGGATCGATGATGCCGTCACGTGCGGCCCGCGCCACGAACGAGCCATGGTCGATCCGCCGGTTGTCGTCGAACCAGGTGTCCTGATGTGCATCGAACTGGACGAGTGCTAGCGGTCCATGCTTGGCCGCATGCGCCTTGAGGATCGGCCAGGTGACAAAATGATCGCCGCCAAGGGTCAGCATGAAGGCACCACTGTCGACAATGGCCTTCGACTGCCGTTCGATTGCTGCGGGCGTCTCGTGGTGGTTGCCGTAGTCGAGCAAGCAGTCGCCATAGTCGATCACGGCCATCTCGGCAAAGAGATCGCGGTTGAATGGATACTGCGGGTCATTGTCGAAGATCGCCGACGCACGCCGTATCGCTTGCGGTCCGAACCGCGTGCCCGGTCGATTGGATGTCGCAGCATCGAAGGGGATGCCCCAGACGACCGCATCCGCGCCGGCTAGGTCCTTGGTGAAGCGGCGACGCATGAACGACAGCGCCCCGGCGAAGGTGGGGTCGCTGGCGGCCGATGTGAGGCTCGTTGCCGTGAATGCGTGGTCGATCGACTTGTTGGCCAAGAGATGCTCCTCGAGGGTGTTGGTCGCTATGCCTACCAGAAACGAATCTCAAACCGAAAGGCCAAAACGGTTCTGGTCGCTCGGCCAAACAGGTTTTACCCCGGCAGCTTGTCGGCCAGCACCTCGGGTGTCTTCAGTTGCGGCGCCTCGGCAAGCAGTTCAGTTGCTCGTGCCATCAGCGCTGCGGCCACCTTGCCGTTCAAATGCGCCTGCCGGCCAGCCTCGTCGTCAAAGGCATCGAAGATGGCGAATGTGCTCAGGTCGTAGCGAACGGCAAACCACGTCACGGTACCGGGCTCCTGTTCGACAGGCGCCTGCGCGCTCTTCAAGAACGTCGCCACATCTTCTTCCTTGCCGGATTTTGCTTTCAGTTCGACATAGATTGCGTGCTTGGTCATTCCTGCCTCCCTTGGCATGCGCGTCAAGCGCCTGGAATGCAGTAGAACTGGCAAGGGAACGGGCCGCTTCAAGCGGCCACCAAACAAAAAGGCCGGGCGAAGCGCCCGGCCTTTCGTAGTCGATATTCCGCAGCGATTAACGCTTGGAGAACTGGAACGAACGCCGGGCCTTGGCCTTACCGTATTTCTTACGTTCAACGACGCGGCTGTCGCGGGTCAGGAAGCCACCCTTCTTCAGGACCGAGCGCAGGCCCGGCTCGAAGTAGGTGAGGGCCTTGGAAAGACCGTGACGAACGGCACCGGCCTGGCCGGAAAGACCGCCGCCTGCAACCGTTGCAACGATGTCGAACTGGCCGTCACGGGCAGCAGCGACGATCGGCTGACGCAGAATCATCTGCAGAACCGGGCGTGCGAAGTATTCCGCGAATTCCTTGCCGTTGACGATGATCTTGCCGGAACCCGGCTTGACCCAAACGCGGGCAACTGCGTTCTTGCGCTTGCCGGTCGCGTAGGAACGGCCAAGCGAGTCGACCTTACGGACGTGAGCCGGAGCAGCAGCTGCTTCGGACGTGCCGAGATCCTTCAGGGAGGAGAGGTCAGCCATTCTTAGGCGCTCCTTACGTTCTTCTTGTTCAGCTTGGCGACGTCGAGAACGACAGGCTGCTGTGCTTCATGAGGATGATTGGAACCAGCGTAAACGCGGAGGTTCTTCATCTGACGACGGCCGAGCGGGCCGCGCGGAACCATGCGCTCAACAGCCTTCTCGAGGACGCGCTCCGGAAAGCGGCCTTCGATGATCTGGCGAGCGGTACGCTCCTTGATGCCGCCGGCATAACCGGTGTGCCAATAGTAAACCTTGTCGGAGTACTTCTTGCCGGTGAAAACGACCTTGTCGGCGTTGATGACGATGACGTTGTCGCCGTCGTCAACGTGAGGCGTGAAGGTTGCCTTGTGCTTGCCGCGCAGACGCATAGCGATGATGGAAGCGAGACGACCAACGACGAGCCCTTCGGCGTCGATGATGACCCACTTCTTCTCCACCTCTGCAGGCTTCTGGGAGAAGGTTGCCATAGTTGTTACTCTCTTTTGGATCCCTCGGCCCGAAGGCGAGAGGGCGTTTCTTGTTGCTTGGTTTGGCTGTCCGAAGACGCGCCAAAAAGAAAGCAGCCCGGAAAGCCTGCATTTCTGGCGGTGTGTATAGAGGCAAAGCAGCCTGCGGTCAATATATGCGGATTGGTGCGCGGCAAAAATGTATAAGCAAAATCAATACGTTAAGTATGTGGTATCATATTACCTCACATTTAACGCGGCGGAATGGAGTAAGTCGCGGTCGCGTGAGCGATCAATTCATCTGCATTCTCCTGGAAAATCGAGGCCTCGATGACGGCGAGCCGCTTGCCAAGCTTGAGAATCCGACAGGTGCAAGTCGTCGGTCTGGGCTTCGGCAGGCGCAGGAAATTGATGTTGAGATTGGTGGTAACCGCCAGCGCGACCGGCCCGATATGCGCCAATACTGCTGCATAGGCCGTCACATCCGCCAAGGTGAAAAGGGCTGGTCCGGAGACGGTGCCGCCGGGGCGCAAGTGCCTCTCGCTCGGGTCCAGCAGCATCGAGACGCTGCCGGGTGTGATCTCGGTGATCGTAAATACGCGCCCGTCCGTGTGGATTTGGGGAAAGTCCGTATCCAGAAAACGGTGGAGCTCGTCGATCGTCATGGCCGGCTGCATGAGTTTGCCTCGAAATTGCTTGTCGCCTGTGGCAGAACAATTAGCACGAAATAGCAATGCAGGGAGTTAGACCATGGCCGAAGTCGTATCCTTTCGGAAGGACCCGAGCAAAGCGGGCGAGGGAGCGCTCGTCATCCCGCAATTGAGGGATGGCATCCTGCGGCTGACGCTCAGCAATCCGCCTGCAAATGCGCTCTCGATCGCCGTCATGGAAACCCTGATCGGTGAGCTCCAGAGCGCCGCTGAAGACGCTGCCGTTCGCGTGGTCATCATCGCATCGACCGGCAATGTCTTTTCTGCCGGCCACGACCTCAAGGAATTGACCGCGCATCGGGACGATGAGGACGGCGGCGAGGCATTCTTCGAGGAAACCTTTGCGCTGGCCGCTGATCTCATGCTCGAGATCACCCGCTTGCCAAAGCCTGTCATCGCCGAGATCGACGGTCTCGCAACGGCTGCCGGCTGCCAGCTTGTCGCCTCCTGCGATCTTGCGATCTGCACAGATACGGCAACCTTCTGTACGCCCGGCGTCAATATCGGCCTGTTCTGCTCGACCCCCATGGTGGCAGTGTCCCGCGCGGCGCATCGCAAGCAGGCGATGGAGATGCTCCTCACGGGTGAGACGATCGACGCCTCGACCGCGAAGGATTTCGGCCTGGTGAACCGCATCGTGCCGAAGCAATATCTGATGCAGGTCGTCACCAAATACGCGTCCGTCATTGCAAGCAAATCGCCGCTGACGCTGAAGATCGGTAAGGAGGCATTCTACCGCCAGCTCGAAATGCCTGTCGAGGAAGCCTACAGCTATGCTGCTCAGGTCATGGTCGACAATATGCTGACTGCCGATGCCGAGGAGGGGATTGGGGCCTTCCTGTCCAAGCGCGTGCCGCAGTGGACCGGCGAATAGCTAGCCGAGTTTCAGGATCAGCCCGCCGAGCGCGATGATTGCGCCGGCGAGATAGCGCCAGGGGCTGGCCTTTTCCTTCAAAACGATGACTGAGATCAGCAGGGCGAAGAGGATCGACGTCTCGCGCAGCGCCGCAACAGTTGCCACTGGCGCCTTGGTCATCGCCCAAAGGGCGAGGCCGTAGGACGCGATCGATCCGCCGCCACCGATCAGGCCGCGCCACCAGTTGTAACGGACATGCATGGCGACTGCGACGGCGCCGCGCTTGGAGATCGCCCAGGTGAATAGCAATACCGGCGGCAGCAGCGACATCCACAGCGTATAGGAGACGGCATTGCCCGAGACGCGGGCGCCGACACCGTCCACATAGGTGTAGGTCGCAATCACGCAGGCATTCGCGAGCGCCAGCCTGATCGCATTGCCGCTGCCTTTTCGCGCCTCGAAGGCCAGCGTCAGGATACCGGAGCAAATCGTCATCGTGCCGAGGAGCGCGCCGGTCGACAGTGTCTCGTTCAGGATGAAACCGCTGGTGGCCGCAATCAGCAGCGGAGCGCACCCGCGCATCAGCGGATAGACGAGGCCGATGTCGCCTGCGCGATATGCGCCTGCGACGAGCTGAAAATACGCGAACTGGAGAACAGCGGAAGCGCCGATGAATGGCCATGCGGCCGAGTTCGGCAATGGCAGGAACATCAGGAAGGGAAGAGCGCACACTGCACCGCCTGCCGAAATGAGGCTGGCATCGAGCGATTTGTCCGTGCCCGCCTTGATCATGGCGTTCCATGTCGCGTGCAACAGGGCACCAAATAGAACGAGCAAAATGACGTGGATTGGCAAAAGACCACCGGGCGGTGTGAAAACAGCGATTGTGGAATTGTTGTTACGCCGCTCTTGGTAAAAATCAATCCCGTTCGATGACAGGACGGACCACACTGGCTCCCGGTCGCCCGTCAAGCAACCTGAGGATGTTGGCCCTCAAATCGATAAAAGAGGAACGTACACCAGAGGTACTTGCTCGATGGTCGCCTGTTCAACCATGAGGCGTTGCTAACATATGCAAGAACATATGTGAACATATACAGGATATACATAGAACCGTGACGGAGGCTACGGATTTGCCACCGCAGATTCTCACAAAAGTGTGACAAAAGCCATCACGGAATCCATCGCTTAGCCGAAATTTTGTGACGCGCGCGCTTGAGCCCGCGAGGCTAAAGCGTCACGATTGGGACAGCAGAAACAAGCTTTTACAGCGAATAATCGGGAATGATAAACATCCCGTCTAAGTTGTCTATACTCTGGCAGTTCAGCACGCCACACCTCGGATTGTCCTTCGTAGGAATGGTCGTCCATTCAGCATATTGATTGGGGTCGCAATAGTTGCTGTTGCGAATGTAGCGGTCGAATAATGTCATGCCGCTCACTCGTTTCGACGGATACCGCAAGATCACGGCGCCCTCGTTATGGATCGCCGCGCGCGCTGCCTGGCAGCTCATGTTGAGCGCATTGTATCTCGAAATGGCCAGTGCCGGGGAGGCGGCCATGACGAAGGCGATCGCGACAACCAATTTTTTCATGGGAAAATCCTTCTGCTGCATCCTAATTCCTATATACGCTGAAACGATCCGGCTGGTTTCAACCAAGCCCGAAGTAAAAGCGATTGCTATTGGAGGCGAAGTCCTTGAATCACGCTAGGTATGAGGACGACTACATCGTCGGTATTCTGCGTTCCGTGAAGACGATTGCCCTGACGGGCGCGTCACCGAACCCCGCGCGACCGAGCAATGGCGTGATGGGCTATCTGCTGTCTCGGGGGTACAACGTCATCCCCGTGAATCCCGGGCAGGCAGGTAAGCAGATCCATGGCCAGACGGTCTACGCTCGGCTTGCCGATGTCCCGGTATCGGTCGATATGGTCGAGGTCTTCCGGGCTTCGGAATTTCTGTCGGGTGTTGTCGACGAGGCATTGGCAATGAGCCCGCGGCCGAAGGTGATATGGTCTCAGCTTGGCGTACGTGACGACGCGGCAGCGGTAAGAGCCGAGGCTGCTGGTATAAAGGTTGTCATGGATCGCTGTCCGGCGATTGAGTATCCCCGCCTCATCGGGTGAGTGGTTGGATTTTCCAAATAACGTGCCTGGGTTGAAAAAGAACGCGATTAACTTTTCGCGGTTGTTCGCTATGCTCGCCGCCATTCGATCAAGCTGAATGGGAGGATTTCATGGCCAAGAACGGTCCGGGTTTCAATACGTTGGCAGTTCATGCGGGGGCACAGCCCGACCCCACGACCGGCGCACGCGCGACACCGATCTACCAGACGACGGCTTATGTCTTTAATGATTCGGATCACGCGGCCGCCCTCTTCGGTCTGCAGCAGTTCGGCAACATCTACACCCGTATCATGAACCCGACCCAGGCCGTCCTCGAAGAGCGCGTCGCGGCACTCGAAGGTGGCACCGCGGCGCTCGCCGTTGCGTCCGGCCATGCGGCCCAAGTGATTGTCTTTCACACGCTGATGCGCCCCGGCGAGAATTTCGTGGCCGCGAAGCGCCTGTACGGAGGCTCTATCAACCAGTTCGGTCATGCGTTCGATAATTACGGCTGGCAGGTTCGCTGGGCAGATTCCGCCGATCCCGCGAGCTTCGAAAGCCAGATCGATGGCAAGACGCGGGCCATCTTCATCGAGAGCCTCGCGAATCCTGGCGGCACCTTCGTTGACATCGCTGCGATCGCGGCAGTGGCGCACAAGCATGGCCTGCCCCTGATCGTCGACAACACCATGGCCAGCCCCTATCTCATCCGACCGATCGAACATGGTGCCGATATCGTCGTGCATTCGTTGACGAAGTTCCTCGGCGGTCATGGCAACTCCATGGGCGGCATGATCGTCGATGGCGGGACCTTCGATTGGTCGAAGTCCGGCAACTATCCGATGCTGTCTAGCCCGCGGCCGGAATATAACGGCGTGGTCCTGCATTCGACCTTCGGCAATTTCGCATTCGCCATCGCCTGCCGTGTGCTCGGTCTGCGCGATCTTGGTCCAGCCATCTCCCCCTTCAATGCGTTCCTGATCCTGACGGGCATCGAGACATTGCCGCTGCGCATGCAGCGCCACAACGATAACGCAATAGCCGTCGCAAAGTGGTTGAAGGCGCACAGCAAGGTCGCTTGGGTGAATTATGCTGGCCTCGAGGACGACCCGAACCATGCGCTGCAGCAGCGCTATTCGCCGAAGGGTGCAGGCTCCGTCTTCACCTTCGGTGTCAAGGGCGGCTACGAGGCCGGCAAGACGCTGGTCGAGGGATTGGAACTGTTTTCACATCTCGCCAACATTGGCGACACACGCTCGCTCGTGATCCATCCGGCATCGACCACGCACCGGCAACTGACGGACGAGCAAAGGATCGCCGCCGGCGCCGGCTCCGACGTCGTCCGCCTTTCGGTTGGCATCGAGGACGTGAAGGATATCATTGCCGATCTCGAGCAATCGCTGGCGAAGATCTGAGCCTATGGCAAGCTATCTGACCTTTGACATCAACGGCGTCGAACCGGAGTTCGGTGCCCCGGATGCCGACCGCATACTGGCTGGCGACCCGCAGTTCAGGACCTGGAACTTGGAGGAGGCCGATGGCGGCCTCTATTCCGGCATATGGGAGGCGACACCCGGCAAGTGGCGGATCGTCTATGACGAGTGGGAATACTTCAGCGTGCTGTCGGGCCACTCGATCGTCACGGAGGACGGTGGTGACGGTGTGCATCTTCGCGCAGGCGACCGGATGATCCTCAGACCTGGCTTTAAGGGAACCTGGGAAGTCGTTGAAACGACGCGCAAGGATTACGTCATCCGCCTCTGACCTCAGCGCGCCGGAAGGCGAAGGTATCGTCATCGATCCGCGCCGGCCTTGGCAGAGCTAGCTCTTGTCGGAAGACGCGAAATCGCTGCGGACGATGCCGTGGCGCTGGAGCTTGTCGTAGAATGTCTTCCGGGGAATGCCGAGGTCCGCGATCGTGCGGCGGACGTCGCCGTCATTGGCGTTCAGAGCTTCGCGAATGATTTGGGCCTCGTAGCGTTCAAGCCGATCCGGAAGCGACCAGGCTCCATCCGTCTCCGGTTCTACTGCCGGAACACGATCTGAGATCTGCTCGACGCCGAGCACGAACCGTTCGGCAAAATGTGACAGTTCGCGCACGTTGCCCGGCCAGTCGTATTCCCGCAGGTGGCGATGGATCGACGAGGGGATCGTGGGCACGTCTCGCTTGAAGCGGCTCGCGGCGCGCTCGGCGAAGTAGCCGAAAAGAAGGGGAACATCGTCCCGTCGCTCCTTGAGCGGAGGGATGGAGATCGTCACCACGTTAAGCCGGTAGTAAAGATCCTCACGAAAGTCGCCGCGCTGGCGGGGATCACTGAGATCGATCTTGGAGGCGGCGACAACACGCAGGTCGACCGGTCGGACCTCGTTGGTGCCAAGCGGCGTAACCTCGCGCATCTCGAGCACACGCAGCATCTGCACCTGCGTTGCCGGCGGCATGCTCTCGATCTCGTCGAGAAAAAGCGTTCCGCCGCTCGCATGCTCGATGCGACCGATGCGCTTTTTTTGCGCGCCGGTGAAGGCGCCGGGCTCATGACCGAACAGCTCGCTTTCAACCACGCTTTCCGGCAGCGCACCGCAGTTGAGTGCGACGAAATTGCCGGATGCGCGTCGGCTCCAGCGGTGGAGCAGGCTTGCCACGACCTCCTTGCCGCTGCCGGTTTCTCCCATCAGCAGAACATCGACATCGGTGTCGGCAATCTGTCGCAAGGTGTGGCGTAGCCGCTCCATTGCCGGCGTCTGGCCGATTAGCGGTAGGTCGTCGCGTGCCTCCTCGGTCGCCTTGCGCAGAGACCTGTTTTCCATCACGAGACGTCGCTTTTCGGCGGCGCGCCGCACGCTCTGGATGAGCCGGTCAGTCGCGAACGGCTTGGTGATGAAATCATAGACTCCGTCCTGCATGGCTTTCACCGCCATCGGAATATCGCCATGTCCGGTGACCAGAATGACCGGCAGATCCTCGTCCCGTTGTCGCACGCGACCGAAGAGCTGCAGACCATCGATCCCAGGCATCCGGATATCGGAAACAACGACGCCCGCGAAATCCGGGCTCAATGCCGCCAGCGCTTCTCCAGCGTCGGAAAAAGCCGAAACGGAAAAGCCGGCGAGCTCAAGCGTCTGCTTGGTTGCCCGCAACAGGTCCTTGTCATCATCGATAAGCAAAATCGGCGTTACATCGGTCATGCCATGGCCTTCCGCAGGTGCACCGTAAAGCAGGTTCCGTTCGCGTCGCTCGTCACGTCGATGCGGCCGCCATAGTCGGCCACGATGTCCTTGGAAATGACGAGGCCTAGACCCAAACCTCTTTCCTTGGACGTATTGAACGGCGTGAAAAGCGACTTGAGGATTTCAGGCGAAATCCCCGGGCCGTTATCGGCGACCTCGATTGCAACTTCGTCGCCCGTCTCTGTCACCGAGACGTAGACCTTCGCATCGGCTCGCCCGTCCAAGGCTTCCAAAGCATTCTGGAATAGGTTGATCAGGATCTGCTCAAGCCGGACCCGGTTGCCGAGCACGCATAGCCCCGCTGGAGGCGGCCGAATATCGAGTGCTTCCAGTTGTCCGGCAAAGCGGCTTTTCAGCAGAACAACCGCTCCGTCAATAACACTGAGCAATTCCACGGCCTCCGGCGCGACGCGGCCCTTGCGCGCAAATGCCTTCAACTCGTCGGTAATCGCTCCGATCCGTTCGGTGAGGCCGGCAATCGCCTCCAGGTTTTCGTCCACCGGATTCGTCTGCTTGCGTTCCAGAAAGACTCGGGCGTTGTCCGCATAGGCGCGGATGGTCGCGACCGGCTGGTTGATCTCGTGAGCCACGCCCGCCGCCACCTGGCCGAGGATCGCGAGCCGGTTCGCCTGCACCAGTTCCTGCTGCACGATCTGCAGCCTTGCTTCCGTTTCCCGGTGATCGGAGATTTCGGCCTGCAGACGGTCGCGCGCCCTGCTGAGATCGTCGGTTCGCTCGACGACCCTTCGCTCCAGCTCCTCGCGCATGGCTTGTTCTTCCGCGATCTTGGTCGCGGCCGCCTGACGCCTCCATAGGAGAAACGCTGCGATGGCGAGAACGGGCAGAAGGACGGCAAGCGACAGTAGGCGCATTTCTCGAACGGACGCGGCGACCGGCGCATCGGTCGGTACCAGATACTCGAGATGCCATGGGGTGGTGGGAACTGGCGTTGCTAGGCGCAAATATTCGCCTTCGCCACTGCCGGGAAGAACGGCGGAAACAAGCGAGGCCTCGGCATCGATCGGCCGGGGCCGCATGATAGGCAATTTCGCCAACGGCGCATCGCCGAACTGTTGGCTGTTGCGGATGGCGGCAAGCTCAGCCTCAGGCACTGGACCGTTGATCATAAAACGCCAGGAGGGGATACTGGTGATCAGAACAACGCCGCGATTGTCGGTGACATAAACAGGACGATGCGTATCACGCCAATCGCTCTCAAGCTGGTCGAACTCGAGCTTGACGACCACGACGCCGAGGGGCGCCGCCGCACTGCCGACGCGGCGCGAAATATAGAGGCCAGGGCGCTTGCTGACACTGCCTAGGGCAAAATGCTCGGCGGTTCCGTCATCCATCGCCTTTCGGAAGTAATCGCGGAAGGCGTAGTCGTTGCCGACGAAACTGATGGGCTCCCGCCAGTTGCTCGAGGAGACAGCGATACCGTTGGGGCCAATGACGTAGAGCACCGCAGCCTGCGTTCCCGTGACGAGCCGCTCCAGCTTCCGGTTCAGGATGTCGATTGCATCGCTGTTTTTGGACGAGAGGCCATCGAGGACCTGCTGGTCCTCGGCAAGAAGCAGGGGCAGGGCGCGTGGCCTCTCCAGAACGGCGTTGAGCAGCGCCACCTTCAGGCTCGCATCGGTCCGGCTCTGGCTCACAATCGTATCGATGGCGGCGCGACGCCCATAGACGGTCGCGCCGAACAGAGTGGCAAGGATGAGCGCTGCCGAAACCGAAGCAAAGAGGATCCACGTTCGCCGTACCCGCCGGCTGGTACGGCGGAAGGAACCGAAATCCGATCTCGAAGAGGCCTGAATCATTGTTCACCTTGTGCGTAATTCCGCACTCACGTCAAATCAATTTGTGCGAAAATACGCTCATATGTTCCGCTTCACGAGGTGGACGCACAAAAGACTATCGCGAAATCAATATCTTAATCGGGGTGCCGCAACTTGGCACGCATGTTGCAAAACCTCTGCAAACAGCCGCGTGGCTGTTGAATAGGTAACGCAATCGCCCCGGGAGGCCACCGTTGGTTTTGGGGCACATGGAGGACATCATGGGTGCAGCACTTCCAGTCGCGCAGCCGCGCGGCAAGATTCCCTTCTATCGGCTTCTCTACGTGCAGGTTCTTGCCGCCATCTGTGCTGGTATCCTGCTCGGTCATTTCTATCCCGATATCGGCACGGCTCTGAAGCCGCTCGGCGACGCTTTCATCAAGCTCGTCAAAATGATCATCGCCCCCGTCATCTTCTTGACCGTCGCAACCGGCATCGCCGGCATGTCGGACCTGCAGAAGGTTGGACGCGTTGCCGGCAAGGCGATGCTATACTTCCTCGTCTTTTCGACGCTGGCATTGGCGGTCGGCCTGCTGGTGGCCAACGTGATACAACCGGGCGCCGGCATGCATATCGATCCGGCGACGCTGGATACCAAGGCCGTCGCAAGCTACGCGGAAAAGGCTCATGACTCGACCGTCACGGGCTTCCTGATGAACATTATCCCGAACACGATCGTCGGTGCCTTTGCCGACGGCGACATTCTTCAGGTGCTGTTCTTCTCCGTCCTGTTCGGTGTCGCGCTTGCCATGGTCGGCGATCGCGGTCGGCCGGTCGCTGACTTCCTGCAGTCATTGACGGTGCCGGTCTTCAAGCTGGTGGCGGTCCTGATGAAAGCAGCTCCGATCGGCGCTTTCGGCGCCATGGCGTTCACGATCGGCAAATACGGCATCGGCTCCATTGCAAACCTGGCAATGTTGATCGGCACCTTCTATCTGACGTCGCTGCTCTTCGTTCTGGTCGTTCTCGGTGCGGTTGCCCGCTACAACGGGTTCTCGATCCTTGCGCTGATCCGCTACATCAAGGAAGAGCTACTGCTGGTGCTCGGTACGTCTTCTTCGGAAGCCGCGCTTCCGGGCCTCATGGCCAAGATGGAACAGGCAGGCTGCAAGCGCTCTGTCGTGGGTCTCGTCATTCCAACCGGCTATTCCTTCAATCTCGACGGCACGAACATCTATATGACGCTCGCAGCCCTCTTCATCGCTCAGGCAACGGACACGCCGCTGACCCTGGCAGACCAGATCCTGCTTCTGCTGGTCGCGATGCTGAGCTCCAAGGGCGCTGCCGGCATCACCGGTGCCGGCTTCATTACGCTTGCCGCAACGCTCTCGGTAGTGCCCTCGGTTCCAGTGGCAGGTATGGCGCTAATCCTCGGTATCGACCGCTTCATGTCGGAATGCCGCGCGCTGACCAACTTTGTCGGCAACGCGGTCGCGACGGTCGTCGTCGCCCGCTGGGAAAATGAGCTTGATCAGACGAGGTTTGCTGCTGCCATGGCCGGCAGGTTGCCTCCGGAACCGGTCGACGGTGTGCCGGCTCTGCAGGCTGCAGAATAACGCCAAACCGTAAGATGTTGGAAGCATGACAGAGAGGTCCGCGTTCTCCGGAACGCGGACCTCTTCCATTGGTGCCCTACCAGGAGAGATCCAGCCGATCCAATCCGTGGAAGTGATAGACGTCCTTCACAACAGGCGTACGGGCAAGCCTGAGCCCAGGTAGTCTCTCGAAGAGAATTGGCAGGACGACGTTCAGTTCGAGCCGAGCCAACGGCGCCCCGATGCAGAAGTGGATACCCGCGCCAAAGGACAGGTTGGCGGCCTCATTGCGGTCAGGCTTGAACGTCAGCGGATCACTGAATTTAGTCGGGTCGAGATTGGCTGCCGCCAGAATGAGGCTCACCTTGTCGCCGCGCTTGAACGAAATGCCGTCGATCTCGACGGTCTCCAACGCCCAGCGCTGGAAGATGTGGACCGGCGCACAGATACGCAGGGACTCTTCGACGGTTCGCTCGGTGGTGGCTTCGTCCTCGAAAAGATCGGCCGGATCGCGTCCGCTGTCCAGAATGATGCGCACCGAGTTGCCGATCTGGTGCACCGTCGCCTCGTGACCGGCATTGAGCAATACGATCGTCGTCGAAACGAGCTCGTCCTCTGTGAGATACTGGCCCTTGTGTTCGGTGTGGATCATGTGCGTCAGAAGGTCGTCCCGCGGGTTGGCGCGACGCTCGGCAATGACCGTCTTTACATAGTCCGAGAACTCCTTTGCAGCCCGTTCGGCGCCAACCTCGTCCTCGCGGGTGCGGCCGAAGAGGTACATGCGAATGTAGGCGTGCGACCACTTCAGGAGTTGCGGTCCCATTTCCTCCGGAATACCGATCATGCGGGCGATCATCGTCACCGGAATGATGTCGGCAAATGCCGAAAGCAGCTCGACTTCGCTGTTTTTCTCGAAGCCGTCGATGAGTTTGTTGGCAAGCTCGGCGATCTCCGACTTCATCTTCTCAACGTGACGAGAGACGAAGGCGCGATTGACGAGCGTTCGCAGGCGCGTGTGCTCAGGCGGCTCCAGTTCAAGCAGCGAGTATCGTTCCGCGAGATCGAAATTCGCCACGTGCTGTTCGGGCTCGGGAAGGTCGAGCTCTTCGCGGCTTGCGATGTGCAGGATCTGGCGGCCGAAGCGGCGATCGCGCAGCAGGCCGTTCACATGGTCATAGCCCGTGAAGAACCACTGCTTCTGCTGCTCCCAATAGAATGTGGGGCAATGCGCGTGCAGAGCGTCGTAGACGCTGTTCGGATCGCTGTAAAAGGCAGGATTGCTTGCGTCCAGCGAGACGTGGCGTGTGGAGGGGTCGATGGAAAGAAATGGTGGGATCATCATGCTTCGAGGCTTAGCGGATTTGCCAAGCCTCGAAAAGATAGGGTCAGCCTCTCGACAGCGATCCGACGCGGCGAAGCGCGTGAATTTGGTCGTCGAGTGTTGGAACCAGTTCGCCACTTGTTTGATCTGGCTGCGGAGGCGGTGGTGCCGCGGCTTCGGCTTCACCGAAGATGACGGTGCAGTTGCGGCCGGCTGCCTTTGCGGCATAGAGCGCCCGATCGGCTGCCGATACGAGCTTGTCCATGTTTGCCTCGATGGCTGAGGCAAGGGCAACACCGGTGCTGAACGTTGCCGGAACGATTGCGTCGCCGGTGCTTACGGGTACACGGCAAAACTCCGCCCGGATCGTCTCTGCCAGCGCTTCAGCTTCTGTCTGATCGGCGACGGTCGTGAACGCCGCAAACTCCTCGCCGCCCATGCGGCCGAAAGCTCCATCCGGCACGAATTGATTGGCCAATCGGGCAAACACCGTCAGCACCACGTCGCCGGCCTGATGGCCGAAACGGTCGTTGACGCGCTTGAAGTGGTCGAGGTCGAAAAGCAACACGGCGACCTGGCGGTTACTGTTGAATGCACGCTCCCGGATGGCATCGAAGCGTCCGAAGAGGCCGCGTCGGTTCAGTACGCTAGTCAGAGAATCGGTGAGGCTGAGCATGCGAAGATACTTCTCCGAGCGCTCCATGATGACGAGGCAGGTGAGGGCGCACGCCAGGATGAGCAGGAAGCCCGTTGCCATCGCGGCGCTGCCCGCGAAGTTGACAGCCTCCGCATCAGTGGGGCCGAGGATTGCCATTGCCAGCGCCGTACCGAAGCACAGGACGCCCTGGATCACGAAGATGGCGCCGAGTTTACCTCTCGAGCCCTCGTTTTGCTTGCCTGCCATGCAGACCGCCATCGCGAGTGCCGTCGCGCCGGCGGCCGAGGCTAGATTGAAGAGAATGACACGATTGGTGTAGTCGTCGTTGACCCACGGCAGGAAGACGCCGCCCAGCCAGACGAGCGGTGGCAGCAATGCCCACCATTCGAGCTTGCGACGATCAAGCGCGAGGTACCCCGCAACCCACGCGCTCTGCCCAGATAGCGCGATAGTGTTGGCGATCTCGATGGAAAGGATGGCGGGTATCTGCCCGCGCAGGGCCGCCATTGCGAAACCCACGCCGCTAAGGAGAAAGCCCGTTCCCCAATAGAAATAGGCCTTGTTTCGGACATTGTGGCGCCAGGCCATGAACGCTACCAGCGCGAGCGTCATGGCTTCGGAGCACCAAATGGCTAATCCAGTTGTAACATTGAACACGGCAATACCCCTTGCATTGCGCGTATCCTTTCGGAAAAAACTGGCAACTTCATTAATTGTGCTTGCGCGCCACTGCATTTTTGTGCGGAGTTGTCTTTAGGCTTTCCTTTCTGTGAATGAAGGGCAGTTGCGGGCGGATTCAGAATTCGTTTATCCTGATGCCGACAAAAGCTGTGCGACAGCGCGATCGCGGCCCGTTCCTCGAAACTATTTTGCTGGAATCAGCGTACATCGGGCGAAAAGTTGTTCGCCTTGCTCCGGTCCCTCTTCACGTTATCCATCGGCGCGTCTTGAAGAGGAGGGCAGGGAAGCTCTATGTAGGGATAAGGCATTTTCTTTGATTCCCGGCCATAGCCGGCAGACGTTGACAAAGGACGCACATGAGAAACCCAGTCGATACCGCTATGGCCCTCGTGCCGATGGTCGTGGAACAGACCAATCGCGGTGAACGCTCCTACGACATCTATTCGCGCCTGCTCAAGGAACGCATCATCTTCCTGACTGGGCCTGTCGAGGATCACATGGCGACGCTCGTTTGCGCCCAGCTCCTCTTCCTCGAGGCCGAAAACCCGAAGAAGGAAATTGCGCTCTACATCAATTCTCCAGGCGGCGTTGTGACTGCCGGCATGGCGATCTACGACACGATGCAGTTCATCAAGCCAGCTGTCTCGACGCTCTGCATCGGCCAGGCTGCGTCCATGGGCTCGCTGCTGCTTGCTGCCGGCCACAAGGACATGCGTTTTGCCACCCCGAATTCCCGCATCATGGTGCATCAGCCATCGGGCGGCTTCCAGGGCCAGGCGTCTGACATCGAGCGTCACGCCCGCGATATTCTGAAGATGAAGCGCCGCCTGAACGAAGTTTACGTCAAGCATACAGGCCGCACCTATGAGGAAGTTGAAAAGACCCTTGACCGTGACCACTTCATGGATGCGGACGAGGCCCAGACCTGGGGTGTCATCGACAAGGTCCTGACATCTCGCGTCGAGATGGAAGGTGATGCCGCCTAGTGAGAAGTAGGGATGGTGTTGTATCCGCCACAGTTCTATCTCATTTGTGATCGAACAAGGGAAGAAACCCGGTGGCGGGTGCGGCAATCTCAAGTATTAATGCTATGTTGAATTTTTATGACATAGCATCGGCAGTCGAAGGGGAGTTCGTTGCCGCCGGAGCCAGGACAGCATAGTTTGGACCGGTTCGTACCCCTTAAACGGCCTTGGCCGGCTGGGCTCCAAGCGTGGAGCAGGCCAATGAGTGGACCGTTATTTCACCTTGAAATGCGGCGTGCTGGAAGGAAAGTGATATGAGCAAGGTCAGCGGCAGCAACGGCGGCGACTCCAAAAACACCCTCTATTGTTCGTTCTGCGGAAAGAGCCAGCACGAAGTCCGGAAGCTTATCGCCGGACCGACCGTTTTCATCTGCGATGAATGCGTCGAATTGTGCATGGACATCATCCGCGAGGAAAACAAATCCTCGATGGTCAAGTCCCGTGACGGCGTTCCCACGCCCCAGGACATCATCAAGGTCCTCGATGAATATGTCATCGGCCAGCGTCAGGCGAAGAAGATCCTGTCGGTTGCCGTTCACAACCACTACAAGCGCCTCGCACACGCCTCCAAGAACGGCGAAGTCGAGTTGGCGAAGTCGAACATCATGCTGGTCGGACCGACCGGTTGCGGCAAGACCTATCTTGCACAGACGCTCGCTCGCATCATCGACGTTCCCTTCACGATGGCCGATGCGACGACGCTGACGGAAGCCGGCTATGTCGGTGAGGATGTCGAAAACATCATCCTGAAGCTGCTGCAGGCTGCCGACTACAATGTCGAGCGCGCCCAGCGCGGCATCGTCTACATCGACGAAGTCGACAAGATCTCCCGCAAGTCCGACAACCCGTCGATCACCCGCGACGTGTCGGGCGAGGGCGTGCAGCAGGCGCTTCTGAAGATCATGGAAGGCACGGTTGCCTCGGTGCCCCCGCAGGGCGGCCGCAAGCATCCGCAGCAGGAATTCCTGCAGGTCGACACCACGAACATCCTGTTCATCTGCGGTGGCGCATTCGCCGGTCTTGACAAGATCATTTCCGCTCGCGGCGAGAAGACCTCGATCGGCTTCGGTGCAACGGTTAAGGCCCCGGACGACCGTCGTGTCGGCGAAGTCTTGCGCGAACTGGAGCCGGAAGATCTGGTCAAGTTCGGCCTCATCCCGGAATTCATCGGCCGTCTGCCGGTCCTGGCGACGCTCGAGGATCTCGACGAGGATGCGCTGATCCAGATCCTGTCGGAGCCGAAGAACGCGCTGATCAAGCAGTACCAGCGACTGTTCGAGATGGAAGACGTGGAACTCACCTTCCACGAGGACGCTCTTCGCGAGATCGCCCGCAAGGCGATCATTCGCAAGACTGGTGCCCGCGGCCTTCGTTCGATCATGGAAAAGATCCTTCTCGACACGATGTTCGAACTGCCGGCGCTGGAAGGCGTACGCGAAGTCGTCATCTCCGAGGAAGTGGCGCGCGGCTCCGCCCGTCCGCTTTACATCTACGCCGATCGTCAAGATGAGAAGGCCAACGCTTCCGCGTGACCTTAGAGATATCTTTACGATACGAACTGTGAATTTGAGGGGCTTGCCGTCGGCAGGCCCCTTTCTATTTCAAAACCAGTGCACGACCCTGATAAATCTTGCTAAAGAGGTCTGAAACCACCTCTGTTGCCGTTGCGGATTCCCCCGCCCTTGGCAATTATGGAATGATTCCGTTGGTGTGTTTTAGGTCTTGTGTTTTAGCCGCTTCGGAAGTGGTAGCCGCTGACTTGGCACGGCGCTCCAGAATGAAGGTATTCCGTTGTAGCATAGCTGTCATGTCCAGGGGGACACCGGCCATGGCGCAGCTTGAAAAGCATAATCAGAACCTCCACTTGTTGTCTCAAGTGGAGTGCGGCCCGGTTCTAGTGGCCGCGCCAGAAGAGCCCGGAAACGGGACGATGGAAAGGAAATAAAATGACGAAGAAAACGTCAGTTGCGAGCACAGCATATCCGGTTTTGCCCCTGCGCGACATCGTCGTCTTCCCGCATATGATCGTGCCGTTGTTTGTCGGCCGAGAGAAATCGATCCGTGCGCTCGAGGAGGTCATGGGATCGGACAAGCAGATCATGCTCGTCACGCAGATCAATGCGAGCGATGACGATCCGGAACCATCTGCCATTCACAATGTCGGTACGGTCGCCAACGTATTGCAGCTGCTGAAGCTGCCTGATGGCACCGTCAAGGTTCTGGTCGAAGGTCGCGCGCGCGCCGAGATCGACGCTTACACGGATCGTGAGGACTTTTACGAAGCCCTTGGTCACGTTCTCGAAGAGCCACATGACGATCCGGTTGAGCTTGAAGCGCTCAGCCGCTCGGTCGTTTCCGAGTTCGAGAGCTACGTAAAGCTCAACAAGAAGATCTCTCCTGAGGTCGTTGGCGCTGCCAGCCAGATCGACGACTATTCGAAGCTCGCCGACACGGTTGCTTCGCACCTGTCGATCAAGATCACTGAGAAGCAGGAGATGCTGGAAACCACCAGCGTCAAGGCTCGCCTCGAAAAGGCGCTCGGTTTCATGGAAGGTGAGATCTCGGTCCTTCAGGTCGAAAAGCGCATCCGCTCGCGCGTCAAGCGCCAGATGGAGAAGACCCAGCGCGAGTATTACCTGAACGAACAGATGAAGGCGATCCAGAAGGAGCTCGGCGACGGCGAGGAAGGCCGCGACGAGATGGCCGAACTGGAAGAGCGAATCTCCAAGACGAAGCTGTCGAAGGAAGCCCGTGAAAAGGCCGATGCCGAGCTGAAGAAGCTGCGGCAGATGAGCCCGATGTCGGCCGAAGCGACCGTTGTCCGCAATTACCTCGACTGGCTGCTCGGCATTCCGTGGGGCAAGAAGTCGAAGATCAAGACGGACCTCAACAACGCCGAGAAGATCCTCGAAGCCGATCACTTCGGTCTCGACAAGGTCAAGGAACGCATCGTCGAGTACCTGGCTGTTCAGGCTCGCGCGACCAAGATCAAGGGTCCGATCCTGTGCCTCGTCGGCCCTCCGGGCGTTGGCAAGACCTCGCTCGCCCAGTCGATCGCCAAGGCGACCGGCCGTGAGTATGTCCGCATGGCTCTCGGTGGCGTTCGTGACGAAGCTGAAATTCGCGGTCACCGACGCACCTACATTGGCTCGATGCCCGGCAAGGTCATCCAGTCGATGAAGAAGGCGAAGAAGTCCAACCCGCTCTTCCTGCTCGATGAAATCGACAAGATGGGCCAGGATTTCCGTGGCGATCCGTCGTCGGCTCTACTCGAGGTGCTGGATCCGGCTCAGAACTCGACCTTCATGGATCACTACCTGGAAGTCGAATACGATCTGTCGGACGTGATGTTCATCACGACGGCGAACACGCTGAACATCCCTGCGCCCCTGATGGACCGCATGGAAGTCATCCGTATCGCTGGTTACACCGAAGACGAAAAGCGCGAAATCGCCAAGCGGCACCTGCTGCCGAAGGCTATCAAGGAACATGCGCTGCAGCCGAATGAATTCTCGGTCAGCGACGATGCCCTGATGGCGATCAGCCAGCAGTACACCCGTGAAGCCGGTGTTCGTAACTTCGAACGCGAGTTGATGAAGCTCGCCCGCAAGGCGGTCACCGAGATCATCAAGGGCAAGACGAAGTCCGTGCATGTGACGGCCGAAAACATCGACGACTATCTGGGCGTTCCGCGCTTCCGCCACGGCGAAGCAGAGCGCGAAGATCAGGTCGGCGTGGTAACGGGCCTGGCCTGGACGGAAGTCGGCGGCGAACTGCTGACGATCGAAGGCGTTATGATGCCGGGCAAGGGTCGCATGACCGTGACCGGCAACCTGAAGGAAGTCATGAAGGAATCGATTTCCGCAGCGGCATCCTATGTCCGCTCGCGCGCCGTCGATTTCGGCATCGAGCCGCCGCGCTTCGATAAGAGCGACATCCACGTGCACGTACCGGAAGGTGCGACGCCGAAGGATGGTCCGTCGGCCGGTGTTGCCATGGCAACCGCGATTGTCTCGATCATGACCGGCATCCCGGTCGACAAGAATGTCGCCATGACGGGTGAGATCACCCTTCGCGGTCGTGTTCTGCCGATCGGCGGCCTCAAGGAAAAGCTGCTCGCAGCGCTTCGCGGTGGCATCAAGAAGGTGCTGATTCCGGAAGAAAATGCCAAGGATCTGGCGGAGATTCCGGATAACGTGAAGAACAACATGGAGATCATCCCAGTGTCCCGCATGGGCGAGGTGATCAAGCATGCGCTGGTCCGCAGACCGGAAGCAATCGAGTGGGATGGCACGGTGGAAACGCCCGTCATCGCAACGGTCGAAGGGCTCGACGAAACGGGTGCAACCATAGCTCACTGAGCTTTGTTTGCCACATTCGTGCCCAATTGCTTAAAAACCCTGAAAAGGCTGGCGTTTTCGCCAGCCTTTTTTTGTGAAATTGGCACACGGGTGCTTGCATTTCCTTGATTTGCAGGCTCTTTGGGGTGCGGCGGGCCTGATGAACTCTATTCTGCGCCTGGCTTATAGATTTGAGTCGTTTCGAACCATTTAGAAAGGGGTGGAAACATGAACAAGAATGAACTCGTGTCCGCAGTTGCCGAAAAGGCAGGACTCTCGAAGACCGACGCTGCTTCCGCGGTTGATGCTGTTTTCGAAGTCGTCCAGGCTGAACTGAAGGGCAAGGGCGACGTTCGCCTCGCTGGTTTTGGTAGCTTCACTGTCTCCCATCGCGCAGCCACGAAGGGCCGCAACCCGTCCACCGGCGCAGAAGTCGATATTCCGGCTCGCAACGTGCCGAAGTTCACGCCTGGCAAGGGCCTGAAGGACGCCGTCAACGGCTGATATGAATTTACTTGGCGGCCGGGCAACGAGACCGGCGGTACAAGTTTCGAAGGGTTCGGCCGCGGCCGAACCCTTTTTGCATTTCGCGGCCTTGTCGGCACGCGCGGCATGTCATACGAAATGCGCGTTCTCAGGGCGGGGTGAAAGTCCCCACCGGCGGTAAGGGCCTCGGCCCCAGCCCGGGAGCGCCTTTTGGTCGTGTGCCAAGAGGGTCAGCAGATCCGGTGCAATTCCGGAGCCGACGGTTACAGTCCGGATGAAAGAGAATGAGCGGAGCAGGCGAGGGTGGATTCTGCCTCGCTGCGGTATCGCGCTCATGCGTCCTGATTTGTGTTGGTTTCGGAAAGAAAGACATGAATCAGACTTCCCCTACATTTTCTGCTTCGCGAGCAATGGTCGGTGCTGCCTGGATGATTGCCGCGGGCATCGCCTTCTCTATCCTCAATATCGTCACGCAATGGCTGACGATGAAGCTCGCTTTCGCCTCGGCCTCGGCAGCCTTCTGGCAATATGCGTTTGCCCTGGTCTTCTCGCTGCCCTTTCTCTTGCGCGCCGGTCTTGGGGCAATGAGAACGCGCTATCCCTGGCGTCATGTTGTACGGGTCGCCTTGGCGGCCTTTGGGGTAACGACCTGGGTCGCGGGGCTCGCGCAAGTGCCCATCTGGCAGGCGATTGCGCTGGTAATGACGTCTCCGTTCTTTATCATCATGGGCGCACGCATCTTCCTTGGTGAATATATCGGCTCTGCGCGATGGGCCGCGACCGCAACCGGTTTCATGGGGGCGATGATCATCCTGCAGCCCTGGTCGGACAGCTTCAGTTGGGCGGCGTTCCTGCCGATCCTCTCGGCCCTTCTCTGGGGCGCCTCTTCGTTGATCACCAAGAGCCTTACCGGGGTCGAGCGACCGGAGACCATCACTGTCTGGCTGCTCGCGCTCCTTACGCCCATCAACGGCGGATTGGCGCTAGCAGCCGGCTTCGAAATTCCGACCGGGTTGACACTCCTACTTTTCGTTGCGGCGGGCCTCCTGACCGTGATGGCACAGTATTTCCTGACGTTGGCCTATTCGGCAGCCGATGCCGCTTACATCCAGCCCTTCGACGATCTCAAGCTGCCGCTCAACGTGTTCGCCGGCTGGCTGGTCTTCGGCTATGCGCCGACCGGCTATTTGTGGTTGGGAGCCTTGCTGATCCTTGGGGCATCACTCTTCATTATGCGGAACGAAATGAAGAAGGAGCGGGAGATCCGTTAGCGCGGTCAGAATATCACATCGGTGTCATCCCGGTGTCATGCCCATCCCCCAAAAAAACCGTGTTTGAACTCATGGGGGATTTCATGACAACTGTATCGCGCAAGACGGTGCTCGTTGCGGCGCTCCTGGCGGCGGGTGCATTTCCGGCCGCCGCAGAGCCCGTTTTCAATCGTATCGCAACCTTTCCGGTGGCGTCCAACCTGCCGCAGGAGAAAGACAAGCTTTCGGCCACTTCGGCGGAAATCATCGCGGCGACCGACGACGGGATGACGCTCATCTATAGCGACAGCCCGCTCGGAGCGATTGGCTTTGTCGATATCTCAGACGCCAAGGCTCCAAAGGCGGGGGGCGCGCTGATGATGGACGGCGAGCCGACGTCAGTGACATCAACCGCCGGCAAGGCGCTCGTTGCCGTCAATACGTCGGAGAGCAAGGCAAAGCCTTCCGGCCGTCTCGCGGTTGTCGACGTTGCCACCAAGAAAATTGAGAACACCTGCGATCTCGGCGGCCAGCCGGATTCGATCGCACTCAACAAGGATAAGACGCTCGGCGCGATCGCGATCGAAAACGAGCGCGACGAAGAGGTGAACGACGGCAGGATTCCACAGATGCCGGCAGGCGATCTCGTCGTGTTCCAGGTCAAGAACGGCGCGGTCGATTGTGGTTCGATCAATCACGTGACGCTGACTGGACTGGCGGGCATCGCACCCGAAGATCCGGAGCCGGAATTCGTCTCCTTCAACGACCAGAACGAGATCGCCCTGACCCTGCAGGAAAACAACGAGATCGTCATTATCGACGCGGCGACCGCAACGGTGAAGTCGCACTTCCCTGCGGGTAGCGTCGATCTCGCCGGTATCGATACCAAGCGCGACGGCGTGCTGAAGTTCACCGGCGAACTCAAGGGCGTGTTGCGCGAGCCCGACGCCCTGAAGTGGCTGGACAACGACCGTCTGGTCGTTGCGAACGAAGGCGACTATCAGGGCGGCTCACGCGGCTTCACGATCTTCGACAAAACCGGAAAGGTGCTTTACGAATCGGGCGCCTCGTTCGAACGCGCGGTCGCCAATATCGGCCACTATCCGGACAAGCGCTCTTCCGCCAAGGGTGTTGAGCCGGAAGGCTTGGAGGTCGCGACCTTCGGCGGCCAGAAGTACATCTTCCTGCTTTCGGAGCGCGCTTCGGTCGTCGGCGTCTACAAGGATGCCGGCGCGGAACCGCAACTCGTCCAGATCCTTCCGTCCGGCGTCTCGCCCGAGGGTGGCGTGGCCGTCCCGTCGCGCAATCTGTTTGCCACCGCCAACGAAGTCGATCTCGGCAAGGATGGCGGACCGCGATCCCACGTAATGATCTATCAACTTGCCGAAGGCGAAATGGCCTATCCGCAGATCGTCGCGGCGGAGAAGGAGGGCAATCCGGTCGGCTTTGCAGCACTTTCAGGTCTTGCCGCCGTTCCGGAAAAGCCGGGCCAGCTGTTTGCTGTCAGCGACAGCGTTCTCGGCATGCAGCCGACGATCTACACCATCGACGCCACCAAGAAACCGGCCGTCATCACCGAAACGCTAACCGTCAAGCGCGATGGCCAGCCGGCCCAGAAGCTCGATATCGAGGGTATCGCCGTTGACGAGAAGGGCTGGTTCTGGCTGGCCTCGGAAGGCAACAGCGAGAAGCTCGTGCCGCACGCGCTGTACCACGTAAATCCGAAGGGCGAGATCAAGGAAGAAATCGCTCTGCCGAGCGAACTGACCGCCAACGAAATCCGCTACGGCTTCGAAGGCGTGACGATCATCGGTTCCGGCGACGATACGACCCTTTGGATGGCTGTTCAGCGCGAATGGAAGGATGACGAGAAGGGTTTCGTGAAGCTCGTCTCTTACAATCCCAAGAGCAAGGAGTGGGGCGCCGTCCGCTATCCCTTGGACAAGTCCGAAGCCGGTTGGGTTGGTCTGTCCGAGATTTCGGCTCAAGGCGACAGCATCTACATTATCGAACGCGACAACCTCGTCGGTGACGCAGCCAAGCTGAAGAAGCTCTACAAGGTCGCGGTATCGGATCTGAAGCCCGCCAAGCTTGGAGGCCAGTTGCCGCTCGTCAGGAAAACGGAAGCCCACGACTTCCTTCCGGAGCTGAAGACTGCCACCAACGGCTACGTCCTCGACAAACTGGAAGGTTTCGCCTTCGACGCCTCCCGCAAGGCCTATGCCGTCACGGACAATGATGGCGTGGATGATTCCTCAGGTGAAACTCTGTTCTTCGAGGTCAACCTCGTCGGTACGAACTGAGATCGACTGAGCCATGAAACAGAGTGGCCGGGTCTATGCCCGGCCATTTTTCTTGCAATGCCTGCCTTACCAGCGCTGGTGGACGTAAGGGGCGACCAGTCGGTCGTAGATCTCGCGCGTGGCCTCCATCACTTCGTGTGAGAGCGGCGCGAGGCTCGCTGCCGCGGCGTTCGCGCGCGCCTGTTCGGCGTTGCGCGCGCCGGGAATGACGACGGTGACCGCGTCGCTCACAAGGATCCAGCGCAGCGCGAATGCCGCCATGGTCGTACCCGATGGCACGAGCTTGCGCACTTCCTCCACGGCCTGGAGACCGACCTCGAAGGGAACGCCAGCGAAAGTCTCGCCGACATCGAAAGCCTCGCCGTGACGATTGAAATTCCGGTGATCGTCGCTCGCAAATTTCGTCTCGCGGGTGATCTTCCCTGACAGCAGCCCGCTTGCGAGCGGCACGCGGGCGATGACGGCGATGTTCTTCCGTCGAGCCTCCTGGAAGAACAGGTGATCGGGCCGCTGGCGGAAGATGTTGTAGATGATCTGGATGCTGACGACGCCAGGATATTCGATTGCCTTCAGCGCTTCCTCGACCTTCTCGACGCTGACGCCGTAGCCCATGATCTTGCCAGCTTTCTGCAATTCGTTCAGGCCCTCGAAGACCTCCTGCCGATAAAGCACTTCGGTCGGGGGGCAATGTAATTGTACGAGATCGAGGCTGTCGACCCTCAGGTTCTTCAGGCTACGATCGATGAAGCCTTCAAGGTTGGCTTTGGTGTAACCATCGGCGACATGCGGGTTGAGCCGTCGACCTGCCTTGGTCGCGACCATCGGGCGTTCGCCGCCACGTCTCGCAAGGACGTCGGCGATGATCTTTTCCGACCGGCCGTCGCCGTACACGTCGGCGGTATCGATGAAGGTCATACCGGCGTCGAGCGCCGCATTCAACGCGTCGCGGCCGTCTGCTTCACTCACATCGCCCCAGGCGCCGCCGATCTGCCATGCGCCGAAGCCTATGTTCGTGACGGTATGGGGCAGGTGGCCGAAAGAATGCTGTTTCATGGAAATCCTCCCGCGTGATGAAATGCCTCGCCACTAGCAGTCGCCCAGGCAAGGAGCAAGCGCCTGCAGCGGAGATAGGGCGGTGTGCCGCGGCCCGCCATTCCTTCCGAAAAGCGACGCAACGGCACAGTGGGCGAGTGATTTGCGAGTTGCGTATCGTCGGACGTGCAGAAGTCACCGACTGGTGATACGGCGGCGCAAGTTGACATGACAGCACGTGCGATCAAGCAAGTATCGCTTGGATGGCGGGGATGCTTGCCTTACCGTCGGGCTCAACTGGCCAGATCAACTTCGAAAGGAAATCTGATGGAGATCAAACCCTGCGGATCGCGGCCCTCAATGAAGGCGCCGGCGGATTATTTCACAGGAGCGGTCCGCCAGGATCCGTTGATGGACGCGCCGAGCCCGGCGCGAGTCAGGGTGGTCAGCGTCACCTTCGAACCGGGCGCCCGAACCGCCTGGCACACGCATCCTCTAGGGCAGACCCTTGTTGTCACCGCCGGAAAGGGTCTGGCGCAGAGCGAAGGCGGCCCCCTTCGTGAAATTCGCTCCGGCGACACGATCTGGTTTGCGCCTGGCGAAAAACACTGGCATGGCGCCGCACCCGATACCGCGATGACGCACATTGCAATTCAGGAAGCACTTGATGGCAGCGCCGCCGACTGGATGGAGCACGTCAGCGACGAGCAATACGCCGGAAAGGCCTGAAGCCGATCAGAGGCGCTTCAGGCAATAGGAAAAGTGCGCGTGCGATTCGACCGTCAGGAATTCGAATTGCCAGCCGTAGTCCTTGCAGAACTTGGTGACCGCTTCGACGACGCCGTAGACGATCGGCTTCACAGTGTTGCCGGTGCAGAAGTCATGCCCTGCAATTCTTCCCGTTCGCTTGACCTTTTTCTCGCAGAGCAGAAGTTCCTGCCAGGTGAGCTCGAAGGAATGGTCCGTGTCGATGTAGGCCCAATCGAGGAAGTCGTCCTCGAATTCGGCAAGCTTTTCGAGCGAGGTTCCCCGCATCAGGTGCAGTTGCCCGCTCTCGATCTGGTCTTTGAACTGGGTGTGGATTTGATCGAGCCCCGAACTGTAACGGTCCATGCTCCAGGGGTCGATCAGGTAGAGCTGCGCAGGCCGGTTCTTCTCGAGGATCTCGGCCGTGTATTCTCCGAACGCTGCTCCCACCTCGACGCCAACGCCGCCATTCGGAATCCGATACAAGAGCTCGCCGCGATCCGGCAGCAGCCGTGCATTTTCCATATGGTGCGCGCTCAACTGTGTGCGCGGCATGCCCGCCCGCTGCGCCTGCCGTTCTTCGCGTGTCTTCATGATGATGTCTCGGATATGGCTTCAGTGTCTTAGGGCTTAGGCCCGCGAAACGACCTTATAGCCATCCCTCAGCAACCTTGGCTAGGCTTTATCGGACGAGCAACGTGCGACACCGTTGGTCTCGATGCAAAGTCTAACGATAGATCAGCCAATCCTTGGGTACAGTCGCGACATTGGTCACGCCGTGCACGGAAACGCTGTCTCCGCCCGATGCCTTCGCCATGCCAAGCGCCTGTTCGGCAAAGGCCATCAAGGAATCGGCTGTGCGTGCCTGCTTGGACATGCATATCCCCACGGCCAGCGACAGAACCGCCGCCTGTTTACCAGTTACCGGGTGTGCAACGGAAATTCCCTTCAAGCGATCGCGAAGCCGGTCGACAAGCCGCATGATCTCGGATTCGTCGGCGGTCCGGAAAACGAAGCCGAAACGGCCGCGGTCGAATCGGCAGGCAACATCCTCCTTGCCGAACACAGCGCGGATCAATTCCCCCGTTTTCTTCAGAACAGGCTCGATGAGATTCGGAATGTTCGCAATTGTCTCGTAGTTGTCGATGTCCGCAAACGCGATTCCACACAGGTCCGGCAGGCCTGCCTTCTCATAGATTCTCGCGAGCTCCTTGTTGAATACCCGGCGATTGCCCAATCCGGTCACGGCATCGGTGAATCTTGCGGCGTTCGCGGCGGCTGCCTCCCGCTGCACCTCTTCGAGCTTCTGCGATTTTTCGACAACCTTCGAGGCGAGCATGGCGCTGTGTGCCGCGCGGGCGTGCGTTGCCGAACTTACCGATTGGAGCGAATGGGTGAGGGCACCCTTGTCGTTTAGATCGTTACTGTCGAATATCCGCGCAGCCTGGTTGATGACACTGCCGTAGCGCGAGAGCGCCGACTTCTCCTCGTCGAGCAAGGACAGGATGCTTTGCAGCTCTTGCTGTACTTGGCTCGAGCGTGCTTCAAGCTGACCGGCCTCGAAATGATGCGGCAGATACCGGCGGCCAAGTCGATCCAGGGCCTCCTGCGTCTTTATCGCGCCGAGCGACTTGATCTCGCGAGCGAGATCAGGCGCGTTGCCGGTCATCGCCTCGAATACAAGCTCATAATTCCTTGGCAGGCCCTCGATGCCTAGTTGCTGCAGAATCGTTGCAACGCGAAAGGCGAGATTCGTAGATGTGTTAGGCTGCACCAGATGCTCTCCGACGTGACGCTGCGTTATCGTCAACGAATTGCACCTAGGGCGGTGACCCCGATGCACTTTCGTCGAGGTAGGCAAGATATGCTGTGAATCTCGGCGGCCTTCATCGGGTTTGCCGAGGGCATGAGGCAGGGGTGATAAAGCGCCGCTGGCGCATCATGCGTAAGCGGCAAAGCAACTTAGAGGAATGTTATCTACCGAGCTCAATTAAAACGAGGTAAATTAGTGTTTGCGGCCCCCGGCTTTGGGCGAGAAACATGGTGGCACGGCCAAATGCGTAAACCAGACACCGCTGGCAGGCGGGGCAGGCGTCAGGGACAGGTGGTTATTTCCGCGTGGCTCTAAAGGCACGTCTTTAATATTGCATTGAATTTTCTCGGAGAACTTGGCTCGCTAAAAACAATTCGCGGACTGTCATCGTTTTGTCTCCAAAGCTGCTTGACACTCAAATGCGAACCCCTTAGTTAGCCGCTCATCGAAGCGGCGAAGTTGCTTTGACACGGACGCGAAAGCTTCCGGATCGCTTGAAATGAATGCGGGTGTAGCTCAGTCGGTTAGAGTGCCGGCCTGTCACGCCGGAGGTCGCGGGTTCGAGCCCCGTCACTCGCGCCATTTCAAGAAAGGCGCTGCATAGTGCTTGATCCGATCTTTTTGTCCATGATGCGCGGGTGTAGCTCAGTCGGTTAGAGTGCCGGCCTGTCACGCCGGAGGTCGCGGGTTCGAGCCCCGTCACTCGCGCCATTCTCTCTTGTTCCTCTCTATATTGCGTCTCGGTGATAGCCGATTTCGCTGTTCTCTCTCTGCTCGGGCTTTGTCCTTTGCCGTTAGCCATGCAATATCCGACGGGCTGGCATGCAGCTGAATCAACTTGTGTGGATTTGTCGCGACATCATTGCATCTGCTTGATAATGTCGCGCCTCGACAGTCGAATTGGTGCTCTAAAAGTCTTGCGCCGTGGCGCTGGCTGCGCTAACCACGGCTCTGTTGCAACGCACGTTCGCTTGCCGGGCAATTGCCCAGTTGCGCCGCCTGGCGCAGCCGCAAGCAGGGAAGAACCTGATGACTGGACTGCTCAGTTCCTATATTCCGATCGCTATCTTCATTGCTATCGCCCTTGTGATCGGCCTGGCGCTTCTGATTGCGCCGTTTGCCGTTGCCTTCAAGGCGCCTGATTCGGAAAAGCTTTCGGCCTTCGAGTGCGGCTTCAACGCATTCGACGACGCTCGCATGAAGTTCGATATCCGCTTCTATCTGGTGTCGATCCTCTTCATCATCTTCGACCTCGAAGTCGCCTTCCTGTTCCCGTGGGCCGTTTCTTTCGGCGCGATCGGTTGGTTCGGTTTCTGGTCCATGATGGTCTTCCTCGGCGTGCTGACCATCGGCTTTATCTATGAATGGAAAAAGGGAGCCCTGGAATGGGAGTAGCCCCAAGCGATAAGGCGCTCGTTGCGCCGCACCCGAAAGGCATCATTGATCCCGCTACGGGCAAGCCGATCGGCAGCGACAGCGCCTTCTTCGGCGAAATCAACGATGAGTTGGCCGACAAGGGCTTTCTCGTTACGTCGACCCGCGACCTGATCACCTGGGCCCGCACTGGCTCGCTGATGTGGATGCAGTTCGGTCTCGCCTGCTGCGCCGTTGAAGGCCTGATGCAGGTTTCCGGTCCGCGTTACGACATGGAGCGCTTCGGTGTTGCTCCGCGCGCTTCGCCGCGCCAGTCCGACGTCATGATCGTTGCCGGCACGCTGACCAACAAGATGGCGCCTGCGCTCCGCAAGGTCTACGACCAGATGCCCGAGCCGCGTTACGTCATTTCGATGGGCTCCTGCGCAAACGGCGGCGGCTACTATCATTATTCCTATTCGGTCGTGCGTGGCTGCGACCGTGTCGTTCCTGTCGATATCTACGTGCCGGGCTGTCCCCCCACGGCGGAAGCGCTGCTCTACGGGGTGTTGCTTCTGCAGAAGAAGATCCGTCGAACCGGAACGATCGAGCGCTAAGGGCGGAGGACTGTCATGAGTGAAGCCTTGAGCGAACTGTCCTCGTATCTCCGCGAGATGCGTGGCGATCTCTTTCTTGATGCATCCATCAGCTATGACGAGCTGAACGTATCCGCTACGCCGGAAACGATTCTGGCGCTGCTGACGTTCCTGCGCGACGACGCACGTTGCGGCTTTATCAGCATGATCGATATCTGCGGTGTCGACTGGCCGCAGCGCGAAAAGCGTTTCGATGTCGTTTATCACCTGCTGTCGCCGAAGCAGAACCTGCGCATCCGCATCAAGGTTGCTGTGGCTGACGGCGAGTCCGTGCCGTCGGCAACCGCGGTTTACAAGGGTGCCGAGTGGTTCGAGCGTGAAGCCTGGGACATGTACGGCATTCCGTTCTCCGGCCATGCCGACCTGCGCCGTCTTCTCACCGATTACGGCTTTGAAGGCCATCCGCTGCGCAAGGACTTCCCGACGACTGGCTACGTCGAAGTGCGTTATGACGATGCCGCCAAGCGCGTCGTCTACGAACCCGTCGAACTGAAGCAGGAATTCCGCAATTTCGACTTCATGTCCCCTTGGGAAGGCACCGAATATGTGCTGCCGGGAGACGAGAAGGCGGCGAAGTGAAGATGAGGCTCGGATTTCTTGAAGCCTCTCTGTTTGCCGTCTCATGCCAATTGCCAGCGCGGAGCGCGTCGCTATGACTGAACATAACGTTCGCAATTTTACGATCAATTTCGGACCGGAACACCCGTCCGCGCACGGTGTTCTGCGTCTCGTGCTCGAACTCGATGGCGAAATCATCGAGCGCGTCGATCCGCACATCGGCCTGCTGCACCGCGGCACCGAGAAGCTGATCGAGACGAAGACCTACCTGCAGGCCGTCCCTTATTTCGATCGCCTCGACTACGTCGCGCCGATGAATCAGGAACACGCTTTCGCGCTCGCCGTCGAAAAGATGCTGAAGCTCGAAATTCCGATTCGCGGCCAGCTGATTCGAGTTCTGTACTCCGAAATTGGCCGAATCTTGTCTCACATAATGAACGTGACGACGCAGGCCATGGACGTTGGCGCGATGACGCCGCCGGTCTGGGGCTTCGAAGAACGCGAAAAGCTGATGGTGTTTTATGAGCGCGCCTGTGGCGCCCGTATGCACTCGGCCTATTTTCGTCCGGGCGGCGTTCATCAGGATCTCCCGCCGGAGCTTGTCGAGGATATCGGCAAGTGGTGCGATCCGTTCCTGAAGATCCTCGACGATATCGAAGGCCTGTTGACTGACAACCGCATCTTCAAGCAGCGTAACGTCGATATCGGCGTCGTATCGCTGGCGGATGCCTGGTCGTGGGGCTTCTCGGGTGTGATGGTTCGCGGTTCCGGCGCCGCCTGGGACCTGCGCCGCTCGCAGCCTTACGAATGCTATTCCGATCTCGAATTCGACATTCCGATCGGCAAGAACGGCGACTGCTACGACCGCTACCTGATCCGCATGATCGAGATGCGCCAGTCGGTTCGCATCATGAAGCAGTGCGTCGAGCGCCTGATGGGCAGCGCCAAGACCGGCCCTGTTTCGTCGATCGACGGTAAGGTCGTGCCGCCGAAGCGCGGCGAGATGAAGCGTTCGATGGAAGCGCTCATCCATCACTTCAAGCTTTACACCGAAGGCTATCACGTGCCGGCCGGCGAAGTGTACGCGGCCGTCGAAGCGCCGAAGGGCGAATTTGGCGTCTACGTCGTCGCCGATGGCAGCAACAAGCCGTACCGCTGCAAGATCCGTGCACCGGGCTACGCCCACCTGCAGGCGATGGACTTCCTCTGCAAGGGTCACATGCTCGCTGACGTGACGGCCGTGCTCGGCTCGCTCGACATCGTGTTCGGCGAGGTGGACCGCTAATGAAGCTGCTGCCGCTTGCCACCATCGCTCTTTTCACTGCCTCCGGGGCTTTCGCCCAGGAGGTTGGGGGAATGGGTCCAAAGCTGGGCCAGAGCGAGGTGCAGCCGCCGGCAGCAAAAGCCTCCATGGGCGAGCTTTTGTCCAAGGGCTATGAAATCAAGGCTGCCGTTCCGAACGGCGGCAAGTTCGTTGTGTTTTTGCAAAAAGACCAGTCGGCCTACGCTTGCGAGATGAAGTCTCTGACGGCATCGCAGTGTGGGACCCTAAACTGACAAGGCGTGAGGAAGAATGTCCGTTCGTCGATTAGCCGAAGATCAATTCCAGCCTGCCGCGTTCGCCTTCAATGACGAGAACGCGGTTTGGGCGGAAAAGACGATCAAGAAATATCCCGCAGGCCGTCAGCAATCCGCGGTCATCCCGCTGTTGATGCGGGCGCAGGAACAGGATGGTTGGGTCACCCGCGCCGCGATCGAAAAGGTCGCCGACATGCTCGACATGGCCTATATCCGAGTTCTCGAAGTTGCGACTTTCTACACGCAGTTCCAGCTGAACCCGGTCGGCACCCGCGCCCACATCCAGGTGTGCGGCACGACGCCTTGCATGCTGCGCGGTTCGGAAAGCCTGATGGCCGTTTGCAAGAGCAAGATCCATCATCACCCCTTCGAGCGTAACGCTGAAGGCACGCTCTCTTGGGAAGAAGTCGAATGTCTCGGGGCCTGCGTCAACGCGCCCATGGTGATGATCGGCAAGGATACTTATGAGGACCTGACGCCGGAACGTCTCGAAGAGATCATTGATACCTTCGAAGCCGGCAATGGCGCCAGCATCACGCCCGGCCCGCAGATTGATCGTCACTTCTCCTCCCCCGAGGGTGGTCCGACGACGCTCGTAGCCGACGAGCCGAAGGCCAAGAGGGTTTCCGCCAAGAAGGCTGTCGAGGATGCCGTGACGGCAACCGTTGACGCAGCCCCGGTTCCCCCGTCTGAGGCCGCACGTGCAAAGAGCGCTGACGCCGAGACCAATGCTGCGCTGAAGACGCCGGCCACCGCGCCGAAGGCGGCCGCAAAGAACGTCAAGGCTGTCGAAGAGCAGCCGGCGCCGGCGACGGCCGCACAGGCCGCTGCTATTGGCAAGCCCTCCCTCAGCGACAAGAACCGCCCGGCGGGCATCGAGAAGCCCGCGACGCCTGACGATCTGAAGTTGATCTCCGGCGTCGGCCCGAAGATCGAGGCGACACTGCATGAGATCGGCATCTTCACCTTCGCGCAGGTCGCGGGCTGGAAGAAGGCTGAGCGCGAATGGGTCGACGGATACCTGAATTTCAAGGGCCGCATCGAGCGCGACGACTGGGTCAAGCAGGCCAAGGCGCTCGCCAAGGGCGGCGAAGCCGAATACATTAAAGTCTTCGGTAAGAAGCCGCGGTAAGGGGTGAAGCATGTTACAAGATAAGGATCGCATCTTTACCAACATCTACGGCCTCAAGGACAAATCCCTGAAGGGCGCGATGGCACGCGGCCACTGGGACGGCACCAAGCAGATCCTCGAAAAGGGTCGCGACTGGATCATCAACGAGATGAAGGCCTCCGGTCTTCGCGGTCGTGGCGGCGCAGGCTTCCCGACCGGTCTCAAGTGGTCCTTCATGCCGAAGGAATCGGATGGTCGTCCGCACTATCTCGTCGTCAATGCCGACGAGTCGGAGCCGGGCACCTGCAAGGACCGCGACATCATGCGCCACGATCCGCATACGCTGATCGAAGGCTGCGTTATCGCGAGTTTCGCCATGGGTGCGAACGCTGCCTACATCTACGTGCGCGGCGAATACATCCGCGAGCGTGAAGCGCTGCAGGCCGCCATTGACGAGTGCTATGACTACGGCCTGCTCGGCAAGAACAACAAGTTGGGCTGGGACATGGACATCTTCGTCCATCACGGCGCCGGCGCCTACATCTGCGGCGAAGAAACCGCGCTGCTCGAAAGCCTGGAAGGCAAGAAGGGTCAGCCGCGCCTGAAGCCGCCGTTCCCGGCAAACATGGGTCTCTACGGTTGCCCGACGACGGTCAACAACGTCGAGTCGATCGCCGTTGCTCCGACCATCCTGCGTCGTGGCGCTGGCTGGTTTTCGTCGATCGGTCGTCCGAACAACGTCGGCACCAAGCTGTTCATGCTCTCGGGCCACGTCAACAAGCCGTGCACGGTCGAAGAAGAAATGGGCATCACGTTCCGTGAGCTGGTCGATCGCCATGCCGGCGGCATCCGCGGCGGTTGGGATAACCTTCTGGCTGTCATTCCCGGCGGCGCATCGTGCCCGATCGTTCCGGCCAAGGACATCATCGATTGCCCGATGGATTTCGACGGTCTGCGCGCTGTGGGCTCGTCCTTCGGCACCGCGGCCGCGATCGTCATGGACAAGTCCACCGACGTCATCAAGGCCATCGCCCGCATTTCGGCCTTCTTCAAGCACGAGAGCTGCGGCCAGTGCACGCCGTGCCGCGAAGGCACCGGCTGGATGTGGCGCGTGATGGAGCGCATGGCCAAGGGCAATGCCCAAAAGCGCGAAATCGACATGCTGTTCCAGGTCACCAAGCAGATCGAGGGCCACACCATCTGTGCGCTCGGAGATGCGGCCGCATGGCCGGTGCAGGGTCTGATCCGCAACTTCCGTCATGAGATCGAAGCGCGCATCGACCAGTATACCGCAAGCGCGCTGGATCATGGTGCGGTTCTCGAGGCGGCAGAGTAAGCTGATGACGAAGGCGTCCGACAGCACAGGCAAGGAAGGAGCGGCTGATTTCTCGGCCGACTTCGGCCGTCTTGCTGCCGAGATGCTGGAGAACGCACGCGCGCTTCCGGTGCCGCCTGTGATGCTCAACCCAGCTGCGGCAATGGCGGCCGCCACGATGATCGGCTTCGGCTTTTCGACGCAGATGGCGGGCGCTTTCTTCGGCGCGCTGCAGGGGGCGCTCGATGCAACGAGCAAGCTTGCAGCAGTTCTCGACGAAACGCCGCCCGACGAAGGTAAGCCGCAGGTCGAGATCCGGCCGGAGAACGTTCGTCCGGCGCCTGCCAGGAAAGCTGCAGAGAAGGTCAAGCTTTCTGTCGTTCCAGCAGAGCCGGTCGCAAAGCCCGCGGCCAAGTCCGCTTCGCGCGCTCGTAAGGCTGACGATCTGAAGCAGATTTCCGGCATCGGCCCGAAGATCGAGCAGGTGTTGAATAGCAAGGGTATTCGTTCCTTTGCCGTCATCGCCGGCTGGTTGGACGAGGACGCGGGGCGGATCGACGCAGAGCTTGGCTTTGACGGGCGGATCGCTCGTGACGGCTGGGTGGATCAGGCCAAGGCGCTGGTCGCCAAGGGACGAAAGCGGAAGTGAATTTATCGGCCGACGAGGCCGGAGCAAGGTCAAGGCTGAAGAGTGAAGGGCAGGGGCCTGACACTATTGAGGCCGGAGGCTGATCCCGGGTCTCGGGATTAGCGGAGAATTTGAGCGACACCGATGCCAACGGGATAAGAATCCGGCCTGGCAGCGAAACTGTTGCAAAGTGGGTTTGTTTGCCGCCATCCGGCAAACGGAAAACAGGACTGAGTGACGATGGCAAAACTGAAGATTGACGGCAACGAGATCGAAGTTCCGGATCATTACACCCTCATTCAGGCGTGTGAGGAAGCCGGTGCTGAAGTTCCGCGCTTCTGCTTCCATGAGCGCCTTTCGGTCGCCGGCAACTGCCGCATGTGCCTCGTTGAGGTGAAGGGTGGTCCGCCGAAGCCGCAGGCATCTTGCGCCATGGGCGTGCGCGATATCCGCGGCGGCCCGAATGGCGAACTTCCGGAAGTCTTCACCAACACGCCGATGGTCAAGAAGGCCCGCGAAGGCGTGATGGAATTCCTGCTGATCAACCATCCGCTCGATTGCCCGATCTGCGACCAGGGCGGCGAATGCGACCTCCAGGACCAGGCCATGGCCTTCGGCATCGACAGCTCACGCTATCAGGAAGACAAGCGCGCCGTCGAAGACAAGTATATCGGACCGCTCGTCAAGACGGTCATGAATCGCTGCATTCACTGCACGCGCTGCGTTCGCTTCACGACCGAAGTTGCCGGCATCTCCGAACTCGGCCTGATCGGTCGCGGCGAGGACGCCGAAATCACCACCTATCTCGAGCAGGCAATGACCTCCGAGCTGCAGGGCAACGTCGTTGACCTCTGCCCGGTCGGCGCGCTGACCTCCAAGCCCTTCGCCTTCACGGCCCGTCCGTGGGAGCTGAACAAGACCGAATCGATCGACGTCATGGACGCCCTCGGTTCTGCGATCCGCGTCGATACGCGTGGCCGTGAAGTCATGCGCGTGCTGCCGCGCGTCAACGACCAGATCAATGAAGAGTGGATCTCCGACAAGAGCCGCTACATTTGGGATGGCCTGAAGACGCAGCGTATCGACCGCCCATACGTTCGCAAGGATGGCCGGCTACAGCCTGCGACTTGGGGCGAAGCCTTTGGCGCGATCAAGGCTGCCGTTGCCGCAACCAGCGGTGAGAAGATCGGCGCGATTGCCGGCGACCTCGCATCCGTCGAAGAAATGTACGCTCTGTCGGAACTCGTGAAGTCGCTCGGTTCCGAGAACCTCGACTGTCGCCAGGATGGGACGGCACTTGATCCGTCGCTTGGCCGCGCAAGCTACATCTTCAATCCGACGATCGAAGGCATTGAACAGGCCGACGCCCTGCTGATCATCGGCGCGAACCCGCGCTTCGAAGCTGCCGTTCTCAACGCTCGCATTCGCAAGCGCTGGCGTCGCGGCAACTTCCCGATCGGCGTGATCGGTGAAGCTGGCGAACTGCGCTACGACTACGAATATCTCGGCGCTGGCCCGGATACGCTGAAGGACCTCGCCGACGGCAACCACGCTTTCGCGAAGGTTCTGACGGATGCCAAGAAGCCGATGATCCTCATCGGCCAGGGCGCACTGTCGCGCACCGATGGTGCTGGCGTTCTTGTAACGGCCGCAAAGCTTGCCGGCACGGTGGGCGCGGTCGTCGAAGGCTGGAACGGCTTTGCCGTGCTTCACACCGCGGCATCGCGCGTCGGAGGCCTCGATCTCGGCTTCGTTCCGGGCGCAAAGGGCGTCAAAGCTGCAGAAATGCTGTCGTCGATGGACGTTCTCTTCCTGCTTGGCGCCGATGAGCTTGATTTCACGGCCAAGAAGGCAAAGCTGACTGTTTACATCGGCTCGCACGGCGACAACGGCGCCCACAATGCCGACGTCATTCTGCCAGCCGCTGCCTACACCGAAAAGTCCGGCACTTGGGTCAACACCGAGGGTCGCGTCCAGATGGGCAATCGCGCTGGCTTCGCACCGGGCGACGCCCGCGAAGACTGGGCGATCCTGCGTGCGCTTTCCGACGTGCTCGGTAAGAAGCTTCCGTTTGATTCGCTTAGCGAACTGCGCGCAAGGCTCTATGCGGCCTTCCCGCATTTCGCAGCGCTTGACGAGATCGCCGAAAGCGACAGCGCCAAAATTGCCGCAGTAGCGAAAAAAGCCGGCAAGATGAATAAATCCGGGTTTGCGTCGCCGGTCAAAGACTTCTATTTGACGAACCCGATCGCGCGCGCTTCGGCAGTGATGGCCGAGTGCTCGGCATTGGCCCGCAACAACTTCAAAGTCGCGGCAGAGTAAGGGCAGGGGACTATGGATTCGTTTGTTTCAACTTATGTCTTGCCCGGCCTTCTCATGGTCGGTCAGTCGCTTCTTCTCCTGGTCTGCCTGCTCGTCTTCATCGCCTACATCCTGTTGGCAGACCGCAAGGTCTGGGCAGCAGTGCAGCTCCGTCGTGGTCCGAATGTGGTGGGTCCGTGGGGCCTTTTCCAGTCCTTCGCGGATCTTTTGAAGTTCGTCTTCAAGGAGCCGGTCATCCCGGCTGGCGCCAACAAGGCAGTCTTCCTGCTGGCGCCGCTCGTGACCGTGCTGCTGGCGCTCTCGACCTGGGCCGTCGTGCCGCTGGCGGATGGCTGGGTCATCGCCAACATCAACGTTGGCATCCTCTACATCTTCGCGATTTCATCGCTTGAAGTGTACGGCATCATCATGGGCGGTTGGGCCTCCAACTCGAAGTACCCGTTCCTTGGCGCACTCCGCTCCGCGGCACAGATGGTTTCCTACGAGGTCTCCATCGGCTTCGTTATCGTCACCGTTCTGCTCTGCGTAGGTTCGCTGAACCTGACGGATATCGTCCATGCACAGCAGACCGGCCTCGGCACGCGCCTGGGTCTCCCGGCGTCGTTCCTCGACTGGCATTGGCTGGCGCTGTTCCCGATGTTCATCGTCTTCTTCATTTCCGCGCTTGCCGAAACGAACCGCCCACCTTTCGATCTTCCCGAAGCGGAATCGGAACTCGTCGCCGGCTTCATGGTCGAATACGGTTCCTCGCTCTACATGATGTTCATGCTCGGCGAATATGCGGCCATCGTTCTGATGTGCTCGTTGACTACGATCCTGTTCCTCGGGGGCTGGCTGCCGCCAGTCGACGTATGGTTCCTGAACTGGGTCCCAGGTGTCATCTGGTTTACGCTGAAGTCGTGCCTGGTGTTCTTCATGTTTGCGATGGTGAAGGCATTTGTCCCGCGCTATCGCTACGACCAACTGATGCGCCTCGGCTGGAAGGTCTTTCTTCCGCTGTCGCTTGCCATGGTCGTTATCGTTGCATTCGTGCTGAAGCTGACGGGTTGGGCATGATCGTGCCGGCCCTCGTTTCAAGCAATATTGGAGGTTGATGATGGCAGGCTTGTCCAACGCGGTCAGCTCGCTGTTCCTGAAGGAATTCGTCAGTGCGTTCTGGCTGACCTTCCGGTACATTTTTAAGCAGAAGGCAACGATCAATTACCCGTTCGAGAAGGGACCGGTCAGTCCGCGCTTCCGCGGTGAACACGCATTGCGTCGTTATCCCAACGGCGAAGAGCGCTGCATCGCCTGCAAGCTCTGCGAGGCGATCTGTCCTGCCCAGGCGATTACCATCGAAGCCGGCCCCCGCCGCAACGATGGCACGCGCCGCACAGTTCGTTACGACATCGACATGGTGAAGTGCATCTACTGCGGCTTCTGCCAGGAGGCATGCCCGGTCGATGCGATCGTCGAAGGTCCGAATTTCGAATTTGCAACGGAAACCCGCGAAGAACTTTACTTCGACAAGGCGCGGCTTTTGGAGAACGGCGACCGGTGGGAGCGCGAAATCGCGCGCAACATCGCGCTGGATGCACCGTACCGTTGATCGAAATTGAAATGCCGGAGTGCCGCCCGTCACGCGGCTTCCGGTCAACATGCACCGAGGCTTTGCCGGCGAATTCCGCGCGAAGCTTCATCGGGCAGGGAAACTCCCGGCTGCCCGGGGGAAGATGAAAAAGGCACCAACATGGGTCTGCAGGCTCTATTTTTCTATCTTTTCGCCTTTGTCGCGGTAGCGTCGGCGTTCATGGTCATCTGGTCGAAGAATCCGGTTCATTCGGTTCTCTTCCTGATCCTGGTTTTCTTCAATGCGGCCGGCCTCTTCCTGCTGCTGGGCGCCGAATTCCTGGCGATGATCCTGCTCGTCGTTTACGTCGGCGCCGTGGCCGTTCTCTTCCTCTTCGTGGTCATGATGCTCGACATCGACTTCACGGAGTTGCGCGCGGGCGTTCTCGAATATGCGCCGATCGGCGCGATCATCGGCCTGATCCTTGCGGCTGAGCTGATCGTCGTTGTGGGTGGCAGTGTGATCTCGCCGGAAATCGCCAAGTCGGTGGCAATGCCGATCCCGGCGCTGACAGAGCGCACCAACACCGCCGCACTCGGCGACGTGCTCTATACGAATTACGTCTACTTCTTCCAGATCGCTGGTCTGGTGCTGCTCGTCGCAATGATCGGTGCGATCGTGCTGACGCTCAAGCATCGCCAGAACATCAAGCGACAGAATATCGCCAATCAGGTTGCCCGCAATCCTAAGACCGCCGTCGAGGTGGTCAAGGTGACGCCGGGACAGGGCGTTTGAAGCAGGCGCGAGCTTAAGGAACAAATACAATGGTCATCGGACTTTCCCATTACCTGACGGTCAGCGCCATCCTCTTCACGCTCGGCGTCTTCGGTATCTTCCTGAACCGGAAGAACATCATCGTTATCCTGATGTCGATCGAGCTCATTCTGCTTGCGGTCAACATCAACATGGTCGCCTTCTCGTCGTTCCTGAACGACATCGTCGGCCAGGTTTTCGCATTGTTCATTCTGACCGTTGCTGCGGCTGAAGCCGCTATCGGTCTTGCAATTCTCGTCGTCTTCTACCGCAACCGCGGCTCGATCGGCGTTGAAGACGTCAATATGATGAAGGGCTGATAAGGCTATGTTTTTATATAAGGCTATCGTCTTTCTTCCCCTGATTGGCGCGATCATCGCAGGCCTCTTCGGCCGCGCGATCGGCGCCAAGGCATCGGAATACGTTACCTGCGGCCTGATGATCATCGCTGCGGTGCTGTCGTGGTATGTCTTCGTGACCATCGGCATGGGCCACCACGAAGGCGGCCCGATCAAGGTCGAAGTGCTGCGCTGGATTCAGTCCGGCGGCATCGATGTGTCCTGGTCGCTGCGCGTCGATACGCTGACGTCGGTGATGCTGATCGTCGTCAACACGGTCTCGACGCTAGTGCACGTCTATTCGATCGGATACATGCATCATGATCCGCATCGTCCGCGTTTCTTCGCCTATCTCTCGCTCTTCACCTTCGCCATGCTGATGCTGGTGACAGCCGACAACCTGGCCCAGATGTTCTTTGGCTGGGAAGGCGTTGGTCTGGCGTCCTATCTGCTCATTGGCTTCTGGTTCAAGAAGCCGTCGGCAAACGCCGCTGCGATCAAGGCGTTCGTCGTCAACCGCGTCGGCGACTTCGGCTTCATCCTCGGCATTGCGAGCCTGTTCGTGCTCTTTGGCGCGATCAATCTCGACACCATCTTTGCGAACGCTGCGAGCTTTGCCCCGAGCGAAGCCGGCGGTGAGGGCGGAGAGGTCGTTCTCAACCTCTTCGGCATGCACCTCGACAAGGCCCACGCACTGACCGGTGCCTGCCTGCTGCTCTTCATGGGCGCGATGGGTAAGTCGGCACAGTTCCTGCTGCACACCTGGCTGCCGGATGCCATGGAAGGCCCGACACCGGTGTCGGCGCTCATCCATGCTGCGACCATGGTTACCGCAGGCGTCTTCCTCGTCGCCCGCATGTCGCCGCTGTTTGAGCTTTCGCCAGATGCGCTCGTCTTTGTAACGACGATCGGTGCGATCACGGCCTTCTTTGCGGCAACCGTTGGCCTCGTGCAGAATGACATCAAGCGTGTCATCGCTTACTCGACCTGCTCGCAGCTCGGCTACATGTTCGTTGCGCTCGGCGTCGGTGCTTATGGCGCGGCCATCTTCCACCTCTTCACGCACGCCTTCTTCAAGGCTCTGCTGTTCCTTGGCGCCGGCTCGGTGATCCACGCCGTCGATGGTGAGCAGGACATGCGTTACATGGGTGGCCTGCGGAAGCACATTCCGGTAACCTTCTGGATGATGACGATCGGCACACTGGCACTGACCGGCGTCGGCATTCCGTTCACGCCGTTCGGTTTTGCCGGCTTCTTCTCGAAGGACGTCATCATTGAAGCAGCCTACGCGTCGCATTCACCGGTCGCAGGCTTCGCCTTCACGCTCCTGGTCATCGCTGCGCTATTCACGAGCTTCTATTCCTGGCGTCTGGCATTCCTGACTTTCTTTGGTCAGCCGCGCGCCTCGCACGAGGTAATGCACCACGTGCATGAATCTCCCCAGGTCATGCTCGTGCCGCTCTATATTCTTGCAGCCGGTGCGGTTCTCGCAGGCGTCCTTTTCGAGGGCCGCTTCTATGGCGAGGAGTATGCTGAGTTCTGGAAGGGCGCGCTTTTCACCTCCGCGCACAACGAACTGCTGGAAGAATTCCATCACGTTCCGGCGTGGGTTGGTCTCAGCCCGTTCATCGCCATGCTCGTTGGCTTCGTCACCGCCTGGTACATGTACATCAAGTCGCCATCGACGCCGCGCGTTCTCGCTCAGCAGCATCGCGTCCTGTACCAGTTCCTCCTGAACAAGTGGTACTTCGACGAGCTCTACGACTTCCTCTTCGTGCGCAGCGCCAAGGCCCTTGGCCGCTTCCTGTGGAAGAAGGGTGACGTCGGCGTCATCGACGCCTACGGCCCGGATGGCGTCGCCGCGCGCGTCGTCGATGTCACCAACCGCGTCGTCCGTCTGCAGACGGGCTACCTCTATCACTACGCGTTCGCCATGCTGATCGGCGTAGCAGCGCTCGTTACCTGGATGATGCTCGGGAGTTCCTTCTGATGACCGATTGGCCTATTCTTTCAACGGTCACCTTCCTGCCGCTCGTCGGCGTGGTGCTCCTGCTGCTGATGAATGAAAACGGTCCGAGTGGCCGCCGCAACGTGCTCAACATTTCGCTGATCACGACGGTCGTGACTTTTGTCCTTTCACTCCTCATCTGGATCGGCTTCGACAATGCGAACCCCGGTTTCCAGATGGTCGAGAAGCACAACTGGCTCGGCACCGGCATCAGCTATCATCTCGGCGTTGACGGGATCTCGATGCTTTTCGTGATCCTGACGACCTTCCTCATGCCTTTCTGCGTGCTGGCGAGCTGGCTGTCGATCGAGAAGCGCCTCAAGGACTACATGATCGCCTTCCTGATCCTGGAAGTGATGATGGTCGGCGTCTTCGTTTCGCTGGATATCGTTCTCTTCTACGTGTTCTTCGAAGCCGGCCTCATCCCGATGTTCCTCATCATTGGCGTTTGGGGTGGCAAGGATCGCGTCTACGCCAGCTACAAGTTCTTCCTCTACACGCTGCTCGGCTCCGTTCTGATGCTGCTCGCCATCATGGCGATGTACTGGCAGGCCGGCACGACGGATATTCCGGCGCTGCTCGCCTATAAGTTCCCGCCGCAGATGCAGACCTGGCTCTGGCTTGCCTTCTTCGCGTCTTTCGCGGTGAAGATGCCGATGTGGCCGGTTCACACCTGGCTTCCCGACGCGCACGTTCAGGCGCCGACTGCAGGCTCGGTCATCCTGGCTGGGGTGCTTCTGAAGCTCGGCGGTTACGGCCTGATCCGCTTCTCGCTCGGGATGTTCCCGGTTGCCTCCGAGTTCTTCGCACCGCTCGTCTTCGCATTGTCGGTCATTGCGATCATCTACACCTCGCTGGTGGCGCTGATGCAGGACGACATGAAGAAGCTGATTGCCTATTCGTCGGTCGCCCACATGGGTTACGTGACAATGGGTATCTTTGCGGCCAACGCGCAGGGTTTGCAGGGCTCGATCTTCCAGATGCTGTCGCACGGCATCGTCTCCGGCGCTCTCTTCCTTTGCGTCGGTGTGATTTACGACCGAACCCATACCCGCGAGATTGCGGCCTATGGCGGCCTGGTCAACAACATGCCGAAATACGCTGTTGCGATGATGGTCTTCACGATGGCGAACGTCGGCCTGCCGGGCACCTCGGGCTTCGTCGGCGAATTCCTGACCCTGATCGGCGTCTTCCGCGTCAACACCTGGGTCGCACTCTTCGCCGCGACGGGCGTTATCCTCTCCGCCGCCTATGCGCTCTGGCTCTATCGCCGGGTCATCTTCGGCGCGCTGGAGAAGGAAAAGCTCAAGGCGCTGCTCGACCTCTCTCGGCGTGAACAGCTGGTTCTCTATCCGCTGATCGCACTGACCATCTTCTTCGGCGTCTATCCGGCTCCGGTCTTCGATGTGACCGCTGCATCGGTTGACCAGCTGATCCATAGCTACACGGCCGCAGTCCAGGCAGCGCAGGACGTTGCGCTGTCGATGAAATGATGACGGGACTTTTGGGACATGACCTCTGAAACTATTCTCGCAAGCCTGCATCTTTCCATACCGGAGCTGATCCTCGCGGTCGGCGCCTTGGCGTTGCTGATGATCGGCGTCTTCTCGGGAGAGCGCTCCGGCCGTATGGTCAGCGTTCTCGCGATAATCGTGCTGGCCGCTGCTGCGCTCTGGCTGATCTTCCTTCCGAGCGAAGGCGTTGCCTATGGCGGCGTCTTCCTGTCGGATGGCTTCGGCCGCTTCATGAAGATCACCGCGCTGGTCGGATCGATCACGGCGCTCTTCATGTCGCTGGGGCTTGCCAAGGAAAATCAGCTCGACAAGTTCGAGTTTCCGGTGCTGCTCGTGCTCTGCACACTGGGCATTCTGCTGATGATATCGGCCAACGATCTCATCTCGCTTTATCTCGGCCTCGAACTGCAGTCGCTGGCAATCTATGTCGTCGCTGCGATCAACCGCGACAGCGTCAAGTCTACTGAAGCCGGCCTGAAGTACTTCGTGCTCGGCGCGCTGTCCTCGGGCATGCTGCTCTACGGCATGTCGCTGGTCTACGGCTTCACCGGTCACACGCAATTCGCTGCAATCGCTCAGGCCCTGACTGTCGAAGGTGCTCGTTCGCTTGGCCTCGTCTTCGGCCTCGTGTTCATCCTGGCCGGTATCGCCTTCAAGATCTCCGCTGTTCCATTCCATATGTGGACGCCGGACGTTTACGAAGGCGCTCCGACCCCGGTCACCGCTTTCCTTGCCAGCGCTCCCAAGGTCGCGGCAATGGCGATGTTGACCCGCATTGTAATCACTGCCTTCCAGCCGGTCGTGGCTGACTGGCAGCAGGTCGTGGTCTTCATTTCGATCGCTTCCATGCTGCTCGGCTCCTTCGCCGCAATCGGTCAGCGGAACATCAAGCGACTGATGGCCTATTCGTCGATCGGTCACATGGGTTACGCATTGGTTGGCCTTGCTGCAGGAAATCAGACCGGCGTCTCGGGCGTCATGCTGTACATGGTCATCTACATGGTCATGACGCTCGGCAGCTTTGCGATCATCATGTCGATGCGCCGCAAGGACGGCACGGTTGTCGAGGAAGTCAACGACTTGGCTGGCCTGTCGACCACCAATCCGTTCATGGCGACGGTACTGACCATCCTGATGTTCTCGCTGGCAGGCATTCCTCCGCTCGCAGGCTTCTTCGCGAAGTACTTCGTGTTTGTCGCTGCGATCGAGGCGAAGCTCTACGCTCTTGCGATCATCGGCGTTCTTGCATCGGTTGTCGGCGCTTACTACTACCTGCGCGTCATCAAGCTGATGTGGTTCGATGAAGCCACGGGCGAGTTCGCTCGCGTTTCGGGCTCGCTCCGTCTTGTCTTTGGTCTCTCCGGCCTCTTCGTTCTCGCCTATGTCATCATCGGCGGTCCGATTGGCGGTGCGGCCGAGCTTGCAGCTGCGACACTCTTTTGATGAACTCTGAGGCACGGCGCCGGATATCGCTCGACGATTTCAGGCACGAGGCTCTGCCGGAGACATCGTCCACGAACAGTGAATGCCTTGCCCGTGCGCGGGCAGGGGACCGCGGTCACCTATGGATCACGGCGGAAAAACAGACCGGCGGCCGTGGCCGCCGGGGACGCCCCTGGGTTTCAGAGCGGGGCAATCTCTACGCCTCGCTTCTTCTCATCGATCCGGCGCCCATGGAGCGCCTCGGCTCGCTGCCGTTGGCAATTGCCGTCGCCGTGCATCGGGCGGTTCGCCGTGTGCTCCCGCATACGGCCGAGCCGCTGGAAGTGAAGTGGCCGAACGATATCCTGATCGGACGCAAGAAGACTTGTGGCATTCTCTTGGAAGGCGAAGCCCTGTCGGAGGGACGCCATGCGCTCGTCATAGGCATCGGTATCAACGTCGCATTCATGCCTGATAACCCGCTCTATCCGGTGACCTGCCTGCGTGAGCAAGGGAGCTCTGCTTCCCCCGAAGAGGTTTTCGCCCATCTTTTTGTATCGATGGCCGAAGTCCTGGAAGCATGGGATCGGGGCCGCGGCGTGCGCGAAATCACGGAACGCTGGCGCCAGGTCGCCTGCGGCATTGGCGAAAAGATAACGGTGAACCTGCCGGACCGGTCGATTTCCGGCCACTTCGCCGGAATTGATGATAATGGCCTGTTGATGCTCGATATTGGCGCAGGCAGGATGATGACGATTGCCGCCGGCGACGTCTTCTTTGGTTGATTGGAAAAAAGAATAATATGGCGAAGCAGGACGAATTGGTATTTCTGCCGTTGGGTGGCGTTGGCGAGATCGGAATGAATCTCGCCCTCTACGGCTACGGCCCACCGACCCACCGCCAGTGGATCATGGTTGACTGCGGCGTTACCTTCCCGGGGCCCGATCTGCCAGGTGTCGATCTTGTGCTGCCGGACATTCGTTATCTCGCCACCGAGCGCAAGAGCCTGAAGGCGATCTTCATCACGCATGCGCATGAGGACCACTACGGCGCGCTCGCCGATCTATGGCCCGGTCTCAATGTGCCGGTCTATGCCTCTGCCTTTACGGCTGGCCTGCTCGAGGCGAAGCGCAACTTTGAAAAGTCGGCCATCGGGGAGATCCCGGTGACATTGTTTACGGCGGGCGACACCGTCAATGCCGGCCCCTTCAGCGTCGAAGGCGTGGCGGTCAACCACTCCATTCCCGAGCCGATGTCGCTGGTGATCCGCACGCCGCTCGGCAATGTGATCCATACCGGCGACTGGAAGATCGACCATGAGCCGTCGCTCGGTCCGCTGACGGACGAGACCCGTTTTCGCCAGCTTGGCGATGAAGGCGTTCTGGCGTTGATGTGCGATTCCACGAATGCCCTGCGGGATGGTGTATCGCCATCCGAGAAGGACGTCTCCGAGAGCCTGCGCAAGATCATCGAGAACGCCGAGGGCCGCGTTGCGGTGACGACGTTCTCATCGAACGTCGGCCGTATCCGAACGGTCGCCGAGGCGGCCGAGGCTGAGGGCCGCGAGGTACTACTGCTCGGCAGTTCGCTCAAGCGCGTGGTCGACGTTTCCCGCGATATCGGCCTGATGGAGGGCATCAAGCCGTTCATTTCCGAGGAGGAATACGGTTACGTCCCACGCGACAAGGTTGTCGTCATTCTGACCGGTAGCCAGGGTGAGCCACGCGCGGCCCTTGCGAAGCTGTCGCGTGACGAGATGCGCAACGTCGCGCTTGCAGCAGGCGATATCGTCGTATTTTCCTCCCGCGCCATCCCGGGCAACGAGAAGGCGATCCAGGACATCAAGAACGGCCTCATCGAGCAGGGTGTCCATGTCATCACCGACAACGAAGCCCTTGTTCACGTTTCCGGACATCCGCGCCGCAACGAGCTGCAGAAGATGTATGAGCTGACGCGGCCGAAGATCGTCGTGCCGGTGCACGGCGAGGCGACGCACCTGACGGCGCACAAGGAACTGGCGGAGCAATCCGGCATCTCGATCGTGCCGCGCGTGCGCAACGGCGACATTCTTCGTCTGGCACCAGGACCAGTCGAGGTTATCGACGAGGCGCCGCACGGCCGTATCTACAAGGACGGCTCGCTCATCGGGGATTTCGACGAGATGGGCATTGGCGAGCGCAAGAAGCTCTCCTATGTCGGCCACGTTGCCGTCAACGTCGTGATCGACAGCCGCTACGATATCGTCGGCGATCCGGACCTCGTTGCGATCGGTCTGCCTGTCTACGACGACGAGGGCGACGATATGGAAGATACGCTTTACGACGCTGCTGTCGGTGCCATCGAGAGCATACCGCGGGCACGCCGGAAGGATCTCGACCTGCTGCAGGAGTCGGTCCGCCGTGCGATCCGCGCAACCGCAAACCAGACCTGGGGCAAAAAGCCTGTGGTCACGGTCTTTGTTACGAAGGTCTGACCCATGCTCGGCCGGGTCAACCATGTCGCCATCGCCGTTCCGGACCTTGCGGCCGCAACTGCCGCCTACCGGGGCACGCTCGGCGCAACTGTCTCTGCCCCGCAGGCTCTGCCGGAGCACGGCGTCACAGTCGTCTTCGTGGAGCTGCCGAATACCAAGGTCGAACTGCTGGAGCCGCTGGGAGCGGACTCGCCGATCGCTGCTTTCCTGGAGAAGAACCCATCTGGAGGAATGCACCATATCTGCTACGAGGTTGCCGACATCCTCGCCGCTCGCGACCAACTGGTGCAAGGTGGTGCGAGAGTGCTCGGCAATGGTGAGCCGAAGATCGGCGCCCATGGAAAGCCGGTGCTCTTTCTGCATCCGAAGGATTTTTTCGGCACCCTGATCGAGCTGGAGCAGGTCTGAGCGGGCTGCGGCAGAGTGACCGAGACGCGGCAAAAACCGTCATTGGGGTCCGAACCGGCTTTGAGTTAACGGACATTTCGGCTTATAAGCACCGCAGTCGCAGAGAGCCTAGCGGGACAATTCAGATGCTGCAGATATTTCTACAGGGCTTTGCCGTCTACTTTATCGTCTGGTGGATCACGCTCTTTGCCGTCCTCCCGATTGGCCTGCGCACGCAAGCGGAAGATAACGATATCGTGTTGGGGACCGTACACAGCGCCCCGAGCCGGTTTCGGCCGGTATTCGTCTTTTCGATGACGACGATCATCTCGGCTGTCATCTACGGGCTCTGGTATATCGCTTCGAATTACTTCGGTTGGGGTTTCGACGCCCTGCCGCAGATTGGCCCATCGTTCTCAAACGTTTAGGGCGTTTGCCCAGTTTTTGGGCGGATACAGATATTCGCTGTCACACACATGTCATGAAGTTGCGGCATGGAGTTGCCGTAACGGCAGGCGAGGCCTCACGCAACGGCAGCGAGGGCTCGGATGGCAGAACGTGGTTGAGAAAAGCCAAAAAAAAACAAGGCTGAAAGCCTTGTTTTAAGTATCGCGTGATCCTTATCCGTTGCCGGGGCTGCGACGAGCGCGCCTAAGATCTGATCCTCCCAAGACTTGACCGCGAAATCGGCAGGAATTTAGCTCCCTGCCTGTTTTGTGGGCTAAAGCTAGCTCAAAGAATGGGCTTTGTCATCAGGTTTTTTTGCATTTTTGCTACACTCCAGCAAATTTTTTCCGTTCATAAGAATATCGTACAAACCATTATAATTTCGCCTTTTTCTTACTTTGTCTGCTTCGCGGGTGTGAACTTGCTTTAACGGCAGACCGCTTCAGCCCGTGGCGGGTTTCTTTCCTTTCGCGAAGCAGCTATGAACGCTGCCAATATTTGTGATCCGCCTTCGATTCCGCGACATGCGGTGTCTCAACAGTTCTGGAATTCGCCATGCGCCTGTCTCGCTATTTCATGCCCATCCTGAAGGAAAATCCCAAGGAGGCGGAAATCGTCTCTCATCGGCTGATGCTGCGCGCCGGCATGATCCGGCAGCAGTCGCAGGGCATCTATTCCTGGCTGCCCCTCGGCAAGCGCGTTCTCGACAAGGTCAACAACATCATCCGCGAGGAGCAGAATCGCGCCGGCGCGATCGAACTGTCGATGCCGACGCTGCAGTCTGCCGAGCTCTGGCAGGAAAGCGGTCGCTACGACGCCTATGGCAAGGAGATGCTGCGCATCACGGACCGCCAGGATCGCCCGATGCTGTACGGCCCGACGAACGAGGAAATGGTCACGGATATCTTCCGGTCCTACGTGAAGTCCTACAAGAGCCTGCCGCTCAACCTGTATCACATCCAGCTGAAGTTCCGCGACGAGATCCGCCCGCGCTTCGGTACCATGCGCTCGCGTGAATTCATGATGAAGGACGCCTATTCCTTCGATCTGACGCGCGAAGGTGCGGAGCATTCCTACAACAAGATGTTCACCGCCTATCTGCGGACGTTCGATCGCCTCGGCCTGCGTGCGATCCCGATGCGTGCAGACACTGGTCCGATCGGTGGCAATCTCAGCCACGAATTCATCATCCTGGCCGACACCGGCGAATCCGAAGTGTTCTGCCACAAGGACTTCGTGAACTTCGATATCCCGGCTGAAGGCACCGACTTCGACAGCGTCGAGGGCCTGAAGGCTGTTTTCGACAAGTGGACGTCGCTTTATGCCGCCACATCGGAGATGCACGACGAAGCGGCGTTCAACGCGGTTCCGGAAGGCGACCGTCTCTCCGCGCGTGGCATTGAAGTGGGTCATATCTTCTACTTCGGCACGAAGTATTCCGAGCCGATGGGCGCGAAGGTGCAGGGTCCTGATGGCAAGGAACATACGGTCCACATGGGTTCCTACGGGATTGGCCCGACCCGCCTTGTTCCCGCCATCATCGAAGCATCGCATGATGAGAACGGAATCATCTGGCCGGCGTCGGTAGCGCCGTTTGATGCGGTCGTGATCAACATGAAGGCCGGTGATGCGGCGTGCGATGCAGCCTGCGAGAAGATCTATGCGGCGCTCTCGAATGCCGGCAAGGACGTCCTCTACGATGATACGGACGATCGCGCCGGAACGAAATTTGCGACCGCCGACCTGATCGGTGTTCCGCTGCAGATCATTGCCGGCCCGCGTGCGGTCGCGAGCGGCGAAGTCGAAGTGAAGGACCGCAAAACGGGCGCCCGCGAAACGATGACCATCGACGCGGCGATCAACAAGCTCTTGGGCTAAGAAGGCGGGAGGCAGGATGGCAGATGTAGCGGTGAGCCAGCAGGGTTCTAAATCCGGCTCGGCGCCGGCCAGCCGGCCATTTTCCGCCTTCGAACGGCTTGTGGCGTGGCGCTATCTGCGCGCCCGCCGCAAGGAGGCGTTCATTTCGGTGATCGCCGGTTTCTCCTTCATCGGCATCATGCTTGGCGTTGCGACGCTGATCATCGTCATGGCTGTCATGAACGGCTTCCGCACGGAGTTGATCTCCCGCATTCTCGGCATCAACGGTCACATGATCGTTCAGCCCGTCGATACTCCGTTCACGGACTATCCGGCGTTGACCGACAAGCTTGCCGGCGTGCCGGGCATTAAGATTGCGCTGCCGCTGGTCGAGGGCCAGACATTGGCCTCAGGTCAGGGCGGTGCGGGCACGGGCGCGCTGGTACGCGGCATCCGACCTGAAGACCTGGAAAAAGTGAAGACCGTCTCCGGTAATATCAAGTCCGGTGATCTGGTCGGTTTTGCCGCCGGGCAGGGCGTGTTGATCGGTTCGGGCATGGCTGCCCAACTCGGCCTCCAGGCAGGCGACAACATTACGCTGATATCACCGGAAGGTGACGTCACACCGATGGGCGTCAATCCGCGGGTGAAGTCCTACAAGGTCTCCGGCATTTTCGAGATCGGCATGTCGGAATACGACGCGACGATCATCTACATGCCGCTTGAGGAAGCGCAGCTCTATTTCAATGCCGAGGGCCTGGTCCAATCCATCGAGCTTTTCGTCGATAATCCTGACGACATTGACAATATGCGGCCGAAGGTCGAGGCCGCGGCCGGCCGCCAAATCGCGATTACCGACTGGCGCCAACGCAACCAGACCTTCTTCTCGGCGCTCGAGGTTGAGCGGAACGTGATGTTCATGATCTTGACGCTCATCGTCCTCGTTGCGGCGCTGAACATCATTTCCGGCCTCATCATGCTGGTGAAGGACAAGGGCAGCGACATCGCGATCCTGCGAACGATGGGCGCGAGCTCTGGCGCGATCATGCGCATCTTCTTCATGACGGGTGCGGCGATCGGTGTCGTCGGCACGATAGCCGGTGTCCTGCTCGGCGTCGTTGTCTGTATCAATATCGAGAAAATCCGCGAGTTCTTTTCCTGGGTCTCCGGCACGGTGCTGTTCGACCCGCAACTCTACTTCCTCAGCCAACTGCCTGCGGAAATGAGTATGAGAGAGACGCTTTCCGTTGTGATCATGGCGCTGACCCTGTCCTTCCTCGCCACCATCTTCCCGGCATGGCGAGCCTCCAAGCTCGATCCCGTGCAGGCCCTGCGCTACGAATAAGGAATGCTCTCTTCATGAAGCGGAATACCGTTCTCAAGCTTTCCGGTGTCGAGCGCCACTACGGCCAGGGCGAGACGCTGCTCTCGATCCTCAAGGGTGCGGACTTCATTCTGAACAGCGGCGAAATCGTAGCCCTCGTCGCGCCGTCAGGCACAGGCAAGTCGACGCTTCTACATATTGCCGGCCTGCTTGAGCACCCCGATGGCGGCGAGGTGATCATCAACGGAAAGGCCTGCGACGGCTTGCCGGACGATAAGCGCACCGCGATTCGCCGCAGCGAAATCGGCTTCGTCTACCAGTTTCATCACCTGCTGCCGGAATTCTCTGCGATGGAGAACATCATGATGCCGCAGATGATCGCCGGTCTCCCGCGCAAGGAAGCGAAGGAGCGGGCTGGTCAGTTGCTCGACTATATGCGCATCGGCCACCGCGGCGCGCATCGCCCCGGAGAGCTTTCCGGTGGCGAACAGCAGCGTGTGGCGATTGCGCGTGCCGTCGCGAATGCGCCCAGCCTGTTGCTGGCGGACGAGCCGACTGGCAACCTTGATCCTGAAACGGCAAGCTATGTCTTTGACGCGCTTGAAGCGCTGGTGCGCCAATCAGGCCTGGCGGCGCTGATCGCGACCCACAATCACGAACTCGCCGGGCGCATGGACCGCCGCGTGACGATCGCCGACGGCAAGGTCGTGGATTTCTGATCAGGGGTGGATGAGACCGCCACGGTAGTCCAATTCGTAGGCTCTACGCTCGTTCACGACGATCACTTCACGACCGCTGAAATGGCTGCAGTCGCCTATGCTTTGATCGGCATAGAAACCGAAGGTGTGCTCGAATTCCATGCCGCCGAGGAAGCGCCGATATTCGGCATACATTTTTGACAGTGCAGCTTTAATCACCGTCCCCGCCCGCTCTCCGTCGATCAGCGCGAATGCTCGATGATGCGTCCGAAGTAGTTCATCGCCCAGACCGGTTCGCTCTCCAGCCAGACCACTTCTTGCCCGGCGAAATCAGTGCCGCCGAAATAACTGTCGAGATAGCGCCAGGTGCCGCGCTGATAACCGATGTCCCGCGATCCCGTCCGGCAGGCGGGTGCAGGGCTTCCGCCACCGACATAGGTATTGGCCTTCGCCTCCACGATGAAACTGTTCAATGCGACAATATCCATAGCGTTCCTCCGCTCGACGGCGCCTCAACAACGGTATCAAATTGTAAAGAACAAACGAAGAACAAACCTCACTGTCCGCAGATCGTTTGTCCGGTGTCGTCGTTCCATTCAGCGATCGGGAGGACATGTGGCTCGGCTTTGACGTCCTTGCCATCCTTCTGCAGCTTGCCCGTCAGTGCATTGTAGTCGCAGGAGCCGGCGGAATTGGGGTCGAGCGTGTCGTAGTGGTTGTAGGTATAGCCGGCAACGACGAACTGCTTGTTCCGATAGGCCACTGTCAGCGTCTGGTCCCAGCGATCGCGCCCGATGGTGCTGTTCTGTGAGTGTATGGCGATGGAGGATTTGCCGACGGCTTTCAACGACGGTTCCTGTCCGAAGACGCCGTCAGCATTGGTGCTGCCCCAGATCTTGTTTGGTGCGGCCAGCGAAAGCCGCAGAAGTTCGTGGTCGCTGTCACGAAGATAGAGGTAGATGCCGATTTGATCATCGCTGGCGCTCTCCTCGGGAGCAACCAGCAGCGCGAGGTCCGCACGCCCATCGCCATCCCAATCCCCCGTCGCCGCGTCGACGATCCGTGTAGGATCGATTTGCTCGGCTTGAGCGGTAAACGCCGCCGATAGAGCCAATCCAGCAATTAATACAAACTTAAACATGCTTTTCTCCCATCGTCATGCGGCCAGCAAAACGGAAAAGAATCCTGTTGACAATAGAACAATAGCGGAACAAATTGGAAACATAAGAGAACAGGAGAGCCAAATGACTGACTTGATCCGTGATATCGCAGCATTCACCTCCATCGCAATGTTCGTTGCCAGCTTCTCGCTTATCTGCATGGCAATGTAAGAATTCCGGGGACCGCATGGCTGCCATGCGGTCCGAGCGCAGCCCTTGTCTGGACATCAACCCCTCAATGCTGAGAATAGACCTGATTGATTCAGGTGATCGGAAGGCATGTCATGGCGGGTGCGGAGAAAGACGCGGAAGGCGGTTTCATCGGTGGTACGCCGGGCTTCGTTCACCTTCGGGTCCACTCGGCCTATTCGCTCCTTGAAGGTGCGCTGCCGCTTAAGAAAATCCTCCACAAGGCGTCGGGGGACAGCCAGCCGGCCATAGCGATCACCGACACCAACAACCTGTTCGTCGCCCTCGAATTCTCACAGAAGGCGATGGAGGAGGGCCTTCAGCCGATCATCGGCTGCCAGGTCTCGATTGACATGGAAGACGGCCTGGAGACGGAACGGCGCGGCGGCCAGCAGGCGCTCGTCAAGCTGCCGTCGCTGGTGCTCCTGGCGGCCACCGATGCTGGTTACGAGCGGCTGGTGGATGTTGTCAGCCGCGCCTATCTCGGCGGCGAGGGCAACGGTCAATCGATCCACATTCGGGCCTCCTGGCTCGAGGAGACCGGCACCGACGGCCTGATCGCTTTGACCGGCGCCTTGACGGGACCGATCGACATGGCACTGAAGGACGGGCATGCCGCCCAGGCGGAAGCACGCCTCCTGCTGCTGAAGCGCCATTTCGGGGACCGGCTCTATGTGGAGCTGCAGCGGCACGGCACTTATGACAAGCGCCATGAGCAGAAACTCATTGGCCTTGCTTATGAGCACGACCTGCCGTTGGTCGCCACCAACGAAGCCTTTTTCCCGACCCGTGACGACTATGATGCGCATGACGCCCTGATGGCCGTCGCGCACAACGCCATTGTCTCGGATGATACCCGGTTCCGCCTGACACCCGATCACTACCTGAAGAGCCGCGCCGAAATGGCCAAGCTGTTCGCGGACCTGCCGGAGGCCTTGGAAAACACCGTCGAGATCGCGCGGCGCTGCTCGTTCATCCTGAAGACGCGCAAGCCGATCTTGCCGCGCTTCACCGGCGCGACGGCCGATCCCGAGGAAGCGGAACGCGAAGAGGCGCTCGAACTGCGTCGTCAAGCCGTGGAGGGGCTGGATAGTCGCCTGGCCACACTCGGCATGTCGCCCGGCTATGACGAGAAGGACTACCGCGAACGCCTGGAATTCGAACTTAGCGTCATCGAGCGCATGAAATTCCCGGGCTACTTCCTCATCGTTTCGGACTTCATCAAATGGGCAAAGCAGCATGACATCCCCGTCGGCCCGGGCCGTGGCTCGGGTGCGGGCTCGCTCGTCGCCTACGCGCTGACCATCACTGACGTTGATCCGCTGCGTTTCTCGCTGCTCTTCGAACGCTTCCTCAACCCGGAACGCGTCTCGATGCCGGACTTCGATATCGACTTCTGCCAGGACCGCCGCGAAGAGGTGATCCGTTATGTGCAGCGCAAGTACGGCCGCGAACAGGTCGCGCAGATCATCACCTTCGGTTCGCTGCAGGCCCGCGCAGCACTGCGCGACGTCGGCCGTGTGCTGGAGATGCCCTACGGTCAGGTCGACAAGATCTGTAAGCTGGTGCCGAACAACCCGGCCAACCCGACGCCGCTGTCGAAGGCGATCGAGGAAGAGCCGAAGCTGCAGGAGGAAGCCGACAAGGAGCCGGTCGTCGCCCGCCTGCTCGATATCGCCCAGAAAATTGAAGGTCTCTACCGCCACGCATCGACCCACGCTGCCGGTATCGTCATCGGCGACCGCCCGCTGTCGAAGCTCGTGCCGATGTACCGCGATCCGCGTTCCGACATGCCTGTCACCCAGTTCAACATGAAGTGGGTCGAGCAGGCCGGACTCGTCAAGTTCGACTTCCTCGGGCTGAAGACGCTGACCACGTTGAAGGTCGCCGTCGATTTCGTCGCCAAGCGTGGCATCAAGGTCGATCTTGCCTCGATCCCGCTGGACGATAAGCTGACCTACGAGATGCTCTCGCGCGGCGAAACGGTCGGCGTGTTCCAGGTTGAAAGTGCGGGCATGCGCAAGGCGCTGATCGGCATGAAGCCGGACTGCATCGAGGACATCATCGCACTCGTGGCGCTTTATCGCCCGGGCCCGATGGAAAACATCCCGGTCTACAATGCCCGCAAGCACGGCGAGGAAGAGATCGAGTCGATCCATCCGACGATCGACTACCTGCTGAAGGAAACGCAGGGGGTTATCGTCTACCAGGAGCAGGTGATGCAGATCGCCCAGGTCCTGTCGGGCTACTCGCTCGGTGAAGCCGACCTTCTGCGTCGCGCCATGGGTAAGAAGATCAAGGCGGAGATGGACCAGCAGCGCGAGCGCTTCGTCGATGGCGCCGTCAAGAACGGCGTGAATAAGCCGCAAGCCGATGTGATCTTCGACCTGCTCGCCAAGTTCGCCAACTACGGTTTCAACAAGTCTCACGCCGCCGCTTACGCGATCGTTTCCTACCAGACCGCCTATATGAAGGCGCATTATCCGGTCGAGTTCCTCGCCGCGTCGATGACGCTCGATATGTCGAACACCGAAAAGGTCAACGACTTCCGCCAGGACGCCAAGCGTCTCGACATCGAGGTAATCCCTCCTTCGGTACAGACCTCGTTCCGCCATTTCGAGACCGGCGACAACAGGATCTACTACGCGCTGGCGGCGCTGAAGGGGGTCGGCGAATCGGCTGTCGATCATATCGTGGAGGTCCGCGGTGGCACCCCATTCGCGAGCCTTGAGGATTTCTGCCTGCGCATTGATCCGCGACAGGTGAATCGCCGCGTGCTGGAAAGCCTGATTTTCGCCGGTGCTTTCGATTGCTTCGGGCTCGACCGCGCGCAACTGGCGGGCGGCCTCGACCGCATCATGGGCTACGCCCAGCGTGCGCAGGAAAACAAGCTGAGCGGCCAATCGGATATCTTCGGCAGCGCCCTTTCGTCAGAGCCTGAGAAAATCTCGCTGCCGCCGTTTTCGCCGTGGCTGGCCTCGGAGAAGCTGCTCAAGGAGTTTCAGGTCCTTGGCTTCTATCTGACGGCGCATCCGCTCGATAGCTACCAGAGCATTCTGCAGAAGATGCGCGTTCAGACCTTTGCGGAGTTTTCGGCCGCAGTGAAGCAGGGAGCGAGCAACGGCCGCCTTGCGGGCACCGTCATTTCCAAGCAGGAGCGCAAGACCAGGACCGGCAACAAGATGGGCATCATCGTGTTCTCCGACTCCTCTGGGCAGTTCGAAGCCGTCCTATTCTCCGAGATGTTGAACCAGTATCGTGATGTGTTGGAGCCCGGGAAGTCCTTCGTCATTACGGCAACGGGGGAGGAACGGCCGGAAGGCATCGGCCTTCGCTTGCAGACGATACAATCGCTTGAGGAGAAGTCTCTGCAGATGCAGAAGGCCCTGCGCGTCTACGTGCGCGATTCCGGGCCGCTTCGTGCCGTCGCGGCACACCTCAATGCCAAGGGCGATGGCCTAGTCTCCTTCATCGTAATCAAGGAGGAAGGCAAGCGCGAGGTGGAAGTCGAGCTTCCGCAGAAATATCGCATCACGCCTGAGATTGCTGCCGCACTGCGTGCGGCGCCCGGCGTCATCGACGTCGAGCTCGTCTGACGTCAGCCCCTTGTAAGGGTGATGAAGTCGGTTCCTTCGCCGGTCTCGGGACCGATGCCGGTGTCTGAGATTGTCAACGTCGAGCCGGTGGTCAGCATGGCGTCGATCTTCCGCCGCGCCTCCTCAGGAATATCGATACGGCTCAGAGCATTGGCGATCGGCGTGCCTGATATGATCGAGCTTTCCAGGCTGCTAATGCCGAGCCGGTTCATGGTCGCGCGGGCGAGTGTGTTGGGAAGCGTCGCCCCCATCCAGTCCGCCGAGCCGGTTTCGAAATCGACGTTGTGGACAGAGAAGAAATGAGTGCCGAGGGCAAGACCCGGGTTCTCGATCGAGATCGGCGCTTCAAGAACCGGCTGGAAGCCTTGGCGAACCATGATGACGCCGTTCGGCGGCGCTCCCTTGCCCGCCGCGGCATAGACCGCCTTAACGAGCGCGTCACTTGCCGGTGACTTGTCGCTGGTCGGCTCGACTGGATGCTGCAACTTGAAATGACTGATTGCCTGAAGCGTTGCCGACCCGAGGAGGCCATCCGGTTCACCCGCGGCAAATCCGAGCTCGTTGAGATATGTCTGAAGGTCGATGATCTCCTCGCGCAGACTGCGGCGCGTAATGAGAATACGGATCGGTGTGTCGTTCGCGGGAGCCGTCGCCGCCGGCATTTGTGCAGACGGTGGCGCGACGTCGTTCATGGCGACCTGAACCGGAGCCTGCCCGATCGTCGGCCTCAGCGAAGCGTCGGAAAGCAGTGCTGGCGGCTCCGGCATATCCGGCCGGAAGAGGGTTGGGTGATCGATCGGTTCCGGCGTTACTTCCGCGTCGGTAATGACAACCGGAACGCCCATCGCCGTCATCTTGTAGAGCTGCTTGGCGAAGGCTGCCGGCATCCGGACGCAGCCATGCGATGCTGGGTAGCGCGGCACGGAATTCGACTCGTGAAGCGCGATGCCAGACCAGGTCAGCCGCTGCATGAACGGCATCGGCGCAGCCGAATAGATGTTGGATTCGTGATATCTCTGCTTTTCGATGACGGAAAAGATGCCGCTCGGCGTCGTATGGCCCGGCTTCCCCGTAGAAACCTTCGAGGTAGCCACGACCTCTGTACCGTCGTAGAGCGTGAGCGACTGCGCATCCTTCGATACGAAGATCTGCAGCGTGCGTGCATCCGCCGCGAGAGCGGGATGCGCGAGCGCGGTGGCCGACAGCAAGCCGAGGCCAAAAACGAGACGCGACAACATATGACTCAACCGATACGCAATACTTGAAGCCGAAGCCTAGTCGGTGAAGCTTAAGGAAAACTTGATATAAGGAAGCCTGAGGCAGCCTCACGTATTAGTGATCGCGCTTGCCGCCAAACGTATATCCGGTCTGGACGGTGCCTTTGCCGAACTTGTCGCGCAACTTGTCCATTGCCGCTTCGGCTGCGGCCCTACGACCCGATTGCTCATCGATAAGGTCGGGCGGATCTGCGCGCGCGGGGTCGCAAAGGTCGGTGACGCCGATCCCGATGAGGCGAAACTTCGTGCCGTCCGTTTCCTTCCCCAGCAGGTCCAGCCCGGTACGGAAGATGCGGTCGGCAAGCTGGGTCGGGTCTTCGAGCTTGCGATTGCGGGTGCGCAGCTTGAAGTCCGCCGTCTTCATTTTGAGAACCACGGTCTGGCCGGCGATATCATCTTTCTTCAGCCGCCAGGAGACCTTTTCCGAAAGACTGCGGAGGATCGGAACGAGCTCGTCATGGCGGGATATATCGTCGAAGAAGGTCGTTTCGGACGAGACGCTCTTCGCCGCGTCGTTCAGATGCACTTCGCGGTCGTCGATGCCGCGAGAAAGACGCGCGAGCCGCTGCCCGATGCTGCCATATCGGCGCATCAGGTCATTTTCCTCCATCGTCTGCAACTGGCCAATCGTCCGGATGCCATCGGCCTCCAGCGTGGCTGCAAACGCCTTGCCGACGCCCCAGATCGTTGTCACCGGCCGCGGCGCCAGGAACGAAACCGCTTCCTCGCGGCCAATGACCGAGAAGCCGCGAGGTTTCTGAAGGTCGGACGCGACTTTGGCGAGAAACTTGCAGTAGGAGAGGCCAACGGAGATGGTTATGCCGATCTCCTTCTCGATACGCTGGACGAACTTGGCAAGCGTGCGCGCGGGCGGATCGTGATGCAGCCGCTCGGTGCCGCCGAGTTCCAGAAACGCCTCGTCGATCGAAAGCGGCTGAACGAGCGGGGTCAGTTCCTGCATTAAGGTGCGGACCTCGCGTCCGACCTTCACGTATTTTTCCATGTCGGGCCGGATGACAACTGCCTGGGGGCAGGCCTCCAGAGCCTTGAACATCGGCATTGCAGAACGAACGCCGTGGATCCGCGCAATATAGCAGGCGGTCGAGACCACCCCGCGCTTGCCGCCGCCGATGATGACGGGCTTGTCGGCAAGCTCGGGATTGTCACGCTTCTCGATCGCTGCATAGAAGGCGTCGCAATCGATATGCGCCAGCGTCAGGTCGTATAGCTCCTTGTGCCGCACAAGGCGAGGGCTTCCGCACGCCACACAACGGCGCGTTTCGGCCTTCTGCTCGGCAAGGCAGTCGCGACAGAAGCCGGGTGTCTTGGCGTAGGCAAGTGTCATGATGAGAACAAAGATTGAACATCGCAACATTAGCCTCTAAACTTTCGAGTCTCAAGAGAGGCTGGGAGGTTTGCATTGGATATCGATCTCCGTTTCGAGCCGGTGACAGCAGACCGGTGGGGTGACTTCGAACGGCTCTTCGGTCCCCGCGGGGCGTTTTATGATTGCTGGTGTGTCGCGCTTCGCTTGCCTCATGCCGTGCGGACGAAGATGAGGCCGGACGAGCGAAAATCGCACATGCTTGGCAGGATCGCTGTCGGGCCGCCGCCAGGTATTCTGGCCTATGCCGATGAGGAACCGGTCGCCTGGGTTCAGGTCGGGCCAAGGCACGACGTACCGCAATTCAACTCGTCGCGGACGGTGTCCCGACCGATGGAAGAGGGTGATGCGCACGATCCGTCGTTCTGGGCGGTGAGTTGTTTCTTCCTGACATCGCATTTGCGGGGGCAGGGGCTCAGCCATCAACTGCTTGCCGGTGCGATCGACCATGCGCGGCGCCACGGTGCCCGCTACCTCGAGGGCTGTCCGATTGACCACGTCAAGCAATCGAAGTCGGTGACGCTCTGTATTGGATCAACCGCGATCTTCGATGCGGCTGGATTTGAAACCGTGGCCAGACGAAAGGATGGCCGACCGCTCATGCGGCTGGACTTGAGCCCTTGAGACCTCTGCCGAGAAATGCGCCCTCAGCAATTCTGCGGCATGGTCCCAGCCGGCGGCGGCGACGATGCTTCCAACGGGCGGTGGCGCGAACGGCTTGAAATCCGCGTTGGCCATCATGGTCAGGAGCAAGCACTTAGGCACATGATCGGCAACGGAAAGGAGATTGCGTTGCATATCATCGATGAAGGCGACTGGCAGGCTTCGGCCATCATGCAGCCTTGCGACGACGGGCCCCTTGAGCTCTTCGGTGGCGATCAGGTCGAACGAGAGGTCGAGCTGATTGAGAAATTCGCGCCGGATACCGTGGTGCCGAGGTGGCATCGCGGTCAGGAAGACGATGTCGGCGTCGGCCGAAAGCGACTGCAGTGTTTCAACGGCTTTTTCCGCCGGTTTCTGCCAGAGGTGCTGGTTCGCGAAGAACATTTCCTCGAACGAATCGACGGCGTCCCTATCCAGCTCGCTGCCGTCAAGCAGAGAGACGATATTACCGTAGAGGCGGAACGACCGCGGCAGGAGGTCGTAGCTGTGCGAGCGCAGGAAAGCGGTGAAGGGAGTGAGGAACTCGAGAACCACTTCGTCGATGTCGCAGACAACCAAAGGCCGGTCGCCGAGGCGCACCTGGCTGACGTTGGTAGCAATATCCATGCTCAAAATTCTCCCGAGCCAAGTCCCGGCGGCGAAAAGTGCAGCCATGCCGCATTCAATGCGTCGGGCGCGGTGCCGGTCGCTTGGCAGAAGGCCATCGCCGTCGGCTCGTGCTGCATGACGAAATCCATCATGCCGGAAAGGAAGCCGGGATCGCTGACCACGTGGCGCACCTGGGCCGGTTCAACACCGGTCAATGCGAGAAAACGACCGAACAGATCCGGATCGTTGGCAAGCCAGGCAAGAACGGAGATCGCAGTCTGCTGCGGATCGGCCGCGAGTTGTTTCGAAGTCTTGAAGTTGCTTTGCATTTTTCTGGGTAAGTTACCTATTTTTCAACCAAATAGCGATAGTGTGCCGCCATCGGTTCTATGGAACCATGCCATCGCAGAAGTCTTCTTCATGCGGGGAAGCGGTACCGGAACGGACGTAGGACGCGTGTCATGCCCAAGCAGGTGATGATTGTAGAAGATAACGAGCTCAACATGAAGCTCTTTCGCGACCTCATCGAGGCGTCCGGCTACACGACGATTCAGACCCGAAACGGCATGGAAGCGCTCGACCTCGCGCGCAAATACCGGCCCGATCTGATTTTGATGGATATCCAACTCCCCGAGGTTTCTGGTCTCGAGGTTACTAAATGGCTTAAGGAAGACGACGACCTGCACGTCATTCCTGTTATCGCCGTTACAGCATTTGCCATGAAAGGTGACGAGGAACGCATACGCCAGGGCGGCTGCGAGGCCTATGTCTCCAAACCCATTTCCGTTCCTAAATTCATTGAGACGATCAAGACCTATTTGGGCGATGCCTGACGCATCGGAAAGAAGCCTATGACTGCGCGCATTCTCGTGGTTGATGACATTCCGGCCAACGTCAAGTTGCTCGAGGCGCGGCTAGTCGCGGAGTATTTCGATGTCTTGACCGCCGGCGACGGCTATCAGGCCCTCGCAATATGCGAGCGCAACCAGGTCGATCTTGTCCTTCTTGATATCATGATGCCGGGGATGGACGGCTTCGAGGTCTGCGAGCGCCTGAAGGCCAATCCCAAGACCTCGCACATACCTGTCGTCATGGTGACGGCCTTGGATCAGTCGGCCGATCGCGTGCGTGGTCTGAAAGCCGGCGCAGACGATTTTCTCACCAAACCGGTCAATGACCTTCAGCTGATTTCCCGGGTGAAGAGCCTGTTGCGGCTGAAGACGCTCAGCGACGAATTGCGCATTCGCGCCGAAACAGCGCAGACCATGGGGATCGATGAACTGCTGCGAACCGGCGAGGGGCGGGGCGACGAATCGGGCCAGGTGCTGCTGGTCGACGGACGCGCCAATTCGCAGGAACGCATCATCAAGGCGCTGAAGCCCATCGCCGATGTCTCGGCAATCTCGGATCCGCAGGCGGCACTCTTCGAAGCGTCGGAAACCCCCTTTGAACTGGTTATCGTCAACGCCAATTTCGACAACTACGATCCGCTGCGCCTGTGCTCGCAGCTTCGTTCGCTCGAGCGCACGCGCTTTCTACCGATCCTGATCATCACCGAGCAGGGCGACGACGACATGGTGATCCGGGCCCTGGAACTCGGCGTCAACGACTATATCGTCCGGCCGGTCGATCCCAATGAGCTGGTGGCGCGCAGCCTGACGCAGATGCGCCGCAAGCGTTACAATGATCGCCTGCGCGCGAGCGTGAAGCAAACGATCGAGCTTGCCGTGACCGATCCGCTGACCGGGCTCAGCAACCGCCGCTACCTGGATAATCACCTCAGCACGCTCTTCAATCGCTCGATGGCGCGAGGTCGTCCGCTATCGGTGCTGATCACCGATATCGATCGCTTCAAGCAGGTCAACGACACCTATGGCCATGATGCGGGGGATGATGTGCTGCGGGAGTTTGCAAGGCGCATCCGCTCCACCGTCCGTGGTGCCGATCTGGCCTGCCGATACGGCGGCGAGGAATTCGTAGTGGTTATGCCGGATACCTCGCCCGAAGTGGCGGCAGCCGTCGCGGAGCGACTGCGCTCGGTGGTCGAGACGGTACCGTTCCTGCTGAAGTCAACGGGGCAGGAACTGAACGTCACGGCGTCCTTCGGCATTTCGTCGCGGATCTCCTCCATCCTCACTCCAGGGCAGTTGATGAAGCAGGCGGACCTAGCGCTTTACGAGGCAAAAACGGGTGGCCGTAATCGCGTGGTCGCCGCCGCTTGAGCAATGCTTCTATGAGGCATTTCAGGTCATCCACAACTTGCTAATTAAGGGCGGACGGCACGGCAACGAAGTAATTGCAGTTGCAAAGCCGGCATTTCCCTCCGAAGGTTTGCTCGCTCTCGATATCATGCTAGGCAGATGCCGCGCGGTTGATGGGACAAATGTGAGGATCAATCGGATTTAGCCGGCATTTCGCAAGTAGCTGCGAATGGACAAGCTTTGGCCCGCATCGGCGGAAGCTAATACTATTGGGCTATAGTTTCGGCCTTCTTTGCCCATTAGGCGCTCTTCTTGCAAAAGTACGCGATTCCAAGCTTTAAAAACTGTCCCAAAGCCGTACTTTTAACCATGAAATCAAGCCCAGAAATCTAACCATTAAGAATTTGTTGATTTTCTTTCATTTTCGAGCAAATTATCGGCCATAAGAGATAAGTACTCCCGTGAGGAGTCCGAGGTACCCCATGATGCTCAGGTCCGCCGCATCTCCTGGGTCGTGGGGTCGGTCGGCTGGTTTGCAACAATAAGCGGTTCCTCGTGCCGCGTTGCTTGCTGGTCGACCCCCTTTCAGGAAAACGCCGTCCTTTCCGCATTCTAGGAAGGACGGCGTTTCTGTTTTCAGGCCTGAGACCAGACGGCAGAGCCGGCAAACAAAAAGGCGCGCAGCCCATGGGCGCGCGCCTCTTCGAAAAACGTCAGATCAAGCGATTACTTGATCTTGGTTTCCTTAAACTCGACGTGCTTCTTAGCAATCGGGTCGTACTTGGTCTTCGTCATCTTGTCGGTCATCGTACGGCTGTTCTTCGTCGTGACGTAGAAGAAACCGGTGTCGGCCGTCGACAGCAGCTTGATCTTGATTGTGGTAGCCTTGGCCATGGTCGTCCTGCCTTTAATAAAATGAAAGCCGTGGCAGGCCGGATAGGCTCCACGGCAAATTCTGGCGCGAAACTACGAATCCCGCCCGAAAAGTCAAGCCCGCTTTCGGAGGAAAAGCAGCCTGATCGAGGAAAGCAGGGCATAAAGCCCGAAGAATCCGGCGATCGCCCAGGCAAAACCATTGTTGCCGGCAACGTCGATGGCGGCGCCGATAACCTGCGGCCCGGCCACAGTGCCAACCGCGTAACAGAATACAAAGGCCGCATTGGCTGCTGCGAGGTCCGAGCCGGTCAGGCGAGAGCCGAGGTGACTGAGTCCCACCGTATAAAGGCCCGCGACACAGCCGCCCCAGAACAGAAGTACGGTCGCCATCAGAATCCAGCTGTGCACGAGAACCGGCAGCATCAGGGAGCCTATCAGGCCCATGAAGGCCATCGCGGCCAGCAGCGGGCGCTTGTCCTTCATGCGGTCCGAGAGCAGCCCAACCGGGATCTGGAAGATCACGTTGCCGATTCCCATCACCGTCAGCAGCAGCGCGGCCTGAGATTCCGTAAAGGAGGCGCGCACCGCATAGATCGGGAACAGTGCCAAACCGCCGGCTTCGACGGCCCCGAAAATGAAGACGGCGGCCGTTGCGGTGGGCACAAGGAAGACGTAGCGCATGAAATGAAGTTCAGGCTTCTCCTCGAGAACCGGGCTTTCGTAGCGTGCGATGTAGATGGGAATGGCGGCCAACAAGACGGCACCAGCGCCGACCGCGAATGGAAGCACGCCCTCGCTGCCGAGAATCGAAAAGAGCAGCGGCCCGCCTGCAAAACCGAGCGAAAGGACGGTTGCATAGATGCCGAGCACGAAGCCGCGCTTGGAGGGCGGCGAGGCGGCATTGATCCAGAATTCCGATAGGATGAACAGCGTCGTCGTCGCGCCGTGAAAAGCGAACCGCAGCGGAAACCACATCCAGAAGTCCTGGGCATAGTAGAAGCCGAGTGCGCTGATCGCTGAAATCACGACGGCCCAGATCATCGTCGGGGCGACGCCATATTTGTGCGCCAGTTTCGTGGTGATCGGCGCAGCCGCCATGGCGGCAACTCCGGCCATCGCCGTATTCAGTCCGATCAGTGTCGATGGAATGCCGCGCTTTTCGAGAATGATGCTGAGAAGCGGGAGTCCCAGGCCGATTGCTATGCCGACAGCGGAGATGGACGAAATGGCTGCCACCAGTGAAGGCCAGTGAATTTCTTCGACATCGCCTGGTGTTGTGCCGGTTCGCGGCTGAGACATATACGCATCCTTAGAGACCTGCTGCACAGAATCGCTCACCGCGACGCACCATAGAAAGGCACAGGCGTACCAAATCCAAGTGACGGCTGTGCTTTACAAGATGAAATGCGCTGGCGGCAATAACCTGGATGATCTTGAAGTCGTATAGTCAAAGAAGCTTACCGAATACACATGAGGTTTCGCCCCGCGGAACCGCAGCGCCGTTGGGGCTGCCACTACACGTCAATTGTGTCGTCAAGGTGAAGGCAGAAATGTCCTAGCGCTTGCGGCCCGGTATCTCGTAGGCGTCATGATCGTCGGTTTGTCCACCGAAGCCGTGCATCTTCAACGCCCATTGCAGACCGATGACACCGCCCTTGATCGGCTGGATGATCAAAAGCGTGGCAATCAATGTGATGGGTGTCCAGATCGCGAAGGTCAGCCAGAGGGGCATTGGCCAAACAAGATCCGTTGCCATGTAGCCGCCGATGATGACATGGCCGATCACCACGATTGCAAGGTAAGGCGGTAGGTCGTCCGAGCGATGATGGTACATGGCCTCGCCACAGGCGGCACAATTGTCCACCGGCTTCAGGAAGCTTTTGAAGAGTTTGCCGCTGCCGCATGCGGGGCAGGTGTTCATCATGCCGCGCTTGATAGAGCGGCCGAGCGGACGTTCCGCCTCCTCATTGCTTCCGTAACGGATCGTCTGGTCGCTCGAGGTGGTCGTCATCGTTCGTTTCCTTTCGCGGCGCCCTACACGCCTATCGCCGCCCTCTTGGCGGCCTAGTCCCGGCCTTCTTGCGTGCCCGGCTTGCGTCCCGCCGGCCCGCCTTGTGGAACGAACGTACAGCTGTGGGCATTTTTCGCCCTTCGCTGATCATCTCGAAGCGCAGCGCACCGGCAAGCGGAATGGCTTCTGCAAGCTTGACCGTGACACTGTCGCCGAGGCGATATCCGAGCCCGGTCTTTTCGCCAGACAGCGCCTGGTGCGCCTCATCATAGATGAAGTAGTCCGTTCCGAGCGTAGATATAGGAACGAAGCCGTCTGCTCCATAGTCCGGGAGAGTGACAAATAGTCCCGATTTCGTCACACCTGATACGCGTCCTTCGAATTCCTCGCCGACGCGGCCGGCAAGATGATGCGCAATCAGGCGATCCACCGTTTCGCGCTCGGCCGCCATCGCGCGGCGCTCGAAGGTTGAGATCTCGGCGGCGATGTCGTCGAGCGCGGCCTCTTCGTCGGGCGTGATCCCGCCTTCACCGAAGCCGAGCGAACCGACCAGCGCCCGATGCACGATCAGGTCCGCATAGCGCCGGATGGGCGAGGTGAAGTGCGCGTATTTCATGAGGTTCAGGCCGAAATGACCGATGTTCTCGGGGCTGTAGATCGCCTGGCTCTGAGAACGCAGCACCATCTCGTTGACCATCGTCTGGTGCGGCGTGTCGTCTGCCTTGGCGAGGATCATGTTGAAATTGTTGGCGCGCATGTTGCCGCCCTTGGCAAGCGATATGCCAAGCGTTGCCAGGAACTCGCGCAGCACTTCCTGCTTGGCGAGCGTCGGCCCGTCATGGATACGGTAGATCAGGACTTGCCGCTTCTTCTCCAGCGTCTCGGCGGCCGAGACGTTGGCCTGGATCATCATTTCCTCGATCAGCTTGTGTGCATCGAGGCGCGGCGGCACGAAGACGCGATCCACGGTGCCGTCAGGCTTCAGCAGGATCTTGCGTTCCGGCATGTCGAGTTCAAGCGGCTGCCGGCGCTCGCGGCCGCGCGTCATGATCCTGTAGGCATTCCACAACGGCTTCAAGATTGGTTCCAGAAGCGGTCCCGTCTTGTCATCCGGCTTGTCATCGATGGCCGCCTGCGCCTGCTGATAGGAGAGCTTTGCAGCGCTCTTCATCATGACATGGTGGAAGGTGTGGCCGATTTTGCGGCCTTCCTTCGAAAACACCATGCGAACGGCAAGCGCCGGCCGGTCCTGACCTTCTCTCAGCGAGCAGAGATCGTTCGAGATGCGCTCCGGCAGCATCGGCACGACCCGGTCGGGGAAGTAGACCGAGTTGCCGCGCTTCAGAGCTTCGCGGTCGAGTGGCGAGCTCGGGCGGACGTAATAGGAGACGTCGGCGATGGCGACCGTAACGATAACGCCGTCCGGATTGTCGGGCGAAGGGTCAGTCTCCGCATAGACGGCGTCGTCATGGTCTTTCGCATCCGCCGGGTCGATGGTGATCAGCGGGACATCTCGCCAATCTTCGCGATGCGACATCGTCGCAGGTTTGGCATCGTCGGCTTCGGCGACCACAGCAGGCGGGAATATATAAGGGATTCCGTGAGCATGGATGGCGATCATCGAGATCGCCTTCTCGGATGCGACCGAACCGACAATCGACAGGACCTTGGCGCGTGCCAGGCCGAAGCGCCCAAGGCGAGCGACCTCGACTTCGACCAGATCGCCGTCCTTGGCCTCGCCCTTGTAGTCAGGGTCGATCACCATTTCCTCGCCGCGTCGGTCGATCGGAAGCAGACGGCCGGCTCCTCCCGGCGCATCCTTGAAGACCCCGAGCAGCGCACCGCGGCGCTTGTCCAAAATCTTGATGATTCGCGCCGTGTAGGCCGGCCCACCACGGTCGGCGGCCGGAAAGATCTTCGCCAGGATGCGATCGCCCATGCCGGCAACCGGCGCCTTGCCCTTGCCGTTGCGCCCGGCAGGCGAGGTCGACTGGCGAATAGCGACAGCAGGTGCAACGCCCTGATCGTCAGGCCACTCCGCCGGGCGGCCGATCAGTTCGCCATCCTTGTCGCGCGTCGTGATGTCGAGCACGGTGACAGGCGGCAGTGCGCCCGGCCGGATCAGCGACTTGCGCGTCTTCTGCAGCATGCCTTCCTGCTCCAGTTCGCGCAGGAGGTGTTTCAGCTCGACCCGGCTGTCGCCTTTCAGTCCAAAGGCCTTCGCGAGTTCGCGCTTCGAGGCCTTCTGCGGATGATCGGCGATGAAGCGCAGGATCACGTCGCGGGAAGGCAGGGCTCCGTGAGCGATGTTCAGCGGTTCGGCTGCGGGTTGTTGGCTGGCGCGTCCAATCTTGCCGGAACGCTTGCCCATGCCCTTCATTCTTTCCCGCGGGATTTTGCTCACTCTTTGCTCTTTTTCGTCTTTGCCGGCGCCTTGGCCTTCGCCGTCTTCGGCTTGGCCGCGGTCTTGGTCGTCTTGGTTTCAGCCGCAGCGGCCTTCGCCTTCGGTTTTGCCTTACTCTTCGAAGCCGGTGCCTTGCCCGCCTTGGCGGCGATCAGCGCCAGCGCTTCCTCGACAGTCAGGGCCTGCGGATCGGTGCCCTTCGGCAGCGTCGCATTGACCTTGCCCCAGTTCACATAGGGGCCGTACTTGCCGTCGCGAACCGTGATTGCGCCGCCGTCGGGATGGTCGCCGAGCTCTTTCAGAGCTGCCGCCGCCGTCCGCCCACCCGGCGCCTTGCTCGCCTTCTCGGCGATCACGGTGACAGCGCGGTTGAGGCCGATCGAGAACACGTCTTCGACGCTTTCAAGGTTGGCGTAGCCTCCATCATGCAGCAGGAACGGCCCATAACGGCCGATGCCGGAAGAAATCATCTTGCCGGTTTCCGGGTGCTTGCCGATGTCGCGTGGCAACGAAATCAGCGCCATCGCCTTTTCGTAATCGATGTCCTCAGGCTTCCAGCCCTTCGGCAGGGAAGAACGCTTGGCTTCCTTGCCTTCGCCACGCTGGATGTAGGGGCCGAAGCGTCCTGAACGCAGGGTCAGTTCTTCGCCAGTCACCGGATCGGAACCGAGATTCTTAGGCTCGTTCAGCGCAACGCCTTCGGCCTCCGAACCGCCTTCTGACGAAAGCTGGCGGGTATAGTTGCATTCGGGATAGTTCGAGCAGCCAACGAAGGCGCCGTATTTTCCAAGCTTCAGCGAAAGATTGCCGGTGCCGCAAACTTGACAGATGCGCGGATCACCGCCGTCTTCTCGTTTCGGGAATACAAGTGGCGCCAGTGCCTCGTTGAGCGAATCGAGGACGTTGGTGACACGAAGTTCCTTCGTATCCTCGATCTGGGAGAAGAAGTCCTTCCAGAAATCGCGCAGCACCTGCTTCCAGTTCAGCTCCCCGGCCGAGATCCGGTCGAGCTTCTCTTCAAGATCTGCCGTAAAATCGTATTCGACGTACTTGGTGAAGAAGCTTTCGAGGAAGGCCGTCACCAGCCGGCCCTTGGCCTGCGGGATCAGTTTGCGCTTGTCGATGGTGACGTATTCGCGGTCACGCAAGGTCGCCAGCGTCGCCGCGTAAGTCGACGGACGCCCGATGCCGAGCTCTTCCATCTTCTTGATCAGCGTTGCCTCGGAGTAGCGCGGTGGCGGCTCAGTGAAGTGCTGAGTCGAATTGATCTTCTGCTTCGCAAGGTTCTCACGAGCGTTGATCTCGGGCAGGCGACCATCCTCGTCACCGTCGTCGCTCTGTTCGCCATCTTCCTTCTGGTCGGTATAGGCGGCGATGAAGCCGTCGAAACGGATCACCGAGCCGACAGCGCGCAGCCCAGCTTTCTCACCTTTGTTGTCGGCGGTGATTTCAGCCGTCGTGCGTTCGATCTCAGCCGATGCCATCTGGCTCGCAATGCCCCGCTTCCAGACGAGGTCGTAAAGCCTCAACTGGTCGGCATCCAGGTACTGCCGCACGCGGTCGGGCGACCGATTGAAATCAGTCGGGCGGATCGCTTCGTGCGCTTCCTGTGCGTTCTTTGCCTTGGTCGAATAGAAGCGCGCCTTCTCGGGCATGTAACGCTGGCCGAATTGATCGACGATGGCCTTGCGTGCCGCGTCGATGGCTTCGGGCGCCATCTGGACGCCGTCCGTACGCATGTAGGTGATCAGACCAACTGTTTCGCCACCAATATCAACACCCTCGTAGAGCTTCTGGGCGATCTGCATCGTCCGCGACGCCGAAAAGCCAAGTTTCGAGGACGCTGCCTGCTGCAGCGTGGAGGTTGTGAAGGGTGGTCCCGGGTTGCGCTTGACCGGCTTCGCCTCGACCGTGTCGACAACATAGGTCGCGCCTTCCAGAAGTGCTTTGAGCTTGCCGGCTTCTTCGCCGTTTCCGATCGCGCGAGGCTGCAACCGCCTGCCATCAGCCGCAACCAGTTTCGCTTCAAACTCGTCGCCTCGCGGCGTTTTCAGGAGAGCCGAAAGGTTCCAGTACTCTTCAGAGATGAAGCGTTCGATTTCGGATTCGCGATCGCAGACCAGGCGCAGCGCCACTGACTGTACGCGGCCGGCCGAACGCGCGCCGGGGAGCTTGCGCCAGAGAACCGGCGACAGATTGAAACCGACGAGATAGTCGAGGGCACGGCGAGCGAGATACGCATCAACCAGCGGAACGTCGATGTCGCGCGGGTCGGCCATGGCGTCGAGCACGGCCTTCTTCGTGATCGCATTGAAAACGACCCGCTTCACGGTCTTACCGTTCAGGACGCGCTTCTTGTTCAGCATGTCGAGGACGTGCCAGGAAATCGCTTCACCCTCGCGATCCGGGTCGGTTGCGAGGAATAGGCTGTCGGATGACTTCACAGCGTCGGCGATGTCCTTCAGTCGCTTGGCAGACGCGCCGTCGACCTCCCACAGCATCTCGAAATCCTGGTCGGGAAGGACCGAGCCGTCCTTGGCAGGCAGATCGCGGACATGGCCGAAGGAGGCGAGCACCTTGTATCCGGAGCCCAGATACTTGTTGATCGTCTTTGCCTTGGCGGGCGATTCTACCACTACAACATTCATCATGATTCTCTAAAAAAACGTGCCAAGCCGGTGGATAAGCAGATGGAATCCCTGCCGTGCCAGGATAACCGGCTCTTCGACATGGACAGGGAAATCGTTTCGGTCAAGTGGTCTGACCTCATTTTTGCGTATTACAACGCGATGCAACCAATGCGAGATAGCGAATGTATTGCAATTTAGGATAATTTAGGTATCGTTTTTGGAGTGTGGTTCGGGCTAGCCGAAAGGCGGCGTTTCTCTTTCCTCAGAGATTATCCCATGGCGGCCAAGTTCGCAAAGAAAGATGCCGGACGATCCGGCTCGCAAGAGAACATCGCGTTCATCAGGCAGATGCTGGCTGAGTTGCGGCGAGTGGCGGCGAACTTGGCGCCGCTGATGGAGGCATTGCGGGAGCCGACGATACCGACGCCAGGCTGCGAAGAGACGGCGAGATTGCCTTTGACGGCAAGCAGCGGCGGCGCACCGTCGACTTGCTTCAACGCCTGTGGGTATTCTGGCTCGCCGATGCCAACAAAGCGGGCGCCGAAGCGGCGCGCGGCCTCCAACTCCTTATGCGCTTCGCTCTCCGTCGCTATCCGGATGGAGCGCGTGGCGCCGCCGCGTGCAGAAAGCTCGGGCAGGGCGGCCAGCGCCGTCTCGGCGGATCCGAAGTTTGACGAGATCGCGAAAGGTCGCAGGCCCGACATTGTCCGAGCGAATGAGACGCAGCCACGCGATGCGTTGGCGTTCCGTCAGCGCAATTCCCAGCGGCCTTGCGCTGAGAGCGTCCATCCTATCCCTTCGCCCCGATCTTGGTTTCCGTCCCGCTCATCAGGCGGGAGATATTGGCCTTGTGCTTCCAGTAGGAGACAATAGTCATGATGGCCATAACAGCTGCAACCTTCTCGGCGCCCAGTATCCACAATGCAACCGGAATAACAAGCATTGCAACCAGTGCTGAAAGCGATGAGTACCGGGTCGTGAAGGCGACGGCCAGCCAGACCGCGGCGAAGACGAGAACCATGATCGGCGCAACGCCGAGCAGTGTTCCGATATAGGTGGCAACACCCTTGCCACCCTTGAAGCCGATCCAGACCGGGAAGAGGTGACCGATAAAGGCAAAGAAGCCGGCGATCAGCGCCGCCTCGCTGCCCAAAAAATAGCCGACGATCCAGGCTGCTGCAGACGCCTTCAGAGCATCGAGAAGAAGCGTTGCGGCTGCAAGCTTCTTGTTGCCGGTTCTGAGCACATTGGTCGCGCCGATATTGCCGGATCCGATGCTGCGGACGTCACCGAGCCCGGCTGCCTTCGTCAGGATCAGGCCGAAAGGAATGGAGCCGAGCAAGTAGCCGATGGCGGCAGCCACGAGCGCGATCGGCAGCGTGATCTGCCAGGTCATAAGATCCGAGACCATGTTCCCCTCCGGTGGTCTTTTTATATGCTATGCACGCACTGTCCGGCGACATAGGTCGCTACAGCGCGTCCGCTGAAGCGCGCGTCTTCGAACGGCGTATTCTTCGAGCGGGAAAGAAGCATGTCCTTCGAAACAAGCCAAGGGTCATCGAGGTCGATCAGCGTAATATCTGCCTTCGCGCCCGGCTTCAGCGTGCCCGCCTCGAGGCCGAAGATCTGCGCCGGCCGCGTCGACATGGCATCGATGAGGCGCATCAGGCTGACCTGGCCGCTGTGATGCAGGCGGAGTGCCGCAGCAAGCATCGTTTCAAGGCCGATGGCGCCATCAGCCGCTTCGCCGAACGGTAGGCGCTTTGTGTCGACATCCTGCGGATCATGCGAGGAGACGATGATATCGATCGCGCCGCGCGCCAGCGCATCCACCATCGCGACGCGATCGTCTTCGGATCGCAGCGGCGGGTAGAGCTTGAAGAAGGTGCGGTACTCGCCGATGTCGTTCTCGTTGAGGGAGAGATTGTTGATCGAGATGCCGCAGGTCACGGTCGCACCGCGGCTCCGGGCAAGCTCAATCGCCTCGACCGATTCCGGCACGGAGATCATCGCGGCGTGGTAGTTGCCGCGCGTCAGCTTCGCGATGCGCAGGTCGCGCTCGAGCGGGATCAGTTCCGCTTCCTTCGGGATGCCGCCGAGACCGAGCCAACTGGCAAACAGTCCCTCATGCATGACACCGGTGGCGCCGAGATATTTGTCGCGGGTCTCGCAGGATATCACCGCGCCGAATTCGCGCGCATAGGTCATCACCCGGCGCAGGACCTGCGTGTCGTGGACACTCGAGCGGCCGTCGGTGAACGCGACTGCGCCCGCTTCCATCAGCAGGCCGATCTCGGTCATTTCCTCGCCGGCAAGATGCTTGGTGATCGCCGCTGCCGGATAGACGTGGACCAGCGCCTTGTCCTTCGCCGTCTTCTTGACGAACTCGACCAGCGCGATGTCGTCGATGACAGGATCGGTATCCGGCATCATGATGATCGAAGTGATGCCGCCGGCTGCCGCCGCACGGCTCGCCGATGCCATTGTCTCGCGATGTTCGGCGCCGGGTTCACCGATATGGACGCGGGCATCCACCAAGCCTGGGGTGGCGACGAGACCGGTGCAATCGCGCACGTCGGCGCCAGCGGGCGCTCCTTGGTTCTGCGCATCCGCGCCGGCTGCCACGATCATGCCATCCTTGACAATGATCGTGCCGACTTCATCGAGATTGCGCGAGGGGTCGATGATACGAACGTTCTTGAGGACGATCGAGTTCTTCATGCGCCGGCTCCTTCGGTACGCGGACCCTGATTTTGCGAGACCAGCAGCGTCTCCATCACGGCCATGCGCACCGCGACCCCCATTTCCACCTGTTCTGCAATCACGCTCTGCGGTCCGTCCGCAACCTCGGAGGAGATCTCGACGCCACGGTTCATCGGGCCGGGATGCATGACGAGGGCATCTTCCTTCGCCGCCTTGAGGGTCTCCGCGTCGAGCCCATAGAAGTGATAGTATTCGCGAACCGACGGCACGAAGGCGCCGGACATGCGCTCGCGTTGCAGGCGCAGCATCATCACCACGTCAGCGTCCTTCAGGCCCTCCTTCATGGAATGGAAGACCTCGACGCCCATGTCGGCGATGCCAGCCGGCAGTAGCGTTGCCGGCGCGACAACTCGCACTCGTGCGCCCATGGCATTCAGCAAAAGGATGTTCGAGCGCGCCACGCGCGAATGCAGGACGTCGCCGCAGATCGCGACGATGATGCGCGACAGCTTGCCTTTGGCGCGGCGAATTGTCAGCGCGTCGAGAAGCGCCTGGGTCGGATGCTCGTGCTGGCCGTCGCCGGCGTTGACCACCGAGCAGGAAACCTTCTGCGCGAGCAAGGCGGCGGCACCAGCGCTCGAATGGCGGATGACAAGCACATCGGGCCGCATCGCGTTCAGCGTCATCGCCGTATCGATCAGCGTCTCGCCCTTCTTCACCGAAGAATTGCCGACGGACATATTCATCACGTCGGCGCCGAGGCGCTTTCCGGCGAGCTCGAAGGAAGATTGGGTGCGCGTCGAAGCTTCGAAGAACAGGTTGATCTGTGTCAGGCCCCGCAGCGTCGAGGTTTTCTTCTCTCTCTGCCGACTGATCTTGACGGCCTCGTCGGCCTTGTCGAGGAGAAAGGTGATATCCTGCTCGGTGAGCCCTTTGATACCGATGAGGTGGCGGTGGGGAAAGAAGACCATGAACCTGCCTCTTGCTGTCGTCTGCGGGGTCTATAAAGAGTGAGCCGGGCGGCGGCAAGCTTGCGCTGTGGGCAAAGGCCCGTCTCCCCCTGCAATTTTACCCGAATTCAACTATTGCAGAGGTAGGGAAATTATAACTTCCGGTTTCCCTTTGCCTGCCTCTTACACTAGAAGCGATTCATGACGCCTGCCGAAGAGAAACTTGCCGAACTCAACCAGCCGAGCCTTTGGTCCGGCATCAATGCCTACAGGTCCGATCCGCTGATCGTCGATCTGACCGGCACGTTGCCGCGTGGGATCCGCGACGACCTCGACAATTTGGGGCGGTACGTGACCTCGCCGGAAGCGCAGGAGCTGGCGCGCATGGCGAATCAGGGCACGCCGCAGCTGCGCACGCACGGTCCGCGCGGCGAGCGGCTCGACGTCGTCGAATTCCACCCGGCGTGGCACGCGCTGATGCGCCGTTCGATGGCATCGGGACTCCACTCGTCGGTCTGGGATCCGCAGGCGGACACCGAGGCGAAGAACCAGGCGCACAAGGTCAGGGCAGCGCGCTTCTACCTGACCGCACAGCTGGAATCCGGTCACCTGTGCCCGCTGACGATGACGAGTGCGTCCGTCGCGGCGCTGTCGGCTTCGCCGGCCGTGCAGAAGGACTGGGCGCCGAAGATCCTGTCGCGCAAATATGATTCCACCAACAAGCCGGCCATGCAGAAGTCCGCCGTGACCATCGGCATGGGCATGACCGAGAAGCAGGGCGGCACTGACGTCCGCGCCAACACGACGACGGCGGAAAAGGTCAGCGAAGGCATTTACCGTCTGTCCGGTCACAAGTGGTTCATGTCGGCGCCGATGAGCGACGCCTTCGTGATGCTGGCGCAGACGAAGGATGGAATGGGATGCTTCCTCGTTCCACGTCTGCTGGAAGATGGCTCGGCAAACGGCCTGCACTTCCAGCGTCTGAAGGACAAGGTCGGCAACCGCTCCAATGCTTCGTCGGAAGTTGAATTCAGCGATACGTTCGGCTTTCTGCTCGGTACGCCGGATGGCGGTATCCGCACTATTCTCGACATGGTGACACTGACGCGGCTCGACTGCGCGCTGGCCTCCTCGGGCATTATGCGCGCCTCGCTGGCTGAAGCCGTGCACCACACCCGTGGGCGCAGCGTCTTCGGCAAGATGCTGGTCAGCCAGCCGATCATGACGCGCGTCTTGGCCGATATGGCGCTCGATGTGGCGGCGGCGACAGCGCTGTCCTTCCGCCTTGCCGATGCGTTCGACAAGGCGCGCGGCAGCGCTGAAGAAGCAGCCTACGCGCGTGTCATGACGCCGGTTGCGAAATACTGGTGCTGCAAGATCGCGCCGCCATTGATCTACGAGGCGATGGAGTGCATCGGCGGCAGCGGCTACATTGAGGAGCGCCCGATCGCTCGTCATTATCGCGAAGCGCCGGTCAATGCGATCTGGGAGGGCTCGGGCAACGTCATGGCGCTCGACGTGCTGCGCATTCTGAACCGCGGCAAGGATCTCTTCGAGACGGTGTTTGCCGGGCTCGCGCGCGATCTCGGCCCGGCCGGCAAGAAGACGATTGATGTGCTGCGCGCCGCCATGGCGCTCTGCGAGCGCGACGAGGGCGCTGCGCGCCTCCTGGTCGAGCAGTTGGCGCTCGCCGCCGGCGCCGCCGAGCTTTATCGCCTTGGGGCGGGGCGGATCGCCGATGCCTTCATCGAGACCCGCCTCGCGGGCGGCTGGCGCTCGACCTATGGCATGCTGGATTCACGTTTCGACGCCAGCTACATCGTCGATCTTCTTTATCCGCCGGCAAGCTGATGACAGCGCTGCGTCCCGTCCGCATCGATGATCTCGAGCAGATCTAGCTGATATCGCTGGTGACGGGCGATGCTGGCGACGATGCGACCAGATTGCATCGCGACGGCAAGCTGATCGGACACATCTATGCTGCGCCTTACGTCTTGCTCAGTCCGGAAACCGCTTTAGTGGCGGAAGATTCTGAGGGCGTGGCCGGGTATATCGTCGGCGTTCACGGCACGCGTTCCTTCGAGGAGCGGCTTGAGCGCGAGTGGTGGCCGGCGCTTCGCAAGGTTTACGCCGACCCGCAGGGCGATTCTGCCGGCTGGGACGCGGATCAGAAGCGCATTGCCACAATCCATCACCCGGCGCATGCGCCTGCAGCGCTGGTCGAATCCATTCCGGCCCACATTCACATGAACCTCCTGCCGCGATTGCAGGGACAGGGGATGGGCACCAAGCGGCTCGATCGATGGCTTGCCGATGCGCTGGAGGCAGGCGTGGAGGGTGTCCACCTCGGAGCCAGCGCGAGCAATCATGGTGCGGTACGATTCTGGGGCTCTCGCGGTTTCGCCCGCCTCGCTCCACCGCTGGTGGAGCCTTCCGACCGGACCGTCTGGTTTGGGCAGAAACTCTAGGGGGAACAGCACTTGTGTCGCTGAGCGGTGACACCGGCTCACCTGTTTGCACCCATAGCAACTGTCCACAATCTTTGAGCGGCCTGTCCGTTGCCGGGTCCGAGCGGCGTTGCTACTCACCGCAAAGTGACAATTCGGACCGAATCCCTGATGCTCAATGATCCCATGGTGTTGGCGCCCGTAGTCGGCAGCGTCGTCGTCGAACCCGAAAAGCGTATCCGCGACCGAAGCGCGACGGAGAAAGCGATCCTCAGGGCAGCCAAGTCGCTCCTGGCGGAGGAGGGATTCCAGAATTTCGGCATCAACGCCGTTGCCCGCCGCGCGGGGTGCGACAAGCAGCTGATCTACCGCTACTATGGCGGCCTCAACGGGCTGGTGGAGGCGATCGGCGCGGATCTTGGTACCTGGGTCAAGGATCGCATTCCCGAAGATACCGGCGGCATGTTCCTCCTGACTTACGGCGATCTGATGGAGCGGCTATCGCTGCTGTTCCTCGAGGCCTTGCGAGACGATCCGCTTGTTCGCCGCATCGTCGCCTGGGAAGTTTCCGAAAACACCGAGCAGGTGAGGCGGCTTTCGGAGGCGCGGTCGAAGGCCTTGGCAAACTGGATCGATCGCATGCGCGGATCGCTGACGCCGCCGAAGGGCGTCGACGTCCTGGCCGTCAATGCTATTCTGATCGCAGCTATCCAGCATCTCGTGCTTTCCGCGTCCTCGAGCGATCAATGCGCGGGGCTCGCATTGAAAACGCCGAAGGATTGGGAGAAGGCGGCGACCGCCCTGAAGCGCATCGTTCGCGGAGTCTACGGCTGAGGCGAGTTCGGCCATCCACAGGCGTCCCGTTGCGCGTTAACCTTAACAAATGGTTTACGTTGCGCGCTCACGGTTAAGAAGTCACGTTGCTGGGCAGTCCAAAATGTTGGGTGTCTGGGACCATGGGAACCAAAATCGCGAGAGCCGCGTTTCTTGTTGCCGCGATGATGTTTTTCGCTGTGCTTGCGCTGGATATTGCCGTACCGGCGCTGGTTCTGGGTTCGATGGCGTTGTCGATATGGGCGGTGTCTTACGAGGGACTATCCATTCGAAAAGAACGAGAGACGACCGCATGAAGTGGTTCCTGATCTTCTGGGCCGGTCCCATTGTCTTCCTGGCGGGATGGTACTGGCTCTCTTACTACGACATGAATTTCGGTATCTTCATGCTCAGCAGGCAAGTCCATGACCTGACCTTCGAGATTTATGGGAAGGTGCTCGGCATTCCTCCGGAAACCATTCCGCCGCTGGTCGCCCGTGCGATCGTCGTCGACAGTCTTGTCGTTTTCGCAATCATTGGGTTCCGCCGGCGTAAGGCGATCACCGCGTGGTGGCGTGCCCGTCACGCATCGAAATCGTCCCATGCCGCTCTGCCGAGCAAGGAAAGCCTGTCGAGCGCTCCTTGAAGAATGAAGCTTGCCGCCGCCGAGTCGATGCGCTCGGCACGCTGCCTGCGCGATACGTCCATTTCCAGTAGCGCGCGCTCGGCAGCGACCGTCGACAGACGCTCGTCCCAGTAGACGAAGGGCAAGGCGGTCTTCTGCTCCATGTTGCGCACGAAGGCGCGTGTTGCCTGCACGCGCGGCCCGGCCGATCCGTCCATGTTGACAGGCAGGCCGATGACGAAGGCCGCGACCTTCTCCTTCTCGGCAAATTCCAGCAACGTTGCCGCATCGATCGTGAATTTCTCGCGCTTGATGACAGGGCGTGGCGTCGAAAAGCGCCGGCCGAGATCGGACATCGAAAGCCCGATCGTTTTCGTGCCGAGATCGAGACCCGCGATCGCCTGTCCCGGCTGCAGCGCAGTTGCCAGTTCTTCGATCGTCAGCACCGTCATCGTCGTTTCATCCCGTCAAAAGAATTTGAAGCAGTGCCGCTTTTCTTTGTAGCGGCATCGGATATGTCCATAACGAGCAAAGCAGGCTTTTGCATCCGCAATAAAGGAGAATTTCATGAAGATCACCTGGCTTGGTCACTCTGCTTTCCGCATCGAGATCGGAAGGGCAAAAATCCTGCTGGATCCGTTCCTCACGCACAATCCGTCCTTTGCGGGGCAGGCTGCAAAGGATGTTGCCCGCGGCGTCACGCATATTCTTCTGACGCACGGTCACGGCGACCATGTCGGCGACACGGTTGCGCTTGCCAAGGAAACCGGTGCGGTCGTTCTCGCCAACGCCGATCTCGCCGCCTGGCTAGGTTCGAAGGGCCTGACGAAGATCGAAGCGGGCAACACCGGCGGCACGATCTCGTTCGACGGTTTTTCGGCGACTTTCACCAATGCGCTGCATTCGTCCGCGCAGATCACCGAGGACGGCGTCTCTCATGCGCTCGGCAATGCCAACGGCCTGATGCTGCATTTCGACGAGGAGGCTTCTATTCTTGCCATGGGCGATACCGACATCTTCTCCGACATGGCGCTGATCAACGAACTGCACCAGCCGGATATCGGATTCGTGCCGGTTGGCGACCGATTCACCATGGGCGGCGCGGTTGCCGCTCTCGCCTGCCAGCGTTACTTCAACTTCAAGACCGCCATACCCTGCCACTACGGCACGTTCCCGATCATCGACCAGACGCCCGAGAAGTTCGTCTCCGGCATGGATGGATCGAAGACGGCGGTGAAAACGCCGACGCCGGGCGAAAGCCTTTCTCTCTAGTCGAGGTCCGCTGAACCGCGTCGACTTCGGTCGCGGAATTCTACACAATCCAAAGGCCATGCCCGTTGCACGTGGCGGGCATGGCCTTTATAGCGGGTAGGAAAAATCCTATCCGGAGAATGTCATGTCCGTCGACTTTGCCACCGTTAAGCGCGTAGCGCGCCTTGCCCGTATTGCCGTTTCGGAGGAAGAGGCAAACCGCATGGTTGGCGAGTTGAATGGTATCCTCGGTTTTGTCGAGCAGCTCTCCGAAGTCGATGTCGAAGGCGTCGAGGCAATGACATCGGTCACGCCAATGAAGATGAAGAAGCGCACGGACGAAGTTACCGAAGGCAACAAGGCCGCCGACATCGTCTCGAATGCGCCCGTTACCGATCAGAATTTCTTCCTGGTACCCAAGGTCGTCGAATAAGGCTTTTCGCCGCTTTCCGAACCCGTTGCCATTCCAGATTTGAAGCGAACTACCATGAGCGAACTTACCAGCCTGACCATTGCCGAAGCCCGCACGAAGCTGCGCGCCAAGGAGATCAAAGCGACCGAACTGACCGAGGCCTACATCTCGGCGATCGAGGCCGCCAACGACAAGCTCAACGCCTACGTCAAGGTTACGCCGGAGAAGGCGCTGCAGATGGCCGAAGCCTCCGATGGGCGGCTTGCCAGCGGCAAGGGCGGTGCGCTTGAAGGCATCCCGCTCGGTATCAAGGACCTGTTCGCCACCGAAGGTATTCATACGCAGGCCTGCAGCCATATCCTCGACGGTTTCAAGCCGCATTACGAGTCGACCGTCACCCAGAACCTGTGGGACGACGGTGCCGTGATGCTCGGCAAACTGAACATGGACGAGTTCGCGATGGGCTCCTCCAACGAGACCTCCTACTACGGCGCAGTGATCAACCCCTGGCGTTCGGCCGGCTCCAACCAGCAGCTGGTGCCCGGCGGATCCTCCGGCGGCTCGGCAGCAGCCGTTGCAGCTCACCTCTGCGCCGGCGCCACGGCAACCGATACCGGCGGGTCGATCCGCCAGCCCGCAGCCTTCACCGGCACGGTCGGCATCAAGCCGACCTACGGCCGCTGCTCGCGCTGGGGCACGGTGGCCTTCGCGTCGTCGCTCGATCAGGCTGGCCCGATCGCGCGCGATGTGCGCGATGCCGCAATCCTCCTGAAGTCGATGGCCTCAGTCGATCCCAAGGATACGACCTCCGTCGATCTGCCGGTTCCGGACTATGAGGCAGCCCTCGGCCAGTCGCTGAAGGGCATGAAGATCGGCATTCCGAACGAGTACCGGGTCGATGGCATGCCGGAGGAAATCGAAACGCTCTGGCAGCAGGGAATTGCCTGGCTGAAAGACGCCGGCGCCGAGATCGTCAACATCTCGCTGCCGCACACCAAATATGCCCTGCCGGCCTACTACATCGTCGCCCCGGCCGAAGCCTCGTCGAACCTCGCCCGCTATGACGGCGTCCGCTACGGCCTGCGCGTCGATGGCAAGGACATCGTCGACATGTACGAAAAGACGCGCGCAGCGGGCTTCGGCAAGGAAGTCAAGCGCCGCATCATGATCGGTACCTACGTCCTCTCGGCCGGCTACTATGACGCCTATTACATCAAGGCCCAGAAGGTCCGCACGCTGATCAAGCGCGACTTCGAACTGGCGTTCAACGCCGGCGTCGACGCGATCCTGACGCCCGCAACCCCCTCGTCCGCCTTCGGCGTCGCCGATGAGAATCTCGCCTCCGATCCGGTCAAGATGTACCTGAACGACATCTTCACGGTGACGGTGAACATGGCCGGCCTCCCGGGTATCGCCGTTCCTGCTGGTCTGGACCATGGCGGCCTGCCGCTCGGTCTGCAGCTGATCGGCAAGCCGTTCGATGAAGAAACGCTCTTCAAGACGGCGCATGTGATCGAACAGGCCGCAGGCAAGTTCACGCCCGCCAAGTGGTGGTAACGAGTCGCATCGGTATCAGCCGCCCAAGAGGCGGCCGCTTCGTTGTCGGGTGAGTCCGCTACCTCAGGCGGGGTCGCGGATTTCGCGTTTGTCCATCGCTGGTGACACCCAGGAGGAGGCTCATGTCGGCGTCAGATATCACGCTGATGATCGAAGCATTCGACCGCCTATCGGCGGCAGGTTTCACCGTGGGTCCTGAATGGCAAGCCGTGCATGAAGTCTGCCAGGCGCATGAGGGCGAGGCACCTTTCGACTGGGGGCATGCCATTTGCCACCGCATCGAGGGCGACGACTGGAATGCCGATTATTGGTATCGCCGCGCAGGCAAACGACGCGGAAGCGGTACGGTTGCCGAAGAATGGTCGGTGATGAAGGCGGCGCTTTCCAAACACCTTTGAAGGAAGCCGCGCGCCATGCGACGCGCGGCTTGGACAGCTATCTGTTGTCCTGTTCTGCTCTTACGAGAACCAGTCCTCGTTCGGTGATCCGGTAAGGCTTGCCGCCCGACGATTTGATGGCCCGCTTCTGCTTCAGTTTCCGAAACAGCTCGAGGCCGAAGCCGGGATAGACCCAGCCGTCGCGAGTGAAGCATTTTACGGCCTCGATTTTCCGGTTGTCGTCGCGTTCGATTTCAATGCGGCCACCTTGGGCCAATAGGTGCAGGATGCGCTGCTCCGTGCGTGAAATATCCATGGAATGTTGATCCGGTCTTGCGCCATGAAGGCGCGCAAAAACGATCTGGCGCGCGAAGAGGCGTCAGGGCTTCGCTTTTTTCGGGCCCGTGCGCGCAAGGAAAACCTGCGGGCAGGGCCTCTACCGGGTCTGAGAAGACGAATTCAACATGCGGCCTTGATACTGGCTGGGCGACATCGCGTCAAGATTTACAACCGATAGAGGATCTTTCTGCCGCGCCTCGCGCACGAAACGCAAGGCTTGGAGAACGGGGTGATTCGGTGTTTTACTTTCGTGGAAACGCGGAGATAGTGTTGATCCATATTCGCAATGCCCGCGAAGACGAAGCGGAGCTCTTGAGCGAGATCGGAGTAAGAGCCTGGCAGAAGGCCATGGCGGCCATCGGCGAAGGGGATGCCATGGTCGATGCCGCCCGAAGTGCGTTTTTCAATTTCGTCGCAAGTAGCTGGATCACCGTCACTCTCATCGAATGGAACGGACATCCGGCAGGATGGGCAGCACGCGAGAGCCTCGACGAGAAGATTTCGGATTTCTGGATTGATCCTGCCTTTGTCGGTCATGGTCTCGGAACGGCACTTTTGCAGAATATCGAAGAAGACATCGCCGCGCAGGGCTTCGATACGGCTATGATGCAGACGCACTCAGGGAACTCCGAAGCGATCAGCTTTTTCCAGAAGCATGGATACGCAATTCATTGGCTATCAATTGCCTACAATCCCAAGCTCGATCGTGATGTACCGTCCGTCGGCCTGTCAAAGTCACTGGAATCTGCGGACGATGGCACTTACGGGCTAGTCTAGCAACTGACCTTCCAGCGTGAGGTAGCCGAGAGCGCCCGATAGCAGAAGCGCAGCCACCACATGAAAGACGACGATCGCTCTGAGGTTCGATCGGAAGGGTTCCTTTCGGGTCTTGTGGCGCAGGAGCCGTTGCGCGCAAACAGCGCCGAGGCTGCCGCCGACGAATGCAAGCGTCAGCAGGTCCTCTCGCTGATCCGCGTGCCATGGTGGCGAGAGGCTTGCTTGTCGAGGAAATAGATCGAGAACACGAAGGCATTCAGTGGCAGGAAAAGCGCGATGAACTTGAGGATATCGGTTGCCATCATGCGGGTCACGCTAGCGACATTGAGTTAACACGCCCCAAACCGGTTGGCTCCCCGCCGCGGAATAGCCGAAAGCCTTGCACCGGCAAGCCATTTCCGTTACCTCACCAGTTGAAAAGAACAGCCTGAAAAGAGCATCTCAATGACCATTGTCGACGTTCGCACGCCCGATCCGAAACGCTTCATTCCCGGCGCCACTGGCGATTGGGAAGTCATCATCGGCATGGAAGTCCATGCGCAGGTGCTGTCGAATTCGAAGCTGTTCTCGGGTGCAGCAACGGAATTCGGCAAGCCGCAGAATTCCAACGTGTCGCTCGTCGATGCGGCCATGCCCGGCATGTTGCCCGTTATCAACGAGGAATGTGTCAGGCAGGCCGTCCGGACTGGCCTGGGCCTGAAGGCGCAGATCAACAAGCGCTCGCTGTTTGATCGCAAGAACTACTTTTATCCCGACCTGCCGCAGGGCTATCAGATCTCGCAGTACAAAGATCCGATCGTCGGAGAGGGCAAGATCATCATCTCCCTCGGCCCCGATCGCCAGGGTCAGTTCGAGGATATCGAGATCGGCATCGAGCGTCTGCATCTGGAGCAGGACGCCGGCAAGTCGTTGCACGACCAGCATGCCACCATGTCCTACGTCGACTTGAACCGCTCGGGCGTCGCTCTGATGGAGATCGTCTCCAAGCCGGATATGCGCTCGTCGGATGAAGCCAAGGCTTACATGACGAAGCTGCGCTCGATCGTCCGCTATCTCGGCACCTGCGACGGTAACATGGACGAAGGCTCGATGCGCGCTGACGTCAACGTCTCCGTCCGTCGTCCGGGCGAAGGCTTCGGCACGCGTTGCGAGATCAAGAACGTCAACTCCATCCGCTTCATTGGCCAGGCAATCGAATATGAAGCCCGGCGCCAGATCGGCGTTCTTGAGGACGGGGGGCAGATCGAGCAGGAGACCCGTCTCTTCGACCCGAACAAGGGCGAGACGCGTTCGATGCGTTCCAAGGAAGATGCGCACGACTACCGCTACTTCCCGGATCCGGACCTGCTGCCGCTGGAGTTCGACGATGCCTTCGTCAAGGCGCTCGAAGCCGACCTGCCGGAATTGCCTGATGACAAGAAGGAGCGCTTCGTGCGCGAACTCGGTCTTTCGATCTACGACGCTTCCGTCCTGGTCTCGGAAAAGGCGATCGCCGACTATTTCGAAGCCGTGGCGGAGGGCCGCGACGGCAAGACGGCTGCCAACTGGGTCATCAACGATCTGCTCGGCGCCCTGAACCGCACGGGCAAGAGCATCGAGGAAACATCCGTTTCGCCGGCTCAGCTTGGTGCGATCATTGACCTCATCAAAGCGGAGACTATTTCCGGAAAGATCGCGAAGGACCTGTTCGAAATCGTGCTGAACGAGGGTGGCGATCCGGCCGAGATCGTCGAAACCAGAGGCATGAAGCAGGTGACCGATACCGGCGCGATCGAACGGGCCGTGGACGAGATCATCGCCGCCAACCCCGATCAGGTCGCAAAGGTCCAGGCCAAGCCAACGCTTGCGGGGTGGTTCGTTGGTCAGGTCATGAAGGCCACCGGCGGCAAGGCCAACCCGCAGGCCGTCCAGGCTCTCGTGAAAGCGAAGCTCGGCATCGAGGAGTAAGACCGTGTATTTCGTGCGCACTGCCAGCGAGGGTGATCTCAGCAAGATGCGCACTTTGCTGGATGAGGGTTTTCGCGCGACCTACGCGGGCCTCTACGGCGAAGCAAAGGTGAATGAGATCATTGCTCACCTTTTTTCGCCGGCTGCGCTTCAGGCGCGGCTGGCGAAGAAGAATGCGGAGTTCCTCGTTGCCGACAACGGCAAGGACATCGGCGGCATCGGTTATGCCGCCATGTCCGACGAGATGACAAAAACCGTCATGCTGCACCTGCTCTATGTCCGTCCGCCGCTGCATCGCCAGGGCATCGGTCGGGAGATCTTTGCCGAGTTGGAAACCTGCTTTCCCGATGCCGAAATCATGCGCCTCGAGGTCGAGCCGCGAAACAAGACGGCGATCGCTTTCTACCATGCTCACGGCTTCGAGGATGTCGGCCGCAATGAAAATGACGGGCCGGGCCAATCCGGCATACCGACGCTGATCCTCGAAAAATTTCTCGAACAGCGCTAGGCCGCAATACGATCATGAGCCAAACCACGATTCGCGAGGCACGCAGCTCCGACGTCGCCGCGCTGGTTGCCATCTTTGCCGCTGATGAACTCGGCGGTCACGGCGACACGACCGCGCCCGAGATACTCGGCAAGTATCTTCGGGCTTTCGAGCGGATTGCTTCATCGCCCGACCAAACGCTTTACGTCGCGGAGCGTGACGGGCAGGTCGTAGGCACATTTCAGACCATGGTCGTGACGTCGCTGATCGGTCGTGGCTCCTCGTCGATGATCATTGAGGCGGTGCAGACGCGGGGTGACATGCGTGGCCAGGGCATCGGTGCCCAGATGATTGAGTTTGCCATTGCGGAGGCAAAACGTCGCGGTTTGCGGCTCGTGCAACTGACGTCGAATGCCAGCCGCACGGATGCGCACCGCTTCTACGACCGACTTGGTTTCAAGCAATCGCATCTCGGCTTCAAGATGGCGCTGAAATGAGCCGGTGTGGCACCGGAATCACTGGACAATACGGATCGCTGGCGGCATAAGCGAGGGATCAAATTCTGGTCCCGCTTGCCTTCCGGCTAGCTCAAGGAAAAGACATGAAGAATCTCCTCGTGCAAATCTTCACCTGGTGGAACGGTCAGACGATCGGTACGCGTTTTGCGACCTGGCGTTTTGGCAAGCGCGTCGGTGAAGACGAATTGGGTAACGTTTATTACGAAGGCGGTATGTCATCCTACGGTCTTCCGAAGCGTTGGGTGATCTACAAGGGTTATGCCGAAGCCTCTGCAATTCCGCCGGGCTGGCATGGCTGGATGCATCATCGCACGAATGTCCCGCCGAGCCAGGAAAACTACGTTGCCAAGGAATGGCAGAAGCCGCATCGCGCGAACCCGACCGGCTCGCCGCAGGCTTATCGTCCGCCGGGCTCGCTCGTCGTTCCCGGCGAACGTCCGCGGGTTACCGGCGACTACGACGCCTGGACGCCTGGCAACTGAGCAGCTGGTCGCCGACCCTGCTTTTAGCCACAATTGACTATTACCCGCAGAATGGCCGCAGCGATTGCGGCCTTCGATTTTCAGACGCTGTGGAGACGGGCAGATATGAAGCTTATCACGCGGAACCAGCTCCTGCGTGCCGCCGGGCTTTCCCTGGTGCTTGGCTCGATCCTCCTGCCGCAGGCTGCCTCCGCTGCCCGCATTGAGAACTCGGTTGCCGTTTTCTCCGGCCTCGACAAGATCACCGGCCGTATCACCACCTTCGACGTCTATGTCAACGAGACCGTGCAGTTCGGTGCGCTGCAGGTGACGCCGAAGGCCTGCTATTCGCGCGATCAGGCGGAAGCGCAGAAGATAGATGGTTTTGTGGAAGTCGACGAGATCACGCTCGACCGTAAGATCCGCCGCATCTTCACCGGCTGGATGTTTGCCGACAGCCCCGGTCTCAATGCCGTAGAGCATCCGATCTATGACGTCTGGCTAAAGGACTGCAAGCAGAACTCGGACGTTCCCGCGCCTGACAAGGCAGCCAACTAGTTCCTAGAATTCAAGGTGCGGCGATTCCATTGCCGCCGTGAGGATGTGGGCGTACTCATTCTTCGGAACATCGATCGCCCCGAACGTCTTCAGGTGCTCGGTCGTAAACTGCGTATCGAGCAAGGTGAAACCCTTGGCGCGCAGCCGTTCCACCAGATGAACGAGGCAGATCTTCGAGGCGTCGGTCCGCCGCGAGAACATGCTTTCGCCGAAGAATGCCGAGCCCAGCGACACTCCGTATAATCCGCCGACAAGTTCGTCGCCGTCCCAGGCCTCGACCGAGTGAGCATGGCCGATACGATGCAGTGTCGAATATAGCGTCTTGATGGTCTGATTGATCCAGGTGCTGGGCCTGTCCCCGGTCTCCGCCGCACAGGCCGCAATGACCGCGTCGAAATCGTAATTGAAGCGGATATCGAACGGCTTGCGCCGGATCGTCTTGGCGAGGCTTTTGGAAACGTGGAATTCGTCGAGCGGCAGGACGCCGCGAAGGTCGGGCTCGACCCAGAATATTTCTGGGTCGTCAGCCGATTCGGCCATTGGGAAAAGACCGATAGAGTAGGCGCGCAGGAGGATTTCCGGTGTTATGCCTGGAGACTTCCTGCGCGATCCTGCCATTCTTTGTTACGCCGGTTTCTTGGCCAGATATTTTTCCAGCCAGTGGATATCATAGTCGCCGTTGGCGATATCCTGATTGTCCACCAGATCCTGGAACAACGGAAGCGTCGTCTTGATGCCGTCGACGACGAACTCGTCGAGCGCGCGGCGCAGACGCATCATGCATTCGACGCGCGTACGGCCGAAGACGATGAGCTTGCCGATGAGGCTGTCGTAGTACGGCGGGATCTTGTAGCCCTGGTACGCGCCGCTATCGACGCGAACACCAAGTCCACCCGGTGCGTGGAAGTGCGTGATCGTGCCCGGGGAGGGTACGAAGGTCCGCGCGTCCTCGGCGTTGATCCGGCATTCGATGGCGTGGCCGTTGAAGTTGATCTCTTCCTGCTTGACGGAGAGCCCGCCGCCCGAAGCGACGCGGATCTGCTCGTGAACAAGGTCGATGCCGGTGATGGCTTCGGTGATCGGATGTTCCACCTGCAGACGGGTGTTCATTTCGATGAAATAGAACTCGCCGTTCTCGTACAGGAACTCGATCGTACCGGCACCGCGATACTTCAGCTTCCTCATGGCGTCGGCACAAATCTGGCCGATCTTCATGCGCTGCTCGACGTTCAAAGCCGGGGAATTGGCTTCTTCCCAGACCTTCTGGTGGCGGCGCTGCAGCGAGCAATCACGTTCGCCGAGATGGATCGCATTGCCTTCGCCGTCACCGAACACCTGGATTTCGATGTGGCGCGGCTGGCCGAGGTACTTTTCCATGTAGACCGCATCGTTGCCGAAGGCGGCTGCCGCTTCGGTACGGGCCGTCGACCAGGCTTCGATCAGGTCGGCCTCGGACTTGGCAACCTTCATGCCTCGACCACCGCCGCCGGCGGTTGCCTTGATCAGCACCGGATAGCCGATTTCGGCAGCCGTCCGCACCGCATCTTCTTCGGTCTTTACCTCGCCGTCCGAACCCGGAACGACAGGAATGCCGAGCTCCTGGGCGGTCGTCTTGGCGGTGATCTTGTCACCCATAAGCCGGATGTGTTCCGCCGTCGGGCCGATAAAGGTGATGCCGTGCGCTTCCAGGATTTCCGCAAACTTGGCGTTTTCGGAGAGGAAGCCGTAACCAGGATGCACAGCATCGGCGCCCGTGATCTCGCAGGCGGCCACGATCTGGTGGATGTTCAGATAGCTGTCGCGTGAGGGCGGAGGACCAATGCAGACGCTCTCGTCGGCGAGGCGCACATGCATGGCGTCGGCGTCGGCGGTCGAATGGACCACGACACACGGGATGCCGAGCTCTTTGCAAGCGCGCAGCACGCGAAGCGCGATTTCCCCGCGATTGGCGATGAGGATTTTCGAGACCATGACGCCCGCCTTATTCGATGACGACGAGGGCTTGGCCGTATTCGACGGGGCTTCCGTCCTCGACGAGGATTTCGGTGATCTTGCCGGATTTCGGCGAAGGAATCTGGTTCATGGTCTTCATCGCTTCGATGATGAGCAGCGTCTGGCCTTCCTTCACGGTCGCGCCGAGCTCGATGAAGGCGCGTGCACCGGGAGCCGGAGCCATGTAGGCGGTGCCGACCATCGGAGCGCTGACAGTGTTGGCAGGGTTGCGTGCCGCCGCTGCCGGAGCCGCAGGTGCTGCAGCTGCCGGGGCCGCTACGGCCGGAGCCGCTGCGAACGCGGGCGCAGCCATCGGAGCCTGAATGTACTGGGTGTTGCCGGCGCGCGAAACGCGGATGCGCAGATCGTCCTGCTCGACTTCGATTTCCGTCAGATCCGTGTCGTTGAGGATGTTCGCGAGGTCGCGGATCAGCGCCTGGTCGATACCGTTTTTCTTCTCAGCCATGAGTGTTTGCCCTGTCTTCTTTTTATGCCGTAAGATTCTTCAGCGCCTGGAGCGCCAGAATATAGCTGTAAGGCCCGAAGCCGCAGATGACGCCTTTCACCGCTGGCGCGATCATCGACTTGTGGCGGAATTCTTCCCGCGCGTGAACGTTGGAGATATGGAGCTCTATTACCGGAATGGAAATAGCGCGAATTGCATCGTGGAGCGCGACCGACGTATGCGTGTAGGCGCCCGCATTGATCGCGACACCAACGGCCTTATCGTTCGCTTCATGGAACCAATCAACGAGCGTGCCTTCGTGATTGCTCTGGCGAAAATCAATATCGAAGCCGAGCTCACGCCCGGCCGCCTTGCAGTCCGCCTCGATATCCTGAAGGGTCTTGCCACCATAGATGCCGGGCTCTCTTTTGCCGAGCATGTTCAGGTTGGGGCCGTTCAGGACGAATATCGTTTGCGTCATCGAATGTTCCAATAAGTGCGGGACGGCAACCTATAGACTCCCCACGGGCCTAATGAAAGCCCTTTGGGAAGCGCAGCCCAAATCCCGCCATATTTGTCCACATGGCTGAAACGCTTCGATTTTGGCGATTTGATGAGCGTCGCCTCAGCAACTCGTCTTGCCGCAGGCGCGCATATTCTTCACCTTGGCTTCAAGGTCGTCGAAGCCAACCGCGCCTTGAACGAGCTCGTTGCCGACCACATAAGACGGTGTGCCTGTGATGCCGAGGCTCTGAGCAAGGTCATAGGTTTCCTTGACGGAAGCATCGCTGGAGCTCTTGGCCATCTCATCCCTTATCTGCTTTTCGCTGACGCCAAGGGACTCTGCGACTTCGAGAGCGCTCGCTTCGTCGGCGCGGCCGTCGCGCCCAAGCAATGCGATATGGAACTGGCTATATTTCTGCGGCGCCAGTTTGCGGAATGCGTCGGATACCTTGTGGGCGGCAACCGATTCCGGTCCGAGGATTGGGAATTCCTTGAGCACGAAGCGGACGTTCTTGTCTTTTTCGAGCATCGTCTGCATGTCCGAAAGCGCATGCCTGCAATAGCCGCAATTGTAATCGAAGAATTCGACGATCGTGATGTCGCCCTTCGGGTTGCCGATCGCCAAGTCATACTTCGAATCGAAGATCGTCGACTTGTTGTCAGCAATCACGGCGTTGGCTTTAACGAGGCGCGCCTGCTCCTGCTTCTTCTGCAGCGCATCCTGAACATCGAGCATGATCTCTGGATTTTCAATCAGGTATTGCTTGATGAACTCGCCGAACTCCTTCTTCTGCGCGTCGTCGAGTGCTGCCGCCGGATAGGCAGTTGCCACCGAGGCAGTGAGCGCGAGCGCGGTGAAGATTTTCGGAAGTATGGCCATTATATCCTCGTCATCAGCAGTTTACATGCGTCGGTTCTAGGCGTCGAATAACACTGCCCGGTTAACGGCGGCACGCCGCTGCCGCCAAATTACGGTGCGTCCGGTCGTCTTCAAACAGGAATTTTCGCATCCGCGGTTCAATCGCGGGATTGTGATGACCCGATTATTGCGGCAATTGTCTGGCCGCAAGCAAAGTTAAAGAGAAGCGATCTTGTTTTCCATTTCCCAACGCAGCGAAGTCGAACCCTTTCATGCCATGGATGTTCTGGCGGAGGCGACAAGGCGGCGAGCGAACGGCCATCCGGTCATTTCCATGGCCGTCGGCCAGCCATCCCATCCGGCGCCGCGGGCCGCGCGGGAGGCAGCGCAGGCTGCGCTTGTGGAGGGCAAGATCGGCTACACGGACGCGCTTGGTACGACGAGACTGAAACAAGCGCTGGCCGACCATTATCGCGGCCGTCACGGGCTGGAAATCGATCCTGCACGGATCGCGATAACGACGGGTTCTTCCGCCGGCTTCAATTTGGCGTTTCTCTCGCTGTTCGATGCCGGCGACGCGGTCGCGATTGCCCGGCCGGGCTATCCCGCCTACCGCAACATCCTCGGCGCGTTGGGGTTGAGGGTGATCGAGGTGCCGGTAACGGCCGAAACCCACTTCACGTTGACGCCCGAGAGTCTCGAGGCCGCGCAAACGGCAAACAATGTCAGGCTGAAGGGCGTTCTGCTGGCGAGCCCCGCCAACCCGACAGGTACCGTGACCGGCCGCCAGGGGCTGAAGTCCTTGGCCGACTATTGCGCGGCCAATTCGATCGCGTTCATTTCAGACGAAATCTACCACGGACTGACCTTTGCCGGCGAAGAGACCGGCGCGCTGGAATTGACCGACGAGGCGATCGTCATCAACTCCTTCTCCAAATATTATTGCATGACGGGATGGCGGATCGGCTGGATGGTGTTGCCCGAGCGGCTGGTGCGCCCGATCGAGCGCGTCGCGCAAAGCCTCTACATCTCGCCACCCGAACTCTCGCAGATCGCCGCGACGGCCGCTCTCGGCGCGGCCGCGGAACTCGATGTCTACAAGGCGAGCTACGCGGCCAACCGCGATTTTCTGCTGAAGCGTCTGCCGGAGATCGGCCTGTCCATCGCATCGCCGATGGATGGCGCCTTCTACGCCTATGTCGACGTAACGCGCTTTACCAATGATAGCATGGCTTTCGCGAAGCGGATGTTGGCGGAGATCAACGTCGCCGCAACGCCGGGCCTGGATTTCGACCCGCTGGAAGGTAATCGCTCGATGCGCATGTCCTACGCCGGTTCCGAAGCCGAGATCATCGAAGCAATCGAACGTATCGCAGCGTGGTTGAAATAAGTTTCTTCTAATGGAGAGTCTTCTGGAGACTTGCTAATGCAATTTCTGAGCGGCTTCGCGGCGGGCCGCCCTACTTACTTAGCCGATTTGGCAATTCTCACGGTCGAGCTGCGACACCAGCGCCAGGATCGTTTCTGAAACCGGGGTCGGCGTTGCCGTCAGGCGGCCCAGTGAAACGACCATTCCCACCAGCGGCGTAATCTCGAGCGACTTTCCCGCCAAGAGGTCTTGCAGCATAGAGGTGCGAACGGGCCCGATCTGTCGGGCCTGTTCCAGTCGCTGCTCGACGGACATCCCGACATTCGCGCCGAGCGCCTCTCCGACAGCCTTTACCTCCTTCATGACCTTGCCGATCTGGACGGTGATTGCCGCATCGGCCATCAGGTTGGACATCAAAGATCGCGTCAGCGCACTTATCGGGTTGAAGGAGGCGTTGCCCATCAGCTTGCTCCAGATGTCGTCGCGAATTCGGCGCGAGAGCTTCACGCCGATATCGGCGCGCTGCAGCAGCGCTTCGACGTTGCGCAAATCATAACTGATGTCGCCGGAGGGCTCGCCGAGGATGAAATGCCCTTTGTTGCTGAGCCTGATCTCACCGGGCTTGCTGACTTCAGCGCCCTGATGGGCGACACAGCCGATGACGCGTTCCGGGCCGACAAGTCGCCATAGTTTGCCGCCCTCATCGAGCTCATCGAACTGTAGTTCCGCATGCCCACTGTCCTGATCGCGATGAAAATACCACCACGGAATGCCGTTGAGGATCATCATCACGCGTGTGCCATCTTTCAGCAGAAGGCCGATTCCCTCTGCGGCGGCGCTGAGCTGGTGGCCCTTTAGCCCGGTGATGAGGAGATCCTGCGGCGGCAGTTCCCTCGGATTGTCGGTCGCCGTGAGGTTTATGGTGAGGGGTGCTTCTACGTCCGCCTCCATGAGACGCAACCCATCGCGTCGGATGGCGTCGAGATGAGCGCCGCGGGCAACGACCGAAACTGTCGCCTCTGCGCCGATTGAAGAGGCAAGCTTGGCAGCGATGGCGCCGCCGAGTGCACCGGCGCCGAAGATGCAGATATTTCTGAAAGACATGCGATGTTCTTTCCGCGATTGGTGGTCGCGCTGAACTTAGGTCATCCATTTCTCAAGGCGAGTGATATTTTGAAGCCGCCGAAAGGTTTTAGTGGCCGCTGCCGGGAATAAGTTCGTTCCGGCGAAGCTGGTCGATGGCCGCCACGGCATCTTCGGCAGACCAGCCCGCACGGATCGCCGCGGCGATCATCCGGACTTCGGCCTCCTCTTCGATCTTGAGGAACAGTGGTTCTAAGGCCTCTTGAGCCGTAAGAATATGCTCGTTGGGAGGGGTAACTGAGTGGCGGGTGGCTGGCGTGATCATCTGCACGGTACTCCTCTCTCTGACAGGGGATGATTCAAAATAAAGCGCGAATGCAAAAAAGGTTCCGGATAAAGTTTCAAGGACGCTTCATCTTGTTCTTTCGCCCCGGCTCTGCCTTGTTGCGCCACTACGCTAATGCTCGATTCGGCTCCATAAGAGGTGGAGCCACGACGAAAACGCACGAAGGAGATTGCGATGTCGAACGCCAAGAACGGAATTTCCGAAATGCGCCCCAGAATTACAGTAATTGGTGTCGGCGGCGGCGGCGGCAATGCCATCAACAACATGATAGCGGAAAATCTCGAAGGCGTCGATTTCATTGCGGCCAACACCGATGCACAGGTATTGGCGACCTCCAAGGCACCCCGCCGTATCCAGCTCGGCGCCCATGTGACCGAAGGGTTGGGCGCCGGCTCACTGCCGGAAGTTGGCCGCGCAGCTGCAGAAGAATCGATCGACGAGATCATGGACCATCTGGCCGGTTCCCACATGTGCTTCGTCACCGCAGGCATGGGCGGCGGCACCGGCACAGGTGCTGCACCTGTTATTGCCAAGGCTGCTCGCGACGCTGGCATCCTGACAGTCGGAGTCGTGACGAAGCCGTTCACGTTCGAAGGCAATCGCCGCATGAAGACCGCTGATGCCGGTATCGAGGCGCTTCGCGAGGCGGCCGATACGGTGATCGTCATCCCGAACCAGAACCTTTTCCGCATCGCCGATGCAAAGACCACCTTCGCCGATGCCTTCATGACCGCCGACCGCGTGCTTTATGCCGGTGTTGGCTGCATCACCGACCTGATTGTCAAGGAAGGCCTGATCAATCTCGATTTCGCTGACGTGAAGTCCGTTATGCGCGGCATGGGCCGGGCAATGATGGGCACCGGCGAGGCTTCGGGTGAGGGGCGCGCGATGAAGGCCGCGGAGGCTGCCATTGCCAACCCGCTGCTCGACGATATTTCCATGAAGGGTGCCAGGGGCGTGCTGATCTCGATTTCCGGCGGCTCCGACATGACGCTCTTCGAAGTGGACGAGGCGGCAAGCCGTATCCGCGACGAGGTCCAGGATGAAGCCGATATCGTTGTTGGAGCGATCTTTGATCGCAACCTGGACGGTAAGTTCCGCGTCTCCGTAGTGGCGACGGGCCTCGACGGCGTGGCCGCTGGAACGCAGGCCCGTCCTAGCGTCGCGCTCGGCCAGGACATCCACACGCGTACACTCCAGTAAGTCTCCTATCGCCTGCGCGTCCGATCGGGCGCGCAGGCTTGTCCTGATCCACGCAGTTTTCGGCGTAGTCATTCGCTGGAAATGTCAGGCGGCGGCCCTAAATCCGCTCTCGCCCATTCAGGCGTCCCCGACAGCATCAGGAAAATCATATGTCTCAGGACAAGTCTCCCGTCTGGCTCATCACCGGCTGCTCTACCGGCTTCGGCCGTGAGCTTGCGAAACTCACCATTGCCCGCGGCTGGCCGACGGTCGTGACGGCGCGCGACAAGGCGCGCGTTGCCGATCTGGCAACCGCTCATGAAGCGAACACGCTGGCGCTGGATCTCGATGTGACCGATCCGACTCAGGTCAAAGCGGCAGTCGCGGCCGCCGAGCAGCGTTTCGACCGCATCGACGTGCTGGTCAACAATGCCGGCTATGGCTACCAGTCAACGGTAGAGGAGGCGGAAGAGCAGGAAATCCGCGATCAGTTCGAGGCGAACGTCTTTGGCCTGTTTGCGATAACCCGCGCTGTCCTGCCCGGTATGCGGCGGCGCCGGCATGGCCACATCATCAACATCACCTCGGTTGCCGGCTTTATCGGCTTTCCTGGCTCCGGCTTCTATGCCGCTAGCAAGCACGCGGTGGAGGGTTTTTCCGATGCACTTCACGCCGAGGGCAGGCCGCTCGGCATCAAGGTGACCTGCGTCGCGCCCGGTCCGTTCCGCACCGATTGGGCGGGCCGGTCACTCCGGCAGACGAAGAGCACAATTCCGGACTACGCCGAAACCGCGGCAGCCCGCATGCGGCAAACAGCGGAATACAGCGGCAAGCAAGCCGGCGATCCCGTGCGCGCTGGCGAGGCGATGATCCGGATCACGGAAGTGGAGAACCCACCGCGGCATCTCGTGCTTGGCGAACTTGGCTACAACAACGTCACCAACAAGCTGCGCGAACGGCTGGCGCAGATCGAGGAATGGCGCGAAACGAGCCTGGGAGCCGATTTCCCGAAAGAGTAAGGTCGTCAAGGCGTGCCAGAGCGCTCCGTCGAAGCACCGCGCCCGCGACGGGTGCATGACATTACGCAACTGGTATGGTGGAGGAACATTGAATGGTGAAGATCGCCTATTGTATCGCCGGCGTGCTGATCCTTATCGGGCTGGTCTGGATGGGGCAGGGTAGCGGCTATTTTCCCTACCCGGCGGAAAGCTTCATGATCAACCAGACGTCATGGGTCTATTGGGGCGCGCTGGCTGTCGTCGTCGGACTTGTTGTGATTGTGGTGACGAGGAACGCGCGGCACCGGTCGCACTGAATTCAGCGGCACTGCGAACTGGCCCGGAGTGCAACATACGTCGTCAAGCGCGGCAGCCAACGACTGGGGCACCGAACGGATGGTCATGCAAGCGGCTTGCATGTCGTCACTGACTGGTGATTTCGGGGTGACTACTGCCGCCATAAAACAGTTCGCCGGCGAAAGAAGGCCCTAGCCATGTTTCCGCCGGCGAAGATTGTAACGAGTAAATAGCGGTTTATACGCGGCGCGCGCGAACGTCCGCCATGTCGGGCCGTGTGCCGTCGGGAGCGCGAAGGCCGTAATGCTTGCTTGCGAATACCCATTCCACATTCCCGGGTTCGAACGGGCGGCGCGGGTTTCTCAGTGCCATCCGGCGCTCGGAGAGGCTGCGCGGCAGGGTGTCGATCATATCATTGACGAAGGTTTCAACGCTGTCTTTCCAGCGAGGCGAGATCGAAACATCGACGCCGCCAAAGCGATGAAAGTCGGGATGTTTCCGGGAATAGCATGCGCCGAGCATCCACGCATGCTGCTGCTTCAAAAAGCGTTCTTTGATAGTCATTCCTAGTCTTTTTCCTTGGCGTCATCGACGACATCGGCCTCGGGGCGGTCGCCTCCGTTCGACCGTTCCGTTGTCCAGCTGCCGTCTGCACGCTGATATGTAATGTCCGCATCCTGGCCACCGAGCTTTTGTCGCTCCGCGGCATGTTCAGCCGCTGCCAATGCTTCTTCGTGAGTTGGGAAAGTTTCCGACCAGACATCGTCCAGGCGGTAGGCCCAGGCGCCATCATGTTCGGCGACGTGGTAGGTAATCGACATCGATCGTTCCTTCAAGGACTTTTCGCAGGAATTTGCGTAGAGGCTCCATGCAGATTGAAAGGCCGAAACGCGGCTCGCCATATGCTTGTTCCGTCGCAGTCTGGCCTGTGTGAGGCTGGATTCAAAGCGAATGGCGACCTTGCGCAAGCGCGGAACGCTTCATAGGCTTGGGGCGTTGATGGATTCGTTCAACGCCTCTTCATAGGAAACTCATGCGCGCTCAGTCGAAGCCGTTCGTCGTCGAAGTCAAATCCTCCCGCCGCCCAGAACGTCGCCAGTCAGCGTCGATCTGGGGCAACCTCGATCTCGCAGCCGTTGCCGAGGAGATTGCGGAAGAACTGCCGCAGCCATCTGCCGCGCTCGAGGAAACCGCCGAGGCGCGATAATTCGGCGATCCTAAGCCGGCAGAAATCGGTAGGAGGCATCCTTGCGCTCGGCATATCCGACGGCCGGATAGGTCCAGTGATAGCCGAGCATCTTGAGCTTTTCGCTCGCGGCGCGATCGAGCAGCATCTGGCGGTTTTTCAGCGCGATCTCAGGTTCGGTGTCGAAGCCGAAATGCCAGGCGGGATGCTCGAAGAAAATCACGTCGTTGGTACAGGCGTCGCCTGTGATCAGCAGGCCGCCGTCGCCAGCCAGTTCGATCGAGACATGGCCCGGCGTATGGCCGCGGGTTTCCAAAATCCGCATTCCGGGAATGATCTCCTGATCCGGGCGCAAGAGCGTCAGCCGGTCCTTGACCGCAAACAGGTCACGTTGCGCGCCTCGCGCAAAATCATGAAGCGCCGACGGCATGTGCATCTCAAAGTCCTTGTGGGTCCAGAAGTCCCACTCGGCTTCGCTGACAAAATACTGGGCGTTCGGATAAAGCACCTTTCCATCGGCCGTCGTCGTCGCACCGGAGTGGTCCGGATGGGCATGGGTGAAAACCACCTTGGTGATCGCTTCGGGCGCGATCCCAAGCGATTGCAGGTTTGCGGCCAATTTGCCCGCGCTGGCCTGGAAGCGGTTACCCGAGCCAGTGTCGATAAGGATCAGGTCGTCGCCATTGCGGATCAGCGGGATGTTGGCCTGGACCGGAGCGGCCGCCGAACTTCCGCCCAGCCGAGGCATGATCGCCTTGCGCTCTTCAGGCGTGGCGTCGGGCAACAAGATCTCGACTGGGAGCGTGAGAAAACCGTCGCTGACGACCGTGATGTCGAACGTGCCATGCTTGAAGCGGTGGAAGTCGGCTGCGACGGCGCTACGTGACGCGAGCATCGCTGCTGCCGCGGCCGTCAACTTCAGCAGATCGCGGCGGGACAAGCCGTCCGAAATGGTATCTCGCGTTATCACAAGCGCCTCCCTTGAAGAGAAAATATCCGGCGTGCCGCAGGCGGGGGCGAAGAGGACCCGCCTGCGAGTGTTGTATTGCCTCCGTTCCATCAGAAGGCCGGCGGTCGAGCCAACATCTCAGTCCAGGAAGAATTCCAGCAGATCGGCGTTGATCACATCCGGATGCGTCGTGCACATGCCGTGCGGGAGGCCGGCATAGGTCTTCAGTATGCCGTGCTTCAAGAGCTTGACGGACAGCGGTGCGGAGTCGGCATAGGGAACGATCTGATCGTCGTCGCCGTGCATGACGAGTGTCGGCACCGTGATCTGCTTCAGATCCTCGGTGAAATCAGTTTCGGAGAAGGCCTTGATGCAATCGTAATGCGCCTTTGCACCACCCATCATGCCTTGCCGCCACCAGTTCTCGATAACACCCTGGCTGACCTTGGCACCCGGGCGGTTATAGCCATAGAACGGGCCTGCGGGCACGTCGAGGAAGAACTGCGCGCGGTTGGCGACGAGCGCGGCACGGAAACCATCGAAGACCTCGAGCGGCAGGCCACCGGGGTTCTTGTCCGACTTGACCATGATCGGCGGCACGGCGCCGATCAGCACCGCCTTGGCGACGCGTCCGGGCTTTGCGCGGGCGACGTAGTGGGCAACCTCACCGCCGCCGGTCGAATGGCCGACATGGATTGCATTCTTGAGATCGAGCGCATCTGTGAGGGCCGCGACGTCGGCGGCATAGGTGTCCATCTCATTGCCCTGCCACGTCTGACTGGAACGGCCATGGCCGCGCCGGTCGTGGGCAATCACGCGATAGCCCTTGTCCAGAAAGAACATCATCTGCGCGTCCCAATCGTCAGCGCTGAGCGGCCAGCCGTGATGGAAAACAATAGGCTGGGCGGTGGCTGGACCCCAATCCTTGTAGAAGATTTCGGTTCCGTCCGTGGTCTTGATGAATGGCATGATGAAGTCCTCGTTCTGGATGTGATTGCTTTGGTGGTAAAGGCACGCAAGCATCCTGCCGGTGCCCACATTGTCGGGCGTCGGGCAAAGCCTGACTCGCGTCGCTGCCCCTCTACGTCCTCGTCATGACGCGACGTTAGCGGCGCTGCGAGCCAACGGTAATTTGACCAAAATCAAGAAGAAGGGAAGATGCCATGTTGAAGAATGGCAGTGATGCTTGCGTGTATAACACCCCTGCGGACGGATAGTGCCGGTAACGCGCCCGTATAGAAGCAACATCGGTTTCGAGGGCTGGTCTGGCGTGGAGCCCTCGAATTGGGCCTCAACATTAAGCTGGGCCCTGGTTATGCCGTTGCGCCTGGCGTTGACTTACTGAGGCGTTGGGCAGTTCGAGAGCGGGTGATGCCGAACCTGGGGCAGGCCGCCTGCAGACGCTCAATTCCCTTCGCAGTCGGTGGCCCGAAGACTTCGTCAGGTCCGTCTTCCTTGATAAACTGATCGAAGAGAGCAGGGGTGTCGATCAGGACGTGCCTGCAATGATTGTCGCTCGGGTTCATAAGCTGGTGTGGAATGCCGCGTGGGAAGAAGGCGCTTTCGCCGGCGGTCACTTGCCGAGGTTGCTGTTGATCACAGCAGAAGAGCGGCCAAGGGCCGCTCTTTGACTTTTGTCTTCGCGTCAAGTTCCCGACCTGGGTCGGACAACGTTCCGGCGGGTGAGGGGTGAAAGCTATCATCATCACCAACCGCCGGAATTGCCGGTTATCAGCTGCAGCCGCTCGTCGCGCCGCAGGTGTCGCACTTCTCGCAGGTGCCGTTGCGGACCATCGTGAAGTTCTGGCATTCGGAGCACATGTTGCCCGTGTAGCCCTGCATGATGGAGCGGGCGCGGCGTTCGGCTTCGACCTTCTTGGCCTCCGTCTTGGCCGATGCCGCGTCGGCGGCGGCCTTGTCGGAGAAGAGGGCGGTTGCCTGCTGCTGGGTCTCGGTTGCGATCTCCTCGGCCACTTCCTCGGCGATCTCTTCGGCCAGTTCCTTTGCCCGCTCCTCGTAGTCGCGCTTGAAGGCGACGATTTCAGAGGAGGAGACGGCAAGCGTCGGCTCGATCTTGCGGGCGGCAGCACCCGCAAAGGAGGTCACCGTGGCGCCGGAGGAAGCGCGCGCCGGGGCTGCCGTCGCGGCACCCTTCGGCTCCCCGCCTGCCTGACGCTCGTTGCCCGTTACCAGGGTCGGCTTGTAGCCGCGGGTCCAACCGGTCGAGACGAGGTTCGTCTTGCCTTCCTGGATCCCCTTGCCGAGCGCCGTGTTGGAGAAGTCGGACGTATCGACATGCGCCAGATCGTGGCGGCCGAGGTAGGAGACGGCGAGTTCGCGGAACACGTAGTCGAGGATCGACGTGGCGTTCTTGATCGCGTCGTTGCCGATGACGATGCCGGCCGGTTCGAACTTGGTGAAGGTGAAGGCCTCCACATACTCTTCGAGCGGCACGCCGTATTGCAGGCCGAGCGAGATGGCGATCGCGAAGTTGTTCATCATCGCACGGAAGGCCGCACCTTCCTTGTGCATGTCGATGAAGATCTCGCCGAGACGGCCGTCGCCGAATTCGCCGGTGCGCAGGTACACCTTGTGTCCGCCGACGGCGGCCTTCTGGGTGTAACCCTGGCGGCGGTTCGGGAGCTTCTCCCGCTCGCGGGTGACGCGTTCGACGACACGCTCGATGATCTTCTCGGTGATGGTGACGGCCTGGGCGGCGACCGGCTGCTGCAGCAGATCGTCCAGTGCGTCCTCATCGCTTTCGTCTTCGATCAGCGAGGCGTTCAGCGGCTGCGACAGCTTGGAGCCATCGCGGTAGAGAGCGTTTGCCTTCAGGCCGAGCTTCCAGGAGAGCATGTAGGCGCTCTTGCAATCGTCGACCGTCGCGTCGTTCGGCATGTTGATCGTCTTGGAGATCGCACCCGAGATGAACGGCTGGGCAGCAGCCATCATGCGGATGTGGCTGTCGACCGAGAGGTAACGCTTGCCGATCTTGCCGCAAGGGTTGGCGCAATCGAAGACGGCGAGGTGTTCGTTCTTCAGGAACGGTGCGCCTTCCAGCGTCATCGCGCCGCAGACGTGAACGTTAGCAGCTTCGATGTCCTTCTTGGCAAAGCCGAGGTACTCGAGCAGGTTGAAGCTCATGTCGGCAAGCTGTTCGTCGGAAACCTTCAGCATCGTCTTCATGAAGTCGGCGCCGAGCGTCCACTGGTTGAAGACGAACTTGATGTCGAAGGCCGACTTCAGCGCGGCGTTGACGGCTTCCACCTTATCGTCGGTGAAGCCCTTGGCCTTCAGCGTCGAGGGGTTGATGGCCGGCGCCTGGTTCAGATTGCCGTGGCCGACAGCGTAGGCTTCGATCTCGGCGATCTGGCTCTCGGAGTAGCCGAGCGTGCGCAGGGCTTCCGGAACGGCGCGGTTGATGATCTTGAAGTAGCCGCCGCCGGCGAGCTTCTTGAATTTCACCAGTGCGAAGTCAGGCTCGATACCGGTTGTGTCGCAATCCATGACGAGGCCGATCGTGCCGGTCGGCGCGATGACGGTTGCCTGGGCGTTGCGGTAGCCGTGCTTTTCGCCGAGTTCGAGAGCCTTGTCCCAGGCGCTCTTGGCATGAGCCGCCAGATCCTGGTCGGGGTTCTCGGAGTGGACGAGCGCGACCGGGTTGATCGACAGGCCTTCATAGCCAGACGTCTCGCCGTAAGCGGCGCGGCGATGGTTGCGGATGACGCGCAGCATGTTTTCGCGGTTCGGCGCGAACATCGGGAACGGTCCGAGCTCGGAAGCGATCTCAGCCGAGGTGGCGTAGGAAATGCCGGTCATGATCGCGGTCAGGGAGCCGGCAATGGCACGGGCTTCGTCGCTGTCATAGGGAATGCCGGAAGACATCAGCAGGCCGCCGATGTTGGCGTAGCCGAGGCCGATCGTGCGATATTCGTAAGAGAGCTCGGCAATCCGCTTCGACGGGAACTGCGCCATCATCACCGAGATTTCGAGAACAACGCTCCACAGGCGAACCGCATGCTCGTAGTCTGATATGTTGATGCGCTTGGTGGCGGCATCCTTGAACTGCATGAGGTTCAGCGAGGCAAGGTTGCAGGCCGTGTCATCGAGGAACATGTATTCCGAGCACGGGTTGGATGCGCGGATCGGGCCGGCAGCCGGGCTGGTGTGCCAGTCGTTCATCGTCGTGTTGAAGTGCAGGCCCGGATCGGCCGAGGCCCATGCGGCGTAGGAGATCGATTCCCACAGGTCGCGCGCCTTCAAGGTCTTCATGACCTTGCCGTCCTTGCGGGCCTTCAGTTCCCAGTCGCCGTCGTTTTCAACTGCGTGCAGGAAGTCGTCCTTGATCGAGACGGAGTTGTTGGAGTTCTGGCCGGATACGGTCAGGTAAGCTTCGCTATCCCAGTCCGTGTCGTAGGTCTTGAATTCCATGTCCTTGTAGCCCTGGCGGGCAAACTGGATGACGCGACCGATGTAATTCTCAGGAACCTGGTCCTTCTTGGCAGCGCGGATTTCGCGCTTCAGGGCAGGGTTCTTGTTCGGGTCGAAGCAGTCGCCATTGTCGGCTTCGCAGTTGACGCAAGCCTTCATGATTGCCTTGAGGTGCTTGGCGACAACTTTGGAACCGGTGACGAGAGCAGCAACCTTCTGCTCTTCCTTCACCTTCCAGTTGATATACTCCTCGATATCAGGGTGATCGATGTCGACGACCACCATCTTGGCCGCACGGCGCGTCGTGCCGCCCGACTTGATTGCGCCGGCAGCCCGATCGCCGATCTTCAGGAAGCTCATCAGGCCGGAAGAACGGCCGCCGCCGGACAGCTTTTCGCCCTCGCCACGCAGGTAGGAGAAATTGGAGCCGGTGCCGGAGCCGTACTTGAAGAGGCGGGCTTCGCGGACCCACAGGTCCATGATGCCGCCTTCGTTGACAAGATCGTCTTCAACGGACTGGATGAAGCAGGCGTGCGGCTGCGGATGTTCGTAGGCCGACTTCGACTTCGTCAGCTTGCCGGTAAAGGGGTCGACATAGAAGTGGCCCTGGCCGGGGCCGTCGATGCCATAGGCCCAGTGCATGCCGGTGTTGAACCACTGCGGGGAATTCGGGGCAACACGCTGGGTGGCAAGCATGTAGGCAAGTTCGTCCTTGAAGGCGAGGGCGTCTTCCTCGGACGAGAAGTAGCCGCCCTTCCAGCCCCAGTAGGTCCAGGTGCCGGCAAGACGGTCGAAGACCTGGCGCGCGTCGGTTTCGGAACCGTACTGCTGGTCCTTCGCAACATCCTTCAAGGCAGCGTCATCGGCAACCGAACGCCACAGGAAGGAAGGAACCTCGTTTTCCTCGACCTTCTTCAGCTTGGCGGGAACGCCGGCCTTGCGGAAATACTTCTGCGCCAGGATGTCGGCGGCGACCTGGGAGAACTGCGCCGGAACGTCGATGTTCTCGAGGCGGAATACGATCGACCCGTCTGGGTTCTTGATCTCGCTCGTCGCCTTGCGGAATTCGATGTCCGCGTAAGCGCTTTGTCCTGCCTTCGTGAAACGGCGTTCTATGCGCATTTCTCTAACCTCTAGCTTGCGCGCCCCGTCCCCGTCGACCAAGGCGCAAGTTTCCACCTCCGGCGGCGCCGTGAGGAGCGCAGCCAGTTCTCGTTTCCGTATTTTCACAGGAGTGTCATCCGGAGATGCTTCTCCCGTATCTTGTAGTGATCGTGGCTGCAAACACTAAATATAGTATTAACAGCTTATTATCGCCAGCCCCGGATGTCACTTTTTCGGAAGATAAAAATCGCGCACGAAACCCCTCATGGCGGTCGCCCTTCATGGACGCAACACCCTGATTCTACGCTCGATTTTTGGAGGGAACCGGCCTCGTTAATTCCGGTCCAACTGCCGTCGCAACATCGGAACCTATTAAGTTTGAATCGGGCGATTCCGTCAAGAGGTTGTTTTTAATGAAGCGTTCACCACAACATATTGTGGATCGGGCTGTGGAGAATGGGGAAAAGAAAGTCGTCCAAGAAATTCAATGGGTTGCGAGCTTTCGTCGTCCCGGAGCGTAAAAAATCTAAGAAAAGTTGCGACCGTGTTGATTTGGTTGCAGCTTTTGCCGGCCAAATGCGGCAGCCGATTCGTTGACGCTAAATTCAATCACAATGCGTCGATCGCAATCGTCACTGTTGCGATGCCTATAGGCTGTCCGTTTTCATCCTTGATGACGAAACTTGCCTGCGTTTCTAGCAATTGTGTCTGCTCGTCGCGCTCGGCGCGATCGATGAATATGTCGTCGGACTGTCTTCCGAATGTTTTCAGGAACTTGTCTTCGTCGCCCTGCCAATAGTCGCTGGTTATCGTGCCCTGGCCGACATTTAGTCCGTGGCGATCGGTCACGAAGAATTCAACGATGGCGCCCTGCGAATCATCCTGCTTGGATTTGAGGTATCGCGACACCGGTTTGTTGAGCAGTTGCCTCACCATCTGCCAACCGCCGGCCAGAACTTCGGACCGATAGGTGTTATCCAGCACCTGGATGTCCATGTCGCTGATTTTGCTGAATTTGGTATTCTGAGCTTCGATCGCCTTCCTGACGATCGCGACATTCACCATCGGCTTGACTGTTGTCTCGACATATTTCCGCACGACCGACACATAGGCCGGCTCCGCCGAAGCGGTCAAAGGCGAGAGACAGAGACACAAACCGAAAGCCGCCGCTATCTCGACATAGCCCCAACGCATCATGTTCATTCCAAAGGTCGCGCCCCGCGACTTTACCTCTAATGCAAGTCCGCAACGCGACACCGTTGCCGCGTGGGAATTGCTTTGAAGGATAAGGTCAGCGCGGGCGACGCGATAGCGGAATCCGATGGGTTAGTTAAACAAAGATTTGTACAATCTGAAATTGTCGCCAATCTGTTGGGTTGCGCCGTGGATGGCGCTCAGCCGCGGCCGGCCTTGGAGATCGGTTCCTGATAGGTGAACCCCATGTCCCACGGGAAGTAGATCCAGGTGTCCTGGCTGACTTCCGTAACGAAGGTATCGATCGTCGGCACTCCCTGGGGCTTCGCATAAACGCAGGCGAAGTGTGCTTTGGGAAGGATCGAACGAACTTCGGAGGCGGTCTTGCCCGTATCGGTAAGATCGTCGATGACAAGGACGGATTCGCCTTGGTCAGCGGTCAGCTCTGGCGCAATGCCCTTCAGGAGCATCATTTCGCCCTGGTTCACGTAGTCGTGGTAGGAGGCGACGCAGACAGTTTCGATCAGCCGGATGTTGAGTTCGCGCGAGATGATTGCTGCGGGTACGAGACCGCCGCGCGTGATGCAGACGATCGCCTTGAAATCGCGCTTGAGCCCAGCGAGACGCCAAGCGAGCGCCCGCGCGTCGCGGTGGAACTGGTCCCAGGAAACGGGAAAGGCTTTATCGGGAAGAGACATGGGTTTGCTCCGCGGCATGAATGATGACACGCCGTTTGTCGGCGGCCGGACAAGGCATTCCGCGATCGGCCAAACGCAAATCGCCCAGCCCAGACTGCGCGAGAGGAGGACCGAAGCCGGAGCTCGTCATCGGTCGCCGCAATTAACGGATTCCGTGGGCAAAACGCAAGCCTTTCACGATTCTTATCGCGACAGCAGCGTCAAGGCCGTCATCGACTGCAGCAGCGTTCTCGTGGTGCCGCCGAAGATTAACTGCCAGAGACGCGAATGAGTGTAAGCGCCCATGACGAGCAGGTCGATGCTGCTGTCGGAGAGGCGATTTTCGATGACGGCCGACGCGGACTTATCAACGCTTTGCGCTGTTGCCAAAGTTACCTTGACGCCGTGACGGGAAAGAGCCGCAGCGATGTCGGCGCCTGCGACGGCCGCAGACTGGAGTGCATTGTCGACTGGATCGACGGAGAAAATCTCGACTTCGTCGGCGGCCCTCAGGATGGGCAAGGCATCGAACGCCGCACGCGCGGCCTCCCTTGAGCCGTTCCATGCGACGAGGACACGCTTGATCGGTTTCGGCTGGCGCATCACAAAAGGAATCATCAAAACCGGGCGACCGCTTTCGAAGAGATAGTTGTCGATGTCTACGTGACTGTCGGACGGCTTCACCGGATCGGCCTGCGAGGCGATGAGCAAGTCGGCGCTTCGGGCACTTTCGATCAACGGCGCCGAGCCGTAGCCGGTGGATGAGGCGAAGCTGCGCCATTCATGGGAAATACCTTCAGCCTGCGCCTTCTTGCGGAAGATGCGTTCGATTTCGAGCGTTTGGGCACGCGCCATGTCCTGCAGTGCCTGCACGGCGACCGGGTCGGGTATCTCCATCGGTGCTACGAGCGGCACGACCGCGACGGTCTCTGCATGAAGTCCGATAACGTAGGCATTGGTCTGTGCGGCAATGGCAAACGCAAAATCGGCCACGGCGGTGGCGTTATCGACGGTATCGAGAATGGCAAGTATGGTTTTGTAGGACATCGGCAATTCTCCTTACGCGGATGAAATCGACTAATTTTCAACGAGAATGCGCCGGCGAGGGCGCCGGTTCTTTGATGCATATCAACGGCGAGCCGGGATCTCCTCCATGCTACGCCTCTGCCGAGCGGTTTTCAGCCACCTCCTTTGATTGGCGGATGGACTCGATCATAGCGCGCACATCATCTCCCGCTGCATCGACCGCATCCTGTGAGCGTCCGCGGACGACGATTTCCGTTGAGAACGCCTGGCCAATATAGCGGGGATAGGAGCCGATGCTCGTCTCCGGATGAGCTTTCTGGATGGCAGCAAGCGGTGTGCCGATGTCGCCTTCCCCGTAAGGGCAGGAGATACCGAGCGAGAGCACTCGCGTGCCGGTCCGCAATGTCGGGATGACCGCGTCGACCATGGCCTGGAAGACCTGCGGCACCCCAGCCATGACATGAACGTTGCCGATCACGAACCCGGGTGCGGTCGAGACCGGGTTGGGGATATGGCGCGCCCCTTTGGGCATGCGAGCCATTCTCTTTCGGGCTTCCGTAAACTCAAGCCCGCGGCGCGCGTACATCTCGCCGAGCAGGTTCATTGCATCAGCATCGTATTCGCAAGGCACCCCGAACGCTGCGGATACGGCATCGGCGGTGATGTCGTCATGGGTCGGTCCGATACCTCCCGAGGTGAAGATGTAATCGTATTTTGTGCGCAGCGCGTTGAGTGCCTCGACGATCGCATTCTCCTCGTCGCCGACGATGCGCACTTCCTTGAGGTCGATGCCGGAAAGCGTCAGCATGTCAGCCAGGTGGCCGATATTCTTGTCCTTGGTGCGGCCGGATAACAGTTCGTCGCCAATGGCAAGCATGGCGGCGGTGACAATCGTCTCATTGGTCATTGGAAATTTCCGAGCATTTGCGTTCCCACATAGGTAGTGCCCTTCTCCAGTCTTGCAAACCGTGTCGCTGCCGCCAACTTGCGAAATGGCTGCAAGCAAGTTTTCGTCTATGACCATTGAACAGTGCGTTCTGCCCTACAGGGCTATGTTCGACACACACCGCTGCTACAACTCCGCACGTTCACGAATTCAAACGCAATTGATGGAGTTAGATAAATGGCTAAGGTACTCGTGCTCTACTACTCGGCTTACGGCCACATCGAAACCATGGCATATGCCGTCGCCGAAGGCGCAAAGTCGGCCGGCGCGGACGTCACCGTCAAGCGCGTTCCGGAACTGGTTCCTACCGAGGTTGCCAAGGCGTCGCACTACAAGATGGACCAGTCTGCCCCGATCGCCACGGTCGACGAACTTGCCGATTACGACGCGATCATCGTCGGTGCGGGTACGCGCTTCGGAACCGTTGCTTCGCAGATGCGCAATTTCTGGGATCAGACGGGCGGCCTCTGGTTCACCGGCAAGCTGGTCGGAAAGGTGGGCTCTGTGTTCACGTCCTCGGCCACGCAGCACGGCGGCCAGGAATCCACCATCCTCGGCTTCATCCCCACTTTCCTGCACCAGGGCATGGTCGTTGCCGGTCTTCCCTATGCCTTCCAGGGCCAGATGGGCGTTGATGAAATCAAGGGCGGTTCGCCCTACGGCGCATCCACCATTACTGATGGCGACGGATCCCGCCAGCCTTCCGCGATCGAGCTTGAGGCAGCCAAGTATCAGGGCGCTCACGTCGCCAAGATCGCTGCAAAGCTCGGCTAAATCAGTCCTCACTAGCAGGCGCGGCCATTGGGTCACGCCTGCTTATACCGGGCAACGAACTTGCCAATTCAGTCGTAGAGGTTGTGCAGCTTTGCTGCGAAGAAAAGAAGCGGTATTCCGACGACCGCAATCGCGATCATGTACGCCGTTCCTGCCCTGAACAATTTGAGACGTCGAGCTCTCGTGCCATCCCAATCGTAAACCATTGCCATACTCCCACAAGACTAGCTTACAACTATGCGCAGCCCCAACCGCGGTCCTTCTGGCGCGCGCATACAAGCACATTCGCAAGAGATGATAAAGGCCAATGGACGTTGCTGCCGGAAGTCGGTGCCCTCGGGCATGAAAGTGCGAGCGACGGGATCGAAGCCACGTGCCCTATAGCAAGGGGCAGGCCAGCCGCACTTGAGTGCTTCACGGTGAGGGGCCTCAGTCATCTGTTTTCGCTATGACCTCAAAAAATCTATCTATTTGATGAATGTCAATTTTGTTTCTAGGGTCCTTCCAACATCGGATGGTTCTTTCGAGTGAGGACGCGCGAGTGGTTCGGGCGATGAAAGAGCAACCGGTGCCTATCGGAGGATGATCGGCAAAATCTGGAATAACTGCCGCTGTCGAAGCGTTGCTTCGGCGAACGGGTTTCCATTGCCTGCAGCCTTCATCTGAAGCGACATCGGCATTTTTCAATCCTGTTGGACGATGCCCTACTCGAACTTTGCCGGGTTTCCCGGCCAGGACATTTGGAGTTGACTATGGAAGTCACGATTGTTGGTGGTGGGATCGGGGGGCTGGCGCTTGCTCTGATGCTGCACGAAAAAGGGATCCCATCCCGTGTTTACGAGGCCGCGCCCGAGCTGAAGGCGCTCGGCGTCGGCATCAATCTTCTGCCGCATGCCTCCCGCGAACTGTGCCAGCTCGGCCTCGAGGAAGAGCTTGCGAAGGTCGCCATCACGACCCGCGAGTCCGGTTTCTACAACCGCCACGGCCAGCATATCTTCACCGAGCCGACGGGTCGCCATGCCGGCTACGAATGGCCGCAATTCTCCATCCATCGCGGCGACCTGCACATGGTCCTCGTCGAGGCCTTCAAGCAGCGCATCGGCGCTGACCGCCTGATGACCGGCTGGTCCTGCACCGGCTTCGACCAGGACGACAGCGGCGTGACCCTGCATTTCGTCGATCCGCGCGACGGTTCGGCCCGGCCGTCCGTCAAGGCCGAAATGGTCGTCAGCGCCGAGGGAATCCACTCCAGGATCCGCAAGCAGCTCTATCCGAACGAAGGTCCGCCGCGCTATTCCGGCATCAACATGTGGCGCGGCGTCACGCGCTGGAAGCCGTTCCTGACCGGCGCCAGCATGGTGCGCGTCGGCTGGCTCAACACCGCCAAGGTGCTGATCTACCCGATTCGCGACGATATCGACGCCGAAGGCAATCAGCTCATCAACTGGGTCGTCGACATCGAGACCGACAAGTACAAGTCTCAGCGCGACTGGAACAAGCCGGGTCGCCTCGAAGACTTCTTCGACGTCGTCAAGGACTGGAAATTCGACTGGCTCGATTGCCCGGCGATGTTCAAGGCCGCCGATGCGATCCTCGAATATCCAATGGTCGACCAGGACCCGCTGGACCAGTGGACCTTCGGTCGCCTGACGTTGCTCGGCGATGCCGCCCATCCGATGTATCCGCGCGGCGCGAATGGCTCGGCCCAGGCGATCCTCGATTGCCGCGCGCTGACCGACGCGCTCGTCCGTGAAGGCGATCCGATCAAGGCCATGCATGCCTATGAGGCGATCCGCCGCCCGGCAACCGCCAAGGTCGTGCTGACAAACCGCGCCAATCCGCCGGATGCGATCCTGCGCGAAGTCTTCTTGCGCACCGAGGACAAGCCGTTCGATCATATTGACGACGTCATTAGCCGTGAAGATCTCGAGCAGCTCTCCACAAACTATCAGCGCATTGCCGGTTATCATAAGGATAACCTCGCTGTACCGGCCGGGTCCTGACGGACCCGGAGGAAAGACGTCGGTTGGGAGGCCTTCATGTCATTGCAGGAAAGTACTTACGCCAAGATGGCGCAAAACCATGGACCCCTTGCGAGGATCAACGCGAAATGGCTGGTCATCGCGGCCGTGATCCTCGCCGTCGCGTGGCTCGCCCTCGTGCCGCTCGTCTTTCTGATCTGGCAGAGCTTCATGACCCCGGCGGCAGGCGATGTGCCTGCCGTCTTCACCCTCGATAATTACACAAAGGCCTTCAGCGATAGCCGCATCCTGCCGCTGTTCCGCAATTCGGTGATTTTCGCGACCGGCACGGCCTGTCTGTCGCTGACGATCGGCACGCTCTTCGCGTGGCTGAACGAGCGAACGAACACACCCTTCAAGATGCTCTTCTATGCGGCTTCGATCGTGCCGCTCGTCATCCCGTCGATCCTCTTCACCGTCTCCTGGATCATGATGGCGAGCCCGCAGATCGGCCTCTTCAATCTCATCCTGAAAAATACCTTCGGCATCGCCGGGCCGGTTTTCAACATCTACTCGATGGGCGGGATGATCTGGGTCGAGGGCCTGCATTATTCGCCGGTCGCCTTCCTGCTGATGTCGGCGGCCTTCCGCGCCATGGACCCTTCGCTCGAGGAATCGGCGCTGATGTCCGGTGCTTCGATCTGGCAGATCCTCTTCCGGATCACGCTGAGGCTTGTCTGGCCGGCGCTGGTCGCAGCCTTCTTCATCATGTTCACGCGCTCGATCGAATCCTTCGAGGTCCCTGCGCTGCTCGGCACTCCCGTCGGCATCGAGGTCTTCACCTCGTCGATCTATGACGCGATCCGCGAATATCCGAGCAATGTCGGCCTCGCTTCGTCCTATGCGATCCTTCTTCTGGTGATTGCCTCCTTCGGCATTTATTTCCAGTCGCGGCTGTCGACCAAGGGCAGCAAATATTCAACAGTCACCGGAAAGGGTTTTCGCCCGCGGCCGTTCGATCTTGGCCCGTGGCGCGTTCCTGCCGCCGTCCTGATCGTCGTCTACATGGTGCTGGTGATTATCCTGCCGTTCCTGGTGCTTCTCTGGTCGTCCCTGAACAAATATTACAGCGTGCCCTCCTGGAGCGCGATGCACCGGCTTTCCTTGAATGCCTATGTGACCGTCATCAACTATCCGGCCGTCGGCCAGGCGGTCTGGAACAGTGCGATCCTTGCCTTCAGCGCGGCGACCGGCCTGATGCTGTTGACAGCGGTGATCTCATGGATCGTCATTCGCACCAAGCTGCCGGGCCGCTGGCTGCTCGACAACCTTGCCTCGCTGCCGATGGTCTTCCCCGGTCTCGTGCTCGGCCTGTCGATCATGATTTTCTATCTTTATCTGGATATCGGCGTGTACGGCACGACCTGGATCATCCTGATCGCCTATCTCACCCGCTTCATGCCCTACGGCATTCGCTACAACACGACGTCGATGCTGCAGATCCACAAGGATCTTGAGGAATCCGCCGCCATGAGCGGTGCCTCCTGGGGCCAGAGCTTCTGGCGCATCGTCCTACCGCTCCTGAAGCCAGGCCTGGTGGCGGGCTGGATCTACATCGTAGTCGTCTCGATCCGTGAACTGTCGAGCTCGGTCCTTCTCTACAGCCCCGGCTCTGAGGTGGTCTCGGTGGTGATCTGGGAGCTCTGGCAGAACGGCCAGTATGTCGAACTCTCGGCCTTCGGCGTGATGATGATCCTGGTGTTGTTCACGATCGTCATGCTGGCCCAGTGGGTCGGCAAACGCTTCGGCGTCAAGGAGGCTTGAGGAGAAGCCTCGAGGATTGGCATGGGAGGAGAAAATGCCTGAATTCATGAAGAATGTGCAGCGGCTCTGGCGCTGTGGGATGCTATTGGGAACCATTGCTGCGGCCGCCTTGGCCACTGGGGCCCACGCCCAGTCCAGCATCGACCAGATCGCCGGCTATACCGGCGCCGATCGGATGGACAAGCTGGTCGCCGCCGCAAAGCAGGAGGGCGCTCTAACGCTCTACACCGTCACCCCCGTCGAGGACGTGACCGTCATTACCAAGGCATTCGAAGCCAAGTACGGCACACAGGTGACCTTGTGGCGTGGCAGTTCCGAAGACGTCCTGCGGCGTGCCGTCGGCGAGTTGAAGGCCGGACGTCATGATGTTGATGTTATCGAGACGAACGGACCGGAACTCGAGGCGCTTCATCGTGAAAAGCTACTGCAACCGATCCAGTCGCCGCTCTTTGCGGACATCTTTCCGGATGCCGTCCCGCCTCATCACGAATGGATCGGCAGCCGGCTGAACATCATCACCGCGGCCTACAACACGAATGCAGTCAGCGAAGCGGACCTTCCGAAGTCATGGGAGGAACTGCTTGATCCGAAATGGGCCGGCAAGCTCGGCGTCGAGGCCGTTGCCTATGACTGGCTCGCGACGGCCGCCGGAACCTTTCCGTCCAAAGAAAAGGGGATGGAATTCTTCCGCAAGCTATCGCAGACCGATCATCCGGGACTCTACAACGGCCATCCCCTGCTGACCAATCTCGTTGTTTCCAGCGAGGTGCCGCTCGGCCTGACGGTCTATCTCTACAAGGTCGCGCAAATGGAAAAGGACGGTGCTCCGATCAAGCGGTTCATGATCGGCCCGGCTATTGCCCGCATCAATGGCCTCGGCGTGGCGCGGACAGCGCCCCATCCAAATGCCGCGATCCTGTATCAGGATTTTACCCTCACTGAAGGACAGAAGATCCTGGCGGAGAGACAATTTACGCCGACCAATATCAAGATCGCGCCGCTGCCTGAAGGCATGCAGGTCAAGGTGATCAATCCGGATGCCGCCCTTGATAACCTGGGCGATTGGCGCGGCGAATTCGAAAAGACGTTCAAGTAATTCCATCGGCGATCAAACCGAATACTCGGGAGGAGAAAATGTTGCGATCGTTTAAAATGACTTCGGCCATCCGCTTGCTTGGCGGAATGGCGCTGCTGGGAGCCGTTGCCACAGGCTCTGCTTATGCGCAGTCGAGCCTTGCTGACCTCGCCAATTACAACGGCCCCGACCGCTTGGAGAAGCTAGCGGAGGCGGCCAAGGCGGAAGGCGAGCTGACGCTCTATACGGCAACGCCGGTCGAGGACGTCGCCGCCATCACCGATGCCTTCACCGCCAAATACGCTATCAAGGTCACCACCTGGCGCGGCAGCTCGGAGGACGTGCTGCGCCGTGCCGTCACCGAGATCAAGGCCGGTCGCTATGATGCCGACATCATTGAGACGAACGGGCCGGAACTCGAGGCCCTGCATCGCGAGAAGGTTTTCGAGCCGGTCAATTCGGCCACCCTGGCCGATATCTTCCCGCAGGCCGTCACTGCCCACAAGGAGTGGGTCGGCAGCCGCCTGAACATCATCACTGCCTCCTACAACACGCAGCTCGTTTCCGACGCCGACGTGCCGAAGAGCTGGGATGATCTGCTCGATCCCAAGTGGTCCGGCAAGATCGGTCTCGAAGCCGAAGCCTATGACTGGCTGGCGACGATCGACCAGAGCTTCCCGAGCGAGCAGCAGGGTCTAGACTTCTTCCAGAAGCTTGCCAAGACCAACGGCATTTCGCTCCGCAAGGGTCATACGCTGCTGACCAACCTTGTCGTCTCCGGCGAAGTGCCGGTGTCGCTGACGAACTACCTCTACAAGGTCGACCAGATGAACAAGGACGGCGCGCCGATCCAGAAGCTGCAGCTCGGTCCCTCCGTCGCCCGTGTCAACGGCCTCGGTGTTGCCAAGACGGCGACGCATCCCGCCGCCGCGCTGCTCTTCCAGGAATTCACGCTGACCGACGGCCAGAAGATTCTCGCCGATCGCGGCTTCACGCCCACGAATGTTAAGCTGGTGCCGCTGCCGGAAGGCCTGAACGTCCAGGTCGTCGACGGGGCGAAGATGCTGGATCAGCTCGCCAAGTGGCGCGATACCTTCAATGCGACAGTAAAATGAACGGGCAGGGCGCCCCTCGTCCGAACGTGGGGCGCCGGCCTGATAGAAATTATCGGATCGATGATCCGACCGGCAGGGAATGTGAGGAGAATACCATGCTGAGTGTGCAGGGTCTGAGCACGGAATATGCGGATGGCAAGGGCAAGGTCGTCAAGGCTGCCCAGGACGTGTCCTTCGAGGTGCCGCAGGGCAAGCTCTTTACGCTGCTCGGTCCCTCGGGCTGCGGCAAGACCACGACCCTGCGTTCGATCGCGGGCCTCGAACGTCCCGTCAAGGGCGCGATCACCGTCGATGGCAAGCCGGTCTTCGCCGCCGGCAAGGGCATCTTCATGGCGCCCAACCATCGCAATTTCGGCATGGTCTTCCAGAGCTACGCTATCTGGCCGCATATGAGCGTCTTCGAGAACGCCGCCTTCCCATTGCACGTCGGCAAGACGAAATTCTCCAAGAAGCAGATCGAGGAGAAAGTCGAACGCGTGCTGAACGCCGTCGCTCTTGGCGACTACGCCGGCCGCGAAGCGACCAGGCTTTCCGGCGGTCAGCAGCAGCGCCTGGCGCTCGCCCGCGCCCTCATCATGGAGCCGCGCCTGCTGCTTCTCGACGAGCCGCTGTCGAACCTCGACGCCAAGCTGCGCGAGATGATGCGCTTCGAGCTGAAGCGGCTGCAGCGCGAACTTAACCTGACAACGCTCTACGTCACGCATGATCAGCAGGAGGCCTTGGCGCTGTCGCACCAGATCGCGGTGATGAATGCCGGCAAGGTCGTCCAGCTCGGCACGCCGCGCGAAATCTACGAGGCGCCCGCCGCCCGCTTCGTCGCCGACTTCATCGGCTCCAGCAACTTCCTTGAGGGCAAGGTGCTCGGTCGCGGCCAGGAGACCGGCAGCTGGGCCGTCGAGACGCCGGCCGGCAAGATCGATGTCAGCGCCGAAGAGGCGCTTGACCTCAAGGACAATCTGACGGTCGCCGTGCGCCCGGAGAACATCCATCTCGTCGAACCGGACAAGGGCGAGAGCCTTTCGGGCAATGTCCTCGACGGCATCGTCGACAGCAAGGTCTTCCTCGGCGAATGCGTCGACTACATCGTCAATGTCGGCAAGGCGAAGCTTCTGGCGCGCGTCCATCCGAGCGTCAGGACGCCGATCGGCGGGCGGATCCTCGTCAATATCAAGCCCGCGAAAGTCAACGTTATCCTGCGCTGAACGCCAGCGCCTGTTTCCAGTGCCATATCCCAGGACAATGCCATGAGCCGCAAGCAGCTTTCTATCGCCACGACCGACTATGACCATTTCCGCGATCTGCGGCTCGGGACAGTGGTGCCCGAAGGCATCGACCTCACCTGGTCAATGCTAAGCCATCACGAGATCTTCGCCCGCTTCACCTTCAATCGCGAGTGGGACGTCAGCGAGCTTTCCTTCGCCAAGTTCATGGCGCAGGTGAGCCGGCCCGACAGCGACATCATCGGCCTGCCGGTCATCTGTTCGCGGCTCTTCCGCTTCAGCTCGTTCTACGTCAACAAGGCGAGCAACATCAAAAGCGTGGCCGACCTTAAGGGCAAGCGCGTCGGCTCGCCGGAATGGGCTCATTCGGCGGCCGTCTACATGCGCGGCTGGATGCATAACGAAGGCGGCGTCAAGCTGCAGGACGTCCACTGGTATCAGGCCGGCGCCAATGCGCCGGGCCGCGAGGAGAAGGTCGATCTTGCCTTGCCGGAAGGCGTAACGCTGACGCGCGTCGCCGACAAGTCGCTGTCGGAGATGCTGGCCTCCGGCGAGATCGACTGTGCCATCATCGCCCGCCCGCCGACCTGCTTCCTCGAAGAGGACCCGCGCGTCGAACGCCTCTTCCCGAATTTCCTGGAGATCGAGGAGGATTATTACCAGGAGAGCGGCGTCTGGCCGATCATGCACATCATCGCCATGAAGAAGCATCTTCTCGACGAGAGCCCCTGGATCGCCCGCAATCTCTACAACGCCTTCGAGGAATCCAAGCGCCGCAGCCTGGAACGGCTCTTCGATCCGGCGGTCTCGCGCTATCCGCTTGCCTGGCTGCCGACCTATGCGCGGCGCATGCGCGACATCTTCGGCAGCGATCCGTTCCCGTTCGGTATCGAGAAGAACCGCAAGACTTTCGAGCAGATGCTGCTCTATACCCACCAGCAGGGCATCGCGAGCCGCCTGATGACGCCGGACGAGATCTTCCCGGCGGGCATCATGACCAAGTTTGTCGTCTGAGGCTGCCATGAGCGAACTTGCCAGCGATCTCGCCGAACTCGTCACCGCCAATCACATCCTCGCCCGCGAGGACGTGCTCGATGCCTTCGGCCATGTCAGCCTTCGCTCGCCGCAGGCCGACGGCGAATACTTCATCTCCCGCTCGCGCAGCCCCGAGCTGGTCGTGGTCGAGGATCTGCAGCGCTACGATCTCGACTCGAAGCTTCTCGGCGACGACGAGCGACGTGGCTATATCGAACGCGTCATCCATGGCGGCATCTACAAAGCGCGGCCGGACGTCAAGGCTGTCGCGCATTTCCACTCGCCGGCGATCATGCCCTTCTGTGTCGCCGATATCGTCTGGAAACCAGTGACACATCTCGGCGCGACGATCGGTACCGACGTCGCTCTCTGGGACAGCCAGGCGGAATTCGGCGATACCGACATGCTGGTTTCCACCGCCGATCAGGCAGCATCGCTTGCCTGGGCGCTCGCAAACAGCAATGCCGTCTTCCTGCGCGGTCACGGCGCAGTCGTCGTCGGCGGTACGTTGCGCGAGCTCGCCATGCGCACGATCCAGCTCTGCCGCAACGGTGATCTGCTGCTGCGATCGCTGCCCTTCGGCGGCGTGACGCCGCTGACGGCGGGTGAAATCGCGCTTTCTGGCGCGAAGAACCTCGAACCGCCGGTGCTCGCCCGCGCCTGGGATTACTGGGCGACGAGGGCCGGACACTGAAGCCACGCGATCTGCGGCTGGCGATTTAGTGATTTGCAAGCCGCGGCTTTCCTGCCAGACTGAAAGCTTGCCGCCGGAATCGCGCCCGGATACCAGGGGATGGCGACCTTCACGGAACGTGGAAGACCAGAGCCCGAGACCGGAAGCGTCTTGCGGTTGTCAGCCCATGGCCGTGGAGGAGATGGCCCCTTGCGAATTCGCCAAATCGAATCCTTTGTCAGCGTCTGCGAAATCGGCAGCATCACGCAGGCCGCCGCCGCGCTGAACATCGTACAGCCGGCGCTCGGCGCACAGATCAACGCACTGGAGCAGGAGCTCGGCGTGCAGTTGCTGGAGCGCGGCCCGCGCGGCACGACGACGACGCCGGCCGGCCAGTATTTCCTCGAAGAGGCCAAGGAAATCCTCGATCGACTGGCCACCATCCGCCGTACGATCAAGCAGTTTGACCCAGCACAGGAAGAGCACATCTCGATCGGTCTCACCTCCAGCCTCTCGGCGCTGCTCGCCGGTCCGCTGGCACAGGAGTTCGGCCGTCAGAACTGGTCCGCCAAGGTCCAGATCGTCGAGGAGATGAGCCACCTGCTCGGCGAGCGCGTCGCCCGCGGCGATCTCGATTTCGCACTCGCTTTCAATGTCGAGCCGCGCAAGGGTATCAAGCAAACGGCCGTCCTCCGGGAATCCGTCTTCTTCATCACTGGCCGAAAATCCGAGTTCGGTCAGGATGGACCGATCAACTTGATCGAGCTTGCCAAAGCGACCTTTGTCATTCCGACCGAGAAGGGCCAAATCATCAATCTCTTGAGACATGCGATGGAATTCTTCCACCTTCCGCTGAAGGTTGCCTACCAGATCGAATCCATGGATGCGATCAAGGGTCTGATCCTCGAAGGCAACGCCTGCGCCGTGCTGCCCTATGGCACCGTGGCGCGCGAAGTGGAGGCGGGCACGCTGATCGCCCGGCGCATAGTCAATCCGCCGCTCGTGCGCACGCTCTATCTGATCCAGCCCTCTGGCCGGCCAAAGCCCGCACATGCCGGCTCGGCGCTGCACATCATCCAGGGCTTCATCAGCCATCTTGCCAAGAACGAGGCCTTCGAGATCGTTGAGCAGGAAGTAGCGCCAGCTGTGTAAGCAGTCTTGCGTGCATAACACGAAATCGTGGCTGATTTCGCCCTATGCGAGCTCGGGCTCACCGAATGCGCGGAGACGATCACTGCGCTTGCCACGACGCGGTCAACGCGAGAAAAAGAGCCCTGCTGTCGCGGTCGCAGGGCAGGCGCGCGTGCATATAGGGAACTCTCGGTCGCGGACTTTGTTCCCATTGTCCTGTCCCCAAAAGCCCGCCAGCACACGCGGGGCACTTGGAAATTGAAAGTTGCGAAACGAGAGGCAGGAAGAAAATCGCTGTTCCTCCAGGTCAAGCGAGCGACCTCTCTATTGGTTCCCTCACCGAGATCCACCACCGTCGCCGGCCTTCATCCCGACACACAAGCGCTCGCGGCGGGCAGCACCTCCAGCTTCTTCCCTGCTCGAGATTGGCATCATGAAACCTTTTGATTTTTAAGCCGTTGTCGCGCGTATGTCAGACGCTGAATTAGATCAGAAATCGGTCGACGGCTCCGAGCAGCACAGTGCCGAGAGATCGCGCCAAGAGAAGGCATCGACTGACGAGGGCGCGCTGCCCCCAGAAGTCGTTGAACCCGACCCAGAGCTGACGCCCGAGGAGGCCGAGCGGGCGCGCAAGAGATATTTGCTGACGCGCTTCTGGATCAGCGCGCGCGGTTACTGGGGCCGCGGCGGGGAATGGCTCGCGTGGCCGTGCTCAATTGGGCTGCTCGCCTTAATCGTCACGAATGTCGGCTTCCAGTATGGAATCAATATCTGGAATCGCGCAATCTTTGACGCAATTGAGCAACGCAATGCCCATACCGTATATTTCCTCAGCGCCGTGTTCCTGCCCCTCGCGCTCGGAAGCGTCGCTCTTGTCGTAACACAAGTATCCCTCCGTATGCTGATCCAGCGCCGCTGGCGTTCCTGGCTGACGACCGCGCTCATCGGGCGCTGGCTCGCCAACGGCCGTTACTATCAGTTGAATCTCATCGGCGGTGACCACAAGAACCCGGAAGCCCGCATTTCCGAGGATTTGCGAATTGCGACCGAGTCACCCGTCGACTTCATCGCTGGTGTCGTTTCCGCATTTCTGTCGGCCTCGACTTTCATCGTGGTGCTCTGGACGATCGGCGGGGCCTTGACCCTGACAATTGCAGGGTCGACCGTCACTGTTCCTGGTTTCCTTGTCATTACCGCGGTTCTCTATGCGGCTATCACGTCCAGCTCGATGGCCGTCATCGGTCGCCATTTCGTCCACGTTTCCGAGGTCAAGAATCAGGCGGAAGCCGAATTTCGCTACACGCTGACGCACGTGCGGGAAAATGGCGAAAGTATTGCCTTGCTGGGCGGGGAGGAGGAGGAGCGTAACGATCTCGACAAGACGTTTACCAATGTCCTCCGCCAGTGGGCGCTCCTTGCACGCCAACACATGCGCACAACGCTCGTGTCCCAGGGGTCGAGCCTGCTTGCGCCAGTCGTTCCCCTTCTCCTTTGCGCTCCAAAGTATCTCGAAGGCAGCATGACGCTTGGACAGGTGATGCAGGCTGCCTCTGCCTTCGCCATCGTTCAGAGCGCGTTTGGATGGCTGGTCGACAATTATCCGCGTCTTGCCGATTGGCACGCCTGTGCACGGCGCGTCGCTTCGCTGATGATGTCGCTCGACGGGTTGGAGCGCGCCGAACAGAGCGATGCCTTGGGACGCATCCAGCACGGTGAAACTGAAGGCGATGCGATGCTCAGCCTCAATGACCTCTCGGTGTCGCTTGACGACGGTACCGCCGTCGTCAAGGAGACCCAGGTCACGGTCGAACCAGGCGAGCGGGTCCTCGTGGCCGGAGAGTCCGGTTCGGGCAAGAGCACGCTGGTGCGGGCCATCGCAGGCCTTTGGCCGTAGGGTGACGGCAGCGTCAATTTTCATGGCGACAGACGACTGTTCATGTTGCCGCAGCGGCCTTACATCCCCTCCGGGACGCTTCGCCGGGCGGTTGCCTATCCCGGCGCCGCCGATAGCTGGCCGCTCGATAAGATCAAAGCGGCTCTCGACAAGGTGGGACTCGACTATCTGAACGACAGGATCGAGGAAGAGGCGCCATGGGACCAGACGCTGTCGGGTGGTGAAAAACAGAGGCTCGCGTTTGCGCGCCTCCTGCTACACAGTCCGGATACGATCGTGCTGGATGAGGCAACGTCGGCACTCGATGAGAAAAGCCAGGACAAGATGATGGAGATGATCATCCATGAATTGCCGCAGATCACGATCATAAGCGTAGCGCATCGAGCTGAGCTGGAAGCCTTCCACAGCCGCAAAATTACATTGGAACGGCGGGAGGGCGGCGCAAAGCTTGTCAGTGATATTGATCTTCTCCAGCGTAAGAGAAAGCGGAATTTGCTTTCGCGCCTTGTCGAAAACCGGCACTCCCGGCCGAAAGGCAGTACGACGCCCGGATAGCAAGGGCAGGGATCATTCCAAGATAAGCTCGCTGAGCGGGAACTCGCGTCTGTGACCCGATATGACAAGGATGCCTTGTTGCACCAGTTCAACTTGACGGCATCCCCGAAACCTCATTTTGCCGACATGGCCGTTGAGTGCGGCGTGGTGGAGCGGCCAGGTTATCTTCGGTGCAACAAGTTGGCCGAAGCCGTAGATCGCTCAACGCGCAGACCAACGGCCCGCCCATGCCTGCACTGATCCGTACCGGTTGCCGCATCGACGCTTCGGGAACACTTGGCGGTGAAGCCCGTTACTTCCTCATCCACAACAGGAGGAAATACAATGGATTGGAATCGCGTCGAAGGAAACTGGAAGCAGATGAAAGGCAAGGTCAAGGAGCAGTGGGGCAAGCTTACGAATGACGACCTTGATCAGATCGCCGGTAAGCGCGAACAACTGGAGGGCAAGATCCAGGAGCGCTACGGCATCGAACGCGACCGAGTTCGCCGCGACATCGATGAGTGGTACGGAAACCAGACCTGGCACTAGATTTTAGCAGGCCCGGGGCTTCCGGGCCTTTTCTTTCTGAACTCTCCAGTCTTTGCCAACGCCTCGACCGTTTTCGCCTCGTTTGGCGAGCGCGAGTTGCCGACGGCAATCGACGGTGAAGCCCGGCCATGCCGACCAAGGGCCCAGCCCGATGCGATGACCGTCCGAGAGGGGCTAGGCTGTACCGGACTTCAACGATCTCCGTTATCCGAATTCCGCATACAGCGTCGGCGCGTCTACTCGCGCTACGCCCGCAATCGGTCGGATGTCGGCGTCGCCACGGTGTCGGCTTCCTCGGCGTCCTCTGCCTGCTCGTGCTGGTCACGATCCTGTCCTACGGCGTGCTGTTGCGCCCTGATCTCGCCGCCCTTTGCAATCCTTCGATGGCGGGCGTGCTGCAGGCCGTGGTTGGCCCGTGGGGCGCCGTCTTCGTCAGCATCGGCCTGCTGATTTCGGTCGCTGGGGCATATCTCTCGTGGGTGCTCCTCGCGGCGGAAATCCTCTATTCCGCCTCGAACTACGACACCATGCCGCGCTTTCTTTCCCACGAAAACAAGAGCGGCCATCCTTCGATGGCCCTGTAGCTTACCAACGCCGTCGTCCAGATCTTTCTCGTGTTGACGCTGTTTGCAGAATACGCTTTCCATCTGGCGCTTGAGTTGACGAGCTCGATGATCCTGGTCCCCTATATCCTGGTCGCGGCCTACGGGCTCCGCCTGGCCCTGACCAGTGAAACTTACGATCGCGACCCTGAGGGTCACACGGGCGATCTTCTGCGGGCATCCATCGCCGTGCTGACGACTGCCACGGCGCTGATCTAGATGGTGTAACGGGCGGAGCTCGGCCAGCGAGGTTTGAAAGGCTGGTGGTCGTCCCTCACAATGATGGTTTCGCGGAGTCAGGAGTGGCCTGCTCCATAGCATCACGGAGAGACGACCATGAAGCAGTATGCCGGAATCGATGTCTCGTTGGAATATTCAAGTGTGTGCGTGGTGGATGCAGATGGCCGCATCGTGCGTGAAGCAAAGGTACTGAGCGAGCCCGATGCGCTGATCGCCTGGTTTGCCGAGCACGGCGTGGCCATGGAGCGGATCGGTCTTGAGGCCGGCCCCTTGTCGCAGTGGCTGCATGCCGGGATCACGAAGGCGGGTCTGGCGGTCGAACTGATCGAGACGCGGCACGTGCGGACGGCCTTCAAGACGATGCCGGTGAAGACCGACAAGAAGGATGCGCGAGGCATCGCGCAGTTGATGCGGCTTGGCTGGTTCAGACCGGTCCACTGCAAATCTCTTCCGGCCCAGGAAGTGCGCGCGTTGCTGACCGCCCGCAAGCTCATCCAGGGAAAGCTTCACGACATCGAGATGAGCATCCGGGGCATACTGCGCGGCTTCGGCCTCAAGGTAGGGCCGACGACACAGCGCACCTATGCGGCACGGATCGGCGAACTGATTGAAGGTCATCCGACCTTGGAGGCGATCGCCGCGTCGCTGTTAAAGGTGCGCGATGCACTTGCGGACGAATTTGCCGGGTTTGAACGAAAGCTGCGTGCCATGGCCCGTCAGGACGACAGCGCACGGCGGCTGATGACGACGCCCGGCGTTGGCGTCGTGGTGGCGCGGACATTCGTGGCGGCCGTAGATACGCCGGAGCGTTTCCGCTCATCCCGAGCAGTGGGGCCGCATTTCGGATTGACGCCGAAGAAGTATCAATCGGGCGAGACCGACTATAGCGGTCGCATCTCGAAGATTGGCGATGTGGGCGTACGAACCGCGCTCTACGAGGCGGCCAACGTCATCCTCACGCGACCGGTCAAAGGCTCGGATCTCAAAAGCTGGGCACTGGCGGTCGCCAGACGTGCGGGTCCCAGAAAGGCGCGTGTCGCGCTGGCCCGTAAGCTGGCGGTGGTGTTGCACCACATGCTTAGGGATGGAACCAACTTCATTCCCCACAAGGCTCAGGCAGCCATGGCCGCCTGAGCCGGAAACAGACAACCGGACAGGTTTCGGGCGGGCACTGCCATCAGCCCCCCGGAGCAAGGTCCCTTCGCCGGGACGATGGATGGGTTAGGCCGCTGAAAGCCAAGCAGCACTCAGGTGACTGCGCGTTCCTAGATTGGCCAGCCGGTCCTCAGCAGACCCCATAAAGCAGCGGCCAAGCCCCGACTGCGAACAGAAGCAAGCACTCGGCGAGGGACTAAGCTCACAAGGGATTGACTCAAGGCCCGTTACAGAAGGCTTTCACTGGCTACCGCGATGTAAAAAGCGGATCACAACGTCGTGCCGTTGCCCGGACGAGCACCCAAAGGCTGTGTCTGTCCAGCAGGCCGCACCTGGACTCGCCAAGGACACCGGGGCGTCGCCAGCCTGTTGTCTACGGCGTGTGTACATTTAGGATTTACCGGCGTCCGGAATGACAATGGTTGTATTCCTCATTCAGGAAGCTCAGGCCGTGCTCAAAGGTGGCGCATCAACGGATGACCTATGTTAGAAGGTGAGATAGGACATCCGGGAACAGTTCTCACGTTTCGTCCGGAGGACCAATGGACGCTGCTGTACTCATGATCGTAGATCATTGTTATCAATCGATCGCCGGGCGCCTGCCGGTTTAATCCACACCCTCAGGCCACGTGCAGCGCCCTACATAAAGTTCGTCCACTCCGGGCGGATTTCTGGATATATTTGAGATAGCGATTTCGATTTGGTGCGAGCGACGGGGATCGAACCCGTATACCTTGCGGTGAGGGATTTTAAGTACCAAAAATCCAGATATCGAATGAACGTAAACGATACCTAATATATATTGAAAATCAGTTATATAGATGCTACCTGTCGGCCAATTGGTATCCATCCGATATCAAGCGTAATCATGAAAAGTGTACCCACGTGTAGGGCCACATTTAGCCGAGGGATTTTACGAGAAATGGCTGAATTCATCTCCGAGGACTTCATCAAGAACCGGGTTCCGCGCCTCATGAAAGACCGCGACGAGATTAAGGTCCGCGACAGCAAATTGCCGGGATTTGTCGTCCGCTGCCGCCGCCAGTCTGACGGAAATATCAGCCGGGTCTTCATGATCGATTACATCCCGCCGATGCCACCCGTCGCTGCCGCCGGGAAGGCGAAAAGGAAATGGCTGGTGGTTGGCTCATGGCCGACCTTCAATGCCGAGGACGCAAGGGAGTCGGCCCGGCTATTACTCTTGGCGAGGAAGGAAGGGGATGATCCGAAGGCGAAGCGGGCGCAAAAGCTGGCGCAGCCGACATTCGAGCAGCTATGGGAGCTTTTCGAGAAAGAGCATCTGGTCTTGAAAAAGGAAAGCACCCGCAAGAGCTATACCTATCGGTACAATCGAATACTCCTACCGGCCTTTGCCGGGCGGCGGGTCGCGGATATTACCCGGTCCGAAATCAATAGCCTCAAGATCAAGCACAAGAACCGCTCGACGGATCTGAACCGCGCTTTGGCTACACTGTCGAAAATGTTCTCTTTCGCCATGATCCATGAAATGCGGAACGACAATCCATGCGCCAAGGTCCAGCGCTTTGCCGAGCGGGTCAGCGATTCATGGCTGGACGAGAATGATCTGCCCGCATTCCTTGAGGTGCTGAACAAGCGCGAGCAAGGGCCGATGTCCGATTTCATCCGCTTTCTGGCCGTCACCGGCTGGCGTATCGGCGTGGCCTTGTCCCTGCGTTGGGACCAGATTGATCTAAAGCGCCGGGAGGTCCATCTGGAGGACACTGAAACCAAGAAGGTGGCGACAGTCATTAGCGCCGACGCCGCCATCCTGATTGATCGCCAGCCCAATCGACTCGGCTACGTATTCTCCCGGCGCAAGGGAACGCAGCCCATCGGGTACAACGATGTACGCGCCGAGATGGCCTCGATCTGCAAGGAGGCCAAGATTGCCAAGATAACGCCACATGGCCTCCGGCGATCCGCCGCGACGCATGGCGCAATCGCGGGCGCGAACGTGGCGGAATTGCGATGGAGTTCCCCGACGTCAAGCACGGCGGAGCAAGAGAAAAAGGAAAAGCAAGTTTAGTTCCTGAACTTGGATTCTCGCCCGCCTTGGTAAGCAGTGCCCGGCTCATTCTCCGCTTTGCTGGCGAGATTGGCCGTGGGAGAGTTAGGGCTGATAATATCAGTTCTATCCGCCGCCTAATTAATGCGAACGGGCGGCGGCCCGTCAGGTTCAAGACCACCGCCCGCATGCCGCCGTTGCCTGACTCGGCTGGCGGACTTACCATTTCGTATTCGCGACGACGCTTACCCGGCCAGCCCGGCGCATCGCCCAACTGATGTCCTCTACGATCCTGATGGCGAGGAGATCAAGCTGCCAAAGCGATTGATGCGGGCTACCGCTTGCCGCATCCGTGCCGCTCGCGCCCGTCGATACCGGCGCGGGATCGTCCCTGCTGATGACCGTCGCATCGTTTTCTACTCGAACCTCGCCGTCATCGACGGAACTGACGAAATCGGCGGTGTCGAGGGCGATGACCGTCTTTGCCGGGACGGTATCGGAGGCGATGACATCCACCGCGCCGAATCCCGCCACCAGCATGGCCGCATTGGCCGCCTGAATGGAATTCATGACGAAGGTAAGCGCTGCCGCCGCCGGGTTGATGGCCGCCGCCAGCGCCGCCATATCAGCGCTCGCTGCTTGCGCCGGATCGGTCGCCGCCGATGGCGTCAAAGGCGTTACGCCGAACAGAAGGCCGGGCGGCTGCGTGGCCGTCCCCGCCGCATTGCCGAGCAAAGCGGTATCGACGCTGATGCCGATATCCTCGGCCAGCGCCTGCCCGATGATAGCCTCGGCGGATGGCGTCGAGGCCTTGGCAAGCTCGCCGGTAAAGAGGCTGATGCTGGCGGCCTTGTGCGGCGACAAAGTCGCGCCCTGCAAGAATGACAATTGCCTGACCGGGATCGGCTGGCCTTCGCCAATAAAGACGTTCGGGATGCTGCCTGGTGCCGCCCTGGCGGCAAATCTCAAGCCACTGGTGCCGGTCAAGTTCACGCTGATGCCGCGCGCCTTCAGGGCGGCATAGACGCTGGTGGGCGCAAGCGTAGCCAGCAAGCCGGGATAGACTCCCGGATTGGATAGCGTCCCGGCCCAATCGGGCACGCTGGTCATCGCCGGATTGGTGACGGCCTTCCTGAGCCAGCCGACCGGATCGCGGGTGGCCTCGACAATCTTGCCTGC
>NZ_LNCD01000051.1:157865-188115 GCF_001542405.1 Rhizobium altiplani
CTGACATCGGTAAATGCCAGTTGTACGGCCTCAAGGATTTCATCGGTCTTTGGTTCGCGCATGGAATGGCCCTCACAGCGGAAAGGAAAACGCGCGATGGCCGACGACCTAAGCTTGATACCGGGCGTGACCACCGGCGCTAATTCCAAACACACCGATCATACCACAAATTGTTTCGCTACCGAAATGACATGTCGCCGGGCGGGGACACGCTTGGCGAGGCTGGTGGATAGGGGGCCACACGGCTGGTTTGCGCCAATACCGGTCATAGCATCTTGCCAGTGTTTCACAGGTATCGTGGATGTGTTGGATACCCGCTTAGATTTTATGTATGCTGAATACACGCTATCTCATCTGGAGGCTTCGTGTCCAAGTGGCTTGCTAAGATCGAAAAAGTAGGCGACGCCTTGAACCGCGCATCCGTGATCATCGGCGGATATTTTGCTGGTACATTCACCTTAGCCATGGTTCTTGCAGTGCTTGAAGGCGAAGGTGGGAACCTCGGCGACCTGGTGTTTGCCACGTCGTTTTTCTTTCTCGGCTTTTCTTATGTTCTGCCAATCCCGGTTATTCTCATCGTGGCGATTGCAGAGGCGTTGGGGCTGCGAAACCTCTTGTATTACCTTGCGACATGGGCCCTGACGCAATCTGTATTGATCCTGAGCCATCGTCCGTTGCTTCCCCCCATTGGTGGAGTCGATATGCTCGCTCTCGCCAACTATGTCTTGGCGGCCGCGACCGGCGGAATCGCTTACTGGGTCATCGCAGGCCGATCTACCAAAGCGCGGCCGAAACGTTCAAAACAGCCTCGCGCCAACGATGGGAGGGCAAAGCTCAATTCCGACCTCTATCGCAGACCATGATCCATGTAGCCACATGACAGCTTAGGGCCGAAACCCGCCATTGAGACTGGCGTGCAGAACTACAGAACATACGTTAGTCCCGGTGAGGGCCGATCAGAGCGCGTTCAGGTTAGGATTTGCACAACTGTATCAATGAAGGAAACAGACCCTAAAAATCGATAACCCGGAAACTAGAACGCGATCCCCCGCGTCGATCCCGGAGCGCGCGACCGAACTGCCTCTATTCCCCCCCGGTTTGTTCAGGTCGGTTGCGAACAATCACGTGTCAATAACTCCTGCGACGGTCAAAGTTTGCTCAAACGATCCTGTATGAATTCCAGCACATAGGTCCGCGGATCAATCCATGAGCCTCCGACGACTATCTTCTCACTGTAATCGGTTAAGGCATGCAGAAGTCGGTGCTCGTCCGGAAATTCGTGGCAGAAGGAGTTGAATGCCGCATAGTCGAGTAAGACGAAGGCGTCGCATGATCCTTCCATTTCCCGGTAACGGGCAACGAAGGAAATTCCTTCGTCCGTAAACATCTCTTGGACGACCACGAGGCTAATGACCTTTCGGTCTCCCACGTCAATTTCGAAGTCTTCCTTGTCGATAGTTAATGCCAGGCTGGAATGTTCTCGGACGAGCGTCGCGGCGCCCTTCGCCTGCTTCACACCCTTTTCGATTTGACTGTGCGACGTGCGGCGCTTCCGGTCTATCGTCCGTGAAAGGCTGGCTTCCGTGTTTGGACTGTCCTTGGCCTGCACTAAAAGGAGATGGGTCTGGTTTAGGGCAAGGACGTCGACGAACTCTTTGCCATTGTCCCGTCGCATGGGATTGAGAGCAAGTTGCTCCCCGCCGAAGGCGCGCTTCAAGCATGCGACAATATCGCGTTCTTGGAAGTAGCCCGGGTTTTCTCGCTCCAAAGTCGAATGAGAAAAGCCGCCGCTTCCGTAGTAGTCATGATCCTCGCGACGAGCATCAAGTATGAAAATGTCAGATGGCGACAATTCTTCTTCGAGAACTACCGCTATTGCGTTGGCGTCATCTTCCGCGGTTCGATGGCCAAACCACGTTTCCAACGCCTCATAAATATTATTCAAAATCTGCGGCTGGTAGGTGAGCAAGCCAAACTCTGCTCCTCTAGCGAGAAGGCTTCCTTGATCGTGCACAGAGGCTCGATGGCTCATCCATTCGCGGCAGTGCTCATCAAAAAAATATACTTCAAATTCATCGTAGGTAAGGAGTTCGAGAAGTTCGTTGCCTAGAGGCTCGTTGAAGAGCGGTGTCCTTAGAACAAGCGGCTCGTCGCAATCGTCGAAGAAGGCGGTGGCCAAAGCAACAGTTAGTCCAGATGTAGATGGCAGCGGAGCGAGATAGAAGCTAAAGCTACCACGCACGCGGGCAGCCAGAATATACTCCTTAGGGACCTTCACTATTAACACCAGCTTTCCCGTCTCTCGCATGCGCGCAGGTAACAGGCCGCTTGGCAAATCGCGGACGGAAGGGAGAATGTTTGGGTGAAGAATACTGAGCATGACAGGCCTTCTTAGTCCTGATGAAATTCTTAAAGCGATTTTGTCCGGCTTCTCCGGGGACCCGGTCCCATTTTTTCTATCCCGGCTCCCCCGAGAAGAAGATCCTCATCAATTTTGCCCGGAGTTTGATATTCGGGATGGGTCAAAAGCACATCGAGTATAAAGCGAAGGAGGTCCGACGCGAGCAACCTCTCCTTTTCGTAGCGGGTATCAGCTGGCTCAGAGGTTTTCTTGGTTTCCTTCCGGCGGATGCCATGTACGATCGCGGATCGGGCCGCATACAGTTGCTTCACTTGTGCAGCTGTCTTAGCTGCATCTCGAGTCGTGTCCCCCGAAAGCCGAGAAAGTACTCCTGCCCGCAGGCGTAGCTTGTACGAAAGCGATTGATTTTGATCGTCGCCGAGCAAAAGTTCGAGACCAATCGTCCCGTCCAGTATTGCGTCAGCTGCGTCTGTTCTCGTCAAGCATCCATTGAGGCGTTTCAACGCAAGGCGGACTGCCTCACTCTTGCTCTCGACGATACGGCCATAAATCCGGCGAACGTCTTCGAGCTGGCCTCTGGTTATTGGCGTGCGTTGTTCGAGCCAGCCATAATTGTCAAACTCGTTGGGATACTGCCGCAGGGTCGCGCCATAAACGGGCGTCAGATCACAAAAGTAATCGAGTGCCCACCCGTTTGGCACCCATAAGGCTTGCGCGAAGCCCGTTCGCACGCCTGTAGCCACTCGCAGAGCGCCGAAGAAGCTGTCGATGGCATTCATTGCGTCCGGAGCCAGCCATGACAGAGAGTTTCGGACTTCATGGATATTGTTTGTCTCACCTACGGTCCATTGCCTGGAGACAAACGCATGAGTGGCTGCGCCAACGACGCTGGACACAGCACCCGTTCCCATTGTGCTCATGCGCGCACGAGCAAGCTGCATTTTTCTCGGTATTCGGGTGATGTAGGTCGTTTCCGACAGGCGGAATCGGTCAACGTCAAAATGCGTCATGGCAATTGGCACAACGAGCGAAACGTTCAGCGTCTTGGAAATAGTTCCGAACATAACGGGAAAGATGACCTTGTCCCGCCGCTTTGCATCGATGGCCGCATCGACCCCATAGAGATGGATGTACCGCTCGACGCAACCTCCAACCAGAATATCAATCGGCCCGTCGCTGGGCTCCCCGTCATATCGCCAGAGGTCCAATCTCTTGCCGAGGTTATCGCCACGAAGAAACGCAGCAAGCTTTTCGCCCTTGGGGAAGCCCACTTCTGGCCGCTGATATCCGGCAAGAAGGCCTAGGATGCGATTTGGGCGAACGAGGCTAAGGTAGTCTCTCGGTGTCGCCTCATTGTAGAAGCCAAATTGCCCGAAAGCGGGGAAGCCGGTGTCCAGACGCGACATATTCGGATAATCATGATGCCGGCTTATATGGGTCGCCGCTTTTGCATTTGCGACAACAGCCTCATGAAGCTCATCGAATGCCGCCTGGAACAGTTCGATATACTTGTTGATAGCTTCCTTCCGATTTGGGGATCTCATCGACTGGTCTCGTTGGCCGGTTTCAGTGGTCAAATTTCACCAACTATCGTTCTTAGAGCGGTTGCATCCTGCAGCACTACTACCCGCTAAAATTCTAAACTGCACGACACAATTGGACCTCGCGCCTGATAGTCCATTGAACTTAACTTGCTCCCCTCCCGTCAGCGTCCGTGCAGGTCGGCGACGGGTCACTAGGTCGGGAACGGAATTTGCCCCAGAGGAAGGCGGCGGCCAACGAACGCCGTCGCCCGGGGTGGTTTCAGCTAAAGGCTTCCCTACGCATGATTGGCTTTGCGCCTCCATTCCAGCCGTCCGGCCTGAGCGCTGTACCAACTTGCAAGCAGTTGATGGTATAGGCGGCGGTTTTCCAGATATTCTGGCGTCAAGTCGGCTAGTGCGAGCGGGTCGCGCTGCTCACAAGGCGCTTTCACCATAGCCGCGACTTCGGCGAAGCGCTCGGCTTGCCATTGATCCCGGATATCCATCATCGATATCCCGCCATTCATAATGTCGTCAGTCTCGTTCATTTACCTACTTCCTCGTGGTCCATGTTGTGGGTAATCGTGCATTCGGCCATGGTCCGCCAATCCGGCCCATGCTCGATAATGTCCTGAAGCTCCTCAAGCTCCTCGATCTCGACCGTCTTGATCTCGTCTCCGGTCATGTAGGCGTAGCGGATCACCGCCTTCCAGCGCTTCCTTTCGCTCATGATGCCTTCCTCCATTGCGCCCGGATCATCGGCTCCGGCTTGCCGTTAGCTTTCCAATTCTTCATCGATCAGCTTAATCGCCGCCGGGACGGCGGGCGGAATTCGCCGCAGCAGTCCTTGGATCTCCTCCAGCAGCCCATAGAGCCGGTAAGTCTCGCGGCACTTGGACTGATACTGATCGTCCCATTCCTCTCAGTCGCTTTCGAGCCTACGGATTATCCTTCGCGTTTCCGCGTCCTGCTGCGCTATTGGCGGCGGCAGCGTGGCCTGCCTGGCAGCGGCGGGCGGCGGCGTTCTAGGCTTGGCTTTCGGCATCGTCTTCCTCCTCCAATCGGCCCGGAAATGGCGCAATCAATCGTCCGGTTGGCCCGCCCATCTCCCTAGGGAGAGATGGGCGGGCCACCAACGGGTACGAATTTTGATCGTGGCCCGGTTGCTGGCCCGCCAATATTTCGTGCAACCAACTGATATATTGTGCAAAAAAGGTACAACTGGCCCGCCATGCTTCGTACCAATTTTGGGTTGAAACAGGCAAAAGATGGCCGGGCCACGGAGCCATTTTTGGCTCGGGCATAAAATCCGAAAAGTTGTATTGTTTCGGTTGGTTGTATTTGCTCATTTTTGGCCCTTCCTGAGCGCCCGTTCGCCCTCCCTCGTCAGGCCGATATGGTCGATGTAGGTTCGTATCCATTTGCGCTTGGTAAGGGTCTCCATGATCTTCTCCATGCGCCTTCGGCTGACACCGACCGTCGCGGCCAGCGCGCGCATCGATATGCTTGGCGTAGCTACAAGCGCTTCAAGTGTGGCGATCTCCTCGCGGTTCTGCTGTTGGTGAATTTCCGCCTCCCGGCCTTCCGTCAGCGGCTTTGCGATGGTCATTGCCATTTGATCGCCGTCAGCATTTTCGAGGCCCTCCGGCTTGATCACGACAAGTTCGAATTTCATCGGATCGAACGGGATGCCGCGCAGCTTTCCTTGCCAATGCAGGTTGGCCATGCCGCCATCGGCCCATACGGTAAGATTGCCGTCCAGTTCATTGAGGAGAGCGCCACCGCCGCGCGGCAGGAGATTGTCCTTGCTTGCATGCTTTACCGGATGGGCGAGGATCAGCGTGGCCGGGCGGTTGGGATGGTCCGCTATCAGATCGCGGAAACAGCACGCGAAATCGAGCATTTGCATATTGCTGTTCTCGTCGTCGCCGGGAAACAGCGCTTGGAGGCTGTCAAAGACGACGAATTCAAGGTTCCTGATTTTCAGTAATGCGGCCCGAGTCTGCTCAAGGCTTCCGGCAATATCGAACGGGTTCTTGTGCCATTCGATATCCTGCGCGCGCGGATCGATATCGAGGTCGGCGCATATGCTGAAATACTGGTAGCGAACGTTTTCCGGGTTTTCGGCGGCGAAGAAGGCCACCTTGCCCTTGCGGCATTTCTTACCGTGGAACCATTCGCCGCGCGCTACCTTGATGGCCATTAGGATCGCCACCAGCGTCTTGCCCGCACCGGTAGGACCGCACAGCGTATAGCTCGCGGCGCGCATTAGCAGATCCTTGATGGTGAATTCCGGCGGCTTCATCTGGTCGATGAATGCTTTCGAGGAGATAAGCCCTGAAAATGGCTTCATGCGCTTGGCTCGACCATTGCGGGCCTTCTCGTGCATGCCCTCGCCATTGTTGCCCGGATCGCCTTTCTGCCGGGCCGCAAAATCCTCGATACTTTCGGGGCGGGGCTGCTCATACATCGGCATAGTCCCCGCCATCGGTAAGATACCTGACTCGCGCTGGCACTCCGGCGTCGGCCCAACGCCTGGCGCACTGCCTGGCGGCATTCAATCCGACCTCGTCGGCGTCGGCCCAGATCATCAAGGCGCGCGGATAGGACAATGGAGGCAGGCTGGCGATTGCCTGCGCGCTACCCATGGCCCAACACGGAAAATGGCCTTTAGCGAGGACGGCAAGCATAGTTTCGACGCCCTCGGCAATATGTAAGATCACGCCACAAGCCGTTTGCCATTCCCCGAACTGGATAGCCGCGCCTTTCGTCGGGCAGAGCATGAACTTGTTCGCGCCGCGTCCCCTTATCCTGTGGAGCGCTACCACGGGTGGATCGTCGTACGGATCGCGCGGGATCGTAAGCGGGATCGTCTTGAACCCGGCCAGCAATGCCGGGCCGCTGGTATCGTCGGGGAATGGCACATTTGCATGAAAGCGGAGGCAACGGCGGCGTTCGTAGTCGTCGGGCGGGAGCTTGAGGCCGCGCGAGCCGAGATAGCTTTCGACCCATGCCGAGCGGGCGCTGTCCCGGCTTTCCCGCCAGAGCTTGGCTGCGAATTCCTGCTTGCGCGCGGCATCGGCGGCATCCTTTCGCCGGGCGCGCTCAAGGCGGAGATCGATAATCTTCCTGTCGGCGTCGGAAAGCTGGCGGGCGAGGCTGTCGATGATATGCCCGGACCAGCCGCAGCGGGCGCAATGATAGGAAAGCGCGGTATCGGAAAGCCGCCAGACGCGGAGCTTCGGGGCCATCTGGGAGCGTGGATTGGATCGACCGGGGCCGCATCTCGGACAGGCGATATCGGCGCGCATGCGCCCGGCAAGGCCATTCGCAAGGGTCTGGAAATCGCTCATGGCCCGCCTCCTGATCGGGAGGGGCCGCGCCCGGCGTCGATGTTGCCAGCGTCATCTGCCATGCGCGCGCTCCTTCGGTTGTAGGGCGTGGGCAGTGCGCGGGTGGCTTTCATTTCCAAAAAGGCAAAAGCGATTTTGGGCGGGCTGATCCGGGAACCCCGATACGGGGCGTTTGGCGGGTATGGAGCGCCCGCCGCGCATTTCAGCGTATGTCCTTCATCGCGGTTCGCCTTTCAGGCGTTCCGGCAGTGTTTAGTCAGGCGAGGAAGGGTGCTATGCTTGGCGCTTCAGTGAGCTTGTTTTCTTTTCCTTCCGCGCCCGGTTCCCGCCGGGCGTTACTCTGTCTACGCGGCTCGGCCCACGTATCGCTGCGCCAAATGCCGAAAAAGATCGGGCCTCGGATAGCCGATGAGCTTGCCCGACAATCGGATGTAAGGCGGGCCGGTCCGGCGGGCCCGCTGTTGCTTTAGGCCGCTGGGAGTCGAGCCGACGACGACGGCGGCGTCTTCTGGCCCTAGCATAAACGGGAGCACCGGGTCGGCTCCCATCGCGTCGAATAGCTGCGCGCCGGATTTGCCTTGGTCGGTCCAGAATTGGTAGCGCTCGGCGATCAGTTGGGAAAAATTGTCTGAGGGCATGGCTCAGCCTTTTGGTTGCCTTTCGGGATTATGGAACCGCATTCGCCATAATTAAATCAAGCGAAAAAATGAACGATATCATGCGCATGACATGTACATTTTTTCGAAAAGCAAGGCCCGGTCAGCACTTACCGCACCGCAAGGCAATTTAGAGGCGCAAAGAAAAATGATTCGCGTTTCGTGGGATTCCGCGTGGGATTTTTGGCGGGATTCGGCGATAGCGGCCTCGGACGAGTGTTCCCACCTATAGGGCCACGAAGGCTCTGTAAGTACTAAATTAGAAGGTAACTAAATTCAGTTATCGCTGTTATTTCAATATGGTGCGAGCGACGGGGATCGAACCCGTATGACCGAAGTCGAGGGATTTTAAGTCCCTTGCGTCTACCAGTTTCGCCACGCTCGCGCAGGCATTCTCCTTCAACGACTGAGGCGATTCAGTCAAGAGCGAGACGGCTCCTCATGTTTGCGCTGGACGCGCTGCAATACGGACCGGATTCAAAAGGCAACCGGCAACCACGCCGACGGATGCGCCGACAATCTTGACCGCGGCGTCGTGGAAGCGCGCATGGCGCGTCGGCGACAGGTATTGCAGATACTCAACTGCCAAGGCGCCGGCGGCCAGGAGAAGCGCGACCGCGATCCAATGCCGCGGATAGGCGAGCGCGAACATGAAGCCGGCCAACGAATAAGCCAGAGCGCGGTCGAGATTGACTGACGTGACCGTATGCGGGCGCAACCCGATCGGCGACAGGGTGACGAAAATAATGGCCGCGAAAAGCAGCCAGGCAATCGGTCTTGCAAATTTGCTTGAGATCATCCGGGCGATGTAGCCGCATTGCGAGCGAATTGATAGCGCACAATCGCGTTATTGCGCGAACGGCGGCAGCCGATACAAAAGATGACTTCGCAAGTGGACAATATTGGCGGATATGGGCTTTTTCCCGTTGCGCGCTTATGCCATAGCGGTGGTCGGTAACAGCAATGGACGAACGATTGTGACCAGGCAGGATGTCGAGAGCGCCGAAGCGGCCATGCGCAGCCTATTTCCAGCAACGCCACTGCAGCTGAACGAGCACCTGTCGGCGCGCTATGGCGCCGACATCTGGCTGAAGCGCGAAGACCTTTCACCCGTGCGTTCCTACAAGATTCGCGGCGCCTTCAATTTCTTCCGCAAGGCGATCGCCGAGGGTGCTGGCGGCAAGACCTTCGTCTGCGCCTCGGCCGGCAATCATGCCCAGGGCTTTGCCTTCGTCTGCCGCTATTTCGGCGTGCCTGGCGTTGTCTTCATGCCGGTGACAACGCCGCAGCAGAAGATCGACAAGACGCGCATCTTTGGCGCGGAGTTCATCACCATCAAGCTGACGGGCGACTTCTTCGATCAATGCTACAAGGCCGCCCGCGATCACGTCGAGGCGATCGACGGCGTCATGGTGCCGCCGTTCGACCATCCGGATATCATCGAAGGCCAGGCGACGGTTGCCGCGGAAATCCTGCAGCAACTGCCCGAAGGGACCACACCTGATATGGTCGTCATGCCGGTCGGTGGCGGCGGACTGGCGGCTGGCATCACTAGTTATCTCGATGATTTTGTGCCAAAATCCGGCTTCATCTTCACGGAGCCGGCCGGCGCGCCGAGCCTGAAGCGAAGCATCGAAGCAAGGCAGGTGGTGACGCTCGCCAAGGTTGACAATTTCGTCGACGGTGCGGCCGTTGCGCGGATCGGGGATCTGAACTTCGCCGCCCTGGAAGGCTTTCCCACCGAGCAGGTCATGCTGATGCCGGAAAACGCCATTTGCGTGACCATCGGCGAGATGCTGAACGTCGAGGGAGTCGTCCTCGAACCGGCGGGAGCACTATCGCTGACCGCAATTGCCGCGATGGATCCGGAAGTGCTGAGAGGCAAGACCGTCATCGCCGTTGTCTCCGGGGGCAACTTCGATTTCGAACGCCTTCCCGATGTCAAGGAGCGCGCAATGCGCTATGCCGGATTGAAGAAGTACTTCATCCTGCGGATGCCTCAGCGACCCGGCGCCTTGCGCGACTTTCTGAACCTGCTTGGCCCCGATGACGACATCGCCCGTTTCGAGTATCTCAAGAAGACGGCTCGCAATTTCGGCTCGGTGTTGATCGGTATTGAGACCAAGGCGCCCGAGAATTTCGCGCAGCTCATCGCGAACTTCGAGAATGCGGCCATCGGCTTCGAGGACATCACCGAAAACGAGATCCTCGCAAACCTCATCATTTAACTTTTCCGGCACGCGCTGCCATGATAAGGCGAAATATGGCTTCGATCTTCTCCAGTATTTTCTCAATGTTTTCAGGCGGCGGCAAATCGCCTGAAGCGCCGGCTGGCGTCTCTTCCGAGCCGCAGCTCTATGGGGACTGCTCGATCTATGCCGAGCCGCAAAAGGAAGGCGGCCAGTACCGCCTTGCCGGCCGGATCGAGAAAACTGTCGGGGGCGAGGTCCTCGTACGCAATTTCATTCGCGCCGACATGTTCGGATCTTGGGATGATGCGATCGAGTGCACGGTGCGCAAGGCGCAGCAGATCATCGACCAGAACGGGCCGTCATTGTTCAACGACGGCGCGAAAGTTCGCCAGGTCTGATCCGCTTTCCTCGGAATCGGTAGGACGATACTGATACTCACGCAATCTTAAAGCATTACGAGGAATCTTGGTGTCCGCAGCCTTGCAGGACAGCCACGTGCCTTACGACAAACACAGACCACCGCTCATGTTCGCCGCCATTAAGGTGTGGTGGACTGCCTCTGGATGCGCGCTGGCTGGTGAGAGGGGCAGCTGATGGAAGCCTTTAACCTGCTGCTGTTTGCCATTGCCGCCGTTGGCTATTTCACGCTCATGGTGACGTTACTGCACTTCCGCCAGCGCCTCGGCCTGGGCATGTTTCTCACTGCCCTCGGTGTCATGCACTTCATGGAAACCTACCTGGCGGCAGTCTTTTATGTCGCGCTACCGTTCGGCATTGCGTCGCCTGGTTCGTCGGTATTCTTCACTGGCAAGCTGATGATGATTCTCATGCTTTATCGGCAAGAGGACGCTGCTACCGTTCGCCAACCGATCTACGGCCTGTTTGTCGGCAATATCCTGACGGTCGCCGTAGCATGGCTGCTGCAACTGCATACGCCGATCGAGCTCCCTCGGGGCGATGGCGCGAACTTCGATTTCCTCAAGGAAATGGGATGGCTCATGGTTTGGGGGACGACGCTCCTCTATCTCGATTCCATCGGCATTATCCTGCTGTACGAGCGCCTCGGCCGCTTCCTGAAGCACTGGATCATCGTGCGCTTTATGATCTGCGGCTTCGTCATCCTCACATTCGATCAGATCGGGTTCTTCGGTGCGCTCCACTACTTCCTCGAGATTCCTGCCTCTGCCTTCTGGGACGGATGGAAGGCCAAGATGTTTGCCGTCTGCATCTATGCGTTGCTCTTCGCCGTCTACGAAGTTTGGATACGGCGCGAAGGCATTCCCGCGAGCGTGCGGCCGATCAGTGATGTCTTCAGTGACCTGACCTTCCGGGAGCGTTACAACGATCTGCTTGATCGTACCGGCAGGGACGTGCTGACGGGGGTCTACGATCGCGCGCGAATGGAGATGGAAGCGCCGGTCATGGTTCGCGAAGCACTGCGGCAGGGACACTCCGCCACGGTCATCATTCTGGACGCGGACCATTTCAAGGAGGTCAACGACCGCTTCGGGCATCTGCAGGGAGATGAGGTGTTGAAGGCGATCACGCTTCGCCTCGGCAGCATTTTGCGATCGGCCGACCGTGTCTTCCGTTTTGGCGGCGAGGAATTCGTCGCGGTCTGCCCGGCAACCGACCATGCCGAGGGAATGGGGCTGGCCGAACGCTTGCGCTGGACGATCGCGAATAGCGTCAAGACGCCGGATGGCGAGCCCGTGACCATCAGTATCGGCGTGGCGACAGCCGATACCGACGGCGTGAGCTTCACAACGGTACTTTCGGCCGCCGACCAGAGGCTCTACCAGGCGAAGAAAAGCGGTCGCAATTGCGTGGTCGGCAAGCCCGGGCTCGAGAAGATCGATTAGCCGATCACGATGCGCGGAATATTTTGGCGCCGGACGGGGCGCTCGTCGCGCCGCCATCGACCACAATTTCAATCCCTGTGACGTTGGTCGAATCGCTTGACGCGAAATAGAGCGCGGCCTTGGCAATTTCCTCCGCTTCGCTCATTCGGCCGAGCGGGCTCATTGCGCCCAGCCGGGCTTCAAGCGCCGACATTGCATCCGCCGTCGACGCCACCGGTTGCCAGATCGGTGTCTTGGTGCCGCCTGGCGTGACCTGGTTGACGCGGATGCCGCGCGGCGCAAGCTCGGAAGCCATATTGCGGGTCATGGCACGTACCGCACCCTTCGTCGCTGCATAGGCTGAATAGCCGGGCGCACCAAGCACCGCATGAACCGAGCCGTTTAGGATGACCGAGCTGCCGTCGTTCAGATGCGGCAATGCCGACTGGACCGTAAAGAAGACGGAGGTCAGGTTCGTGCTGATGATCGTGTTAAATTGCTCCAGCGACGTTCCACCAAGGGGAGTCGCACCGCCAATCCCGGCATTTGCAAAGAGCACGTCAAATTTGCCGAACTTGGCGGCGGCTTCCGCAAAGGCCCGCTCCGTGGCCGCGACGTCCGTTACATCAAGTCTCAGCGCAAGCACGTTGCTGCCGAACGCCTTCTCGGCGGCGGCGAGTGTCTCGGTATTCCGGCCGGTGATGATCACCTTCGCCCCTTCGTCGAGGAAGACCTTGGCAGTTGCAAGACCGATGCCGCTATTTCCGCCCGTGATGAGGGCGACCTTGTTCTGCAGACGCATTGCATGACTCCTCTTGGAAAATTGCGCCATCTGGATTACGATATACATCCAGAAGGATTATGATCGTAATCTAAATCTGTCAACCGGTGTGGGGAGAGATTTTTATGGGCCACTCACAGCAGGACAAGCGCAAGACACACGAGCGGATCGTCGAAATTGCATCGAAGCGTCTGCGTGAGAAGGGGCTGGATGGCGTCGGCGTCGCGGATCTGATGAAGGAGGCGGGGCTGACCGTCGGTGGCTTCTACAAGCATTTTGCGTCCCGAGACGAACTGGTGGCAGAGGCAATGCAATCGGCCTTCGGCGCCTGGTCGGCGAAGGTTCGGTCGGAGGGGCGGACTCCAGAGGACATTCCGTTGCAGGAGTATGCGGCGATCTACCTGAGCGGAAAACACCGGGACGATACAGCCGGCGGGTGTCCGTTTGCGGCCCTGACGGCCGATCTGGCCCGCAGTGGCGAGAGGTGCCGATCGCTTGCGACTGATCAGCTGAAGACGAGCGTAAACAGCATGCAGGCGCGCATTGACGCCACCGATGAGGCAGAGGCTCGCCGCAAGGCGATCATCATGTCCTGTCTCATGAGTGGAGCGCTTGGCCTTGCACGGATATCGAACGATGAAGCCTTTGGCGGCGAGATCCTCGACACTGTGAAGGCCTTCGTGAACGAGTTCGGCACAAAATGAAAACGGCCGGTGAGAACCGGCCGTTTCAACATCGATTTCGACACCGATTAGGCGGCGAGGGCGATTTCCTCAGCGCGGGCCTTGGCAGCGCCAATTGCCTTCTCGGCAGCTTCCGGGCCAAAGGCGAGGCCTTCGACGTAGATCGTTTCGACGTCGGTGATACCGAGGAAGCCGAGGACCGACTTCAGGTACGGTACAGCGTGGTTCATGCCTGCTGCCGGGCCCTGCGAATAGACGCCACCGGAAGCAAGAACGACGTAGACCTTCTTGCCGGTGGCAAGGCCAACCGGGCCGCTTTCGGTGTACTTGAAGGTAAGGCCGGCGCGGGCGACGTTGTCGATCCAGGTCTTCAGCGACGAGTAGATGTTGAAGTTGATGAGACCCGTACCGATGACAACCGTATCGGCTGCGAGCAGTTCGGCGACGAGTTCGTCCGACGTCTTCACGGCGGCGGCTTCCTCAACGGTGCGATCATCGGCAGGCTTGCGGATGGCTGCGGTGAAGAGATCATCGATGTGCGGCAGCGGATTTACACCTAGGTCGCGACGAACGACGGCGCTGCCCGGCTGCTGAGCCTTGATCTTTTCGGCAAGGTCAGCGGCGATCGTGGTCGAAAGAGAGTCGACACGCGGGCTGGAAGTCAAAAGCAGAATGGAAGACATGATTGAATTTCCTCTCGAATTTGCGTTCGCGGCCGTTCTTGGGAGCTTCGAGCCGCTGTTTCGAAGCAGAAAATAGGACTGGCCGACTATCGAAAAAACTGTGATAATGTCGATCAAAATCATCGATAGATTGGATGGAAGATGCTTCCGAACCCCACACTCGACCAGTTGCAAGTGTTCCTTACCGTTGCGGAAATGGGCAGCTTTTCGGCTGCTTCGCGCACGCTAAATCGCGCTCAATCGGTCATAAGCTACACGATCGCCAACCTCGAGGCGCAGCTGGAGGTGCCCCTTTTCGAGCGTTCGGGTGCGAGGCAACCGAAGCTGACGGAGGCGGGCAGGGCACTCCTCGAAGACGCACGGCGACTCGTCTCGGATCTCGAGGTGATGCGCGCCCGCGTAAAGGGGCTGAAGGAAGGGTTGGAGGCCGAGGTCTCCGTCGCGATCAGTGTCATGGTGCCGTCAAAGGCGATGGTTGAGGTCCTGCGCGAGTTTCGCAACGAGTTCCCGTCCGTCGGGCTCAATCTGGCGGTCGGTGAACTCGGCGTGGTGATGGATCTCGTCTCAAACGGCAAGGCGACGATCGGGATCGGCGGTGCCATTCTGCAGCAGCATGATTCGCTTGTGACCGAGCGCATCGGCCATTCCTTCATGGTGCCGGTTGCGTCGAGCGCTCATCCTTTGGCGCGGTTGGGCCGGCCGTTGACGCTGGCCGATGTCCGCGACGAGACGCAGCTTGTTGTCACCGACCCTTCCGGATTGACCAAAGGTCGCGACTTCAATGTGCTTTCCTACAAGACGTGGCGCGTTAGCGATATCGCGACGAAGCACTCTCTTATTCGCGGGGGTCTCGGCTGGGGTGGTCTTCCGGCGTCGCTTATTCGAGACGAGTTGAGAAGCGGAGCGCTTGTACACCTGGATCTCCAGGCCTACGAGCAAGGCGAGTATCCAATTTATGCGATGCGACGAATCTCAACCCCGCCCGGACCGGCTGCCACCTGGATGGTTGACGCCTTTCGATCCAGGCTTTCGCAATGCCCAAGCCATGCCGACTTCACCGCCGAGGTGGCGGAGTATGCAGCGCGCGACCTTTCCCTAGCGGCGGAATAGGCGAGGCGCAAGGGCCTCCCCGGGAGCTGAACGCCTAGAGAACCAGACGGAATTTGGCGAATCCATCGGTGCCTTCACCTGCGTCCTCGATCTTCACGCTTTTCACGTCCGCGAGGAACTGCTTGGCCTTCGGACCGCTCTGGAAGACGGCCGTCGTTCCCGGCAACGGTTTGAAGGTCCAGTTGCCGTCGGCCGACGGATTGATCGTGCGCTCTTCGTGGACGAAGCGGACGATAACGTCACGATTGGTGTCCGGCGCCTGGAAGACGACCTTGTCGGCGGCGATTTCCGGGAACTTGCCGCCGCCGCCGGCGCGGTAGTTGTTGGTGACGACGACAAATTTCTGCTTGAGATCAATAGGCTTGCCGTCGAACTGCAGATTCTGGATGCGGTTCGCATCGGCATTGATCAACTTGCCGTCATCATCGAACCTGCGCGGTTGCGACAGGTCTATCTGGTAGGTGACGCCATCGATCACATCGAAGTTGTAGGATGGGAAGGCACTGTTCAGCAGGTCCGTGTCCTTCGATCCCGGTTTCACCTCGTTGAACATGGCGGCTGACATTTCCAGCCAGTTCTTCACCTGTTCGCCAGTGATGGCGACCGCCTGAACCGTGTTGGGGTACAGGTAGAGATCAGCGACGTTCTTGATCGCGATATCGCCGGCGGGCACGTCGGTATAGTAGTCCGCGCCGCCGCGACCGCCGGCCTTGAACGGCGCTGCGGCCGACAGCACGGGCAGGTCCTTGTATTCGGTGTCGGCAAGCATCTGCTTGATGTACCAGGTCTGTGCCTGGCTAACGATCTGGACGGATGGGTCGTCGGCAACGAGCGCGAAATAGGAATAGAGCGGGGCCGATGTCCTGCCGACCGGAGTGCGCACGTAGGCAAGGGTGGCCTCATGCTCAGCCTTGGCAGCTTCGATGACGTCCTTTTTGTCGGCGACGTCGGCGATGACTTTCTTCTTATCGTCGCGGTGGTAGATCGGCCGCGCTTCCGAGGTGAAGTCGACAATTCTCCAACCTTTGCCGTCCTTTTCCAGCAGGAGGTCAATGAGGCCGAGATGGGAGCCCCAGAAGCCCGCCATCACAGCAGGCTTGCCATGCAACGTGCCTTTCACCGGATCGGCATTCTGGATGCCATCCCAGGTCTTGGGACCGGGGAAGACGAGGTGCTGGTGCCCGGTAAAGATCGCGTCGATTCCATCGACCGCGGCAAGATGCAGCGATGCGTTCTCCATCTTCTCGGAGGGGGCCGCGCCGTCGATGCCGGAATGAGAGAGCGCGATCACGATATCCGCGCCTTCCTGCTTCATGACCGGCACCCAGGCCTTGGCCGCCTCGACGATGTCGCGCGTCTGCGCCTTGCCTTCGAGGTTCTTGATATCCCACAGCATGATTTGCGGCGGCACAAAACCGATGAAGCCGATCTTGATAGGGGTCTCGCTGCCGGCGCCGTCCTTGATTGTCTTCTCGACGATGAGATAGGGCTTGAAAAACAGCTCGTCCTTGGTCGGATCGGACACGAGCTGGCCTTTGGTCAGGTTTGCGCAGACGAACGGGAAATTTGCCCCGTTCAGCACCTTGAACATGAAATCGAGGCCGTAGTTGAATTCATGGTTCCCGAGCGTGCCGACCGTGTAGCCGAGCGTGTTCATCGCCTTGATGACGGGATGTAGGTCACCGTCCTTCATCCCGCGTTGGTAGGCCATGTAGTCGCCCATCGGGTTGCCCTGCAGCACGTCGCCATTGTCGATCAGCAGCGAGTTGGCAGCTTCCGCCCGGATGTTATCGATGATCGTCGCGGTGCGCGCCAGGCCCATCGTGTCGTTCGGCTTGTCGGAATAGTAGTCGTAGGGAAAGACGTTGACGTGAATGTCGGTCGTTTCCATCAGGCGAAGATGCGCCTGATTGGCGGCTGCGTGCGCGCTGAAGGGATGAAGAAGGATGAGCGCTGACGTGGCGGCCAGGCCGCCAAGCAACGAGCGGCGGGTCACTGGTGGCAGATCCAGAATGGAAGACATGAAAACTCCTTCGAAAATCACGCGTCGCCCGGCCCATGGCGAGACTAGGGTGATTTGCGAAGGAGTAAACCCTGAAAATGACAGGGAATTATCGCGAGAGGACTGGCTTTACTTCCTTGTGGAAGAACCGGAAGTATGAGGCCACCTGCGCACGGGCATTGGAGTTCGGGTCGAACTGAATTCCGAGGCGGCCATTATGGCTCCAGCGGATGATGCCGTGAAGCGTGCCGAGGTCTTCGGCGATGATTTGCACGCGGCTGCCGGCCGCGGCGTGGATCGGCGACCGGATCTCGACGGCAACGCCGGTAACCGACATATCGAGGATGCGAGCATCAACTTCTTTGGTGAGATAGCGGACCTTGCCGAATACACGGCAGGACCGCCGCTCGGCCTTTCGGGCAATGATATTCAGATTACGCTGCATGTTACGCTCCACCAGAACATGTAGGTGAAATCTACTGGAGGAACATTAAGAATGCTCTAATTGATCGATCTAGAATTGCGGAGAGCCCCGCTGCAAACGTGTTCTGCGCGCAACGACGTGTTCGCGCCACACGGTGAAAATGCCTGCCGCCACGACGATGGCGGAGCCAACGATCATCGTGAGGCTCAGCTTCTCGCTGTAGATCACCACGCCGATGATCGATGCATAGACGAGTTGCAGATATGTCAGCGGCTGCACGGCGGCAGCATCCAGCATATCGTAGGCCCGGATGAGAAAATAATGACTCGAGATGCTGGTCAGACAGACAAGCGTCATCCAGCCCCAGTCCCACCCCGACATCCAGGTCCAATAGAAAGGTCCGACAAGCGTCATGGCGATGCCGCCGACGACACCCGTGTAGAAGAAGCTCGTCATCGCCGAGTCGTCCCGACTGACAAGCCGCGTAGCGATGACGTAAAATGCAAACAGGAAGCATGAGAAGACAGCAAGCAGCAGCTTGACGTCGAAAAACTCGCCTTCCGGCTTCAGGATCAACAGCACCCCGACCAGACCCGCACCAATTGCCGTCCAGCGGCGCCAGCCCACCCGTTCGCCAAGGATCGGCATCGAGAGCAGCGCAATCAGAATCGGGGTTGCGGAAAAGATTGCCTGCGAGTGGGCTAGGCCGATCAGGGCGAAGCAATTGATGACAAGGACAACCTGAGAGGCCAGCAAAACGCCCCTGAAGACCTGCAGGAGCGGCCTCTTTGTCTTAGCCGTCTGCTTGAGGCCACCCCTCATCTTGCAAGCAAGCGCAATGGTGAATGCGGCAAAGGCCCAGTAGCGGATCATGGTGATGAAGACGGGCGGATAGGCGGAGGCCAGGTGCTTCGAGATGCCGTCCTGCAGCGAGAAGATGGTGATCGCCAGCAGGACGAAAATATATCCTTGGGTTTTGGATTTCATGCGTACGGGGTCTTATTGTGGGGGGATCAGGCAGAGGACGACGAAGCCGCTGCTCCGATTCTGCGACATTCTGCCGATTTCAGCTCTCTGTCAAAGCCCGACATTTGGCCTGTCGATGACTTCACGCAGGGCGAAGCTGGAGTTGATCTTTACGACATGCGGGAGTGCTGAGAGCCAGTCGCGATGGATGCGCTCGTAGTCCTCGAGGTCGCGCGCGGCGACACGGAGAATGTAATCGTATTCGCCCGACATCAGATAACAAACCAAGACGTTCGGACAGCGTTTCACCGCGGCTTCGAATTCGGAGAGCGTCTTCGCAAATTGGCCCGACAGGGAGATGTGCACGATCGCGATCATCTTGTAGTCGAGCGCCTTGTGAGAGACGTGGGCGTGGTAGCCGCGGATGACGCCTCGCTTCTCCAGTATATCAAGCCGCCGAGAGCAAGCCGATGGCGACAGTCCAACCTTGGCTGCAAGGTCGGCATTGGTAATGCGGGCGTCGGACTGAAGCGTCTTCAGAATCGCAAGATCGATGGCGTCGGGTTCTGACATTCGAAGAACTTTCGATTGTTTGCTCTAATTCGCAATATTCTTCGAAAATCACCCGCTGCGCAAACCTTCTTTGCAAGGACATTTCGCGGGTGTGGTGATTGGATTTCCCGGTCAAAAACACTCCGCGAAGCGGACATAATGAGAGAGGAACGCTCAATGCGTGTCGGTTGCCCGAAGGAAATCAAGAATCATGAATATCGTGTCGGACTGACACCTGCATCCGTTCGTGAATATGTCGCCCATGGCCACGAGGTCTGGGTTGAGACCAAGGCGGGCGCCGGCATCGGTGCTGATGACGCGGCCTATGCGGCCGCTGGCGCAAAGATTGCCGCCTCGGCCAAGGAAATCTTCGAGAAGTGCGATATGATCGTCAAGGTCAAGGAGCCGCAACCCTCCGAGTGGGCGCAGCTTCGCGATGGCCAGATTCTCTACACCTATCTTCACCTCGCGCCCGACCCGGAACAGACCAAGGGTCTCCTTGCGTCCGGCGTCACCGCTGTTGCCTATGAGACGGTAACGGACGATCGGGGCGGTCTGCCCCTCCTTGCGCCGATGTCCGAGGTGGCCGGACGCCTGTCTATACAGGCTGGTGCGACCGCCCTGCAGAAGGCCAATGGCGGGCTGGGTATCTTGCTCGGCGGCGTTCCCGGCGTGCTGCCGGCGAAGGTCGCTATTATTGGTGGCGGCGTCGTCGGCCTGCATGCCGCCAGGATGGCCGCGGGCCTCGGCGCCGATGTCAGCATCCTCGACAAGTCACTGCCCCGTCTCCGCCAGCTTGACGATATCTTCGGCGGTCGCGTCCATACGCGCTATTCCAGCATTCAGGCTCTGGAAGAAGAAGTTTTCGCGGCGGACCTCGTCATTGGGGCCGTGCTCATTCCGGGCGCCGCCGCGCCGAAGCTTGTGACCCGCGAAATGCTGTCGGGGATGAAGCGAGGCTCTGTCATCGTCGACGTTGCCATCGACCAGGGCGGCTGCTTCGAGACGTCGCATGCAACGACCCATTCCGAACCGACCTACGTTGTCGATGACGTGGTGCACTACTGCGTCGCCAACATGCCAGGCGCCGTGCCGGTCACCTCGGCACATGCCTTGAACAATGCAACGCTGGTTTACGGTCTGGCGCTGGCCGATCGCGGCCTGCGTGCGATTGCGGAAGATCGTCACCTCAGGAACGGTCTCAATATCCACAAGGGACGCGTCACCAATAAGCCGGTGGCCGAAGCGCTGGGCTACGAAGCCTATGCTCCGGAAAGCGTACTAAACGTGGCGTAATTCCCATCACGTTACGTGAGGCAGGCTGGTCGCATTCTCCTGCGACCAGCCTTTTTCCATCATCTGTCTATACGGCATTGATAGCAGTTGTTGCGTGCCGACCGCACATGCACGTAGGCAATCTCCGGCCGCTCGAGGAGCTGGGTGGCATAGGAGCGGATATCGGGTGTCAGAGTTACCGCGCCTGTGCCGTACACGATCCGGTTATCGGCATTGTAACCGCGCACGATGAAATCCGGGCTGGTCAGAACCGGCGGCAGGACCTCTTCTGCGGCATAGCGCTCGCAGGGCTCCTTGTGAAGAAAGACCGGACCGGTCTCCGCATAGGGCTGAAGCTCCGGAAACGGCCGGTAGGCGAAGACCAGCAATTCCTCGCCGGCATCGATATTCTTCAGGCAATGACGGCAGGGATGGCCAGGCCCGTCGGAAACCATCGTCTCGGGCAAGAAACCGTAGGCGTCTGTACCGCCGTTCCAGAGATTCTCGGCGTCGGCGGTGGGCATGGCGGAAAAGCGGATGTCGGTCATGGCGGATCTCCTTGCTGATTGCCAAGAGATGCGCCTTTATCGGGGTCGAAACCACCCGATTCCTGCCAGAGCCCTCGAGGGCTCCAGCTCCTGGCCGACTCACCAGTCCTTCTTGCTCAACTCCAGAAGTTCCTTGTCGCTGAGCGGCCGGACGATGCCCGAACCGGTGGAGACCGGTGAAAAGCCGAACATCTGGTAGAGCTGCAAAGCGCGCGGGTGATCAAGATCGTTGGTCGTCGTCGTCACCCGCTTCGGATTGAGCGTCCAGATTGCGTAGAGCGCCTGCAGCAGGAACCACTTTCCGATCCCCAGGCCAAGCGCATGCTCGAACAGCCCGAAGTGGCTGAGCTCGATCGTGTCCTCATCCTCGACGAAGTACTCGTAGAAGCCAGCAGGCGCGCCGTTGACGTAGAGCACGCTGATATTGTTGCGTTTGTCGTGCAGCGACCTGGCCAAATCCTCGTCAAGCATCCGCAGCCGGTCCACCCACTGCCACCTAGCACCGACCTGACGGTAGAGATAGCGATAGAATGGCAGCGGAATGTCGGGAGCTCGCATGATCGCCGTCTGGATGTTGATCGGCACCGGAAGGCTTGCCTTCGGCGGTGCCGTCATTTCCAGGCGCGTAATATGGGCTTTTAGGGAAGAGGGGGGCTTCACCATCGTGTCAGGCTTTGACCGGTTCCGGCGGACCGGTGACAACAGGCGTGTCGTCCCGGCCACCCCATTCGCTCCAGGAACCGTCGTAGAGCTTGTTGTCGGTATGGCCGAGGGATTCCAGCGCCAGCGTGATGATGGCCGCGGTGATGCCCGAACCGCAGGACGTGACCACGGGCTTCGACAGGTCTACGCCCGCCTCCTCGATCGTCTGCTTGAGTTCCGGCAGGGATTTGAAGCGGCCCTGGGTGGCGAAGACACCCGATGGCAGGTTTCGCGCGCCCGGCATGTGACCGGAGCGCATGCCAGCGCGCGGCTCAGGCTCGACCGCTGCAAAGCGGCCCGCGCTCCTGGCATCCGCTATCTGCAGCGCGCCGCTTGCAACGATATCCCGCATGGCATCGAGATTGACGACCCGCGAGGCGTCATAGGTGGGCTTGAAAACCTTTGGCTCGTGGCGCGGAACGGTGGCCTCAAGCGGCCGACCCTCCGCTTTCCATCCGTCCAGTCCACCATCGAGTACGTACACATTCCGTGCGCCCATCACGCGAAACAGCCACCACACACGCGGCGATGCGAACATCCCGATGCCATCATAGACGACAATATGATCGTTTTCCCCGATGCCGAGCTTGCCGACTTCGGTTGCGAAAAACTCTGGCGAGGGGATCGTGTGCGGCAGCAGTACGGAATGATCCGCGATCTCGTCCTGATCGAAGCGGATGGCGCCCGGGACATGGCCGGCGGCGTATTCGGCGTCGGCATCGCGCTTCTGCGCCGGCAGATAGAAGGACGCATCCAGGACGCGTAAATCCGGCTTGCCCAATTCCGCCTGCAGCAAATCGGCCGAAACGACGAAACGGCTCTTTTCTTCGCTCATTCTACTCTCCCTGGGCTTCAGGCTTCGTCGCCGGGAGCGCCGAAGCGAATACGGAAGCGACGGTTTTCCTTGCCCTTCTTTTCGATCTTGGCAATATGAATCTGACCGACTTCCTGAGTTTCGGACACATGTGTGCCGCCGCAGGGCTGGCTGTCAATCGCAGAGTTTTCGCCGATGCAGACAAGGCTGACCCGACCGAGCCCGATCGGCGGACGGACGTTCTTAGATTTGACAATACCAGGGTTGGCAGCAAGCTCCTCGTCGGTGATCCACTGCAGGTAGACCGGATAGTTCTGCCGCACCAGTTCCATGAGTTTTTCGGTGACGTCGTCCTTGTCGATCGTCTCGGTCATATCGAAGTCGACACGGCTCTCATCCTCGCCGACAGCTGCACCCGTGATCGGATAGGAGCAGACGACGGAGAGCAGGTGACAGGCGGTGTGCATCCGCATAAGCTTGTAGCGGCGCGGCCAGTCGACATGCAGTACCAGCTTCTCGCCGACGGCCGGCTGTTCCTGGCCCTCGAGCGGCACATGCACGACGATGTCCTTGGTCGCTCCATGCTTCGTCTGCCCAAGCGTGATCTTGCTGCCATCGGCGCGCTCGAGGAATCCCGTATCGCCCGGCTGGCCTCCCGATGTCGCATAGAAGCAGGTTTGATCCAGCTCAATGCCCCTGTCGTCGTGAACGGCGGTTACCACCGCCTCGCATGTCGAAAGATAGAAATCGTCACGATAGAGGGCATTGACGGGCATGGGGTCTCACGCTGCTGGTTCGTATGGGATCTGTATGTCTTGCGTCTTGACGAGCCACGCCGGAACCGGCAGGCCCTTCGACGTCAGGAAATCGGGGTTGAAAAGCTTGGACTGGTAGCGGTTGCCGTAGTCGGCGAGGATTGTCACGATGGTATGGCCGGGACCGAGCTCCTTGGCAAGGCGTACTGCGCCGGCGATGTTGATTGCCGTCGATCCGCCCAGGCACAAACCTTCATGCTCGACGAGATCGAAGACGTAGGGCAGGGCTTCCGCATCCGAAATGCTACAGGCGAAATCGGGCGTGAAGCCTTCCAGGTTCGCTGTGATCCGTCCCTGACCGATCCCTTCGGTGATCGAGGAACCCGACGCTTTCAATTCGCGGTTCTTGTAGAATTCGTAGAGCGCGGCTCCGTCGGGGTCGGCCAGGCCGATCTTGATGTCCTTGTTGAATGCCTTGAGGCCGGCGGCCACACCCGCAAGCGTCCCGCCAGAGCCGACGGAGCAGATAAAGCCGTCGACTTTGCCGTTGGTATCGTTCCAGATCTCGCTGGCCGTCGTTTCGATGTGCGCCTGCCGGTTGGCGACGTTGTCGAACTGGTTCGCCCAGATCGCGCCGTTGGGATCCGTCTTCGCCAGCTGTTCGGCAAGCCTTCCTGAGACCTTCACATAATTGTTCGGGTTCTTGTAGGGAACGGCGGGCACCTCGACGAGTTCGGCGCCGAGCAACTTCAGCGCATCCTTCTTTTCCTGGCTCTGCGTCTCCGGGATGACGATTACGGTCCGGTAGCCGAGCGCCTTTGCAACGACCGTCAGGCCGATGCCGGTATTGCCGGCGGTCCCCTCGACAATGACGCCGCCCGGCCGCAGCAGGCCCTTCTTCTCTGCGTCGCGAATGATGTAGAGCGCCGCGCGATCCTTGACCGACTGGCCGGGATTGAGGAATTCCGCCTTGCCGAGAATAGTGCAGCCGGTCGCTTCCGACGCACCCTTGAGCTTGATCAACGGGGTGTTGCCGATTGCCTCTAGAACGGAGGGATGGACGGTCATGGACTCTGCCTCTTTTGAACGCTTAGTTTAGGAACGGTCTTTTCCCTTCACAAGGCTAGGTTGGCAAGAAATGCTATTCCATCCCTTTGAGCGCAGCGACAAAATTAGACTTCGCCGCCGTCCAGGCACTCGAGCCAGAGCCGTTCGCCGGCCTTGTGATCCGGAGATTGACTTTCAGCGTAGGGATGACGACAAAGCAGTCTCCAGAAGCAAAAACAACCGAAACCGTCATGGTTCATGAGCATATCGACACGGTCGATGCGTTGATGGCGCATTACGTCGCCGGATCCCTTCCTGAGCCGGCACGCGTGCTGGTCGAATCGCATCTTGAAATGAAGCCCGATCATCGCTTGCTGGTGAGAGATCTGGAATCCCTTGCTGGGGAGGCCCTCGAGGAGACACCCGAAGCTGCAATGGGCGATCGCGAGGTGCGCCTCGCCGCGGTCTTCGCCTCTGCGCTGCCAGCTGAAAGGCCAGCCGATCTGCCGACAAAACAGGGGTTCTTCCCGAAGGCGATTCGCAACCTGGTCGGCTATGATGTGGATACGGTCCCCTGGAAGACGAAGCTTCCCGGCTTCAAGGAGTACTCGACCGATATCGATGGATGCGAAGTCAGCCTGATGTGGATCAAGGCTGGCCGGGCTTTGCCTGCACACACCCACAAGGGCATGGAGCTCACCTTGATCCTGGACGGCGCGTTCAACGACAGTCGCGGCCATTTCGGGCCTGGCGACATCTCCGTAGCGGACGAGAGCGTCGACCACCGACCTGTTGCCGAAAAAGATCGTCCCTGCATCGCGTTTTCGGTTTTTGACGCGCCGATCAAGCTCACCGGCTCCTTCCCCCAGTTCATCCGAGACCTGATCGGCTGAAAGCAGCCACAATGGCGTGATATTCCCTTGAAACCGGGAGATGGCGAGGAACTCCCGGACCTGTTTTGACGTTTGGAAAACAGCCCGGAGGAGATGTGCCATGCCAGATTTCGTCGCCCGTCCCGAACATGGAATAGCCTGGATATCGGGCGCGAGTTCCGGAATCGGGCGAGCGTTGGCATTGAAGCTCGCCGGAGACGGATACAAGGTCGCCGTCACCGCTCGCGACCACGAGAAGCTTGCGGAATTGCAGGCCGAAGCTTCGGACCTACCCGGCAGCATCATCGTGCTCGACGGCGATGTCACCAACGCCGAAGACATGGAGCACGTGCTTGCGTCAATCGAATATGAACATGGCGCACTTGCGCTGGCGGTTTTCAATGCGGGGGTCTATTTCCCGGTCCACGCGGAAGAACTGAATCTCAGCGATTTCGAGCAGAGCTTCGCGGTCAATCTGCAGGGTGTCGTGAATTGCCTCATCCCGGCCGTGCGGCACATGAAGGCCAAAGGGCAGGGGCAGATCGCCGTCGTTTCATCGGTATCAGGCTATGGCGGCCTGCCGACAAGCGCGGCCTACGGTGCGACCAAAGCCGCCTTGATCAACATGGCCGAGAGCTTGAAATTCGATCTCGACAAGATGGGCATCCGCATTCAGCTCATCAATCCGGGCTTCGTCGATACGCCTGTGATTAAGAAGAACAAATTCTCGATGCCCTCGCTGGTCTCGGTCGAGGAGGCCGCCGAACAGATTTCGGCAGGACTCAAGTCTCAACGCTTCGAGATTACCTTCCCGAAGCGCTTCACCTACATGATGAAGCTCGTCAATCTTCTTCCCTACGGGCTCTATTTCTGGCTGGTCAATCGCTCGACGGGATGGCGGGAGCGACCGCTTGAAAAGCACGCCCGTCCGGCGATGCCGCATCCTGCGGAGTGATGTTCAGTTTCCAGGCAAGGACGAGGCGGATGACGGCCAGACAGGAGGTCATCTGCCTAAAAGGGCCGCCATCCGCTCTCGTCAGCTCCGCGAATAGACGTCCTGGCGAACGTCTATGTTCTAGTGCGGAAGTCTGCTCACATTCGAAATAACTCGAACTCCCAACGGCCGTTTGAAGCGCTCATCAAAACCAAATAGGCGAATGCGCTCCAATGTCGACCAAAAACGCTCGCGCCTTTCGGCAGGAGGCGCAGTCTAACCAGAAACAAAAGTCTCTGACCAGTGACAATTCAGCTTCTGGGAGCGGTATTGCCACCGTGGCTTCCTCCGCCGAGCGGGTCGGCAGCACAAAAGGGAAGGGCCGGTTAGACCGGCCCTTTGGAAATCAACGATGTGTCAGATCAGTCGTCGCTTTCGCGGCAGGCGTCATTGATGGATACGCCGCTCTCGCTACCACGGGTATCAACACCCGAATTCGCTTGCGGCATGCCTCGGCAATCCAGCGCCTCGGCTGTGGTGTGATACTCGGCGTTGTCATCGGGTCAACCGGAGCGACAGTGATCGGATGCGTGCCGTTTCACTGCTCGTTTAGTCGCCGGGGTAGGTGCTGGACCTCGGATTTTTCGAGCCGCCATTGGTCGGGCCGATCGGGTCGGGAACGGATTGGGCAAAAGCGGAGGTCGCCAGACCAGCGGCAAAAATCGCGCGGATTTTTCACCGGTCGCCCAACTTTCGCGGGCTTTTTCTTCTGCAGGTAAAATTGTTCCGATGCTGATCCGAAGCCTGTATGCGCAAGGTATTAGAAGGAGCATCTAGGGCTGAGCTTTTCGATCTCATTTTCCGGGAACTAGACCAATGGCTGGCGTGGTCATTACCTGCTCCAACAAAAGCAGCGCGCCGGCTGACTTTTTTGCGAAGTCCGCAGCGCGCAGCCGTTCATCGGAGGTTGATGCCTGTTAACCCAGGCTCGCAGCCTGAAAGGATGATCCGATGATGAAGAAGATTTTGCCCGCACTCGCAGCCATGGTCCTGGCTGGATCTTTCGCCCTGCCGCTAAACGCCGCGCCAATTGGCGTACCGAAAGCAGCACCTATCCACACCGCCGACGTCGAGCAGGTCAAGCACCGCGGCCACGGTAACGGATATGCGAATGGCCACTGGAAGAATCGGCGGTACGCTTATCGCGACTGTCGGTATTACGGCTCGTGCTACCGTCCGCGGTATTACGGCTATCCCCGATACGGCTATCGCGACTAGTACCCCTACAATCGTAGGTCAGGCGTGAGCCTGTATTTTAACTTCTAGTCAGCAGTGCCACGGGCGCCAACCGTGGCACCCACGAAAAGAAGCCGTCGGCGCGAATGTCGACGGCTTTTCTTTGAGAACTGCCACTATCATCGACCGTATTCGACAGAGAATGTCACATCGACCTCGTAACCGAAGTCATCGCCGGTCGTGGTCGTGGGGCATCGCAGCTTTTACAGTTCTGCTCGAGACGGTCTCCCTGAACCCGGTCGGCAGCGAAAGTTTCATTAGAAAGTTTCCGGCTCCTTCATCCGACTCCAGGGGGCCATCATGCTCCACGCCCCACGATCCCACCCAAATATTTGGGCGGTCCGTTGGGATCGATGCAAATGTATTCCCGACATAAGCGAATCCGATTGAATACGGGCGACCGGTTTCCGACCAATCGTCAATATCCATCGTTGGGATGTGGAAATCCTGCAATATGTTCATTGCACGGTGGTCATCGCCTGCGGAAACACGAAATCAAAACTCCCCTCCACCAACGCTGGATGGGTCGCCATCATTGAGAATGCGCATCTGGGAGAATTGCACCGTCACCCTCCGCCCGAGCGTCGCGAAATTGCTTCGTCAGCACGTCCCAGTTTCCGCCGGGATCGACGACCATGATCGTGAAATGAAAGGCGTTTCCGGGCACCAATGACTCCAATGTGACGTGATGCGTTCTGCCAGAACTGGGAGTGATTTTTATCCTACCGACCGGGTCTCGGAGGACTGGGATTCCGCTGTCAAAACTTGGCGGCTCCATGGTTGCTGTCAGGCGACATGTAAAACTGGTCCGGTAGCGACACCTAAAACTGGTCCCCCTTTTACACCTTAGGAGGGACTGATGGACGTCGAGACAGGTACGAAGATCTCCGCGAGATTGGCGCGGAGAGAAGCGATGCTCGAACCGGACGAGGTGACTGCGATGCTGCGGCTCAAGAAGCTGGGTTGGGGCACTAGGCGGATCGCGTTGGAGCTTGGCTGCTCTCGTACGACGGTGCAGCGATATATCGAGACGGGTGGCTGGCGCGGGTATCGACGAGCCCGCAGGGAAACGCAACTGTCAAAGCATGAGGCGTGGGTTCGTGAGCGGTTCTTTCGCCATGGCGGCAACGCTGATGTCGTGCGGCAGGATCTGGGCCGTGAACTCGGCATCGAGGTCAGCCTCCGCACGGTTGAGCGGGCTGTCAGTGGGTATCGCCAGCAGCTTGCGGCGCTAGCGTTGGCGACAATGCGCTTCGAGACCCCGGCCGGTCAGCAGATGCAGATTGATTTTGGCCAGAAGAGAATGGAGATCGGAGGCGAGAAGGTTCGGGTCTACATCTTCGTGGCGACACTTGGCTACTCGCGTCGCACGTTCGTGACTGCGTTTCTTCACGAACGTCAGTCTGCCTGGTTCGATGGCATCGAGGCAGCGTTCAGGCATTTTGGCGGTGTCACAAGCGAGGTCTTGCTCGATAATGCTGCGGCATTGGTGACACGGCACGACGCGGTGACGCGCGAGATTGTGTTCAACGATCGACTGCACGCCTTCTCTCGTTACTGGGAGTTCCGTCCTCGCGCTTGTGCGCCATACCGGGCGCGCACCAAGGGCAAAGACGAGCGCGGCGTCGGGTATGTGAAGCACAACGCACTTGCCGGACACAGCTTTGACAGCATGGAGGCGCTTCACCGGCATCTGGCGTGGTGGATGCGCACGGTTGCCGATCTTAGATGCCATGGCACGACAGGCGAACCACCACTCGAGCGCTTTGTTCGCGACGAAGCTGCGACGCTACGTCCACTAAACGGCAGGCCTCCATTTCGTCAGATTCGAGAGCTGCTGCGCAAGGTTCACGTCGACTGCGCCGTTGAAGTCGACACCAACGCCTATTCGGTCCCTTCGCGGCTCATCGGCGAGATTGTCGAGGTGACAATCAGCGGGGGACAGGTCCGCGTGTTCCATGCTGGACATCTTGTCGCGAGCCATGCCGAGGCACACGGTCGTCATCGACGTCTGACGGATCCCGCCCATTTTGCCGGCGTTAGTGGCTTCGGCATGCCTGTCAAGCAAGCCGCGGGGGCCGATTTCCCGGCTCCCAAGCTACCCGACCTTCTTCGCCCGCTGTCGGAATATGAGCGGCTAATCGGAGGGCAATGGTGATGATAGTTGATCATGACACGCTGATCGGCTGGCTGAGCCGACTGAAGCTGACGGCCATCCGCGATCAGCTCGACAACCTCCTTGACGAAGCGTCACGGGCCGACTTTACCATCCGCGAGACACTCGCATTCCTGTGCGAACGCGAGATTGCAAGGAAGGACGAACGACGCATCATCATGGCGATGAAGATCGCGCATTTCCCGCATGTACGAGATCTCGAGGGATTTGATTTCGAAGCGCAGCCCAGTATCGATCCGCAACAGATCCGAGAACTTGCCACCGCCCGTTGGGTGGCAAATGGCGATGCATTGCTGCTTCTTGGCCCGCCTGGCGTTGGGAAGTCCCATCTCGCGATCGCGCTTGGAAGAGAGGTCATCCGCCAAAACTACACGGTGCTGTTCACTACGGCGCAGGCATTGGTTGCAACGCTCGTGAGAGCCCATGGCGAGGGACGCCTGGAAGAGCGGCTCGCGTTTCTTGCCAAGCCCAAGCTGCTTATCATCGACGAGCTTGGCTATCTTCCGTTCGACCCCAACGCCGCCCATCTGTTCTTCCAGCTCGTGTCCAGGCGCTACGAGCGGGGTGCAATGCTCATCACGTCCAACCGCAGTGTCGGAGAATGGGGAACAGTGTTCGGCGAACCAAGCATCGCAGACTGCCGCTATTGTCGACGGGGTGGTGCATCATGTGACTATCATTGACCCGCGCCACGGCCTTGCGG
>NZ_LNCD01000052.1 GCF_001542405.1 Rhizobium altiplani
TGTGACTTCTAATGTAAATGCAACAAGGGCTTAAAGGCTGCTACAGGGCAGAGAGATCAGCCCCCGATCCGACCGGCTGGGCCGGGTTGCAAGGGAGGAACGGGGGCGGGTGATGACGTTCCCCTTTGGCTTTAGCTTTCCCAGTAGCAATTGTTCCGTCGCCGGTTGATACTCGCTTGCACCTGCATGGGGCGGGGTGGGATCAAAGCCGCACGATGCTTCCGGAAATCAACCTGCATGGTGACGTCGACATCGCCGCGCTGTCACCACTTCTTCGCGGCATGCTTCTTGCTGTTGCCTATGCTGACGGTGAGGGTGGCATAGGATTGACGGCGACCGGCGCCATGAACCGCAAGTTCGTGCATTGGGCCGCTGTGCACTTCCTCTGGCCAGGGTTCACAGCCGAAGATCTCTACAGCATGAACAAGGTGCTCAATGAAAGCGACATGCCGCCGCTTTGGGTCGTGCGCGACATGGCCCGTCATCTGAAGCTTCTTCGCCGGAAAAAGGATGTGCTGCTGCCAACCAGACGCGGCCGGGAGTTTTTGGTGAACCCGCAAGCCTTCTTCGATCTGGTCGCCACGGATTATCTCTATTCGTATGTCCACGCCACCGAACGGGAAGAGGAGGTGCAAGCGCGGTTACGCTGGTGGCGCATGTTCCTCAATCTCCTCAATATCAAAGCCAGAGAAGGGTGCACGCCAATGGAGGTTGTGAAGATCCTCTATCCAGACCTGGCGCCTCTCTCGGACACCGAAATGACCATAGAAGCCTGGGAGTTGAAATCCGATCTCCAGTATGGCGTCTTCCAACGCTTATGCTGGCTCGGCTTGCTCTATGAGGCACGAGAGGGGCTCACGCTCCTTCAGGACGGATCCTTCCACAAGACGCCACTTTGGGCAGCCTGCCTGCAGTTGGAATCGGATACGCAAAGCGACATCGGCGTGCATTGACGATCTTTATTCCGCCGCTGGCTGCCTCAATAACGCTTTCTCTCGCCGCGCAATCACCTAGGATCATTCATGAAATCCGTCCTCCGCCCCGACTTGCCGTCATTTGTTCACTTCACGCCTGAACACTTCAGCTGGGGTACAGAAACCAAGGCATTTTCTCGGCGTATTGTTCAACTGATCGATCAGTGATCGTATCGATTCATCAGGAACTGACAGGACAGCAGTATCCCTCGGCAGGTAACGCCGAATCCGCCGATTCATGTTCTCGACGGAGCCTTTTTGCCAGGGCGCAGACGGATCGCAGAACCATGCATCGGTTCCCATTCCTTGCTTCAGTCGCCGCCAGGAGACGAATTCAAATCCGCGATCAAACGTCAAACTTTGCCGGGCATGCCTGGGCAGGGGGCTGAGCACGTTGATGAGCCGCTCCATGATCGGCTTGGACTGCCGGTCGTTGTTCTTGAACAGCATGGTGAACCGGCTCGTCCGCTCGACAACCGTTGCCACATTGGCATTGCCCTGAACCCTTTCGAAGATCATGAGATCGGCTTCCCAGTGACCGAATTCCTTGCGATCGTTGATGGCTTCCGGCCGATGTTTGATCGAACACTCATCTGGAAAGACTGGATTCTGCGGCTTGCGAGCATATCGCGGCCGGCGCTTTCTCCGCCGTTCCGGGAGAAGCCGCGCGAGTTGCTGCCGTTGTCCTTCTGGTGAATAGACATACCGGTAGATCGTCTCGTGACAGACGCTTGCCTTGGCCGCTGGTTCGATCTTCAGTCGTCCAGCAATCTGTTCCGGCGACCAGCCGGATTCCAACTTTCCGATCACTTCGTTCCGCAGATCCTCGCGACGAAAGAGCTTGCCGATCCGCCGGCGCCTTTCGCGCGCCATGTCGTTGGCGGTCATCGCCCAGTAGCCCTCGGCATCGGGGAATTCCTGATCGTGCCAGTAGTTGCGTTTGATCTCCCGGGAGATGGTCGCACGGTCCCGGCCGAGGCGTCTGGCGATCTCAGACTGGCTAAACTTCTGATCCAACATCCTGGAAATCGATCGGCGTTCGTCAAAACTCAAATGCGAAAAGGTACGGCTCAAACCATGGCTCCCGAAAAGCAGGCAGCTTAACGCCTTTGTTGCAGTTCGAGATAGAATGTGCCCCTCCTACACCAGAAAATCAGATAAGCTTTATTATGGAACATCTGGGCGGTTTGTTGGCTGTTGCGTTTTGGCCCGAAACCGCATTTTCCACGACCGTGGAAAACTGTGGATGCTGCGGTTTGCCGTGTTGCGTTGAAGCGAACCGATGGCATGGTTGCGTTCATTGAGGAACGCGAGTCACCATGCCGATCATCAATATAAGAAATGCAGCCCTGCCGCCATCCGCACGCGGGCTTGTCGCTGTCGGGTCGGCTGCTGCGGGAGCGATTGAAACGGCAGGCTGTAACGGGCCGCATCTTTCCGGAATATGCCGAGGACGCGCTCCTTCCTGCCTGGGAGATGTACGTCCGCATGACAGGAAATGCGGTCATCTCGGACGCAGAGGTTCCGCCGGAGTTGATCCGGCAATACCGTGAGAATTATGATCCGCAGTACCTCGACACGATCCGCGATCTTCAATTAAGCGGCAGGTCCGCTGGTCTGTCGCAGTTCTGGACCCATCCGGTTCAACGGAGCATTCCGATCCGAACATCGGCGGGATTGATCGTTGACGGCAAAATTAACTGGCAATCCGCGTTCGTCCGTGTCGGTGATGCAGAGGAACACATCCGGGAGAACCGCGCAACGAAACTGTCCGACACCAAGCCAACCACGACGACCGATGGCACGGTGCGCATTGCCTCGCCTGAACTGCTCCCTGAGAATGGGTTATTGCCTCATCTAAATTGCTCCCGACGAATCAACCTCGGGAGCTATGATGAGGAAGGTAGGTAAGCAACACGTGCGGAATTGGTGGCGGCGATCAGTTGTCGCTATGTGTTAGGCGGGTGGCCCGAGAAGGCGAGGATGTTAGACGAGTTCGTGGCGCTCACGGGCTTTCATCGCAAGCATGCGATGCGACTGCTGCGAGGAGAACGCGAACCGGCCAAGGGTGGTCCTCGGCCAGGGCGCCGGGTTTACGGCGATGACGTGCGGGCAGCGCTCGTCGTTGGGAGGCGTCGGATCGAATTTGCGGCAAGCGACTACACCCCCTGTTGCCAACACTGATCGAAGCGATGGAACGTCATGGACACGGCGATATGAATAGCGAGACGCGCCGGCAACTCTTGACGATGAGTCCAGCGACGATTGATCGGGTCCTCAAGGAGATTAAAGCGAGCGCCACCGGTCCGCGGCGCCGGAAAGGATCAACAGCGATTCGGCGTAGTGTTCCCGTTCGAACCTTCTCGGATTGGACGTTTCTGTTGCAAATCGTCTCAGTCCATAAAGCAACAAACGGCCCGAATTGCGTGTAGCAACGGCCCTATATGGCCGTGGCTCCCCAGAAGCCCTGCAATACATTAGGCTCTCGTTACTCACTCACCCAGCTTCAGAGCCGAAACCGCACTCTTTGGAACCGCGACACTGACGTATGTTCCGAAGGATGAGTCGAAGTAGGAAACCTCGTAAGGTCGGACGTTTTTAATCACTCGCATGACGTCGGTAAGTAAACTGAACCGCGGGTCTTACTTTCCCGTGAAGCGGAGGCGGAGCAGTTCACCTGCTCTGCCAACTACAACTAGTCCCGAAGCCTTTTTCCGATGGTCGGTGCCGACAAGATGCACTGCGGGTTTATCAGACGGAAAGCTTTGCCAAGGCTGTGTCGATGGCACCTGTGATTTGATCAATGTCCTCGGATGTGGCGACGAGCGCAGGCGAAAGGCATAGCGTATTGTTGAGCCCCCCGTGGAGCGAGCGATTGGTCGCACCGATAATGACCCCTTGCGCCAGGCAGTCTGCAACGACAGCCTGGACCAGCTTTTCTTCGAGCGGCTCTTTCGTCGTGCGATCCGCCACAAGTTCTGCGCCGCAAAACAAGCCTTTGCCGCGCACATCGCCGATGACTTTGTGTTTTTCCATCAGCGCCCGGAGGTTGGCAAATGTGCGCTCGCCCATCATCGCCGTGTTTTCAAGCAGGCCTTCGTCTTCGATGATGCGCATGTTCTCAAGCGCAGCCACTGGTCCAGCCGTGCAGCCGCCGAAGGTCGAGATATCGCGGAAATAACTCATCCCGTCTTGCGGTGTATCCTTGAACATATCGAACACACGTTCAGTTGTGACCGTACAGGAGATTGCCGCATATCCGGATGCCACGCCCTTCGCCATGGTCACGATATCGGGCTGAATGTCGTATTGCTGGTAACCGAACCATGTACCGGTGCGGCCCAGGCCGCAGACCACTTCATCGATGTGAAGCAGAATATCGTATTTGCGGCAGATTTCCTGAACGCGCTGCCAATAGCCTTCCGGCGGCGTTATAACTCCGCCGCCGGCTGTCACCGGTTCCAGAACGATCGCGCCGACGGTATCCGGACCCTCGCGCAGGATGACTTCTTCGATGGCGTTGGCGGCTCGCTCCCCGTAATTTTCGACATCCCATTGCTTCCGGTATTCAAGGCAATGGGGAACCATGACGAAACCGTCAGGATAGGGGCCGTACTGATCGGCGCGCTGCGGCTGCCCGGAGGTGGCAAGCGTTCCAATTGTCGTGCCATGATAATCCCGCTCGCGATATAGAACTTTCCACTTCCTGCCTCCATGATGGCGAGCCGCGATCTGGCGAACCATCTTGTAGGCCTTCTCGTTTGCTTCAGAGCCAGAGTTGGAGTAATAGACGCGGGTCAGACCTGGCATCTTTTCGATCAGCTTTGCCGCAAATAGGGCTCCCGGAACGTTGCCCGCCGCGCCGGCATAGTAGTTCAATTTGACGAGCTGATCGCGTACGGCATTGGCAATACTCTCGCGCCCATACCCGACGTTGACCGTCCAAACGCCCCCGGAAACACCATCGAGATATTCCCGGCCGTTAGCGTCCCAGAGCTTGAGGCCCCTCCCCTCGACAAAGACTCTCGGGTCGGCCGTCTCATAGTGCTTGTGCTGGCTCAGGTGATGCCAAACGTGATGGCGGTCAGCGGCAACAACATGAGAAAGGTCGTTCTGCTTAAGGTTGATGGACATGGAATCCTCCGTTTTAGTCTGCGACAATCGAGTTGGCACTTGCGAATAGGCGCGACTTTTTCTGTGAGTCTATTCAGCGGCGAGCAGTACAACTCGGGGATGCGAAGTAATTGATTTCCGGCATTCGCGGCGGTGTCCTTGTCGATGATCACCAGTCTTTCCAGCCCGTGGCGGCAAGTCGCTTCATAATAACTATCCCAGATGCGAGTGTAGTCTTTGATCATGCGGCGGAAGGGTGCCAAAGACATATAGTGGCTTAGGAGGTACTCCCCTTGATCGTCGATATGCAGCGCGGCGCGTCTGCCCCCTGAGACGGTACGGACCGCCCCCATAACCGACAGGAACGAAGCTGTTGTGTTCTAACAGACCCATGACGGCCAACGCCTGTTCACGCTCAGCACGCAGACTCCGGGCACAGAAAGGGCGATCAAGTGAAACGTCGGAAAGGCAAGCTTCGGAGCTCACGAAATAAGTCCTCACCTGGCTTCAGCGCACAGGTTAAGCTGATGCCCACACCGCGCCTCGCGGTCCGTCATCTTGTTGAAACTACGCTGCCCGTTCACGCGCGATTAATGCAAACCACCTTGGGCTGGGTCATCTCTTCGTAGGCGAAGCGAACGCCTTCTCGTCCCATGCTGCCGTATTTGGAACCGCCGAACGGCATGGCGTCGAACCGATAGTCCGAAGAATCATTGATCATCACACCTCCGGCCTCGATCCTGCTTGCGGCTTCAAGTGCGAGAGACAGGTTGCTGGTGAAGATGCCAGCATGTAGGCTGTATTCAGGTTCATTGGCGAGCTTGATCGCGTCATCAAGCGTCTCAAACGGCGCAAGCATAACTACAGGGGCGAAGACTTCCTCGTGCCATAAGCGGCACGTAACCGGCGTGGCCTCAAGGACCGTCGGGTGATAGAGCGATCCTTCGCGTTTGTGACCGCAGAGTAGTTTGGCGCCAACCGCAATTGCGTCATTGACCGCGGCTTCGGTGCGCTCGGCCGCTTGCTTTGAGATCATCGGACCCACATCGGTGCCCTCGATCATCGGATCGCCTGCCTTAAGCTTTTTCGTGGCCGCCACGAAGGCATCGCTAAAGCGCTCGTAAAGCTCGGCTTGCACGAGCAAACGTTGGGCGCCGATGCAGTTCTGACCGGCGGCCCAGAAGGCGCCGGACACGCATCCTTCAACCGCCTTGTCGAAGTCGCAGTCATTCATGACGATGACCGGCGCATTGCCACCAAGCTCCATCGCGAGTTTTTTGAGGCCCGCTTTACGGCTGATTGCCTCTCCCGTAGCAAAGCCGCCGGTGAAAGAGACCATGCGGACATCCCGTGCCGACACTAGACCCGTCACGACCTCTCTGTCACCGTGAACCAGCGTGATAATCTCGCCAGGCAAGCCCGCTTCCATAAGAGCATCGGCAAGGTTGATCGAGGAAAAGGGCGTCAGGTTCGACGGCTTCAGCAGTACCGCGTTGCCGCCGGCGATCGCAGGACCGAGCTTATGGGCCACCAAGTTCAGCGGATCGTTATATGGCGTAATGGCCGTGATGATGCCGAGGGGCTCTCGCGTAAACCAGCCTTGGCGCTCTTCCGATCCCTCATAGGCATCGAAGGGCACGATTTCGCCGGCATTGTGCCGTGCCTCATGAGCAGACAGCTTCAACGTGTTAACGCAGCGAAGCACCTCCTTGCGCGCCTGAACGATTGTTTTGCCGGCCTCGCGCACGATGGTTTCGGCGAACGCCTCGCGGCGGCTCTCGATGATCTGAGCCGCACCTTCGAGGATACTCGCGCGCTTGTGTCTTGGCAGCTTGCTGGAAGTCTCGGCTCCGCGACGGGCGCGGGCGAGGAGTTTGTCGATCTCGCCTATATCCGTGGCCTCAATCGTTCCAAGGATAGATCCGTCGTAGGGGCTATGGACGGTGATCGAAGCCAAGCTGGTCTTAATATGAAGTTTGGCGGCGGTCATGGGCCGGCTTCCTCTTCCCTGATGGTGCGCATCTGTGCGACGGTTAAGCTTATTGGTCTGAGCAAGGCTAAGGCCCTGCCCTATTCTGAATTTGTTTGAAGTGAGTGAATGCGGTCGGACGTAGCCGACGCATTCACTTAGATTTTCTGGCCGTCGAGGACCAGGTCGTCGATCACGCATCGCACCGCCTTTTCGGCGATCGATACGATCTCGTCGACTTCCGCCTTGGTGGTGACGAGCGGCGGCGCAAACCCGAGGATGTCGCCATGCGGCATGGCCCGTGCGATCAGGCCGCGGTCTCGGGCGGCTTTCGAGACGCGGGCACCGACCTTCAGCGACTGATCGAAACGGGTCTTGTTTTCACGGTGGGCAACGAACTCGATTGCGCCCATCAAGCCAACGCCACGTACTTCACCGACGATTGGCAGCTGTGCGAACTTTTCCTTGAGCTGGGCCTGGAAATAGGTGCCAACCTCGCGGGCGTTGCCGGGCAGATTTTCCTTCTCGACAATGTCGAGCACCGCATTTGCGGCTGCCGCGCCGATCGGGTGGCCGGAATACGTGTAGCCGTGCGAGAAGGCACCAACTTTGTCGGCTCCTTCCTCCATGACCTTGTACACCTTCTCGCCGACTATCGACGCGGAAAGCGGGAAGTAGGCCGAGGTCAGACCCTTGGCGACCGTGATCAGGTCGGGTTCGACGCCGTAATGATGCGAACCGAACATCGAGCCGGTGCGGCCGAAGCCGGTGATGACTTCGTCGGCGATCAGCAGCACGTCGTGCTTCTTGAGCACCGCCTGGATCGCTTCCCAGTAGCCCTCCGGCGGCGGCGTGATGCCACCGGTCCCGAGGACCGGCTCGGCGATGAAGGCGCCGACATTGTCTGGACCCAGCGTCTCGATCATCTCGTCGAGCTCGGCAGCGCGACGGGCCGAGAACTCGCGCTCGGTTTCGCCGGGGTTGGCGCCCCAATAATGGTGCGGAACGCCTGTATGATCGATCTGCGGCAACGGCAGATCCATGTGGTCGTGATAGAAGCTCATCCCGGTCATCGAACCAGAGACCACGCTGCAGCCGTGATAGCCACGTTCGCGAGAGATGATTTTCTTCTTGGTCGGCTTGCCGCGCAGGTTGTTGTAGTACCAGACGAGCTTGGCCTGGGTCTCGTTGGCGTCCGAACCGGACATGCCGTAGAACACCTTGCTCATCTTGCCGGGCGCCATCTTCACGAGGCGGTCGGAGAGGATTGCCAGCTCATCGGTCGTGTGCGCGGCGTAGGAGTGATAATAGGCGAGGCGATAGGCCTGGCGCGCGATCGCCTCAGCGACCTCGGTGCGGCCATAGCCGACGTTGACACAGTAAAGGCCGGCAAAACCATCGATCAACTGGTTGCCATGCGCATCCTGGATGCGGATCCCCTTGCCGGTCTCAACGATCGTCGGTTCGCCGAGCTTACCGGTCGCGAAGTCCTTCAACTGCGTGAAAGGATGCAGCACCGCGTTGCGGTCCTTTTCGCTGATGTCTTTGATATCTAGCTTCACTTTGGTATCCTTCCATGCGGCGTTGTTGCAATTGTGGAGGTAACATTCGAGATCCGATGAGGCATTGAGGCCCTATCCGGCTGTCGCGCGGAAAAATCAGCACGTCGCTGCAATTCGGCGACCCTGCGTGGTCAAGCCGATGGGACGTGGAGTTGTTCAGGCGATTTGCACATATGCGGAATCCTCTCGATGTTCTTTGCGCAGAAAACAGTGCTTCTGCTGTCTTGTATTCAAGATATTCGAGAGTGCTTGCAGGATGGCGTTGTTACAGCGCGATCGAAAGTGGAAAGCTGCAAATGTGGGCCGGTGGATGCAGCTTTTGCTCACACGCTAGGATAGGTCGGTATCGGAAATAGCTAAGTGGCTAATAAGGTCAACATGAACGCACTATTTTGAAATAATCTCGCCCCGCCGCTCAAATGGCCTTGAGCAATGTGAAGCTGTGGCGACTGCTTAATAAGCTCCGGCTAAGCCCGACCGCTGCTGTCGGCCGCAATGCAAAGGATCAGGGTTCGCTTCTTCAGTCACCGGGAAAGTTTGTCATCGTCATTCCTCGGAATCGTACCCAGCGGAGCGCGATTTGCAAGACGAGTCGGCGGGCTGCATAAGCAGCCCGCCAACGTTTACGCAGGCGTCGCCAGCGTCTTCTGCGGTGCAAGTCGAGCTCGCCACCAGGTAGCGTAGAGCATGACTAGCCAGATGAGTGGCATAAGGGTCAGCAATGAACCCACCGCTGCAATCGTCGGGTCGATCTGCTGGTTCATGTTCTCCCACATCTTTAACGGCAAGGTGAACAATGCAAACCCGCTAACAAGTGACGTGACCACGACTTCGTCGAACGACGAGATGAAAGCGAATACCGCGCCACCGATAATCCCCGGACGGATCAACGGGAGAGTTACCCTCATAAACGTTCGGATTGGGCCGGCTCGCATACTCTTCGCCGCCCGTTCAAGCTGCCAGTCGAAGTTCGCCAATGTGGCTGAAACGATAACGACGACGTAAGCGGTAGCACTGATGCTGTGGGCAAGCACGAGTCCAGTGGCCGAACCAACAAGGCCGAAGTTAATGAGTCCGAGATAGCATGCAACGCCGACAACAATTACTGGAGCAACGATCGGGGTAAGAATAACCATTGTTAGGAAATTCCGCGCTCCGGGTGATACTCGGCTAAGACCATATGCTGCAAGCGTGCCGAGCACGGTCGATACTATAGTGACGGCCACACCGATTTGGATGCTGTTCCAAAATGCGCCGGTCCAAGCAGGATCCCCGAAGAATGCCTGATACCACTTCAGCGAGAACGCGGAAGGCGGAAACTGCAAAAACGCACCATCGCTAAACGACATAATTACGATGACAACGCCAGGAAACTGCAAGAAGACCATAACGAGCGCAATAAACAAACTTCCGATGATGCTCATCCAAGCGCTTGATTGACCCGGCTGATAGAGCTCCGTTGTCCAGCGTGTCGAACGATGACGGCTTGAGGCCTCGCCGTAGATATGCGCGATTCTGCTCAAAGGGTTCAGCCGGCCCGACCACTTTCGGTTCGATTGAACAGGCGAGCGCTGTGGACCTGAGGGAAGCCCAAACAGCAGTAGCACTGCCATTGCCAGCGCCAGAAGAACAAACGCTGACGTTGCGATAACCTGCGGATTGAACGCATTCCTGAACTGGGCTGCGATATAGGTTGACAGCATGGTTTCGCGAAGCCCACCCAAAGCTTGGGGCGTAATATAGAATCCCAGGCAAACGACAAAGACCAGCAGTGAGCCGCTACGCACCCCAGGCAAACTGAGTGGTACGAAGATCCGCCAAAACGCCACCAGCGGACGGGCACCCATGCTGCGGCCAGCTTCCATCAACGACTTGTCGATCCCGTGCATAACGCTGAGGAGCGGAAGAATCATCATGGGAAGCATGATATGCACCATGCCGATGTATACTCCGAACCGGTTGTAAATGAGCGGCAACGGGCTGGCAATGATGCCGAGATGGAGCAAAAGATTGTTTATTAGGCCGCGGTCTCCGAGAATGACAGTCCAGGCATAGGTCCGGACCAAGGCGCTCGTCAGCCAAGGCAGGACAACAAGAACGATCAGCACTGTGCGCAGGCGGGCAGACGAAGTCGAGATAAGATAGGCGGTGGGGTACCCGATGATAAGGCACATCGCGGTCGCGACCAAACTGATTTCGATCGTTTGCAGAAGAACCGACATCCCTGCCGACTTATTAAAGAATGCTTCGTAGTTCGCTGTCGAAAATGCCGGTGCATTCAAGCTATCGAGAAACAGCTGCAGGAGCGGCACGCCCAAGACAGAGAGAAGAATCGCAAGTGCTGGGACAACCAATAAAATGGGCATTCGCCCGACTTTCTGAATTGCTTCCATCCTCTTCGCCTCCCCTCACGCCGCCACAAAACGCAAATCTGATCTCAGCCAATCAAGCCGCACCTCATCGCCAGCCTTGAAGGTTTGCTGCTCCGAGGCAACATGCTCACGTACCAACAACGAACTTCCACCGACACGAACCTGATACTTCCGTAGCGGACCTGCATAGATCATGTCCTCGACGACGCCGGTGACGAACTGGCGCCGGTCAGCATCTGAGGGTTTCGGTACCGTGACGGCTGAGATGCGAACGCGTTCCGGTCGTATCATGACCACCGTTCCTGTCGGTTGCACAGCGTCTGTTTCCGTTTTGAAAGCTGTACTTTCAAAAATATTCGCCTCGCCCAAGAAGTTTGCAACGAAGCGGGTTGCCGGCCGATCATAGAGCAGTTCTGGCGTGTCGATTTGCTCTATCTGCCCGGCGCGCATGACGACGATGCGATCTGATAGCGTGAGGGCTTCGTCTTGGTCATGGGTGACGCAAATTGTTGTCTTGCCAAACTCTTTATGTAGGCTTTTGATTTCGATCTGCATTTGCTCACGGAGATTTCGGTCGAGTGCGCCGAGTGGCTCGTCCAAAAGGAGGATGGGCGGGTCGGCGACCAGCGCGCGCGCAAGTGCCACACGTTGTTGCTGTCCTCCGCTAAGTTGCCCCGGCATTCGCTCACCAAAATCCTGGAGATGTACGCGATGAAGCATCCGGTCGACCAGGACCGCTCTCTCAGCGGCCTTCATGCCACGCATCTCGAGAGGAAATTCGAGATTTCGGCGAACGGTTAGGTGAGGAAACAAGGCATAGTTTTGGAAAACAATTCCTTGGTCCCTTCGGTAGGACGGTACGGTGCCGACTGACCGTCCTGAGATGAGGATATCGCCCGATGTGGGGGCAATGAACCCTGCAAGCAGCATCAGCGCCGTGGTTTTTCCTGAACCGCTAGGACCGAGAACCGTAAGAAACTCGCCTTGACAAACGCTCAGGGACAGATCTCGGACCGCGGCAACGGCGCCATACATCTTGGTCACGTTGCGAAATTCAATTTGCGTGCCAGTGCTAGTAGGAGCTTGCTTCAGTGGTAGGTCCTCGACTAATTTAATCGCGCTGCTAAGTTGCTTGGTCACTAGTAGTACTCCAGAAGTCAGTTCAGTGGGCGCCTACGAAACGATGCGCCGAAATACCGGCGCATCATTTTTCGAGACGCATCAGCGAATGGCGATTACGCTGCTTAGCGAAGAACCCATTCATTCCAACGTTGAATCAGCCGTTGAGCATTCGACATGCCATCCGGTCCGACTTCTGCGTACCACTTTGCATTGGCCGGGTAGCTATTTGCAATGTAGTCCGGGTGAGTAGCGAGTTTGCGCGCGGTCTTATCCGAAAGCAAACTATAAGCCTTGCTGTTGCTGGGCGACTGCGCGAACAGCTTCGCCCACGTTGCTTGTCGATCAGGACGGGCGGTCGAAGCGATAAATTTTTGTGCGAGTTCGACATTTGGCCCACCCTTAGGAATCGCCAGCATGTCCCACATCAGCTTTGCCTGGTTTCGATTGATTTCGATCGGCTCGCCGGCATCAACAAGAGAGATCGCTCGCCCATCATAAGACTGCGCGATATCAGCCACATCGTCGCGCATAATTTGCAAAACTTCAGAACCGCTCGTCCACCACTTTCTTATGTGTGGCTTTATCTTGTCGAGACTGGCAAAAACGCGGTCCACATCCATTGGGTAGAGGGCATCCATCGGCACGCCATCTGCAAGCAGCGCCTCTTCAAACGGACCTTCACTGCCGCCTGCACCCGTCTCGAGCGATCGGGTGCCCGGAAACTTCTCGACGTCCCAGAATTCAGCCCAGGTTGTGGGCCGAGGCTTTCCAGACGGGAACTTTTCGGTATTCCACACCATGTTCTGGGAATAGACATACGGCCCGAATCCGAATGGCTGCTTGCAATAGTCCACAGTCGTATCAAGATCTTCTTTGTTGAAGATTGAATAATCAATTTTCTCGAGATAACCGGCATCGCCCTGAACGAGATTGCCCATGACGTTGTTCAGGGTAACGTCGACCGAAACATTGTTCGACTTAACCATCAAGGCAATCTGAGAGGTGGAAAGGTCCTGGGTAATTGGGACAACCTTTACACCGGTTTCGGCCTCAAAAGGTTTCACGAAGGCTTCCTGGAAAGCCTCCCCCCAATTGCCACCGCTCATATTAACTCTTAGCTCGCCCGGCGCGCCGGCTTGGGCACGTCCAACAGCGGACGAAAGTGCGCCAAGCGCTACAGCTGATGACGTCGCCTGCATGAAGCGCCTACGGTTTATGAAAAAACTCATTGTCGTTCTCCCTCTTATTGCTTCGCATGCGGCACAGCAGCGTTGCATCAGCGACTCTACACGCAAGGTCCGCAGTTTTTTGGTGATTGTAGCTATATGATGCCGGATTCCGGCAAAAGTTTTGATAAGTGAGAGATTTGCTGCGTATCAACATTCACTTGCCGCGCTGTGCAGGAGCTTTGGGTGCTCTTCTGCGGGCGTATATAGCTTTGACGATTGTTGTCGTATCAAAGCAGTGGCGTCAATCGCCGAAATCATTGAAGATAGTAGCTTTGACACTACTGCGACTTGCCGGCGCAGAGGGAAATAGCTCGCGGCCTCTTCTTAGGTCTAGAGTCCGACAAATCAGGTTTTTGCGTCGCTGATATTGCCGAGATCGGTCGCGCGATTTCGCTATTATCTCGATGGTTTTAAGCCGGGCGGAAATGTCGCTTTTTCGGAAGTTTGGTTGGCTCCTGTCGCCAAGGCTGGCGCTCGTGATACAGAGGTATCGTATGCTCGCATTAGAAGCACCTGACAGCATTCAGAAGCTGGTTCTCGAGAAGCGTCTCGGCACGGCGGCCGAAGCGGTGGCGCTGCAATTCCTTGATGATCTGACGCAGGCGCGCATTCTCCGCCTCGCGCGAAAGCACCATCGCTTTCAGCGCGTTCAGGTCATCCGGAAGCTCGTCGCCGTTATCGTCACGAATCGAGAACAGCATATTTTGCCGATAGCCGCCTCCGGAGAGGCTTTTCGTGGCAAACATGCCTGCCGCGCCTTCTTCGGCTCCGACGACACGACGACCGCTGGCGCAAACATCGGTTCTTCCCCGAGCACAGAAACTCCAGTTGGCTTTCGGGCGAGCCGTCGGCATGTGAACAATTGCTGCGGCGTTAACCCGTGACGCCGCGCCACAGAGCAAACCGTCACGCCAGGCTCGCAACTTTCCGCAATGATCTGCGCCTTCTTATCGTCGCTCCATTCGCGACGACGGCCACTGCCAGTGAACACCAAAAACCGACGTACCGGCTCATCCTTGGATTTAAGCGTAAGCTCTGAAATCCACATATGCCCAACCTCTCTTTTGAGGTTGAACATCAACGATCAGACGGCGAACCGGGAGGTGGGACCAAGACAGCGCTTGCGATCAACCGGCGATCTCGCTACCAATTGACTGGACAAAAACCGGCCTGCCGATTGGCGTGCAACTTGTCGCTGACATGGGCCGAAATGAGCTTGTCCTTGCTATCGCCGCTCGTCTGAAGGCGCTTCAACCTTGGAGCGGACGCCGGCCAAATATGTAGATGCGGCGCTAATATTCGATAGGCGACTTCTTCGAGCGCAGGATGCGAATTCCGTGGAGGTGCGGCGAGTGACACCCCTGGGGACCAGCTCGCCTTCTCGCGGAAAATACTCTACACTCTGCGCAAAAAAGTGCACCCGCAATGGTCGGGTGCTTCGAAATCGTTCTCAGTCGAGGCAGGTTTTGAGTTCCGCATCGTCGAGAATGGGTGGTCGCCGAAGATCCCAGCCAATTTGTTTTTCCAAGGCATTCGCGATCTGAAGTAGGGTGGTTTCGTCGCCGTACCGCGCCGTTAGTTGTATCCCGAGGGGCAAGCCATGTTCTGATTGTTGGACAGGCAAAGCGATAGCAGGCAACCCGCTCATATTAGCAAGCGACATGAATGCCATAGTCGCGAGCCACTTTGAGGGGTCCTCCAGGACAGTGTTAGGTGATTCACCAACGCGTAGTGTTGGCTGAGACAAGACGGGCGATAGAAATACGTCAAACTGGTCGAGATCGGCTGCAACGTCAGCGCCAGCACGTCTGATGATATCAATGTCGGCCGCATGTGTAACTCCGTCGATGATCTTGCCTTTTTCGATCAGAGTTCTGATCTGCGGTTCGACGTCGTCGTCGGCCAATGACACGCGAAATCTCTCTTCAGCTCTCTGGAAAAAAAGTGCCGCTTCAACGGCACTTATCCGAGCGCGCGACCGCCAAGGCGATTCATAATCGAACCTGAAATCATACAGTTCGACGTCGTGCCCCAATTTCTCAAGCAGGCGCGCCGTATGGGCAATTGCTTTGGTAACCTCAGCGTGAAATGGGCTCGCGCAGGGCAGCGACGTCGCAACCCCCACACGCAAACGCTTCGGATCCTGTAAACTGGATTCCAGAAACGAAGTCTTAGGCGCTGAAGGAGTATAGGGGTCGCCCACGCACGGGCCGCTGACTGCGTCGAGATAAGCGGCAGTATCACGAACTGTTCTCGACACGCAGGCTTTCACCGAGCATCCGTGCCATGAATCTATTTTGGGGCGCGTTGGTATGCGGCCACGCGAAGGTTTGAGACCGACGAGCCCGCATGCACTTGCAGGATTTCGTATCGAGCCGCCACCGTCACCACCACCTGCAATCGGAACGATTCTGGCCGCGACAGCAGCTGCTGCCCCGCCACTTGATCCCCCGCTAGAGTATGCCAAATTCCAAGGATTTCGAGTTGGGCCATATAATTTCGGTTCAGTCGTCGATGCGTAGCCAATTTCCGGGGAGTTAGTCAGCCCAAACGGGATCATGCCCGACTTCCGAACGCGTCTTATGACCTCGCTGTCATCAGTAGCTGGTCGCGCGTATCGATAGAAGAAACGTGAACCGTACGTGGCCCGTAGCCCCGCGACGTCGCTATCATTTTTCGCAAGATATGGAACGCCGGCAAACAACCCGCTGTTTTCCGATCGCGCAGCTTGGCAGCGTGCACCTTCATAATCCGTGCTTACAATCGCGTTGATCTTTGGATTAAATTGCTCAGCTAGCGCTATCGCGGCCTCCATAAGCTCGGACGGTTGCACCTCCTTGCGCTTAACCAGATCGGAAAGCGCGAGCGCATCGCTAGCTTGGTATATGCGTTGGATATCGTCAGGTACCGTGGTCATTTTTTACTCCGATTGTTGAACCGTGGATTGTGCCCGGGGCGTAAGCTCGCCAACCATTGTGGCAGCTGCTCTTCCGCAGATGAGTCATTCTGATGTCCTTGCCCGCAGTGATCATGTGCAGCCCCAAGGTTCAAAACGGGAAAGCCGTGGCAAGGTTTTGATTCTTTGCGATACTGCAAATCCTGATTTTGCCGAGCGCAGGCGGCGACTTGCCTCGAGCCATCCGATTTGAGGCCATGGGCACGCGCTCTTGCGCGACGCAATGTTATAGCTCATTCTAATAATTGCAATATCGCATAGGACGGAGCTCTCTTGATGCAACTGCGTGTAAACCTTGCGCTCAAGAATAGTGCGCGCAAAGTGCTTTTCTTTAGTCGATCCCGTCGTTATATTTGGAAAATATCCCGCGGAAGGCTACTGAACGTTTCCACACCGGTTTCCGTGACGCGGAACGTCTCACTGAGCGCGTATCCGAAGTCTTCGTCAATCCAGTTTCCGAGCATCAGGTGGAAAGTCATGTTCGGCCTCAGGATGGTGGGATCGCCCATTTTGAGACTTGCTGTTGGCTCCGTCCAGTTGATACCCATGGCGTAACCACAACGCGACTCCTTCTTAAATCCGTATTTCTGCAGTGTTGTGTTGAAAGCGGTAGCAACATCACCACAGGTTGCCCCGGGCTTCACGGCGGCCAGAGCCGCCTCCAAGCCGGCTACCTCACCTTCATGCAGGCGTCGCAGGCGATCCGAAGGCTCTCCCAGCGAGAATGTGCGCATCAAGGCCGACGTGTAACCATGTCTTACGCCGGCGAGTTCCAAATTAACTTGTGAACCTAGTTGGAAAACGTCTTCTGCCCACGGGATATGGCAGGTCGATGTGCGAGGCGAGGCGCACAGATATAAACTGGCCAGATCAGTGCCTACTATACCGTTGACCCCGCGGATCAGCGTGGCAGTTATCTCGGCCGCTGCATCGGCCTCGCGCGCACCAGGTAGGATGACCTCTTTCGCCTTCAGCATGGCGGCATCCGCAATCGCTGCAGCCTCGCGCATTGCGGTAATCTCAAGGTCTGATTTGATCCCACGGATCCAACTAATGGTGTTCCCAAAGTCTATAATTGGCGCGCCTGATGACCTTGTCTTGAATTTCTCAACTGTCCGGCCCTGGAGACTGCTCGCCTCAACAGCTATTCTTGCGTTCTCAAACCCGCTCTCGATCAGTATATCCATGATAGCATCCCAGCCATCCTTATCGGGATTCGCGATGAGAGCCTCGGGGTAGCCAAAAATCCGACTGCGATCGACGAACATCTGGTGGATTGCTGCCGGCGCGTCCATACGGCGCGTAATAAACGCTGGTTCTTCATCTTTCAATGATACGATAAGGCCCTGCGGGACGTAACCAGACTTTGATGTATAGCCGGACAAATAGGTAATATTTGCTGGCACCGTCACTACGAGAACTTCGATTTCCCTTCGTTCCATTTCCCCTTTTACAGCGGTCAAACGCCGCAGGTACTCACTTCTTGGGAACGCTTGCGCTCCCTTTGGCATAGCCATGACATCATCTCCTTCTCACGGGCATATCTGGTATCTGTACACGGCAAGCCTTACTAATAAACGGGCTGGGCAAAGCCTCGAAAATCGTCAGTGCACAGCTTGCCGCCGGCGGGTTACTCTGGGGGGCCTGCGCCACCATTATGCGTGCAAAAGCTCCCAACAGTACCGGATCGCCAGTTCCGTCGTGGGAGCGAGGATTTCGTCGGACGCTCCGAATGTTGGCGTGTGGACGCCGGACTCGTTGCCAGGCTCTCGACTTCCAAACAAGAAGTAGATTGAAGGTACGCAGGACGAGTAGAATCCAAAATCGTCGCTCCCCGAACCTGCCGGCGGTTGGATAAGCTTGTCCGCACCGGCCGATTGAATAACCAGTCGCTGAAACCGCTCCACCATCTTGGAATCGTTGACAACGGGCGGCTCGCCGGACCTCGAGCTGAAATTTGCCTTGCCTCGATGAATTGTGGCGAGGCCTTCGGCCACTTCACGGACACGCCTGACCAACATCTCGCGCCGTTCGGGGCTGCTTGTGCGAATCGTTCCCGTCATTTTCACTAACGGACAAATAATATTCGTCGCTTCCCCCCCATGAATGGTCCCGATAGTAACAATCGCGCCATCGTGGGTGGGCATTTCCCTGGACACCACCTTTTGAACCTCGTTGATAAATGCGCCCGCGATCGCAATTGCATCGACTCCGGCGTGTGGCGAGGCGCCATGGGCCATGGTCCCAATAAAATCGAGTTCAAATTGGTCGGACGATTTAGTCACCGCGCCCGCACGCGCACCGAAAGATCCTTTGGGAATACCAGTATGAACGTGAAAACCAATCGCAGCGTCAAACCCGTCGAGAAGTTTTTCTTCCACGACAGTTCGTCCGCCAAGCGGCTCCGCTTCTTCCGCAGGCTGAAAAAGAACCCGCACTCTGCCGGAAAAATTGTCTCGCATGCGGTGGAAGGCCAGCGCCACGCCCAAGGCAATAGACCCATGCATGTCATGACCGCAAGCGTGCATCACGCCAGGCACTTCCGACTCGTATGAAAGGTCGTCTCTAGCTTCTTGTATGGGAAGAGCATCAATGTCTCCGCGCAGAGCGAGGGAACGGTTTGGCCCGGGCGCAAGTCCCTGAATATCGACGTAAACGCCCGTTTTATGGAAGGTCTGAGCTCCGACTAGCCCGAACCTTTCCACCGTTTCAATAATTCTCTTTTGTGTCTTCCACTCGCTGTTCGAAAGTTCCGGCTCGCGATGCATGGCATGCCGCATCTCGATGACGGCCGCCCGCTCCTCTGGGGAGAGCAGTTCATTCGTAGTGATCTTCATTTGGCGCCGTAACCTCATTTTGGGTCGATGTCAGATTTTGAGTTTAGCAGCCGAGGGCAATGGAAAAGCACCGATTTTTGCGCCTAGTGCGCAGTCTTCCTGCAAACTCACGGGATTGAAGAATTGTGGTAACCGCCCGATTGGCACCGCCTGCCGGATAAAGCCTTGATGGCCTAAGACACGATGTCTAACGACGTCGTTAGCGACGTGTCTTGGGCGAGGTATGTAATGCGTGTCGAGATTCTCGGGCAGGAACGTCGGCGCCGGTGGCGCGACGAACAGAAGCTCGAGATTGTCATGCCGATTGGGATCGACCGGGCGACGGTTACTAAGTTGCGCAGCGACACGATGTGACAAGGCAGCAGATTTACACCGGCGTAGTGAGCTGAAGAAGCGGGACTTTTGCCGTTTTCTGAGAATGCGGTGTTTGTCCCGGTGGACATGAATGTGGTGCAGACCGAGGTCTGCGGAGACCGTCGGGACCCGTCTGGGACGATCGAGTTGCGGTTGAACTTCGGTCGCAGCCTTCGGTTCGACAGCGCTGTGGACGGCGCCACCCTGACGCGGCTCATCCGCGCGGTGAAGGCAGCCTAATGCGTTCGTCAAGCGGCAATTTTGAAGTTGGCCTGGAAGGGAGAGCGGGTTTGCAAGATGGCCCACAGGACGTTGACGCGGCGCCTGGCCAGAGCGATGACGGCCTGATGGTGGCGTTTGCCCTCGCGCCGTTTACGGGCGTAGAAAGCGCGGCTGTCGGGCTGGCCGAGCGAGCAGAAGCCGGACTGGGAGAAGACCCGTTTGAGGCCGTTGTTGCCGCCCGAGGGGCGTCTGAGGAAACGCATCTTGCCGGACTGGCGGGTGACGGAGCGATGCCGGCGGCCGCGGCCAGCGCGTCGGCGGAGCGAGAGAGATCGCCTGCCTCAGCGATGAGTTCGGCGGTGAGCACGGCCCCCATTCCGGGCAGGCTGCGGATGAGGGCGGCGTCAGGGTGGCCTTGGAGAAGAGCCTCCAGTTCGCGGTCGATCTCGGCCAGCCGCGTCTTGGCGGCGAGTGCCTCGGTCGCGAGTTCGCGAATGAGCCGAGCGCTCATGCGCTCGGCCGGCACAGCAAGCGTCTGTTCAGCGGCGGCTTCGAGCGCGCGATCGGCGAGGTGTTCGGCGCGCGGGATGGTGCCGCCGGCCTTGAGATGGCGCAAGATGCGCTTTCTGCCAGCTTCGCGCAGTTCGGCGGGCGTGACATAGCGCGTGAGCAACTGCAGCGGTCCCTTCGTGGTGAGGTCGAGGCTGCGCTCCAGGCCGGGAAAGATACTGGTCAGCAGGTCATGCATGCGGGCCAGACGCTGAGTCTGGGCGTCGACCAGATCGCGGCGCCGGCTCACCAGCAGCCTGATCTCGAGGTCGAGCTCGGCGGCGGGTTCGATGGTGCGCAGATCGGTTCGGGTGCGCACCTGGTCGGCGATGGTGCGGGCGTCACGCGGATCGGACTTGTTCTCTCCGCCGACGGTACCCTGCCGCGCCCGGTTGATGGGCCAGACCCGGCACATGAACCAGAGCGAAGCCGGCCTCGGCCAGCATGGCCGTGACGAGCCCGGCGATGCCGCCACCACATCGAGGCCGATGCGCACCGTGCCGCCGAGCGCTCTCAGCTCTTCGATCAAGTCGGCGATCGCCCTCGGGGTATTCTCGACCTTGCGGTCTATATGGATGAGGCCATCGCCATCGATGGCCGCAACCCAGTGGATGTCCTTGGCAATATCCATGCCGACACTGATGCGCATTCTCCCCTCCAAGCGTTGAACAAGGTCCGGCGTCCCGCTGACGCCGTCGTCGCCCTATACAGCGATCAATCGCAGAGCCTAATCAGCGATCGAGGCGGTGTGGCGCTGCCGGGGGATCTGCCTCCTGAGCCATCCATAGCAGCCAGCATGAAAACCATCCCGGCAGCGCCGGAAAGCCTGCCATGCGCACAGCTTTCCGAGAAGCACTGTTCTCACAGCATCAACAAGGTAGGGCGGCATGATCGGACCTGGGACCGGCGCGCGGGTGTACCTGGTCTGCGGGATCACGGACATGATGTGACGGACTCCCCTCTACCGCCGGCGCAGAATACGCCGCGCCAATCCAAGGCAGGAGGATCAAATGGATATCAAGGTAATCGGATCGACATCGCGAAGCGGTATCAAATCCACACGGTGGATAGCGCTGGCAACGCAGTCCTCAAGCGAAAATCTCTAGAGACGGCTTCCTGGAGTTGCTTGCGCAAGCTTCCATCTTGTCTTGTCGGGCTTGAAGCGGGATCTGGCGCTCATCACTGGGCTCGCGAAATCGCCCGGCTTGGGCATGATGTTCGGTTGATGCCGCTCAATTTGTTCGTCCGCATGTGAAGAGGAATAAGAACGATGCTGCAGATGCAGAATCGGCCTCAATGACGCGCTCACTCCGCAACCGTCGCCCCCGCCAGCCACCGTGATGGTGCGACGTTCACCCATGTGACACCTTCTCCTCCGCCTCAGGTCAGCGTTGACGATACGACTCGCCAGAGGCAATAACGCGGAGAGATCTTCAATGCGGTCCACTGGGCACGCGCCGGATTGTATGTCAGCATCTAACCAGAGCAGGCGACATGTCGAGAATCTGCGGAGCTCTCTCGCCATGCATCCGGTGATTCGATCGTCGACGGTTTCTCGGGAATTTGCCGTGCCGACTAGCCCTTCGCACCGCGCCATCAGCCGGTCTTGAATCTTCGGCTTAAGACGTCTCCTGCATGCCTAAGTCGGGCACTATGCCCTTACGAGCACCATTCATGACGCAACTGAAGCGAAGGTCATCCGATATAGGGTCGCCGTATCGTAGACCGGAAGTCCAGTCATCCGACGGATAGCAGGCGCTGCGACCGGAAACATGGTGCATTCCAATAGGACCGCCGCGATCTCTGGATGGGCGGCACGTAGTTGCGATATGCAGCCTGCTATATCTGATTCAATTTCTGCGACTGTCGTGGGAATCGATGGGCGTTTCATTTCATTTTGCCAGGTCGTACCGTCCTCGATACCGCCAATGATCACCCTTTCCCGTTCGGATCGCCCGGCAAGACCGAGAAGATCTTCACCGCAATGCTTCGAATCGAAGGTCAGCACAGCGAGCTTACCTTTCGGCGGCAACTGGCGGAGTAAAAGTGGCACCAGGAGCAGGCTGGACATCGCTACTGGAACCTTCACTGCCGCCGACACAGCCGCCTGATGTCGTATTGTGAACCCGCAGTCAGAGGTTATTGCGACGGCCCCACGCTCAACAAGTCGTTGCGCCGCTGCGATATAAGATGACTCAAGCGTGGAATCTCCCGGGACAACTCTATCCACCCAAGCTCCAGGCACCATTTCAGCAATTGTCGGAAAGTCGAAGGTTGCTGGATTGAAGACAGAATTCGGCAGCGTCGATGGAGCGCCGGGCGCCCGCCCGGTTTCGAGTGCAAGGATGCCGAGAGAGGGTTGCGATTGGTTTGTCACGGAAGGGTCCCTGTTTACGCTAAGCTGAGTCGGCGGCGTTTGATAATTAGTGGATGACAATTGAACTATAGCAATCAGCTCATAATGTTGCAATACAACTTTGCCTGATTACTCACTTCCCCGGCACGACTTGCGGACGGACTTGCCATCGAATGGAGACGTTCATTTTCTAGTTATGGAAACGTCCACTCGCGGAGCGAGCAGATGGGGTACAGAAGGGGCGGCGCACCCCACAATTTGGAGCTAGGCGCAGGCGTAGTCACCATCCTCTACTTGCTCGATCGGCGTCAACGACGACGAGTGTCGGGCCTTACCCCCGCGCCGCCAGGACATCCCGGATCGAAAAACTTGAATGTATGCGCAACGCACCGGGCAGAGTCGACCGCACTTCCTTGTATATTAGCTCCCCCGAGGGCGTGCTTAATCTAATCTATGCGTCTGACATGCGATGCAGTCAGCAAGGAGCTTTGCTCGAACCCAAAGGTTCGCAAAATCAGCTTCACCGGATCGACGGAGGTCGGCCGGCTGCTGGTGCGCCAATGCTCCGACCAGATTAAGCGGATCAGTTTTGAGCTCGGCGGGAACGCGCCATTCATCGTGTTCGACGACGCGGACATCGACGATGCCGTCGATGGAACAATCCAGGCCAAGTTCCGAAATGGTGGCCAGACCTGTGTGTCCGCCAATCGTCTGTACGTACAGGCCGGCGTCTACCACCTGTTCTCCGAGCGGTTCACCGAGCGCGTCGCGCGGCTGCGGGTTGGTGACGGGTTCAAACGGGACACTGCCATCGGCCCTCTGATTGACAGCCATGCTCTGGCGAAGATTGAGGCGCATGTCGATGATGCCGTTAAGAAGGGAGCGATGGTTCGCTGCGGTGGTCGTCGGATCGGCGCGAAAGGAACGTTTTTCGAGCCGACCGTTATACAGAGACTTTTCCTATATCGACTGCTTTTATGATCCAGGGAGCTCCTTTGCAGAGTTGTCGTGCCGGGTAAAACGCCGCTTCGGATCTTTCTCATCGTCGTCATCGGACTGATGCTGAGGATTGGGCGGCTTCGTCGAGAGTATGTTCGCCGCGTTCGGTGGTTCGGTGCGCTCTCCTTCACGATAGACAGGAATTCCAAGACGATTGCGCAAGCCGCAAACGCTGTTTTGTTTCCGGCCGTTCTGACGGCCGGTCTTCTTTCGTGAGCGATTGAGAATCGACGCGATGGATCGATCTTGCATAAAGCGGGCAAGCTCGCGAGCCAGAACCTCCCCGTCGCACTGAACCGCGCACCATCAGTCCTTTGCTGGCCTTCTGCTATCAGCGTGCGCCAGTCGCGCCCATTGCGTGCCAATCGCGATGCCTCAATCACAAAAACGGCGCCGACTTGACCCTCGCAGATTGCCGCTATCAAAAGCGGTCATCAGCTTCGGGTGTCAAGCGGGTTCGAAGATGGCTCAAGACGGTTTTGGAAAATTGCAAGGCAAATCCACAAGCATACTAGTGAGACTACAACACACGGGAAATGCGGTACGCTACAGCTCTTCGGCCGTTGCGACTCCGCTTGAATTTGGACGCAGCAGCCTGTTAGGACATGAACGCTTCGGTTCGGATGCCGGACAGCCTTGAGCAATGCGGGTCGATGTTTGGGACAGCCGGTCAGGCGGATTGACACGATTCATTTTGACCGTTTGCAGCAGCATGGCAATTGGAATCGGCATGCCGCGCGCGTCATGATAGGATAAGGTTTTGTTCGCGGTGTCAAATCCGAGGAAAGCCCTCGGCAGGACGTAAGCAGAAAGCGTCGGATGAACTCGTCGGCCGACACGATCATGATCTTTTGCTGATCGGCGTGCAAGAACGTGACCCAGGTGCATCATCGTCGGTCTCCAAGGTAGAGGATAACACCTGTAACATGTCGCGTAGCTTTTCATCGACATCCCAGAAAGCTTGGGTCATACGCTGATCCTTCTCGCCGAGCGGTAGCGCAACGGCGCGGCTAAGGTCGATGAGTGCAACGTCGTGGCGGTTCGTCCGTGCAAGACAGCCCAGGCAGCATCATTCAAAAGATGAAAGCACTGAGGATCCTCATTTATGCGAGACGTAAGGGATCTGCGGTGAGGACTTGGCGGCTGCGTCCGTGGGTCGTTCCACTAGGATTGCTATTCGCGGAGGAGTAGTCGCTGCGTTCAAAGTCACGATTTTGTCGTCCAGTTCCTTGTCCGCCGCCGTAAGGCGATGATGGAGACGGTGATAATCTGTCCAGGTGGGTGTGCGGTATGTCTCCATCCAGCGTGATGGCTCCTGAACATCGCGGGTGAGCGTCCATTGTCGTGCACCGACGCGGCTTTTGGCGTATCGGCGCTTCTGCATGACCTCTAGAAAGAGATCCATGTTCTCCTCGGGAATCCTGTATTCCGTCGTAACAAGGATGGGACCGCTCCTTGGCTTCAGATCAAGCGCGATCGCCGGTACGCTGAAGCTGCCGGAAGGTTCGAGTTCCGATTCAGAACGATTGCTAATTGGCAGCATGAGCCCGAGAGCGGCGACCGCCAGGGTCGCGACGGCGGACCAAGCCAATGCCAAGGAAAGCGAGTAATTTTGGACGATGACACCCCAAGTCCAACTGCCGCCAGCAATGCCGCCGTAAGTGAATGCGCTATAGATCGATATGGTGCGCCCGACGATCCAACGCGGGCTTGCCAGTTGCACGTTCACGCCAAATCCGGACCACGCCGTCACCCAGCCCGCGCCGCCAATAGCAAGGCAGACTGTTGCAACGGCAAGCGAAGACGTTAGCGCAAGGGAGAACTCACATATTGCACATGCAGTGCAGGCGAGGACCACCAACCATTCCTGCGTGAGCGTTCGCCTGAGCGTCGGGTTCACGAGCCCGACCAGAAGTGCGCCGGCGCCGAAGCCGGCCATCATGATGCCGTATCCGACAGGGCCGCCCTTCAAAATGTCGCGGGCAACGAGTGGCAGAAGCGCCAATGTTGAAATGCTAGCAAATCCAAACAAAGTCCCGCGCACGATCGTTGACTTTATTTCCGAAGATATGGCTGTGAAGCGCAGACCATCATAGAGGGCTGTCATAAGTGGTTCGCGGGGCAGAGATGAGGTTTGGATCTTCCATTTATTACACCACAAGGCTGTTAGGGGAGCGACAAAGCCAAGGGTAGTGAGCGCAAATGTGACGAGCGGCCCAAAAGCGGCAACGATGATCCCGCCAAGGGCGGGACCAACGCTGCGGACCGTGTTGAACCCGACATTGAGGAGCGTAACGGCCGCCGGCAGATGGCGGCGCTCCAAGATGTCGCCGATTGAGGCTCGCCAAGCCGGGTCGCTGAGCGCGATGCCGCAACCGTCGAGAAAGCTGAAGGCGAGAATCATCCATGGATCGGTAGTGCCTAGGGCCATGAGGATCGTCAGCATCGCAGAAGCAGCCATCATGAGGCTTTGACCAACAATCATAACCATGCGCCGGCTGTAGTTGTCGGCAATCGCCCCAAAGAAGACCGCCAGAAAGAAGGCCGGCAAGGTCGATGAGGCCTGGACGAGGGCAACCAATACATCCGAGGTGGAAACAGTGGCCATGAGCCAGCTGAGCGCCACCGTCTGCACTCTCCAGCCCAGGCTCGACAGTTGTGACGCAAGGAAGATAGAACGGAACGTCGAGTTCTTTAGTGGCGCCAGTAACCCTGTGGATGCTGTTTCTTCATTTGAGGACATGCCAATCAGTCTCTTTGGAGCGGGTAGCGTTCAGTTGCTGCCGAGCACATGGTGGTAGACACCGATGCTTCAGATTCGTGAGCCTTACGTTGCTTCGTTGACGCTGAATGCGGGAGGGCCGACGAGCTTTTCGCCTGACAGTTGTGTACCACAAGGATCGCAAACCGAGAAAAAGCGGATGAAGCAGGTTCAACGACAGCCGAATGGGCCTGTGCGGCTGGGGCCCTTCGCAGCTCCGTTGTTCGCTCAAGACCGTAAGTGAGCTGGAAGACTCCCTGATCCGAAGGAGAGAGGTGATGAGAAGACGTAGAAAGTCCATCCAAGTCGGCATGCGGAATGTTTTCGTCCACTGGGACGGCTTCGAAGGTCTCGCTGAAGTGTCCAGCCGCGAGTGGGCGCGCGAGCCACAGCATATCTGCGCGTGCGCATATGGCTGAGGAAGGTCCCAAGATCCTCTTCTGATGTTGAAATACTCGGTATTTGCGGCAATTGGACCGCTCCGGGGCTTGAGAATGAACCCCACTTCCGGGGGATGGAACTCCGCGCCCTGCTGGTCTCGGTCCGCAGCTAAACGCACCGGCAAAGCAGATCTCCGAGCCGCAACAAGAGAGAGGGCAGCCGCGGTTAATTCGGGAGATGAAATTAGGGAATAGGTTTGCGCAACGGTGCCCGAGATCCAGCCACCCGCAGTGATGCCGCCAGAAAGGAGCGCATAGTGGATGGAAACCATGGGGCCAACGGCCCACCGTGGACTGGCAAATTGCAGCCGGAAATGGAACCCCGTCCAGGTGATGACCCCGCAAGCGATCGCCATCAACCATTTCCTGAGAGCGCGTCGCAGAACCTCGTAGACGATAGGTCTACCAGCCAGACGATCGCGTGCAACAAGTGGCAGGAGTGCAAGAGGGCGATGGCGGCGACGCCAAAGATCTTGCCCGCCTGATCGTTGTCCTGATGTGGCGATACGAGATAGTGGATCGAGGGTCGTTGGTCCGAACACGGAAAGGTCTTCGATCTGCATTCTGTCTGACTTTGAAGCCTCCGATTTACACCGTGGTGCAGCAGATTATCCGCTACCTAGATGCGAATTTCGCCGTATTTGGGCCCTGGCGGGCTTGGACAACGCTGGCTGACAACAGCACATGTCTCACTGGTTGCCAGGCCGGAGCGATTTATCTCATTCAAGACGACTGGATCATCGGAACTAAATCGGCGTCCATCGACCCATCAGGTCGCCTAGGTCGTCCACGCTCGAGTGGGCAGTAGAGCGTCCACACCATTTGTCTGTGCCTGCCTCGCTATGTCGCGCCCGAAGCGCTGCGGACGGCAGTGACAACCCAGCGGCGCTACTCGAAGGCGCAACGTCACGTTCGGCCTTGGGGGAAAGCGGTCCCGAAATACCGCGTGTGGGCGACGTCCAGGATGCGATTGACCAAGCTCGAAAAGCTGTATCCGGCGGTCTTCGCACCCACGAAATACGACGAATGCGTTGTGAGTGTCGGATTGGCGTTAATCTCTAGGACGAAAGGCCGACCGGAGCGGTCGATCCGGAAGTCCACGCGGGCATAATCTCGGCACTGACAAGCACGGAATGTCGCAATCGAAATATCTCGCAGGACCGTCGCAAGCTTGCTCTCGATCTGTGCCGGGCAAATCTTCGCCGGCGCCGTAGCCGCCACGTATTTCGCTTCCCAAGTCATAAGACGCGTTGCGCGATCGCCGAAGTCCTGCTCCACAAGAGGCAACACCTCGAGTTCTCCGTTTCCAAGCAGCGGAACGCTGATTTCCCGCCCCTCAATGTATTCTTCCACCAGCGCGTCCTGCGCATACTTCTCCACGATCACTTCCACGGCGCACTTTAGCTCAGCAGGTTCATGTACGAGCTGTAGTCCGAAGCTGTCATCTTCGCAAGGCGGCTTCACTACCACTGGAAATCGCAAGTCGCTCGTATTCACGGCGCTGCGGCGCATCACGCGAAAGTCCGGAGTCGGCACGCCGTGATCGCGGATGAGCCTCTTCGTGATGACTTTGTCTTGCGTCAGCCCATGCCCAAGCGGGCCGGATCCGGTGTACGGGACGCCTGCCATCTCGAGCATGGCCGGAACGTGGGTGGGACGGCTCTCGCCCTGAATTCCATACGCCAAGTTGAAGACCATTCCCGAAGGACCGGCGTGCGAATCCGGCGGTATGAATTGCTCAAGGATAGCGAGCAGCCCTTTGTCGCCCTCACACAGCAGCACCTCGTGGCCGCCCTCTTGCAGCGCCGCCACCACACCCTCGCTTTGGTCCTGTGGCCAAGGTTCTGGCGGCTGCGGATAAGGCTGACCGAACCGGTTGATCACGCCCGTAACATCTTTGTTCCTAACGACGGCTACTCGCATGAGCTACTCCTTGGATGTCTTCCCGTTTGTTACGTTCATTGGCTAGGATTTGGCGTCGGCACAGCTTTTACTTGCCCGACAATCGGGTCATGACAGCGTCGTCAGCAACTTGTCCGCCGCGGGGTCAACGTAGCTCCGGTTATGGTCCTGCTGCGCCACACGCTACTGGTCCGCCGGAAGCTCTAGCACCGCTGGTCCATCCCGCAGGATGCAAAGCCAGTATTCCGACTGACGTTCAAGCAGCTCGTCCCCTAACCACTGCCCCGCCAAACGCCCGTAGCGGTGCGGCATGCAGCACCGGCGGTGGTGATCAGAACCACATGCTCCTGCCCCGCTACGCTCATTAACCGTCTTCGGATCTGCGACCGGCTCCCAGGTGGAGGGCCGCCAGGACTTTATTCCGCATCAACTTGCGAGCTTCGATCGAGTATCCGGTGCCGCCGTCAAATAGTGTCTTTTGAGCGGTAGGCCAACGGCCGCCGGCCCTAGCTCGCGGAACGGTAACCGCCACCCTTTCGAATTTAGAGCACAGCACCTCATCACGCGCCACAAACCCGTCGAAGGCCAACTGCAGGGCCAGCTGATCCAGCTGGCCTCGAAGGCTGGAGTGATGTGACATGCCTCGCCGCCGCGCTCCAAACGCGACAGGAACCAAAACCACCGTGCGAGTGACAGCGGCACATGCGGAGAACGCGGGATAGATGTTCCACAGTCTGTCGGGTTAGCCTGGTTTGTTCGAGCGAGTGTCATCTGAACTTCTTGGCTGATGGTCGGATAGGGTATCGTGGCAGTGCAGTGCAATTGGCATGCCACCAAAAGGTTGCGAGCTGGAGCGCAAGAATCAGGGAATCAACCTTTGCCAGCGTGGTGCAAGCGCCTAAGGATGTCTGGTTCTGAACACAGACGTCGTCAACCGGACAAGGATAAATCTAAATGACGGCGCCAATTTCTATTGGGTCTGGTTCGTCTTGCTCTCGCCTTTTGCGGAGGTCGTGCTGTTCCTCAGATCCCATGGGGCGGATGGATAGCGGCGAGTGCTCTGGCAAAGTGATGGTGCTAGACAAACGTGGAGGAAAACATGCATGGCCGGTTCGCCATGGTTCGGCTTCGAACCAATTTCGCAAGTCGGCAGTCGCCTTGACGAGAGGGTCAGGAAGCCGCCGTCCTCTTTAGGCTTTTACAATCGGGCGATCTGTCGGCCGGCTAGCTCCGTCTTTCCAGGCAGTCCGCAAACTCGCCAGGAAAAGGTCGATCGGCTGAGCTACCCCGTCAGTGCGCATGGCCGGCGGAGTGTCGGCAAGCGCGGCGAGTCGCTCCTGCAGGGCGCGGATATCGCGCAATAGCAGGACAGGATCGAGCCCGGCGTAGGTTTCCTGCAGACGGAAGCGGACTGCATCTGACGTGCGAGCGTCAGCAACCAAACGCTGATGCGGCGTGGCTGGCGGACTATATGTCTTGCGCACACGCGCGCCGTCGCGCTGCTTCGCGATCAATTTGAACGATGGCTGAAAGAAGTTCACGAACAGCCGTGCTGAACGGTAGAGCTTCGCCAACAGGGCGGCGGCCTCCAGCCCCTCGAATTGACGATATCCGACCATCCTGCGCACCACGGCGCCATTCTTCTGCTCGACAAAGGCCTGGTCGTTCTTGCGGTAGGGACGGCAGCGCGTGAAGACGATATTGGCGGCGTCACAGTAACCCTTCAGCGTCTCGTTCATGAAGACGGTGTCGTTGTCCGTATCCAGGCCGAGAAGCGCGAACGGCAGTTGCTTGCGCAATTCTGTGAGCACGCTGCTCAACAGCGTCTGCTCGCGAACCAGCAGCGGCGCACATTCCGTCCAGCCAGTCGCGATGTCGGTGAGAACAAGGGTTTGGATGAAGCTGCCGCGAGCCGAAGGGCCGCAATGGGCGACGAGATCCGCCTCAACGAAACCTGGCGCCGGATTGTCCCAATCCGCCGACGGTTCTAATGGGAATGCTCCGTCGCAGGGCGTGCGCCGCGGGCCGCCGTCGAGGACGTCCCAAGCCCTCTCGGATTGGTCTCAGCGTCCTGTCGATCGTGGCCGCGCTCATCGCCAGCAATTTGCCGCGGATCTCAGGCGGGAGGTTAAAACGACCGTGCCGTTCCATTGCCTCGACAAGGACGGGCAGCAACGCCTTCAGCCGCTTCCCACAGACCCGGTCAGACGCTTCCCACAGCAATATGAGCGCATTGCGTTCCGCTTCATCATAAACCCGCGGC
>NZ_LNCD01000053.1 GCF_001542405.1 Rhizobium altiplani
CGTCATCTCGCCGGATTCAGCGGCATCCTGCAGGTAGACGGCTACTCGGCCTATACCAATCTTGCCAAGACGCGTGCCAAAGCTGGCAGCAATGAAACGAGCCAACTCGCAGGGTGCTGGGCGCATCTACGTCGCAAGTTTTACGACCTCCACATCAGTGGAGTCTCAAAGGCAGCAACGGACACGATCATCGCGATGACCCAGCTGTGGCGCATCGAGGATGAGGTCCGCGGTCGGGATGCTGACAGCCGCTCCATGCTGCGTCAGGAAAGATCTGCAACCATCGTCTCCGGCCTCTTTGATCTTTGGGAAAAGGAACTGGCCAAGGTCTCTGGCAAGTCGAAGACCGCCGAAGCGATCCGCTACGCGCTCATCCGGCGCGAAGCACTCGAGCGCTTCTTGACGGACGGCCGGATCGAAATCGACTCCAATATCGTCGAGCGCGCGATCAGGCCCCAAACCACGTTGTGTTCATTATGCATCCCCTGTTCAAGTATCTGTAAACATTGGAATTTGAATTTCCGGCGACGACTGACACGGGCGCCCCTTACGCCTCATTGCCGTGGCGACTTGAGGATTGCGAAGATCCGAGGCGTTAATCTGGTACGGAGCGCCCGGGACAACCTGTTGTGCACGCAGTATCCCAGCCGCGATCAGGCTTCGAATGCGATGAGGGTAACATTGCAAGCCTTGGCGGCTTCGGTTAGCGTCAGCCATTCTCCGTCTTTCTCCGCTGATTTGTAGGCGTGAATTCCACGCACGCGCCGGATCGAGCCCACGCGTTTTGCAGACCAGGTCTTGCCTTGGGCAGTCGGCAGTCCCATCCGGTTCAAGGTCGCAGCAATATGCTCATCAGACCAACGGCTCGCCATACTCTCGATGATGGCCAAGGCATCATCGGACGTGACACATTCGTGCTCGCCTGATTGTGGTTTGCGTAAGCGGAGGGTGGAATGTCGACCACCCTTCCAATGAATCGTCAGCACGATCTCGCAGTCAGCCTCATCGATGTTGACGGTAATGTCGCTTATGAGCGCGCGCACCAATTGCTGGCGTGTTCGCATCATCACGTTGGAAGACGACCAGGCTGCATCAAGATCCTCGGCAAGATTTGTGAAATCGGGGGTGGGCGTCGTCGAGTTGTGTATCTTGGTATCTTCTACAGCGTAAACTCATAAAATTTCTTGGCATTTATCGACCGGCGTGATTCAAGGCTTCGAAATAGGGAAGCATTTGATGACACGTCGTCGCTACGAACTGACTGACCACGAATGGTCGATTATATCGCCGTTGTTACCCAACAAGCCACGCGGCGTTGCCCGCGTTGATGATCGGCGGGTACTGAATGGCATCCTCTGGCGGTTTCGAACGGGCTCGCCTTGGGCGGAAGTTCCGGAACGCTATGGCCCGCCGACGACCTGTTACAACCGCTTCGTCCGCTGGCGCAAAGCCGGGGTATGGGATCGGCTTCTTGAAGCGGTGTCCAAGGCCTACGATGGCGACATCGTCATGATCGACTCGACCTGTGTCCGCGTTCACCAGCACGCGGCCACGGGAAAAAAAGGGATGGAGACGATGGTGGCATGGGACGTTCCCGCGGCGGCCTTACGAGCAAAATCCATGCGCTCGTCGATGCCGAAGGTCGCCCGGTCAATCTGCGTCTGACTGGTGGACAGATCGCCGATTGTGCCGAAGCCGACGCGCTGACGGATGAGCTTGGCGAGGGGGACATCCTGCTGGCCGACAAGGGTTATGACACGAATGCCATACGGGCAAAGGCCGCCGAGAGAAAGGCCTGGGCCAACATCCCGCCGAAGAGTAATCGCAAGGGCTCTTTCGTATTTTCGCGCTGGGTCTATCGGCAACGTAATCTCGTGGAACGGTTCTTCAACAGGATCAAGCAGTTCCGAGGCATCGCAACCCGATATGACAAGCGCCCGGAAAACTACCTCGCCGCTGTAAAGCTCGTCGCAACAAGAATATGGTGCCAGAGTTTATGAGTCGACGCCGTA
>NZ_LNCD01000054.1:0-4599 GCF_001542405.1 Rhizobium altiplani
TACAATCCTGTTTCATAACGCCCATCTTTCTATGTTGTTGAAGAGAATAAGCTTTCCTGATCTGGAGACGATCCTGTGGGGTGTCGAGGGTTTTGCCGGGCACGATTGAGGATCTGACGTGCTTGTGGAGTCGCGATTCTTGAACGGCTGAAGATCCATGGGCCATCGGGTAGCGGATGAGCCCCCTCAATCTCGCCGGCCTCGGCCGCCAGACGCAGCGTCTTTGGTGTTATCCCGAGTAACTTCGCCGCACCGCTCAGATTAAGCCACGGCTCGACACCGTCGATCTGGGGACGGAAGACCGGAATCTTGCGATATGACCTCAGCGCAGTGACCCGCTCCCGTGTCCAACGATTGCCATTGCCGGTCGTCAGTCCATTGCGATTGAGGACACCGGCAATCACATCGTCATTGGCAATAAGGACGAGCTGTCGCACAGCGTCGACGATGTCGTCAGGCGTCGCGTTTCTTTGCCCGCGGCGCCGTTTAGGCAGGCGCAGCTCGGTATGGACGCCACCAACCCAATGAATGACGAGGACGATCTCAGAGGTTCCATCATCGAGATCGGCGACCACTTCATTGATGAGCGTGCGCACGATGCGCTTCTTCAGCCTTGCATCGGTTGTCGGCGCCGTCCAGACGATGCGAAGATTCCCCGCAAGTGCGGTTACCTGGGAAGCGGACATGGGGAATGGCTGCGGCGCAACTGTCCGATGTTTGGCAATCTTGGCCTCAATCTCGCCGACACGAGCGAGCGCTTTGTTCCAGCGTGCTTCGAGCTCCGACGTCACCAGCCTATTCTCCGGATCGGCCGCGTCGTATTGCCGGAAGGCCCGGTCGGCGACATAGCGCGCTGCCTCGAGGTCGCGCAGCAGGGCATCCTGAACCCGGTCGCGTTGGCTGGCCATATTCCGTTCCGCCTCGATGGCGGCGGCAATGGCTCCCGGTTCCACCACCCCTAGCAGCGCCTCTTCGATCGCGTCATCGACCCGCAGACCGCCGAAAGCAATGCAGCGGGGCTCGCCATTGTCGAGTAGACCACGCCAGCAGGAATAGCGCGGAATGTTATGCTTGGCTCCGGTGTACCGGACCGTCAGCTTCCGACCGCACCTCTTGCAACGGAAAAGGCCGGCAAGCAGAGCGTCACCATGTTTCGGCGCTCCGTGATGGCGGCTAGCCGGCATATTATCGCTGACCATCTTGCGGATCTCCTCCGCCCGTTCCCAACTGACGTAACCTTCGTGTGCATCCGGGATCAGCGCCAACCATTCATCACGCGTCTTGCGGCGAATTCCAGATCGGCCATCGTATCGGGGCACGGAGCGACTCTTACCATAAGCGTACGCTCCGCCGTAGATCGGGTTCGCAATCATCCGGTGGATGGTGGCATAATTTGGCCTTCGCCAGATGACGTCACCATTGGCGTACCTGACCGGCAGGTCCAGCCCCTGCTCGAGGAACCATAGTAGAGCCTGCCGCGCACTGCCGAGTTCGGCAACCTTGTTGAAGACGAGTGCAATGGCTTCCTGGATGCGTCGGTCGGGATCCTTCTCGATCCTGTCACCGGCCTTTACGAAGCCGACCGGAACAGTAACGACGAGTTCACCGCGGCGAGCCTTCTCATAGCGGGCGGAAAGGGAACGCTGACGCAAGAGATCGAGTTCATACTCGTTGAGGCTGCCCTTCAAACCCAAGAGCAGGCGGTCGTTGCCCTGGCGGGGCGCATAAACCGCTTCCTGGTCGACCAGGACCGTATCAACAACACGGCACATCTCGATGAGTTGTTGCCAGTCCCGGCTGTTCCGGGCGAAGCGCGATACCTCACGTGCCGCCACGGCGCCGACCTTTCCAAGGCAGACTTCCGCCACCATCCGGTCAAATCCAGCGCGGGTCACGCCGCCGGCGGCCGAACGACCAAGGTCGTCATCCACCGTCTCTATATGTGACCATCCAAGCGCGGCCAGCCGGTCGCGCATGGCGTACTGGAGGGCGCTACTTTCGCGATTGTGGAGGACCTGGTGAGCCGAGGACTGCCGAACATAGAGGATGGCCTTCCGCTCCAGATGATGCGGCCCGATCTTCTCATGCATCATGACCGGCATCCTTCTGCTGGGAGGCACGCCCGCAGTTTGCGTGATCGACGAACAGCCGCACGATGAGCACCGTCAGCGCTTGGCGGGTCTCCTCTGGCAACTCCAGCCATTGCGGCGTCCCTGCCTTCTTTCCCCGCTGTGGAACCGAAAACAGATCGAACTGGTATGTCATGGACTGGCAAGGCATGGACATCTCTCCGACTCGTTTCGTGAGAGGCCAATGCTGCGCCCATTACCGCAGATTGCGATGAGGCATCGGCGTCTTCCAGTAACTTTGCCAAAGCATGCAGGCTTGAGAGATCGACGTAAGGAACCGGCGGGCTGCGCCAATATCCGCTCACGGAGCGGTCGAACATCCATGCTGGGACTTCAAGAAGTCGATCAGAAGAAGAACCAGAAAGGCTGCAGCGGAAAATATGCGTCCCTTTGGACAGCGCCTCATGGACGTGAACAAACCGCCCGGACCAGGGATGCCACGGATACAAAAGCTCGCGAACCTCGGTCCCGTGGGTGTTCTGTCGTCGTGTTGTACAACACGCTTCACCCGCACAAGGCGTTGGGATATCGATCACCGCGTGAGTTCTTAAACCGTCAAACAGAAGTCTGATCATGTCCGGACTTTATGGGGCAACTCCAAAAGCACCATCGCTTTCAGCGCGTTCAGATCATCCGGAAGCTCGTCCGCCGTTATCGCCATGGATCGAGAACAGCATATTTTACCGCTCGGATCGAGAGGCTGGATGGCGCTGATTCAATTGGTCGCGGCCGTCATCCAGCCTTTACCGGCGTGCGCGTTTCGCTTGGCGCATGAACGCGTTTCCAGTCCAATCCCTCGAACAAAGCCGAGAACTGGGCCGCTGTCAGATGCATCGCGCCGTCCTGCATTCGAGGCCAATGGAACTCGCCATCCTCAAGCCGCTTGTACCTCATCTGGGAATGCAGCCCCGACCAGCGCAGATCAGCAGTTAGTGCGGGTCATGCACCCGTTTCATCCCCTTTTTGGACAACAGCTTCCTTGCGTTGGCGAGCGAGCTAACTCGCAGGGCAAACGTTTGCTGTTGCAGACCGAGGATGCCACCGTTTGGTCCGTTCCCCCGCAATGGACTGACCTTGTCAGCCCAGATCCTGAAGTTGTCATGGGCAACGGACGGTCGCTCTTGCGGGTCATCGACTTAATGGAATTGGCCGCCCTGGTAGAGCGCCTTTCGAGAACACGATGATGTGCAGGAGCTGTAAAGACAAATATGCCGCATCTGTAAAGCTTATTATGCCGCATGGGTCTTATTCTCGTGGAACTTAGTCCGCAATTACAAGGGTCATATAATGCTAAACCATGAGCATTGCCTTGACGAGGCAGTAAAATGCGTCATAATTAGCATTACGATAACGCCGCTTCATGTCCTCGGAGCCATCGATGTCTGCGAAGTACGACAGCAAGCGCACAAAGACGGATGCCCTCATCGAAGAGGGCACGTTCAACCCCACCCCCGAGAAGGTGCGCGATCCAAAGTTCCGGGGCAGCGAGTTCTTCGATCCGCACGACGCCGTGCAGGTCAAATACGAGATGCTGCGTCGCGTCTCCATCGACAAGGTGTCGGTGACGGAGGCCTCCGACGAGTATGGTGTTTCCAGGCCGACTTACTACCAGGCCAAGGTGAACTTCGATATGGCCGGCATTGCCGGATTGGTGCCGACAAAGCCGGGGCCCCGTGGCCCCCACAAGATCGACGACAAGGTCGTGGCATTTCTGCAGGCGCAACTCGCCCCAGGAGAACCCGTCCGCGCCCGGGAACTTGCCAAGCTGCTCCGCCAGGAACTCGATATCGAGCTTCATCCCAGATCGATCGAGCGGGTTCTAAAAAAAAGCGGCAGGTAAACCTTGCCGCGACGGCGGCATGCCCGATCCAACCGTCGACCATCGCGTCCCAGTACGAGGTATTGCGCAAGGCTGCTCTCGGCGCAGAGCTGCCGCTCAAGGCCCGTAGCGGCCTCATGCTTTTTCTGCGCCGCGGCATGTGGGGATGGGCCCAGGCCCTTCCTGCAGCGGCAAACCCTGATCAAGAGCAGATTTACCTGTCGTCGGCCACCCGACCGGCGCACGGCGAACTCAGCGCCGTCGTTCATGTCCTGGCGACCATCGCCATGAGCATCCACCAGCGGAGAGCACCATGAATGTACACCTCAAAGTCCAGTCTCATCACCGTGAACGCAGCGCCTATCTCTACATCCGCCAATCTTCGATGCGGCAAGTCATCGACAATACCGAGAGCGCCATGCGGCAATATGCGCTTCGCGGGCGCGCCATCGCCCTTGGTTGGCGCGAGGAGCAGATTATCGTCATCGATAACGATCAGGGTGAATCCGGCGCATCGGCGGTCTGGCGCGAGGGATTTCAGCGGCTGGTCAGCGATGTCGGCATGGGACATGCCGGGATCGTCATGGGCCTGGAGGTCTCCCGTCTGGCGCGCAACAATGCCGACTGGCAGCGTCTGCTGGAGATCTGCGC
>NZ_LNCD01000054.1:4649-7398 GCF_001542405.1 Rhizobium altiplani
TCCCGTCTGGCGCGCAACAATGCCGACTGGCAGCGGCTGCTGGAGATCTGCGCCCTTGCCGATACCCTGATCCTCGACGAGGACGGCGTCTACGATCCGGCAAGTTTCAACGATCGGCTTCTGCTCGGTCTCAAGGGAACAATGAGTGAGGCCGAACTGCATGTGATCAAGGCAAGGCTGCGCGGCGGCATCCTCAATAAGGCGCGGCGTGGCGAGTTCCGTTGCCCGCTGCCAACCGGGCTGGTCTATGACCATTCCGGCAATGTGACGCTTGATCCGGACATGCAAGTCAGAGAGACGATCGCCCATTTCTTCGAGACGTTCTCTCGCGTCGGATCCGCCTCCCAGACCGTCAAGGCCTTTCGGCAGGAAGGCATTCTCTTTCCCTCTCGCTTGCACGACAGCCAGACGGTTTTCCGGCCACTGACGCCTTCGACGGCAATGCGCGTGCTGCACAATCCACGTTACGCCGGAGCCTATGCCTATGGCCGCCGCCGCTATCGACGCACCATTGATGGCAAGAGGATTGTGCGTGAACAAGATAATGATGATTGGACAGCATGCATTCCAGATGCCCATCCCGGCTACATCAGTTGGGAGCAGCATCAGGAGAACCTGAGGATTCTGAAGTCGAACATCTGCCATAAATGGAACGCGGCGGTCGCGTCACCTCCGCGGGAAGGCCCAGCGCTGCTGCAGGGGCGGGCCGTGTGTGGGCAATGCGGCAGGCATTTTCACATGCGCTACGCTGCCCGACGCGGTCGGCAGGAAGCCTGGTACGTTTGTGATCGCGCCCGTACCAATCGCGGTGAACCCCTATGCCAAGCGATCGCTGCACCTCCTGTTGATGAAGCCATCGGCATGCTGATCGCCGAGCAGATGACGCCGGCAGCCATCGAACTGGCGATTGAAGTCCGCAAAGAGATCGAAGCGCGACATAAAGAGGCGGACCGGCTGCGCTGTCGCGCAATCGAGCGCGCGCAAACGGAAGCCGATCTCGCCCAGCGCCGTTTCATGCTCGTCGATCCCAACAACCGCCTCGTCGCCGACACGCTTGAAGGCGAATGGAACGAGAAGCTCCGTATCTTGGCTAATGCCCGCGAAGAGCGCGAGCGCGCCCGGGAGCACGATCAATTCATCCTCGATAAGGCCGTCCACGAGCGGTTGGTCGCAATGACGGCGGACTTCAAAAAACTCTGGACCAACCCAGAGACCCCGAACCGCGAACGAAAGCGCTTGCTTGCCCACATCATTGAGGACGTCACCCTCCTCAAACTACCGAAGAGAGGCACAACCAAGGCTCATATTCGCTTCAAAGGCGGCAAAACCCAGACACTCGTCACCATCAGTCCAAAATCGCCCAGCCAGCAGGTCAAGACGAACCCCGACATCATTGCACTGATCGATAAACTCCTCGACGATCATATTTTTTCCGAGATCGCCGACATTCTCAACAATCAGGGATACCGTCCGGGCTCGGTGACGCGCCGTGACCAGCGCAACGCCCGCTTCACAACCAAACGCGTCACCTATCTTGTTCGCGAATACAAGCTGAGATCACGCTATGACCGGCTCCGGGATCGTGGGATGTTGACAAAAAAGGAGGCGGCTGCACACCTCAATATCCATGAACATACGCTCGCCAGATGGGCTGAATACGGCCTCGTCACCAGCCATGCCTACAACGGGCACTACTACCTGTACGAGCTTCCGAAGACAGATTTACCGCAAAAGCAATGCAGTCGATGGAACCAGCTCGTCGAGCGCCTCGCCGCGCGTAAGTAAAATGCCAGCCAAGCCAAAACCTTCAACTGAATCCGAAAGAGAGATGCAGTATGAATGCAGATCGTTGGCAACCAGGCACACGCCGCTGCCATCCCAGAAGATCAGCTTGATCCGGTCCGTTCGTTTGGCGCGGAACACATAAATCGTGCCAGAGAATGGGTCAGCACCCATCTCCGCCTTCACGAGCGCCGCCAATCCCTCAGCACCTTTGCGCTTATGTGGTGCACCACATAAGCGCAATTATGCGGCGACCATGATTATGCGGAGCCGGAGACGCTGATGGGCGCATTGTCGGGCTTTTCAACATCCGTCGACTCCACATAACTATGCACTATCGCCATAACTGTGCACTATCGCCATAACTGTGCACTATCGCCCGGCAAGCATCGCGATCAGTTTATCGGGCGGGCGGAATTTGCCTGGCTTGATGCCGAGCGTCGCCAAAGCGTCGAGCATCTCGAGTTTTTCGGTCGGGTCAGCGCGCAGGTAGATCTCCGTGCTCTGGAGAGTGGCGTGACCGAGCCACAGCGCTACTTTGCGAATGTCGCGCGTCGCCTGAAGCATATGCATGGCGCAGCTGTGGCGCAGTACATGCGGCGATATCGACTTCGTCGCCAGCGTAGGCGCGACGCTGACCGCGGCCGCGGCGTGCTTTTCGAGGATGTATTCGAAGCCGGAGCGCGTCATCATCCGGCCAGCATTGTTCAGGAAGAGCGCCGTGTCGCCATCCTTGGGTCTAACGGCGATCCAGGCTCGGATCGCGGCAGCGGTCTCCTGCCAGATCGGTAGCACGCGCTCTCGTCGTCCTTTGCCGATGATATGGATACTGGCGGGTGACCGTCCGTCGAACTGTTCAAGCGCGAGACCGACGAGTTCGGAAACGCGCAGCCCGCCGGCGAAAGCCAGATGCAGCATGGCTCGATCGCGAATGCCTGATAATGTCCGCCGATCCGGTGCATTGAGC
>NZ_LNCD01000055.1 GCF_001542405.1 Rhizobium altiplani
CATGCCGGGATCGTCATGGGCCTGGAGGTCTCCCGTCTGGCGCGCAACAATGCCGACTGGCAGCGTCTGCTGGAGATCTGCGCCCTTGCCGACACCCTGATCCTCGACGAGGACGGCGTCTATGATCCGGCAAGTTTCAACGACCGGCTCCTGCTCGGCCTGAAGGGAACAATGAGTGAGGCCGAGCTGCATGTGATCAAAGCCCGGCTACGCGGCGGCATTCTCAATAAGGTGCGGCGTGGCGAGTTTCGTTGCCTCCTGCCGACCGGGCTGGTCTATGACCATTTCGGCAATGTGACTCTTGATCCAGACATGCAAGTCAGAGAAACGATCATTCATTTCTTTGAGATGTTCTCTCGCCTCGGGTCCGCCTCCCAGACCGTCAAGGTCTTTCGCAATGAAGGCCTATTGTTTCCGTCGCGCCTACACAACGGCGACACACTGTTTCGGCCGCTCACCGCGTCGACGGCGATGCGTGTCCTGAACAATCCGCGCTACGCTGGCGCCTATACCTATGGCCGACGACAGTTTCGACGCACCATCGACGGCAAAAAGACTCTGCGTGCGCGCGACATTGATGACTGGCCGGCCTGCATTCCCAATGCTCATCCCGGCTATATCAGCTGGGAGCGACATCAGGAGAATCTGAAGATCCTCAAGGCGAATGGCCGTGGATTTGAAGCGGCACGAGCGTCAATCCCAAGGGAGGGACCGGCACTGCTGCAAGGCCGGGCCGTGTGTGGGCAATGCGGCAGCCATCTTAGGGTTCGCTATGCGGCGCGGCGTGGCCGGCAGGAAGCCTGGTACATTTGTAATCGTGCCCGCATTTATCGTGGGGAGCCTATGTGTCAGTCGATCGCCGGGCCTCCCGTCGATGAAGCCATCGGTATGCTGATTGCTGAGCAGATGACGCCGGCGGCCGTCGAACTCGCTCTCGAAGTCCGCAAGGAGATCCAAGCCCGGCATGAAGAAGCAGACCGGCTACGCTGTCGCGCAATCGAACGCGCCCAAACGGAAGCCGAGCTCGCTCAGCGCCGCTTCATGCTTGTCGATCCTAGTAACCGCCTCGTCGCCGACACGCTCGAAGGTGAATGGAACGAGAAGCTTCGCACGCTGGCCAGTGCCCGCGAAGAGCGCGAACGTGGCCGAGAGAACGATCAATTCATCCTCGATAAAGCTGTCCACGAACGGTTAGTCGCGATGACGGCCGACTTCAACCAACTCTGGAAGATCCGGATACCCCAAGCCGCGAACGCAAGCGATTGCTGGCCCACATCATTGAGGATGTCACTCTCTTAAAGTTGCCAGCGGAAGGAACCACCAAGCTTCACGTTCGCTTCAAGGGCGGCAAAATCCAGACGCTCACCACCATGAGCCCAAAATCCTCTCCTCAGCAGGTCAAGACAAAGCCCAGTATCATTGAACTGGTCGATAGGCTTCTCGACGATTACATTTATCCCGAGATCGCCGAGATTCTGAACGAGGAGGGACATCGCCCAGGTGGAACCACGCGTCGCGGCTGCCAGGACGCCCGCTTTACACCCCTCAAAGTCGCCTATCTCATCCACGAATATAAGCTGCGATCACGATATGATCGACTGCGACAACGGGGAATGCTGACAAGACAGGAAGCGGCAGCGCATCTCAATATCAGCGAGCAAACCGTCGCCAGATGGGCCAAATTTGGCCTCATCACCAGACATGCCTATAACGGGCACTATAGCCTGTACGAAATCGCCGATGGAGACCTGCCGCAAAAGCAATGCAGCCGATGGAATCCACTCGAAGATCGCGCTGCTGCGTATCGACAAATGCAAACCGAGCCAAGAACATCAACTGGCGAGGAAAGAGGTGTAGTATGAACGCCGATCGTTCGAATACAGGCAAACCCCACTGCCATCCCACCAGACGATGCGAATACGGTCGGCCCGTTTCGAGCGGAAGACGTAAAGCGCGCCATTGAAGGGATCGAACCCGCCATCCCGCACCAGCGCCATCAACGAGGCGGCTCCTTTGCGGAAGTCGACCGGCTGGCATGACACATAGACCACCACACCCGAAGCGATCATGCCTTGCGAACCGCCCGCAGAACCTTCACCAGGTGATCAGGATCGAACGCGCCGCAGACGCGCACCACCATATCGGCAATGGCAATATCGACCGAGCCGCTGCTTACCGTCTCAACGCGCGCGAACTTCTGCGTTCCCGTTTCCTCCGTCAGGGGCGCAACAGCGCCCGATGCCAGTGCCGTGCGACGCCATCCATAAAGCTGTGACGGATCTAAGCCTTCAGACCGGGCCACCGCCGAGACGTTCGCCCCAGGCTGCAGCGCCATGGCCAGGATCCGCGCCTTTTCGTCATCCGACCACTCACGCGGCTTGCGTCTTCTTCGCACCGGCTCCGCGGTCAAAACCTCAAAGGTTCGAGGGTGATTCACACTGTCGCTCATAAGATTCTCCACATGACTCATGCAGAAAATCGCCGATCACCGGTTCGAAAGATACGTGGGGTGGCCTACGCGCTTACAAAATGCCGACGGTTTCCCTGAACGCGAGTCTCACGTTTCCGCGAAGCGATCCCGCTGTTGCGGCGGCGCTGGCATTGATCAGGGATAGTGAGATCCTCTCTTTTGAGGAGGGCCTCGCCCGGGAGCGCGAAACCTTTCTCAAGCTTCGCGAGTGCAGCCATGCGCAAGCGCGAATCCATCTGTTTCTCTCGGGCAAAGCAGCGTACCATTTTGCGGTATCTTCTCCTGGCATCCGTCGCGATCGCCGGCTCGGGAAAGCGTGCCCACGCAATCGCGGTTCTCTTCCAACGATCCGGCGTCGCTTTTACCACAGACGTGGTCCGGCTTGCGCGATGCCGATCTCATCATTGACGCTGTGGATGACCGAAAGGCACTGGTTACGATCAGGCAACTGGCGTCGAAGGCAAAGCCGGGTGCAATCATCGCGACGACGGGTGGCCGGGATCTCGATGGGCTCTCCGACGCAGCGGCAAGACCTGGGGCCATCATTGGCCTGAAACCTCGTCTGTCGGGCAGCCGGTCATTGATCGAAGTGGTTCCGACGGCGAGGACCGCGCCGGAGACCGTGAGTGAGGTTCTCGGGCCTTTGCGACGTTTAGTGTCTGGCGATGTGTGGTACGTGACATTGCTGAATTTAGGCCATGAATGATTTTAAATGTTTTTCTCTTTTGGCACGGTACATGCACCGCTATCCGCAAACGTCTCACGAGATAGAGTAGAGAAGCTTGTTGGAAACTGATTTGCATTGCCTTCGGGAAAGAGTGCTCCTCGATCTCCCGATCTTGAGCGGGGCGGCAGCGCATGGCAGGTGCGCGCGGGGCGCTTGGTGGAGTGTGTTCCTTGCGAAATTGAATGAATTCCAGCCTGATTGAGATGGCGGTCTTATGACCTCCGCTTTCAAGCGATTTTTGCGCCCCGTTCAATGGCTATGGGCGTGGTTTTGAATTGACCGTCATGGAGGTCGCTTTGCCTGGTGTCCAGTCCGCTCACTCGAACTTTCCAAATTTGATTTCTGTTGCAGAGGACATCGACTATGATACGAGCTATCACGATTTTCTACAACTTCTGAATAGATATGAAGGCGGTATTTTTTACTGTAACTATGCATCTGACATTTACCGAAAGAAAGCTTTGGCTTTCTCTGACCCGGCAATTCGAATAGATTCTTGTTCGGAAGGAATGAGGGTCCTCACTCGTGGCAATATTGGGGCCGTCCTCTATCACGATTTCTTCGGACCAATACTTCAGGATTTATCTGCCCATGATCCATCTTGCGGCGTGCCGCTTCAGTCATTCCTTAATGGTCTTCTTCGGTGCAGCGTTTCCGATTCACTAAGTAATAGTGATTTGCTGGGCCTATATGGCGCATTCGGATTCGATATTGCATTGGACGTGCATCGCATCGCGAAGCTGAAGCCGCGGAGTACCCGCCATCGGGATGCTGTTCTCTATTTTCCCACGACGTTTCTTGAGTTCGATCCCGCATCCCGATCGGCGCGGCGTGTGTCGTTCTTGCTCGCTGAGGACCGGCAGACCACTGCCGAAAAAGTTTATATTCATAGACTCGATTCTTCGGCCAAATCTTCGCGGCGAGGCGGCTCGGTGCCCTTCAGTCCGCTCACTGACCACACGGATTCGGTGGCGAGGGTCAAGGAGCATATCGGCAAAGGAGACGTCTTTGAAATTGTAATGAGCAAGCGATTCAGCCGACCGCTGACTGAATTCCCCAGCGCAATCTTTGAACGAATCTGCCGGAAGAGGCCAGCTCCTTACAGCTTTTTCGTTAATCTCGGAAGCTCCGAATACCTGCTCGCCACATCGCCGGAAATGCTCGTAAGAGTCCGGGCAGAGCAGGTGGAGGCGCGGCCAATAGCCGGGTCCATCGCTCGAGGCAAGACGGCGGTCGAAGATGAAGCCAATGTCCGCACCCTCCTCAACTCCGATAAGATCAGGGCGGAACTGATGATGTGCTGCGACGTCGCCAGGAATGACCTGTCCAAAGTGTGCACGCCCGACTCTGTTGCGCTACGCGCAAATCGTCAGATTGAACTTTATTCAAACGTCATTCACACCGTCGACTATATTACAGGTACACTCGCGCCTGGCTATACAAGCGTGGACGCCCTCTTTGCACACATGTGGTCCGTGGCATTAACGGGGGCTCCAAAGGCCAAGGCTCTGGAACTGATTGAGAGATACGAACCTGTGCCGCGGAACTGGTACGGGGGTGCTGTCGGCTATGTGCGGCTCAACGGAGAGATTGATACGGGCATCCCGATCGCAATGATGCACATCATCGACGGGACATCTCATATTCAGGCCGGATCAAGTATCACATGGGACTCCGTGCCATCGGAGGAAGTCGCTGAAGCCAACAACAAGATCTCGTTTTTCGCAGATGATGCGCCAAATCCTTCACAGGTCCGGTCGGGAAAGCGGAAAGCTACCGTACTCTTGATCGATTTCGACGATTCATTCACCTACCTCACTGCGGGCTTGCTTTCACAGCTCGTAGATGATGTCGAGGTCCTCAATTACAGGGACGCCATTGATGCACTGAACCGGTTTTCTGGGGACGCGTTGGTGCTATCGGCCGGCCCAGGACATCCCGCGGAATACCCGTTTGACGAAATCCTGAAGTATTGCGAGGTGGAAAGAGTACCAACGCTTGGAATTTGCCTTGGTTTTCAGGGTATCGTTCAACACTTCGGCGGCATTGTTGGTCGGCTAAGCGAGCCCGTCCACGGCAAGCACGCGGAACTCCGTCTAAAGACACCAACTTCTCTCTACCGCGGCGTCTCAGGCTGTCCCCGTGTAGGCCGCTATCATTCCCTCTGCGCTTCCATCGGCAGTTTCCCCCCAGACCTGCATGTGACTGCGACCACGGACGACGAAATAATCATGTCCGTTGAGCATCAGTCTCTGCCGATCTACGGAGTCCAATATCACCCAGAGTCGATCATGAGTGCCTATGGGAACATAGGCCACACGATAGTAAAAAACTTCATTGACATCGCATTTCAGGACGAGGTGCCCCCGACATGAACGCCGACCACCTTAGCATTCTTGGCCTTGCTTCGTCGGAGCCAGAATATTCGAGCAACAGCACGGGTGTTGGTGGCGCGAGGCATTTTCTCTTCAAGGAACTCGCAAGCCGCTACGAATTGACGAAGGTTTTTCAGCCGAGGCCGTCTGCGCTAACGGCCTTAGCCTCAAGAATAGCAACTTGGGTGCCCAATCGCGAAATCGCACAACGAACATACAAGCGCCATCGATGGATATTCCAGGCAAAGAGCCGCGCGTGCGAGGGCTATATCGACGCGCTACAGTCCAAGCCTTCTTTGATATTCCAGTGGGAGTTCTTTTTTTCGCCGTACGCAAGCGAACGGATCACTATACCATATGTCGTATACAATGATTGGACGACCAGATTGAGTGCACGCGAATTTCCCGAGTGGGCGTTGCCGCGTGTGCGAAAGCACATTGACAGGCTTCAGGGCGACCTGATGCGCCGGGCGGCCTATGTTTTTACCTTTTCCGAGAAGGTGCGGCGATCCGTCATCTACGATTATGGCATTCCAGCGGAGAAGGTTGTGACAGCTTTTGCCGGTGTCAACATCGAGCATTTCCCCGATCCGATCCGCCGACCGGATCGCGACCGAGTCACGATCCTTTTCGGCGGGAACGATTACGCCCGCAAGGGGCTCGGCACACTTCTGAATGCCTTCCGCGTTCTCCGGGCTGAGCTCCCCTCGGTGGAACTTATCGTCTTCGGGGATCCTGGGCCGAATTACGTGGTGCTGGAGGAACCGCGAGTCAGACATCTGGGACACGTTTCAGACAAAGGGAAAATCTCGGAACTATATGCAACCGCCGACATTTTTGTGCTCCCCACTAAGACCGAAGCTTTCGGACACGTTTACGCTGAAGCCATGGCTCATTCTCTGCCTTGCATCGGTACGAAAGTCGGTGCCGTCAATGAGGTCATACTCGAAGAAGAAACTGGGTTCCTGATCGAGTCCGATGACGCGGCCGGCTTGACTGAGCGACTGCGAAAGCTCGTTGCATCCAGAGAAATGCGTCTAGCAATGGGGCAGCAAGGCTACAACCGTGCGAGCAAACATTTCAGGTGGGAGAGAGTCGTGGATGTGATGGCACCTTACCTTCATCAAGCGGCAGCAGGTCGAATTTGAAGCCCTCTATCCCGCTCGTCCTGACGGCGGCCATCGCACTCGTGATTGGATTACAGAGTGCGGCCATTACGCCCAACCTCGCGCTCTTCGCAAGAGCGCGAATTGGCATGACAGAGGGTCAGACCGCCGCTTTCCTCGGAGCCTTCTATATCAGCGCGCTCGCTTGCAGCTTGGCGATACCCCATTTCACCGACGTTTTCGGCTGGCGGAAGGCCGCAGTGGTGGGCTCAATCATCCTAACGTCGGTCGCAGCGTTGCTGCTGGGGTTTGTACACGGATTTGGAGGAGCACTGCTTATCGCGATCGGTCTGCTTGGCCCCTCGGCGAGCTCGATCGGGCTCTATTTCTCGTATCTCCGATCAACCGAACGAGGGCGCGATCACGTCGTTGCCATGCGAGCGATTTTTTCCCTAGCATGGGTAGCCGGCCCAGCGGGAGCGTCCTTCCTGATTAGTTGGAGAGGATTTCCCGGCCTGCTGGTTGGCGTAGCTCTTTGCAGTTTGCCGGTTCTTCTGTTGGCGCCGTTCCTTCCGACGGCCATCTCAACATCGACTTCGTCTTCCTCTTTCTCAGAGGCCAAGCCACAAGACACCTTGAGCGTCGGGATCATGGTGGTCGCATTCGTTCTTCTGCAGGCCACCAACGCGGTAATCGTGATGGCGACCCCCTTGATCGTGACTGAGACATTAGAACTACCTGTGACTTATGCGGGCATCTTATTTTCTGCAGCTTCAGCGATCGAGATACCTCTGTTCTTACTCCTGGGGCGTGTGAGTCAAAAGAGATCTCCCAGAGCAGTCGTTATTGTGGGATCGGTATGTGGTGTTATCTACAGTACTTTGCTGTACGTGTTCAGTTCATTCCCCATACTTCTATCCGCTCAGTTACTGAACGCTGCCTTCATCGTAGCCGTAATGGGTGCAGGCATGGCCTGGTTTCAGGCTTCGATACCAATGAGGGTCGGCCTCGCAACCGGGCTCTACATGAACACGTCTCGCGCTGGCGCGCTTCTTGGTACTCCATCGGCTATAATGCTCGTCCGCGTATTTGGAGGGGACTATAAGGTAGCGGTACTCTACGCGGGGTTTCTCACTCTTATGGCAATCGCGGTTCTTTCTTTCGGTGCCCTATATTTAGCTCGCAGCAGGAATTGACAAACTTAGGGTTTCGTCAGCCTTCATCTCGCCTCCATCTTTCACTCTCTGCCAACTCTAATTGCATGTCCGCTGCGACATCCTGCAGGACGCCCTGAAATGCTGTCAGAGCAGGACGCGCCGAACTCGTTTCGCGGATAGCGAGGCAGACGGTTCGATCCATTGAGAAATCCGCCGAACGGCGGAAAACCACATTTGGCGGAGCGGACGAGGTCGCCAGCCGCGGGACCATTGCAAGCCCGCAACCGCTTCCAACCAAAGCAAGACTGACACCGAAATTGTCCGTGCGATGGCGGACGTCCGGTCTGAAGCCGCCAAATGTGGAACAGACATAGGCGTGGAGTTCCGAGAACTCGCTGCCGGCGCTGGTGCTAATCCATATTTCAAACGCAAGGTCGCCGAGATTGAAGTCGATGGTCTCGCCCGCAAGAGGATGCGTCACGGGCATTGCGATCATGATTGAGTCCGAGCAGAGGGGAAAGGTGACGAGCTCGGGTGGACGAGACCGTCGCATATAGCGGTAGTCATCGATTAGGATCGCGTCGAAGCTGCCGCGGATGAGAGCCGGAATCGCGATCTCCGGATCCATTTCCTGCGTCTCGATCCTCAGATTTGGATATCGCCGCGCTATCACCGGAAGGGCCTTCGGCAGAATAGTGCCAAGTGCGGTTTCCAAGGACGCAATGCGGAGGACGCCGCTGATCGAGCCGGTCAATTTTTCCAGTTCGGTTTCCGCCTCTTCCATTTTAGCAAGGATACCGGCCGCATGCTCGACCAGTCGCTGGCCGGCTTCGGTCAATAACAGGCGCCGGCCGACGCGTTCGGTAAGCGGCACGCCGGCAGAAATCTCCAGCTGGGCCAGCCGCTGCGATATTGCCGAGAGTGAAAGCGCCAACGCCTCAGCGACTGCGGTGATCGTGCCGCGAGAATTGAGTTCGACGAGTATCCTCAGTCCCTTGGGGTCGAGCATTACAGTGCGTACCTCCTTGCATACGGCAAGCATCGGCCGGCGCCATGTTTTCCCTAACCCAGGCCGTCGGGTGCTTGTTTGTCCGACGGGGCCACAAGACCGACTGTTAAGCCAGGAGGCCCTTTGATCTCAACCATGTTTCCGTCGGCGCCCAGTAGGCGTCGCGCTTGTCCGGGCTGCAGAAAAGCTCAACAGTCACCGGATAGCCAAAACCATCGGAAACGAGCCGGTCGACAACGCCGTTCAGGTCAACCATGCCTCGACCCAGAGGAACAGATACAAATCCTCCCCTTTCAAGGTCTGTCATTATGCGTCTTGTCTCCTGATGCGGCCATGAACAGGATTGCTGCGGCAGCACATCCTTAAGGTGGACGTATTTGATCCAGGGGTGTAAGACCTCGTACGGGTTCGGATGGGTGCTCTCCCCATTTACTGCGAAGTTTGCAACATCCCAGCACAGACCGAGGTTGCCAGAGCCCACCCGATCGAGGAGCTTTCGGGTGCTCTCGATGCCTGCGGTTGGATCCTGCGCATCGTCACGATTGAAGACGTTTTCCACCAGCAGCGTTACGCCGAGCTCTTCGGCTCTACGGACGATCGGGCTCATCAGATCGGCATAACGATCGATTGCCTCGTCGGTCGGCAGGCTTGTCGCTCCCGCCATGCTTTCGGAAAAACCTGCGCCGAGTTCGCTCGCGTGCTCCAGCGCCTGCGAAATAATCTCCAGCTGCTCCTCCGGATCCAATCGCGCGGAAAGCGGCATCCCGCGCGTGCTGATGGAATGTACCTGTACATCGAACGCCGACGAGAGACGCTTGATTTCTGCGGCGTCGAATTCAACGTAGTTGACTTTATAGTAGAGATCGACGTGCTTCAGTCCCCAGGCGGCGGTCGTCCGAAAGATTTCCTCCAGAGACAGATCGGGCATGTCGAGCGCGATGGCACCCAGACTAAACGGCCGGTCGGACATTGTCGCCTCCCACCAGATTAGAAAGTTCGGGAACGTCCCGATAGGAGAGGGTCGGTCGCCATCCGAACAATTCGAAGCATCGTTGCGTGCTAACAAGGGAAGCGTTCTCACCAGCAACCTTCTCCAGGGACTGGACCTCCGCAAGCCGCTCGGGGAAATGTCGGGCCACGAGCTCGGACAGCGAAGCACTGCCGACTGCCGAGTCCGGGGCTGCGAGCAAGATCCGCTCGAAGCCAATCTTGGGCGCGCGAAGCCCTCGTGCGATCGCCTGGAGGGCATCCTCGCTCCGCAAATAGGACCACATGCGGTTGACGAGTTCGCCGTTCGGGTCGGCGAGCCAGCCCTGATAGCGGTGAATTGATTCAGGCTTGTCCGGGAACAGCACGCCCGTGAAGCGCAGGCATACAATTTCCATCCCATATCGCATATGGAAACCTTGGGCGAGAACTTCACCCATGAGCTTTGTTGCACCGTAATTATCGTCCGGTCTGCGCGGGTGATCATCGTCCATCGGCAGGTAGTCGGGCGTCCAGGGTTTCGACCAGGAAATCGGTCCGATCGCGCAGATCGAGCTTGCGAAGACGATGCGCTTGATGCTGGCGCGCCTCGCCGCCTCGAAGGTGTTGAAGGTTCCCGTGACATTCACCTCGATAATCTCGGGGTAGCGCTCCCATTCGATAGGATCGGAGATAGCGCCGAGATGAACGACGGCATCAAACCCGTTCATCAGCATCGACAGTTCGTCGATGTTGTTGAGGTCACGCTTGACCCAAACGTTTTCAAGTCCCGCAGGGGGCGGCGCGACGTCGAGGCAGGTTACCTCGTTACCCTGCTTCAACAGGTCAAGAGCCAGTCGTTGCCCAATCTGACCGGCCGCGCCGGTGATAAATACTCTCATAGCAGTCTCCAAAAATCGCTGTTGTCGAACGATAAGGCGGATCGATTTCTCCGAAAATCGCAAAGAAATGCCGCTTACCCTTCAGAATTCGTGAAGTATCCGGGGTGGCTTCGGGGCTATGATTTCAGCCTTGCGCATCCATGAATGCACGGGCCGCCGCCGCAGAACCCTGTTCAATGCAGTATCTGGCCTAGAAAACTTTTGGCTCTGGGGTTCTTCGGGCTATCGAAGAATTCGCCCGGCGGTGCGGCCTCGACGATCTGGCCGCCATCCATGAAGACGACGCGATCGGCGACGCGACGCGCAAATCCCATCTCATGGGTCACGCAGACCATGGTCATTCCATCTGCGGCAAGAGCGACCATGGCATCGAGAACCTCTTTCACCATTTCCGGGTCGAGTGCCGACGTCGGCTCATCGAACAACATGATCTTCGGCCGCACGCAAAGCGCCCGGGCGATGGCGGCCCTCTGCTGTTGTCCACCCGAAAGCTGGCTCGGATATTTTTCGGCCTGGTTGGTAATGCGCACCTTTTCCAAATGCTCGATGGCCAGCGCCCGCGCGTCCTTAGCCGACATCTTCCGCACGTGGATCGGCGCAAGCATGCAGTTTTCGAGGACGGTAAGATGGGGAAACAGCGCGAATTGCTGAAACACCATGCCAACTTCTCGCCGGATCGAGTCCAGCGATCTATGGGATTCGGTTACATGGATACCATCGACGATGATCTTGCCCTGCTGATAGCGTTCCAACTGGTTGATGCAGCGGATGAGCGTCGATTTTCCCGATCCGGAGGGCCCGCAAAGAACAATGCGGCTTCCTTGCGGAATGCTCAAATTGATGTCTCTCAGAACCTGGAAGTTGCCGTACCACTTGCTGACGCCGTCAAATTCAACCGCAGCGCCGTGCTCCCGTGTCGTTGTCAAATTCCTGCCTCCTATGTGAACAGTTTCTGCAAACGGCATGGCTTTAACGTCGCCCGCCATACGTCATGAGTGTTTCGGCCATTTCCCCGAACTTGATGACCGACCAGCACATGGCGAAGTAGATTGCGCCAATGAACAGGAACGCTTCGGCCGAAAAGCCCGTCCATAGAGGGTCGGCCGTCGCCATCCGGGCCGTACCGACAAGATCGTAATGGGAGATGATCACGATCAGCGTCGTGTCCTTCAGCAGACTTGCGGCCTGGCTGACTAAGGGCGGAACGATCAGTGAGAATGTCTGCGGCAAGGTCACCAGCCGGAGCCGCTGGAACCGGGAAAGTCCCAGACTGTGAGCGGCCTCGTATTGGAGGGGAGAAATGGCGTTCAGTCCACTGCGCACGATCTCTGAGAAGTATGCCGCGGCAACCAGCAGGAGGCCGATGAGGGCGCGGAAGAGGTTGCTGATATCGAGCTGCGAGGGAAGGAAGAGCGGCACGATGATCGTGGCAATGAAGAGCACCGCTATTATCGGCAGCGCTCTCATCACCTCGACGAAGCCGAGACAAACAGTCCGAACGGCGCTCGATCGCGACTTCCGACCCAATGCGATGAGGGTGCCGAGCGGCAGGCCCAGCAAGATGGTGCTCACCGAAAGTACGATCGTGATCGGCAGCCCGCTCCAGAGGCGGTCGGGCACAGGCGTCAACCCGAATATGCCGCCGCCCAACAGCGCGATGGAGAGAACCAACTGCGTCAGCCACATTATCGGTACCCATCGCAGCAGCGACGCCTTGCCGATGGCTATCGTTAGCAGCGTGACCGCGAGGCAGGCGACGAAGATGACGCAAAGCCCGACAACGCGCCCTAGCTCTTCGCGCGGGTAGAATCCAAACAGAATGAAGTTCAGCTTGTTGGCGAGAAACGGCCAACATGCGCCGGCGGCGTTCTCACGGCATGCTGTTGCATCGCCCTTCCAGGTCGCATCGATCACCCCCCAACGAAAAATCCACCAGCAGAATGCGAGAGCGAGGGCTCCAAGGAGCAACGTGGTCGCGGATTTTGCTGGCGAGCCGAAATACACCTCGAGCTGCTGTTTCATTGTCAGCTACCTCCGGTCCAGCGCGTTGAGAAGCAGCGAGCACAGGGCGTTTATCGCCATGAAGATCCCGGCAAGCACGATCACCGATTCAATGGCTCGCCCCGTGTTCTGCATGATCTGGTATGTGACGGTCATAATCTCGGGGTACCCGACGGCCACCCCGAGCGGCGTCGACTTGATGATGTTTACATAGACGTTGATCGTCGGCGGAATCGCCAGCCTCAAGGCCTGTGGAGCAATGACGAGGCGGAATGCGGCGGCCTTGCCCAACCCGAGCGTCGAGGCCGCTTCCGATTGGACTCGTGGAACGGAGAGGATGCCTGCCCTGATGACCTCAGCCATTTCGGCGCCAAAATAGAATGCAATCCCGAAAAGCAAGGCACCGAACTCATTGCTGAGCGAGATCCCTCCCTTGATGCTGAACCCGGACAAAGCGGGTATCTGGTAGTTGGCCGTGCCCATCATCAATGCGACGCCGAGGCATATCAGTGTCGGGCAAAGCCACCTTAGACGCGATGCTATAAACCTTGCACCGAAGGCGGCAGTGAGCAACAGAGCGCCCGCAGCCAGCCAGGGCAAAGAAAATTCTGGCGCCGGCACGACGATACCACGATTCGTAAAGAAGATGCCGCCGAGGGTCGCCGTTGCTGCGCGTGGTGCAGGCAGTTGAAGCAGCGCGAGGTAGAAGAACACGAGAAAGACGATAAGCGGGACGTTGCGTACGACATTGACGTAGAATCGCCCAATGCGAGCGGCGAGTGGATTGTCCGACAGCCTGGCCAGAGCCGTCAGCAAACCCAGGACCGTTGATCCGGCGATCGCCATAAAGGCGACCGCCAGCGCGTTGGCGAACCCCACTCCGATCGCCGCCAGGTTGGTAGACCCTGGCGGGAGCGGAATGACGCTCTGCGAGATACTAAAGCCCGCCGTCGCGAAAAGGTAGTCGAAGCTGATGTCCAGCCCGATTTCCCTCAATTTCTGTTGCCCTGTCGACGCGATGACGATCATGGCGACGATAGTGACAATGGCGATCGTCACCAAGGCCAGATGGGCTTGCCAAAACGGCTTGGAAATTGGCGCGGATGTCGGAGAGGTCAACTGCATGTTGTCGTGCCTCAAGCGCTCAGCGCCACGGCGGCGAATAGATCAGGCCACCGTTCGACCAGAGGTTATTGACACCGCGCGGAATCTTCAGAACCGACTGGGCGCCGAGGTTCCGATCGTAAATCTCGCCATAGTTTCCCACGGCCTTGACGACCTTGACCACCCAATCATTGGCGAGGCTCATCTTGGTGCCGATGTCGCCTTCGGCTCCCAGCAGACGGCGAACCTCGGGGTCCTTACTGGTTTTGGCGATCTCTTCGACGTTGGCGGCAGTGACACCAAGCTCTTCGGCAGTGATCGTGGCGTTGATCGTCTGACGAACGAGATTCACCCAATCGGGATCCTTTTCGAGAACGACCGGCGCAAATGGCTCCTTGGAAATTGTGGTGTCCAGGATCACATTGTCATCTGGATTGCCGAGAGATGAGCGGAAGGACGCCAAAACGGGCGGCTCCTGGCTTATGGCGTCGCATCGGTCGGACTTGTATGCGTTGAACGCATCATCGATCTTGTCGAAATTGACCGGCGTGTAGGTCATGCCGTTCTTGCGAAAGTAGTCATCGACGCTTGAGACGTTGGTTGAGCCGGTGATGTTGCAGATCGTTGCGCCGCTCAAATCCTTGGGGCCGCTGACATTGGCGCTCTTTTTGACCATGAACGCATTGCCGGAATAGAAGTAGACTCGAGGAAACTCCAGCCCGAGGACGGCATCGCGCGAGACGGTGTAGGTGGTGCTCGTGGTGATGATGTCGACTTCCCCCGTCTGCAAGGCAGTAAAGGTCTGCACGAAGGACATGGGCTTGTAGACGTATTTGCCCGGATCATTTAACAGCGCGGTGGCGAGTGCCCTGCAATAGTCTACGGCAAAACCCTTCCAGTTCCCGGCGGTATCGGGCGTATGGAAGCCGAGACCTTCTGCCTGGCCGCCGCAATACAACTCCCCCCGTGATTTGATTTTGTCGATTGTAACGCCTGCATGGGCGTTAATGGCGGTGATCAACAGCGGCATTGATGCGGCTGTAATGAAGCTCAATTTCCTTTTCATTGTCGGTTCCCCTTTTCTAGTAGGAGCATTTTGCTGATCCACGTCTGCCATATCTCCCAAAGGCATCCTCTGACTGTACAGCCGAGGCGACGAGGTAATAAAACCGTACGAGAAGAAGTATTTTAAGAAAATCGCAAAGAAGCTGAGGTTTTCATTCGGATTTTGTGAAGGATGGGGATCGATCTTTCCTGCCGAGCCGCTTCAGCCGACCAAAGCTATGCTTGTCGTCGAGACGTCTCCGATTACCGGGGATCGAGGAATTGGCCGTGCCTGCAACGCGCTCGCGGGATGCGAACCGTGCGAAATGTCGTTCGACACGCACGGCGCGTGGGTCTCACAGCAGTCTGCGCTTACAGCTTCGAGCCACCCTGAAAAAACTCAACCATGAGGTTCTCGAGGGCTGCATACATATCGATGCCATTGGCGGTTGAACAGCCGGTACCACGGGCAGCGGCAATCAACGGGGTATTGTTGGATTCAGTGACGACGCATCCAACGAACATGTTCGCGTCGAACCTGGAAACCTCCACCGGCATATAGTCATGGCCCTTCATTCCGGCGGGTGTCGCATTTGCGACGACGTCGAATCCTTCTGGATTCGGTGAGCCTGCATGAATTTCACGTCCGACGGTCCGAAGCTTTTCTATCAAGCCGTCGCGCCGGGCCGTGTCGAGGTCGTGTATCGCCAAACTCGCAAGGCCCGCGTCAAGAAGAGCGAGCGCGATGGCCGATCCCGCCCCGCCTGCACCAAGCAGGAGCGCCTTTTTGCCCTGCAGACGGCCGCCTTTTTCTTCGGCGGCTTTCACAAAACCCAGCCCATCGAGCATGTCGCCATGCCAGTGACCGTTTTCGCTTCGTCTCATGACGTTTACGGCACGCAAGAGAGCCGCGCGGTCCGACACCGTCGCACAGTGCTCGAAGCATGCGAACTTATGAGGGACCGTGACGACGATCCCGTCGCAATTTGAAAGATGGTCGATCCCCCCAAGGAATGACGTCAGATGCTCAGGCGCTACCTGCGCGGGGAGCATCGCGGCATTGATCCCCCGACGCTGGAAGGCATGGGACATGCCGGCGGGTGACTTAACCTGGATGATCGGGTCGCCCACGATAAAATACAGGCGCGTCGCGCCATCGATTGCTAGTGTCATTGCCTTGACCCGCAGGCCCTCGGTTAGTGTTTCAATTGCCCCAGAAAATTCTTCAGACGCTCGCTTCTGGGGTTTTCGAAGAACTCGTCCGGGGGCGCCGCCTCACCGATCGCGCCGCGATCCATGAAGACGATCTTGTCCGCGACCGAACGAGCAAAGCCCATTTCATGCGTCACGCAGACCATCGTCCGGCCTTCGGCTGCCAGCGCCTGCATGGTTTGAAGGACTTCGTTGACCATCTCCGGATCGAGAGCGGAGGTGGGCTCGTCGAACAGAAGTACCTGAGGCTCTATGCAAAGAGCCCTGGCGATCGCCACGCGCTGCTGCTGGCCGCCGGAGAGCTGGCTGGGATACTTGTGGGCCTGCTCGGCGATCCTCACCCTTTCCAAATAACGATAGGCCCGCTCTTCGGCTTGCTTCCGAGGGATCTTCAACGTCCAGATAGGGGAAAGCGTACAGTTTTCGAGCACGGTAAGGTGGGGGAACAGGTTAAACTGCTGAAACACCATGCCGACTGTTCGCCGGATCTGGTCCTTTGAAGCTTCAGTCAACTCGCTTCCATTCACCACGATTCGGCCGCCGTGGTGATCTTCAAGACCATTGACGCATCTAATCAGCGTTGACTTACCTGAACCTGAGGGACCGCATACGACGACCTTCTCGCCAGAGCGGACATTCAAACTGACACCTTCAAGTACTTTGAACGTCCCATAGTACTTTTCGACATTTTCCAGTCGTATGACCGGCTGGGCTTGCGAGGGAACTGACGCGCTGGCGGACCCGATATTGGCCATGGTCTCCTCCTAAAGCCCCTCTGCTTCTCGGACACAGTCGATCATGGAACGCGCCTTGTTCATGCACTCGTTGTACTCCTCGGTCGCAACCGAAGCATGGGTGATGCCGCCGCCGCACCGCATCGTAATCTGATCGCCATCGATCCACGCCGAGCGCAAGATGATCGCCGTGTCCACCGAGCCGTCGAAACCGATCATGCCGACGACACCGCCATACGGACCCCTCGGCTTACGTTCCACGTCCTTGATAACCTTGATCGCATCACGTCTTGGAGCGCCGGTCACAGCCGATGGGGGGAAACAAGAAAGGACCGCTCCAAGAGGGCTGAGGTCGCTCTTGATCTCTGCCTCTAGAACCGTGAAGAGGTGCATCACGCTACCGAGTTTGCGGACTTCCAGTTCGATAGGCATGTTGACTTTACCATCGGCGGCAATCGCCTTCAGGTCGACGATCGTCTCGTCGACGATCATCTTTTGCTCTTCGAGGTCTTTTGCAGAACTCAGAAGTTCCTGCATGATTGCCTGCGTCGCTTCTTCCGTGTCGCCGATGCGACGCGTGCCGGCATCCGTCTCGACTGTCAGCAAAGATCCGGTTTTGCGAAGGTGCATCGCCGGCGACGCGCCAATCAGAGTCGTGTGCTCGTCGCGAACGAGAAAGATGTGTGGCGAGGAATTGCGTTGGCGCATGACATCGAAGACAGCCTCCGCGGTCGCATTGGTTCGTTTTGATAGTCCAACCGAAAGAATGGCCTGCTGCAGTTCGCCCTGACCAATGCGGGATTGGATTTCGCCAATCCTGCCAACATATTCCTCCATCGAGACGTCAACGGCCCACTCCGCGCGCTCTATCGCATCGGTTGCAGCCGGGCGCGCAACTGCGTTGGGTACCCGGACGAGCTCGTCGAAGATCTCCTGACAGATTGTAGAGTTGGCCCCCGCACCACTGACGACGATGAAGGCGATGGCATTGACATGGTCGATTACCAGCATCTTCGACACCAGCCAGAACTGCGGCCCCTCCGTGCCGCCGCCATCGTAGGGCAGGTACGCGAAGACACCTCCCTTGAAAGGCACTTTCGCGAATTCCGGACTGTCGCCGGTTTCCTCGGGCGATCCGCGGGTGAGACGGTCCGCATCAGTTTGAGAAATCAGAGAGGCCTCAAGGCCGAAATAGCTGAACTGCGGCGGTGTTCCTCCACCTTCTGACCGTTGCAGAATGAATCTGCTCAACGGTCCGGCTTTGTGGTGCAGGTCTTCGATTTGGCTGGCGTTGAGCGGGTAGTGCTCCACGACCCGTTTGAGCGATGCTTTTGTCACGGTAATAACTCCATTTTTCAATACTCGTACGGTCGGCCGTCCATGTTGACAATGCCCGCTTCTTCTCTACCCTATGTCCTAAAGACAATTCATAGGGCCTACTTTCGTGTTCACGCTGAGACAGATCGAGGTGTTCAACGCCGTTATGGAGACAGGCTCCGTCGTCGGGGCAGCGAATATGCTCAACGTTTCGCAGCCGGTTGTCAGCCGCGTCCTGCGCCACCTTGAGGATCAGGCCAAGGTGCCTCTGTTCGAGCGGTCAAAGGGACGGCTTCAGCCCACGGCTCACGCTGCGCTGATCTTCAGTGAGGTCGCCACGGTATTTCGCAACATACGCAGCCTGCAAGACTCAATCCAGAGAATGTCGGTCGGCGACGACATGAGCATCCGTGTCGGCGCATCACCGAGCTTGGCAGCGAACCTGGTTCCCCGCGCGATGTTGCGGCTGAGGAAGCGCTATCCGAAACTCATTATGCGTCTGGATGTTCTCTCCGTTTCCCAGCTCACCGACTACCTCGTCTTTGGCGAGGGGGAGATGGTTGTGGGCCTCTATCAACAGGATCACCCTTCGATCGCAACGCAGCTCCTCGGCTCGGGAGAGATCGTTGCGGTAACGCACGGAATGGCGAAGAACGGAGTCCGGTCGTTGGATGGAAACGACCTCGCCGATCTTTGTTCAACCGACCTTATCGGCTTCGAAAGCACGACGCCACACGGACGTTCCATTGCAAATTACTTGGGTGGTAAAGGGCTCCGCTACGAACCAACGACGATCGTGCGCTTCGCCGAGACGGCATGTCAGATGGTCGAGGTGGGATTAGGGTCCGCGCTGGTCGACAGCTTCACCGCAGCAGGATTCGCCGGCCGCAACATATCGATCCACCGCTTGCCACAGCCGCCCCATATGGGCGTTTACGCGCATACGCATATCGAACGTGGTCTATCTTCGTTTGGTCGCTTCTTGCGCAATAGTCTACGAAGCGAGGCGGAAGCCAGTGGTAAGTGGTTCGACGGGCTGCATGCCTGAACTCAGGCGCCCCTGAGTTCATCGAGATCAACAAGCGCACCCTGTGATGCAAGTTGCATACGCAGATTGGCGAAGTCGATATTTGTTGTCTCGGGCCGCAGCATGGCTGCCGCGACGCCCGCAGCCTGGCCGGTCGCGAATGCGGTCCCCATCACCCGTATCGAGCCATAGGCCTGATCGTCCGCACCCGTTAGGCGACCCGCCACCAGCAGGTTCTCAATAGGAGTCCTGATCGCGCCGATGGGTATGCCAAAATACCCCGCACCGCCGACCGGAATGTACTCCTGAACGCCGGGCGCATGATGAATTTCCATGGGCCAGCCGCCGAGGGCGACCGTATCATCGGGAACGAATGCCTCGAGGATGTCGCGAGCCGCAACTTTGGCGAGCGTTCTCGGCCGGCGGCTTTCCCTGATCCCGATCTGCGGACCCGTCGAGGCAACATAGCAATCCTTGAACGTGGTGGAGTCCGTCTCCTTCAGGCATTCAACCAAGTGCCAGCCGCATTCCCGCGACTTCATTTCGGCCAAGCTGAAGTCTCCCACGTCGCATGGATCGGTTTCCAGGTCGAGCGCCATCCACCATATTTCGCAAGAACCCGGAATTCTCAACTGAACGCCACCATTCTCGCGGGCGGCAATTGCGGGACTGGCTGCGTTGTACTTTGCTATCGCCGTTTTGAACAGGCTGCGGTCCAGAGCCCAATCTGAGCGGACGCCTCCCAACCGGATCGGAAACGATGCTGGCTGCACCTTTGTCTGTGGGGCAAAGAGGCCCCGATCAGCAGAGAAGCAGAGATCGCCTTCACCCGAGGCATCGACAAAAGCATGTGCCGCGATCCGGATTCTGCCGAAATGCCCGGATACGTCGACCGAACGCACCCGACCCTCGAAGACTTCGACGCCCGAAACGACCGTATGGAAGAAAACCGCAACGCCTGCGTTCATGACGCTTCGATCCAGCGCAATCTTAAGCGCTTCCGGGTTTAGCGGGACAATCCAGTTTCCAGTCGTCTTCAGTCGGACGGGATTTGCGGGCACACTCAATTTGCGAAGCTCGTCAAGGATCTCGGTAGCAATGCCGGCGACCACTGGTCGTGCTTCCTCGCTATTTGCATAAAGCCCACAGTAAGCCAGGACCGATGAGGTTGTCGCAGCTCCGCCTGCAAAGCCATAGCGCTCGATCAACAGTGTTTTCGAACCGGCACGCGAAGCGGAGGCTGCCGCAGCTATCCCCGCGGATCCGGCGCCCACCACCACGACATCGTAATTCAGATCGTACCGGCTTCTAGTCACTTCGTAGCGCATTGGTTTACGACCTCGTTGGACGCGGCCCAGTGGGGCGCTCACCTAGCCGTTTTGTGCCGAAACACGTTTGGCGGGCTATTTCCAAAAGCGGCGTGGATAATGTCTTGAAGCTATATACTTGGCCAAGAATTTTTTCGTGGGCGTCAGTCATTGATCCAAAGGGCAGCAAGAACACGACCCCGGAAAGTCAATCCCTCAGGTATTGTGAAGGGATTCCTTTCGTCTTTTCTGAATGGTCAAGACGAAGTGGACCCGATCGCCCGAACCTTCGGCCGCTGGAACGGTATGTCATCAGGGCATATAGCAACATTGTTTTTGTCAGTGACGTAACTAACCAGAAATGCTGATGTGAAAACCGCGCCGAACGCGAGTTTCGGGATTTTGAAAGGGTGAACGCTATGAAGATCAAGCTAATTGCTGCGGCGATGGGACTCGCAGCATCCTGGAGTGGAATTGCATTCGCAGATGGCACGCTCTCGCAGGTGAAGGCTCGAGGCGAGTTGTTCTGTGGAGTGGGTGAAAATTTTGCCGGCTTCTTTTCGCCAGATGCCACCGGCAAGTACTCTGGTTTCGATGTTGATTTCTGCCACGCCGTGGCTGCGGCAGCTCTAGGCGACGCTACGAAGGTGAAATTCCTTCCCGCGACACCGTCGGCTCGTTTCCCGCAATTGCAATCGGGGCAAGTTGATCTTCTTTCCCGTTCCGTCACCGATACCTTCAGCCGCGACGCTAGCCTCGGCCTCGATTTTCCGATCGTCATGTTCTATGACGGTCACGCCTTGATGGTTGCGAAGTCGCTTGGCGCAAAATCCGGCAAGGATCTGGACGGCGCCAACGTTTGCACACAGACGGGCCTTTCTACCGAAGTCATCATCGCTGATTATTTCAAGTCGAACGGCATGACCTACAAACCCGTCGTGTTCGACTCCCGCGATCAGGCGCTCGCCGCATTTGAAAGCGGCCGGTGCGACGTCTTCTCGTCGGATCGCTCGACGCTGTTTGCCTATAAGTCGGCCTTGAAGAAGCCTGACGACTTCGTCGTGCTCGACAATACGATTTCGAAGTCGTTGAACGGTCCTGTCGTCCGCCACGGCGACAACAACTGGGCAGATATTGTTCGTTGGACGGGATACGCGCTAATTGCCGCAGACGAATTCGGCGTTACGTCCAAGAACGTGGACGAGAAGAAGGCTGATCCTGCCGCTTCCGCAGAAGTGCGTCGCTTGCTGGGCGTCGAGGGCGGCTTCGGTGAAATGCTTGGTCTTCCCAATGATTGGGCATATCAGGTGATCAAATCGACGGGCAATTACGGCGAGATTTATCAGCGCAACCTGGGTGCCGAAGGCAAGGTTCAAATTCCGCGCGAGAAGACCCTCAATGCCCTGTGGAAAGACGGCGGCGCGCTGATCGCCCCGTCCTTCCAGTAACAAAGTGAACATCGATATGTCCGCGCAACAGTACCAAGCCGCGAAACCTGGTGTGCGGCATCTGTCGAAGGGAAAAGATCTGGGCGGCCTCGTCGCCCAGATCATCCTGGTGCTCTGCCTGTTAGCAGGTGGCTGGTACATAACATCGACCACGCTCAGTAATCTCAGCACGCGCGGGATTACCACCGGCTTTGCTTTTCTAAGCCGGCCAGCCGGTTTCGATATCGCGTTCTCCCTTGTTCCGTTTTCATCGGCCAGCCCAATCTGGATGGCTTTGATCGTCGGGATCACGAACACGCTGTTCCTGGCGGTAGCGGCTGCCATCTTCGGGACATTGATCGGTCTTGTCGTCGTCGCGCTGCGCATGTCAGCTAGTCCAGCGGCTTCCAAGCTCGCGGCAGCCTATATAAGCCTCTTCAGAAACACGCCGGTCCTGTTGCACCTGTCATTCTGGTATTTTGCGGTTTTCTCGGCACTGCCAGGGGTTCGCGCGGGCTTTTCGGCAGGAAGCATCGCTTTCCTGAATAATCGGGGACTCTTCCTGCCCGCGCCGATCGCCGATCTCTGGGTATGGGCCGTCGCCGCTGTGGCCGCCGCAGTGCCCCTAATGTATGCGCGTCATGTCGCCAGCCGCAATCCGACCGCGATGTTCGCTCGGCTGGACATTGCGTTGGCTACCGGTCTTTTACTTTTTTGTCTGGTCATCGGGATTGGTGTGCGCTCATGGGATCTGCCGGTGCCCGCAGGGCTTGGGATCCGCGGTGGTCTGCTCGTTATCCCGGAACTGATGGCTGTGCTCGTCGCCATGTCGATCTATTCCTCTGCCTTTATCGCCGAGCTCTTGAGGGGCGCCATCCTGAACATAGACCGGGGCCAGACGGAGGCTGGGCAGGCGCTTGGCCTTGACAAGAGAGTCATATCGAGGCGGATCATCATTCCGCAGGCTGTTCGGATGGTGATCCCACCCCTGACCAATCAGTACGTCAACATGATCAAGCAGACCGCGATCGTAGCCTCCATCGCATTCCCCGATCTGATGCTCATTTTCGGAAAGACCGTGCTGACGCAGACGGGACAAGCGATTGAATGCCTGACCATCGTAACGGCTGTCTACTTAAGCATCAGCCTCATGTGCGCCGCATCGATGCACGCCTATTCCAAAGTCCTTAACGCCCAGGGGGCGCGGCGATGATCAAATCGAAAGAAGCACCGATGTCCAGGCAATTTTCGACGGGCGCGCGGTTTCCCTTATCAGCGGGTGACACCCTTCGAAGAATGTTCATCGACCGCAACAGCACCGTCGCGACGCTCTTTGCCCTTGCTGTTTTTCTCGGCCTCGTTGTGCCGTTTCTGAAGTGGGCGTTACTGGACGCCGATTTCATCGGTAGCACGCCAGAGGATTGTCGCCGTGAGGGCGCATGCTGGATATTCATTTCCGAAAAATTCGGACAGTTGATCTACGGCTTCTATCCGAGGGCGGACTGGTGGCAGGTCAATTTGTCGTTGGCAGCGCTTTTTGCAGGCTGTGTTGCGGCATTTCTGCTCGCGAAACGTTACCAGGTTATGGCGGCAATCGCCGCATACCTCGTCACCACAGGTGTCAGCTTCAATCTCTTCGGCGGCAATTTTCCGGGGATGAATGCTATCCCGGTTGAGAAGTGGGGCGGTCTTTCGATCACGCTCCTGCTGTTCGCCATCGGTATGGGAGTATCGTTCGTTTTCGGGGGATTATTGGCGCTGGGAAGGCGGTCGGACCGCACCCTGATACGTGCGGTCTGTTCCTTCTACGTCGAATTCATGCGCGGCCTTCCTCTCATCGCCATTCTTTTTATTGCGGTCATCCTTCTCCCTTTGTTTCTACCGGGAGGAGCCGAAGCCAATATGTTCATGCGCGTTCTCGTGGGCATTTGCTTGTACACATCGTCCTACATGGCGGAGTCGATCAGAGCCGGGCTCGATTCTGTACCGCGCGGAAGCCGCGAGGCCATCTACGCCTTGGGCCTTTCACGATGGAACGGTGAGAAGCTTGTCGTCTTCCCGCAAGCACTCATCGTGGCTTTGCCTGGTTTGGTCAACACGCTCATCGCCCTCATCAAGGACACGTCTCTTATCATCATCGTCGGTATGCATGATTTCTTGGGGTCAACGCAGCTTGCGATGGCGGATGTCGCATGGGGTAACGTCCTGTGGGAAGGATATGTATTCGCCGGTGCGGTCTACTTCGCCTTATGCTTTGGCTTGTCCGCCATTGGAACGCGGATCGAGAAGCATGCAGATCGATACCGGTTGGGGCCAAAGGCATAATACCGTGTGAAGCAGGGCCGATGTGGTAGAACAGGTACTGTTCTCCGGTAAACACTATAAGGCCGAACTGAGCCTGAACGTTCATCGCACGCATGAGTCGTCTGCCGACTGGTCCCGAACTTCTTGGCGGCAGCCACAGATCCCGCTCGAACTGTGCGACGGGGCATTCAGCACGTTCATGGTCATCGTGCCGGCCGAACTGGTGAGATCGGCGCCGCCAAGTGAACGGCAATAGACGCGGACTCCCATTTTGGCCAGCGCTCTGACGTTCGGCGCTGCTTGCGCGACAGCCACAGTCCGGCATCAACCATCAAGCTGCGCAACGTCTCGCGCGACACGCGCAATCCATCTCGCTTCTCGGCGGCCGGCGGGCCGAAGTCTGCATAGCGTTCGCCAACCAGCGTCACCGCGTAATGGCGCACACCATCACTGATCCGGTTGTTCGACGGCCGGCCGATCGCCTTAGGCCTTATCGACGCTGCGCCGTCAGTCTTGATCCGCTCCAGCAGACGACGCACCTGACGCGTGCTCAGATCAAGCACATGCGCCGCCGACACCAGCGTCATGCGGCCGGCAATCACCCTCGACAAAATCTCGATCCGCTGCACATCACGCTCGCTCATCGCTATCAGTCCCATCCGCAATCTCCCAGGTCATTGATATACGCACCCCCATCTTGCCGAGCGTCAAAAAGGCGCCATTGAAATCATCGGGAAATTTTAAACGCCGCGCACGCCTAATCGCCTGTGCGCAACGGCATTCTGCCAACTCAACAAAAAAAGGTGCCCTTGAAGGCATTTCTGGCCAGGTTCGCCCTCTGGGAGAACGCAACAAAAAAGCCCTCTCGGTTGGGAACCGAAAGGGCTGTTTGAACGGCGGTCGATGACGCTAAGGACTACCGCAGGAGCGCGCCGTTTTCGTGGCGCTTAACTTCCTCGATATCGTAGAAAGCTTCCCGTGAGTTGGAGCTGCTGATGACCGGTAGGATACCCAAGTCGTCGAATTCACGGCGCAGGACGTTCCAATCAGTGCAAAGCTGTCTAGCGACCGTTATCAGCGTCCAATAGCGCTCTTTGAAGAGCTCGACGCTCCATGTCATGAGCTTTGTGCCCCGGCTGGGCGGAAGCGTTTCGTTGGCAGCGAGAGAAACCAAGCCGCTGGCCACGAGGAGCTCCAGTTTAGCCAGTGGCCGAAATGTAAAGGGGAAGATTGCTCTCTCCGCAGCGACTACGTTCGCGGGCCGCGACGCCAAGGCCATGCGAATCTCGGCGGGATCCACTGTGAGCGAGCGGAAGCCGGATGCTTTTTCCGCGCGGCTAACCCGCTCAAGTCGGCCATCCAGAAGGAGGTCCAGGATCTCCTCAAATGTTGCGCCCGCTACCTTTCTGGCGCGAAGGATATCAACCATACCCTCTATCCTCGATTCGGTTGTATTCCTACCAGATAGCCGTACCATCATAGCGTCCGCATTCTGGGCAGCAAAAAGCGGTGATATCCTTCCTCTCGGACTTCTTCATAAACGGCTTGAGAATGTGCTTTCCGATCAGCGTCTCCCAGCAATGCACGGGAAGAGCCAAATGCGGACGCGCCTCCTCGGCATAGTGAGCGGAACGGTACTTCGACATGAATTCCGCCAACTGTACCGCACCGATAAGCGATCCACTGTAGGCAACTCGCCGCCGGACGACTGTCGCAGGAGCCTGTCCATCATAGAGGGCGACATGTCGTATTCGATAGAGGCACTATAAATGGAATGCCACTTCCTTGTAGGCAGGGCTCCGAAGATGTTGTCACGCGGGCCTAGCGGAAGCCGTTCGGCGCTCACATTACGCAGGATTTCCCTAAACCTGTTGAAGTCCGAATGCTTGAGAATCCTTCCAAGTTCACGGTAGGTCGGTCCATAAATGTTCTTCCCAGTGATCCCCTTGGTGCGCGGGAGCGCGTCGTCGGCGAGCTTTCTGGCGTAGCGATCGACCGCATCGGCATATGGTGCGAGGATTTCGAACCCGCGCTGTCTCATGACAACCCACCCCTCAGCGCCGATGGGCTTCTTCTTAAAGGTTGAGCCATGAACCGCCATCGCGCCTACACACTCACACAGTTCCGCGGCTACATGCACGGGGACATTATCGAGGAACGGGAGGTCAACGGCTTCTGTCGAAGCAGCCGTCTACAGCAAACAAAATGAAGCTTACTTTAGTTCCAGGTGACTAGAGGCGCGACATTGTCAGCCAGTTAGAAACGCGACACTGGCGCTGATGATCAGCCCCCGATCCGGCCGGCTGGGCCGGGTTGAAAGGGCGGAGCGGGGGCGGGTGATAACATTCCCCTTCGGCTTTAGCTTTCTCACTAGCAATTGTTCTTTTACCGCTCGATACTCGCTGGCGCTTGCATGGCGCAGTTGGGGATCAAAGCCGCACGATGCTTCCGGAAATCAACCTGCAAGGTGACGTCGACATCGCCGCGCTGTCACCACTTCTTCGCGGCATGCTTCTTTCGGTTGCCTATGCTGACGATGAGGGCGGCATAGGATTGACGGCGACCGGCGCCATGAACCGCAAGTTCGTGCATTGGGCCGCTGTGCACTTCCGCTGGCCAGGATTCACAGCCGAGGACCTCTACAGCATGAACAAAGTTCTCAATGAAAGCGACATGCCGCCGCTTTGGGCGGTGCGCGACATGGCCCGTCATCTGAAGCTTCTTCGCCGGAAGAAGGATGTGCTGCTACAGTTTTTCGAAGACGTGGAATTAGCCCGACGCGATTGCTGGAGGTGCGCGACCAGATCGCGCAAGACGATGAACCTGGCTCCACGGCCATTTGCCTTGAACGGATCGAAACGATCCCCATGACGGAGGCAGCGATCCTGGCCTTGCTCAATGACGGCGTGGGCGCCATCGTCCGCCGCTATGAGATTATCGAGACGATCGACGTGGCTTGATTGCTCGGTCGCTTTTCAGGCGAGGCGCCAAAATAAAGAACCCAGCATGCCGAGAGGCAGGCTCCCGAAGGATAAGCCGGTTGTCGCCTTTTTTCGCGCGGATCTGCCTCAACGCTCGACGTCGCTCCGGTGGCGTCGCTCGCGCTGGAGCGCTGCATATCGGCGCCGCATTTCATCGGAATCAATCGTCCCACCGGTCCAAAGTGCGACCAAATTCATAAAACCCGGATCTTGATCGATGCGAATCCCTCGCGCCTTCCATCGCGCGATTACCCACTCTGCTATGTCTACTCGCGAATTCATGGCTACTCCCCTACCTTGCCAATCGATCGTGTGCAGCGAGATAGCAAGCGCCATTGTCGAGAGCAATCCAAACCCGCTATCCGGGCTCGGCGCTGGTTTCCTTGTGCTACTCCCTGCGTGAGCGAAAATGCGCATTCTTCTGCGTCAGCTCCGCGATTCTATCGAACTGGTGGCTGAAGGATCGCACCAGCTAACGAGCTCTGACGATATTGAGCGCGGCGCCGGCGTCGATCTGGGGAGGCTGGACGGCAGTGCGACGGGAAGAACAGCGCTTCTGAGCGATGAGGTCACAGCCGGCCGAGCGGAACTCAATCGACGAGGAGTTCTGTCGCCTGTTCGTCCGTCGCGACATACAGGTCGTCATCCGTGTTCGAGAAGCGCGGTCGATCTCAAAATTGACACTGGCACTGGCAGATCGTGCGGGTGGAGGATCAAACATGTCACTTCGTGATACCTGTTACCTGCCGGTTTTCTTTCGACCCGATGAGATGGGGCGTCAAGCAGTTCCTCACATCACCCGGACAGAAGACCGGCAACGCTTTTCCTCCGCCGATATTGACCGCATCAACGCGTGCCCCCTGAACTATCGAGCGGGCAATATCCGATGGAAGACGTGCTATGGAAGACCGATCTCTGACAATTACAGGCGGTTCCTGGTGACGTTCGCGATATTTCTGCAGGAACGCGATGCTGATTTCGTGCGCGCTGTCGAGTTTTATCCTTTTCTGGTTGAGAGCACGCCGGAGCCGGTAACCGCCCGAACCCTGCGAACGCGCTCTTTACAGGCCGATCATTGTGGCCTGCTATCAGTTGATCGCGGCGGCGAGCAAGACGGTATTGAACTCGCCAACAGCCGCCAGGCGTGCCTCTATTTCACATCTTACCAGAAACACAGGCTCCTCGTGGCGAACGATGCCGTTGCGCCGACGATCGCGGGCTCACATCGCATCGGCGCAGACGGACGCGCATTGCTCGACGCAATCAAGTAGCGGCAATTATTTCCGCAAACTCCTGCGCGTCGTCGCCAGAAAGAGCAAAACAGCTCCTGTTCGAACAAGGTTCGAGCGCATGAAGGCAACCCTTCCTGCTAATCTATCGAAGGAGCAACCCATGTCGAAAATCCTTTTGATTTCGGCGGTGAGCGGCCTGACGCTTTGCGCCGGCTTCGCCGCCTACGCTGCCGTGAACGCGGCCCCGCAGGATGTTGCGGTCACCGCACAGTGCACCACGGACGCGACTGGCCTCGATGGCCGGCGCAAGGCATGCGACAGCGAATGGCAGCGTGTTCAGGCGCCTGCCGGTTACGTGCTGGCGAAGGAAACGACCAAGGGTGGGCTGGTCTCGGCCAACGGCTCCGAAACCGAGTGCCGGGTGCAGTTCGGCGATGCTATCGAGGTCATTCCCGGCCTGCCGCAGCCGACCAACATTTCTCTCCAGGCGCATGCCCGATCTCCCAACGGCCACGCTACCGGCCGCGGCTGGGCAACCTGCAAGTATTCCGTACGTATGGTGCCGCTGCCGAAACCTGACACGAACGGCTGGCACTGAACCGCTCGGGGAACGTGGGGCCGGGCATTAGCCCGGCCCGACTTGTCGATGGCTCTCGCCCAAAGAGGCGAGGGGAGGGTGCCTTTTCAAAGCCCGCAAGCCTTGGTGAGTTTGACCCAGAAGCGGTCTCTTCGCCATTCTTAACGCCGGTGCGTGAATTTTTCGGCCGCACCTCGTTTCGGATGTTTGGATTGTGAGGCCGCTGGCATGAACGCGACAACGCAGCTACGCCGCAACCCCAAAAACAGTCCTCAGGACGCCGTCCTGTTTGATCGCGAGCTCGAGGAGCTGCCACCGGAGTTGCGCTGGCGCGAGTGGATACTCAGGGTCGAGGCGGTGATCTTCGCCGCCGCCGAGCGGGTCAGCCGCGAGGTTCTGGCGCGCGCGGTCGACCAAAACTGCAGCATCGAGCTCTTGATCGACGACCTCCGGGATGAATTGCGCGATCGGCGTTACGATATTGTCGCAGTCGCCGGCGGCTGGCAGCATCGAAGCCGTTCGGCTTATGCCTCCGCAATCCGGGTGTGACAGCACCGACGCGTTCGTCATCAGCCTCTCTGTTCGGAACACGAGGCTGCGGTCTTGGCGGCGATTGCCTATCTTCAGCCGGTGACGCGCGGTGACCTGTCAGATCTGTTCGACAAGGAGGTCAGCAGCGACACGGTCGCCATGCGCGACGCCGGCTTGCTCGGCTCCGGCCGGCACAGCCCCACACCAGGCGCGTCCTACACCTATGTGACGACGAAGCATTTTCTATCCACATTCGGGATGGAGATGCTACGCGACCTTCCCGACCTCGAGCGGCTGGAGGACGCCGCGCTGCTTAGCACGCTCGATGGGGCTACCGGCCCGCCGGGAGCCATGTCGAGGAGGACGAGGAATCGTTGTCTATCGAATGAATGGTCTGGCTCGGACGCTTCGAGGAGAGATACGGTGGAACGTCATCGAAAAGCTCGTTGGCGCCCGAAGGGGCTATCGCACTGGTCAGTGGAAGTTCAGGCCGCAGCAGCGATCATTATTGTCATTTATCTTTAGCTTGTTCATCAGATGATGTCGCGGCTTTCTTCAGCTTCGGCAACCCCTGTCGGAAAAGAGATACGTAGCGTCTTTGAAGTATATGAAAGCCCTTCGCCGACTTGATTTCCGGCACCACGCTTAGCAGCACGCGTGTCGCGTTCAGAAGGGCAAGCGCCATGACGGAGGCTGCATCCTCCATATCCTCGGTATCGACTTTAGGCTCGATCCGCAGTCGGTTGACGTTGTTGCGACCAAGCATCAGGTGACGGTCGATTGAGGTGAGCGAGACATGCAAGGTATCTGCGGAAAGCTCTCGATAAACGTGGGTGAGCCTCGGCAGGACGGAAGCATGCTCCGAAAGCTGCAGTTTTTTGCTCTTCGCAGGGACTTTCTTGATGAAGTCGCTCAGCGTCTTGTCTGACTCCTTGGCCAGATTGGGGTTTTTCGTGCGGAACCGAATGGCGCGCGATCGCCTGCTCGTGTCATCATCTTCCTTAAGGCGCTTAAGGTAGGTCGGATCGCTCTCCGCCATTTCGAGATGTAAGGAGCACTCGATAACGCTCCGACACGTGCTGCGAAATGCAATGTCCCGCTTGGCGTCTGCTAGCAGCAGTCCCGTAATCAGTTCGCTGAGCAGTCGGGCATAAAGAGCTAAAACGACCGATTTTACGTCTGCATTATCGGAAAATTCGAGGGAGACCTTTGTTATCTGAAGATAATCCGTCGCCTCGGCGAAATCGGCAAACCATTTTCGCCATGCTGGCCGAATTGGCATTCACGCTCCTTGCTTTGCGCCTTCAGGACTTCCGCGGACCGAAGTCACTCCCCAAGAAATTGCGGCGCACCGGACTTGTCGCCGGTCTGAAAGACGTCCGTTGTTATACAATGGCCTTCTGACGCGTACGCAACGATTCCGCCCAGTCCGTCAGAGTCTTGATATCGGTGAGAATCTCTGAGGGTGGCGGCGGCTCCTCGTTTCTGACACGCGACGCATCATGGGCCTCGATAATATCGCTACACTTCTTGAATGCCGCCCGGAAAGTTTCCGCATCGGCCTCCTCAAGCGCGGATACCTTCTTGAGATTCTTGGTGTCGATGTAATCCCGATGCCGGATTAACACGCCGGCAAACACGATCTCCTCAAGCGCCCGCTCCCATGTCGCCCGCAGGAAGCCATATAACCTCACGGCTGGAGCTGCGATACCCTTCTTCGTCATTGGCATCGTAAAGAGCCTTTGCCGCCCGTTGATCTTTCTCAAGCCTATCCACTCTGGCTTTAACGCCCGCATGGTCCCACGGAAGGCCATCGCCCACTATACCCGTGCCGTCCGGACCGCGCGATAGATTTGCCAGCCGGGTCGGAATTGTCTGCCGATAGGCGCTGTCGTTCAGATCGTTCACAAAGACGAGATCGTGGGTAAATACAATGATTTGGCGCTCCTTCGCCTCTTCGACGAGCCTTTGTGCGACTTTCCTGCGCCAGCGGTGATCGAGCGACGTAACCGGGTCATCGAAGATGAGCGCAGACTTATGGGTTGCTGTTGCCAACTCGGTAAGAAAAGCTGCCAGCGCTACGCAAGTCTGTTCGCCTTCGCTAAGCACCAGGTGGACCTTCGTCTTGGCGTTCGCGAACAGCCGAATTTGGTAGTTCGGCGAGCCGTACTGGCCGCCCGAACGTACCACTTCGACACGGACCTTTTCTGCCGCAAGTCTGACAATCTCACTCTGAAAACGGTCGCGCATCCGCGGCGTGATGATGTCATCGGCAAGCTCATTACCGAGTTTCGTGATCGGAGTCGTGGATGTCTGCGCAAGGCATTTTGCGATGCGCTCCAGCTTGACGAGGCGGTCCACCTCCTTGGTGGCTATTTCATAAAGATCCGTCGCGGCAGCCCGGCCCTTGAGTTCGTCGAGCTCAGCCTGAAGGACCTTGCGGCCTTCGATATCGGCGGCAGCCTCCAGCTGGCCGGCATATGCGCGAACATCATTTTCAAGGGCGATCAGATCCGTTTCGGGAAGGGCAACCTGTGGCGACAAGACCATCGCGCCGTTGCTGGCCACATCCCTGAGACACTGAAGCCTGCGCATATCGGCCGACGCCATGAAACGCAGCACGGCGGCCGCGACGGCGGGATGCTGAATGGCAATGCGCCGGCGGATTTCGCCGATCAGCCGTATGTCGGGCCGGCGACCCCGGAACTCCTTGAGCGCGGTGTCGTAGTCCTTCTCTGCCGCGGTGGCCTGCTTTTCGGTCTCAGCCGTTAACGGCTGATGGCACAAGACGCAGTGCTCTCCTTCCACAGCCGGAAACTGCTGCTCAATGTGCTGGGAATAATGCCGCGATGCTTCCCAAAGCGATCGCCATGCCTCAGCGCCGACGCCGGGGAACGTGGCATCTTTAAATGCGATTGTCGCCGCGAGGGTTGCTGCCGAACGCTTGGCTCGTGCATCGTCCGCCAGGATTTTCAGTGCGGCTAGGGCTTCGTCAGAATAGGCATCAACGATTTTCTTCAGGTAGCGCAGGATCCTGCCAATGCCATCGGCAAACTGGCGCTGCTCGGCGGCCGCCTCCACAGGATTTTTTGCCAGGTCCTCCACAAGCTGCTGGAGGCGTGCTCTCTCCCCATCAGCCATGACGGCGAGGGGCGTCATGGCGTCCAGCTTCGTGCTGTGCTTCAGGCCGGACATGATGCGCCCGACGGCTGTGGTTGCCTGCCAGGTCGGCTTGTCGAAGACGGGATTTCGGAGGGCCTTGAGCTGGCCTTCTTCGGCCTGGAGCAACGCCTTGATCTTCGTGCAGACGGCGGCAAGGTCGTCGGGAATGTCGAGACCGAAGGGTCGAAAGGCAACTTCGTTCTTGTCCTGGATATGGACTGCCCCACATTCACGGTCAAACACGCTCACTGCGGAAAGCACCGGGTCAGGATTTGCATTGTCCTCCCACGAAAGGGCCGGCTGCGCCACCCCCTCGCGCGCGATCGTGAAGGTGGCGGTGGCCTTCCCGCCAAAGGTAAGGGAAAACGCGTCCGGCATGATTTCGCCGGCTTTGCGAGCCCGGCAAGCGCGCTTGAGAACGCGGCCGTATCCAGATTTGCCGGCTCCGTTCGGTCCGTAGATGATTGTCAAACCCCGCTGCTCGAACGGAAGGGTTTGCTTGGGCGCCAACTGATTGACCCCCACGATATCGCCGAGGGAAACGAGCGTGATGGCCGCACCATTCCCGGGGTTGGCGGGCAAATGTTGGGCTTCGAGCGCCGAGGCGGCCAGCAGAACACCTGGCTCGCCGTGCTCCTTCTTACATAGAGCGAGGACCTCGCCAAGCGAAGCCGGGTCCAGCGTTCCTCCGGTCACGATGCGGCGAAGAGCGTCCCGCTGCCACATCGGCCGGCTCTGCGACCAGTCCAGTATCGTTTGCAGCACGGATTTCGGCGAGACAGGCTGGTGCATGATTAGAGCTTTACTACAGCGTAAACTCATAAAATTTCTTGGCATTTATCGACCGGCGTGATTCAAGGCTTCGAAATAGGGAAGCATTTGATGACACGTCGTCGCTACGAACTGACTGACCACGAATGGTCGATTATATCGCCGTTGTTACCCAACAAGCCACGCGGCGTTGCCCGCGTTGATGATCGGCGGGTACTGAATGGCATCCTCTGGCGGTTTCGAACGGGCTCGCCTTGGGCGGAAGTTCCGGAACGCTATGGCCCGCCGACGACCTGTTACAACCGCTTCGTCCGCTGGCGCAAAGCCGGGGTATGGGATCGGCTTCTTGAAGCGGTGTCCAAGGCCTACGATGGCGACATCGTCATGATCGACTCGACCTGTGTCCGCGTTCACCAGCACGCGGCCACGGGAAAAAAAGGGATGGAGACGATGGTGGCATGGGACGTTCCCGCGGCGGCCTTACGAGCAAAATCCATGCGCTCGTCGATGCCGAAGGTCGCCCGGTCAATCTGCGTCTGACTGGTGGACAGATCGCCGATTGTGCCGAAGCCGACGCGCTGACGGATGAGCTTGGCGAGGGGGACATCCTGCTGGCCGACAAGGGTTATGACACGAATGCCATACGGGCAAAGGCCGCCGAGAGAAAGGCCTGGGCCAACATCCCGCCGAAGAGTAATCGCAAGGGCTCTTTCGTATTTTCGCGCTGGGTCTATCGGCAACGTAATCTCGTGGAACGGTTCTTCAACAGGATCAAGCAGTTCCGAGGCATCGCAACCCGATATGACAAGCGCCCGGAAAACTACCTCGCCGCTGTAAAGCTCGTCGCAACAAGAATATGGTGCCAGAGTTTATGAGTCGACGCCGTA
>NZ_LNCD01000056.1 GCF_001542405.1 Rhizobium altiplani
GTGAGCGCAACGAATGGCCCACGGCTTTCGTGATTTGACTAAATAGGTTTCTGGCTTTCTGGCTCTCGGTCAGAACTTCTGCTTTGCCCGCTTCGGCATAAAATAGGTTCGGATATTGACGAGTGCTTCGGCGACGGCAGCAGCATCCTGGTGGGTCGCTTTCCGTTTTACCTCGCCGAGCTTGCGGATCGGCGCAATGATATCCCCAGTGACGGCATGACCTCGAAGGACAGGCTGCCAAAGCCTTGGCGCGTGTCGTGTTCCAATGAGAAAGCAGATGTCCCAATCAAATGGATCAAGGGTCTGATCATCGATCTGGGTGAACCTTGGCCGGTGGTCTTTCGGTCTCTCGGAAAGGCTTGCAGATATCCGATTATACTCTGCAACGATCGTCTGCACGGCCCGATGTTCGGTTGTTTCCATCGGCAGGTTTAGGGCATCCGGGCCGGTCAGTTCCGGGATCCATTGCCGTGGGTCGATGAACCTGGGGCCGATGATGAGGGCCGTAAGATAACCATCGAGTCTGCTCATTGACCAGATAGGCGATGGCGGACGACGTCTCCTGATAAAGGCTTCGAATGCGTCGTCATCGAGCTTCGGTCGCGGCGTCATCTCCTGGCTGTTCTGTGTCATGCCGCTTGTCGCTCCTGCTGTGTCATCGCTTCGCGTTCCGCCTTCCAGGCCCAAGGCAAAAGGCTCTCCATCTCGTTGGCTTTCACTTTGCCGGAGATGATGCGCTCCAGCACATCGGCAAGCCAGACGTCGGGGTCCACGCCGTTAAGCTTTGCCGTGTTCACGAGCGATGCCAGGACAGCGAAGGTCTTTCCACCCCGCTCGTTGCCCACGAATAATGAGTTCTTTCTCGTCAAAGCCACGGATTTCATGGAACGCTCGACGACATTGGAGTCCACCTCGATCCGGCCATCCTCTAGAAAGGCTGTCAATCCGCTCCAGTGGTTGAGCATGTAAGTGACTGCCTTGCCAAGTGCCGATTTCGACGACACCTCGTCGCTCAGTTCGGTGAGATGGACCTTCAGTTCTCTCATGATGGGAGCTGCCTCACGACGCCTGCCGCTAAGCCGGGTATCTTCATCTTCCCCTCGTAGTTTTGCTTCGATGCGATAGATTTCGGCAATCCTGGCAAGGATCGACAAGGCCTCCGAAGAGCCGGTCAGTTTGACGACGTCAACGAACTTTCGCCGTGCATGAGCGAGGCAGAAGGCCAGCCGCATGGGGGCAACGTTGCTCTTGCCGCGTCGTTTGACCATGGTTTTATAGGCTTGATATCCATCAACCTGAAGCACGCCGGCGAACGACGACAGTTGCCCCTCGATCTCGCGAGCGCTGCGGCTTTCGGCAAAAATGTAGGCCACCGCCGGCGGCGCCGGACCGTTCCATGGCCGATCGTCAACCGCTTGTGCCCATAACTGGCAGACCTTGGTTCGTTTGCGCCCCGGATCGAGGCGCGGAAGTGGCGTCTCGTCACAGAACACCCTCGGCTGCGAGCGGATGAAGGCGGTGAGTGCATCGTAGAGAAGTTCGAGCCACCAGGCGACCCGCGTGACCCATGCCCCGAGCGTACCGCGATCAATGATGACGCCGCAGGAGGCCAGCATCTGCGCCTGGCGATGCAGCGGCAAATGCCAGGCAAACTTCGAAACGGCGACATGGGCTGCAAACGCCGTGGTCACCATGCCGCCGTCCATGATGCGTGCTGGTGCGGGTGCTTGCACGATGCCACTCTCGCAAGCCCGGCATGCATAGCGTGGCCGGATCGTCCGTTTCACCCGGACTACTGCAGGCACGATGTCGAGCGCCTCGCTGACATCAGTGCCGATGCAATGAAGTTCGAACGAACAGCAGGGGCAAGTCTTGCTCGCTGGCTCGATGAGCTCGTCATAACGCGGAAGGTGTTTCGGCAAACGGCCGATATTGCGGGCTGGCGATCGCCGTGCCTGCGTTTTGTCTTCATCGACCGGCGCGACATCGTCATTGGCAGCAACGGGAATGTCGCCTAGATCGCCAAGATCGAGCATTGCCTGCGTTGGATCGATCGTCGTCATCTTCTCCGATTTCGTCCCGAAGAGCTGGCGCTCAAGGAAGGCAACGCGCGCCTTGAGATCGGCATTCTCTTCGTCGAGCGAGAGAATGATCCGGGTCAATTGCGCAGCATCCTGGGGCAAGGGATCGGGTCGAAGCGGCATGACAGACCCTACCACACGGGTCTGAATCTTCAAGCAAAACCAATAGGATCAGCCTGCTTTTGAGGGCCTCCTCACCGCGTTTCGTTTGACGCGCGTCCAGTCAATGCCGGCCAGCAAAAGCGAGAACTCCTGGGCACTCATCTGCATAGCGCCATCGCGGATCGGAGGCCAAACGAACTTGCCCGCCTCCAACCACTTCGTCGCTAGGATCATGCCTGATCCGTCCCAATAAATGCAGCGAAGCCGATCAAGACGCTTGGCGCGGAACACGAACACGTCGCCACAATAGGGATCGGCCGCAAGGGCTGACGCCACCAAAGCTACCAGGCCATTCATGCCGCGCCGGAAGTCGACGGGTTGCGTCGCAACCATGATCTTCACGCCATTTGGCGAAACTCCGATCACCGGCGCCCTCGCAACGCCGCTACCATCGCCTGCGCCAGTTCAGGCGCTACCGAGCCGATGACCGTCATGCGTGCGCCCGCAATCTCGATCTCAATTCGGCCAGCGAGAACCTCTGGGGCATTCGATGGCGAGCCTTCGTGTCGTGCGCCATCCCCAACCACTGTCACCGGCACGAACACGGCAGGCGGCAAACTAGTCTTTGCCGACCGTTGAGAGGTTAGTCCGGCTTCCCGTCGCCACACATTCAGCAAGCCGCGATTGACGCCCCAGCGCCTCGCAACAGCCGAAATGTTCACTTCAGGTTCTGCGCTCTCCGCGAGAATCCGCGCCTTCTCCTCGTCAGTCCAATTCCGCCGCTGCCGCCGACCGGTGATCACCTCGATCCGCCGATACTTTCCCTCATGCCTGGCTTCATGCATGCCTTCATCCATGACTTCAAGCATGGCATCAGCGCGATCTCCAACCATCCCGGTCCACTCCTATCAATGATAGAGCTTATCTCGAGGCCTCATTCACAAAAGAAAAGGTGGGCTGTTCGTCGCGCTCACCTTCAATCAGAGTTCTCTCTGCCCGTTGGCGGGCTATCGCGCGACCGGCGAGGCCAATCCCCTCGATCGTATCGATCGCCGGCAGAAGCGCTCCGCCCTCACGAGAAGCGACCGTTGAGCTATTTCAGCACCGGCGTAGAGTGGATTAGAGTGCGGCCTGTTTAAAGGACGGACGAATGAAGAAGCAGCGTTTTTCCTCGACAATGACAATGCAGCGGAAATCGGCGATGCAGATCACCACGGATCGGTGTTGATGGAGATGCCGAGACAGCAAGCCGCCTCCGGCACCAGATGGTTGGGGTCGGCCGGCCCCGTGTCCCCTTTGCTTCTAAGGGCGTTGTCAGTAATATTCCGCAGACGAATATTTTGCCCAACATGGCCAATTACAATCCGGAACTGGCAGAGTAGACGGTATTTGGCAAACTCCATGGCGGCTCAGCAGGAGCAATGCTCGTCTGCCTGCAGGCGGAGAGATAACAACCAGGGGGCCAACAACGCAGGCGGCGGCAGAGGCCTTCGATGACTGTTCAGAAGAATCGACCTTGACTGCGACAGCTGCCTGAATAGTGGGATATCCCTGGCGAGAGACGCTCGGGAAAGTAAGAGGCGCGCTGAAGAAACATCGAGACTGTCCGCGACCGAGGCTTTCGTTTTTGGTATGCAGACTGACGCACGTATAAGACCATTCAACGGCAGTTTACCGTGGTTGGGATGGCCGGGCTGCCGAAATAACCGATCGCGGTTGAAAGCCGTGCTGCTTCCTGCGGGCACAGCAAACGCTCGTTCGGTTCGTGTTCGGAAAGGCCCGCACCACTCACAGCACTACCATCCTCGGAGAAAATTGCCGTCGTCGTTAGGCGCTTTGTCCCGGGCCACTCGGTGAAACGGTGCGGGAGGACTGGGGCATCAATGTGGCAACCTATGAAGGCGACGGTCGCATAGGCGCCCCAGGGCCGGCCGAGGCTCACGATACGCACTGAAGGATCGGTTGTCACATCGCAATTGCTGAAGACGAAACTACTATCTTGATCAAGGCGAGCGCGTCGCTGGGCTGTTAAGGTCACTGCAGGCCTTGCTAATCCATGCAGATGGGCGTGGTCGAAATAAGCCTTTGCGTCGCCGAAGATGACGTCGACCGCACCGTCAATCTCGACATTGTCGTACAACTGCCGAGCAGGCGCGCACTTGCCGCTAGCGTCGCAGCCGCGGCTGCCCGCATAGAGAGTATCTTGATAACTAACGAGATGCAGATCCTGGAAAGTCTGCAGGTCTCCAGAAGCGTAGAGGGCAACCGCCTGGATGTCGCTGGTTCGATCCGGATGTTCCTGATGATAGCTGTTGACGATGGTCATGTTGCGGAGGCGGTCGCCGTCGCCTTCTGCAAAGACGGTTGCGGTATTGTGGGTGCCACCACTGGCCGAGGCCACATGGTTGTAGATGACGACAACATCGGCTGGTGAGGAACCAGTTCCTTCGAGGAGCAGATCCGGCTGACGCAGGTGAACGACCTCGCGATAGGTCCCTGGCAGAATACGTATCGTGTCCCCCGGACGGGCGGCGTCCACCGCCAGTTGGATGGTGGGAAAGGTGGCCGCGGGGCCGACGGTGAGGGTGCTGGCGCGTCTGATGGTTTCGGCCGGCGGCGCTCGTTCTATAGGCTGCTGGAGCGGTTGGAGTGGCTGGACTTGCGTCGACGGGAAAGGAACCCATCGTCCAGAGCAATCAATGCCGCTGGCGGCCGCGGCGGCGATACCGGGCACAGCAGGCGTCACGCCGCCCTTGGCGACCAGCGGGGCTGCGTTGGTCACCTGCCAGTGCGAGGCATCGCCGAAGTTGACATTGTCAAGGAGAAGGCCAACGGAATGCAAGGCATCGACACCGCGTACTACAAGCGGGCCGCCGGTCCCCTGAATGTTGCGCAGCGTGATGCTGCTGTAAACGGGCAGGAGCATGCCGGTGGCCGTGGCGTCATAGGTCGTGTCGAGGACCAGTGGAGCACGAGTGTTCCGCAGACAAACATTCTCGAAATCGATGTTCCGGACGAGGCCACCACGGCTGCGGTCGCTCTTTATTCGTAAGCCGTTCGTAGTGCCATCGAGCGTCATGTCGGTGATCAGTACGTCACTGACCCCGGACTGGGTCTCGCTGCCAATCGACATGCCGTGGCCGGCATAGAGATGATTACCCACAATGGTGACATGGGCGGTCGGCCCGGCGCTGCCACCCTTGATGGCGATATTGTCGTCGCCAGTGCTTATATAGCTTTCGGCTATCGTCACGTCGGTGGAGGACGCGGGGTCGATGCCATCAGTATTCCGCGCCGATGCTGGCGTATTGATGCGAATGCCCCAGATCGTCGCGCCTCTGACACCATTGAGAAAAAGGTGGAAATTGGCGGCATTACGCAACGCCAGGCGATAGAAGGTCACGTCCTCGCCACCGTTCACCTGGATCAGGCGCGGGGCATTCTGGCTGCCGTTCTCCGCCTGGGCACGCCTGGCGAGCTGCCACCATGTCTCTCTTTTTCCCTCGATGAGCTTGTCGCCCTGTCCGTCGATCTCGCCATCACCGACAAGACTGGCGTGACTAGCATTCTCCATGGCAATGAAGGGAGCGCAGCCATTTCCCTTTGGCCCAATCGTGCCGCACCTACCCTTGCCGCGGTCATAAGCCCTCGGATCGGTGGTGGCGGCGAGCGTCGCGCCCTTGTCGATCCAGAGTGCAACGCCGGCGGGAATGGTGAGTGGCCCGGAGACGAAGCGGTCTTTGTTCGCATCGGCTTCGAGACGTACGGCAGCGCCGGCTGGGCAGGCCGAGAGGGCGGCCTGGATACGCTTCTGGTCTCCACCATCCTGCGGTCCGTTGGGGAGGTCGGGAATGGGAGCCAGTTCCGTGCAGATTACCTTTGGAAGTACCGGCTCCGTGACCACTCGCCGGTCGCCCGCCATGGCTATCGTAGGGAAGGAAAAAAGTGCGCCGCAAAAGCCTGCAACAATCAAGTGAAAAGCGAGTCTTTCGGTGGATAACATTGTGAAAGGTCCGGTGACATCTGTGTTTCTCGATATTTTTCCGACGCGAAACAGCCTCGCGTTGGTAGGGCATCATTCAAGCCGCCCTCGACTGCGGCGCAGAGCCGCTGTATTCTTCGCATCTGTCGGAAATGTGGTTTTTAGATATTGCAAGCTTGCCATCCGTGCCGGAACGACGCGGCAAAATTGAGCCTTCTATTACCGCGATGTGCGCATCTATCCAACTCGTCCTTTGAGGACGCAATTGCCAGCCTCATGAACAAGTGAAAAAAGCGAGCGGCAAATGCTCGGTCGTTGGTCTCGTCAACTCCCCGGCTCAAGCACCTATTTCTGCCACCAGTAACAAACGACACGGCAGAGCCTGCGGTTGGTCTCTGCCGTTTTTGAATGCAAATGGAAATGCAGATTGTGAGCGTGACGCCTATCGCCACACCGGTGCCACAACCTACACCCGCCGTCGTTCGTTGATGGCCCTGCGCTCCTCCAAGAAAACATAAGTGCGCCGCCTTCATTGTCGGGTTCGTCAATTTCGCGACACGCCCCTGTCAGATGCAATCCTATCTCACTTCGTTAAACCATTGAAACACTACGATGAATTTTGCCTGGGCGCCCTAGCCATAACTGGCATGACTTTTGAAGTTTTCTCGATCTTGACAGGACAGGAATTGCCAGCGGTGAGCAACTCACTGCCGCGACCTACGAGGAAACTTATGCTCAACGAAGGCCGGACTGCGAAGTCCGAATTTGTCGGAAGTCAGCTCGTCGATTTAGTCGCAGCTATAGATGAAATTGCGGTGTCGTTCCCGGACAGGATAGCGATTAAGCACGGCGCGGAAGAACTGACATATGGTGACCTGCGCGTGCAGTCGGATCGAATTGCGAGCACGTTGCGGGAGCGCGGCGCCCTGGGCAAGGTCATTGGCTATTGCGGTGAACGAAACCTCCATTGGGCAGCCGCAGTCGTCGCAATTCTAAAAAGCGGCTCAACGTATTTACCGCTCGATCCATCCTTGCCGGCTTCGCGCATTTCTTTCATGATCGAGCAGAGTGAATGCTCCCTGATCATCGGACCGGAAAGACATGACGCGCTTGATTTGTTTCAGGAAAACGGCAACTGCAGCCGAGAATTCTTAACGGTTCAGACGGCGCTACTTGGCGGCCGTGCCTCCGCTGCGATGCCAACTTCGGTTGAAAGCCGTCTCGCCTACATTCTTTTTACGTCCGGCTCGACGGGTAAACCCAAGGGAGTAATGGTCAAGCGCGCAGGCTTAAACAATCATTTAACGGCCAAGATAATTGCACTCGAGCTCAGCGATAAGGACTGTGTTGCGCAAACTGCTTCACACGGCTTTGACATCTCACTGTGGCAGCTTTTGGCAGGGTTATGTGTCGGCAGTCGCGTCGCGATCATAGATGATGCGACGGTGAGATCTCCGATGGCCCTTCTTGAGGCACTGCAGGCACATCGCGCAACGATTGTCCAATTCGTCCCATCGGTGCTCGCGGTATTCGTCGAATATCTGCAGACCCTCTCAGCCGACGAGCGGCTTCTTGGCGTCTTACGCATGGTGTCCACGGTCGGCGAGCCGCTGACGCCCGCATTGGCGCGCGGTTGGCTGACACTCTTTCCTCAAATACCAATTCTCAATCACTACGGCCCGACCGAATGTGCGGATGGAGTTACGCATCATTTGATATCTCTCCCGCCGGGCACAGCCGAGACCTATGTCCCCATCGGTAAGCCGATTGCCAACCTTAAGGTTTATATCGCCAACGGGTTGCGTCTGTGCAAGACGGGAGAAGTTGGGGAAATTTGTGTTAGTGGAGCCGGTGTCGCTGATGGTTACGTCAACGATAAGGGGCGGACCAAGGAAGCCTTTTCGGCAAATCCCTTCTCGAAGCACCCATCATATCGGCAGCTCTACAAGACCGGCGATCTCGGACGCATCAGGACAGACGGCCTGTTGGAGTGCCTTGGTCGACGAGATCGTCAGATCAAGATCCGCGGGCACCGGATCGAACTTGGAGAGATCGAGTCTCGGCTCTGCGCCCATCCTTTGGTAAATGCGGCCGCCGCTATTGCGCCGGTCCCAGAGAGCTTGAAGCTCACGGCTCGGGATATAAACAACAGTGACCGACAAACGGAACCAAGACGAATCGTGGCCTATGTGTCTGCTTCTGCCGAACTTTCGGAGCGTGAGCTCAGGAGCTTTGTTGCCGAAGCGCTTCCTGCCTGCATGCTGCCGGAACGCATCATTCGCATCGACCGGATTCCTGTTACCCGAAACGGGAAAGTGGATCTCGCGTCCTTGCCTGATCCGACGACCATTCGGCCGGAGCTGCCGAATCCCTTCGAGGAACCAAAGACGGAACTCGAAAGCACCCTACGGCGTATTTGGTCCAGCGTTCTTCGGATCAAGGATATCGGCGTCAGCGACCAATTTATGGATCTCGGAGGCGACTCGCTCCGAGCGATGCTTATATTGGCTCAGATTCAGAGGCAGCTTGGGACAAAGGTGGACTTCAGGATCGTCCTGAATGGAACCGTCAGGTCGCTTGCGGCATCGATATCGCGCCAATCCGGCACGATGCAGACGGTGCTACCAGCTTGCGGGAAGCTCAAACGATCACCCCTGACGCGAGTGCAAGAACACCTTTGGTTTCTCTGGCAGCTCGATCCGACCGCGAAAAACTACATGATTCAGGGCGGTGTGCGTATCCGAGGTGCCATCGATCTGATCGTGTTCAATAAAGCCTGGAGAGACGTTGTTCAGGCGCATGACGCGCTTCGCGCACGTTTCATCGACGAAGAGTGGCCGGTCCAGATTTTTGATGATCCGCCGAGCGCCGATCTGGAGTTGATAGACGCCACCCACCTAAGTGAACAGCAGGCCGAGGAACTTGTGTCGGAACTGCGACGGACGGAGCTCAACAACCCTTTTGATCTCAGTCAGGGCCATTTGTTTCGAGCGCGGATGATCCGCCTTGGCGCGAACGATCACCTCATGCTGATAACTGCGCACGAAATCACCATAGATGCATGGTCAATTTCGGTCCTGCTCAGAGATTTGCAAACGAGATACTCAGAAGCCGCCGCCTTCTCTCCGACGGATAGCCCATCACTGTCGACCTATGCGCTGTGGGAAAGTGCTAATGTTACGCCGGAGTCGCTGAAGAACCAACGCCGCTATTGGCGTCGGCAAATAGGAGACGATCCTCCCGTACTTTCGCTCGGGAACGATCGAGTGCGGCAAGTGGGCTCCAACCGCGGGAACTCGCATGCCGTTCTTCTTGGCGGTGAGCTGTCTGACCACGTGCGAGGCTTTGCGCGCCGGCAAAGGTGCACGACTTCGGCCGTCCTATTGGCATGCTTCAAGCTGCTGTTGCGCATGTATAGCGGCCAAGACGACGTTGTCGTTGGCATGCCGCACGTCGTGCGTAGCCAACCAGGCACCGAGGAAATCGTGGGCTTTTTCCTCAACATGCTGCCAATTCGAACGAAGATCGACATTAATCAATCTTTTGCGGCTCACGTAGCTCATGTGCAGGACCTCATAAGCGATGCCATCGCGAACGCGGACTATCCATTCAGCTGGATGGTCAGAGATACCCGGTTTCTGCGCGAACATGGTCGATCGCCGATCTTCCAAGTCATGTTCAACATGTACTCCGAGCCTCCGGAGCCATCGGGCAAGCGCGATCTGGAACTGACATTTCGCGAATATGACACGGGTTACGTCAAGTTCGACCTTACCCTTTATGCACAAGACGAAGGTGATGAAATTGCAATGCAACTGGCTTATGCGCAAGACACTTTCTCAAGCGATGTGATTGCTCGCATGGCCGATAATCTTCGCCATCTCATTGCTTCCTGTGTCGAGAGGTCTGCCGAGTCGATTGTCGCCCTGAGCCGCCCCGGTCCGTCGGAAATAGCGGTCCTAAACTCGCTCAAGGGAGACGAGCAGTCATTCGAGAGCGAGCCTTCACTTGTGGAGGCGTTCAATCAGGTAAGCGCTTTAAACAGCGATCGGGTGGCGTACTTCGGCGAGTTTGGAGCAATCACGTTTGGCCAACTGCACCACCGAATGGCGACAATCCAGTCGCTTCTGCGAACTTGCGGGGTGGGAGCGGGTGACATCGTTGCCATGCTGGTCGACCGGTCGCCGGATGTAGCGGCAACAACCTTGGCAATCAGGAATTTGCAGGCAACGATCGTGCCGATCTCGCCTGATTACCCAAGGGAACGGGTCGGCCACATCGTAAGACATAGCGGCGCGAGGCTCCTTATTCATGCGGGCACGGACGCGGAGGTCGATTTCGGCGTGCCGTGCGTTGATCTGGCTGTCCTCCAAGCTGGATCCGGCCCTGGCCGGGTCTGGCACCGAACTGTCGAGTTGCCCAATCATGACGCAGCGAGCTTAATTTACACTTCATCCTCGACCGGGAAGGCGAAGGGCGTTCTCGTACCCGAATCTGCGATACTCAACCGGCTGAACTGGATGTGGCGATGCTTCCCTTTCGACGGTTTCGACGTGATGGTGGCACAGAAGTCAGCGACACTCATTGCCGCGCTATGGGAGTATTTTGGGGGGCTGCTGAAGGGAGTGCCCACGCTGATCCTGACGCAGGAGCAGGTGCTCGACCCCGACCTCTTGTTGAGGGCATTGGCACAGCATCGCGTCACGAGGTTGTTTGCCGCTCCGTCCATTTTGTCCGGTTTAATCGCTTCTCAAAAGCGACATCCGGAAACAACCAACTTGCGCCTAGTCACAAGCAGCGCCGAACTGATGCCGCCATCGCTTCCGATTCGCTGGCGAGAGTGCTTTCCAGATGTGCCGCTGTGGAATTTTTACGGCACGACCGAGTGCGCGTCTAATGCAGCCGTGTACCGAACATCAGACGCCGACGACGGCTCTTCAGCTGTACCGGTCGGGCGCCCGATCGACAATGTAAAAGTCTATGTTCTTGACGCACACTTGAAGCAGGTTCCCGTCGGAGTCGCAGGTGAACTCTGCGTTGCCGGACGCTGCGTGAGCACCGGGTATTGGAAAGATCCAGAGCGAACAAAACACCGTTTCGTTTCAAATCCGTACGACGAAAGTCAATACAGCATCCTTTATCGCAGCGGAGATATCGCCCGCGTCTCCGCCAAAGGCCTCCTGGAGATTTGCGGTCGAGCAGATAACCAAATTCAGCTTCGGGGCTTCCGAATTGAGCTGGAGGAACTTGAAGCCGCGCTCGTCGCTCATTCCGGTGTTGCGCAGGCAGCCGCATTTGTCCAGGGCGAGGACGATGATCGGCGACTGGTTGCCCTTGTGGTCCCAGCTTTCGACGGCCTGACCTCTGGAGCCATCGTGAACCACCTGCGGCAGACACTGCCCTCCTACATGATCCCGTCGGATGTTCGGATCGTGCATCGTATGCCGCTCACCGCGAGCGGGAAGATAGATCGGTCTCGTCTCTCTTCCGTCTCGTCCCGCAAGATGCGAAGGACCAAATCCGCTAAGCCGCGAACGGAGAGGCAGCGACTCCTTGCCGATATCTGGCACGAGCTGTTGGGCGCCAAATCTGTCGGCATTGATGATAGCTTCTTTGATATCGGCGGAAATTCGCTCCTCAGCGTGCGGTGCGTTACACTGGCGCGTAAAGCGGGACTGAACTTGACCGTCAGCCAACTGCACCGGACACCAACAATCCGCGAACTCGCAACGCACCAGTCCCCGGCCACGACTTATGCCGAGCCCGTTTCCGATGAACCGCTGCCAATGACCCCTGCAGTCTCACATTGGAACAGTCGTGTCGGAATTGGCGATCACTACAACATCGGCGATCTCTTCTTCATGCCCGCCGGCCTCTTGAATGTCTCCACTCTTGAACATGCGCTTGCGCATATCATCGGCCGCGAGGAAGGACTGAGGCTCCGAATCGTGCAAACAGAGAACGGCCTCTCTCAGGCGATCGGATCGATACCCCGAGCCCTCGTCGAGGAAATAGACCTTGTCGGTGTAGACACATCGGAACAACGCGCGGTCATTGAGCGCTCCTGTGCGGAGCGTCAGCGCTCGTTTCGATTTGACGGTCGCACACCCCTTATCAGGGTCTCAACTTTCCGGACGTCGGAAAGCGGCGATTACTATTTGCTCGTTCTGCTGCATCATTTCGTAGCAGACGGAGTCGGATACAGACTGTTCCTGAATGCACTGGACGCAGCTTACAAGTCGTTTGCTGCCGGCCAAACCGGAGCGGTTACAGAGAACACGACCCTGACCCAATGGCTGAAGCGTTTGGACAAATACGCGAATGGCGAAGCCGAAACGGAGCTCGAGCACTGGGAAGGCATTCGATATGAGCGATTTGACATGGGTGTGAGCGACGCCGGATCGTGTGCGGCGCGCTTTTCAGCCGAAACGGCCAAACGCCTCCATCATGCAGCCTCGGAGAAGCATATCGATGAAGACTTCTGCACGCCACTCTGGAAAGACCAGGCGACATATCATCTAAGGATCGATGAGGAGACAACGGGGAAACTTCTCAAGGTTGCGGCGAGGTCTGCACATTGCGAGGATTTTGATCTCGTGCTGGCGGCTATTTCGGGGGCATTTGGCCGCGCTTTTGGAAATTATTCCCTCTGGATTGACAGCCTCACCTCGACGAGGGGACATCTATTCGAGGATATCGACCCGTCTCAAATCATTGGTTACGTCGGTGAACTGGTGCCGCTTCCGTTATTCCTTAGCGGAATGGAGTCTCGCCTGGACCGCGCCCGCTCCATATATCGGCAACGCAGCTCACTGCCGCGCCAAGGCATAGGTTTCCGTGCTCTGAAGTTCTTGAACCAGAACCCCGCTTTGCGCGATCGGATCGATCGTCTGCCGTTACCCCGCATCGGGCTAAACTATCGAGCTAGGCTGCAACATCATTATCCCCGCCGTCTGCTATGTAAGGATCCAGATCCATTGTGGCTCGGCGAAGATATGGATCAGTCAGTTATGAACTACCTCTTCTGGTTTCGCATCGGATACCAATCGGGCGAACTACTAATCGAAACGAGATATGATCCACGGCAAGTCGGCTTCGAAACGACCCGCGATCTCTGCACAATCTTCCGCGACGAACTCCTCCAGACTGTCGATGCATTAGGAGAGCCCGCACAACGGGCCAACTACAGATGAGCCTGCCGGAGCGATCGATGAAGAGCAAAGCAGAGCGCATGGCTTCGCGGGCGGAGGATACCAGTTTGTTGGACGGCAGGGTTTCCAGCCTCATCATGCGGCTTGCCATTCCCTGCATTATCGGTTTGTCGATCAATGCACTTCAGCAGTTCGTGAATGCAATCTTTGTTGGAAGGCTCGGCGCGCAGGCTATCGCCGCCGTCAGCATAGCTTTGCCCTTGGTCGTCCTGCTCACCGCAGTCGGGCAGGGGATCGGCATCGGCACGGCATCGTTCGTGTCGCGCAATCTTGGCGCAGGCAATTCCTTGGAGGCGAATCGCGGGGCGAGCTTGGCGCTCGCTCTAGCGGCCCCGATCGGAGTGACACTTACCGGCGCTCTGCTTTTCGGTTTGCGCGATGTTCTCGCTTTGCTCGGCGGCAGTCCGACAATAATGCCAGCCGCACTCGACTACGCATCAACGCTCCTATTTGGTTACACTCTGATGTTGTTGAATGTGGTCAGCGGGTTTGTCGCGAGGGCTGAGGGCAATACACGCTTCAGCATGTGGACCATGATTACGGCTTTTGCGCTGAATGCCCTGCTCGATCCGATTCTGATTTTTTCCCTGCATCTCGGAATTCGTGGGGCGGCGCTCGCAACATTTTTGGCGCAGCTCGCCGCCACTGGCCTTTACATTCTATATTTCGTGAAACAATTGGGAGTTGTCCGTGTCCGCATCTCCTACATAACTTTGGGGGATGGCCGCGTAAAACAGCTCGCCGCCATCGGCGCGCCTGCAACCATCACAGGTATTTTGTCTGCTCTTGCGTTCGTGCTCTTGAACAGGGCAGCTGCACAATTCGGCGACAATTCCGTTGCCGCTGTGGGCATAGCTGCACGATTGTTGACAATCGGGGCCCTCCCGATCATGGGCCTATGCATAGGCTCCCAGGCGGTTCTCGGTTTCAGCTGGGGAGCACAGGATTTCGCTCGAGTACAGAGGGCCGCGAAGTTCATGCTTTCCATAGCGGTTGCATTTTCAGTTACCTTTTCTGCTGTGGTCGTGATTTTTGCTCGGCCAATCGTCCGACTTTTCAGCAGTAGCGAGGACATGACTGAAATCGCTATCTCGACCTGCATCATGTTCCATCTCTTTTTCGGGCTTTTTGGTGTTCAGTATGTGGCGATAACGATGCTTCAGTCTTTCGGGAAAGTACGTCTGAGTGCGGTCGTTTCCTTCGCGAGGCAAGGATATCTGTTCGTGCCAGCCATACTGCTGTTGCCCTCAATTTGGGGCTTCAAAGGACTATTAATCAGCCAGGCAACTGCTGAGCTCGGGGCCGGGCTGCTCGCGGTGTTTGTCATAGTCAGGCAGTTCGGCGATCTCAAAGGAATGCTCGTTTCCAGCGATCGCTTGGTTAAGGCTGAGAGTTGATGCAAACTGGCAATGATTACGGATCCGCTTGGGATTGACCAGCCAATCCGAAAACGAGGGTCATGCTTACCCCTGGCAATACGCCGAGGGCGAGATGCGCCAATCCGCGAGCACGATTTTGGGCGAGTTCCCGAACAAGTAGAACATGCTCGAATGAGAGGAAATCTCATGCTAGAAAAGCTGCTCCCGCCGAATGTTGCTGTGCAAACTTCTCGAGCAAATGACGGCCCCGAAATCCAAGTGATGGCCGAAGAAGAGAGTGCAATTGCCACAGCGGTCAAAGGCAGAAGGCGTGAATTTTCCATCGGGCGGGCATGCGCCAGGGCGGCATTGTGCAAACTTGGCTTTCCGTCTTGTCCGGTCCCAAGCGGGCCTAACAGGGAACCGCTTTGGCCGTCTGGAATCGTTGGCAGCATAACTCATTGCGTCGGATTCTGTGCAGCGGCGGTGGCCATGAAGAAGGACTTCATTGCGCTTGGAATCGATGCAGAAGTCGATGCGGATCTGCCTTCAGGCGTGTTGTCGCTCATTTCGAGAGACGAGGAGCGACATTGGATCGCGAATGCATCCGGGCATGTCAATTGGGGACGGCTGCTCTTCAGCGCTAAGGAGAGCATCTTCAAGGCCTGGTTTCCGCTTACACGTGAATGGCTGGACTTCGAGGATGCCCTGGTCACCATCATTCCGGACGACGGCTCATTCATCGCTCAGCTTCCACACACGTGCGTGCCGGCAAAAGATTGTCCATGGGAGCTCCGCGGCCGCTTCACGATTTCAAATGGCCTAATACTTACGGCAGTTATGCTTGACGGACCGCAATCAATGGATGAATCTGTTGCGGTTGAAATGGCCGCAGCAGACGGCGTCGATCCTGGATAATAAGGCGTTGCGGGGTCGCTCGATGGCAAAGCGAAGTCTCAACATACACAAGACCAACTTTCCGAGGACCGGTTCAACAAAGAATCTCGGCTTTGACTGTTTTAATGTCGGCCGCTGCGATGCTTTAAAATGTGCCGAGGGGTATGGCGAGCGCATGAGAATAAGCCGCTGCTTTGATGGCGCAACCCGCCATGCGGGGCATTGTGTGCTCCCCTCGCCCGCATTGAAAAGACCTTCTAGAACAACTCGGCGCTCCGCACGCGTGCATTTGAGGAGATCTGCGTGCTTGATCAATTGAGCGGTGTAGGGTCAGCGAGGTATAGGGGCAGCTCTCTTCCGATCGAGCTAGCTTACTTTGGAATTGGTGCGGACGCAGTAAGGTAAGGCGTTTCTCATTCAACTATTTCAACTTTGATCGGCGACCGGGCCTCAAACCAAGCCAACTATGAAGTGCGGATGCGATTGTCGTTGCCCTGCGCGCGCTCCAGCCCATAGACATCGCCTTGAGCTCCGTCGCTTGCGCCAGCACTCCGGCGAGGAGGTCCAGTTCAGGACGACGTCGGAGACGGCGATCTTCGAGGCCAGATGCGAGCGGTTGTGCGCGCCTATGATGACCGCCGCAACAACCGGCCGGGCCGAGCATCGCAGCGCTGGCGACCGTGGCGATGTCGGTCCCCTGCCGATCAGCGATCTGGCGCAGCGTCGCCAAGAGCGCCTGAAACAGGTCCAAGCCGCCGATATCGTCGATAACCCGCTTGTAAGAGTTCGATGATCGCTATGAGGCAGCGGTGGCCGAACTGGTGAAGATCGAAGGCCGCAATCTGCCGAAGAAGAAGGCGCCCAAGCCCTCGCAGCCGAGCGACCTGCTGCAGGCGCTTCGAGAAAGCGCTGGCGTGGTCGCTGGCACCGCATCGAAACGAGCCGCTGCCACTGCACCAGCGGCCGGGCCAAGGGTACCAGCGCGGCGAAAATGACTATGTCCTCCTGGAGGATGACGAACTCGAAAACGTGGCGCGGAAAGCACCAAGAATTTCGCAAGCGGGAGCGCGCCGTCATGCTCGAGCCACGCGGCAAGGGTATCTTGCTCTGAACGCTGCGCTATGGTGACGAAGTGCGGGATGAGGAGAACTATTTTGCGGCAATCGATGACGAACAGCCGAAGCGGAGCTGATGGTCGCTCGTGCAACAATTGATCAAGAAACAGACCCAGCACCGGAGCCCGAAGATGGTCGCCGATCCGGTGCAGGAGACGCTGCTTGACATCATCAACACAAAGAAGAAGCAATTGAAGAAACCGTCGAAGGCCAAGCCGAAGGACCGGGCTGAAGCTTAGACGGGCAATGTCATCAACATCATGGATGCGTTGCGCAAGTCCATCGAGAACGAACGAGGTTCGGGGAAACAATCGACAAGATGAAGACAGGACGCAAAGCCTCGATGCCGCTGCTCGACGAATCCGGCTCGGCCCTTCAGTCGCGCCCGGTCGAAAGCGCGATCCCGCCCAACCAAGCCTGCCCTTCGATCCGATGCCCGAGCGCATCGGGCCGTGCTTGGCGCTTCTGAAGCCGACACCACCGAAGGGAGCCGACTGGCTGTTCGAGGTGAAATGGGACGGATACCGTCTGGCGCTCCATATCGATCGGAAGGGTGTGAAGGACATCACGCGCGGCGGGCACGACTGGACGCACCGCTTTCCGGGGATTGTCGATGCGGCGCGTGCACTTGGGGTGAACAGCGCTATTATTGACGGCGAAGCCGTCGTCCTTGACGATCAGGGCCGCTCCGACTTCGGGGCGCTGCAGCGCTCGCTTGGCGGCCGCGGCGGCAAGAAGGCGTCAGGCGAGGCAATCCTCTATGCGTTCGACCTTCTCTATCTTGACGGCCACGACTTGACCGGCACCGAGCTTTCGGTGCGGCGGCATCTGCTGGAAGATCTGATTTCACCGACGAGCGAGGGCGCGGTTCGCCTGTCGCAGGAGATGGCGGTGGACGGCGATGTCTTGCTGGAGCACGCATGTCGGGCGGGGCTTGAAGGCATCATCGCCAAGCATCGCGACCGCCCTTATCGCTCCGGGCGCACCGGCGATTGGCTGAAGATCAAGTGCATCCAAAGCGAGAGCTTCATGGTCGTCGGCTATGAACAGTCGGCTTCGGCGCGCGGCAGCATCGGCAGCCTGCTCCTTGCGGCACGGAACGGATATGACTGGACCTATGTCGGCTCCGTCAGCACTGGCTTCAACACTAGAGATGCCGAGTACCTGCGCAAGACCCTCGACAAGCTGAAGACGGCGAGGCCGGTCGTGCCTCTCAAAGGCAAGAACTTCGTCTTTGCCCAGCCGGCCCTGATCGCCGAAATCGAGTTCCGCGGCTGGACCCATGACGGCAACCTTCGTCATGCCTCCTACAAGGGTTTGCGGGAAGTCCAGGACAATGCGGCCGTCTTCGACATTGCCGATCGGCCGGCGCCGAACGAGCAGGGCGCTCGATCGTTTTCCGGGTAGCCCAATCAAGCTCGGACAGTCGCGGAGAACATTTCTGTTTGCCTCAGGCAGATTCCATCGTTCGAACCTTCGCTTGGCGGCGGGCCGGCTCTATCCGCCGGCAAGTCGATCGACAATTTCGACGAGCCGTGCGACCTCAATCGTCGGTACCGCCGAACTCCGGTTCTCTGCGCGGAGAGGATTAAACCAGCAGCTTTCGATGCCGAATTGGTTCGCCCCAAGAATGTCCGCATCCAGTCGGTCACCGACTATTATTGCTTCTTGCTTGTCGAAAGTCCGGAACCTGCTCGCCGCGTGTTCAAAGAAGCGAATGTCCGGTTTGGCAAAGCCGCACTTCTCCGAAGTCGCGACGAAGCTGAGCCAGGGCGCAAGGCCTGAGTTTGCGGTGCGCTTCGCCTGGACTGCCTCAATCCCGTTTGTGATGATGCCGACCTCGCCTACCGCTGCTAGTTTCGCGCAGACGTCGGCCGCGCCCTCCACCAGCACGACAGTTTCAGGCAGGAATTGCAGATAGAGTGCGCTGGCGGTTTCCGGATCGGCATCTATGCGATGCCGCACGAAAATCCGCCGGAACCGCTCGACCTTCAAAGTTTCCTTTCGGACGGTTCCCTTCTCGAACTCCGACCAGAGCAGCATGTTTTCCCTCTGATAGTCGGCAAACAATGGCTCGCCTTCGCCGTCGATGCCCAAGCTCGACAAGGCCCGGCTAAAAGACAGCCGCTCCGACGCCTTGAAATCGAGCAGCGTATCGTCGAGATCGAAGAGAAAGTGCCGATATTTCATCTTAAATCCAAAACGGATGCATGAACTGCTCTCCAGAATAGAGGCTACAGAGGGTATATCGTCGTATTCAAAACCTGCAATCGTGATTTCTATCTCTCACTTGCATCATTGGAGGCTCCCTTGCATCGGTCGGGTGCTGTCGTGGTCATGACAGCGAGCGTTTAATTGGCTGAGTTCATCATGTTGACGATTGCATCATCGAGCGAGGTCGCGCCAAGGCGCTGGAGCGCTCGATCCAGGCATGATTGGATTTCCCCCTCAGCCTTGCCTTCAAGCATGGCGATCTCCGGCACGCTCCAGCAGAGTAATACCCAGCGAAGGCACGATCTCTCCATGGGCGATAGTTTCAACGTCGTCATGAACGCTCGCCAGATTAGGTGTCTGGGAGCCAACGTGGCACCCAGGTCTCGGGGTCAACGCTCGGTCATGCTCACCGCAATTCAAAGAGCATCTTCAGTGTCGGCAACGAGATGCAGCGCGGGCGACTTTGCGTTCGCCCGGTCTCCTGCGCGAGCTTCAGGCCAGCGCTCACTTCGTCGGGGGAATTGCAGTTCCCTCACCTCTCGTGCCGACCGCGAAACTCAAATACCAATTGCCTTGTAGGCTTCTGCGATGCGGTTCAACGCGATCCGATAGGCGGCCGTCCGCAAATCCTTGATGTCGGGAAAATCGCGCAGTGTCCTCGACATATTCTCGTAAGCGCCGCGCATGACATCATCCAGACCGGAGCATACCAAGTCGATCTCAGATCCGCCCTCAAGGAATTCGTCTCGCATCTCCTCCGGGAAAGCTTTTCCAGTCATTGTCTCCAGGGCTTGTGTGATCTGATGATTTTGGCGCTCCCGGCGCCGGCGCTCCACGAGACCGAACGGGATGTGCGTCAGGTTTTTGACCCACTCGAAATAGGATACAATGACGCCCCCGCGTTCACGAAAAGATCGGGGAGGACGACAATACCCTTCTCCAACAGCACCTTTTCGGCGGCGAACGCGACGGGGCCATTGGCGGCTTCAGCAATCAACCTGGCGCGAATACGGCCAACGTTTGAGGGCGTGATTGCGTTTTCCATGGCCGCCGGAATGAGGATGTCGCACTCTACTTCGAGGCCGCGGGTGCTGTCGGGATGGCTGTCGGCGCCGACAAACCAAGAATGCTACCGGTTTCCAACTGGTGGCTCTTCACCGCCGCAACGTCCAGTCCCTTATCATTCCGGAGATAGCCGTCGCGCTCTACGATGCAAACGATCTTGGCCCCGTCGTTCTCGCTGAGGAACTTCGCAGCATGGAACCCCACATTGCCAAAGCCCTGGACGGCCACCGTCATCTTCGCGAGGTCACGGTTTCCTCCGATGCCATTGCTGTAGGGATCTCGCAGATAACAATGAATGGCATATTGCACACTTCGCCCGGTGGCTTCGGTGCGACCCTCGATACCGCCATGAGACAGCGGTTTTCCGGTGACGCATGCGGCGCGTTGACGATGTCCGATGGCCCGGTCCGTTTGTGCTCGTCCGCCATCCACGCCATTTCCCGCTCACCCGTACCAACATCCGGTGCGGGCACGTTTCGCCCTGCCGAAATAAGGCTGCACTTTGCGAGCTCCTGTGTAAATCTGCGGGTTATGCGCTCGAGTTCGTGGACTTCCCAATCCTTGGGATTGATCTTCAGCGCTCCTTTCGAGCCACCGAAGGGCACGTCCACCAACGAGCATTTGAGGCTCATCAGCGCCGCCAACGTCTCCACCTCTTCTTGGTTCGACGCAAGATCATAGCGGATGCCACCCTTTGCAGGCTCAACGTGCTCGCTGTGGACGGAGCGCCAGCCCGTGAAGGAATACATTCGCCCCCTTAGCCAAACGCCGAAGCGAACCGTATAGGTGGAATTGCAAGCCTTTATGCGCTCTGCAAGTCCCTCTGGAAGCGGCAACTGCGCGAGTGCGCGGTCCATATACGCTTCGACGCTGTCGAGAAACGAGAATTGTTAATCTTCAGACGTCGCAATTTTCACTGCCGTATTCAATTTTCATTCTCCTCGCGGAAGTAAGCTGTTGCAAGTTGAGCGCGGTGCCGCCTGGGCCTCGCCAATCTTGAGCCCTCGCCGCGGGCATAAGCGCTCCGGCGAGGCCGTGGCATGGGGGCAATTTCAACCTGATCTGCCTATGGCCATCTTCTCGGACCCGCGCCAGGCATCCTGATTTACCGAAGCTCGATCGCGCGCTGTTCTGCTGCCCTAACGCATTGATCGAGCAGCGCAGGGAGCCCTTTTGGCCCTTCAAGTACCGAGAGGCCCGCCTCTGTCGTTCCTTTGGGACTGGTTACGGCCCGCTTCAGATCAATCGCGCTGCGTTGATCGCGCTCGAGCATCCGACCAGCGCCCACGACGGTCTGCCGAGCGAGTGCCGCCGCCAGTTCGGCCGGCAAGCCGATCTCCACAGCAGCCGCCTCGAGGTGTTGCGTGAAGGCAAACACATATCCAGGTCCGCTGCCGGCAACGGCCGTGACTTTATCGATGTCGTGTTCGTCAGAGACCCAGTGGAAGCGCCCAACGGCTTCAAAGACGCGTTCGACGCGCTCTAAAACCTCCCCATCTACCAGGTTATCCGCATATCCCACGGTCATCCCCGCCCCTACTGAAGCGGGAAGATTGGGCATCACGCGGATCAGCCTTGCGTGTTGGCCCGCAACCTCTCTCATCGTTGCCAGGCTGACGCCAGCGGCAATGGAAACCATCGGCGCCTCAGCAAGGCTGGCCTGACAAGTCTGCAATGCGTCGCCGATGTAGTTCGGTTTGACGCCGAGGATGATAAGGTCAAAGCGCCGCTTCATTAATTGGGCAAGGTCTGAGAACACCTGCACCCGGCTGCCTGGCGGCAGAAGCGATTTCGCGCGCTGTGCGTCAGGATCGACCGCGACGACATCTTCGTGCCCGTTTTGATCGACGCCGGAGGCGATGGCTGCGCCCATATTGCCGCAGCCGAGGACTAGAACGCTCATGAGGATGTCCTTTGCAGATGTTAGTGGGCGCTTGAGGCGATGAACTGCTTGAAACGTTCGGAGCGCGTATTGCCAAACAATTCGTCCGGGGTGCCGTCGGCTTCGACTTCACCTTTATGGAGGAACAGCACGCGATTGGACACGTTGCGGGCAAAGGCCATCTCATGGGTGACGACGAGCATGGTTCGGCCTTCCTCAGCCAGCCCACGCATCACCTTGAGGACTTCACCCACCAATTCAGGATCAAGGGCGGAGGTAGGCTCGTCAAACAACATGACTTTCGGGTTCATGGCCAAGGCACGGGCAATCGCCGCGCGTTGCTGCTGCCCGCCCGACAAGTGGCTTGGGTAGTAGTTGCGCCGTTCCGCGAGGCCCACTTTCTCCAAGAGCTCCTCAGCCTGAGCAACGCATTCGCTTCGCGGCCTTCGGAGAACGTGAACAGGCGCCTCGATGATGTTTTCAAGAACTGTCATATGGGACCAGAGATTAAAGCTCTGGAAAACCATGCCAAGTTCCGCGCGGATCGCGTCGACCTGGCGACGGTCAGCCGGCTCGCTACTTCCATCCCGTTTGGTCTTCATGAGGATCGTATGGCCACCGACCGTAATCGTCCCGGTGCTTGGGGTCTCAAGCATGTTTATGCAGCGCAGAAACGTGCTCTTCCCCGATCCGCTTGATCCGAGGATCGAGATCACGTCACCTTGATGAGCCTCGAGCGAGATGCCTTTGAGAACCTCGTGCGAACCGAAAGATTTTCGGAGATCCTTTACGATCAATGCTGCATTTCTGTTCTGTGTCATTGGTTTTCCATCAAAGAGCTTGAACTGTCTCAACGCCGGTGGGTCGAGCCCGCAAGTGCGGAGACAGACGCCGCTCGAGCATCCCGAGCGCTTGGACCAAGAGGAAGTTCAAGAGGAGATATATGGCCGCCGCACACAAGAAAATTTCAAAGGTGCGGTATGTCGAGCTGATCATCTTGTTTGCAATTCCGGTGACCTCCCAAACCGTCACCAGACTGGCCAATGAAGTCGACTTCATCATAGAAACAAGTTCGGTTGAGTAAGCCGGTAGACAATGACGAAATGCGATCGGTCCGACTATGCGCCGGAAGAGGAGGAACCCGGACATGCCGTAGGCCTTGCCCGCTTCGACCTCCTTGGGGGGCACCGCGCGCAGTCCCCCGCGGAAAACTTCGGCAGTATAACCCGCCGTACACAATGCCAACGAGATACAAGCGCAGTAGAATGGCTCCCTAAGAATGGGCCATACCACGCTGTGGCGGACGATCGGAAATTGTCCGAGCCCGTAATAGAGCAGGAACATCTGCATCAAAAGCGGTGATCCACGGAATACGAATATATAGGATCGTGCGAAGCCGCGAGCGGCAGCGTTGTTGCTGACACGCAGGTAGGTCAGCAGTAGCGCCAGGAGGCCTCCGGCGGTGACCGAGATCGCGAAAAGGGCGACAGTCACAGGCAGCACCTCGAGAAGGGCCTGCATAACCTGCTCAAGAAAGACGAGATCCATGTTCACGCCTCTTCCGTGCGAGGCGTAAAGGCCTTGTCTGTCGCGCTTTCAGCTTTTTCAACAACTTGGTTCGATACTGCTGTCAACATCAGGTACAGCGCCGCCCCCGCTACATAAAAAAGGAAGTATTCACGCGTCGTGCGGGCAGCAACGTCGGTGGTCCTCATGATTTCCGCCAGGCCGGTGACCGAGACCAGTGCCGAATCCTTAAGGCTCATCTGCCAAACGTTGTTGAGGCCTGGCAGGGAAAAGCGCATGACTTGCGGTATCAGGATCCTGCGTAGCCTCAGCAGGCGCGGCATGCCGATGGCAACGGCTGCTTCGATTTCACCCTTCGAGACGGCGAGGTAGGCGCCCCTGTAGACCTCGGCCTGATACGCAGCACAGATCAGGCCCACGCCAAATGCGCCGGCAACGAACGGCGGGATCCCGACAAAGCCTGCACCGCCGCTCATATGGAATATGCCGCTAAGAAGTGAGGACCCGCCAAAATAGCAGAGATAGATGATCAATAGTTCCGGCACACCGCGAAAGACGACGGTGTAGCACTCGCCCAACAGGCTTGCGGGCAGTGATCGCGAGAGCTTGGCCCAGGCGATCAGCGCGCCAAGGACTGCCCCGATGATCAGCGATGCAAGCGTCACAGCAAGCGTCATGATGGCCGCTTGAAGCAGCAAACCGCCCCAGCCGCCGTTGCCAAATCCAAGCAAGAATAGGTCGCTCATTTACAGTTTCCGTAGATTTGGCCACGCAAGGGCAGCTGAAGCGTGATCCGAGTTACGGGCTCACGTCGCGTTTGAACCACTTCTGAGCCAGCGTCTTGACGGTGCCATCGGCCAATGCCGCTTGAATTGCGCCGTCGAATTTAGCTTTGAGGTCCGCGTCATCTGTGCGGAATGCCAAGGCCTGCCCGCCGCCCCAAATGGGTCCACCAACTTCGGGGCCTGAAAAAGCTAGATCTGCATTGTCAGGCTTCGCCAAGGCGGATCCGAAATAGGTCGCATCATCGAATGCCACGTCAATTCGACCGGCCGTCAAGTCAAGATCGTGCTCAGGGGGCGTCTTGTATTCCCGAATATCGGCCACATCCCCGAATTTCTTGTGAATG
>NZ_LNCD01000057.1 GCF_001542405.1 Rhizobium altiplani
TACAACACGACGACAGAACACCCACGGGACCGAGGTTCGCGAGCTTTTGTATCCGTGGCATCCCTGGTCCGGGCGGTTTGTTCACGTCCATGAGGCGCTGTCCAAAGGGACGCATATTTTCCGCTGCAGCCTTTCTGGTTCTTCTTCTGATCGACTTCTTGAAGTCCCAGCATGGATGTTCGACCGCTCCGTGAGCGGATATTGGCGCAGCCCGCCGGTTCCTTACGTCGATCTCTCAAGCCTGCATGCTTTGGCAAAGTTACTGGAAGACGCCGATGCCTCATCGCAATCTGCGGTAATGGGCGCAGCATTGGCCTCTCACGAAACGAGTCGGAGAGATGTCCATGCCTTGCCAGTCCATGACATACCAGTTCGATCTGTTTTCGGTTCCACAGCGGGGAAAGAAGGCAGGGACGCCGCAATGGCTGGAGTTGCCAGAGGAGACCCGCCAAGCGCTGACGGTGCTCATCGTGCGGCTGTTCGTCGATCACGCAAACTGCGGGCGTGCCTCCCAGCAGAAGGATGCCGGTCATGATGCATGAGAAGATCGGGCCGCATCATCTGGAGCGGAAGGCCATCCTCTATGTTCGGCAGTCCTCGGCTCACCAGGTCCTCCACAATCGCGAAAGTAGCGCCCTCCAGTACGCCATGCGCGACCGGCTGGCCGCGCTTGGATGGTCACATATAGAGACGGTGGATGACGACCTTGGTCGTTCGGCCGCCGGCGGCGTGACCCGCGCTGGATTTGACCGGATGGTGGCGGAAGTCTGCCTTGGAAAGGTCGGCGCCGTGGCGGCACGTGAGGTATCGCGCTTCGCCCGGAACAGCCGGGACTGGCAACAACTCATCGAGATGTGCCGTGTTGTTGATACGGTCCTGGTCGACCAGGAAGCGGTTTATGCGCCCCGCCAGGGCAACGACCGCCTGCTCTTGGGTTTGAAGGGCAGCCTCAACGAGTATGAACTCGATCTCTTGCGTCAGCGTTCCCTTTCCGCCCGCTATGAGAAGGCTCGCCGCGGTGAACTCGTCGTTACTGTTCCGGTCGGCTTCGTAAAGGCCGGTGACAGGATCGAGAAGGATCCCGACCGACGCATCCAGGAAGCCATTGCACTCGTCTTCAACAAGGTTGCCGAACTCGGCAGTGCGCGGCAGGCTCTACTATGGTTCCTCGAGCAGGGGCTGGACCTGCCGGTCAGGTACGCCAATGGTGACGTCATCTGGCGAAGGCCAAATTATGCCACCATCCACCGGATGATTGCGAACCCGATCTACGGCGGAGCGTACGCTTATGGTAAGAGTCGCTCCGTGCCCCGATACGATGGCCGATCTGGAATTCGCCGCAAGACGCGTGATGAATGGTTGGCGCTGATCCCGGATGCACACGAAGGTTACGTCAGTTGGGAACGGGCGGAGGAGATCCGCAAGATGGTCAGCGATAATATGCCGGCTAGCCGCCATCACGGAGCGCCGAAACATGGTGACGCTCTGCTTGCCGGCCTTTTCCGTTGCAAGAGGTGCGGTCGGAAGCTGACGGTCCGGTACACCGGAGCCAAGCATAACATTCCGCGCTATTCCTGCTGGCGTGGTCTACTCGACAATGGCGAGCCCCGCTGCATTGCTTTCGGCGGTCTGCGGGTCGATGACGCGATCGAAGAGGCGCTGCTAGGGGTGGTGGAACCGGGAGCCATTGCCGCCGCCATCGAGGCGGAACGGAATATGGCCAGCCAACGCGACCGGGTTCAGGATGCCCTGCTGCGCGACCTCGAGGCAGCGCGCTATGTCGCCGACCGGGCCTTCCGGCAATACGACGCGGCCGATCCGGAGAATAGGCTGGTGACGTCGGAGCTCGAAGCACGCTGGAACAAAGCGCTCGCTCGTGTCGGCGAGATTGAGGCCAAGATTGCCAAACATCGGACAGTTGCGCCGCAGCCATTCCCCATGTCCGCTTCCCAGGTAACCGCACTTGCGGGGAATCTTCGCATCGTCTGGACGGCGCCGACAACCGATGCAAGGCTGAAGAAGCGCATCGTGCGCACGCTCATCAATGAAGTGGTCGCCGATCTCGATGATGGAACCTCTGAGATCGTCCTCGTCATTCATTGGGTTGGTGGCGTCCATACCGAGCTGCGCCTGCCTAAACGGCGCCGCGGGCAAAGAAACGCGACGCCTGACGACATCGTCGACGCTGTGCGACAGCTCGTCCTTATTGCCAATGACGATGTGATTGCCGGTGTCCTCAATCGCAATGGACTGACGACCGGCAATGGCAATCGTTGGACACGGGAGCGGGTCACTGCGCTGAGGTCATATCGCAAGATTCCGGTCTTCCGTCCCCAGATCGACGGTGTCGAGCCGTGGCTTAATCTGAGCGGTGCGGCGAAGTTACTCGGGATAACACCAAAGACGCTGCGTCTGGCGGCCGAGGCCGGCGAGATTGAGGGGGCTCATCCGCTACCCGATGGCCCATGGATCTTCAGCCGTTCAAGAATCGCGACTCCACAAGCACGTCAGATCCTCAATCGTGCCCGGCAAAACCCTCGACACCCCACAGGATCGTCTCCAGATCAGGAAAGCTTATTCTCTTCAACAACATAGAAAGATGGGCGTTATGAAACAGGATTGTAGTGCTCGAACCACAAAGGCAGCTGGGCGATGACGGTTTCAGCGTCGGGGATGGGATTGACCGAGACGTAGTCGCGTTTGAAGGTTTTGACAAAGGCTTCGGCCATTCCGTTGGATTGGGGGCTGCGAACCGGCGTCGAGCAGGGCTCCATGCCGATCTCCCGCAGTAGCGATTTCGTATCTTTAGCAATGAAGCACGAGCCGTTGTCCGTGAGCCATTCGATTGGCTTTGGAAGGATATTGATGCGGCCGAAGCGGTTCTCTACGGCCGTGATGACGAGGTCCTGAACATCCTCGCTCTTAATACCCCCGGTCGTCGCGACATGGGCGATGGCCTCCCGGTCGCAGCAGTCGAGAGCGAAGGCAACGCGCACTTTCTCTTTGTTGTCGCAGCCGATTTCGAAGCCGTCAGAGCACCAGCGAAGATTTGAGCGCTCAACGGCAACACGTCCGTCATGGCGGCGCGTATCGATCGCACCGGTATGACGCTGGAGAAGCAATCCATGCAGCTTCATCACGCGATAGACGCGTTTGGCGTTTGGCCATGAGCGTCCTTCGCGGCAGGCGCTGCGGCGTAGGATGGCGTGAACACGGCGATATCCATAGGTCGGCATATCGGCAATGATCGCTTCGATCTCCTCCACCAGCTCCCGATCAGCCAGTGGAGGTCGTCCACGGGCTTTGGAAGAAGGCTGCTTCACCCGCTCTGCGATATTCGACCGCGCAACACTTAAAGTCTCGCATACCGCCGTCATCGAGAAGTGCCCTTCGGCAAGGACAGCGATCGCAACAAGTGTTTTTTTGGGCCGGCGGCGATCTCAAGGGCTTCCTTGAGAATCTCGCCTTCCATCGTCTTCTTGCCGAGCAGGCGTTGCAGTTCTTTTACCTGGTTCTGAAGGGCTCGATACTCAGAAGCCGGAACGACCTCTTCCTGCGATGCGGTGGCGGTCAATGCCCCTTGGGCGGCGAGCTTGCGCCAATTGAACAACTGGTTCGGCTGGATGCCGTGACGCCGGGCAACGATGCTGACCGTCACGTCTGGCTCATACGTCTCCTGGTCGATGGCCAGCTTTTCGGCCGTCGACCAGCGACGCCGCCGCTCCGGGCCGGAAAGAACCTCTATCTTCGGATTGTGACTGCTCATAATGGGCACATTACCTCGCTCACTTAATAAGTGGGAGATCCTGTCCGGTGATTTATGGGGCCATTACAGCTTTCGCGCGAGGCGGAGAACGCCCGTCTGCGTCAGATCATCAAGGAATTGCAGCGCCACCGGTTCGGTCGCCGTGCCGAGACGCTCCCAGAAGATCAGCTCCTGCTTGGGCTTGAAGAGGCCGAGCAAGTCGAGGCTGCCGGTCTGGAGGACAACGAGCAAGCCTCTCCCGCTGTTCGACAGGCGCAGGTCGCCAAACGCCGCACGAACAGAGGTTCGCTGCCAGCCCATCTGCCGCGCATCGAGATCGTGGTCGATATAGATGACCACGCCTGTCCCTGCTGCAGCAACGACCTGCATCGCATCGGCGAGGATGTCAGTGAGAAGCTGGACCTTGTGCCCGCCCAATTCCGCGTTCTTGTGGTGCGCCGCCCAAAATATGCCTGCCGGACCTGCGAGGAGGTCGTTGTTCAGGCTCCAGCCCCGGCAAGGCTGATCGAAGGCGGCATTCCGACGGAAGCAACCGTCGCCCAGGTGCTGGTTTCCAAATATGCCGACCACTTGCCGCTGTATCGACAGGCGCAAATCTACAAGCGTCAGGGGACCTCGACCGTTCGACGCTCGCCGACTGGGTCGGCCGCGCCGCTTGGCATCTGCGTCCTGTCCATCAACGGCTGCTCGATCATTTGAAGTCGTCGTCCAAGCTCTTTGCCGACGAGACGACGGCCCCGGTGCTCGACCCTGGGCGCGGCAAAACCAAAACCGGCCAGCTCTGGGCCTATGCGCGGGATGACAGGCCGTGGCAGGGCGAGGACCCACCCGGCGTCGCTTATGTCTACGCGCCGGACCGTAAAGGTGAGCGACCGATGGCCCATCTCGACGGCTTCGTCGGTATTCTGCAGGTCGACGGCTACAGTGGATATCGCCCGCTCGCGGCAAAGAACACCGTGTCACTGGCATTCTGCTGGTCCCACGTTCGCCGCCGCTTCTATGAACTCGCCGCGGCCGGTCCGGCACCCATTGCCAGCGAGGCGCTCAAACGCATCGCCGAACTTTACAAGATTGAAGACGAGATACGTGGCCTCGCACACGAGGAGCGTAGCGCCACGCGCCAAGAAAAGAGCCGACCGATCACCGACAGCCTCGCTCCCTGGCTGCGCGAACAACTCGGCCTCATCAGTCAGAAGACGAAGCTCGCCGAGGCAATTCGTTATGCCCTCTCACGCTGGGATGGCTTGACCCGCTTTATTGACGACGGCCGTATTGAGATCGACTCCAACACCGTCGAACGATCCATCAGGCCGATTGCCCTCAATCGCAAGAACGCACTCCTCGCAGGTTCAGACGCCGGGGCAGAACACTGGGCAACCATCGCGTCGCTTATCGAAACCGCCAAGCTCAATAATGTCGAGCCGCTCACCTATCTCTCGGACATCCTCACCAGGATCGTCAACGGGCACCCAAATACCCAGATCGACGACCTGCTGCCCTGGGCCTATGCCGTAAAGCCCGAACTCAAAGCCGTGGCCTGAGAACACCGCTCTGATGTCCGTTGTCAATGCTTTGGGCGCGAGAAACCGACCGCCCAACCGAACGCTGTTCATGATGATGATCGCGTATGGGTGGAGGCGGAACTGAAGGACGTCGGTGATCAAACTCTGATGCGCGGGTTGGCTACCGCATTCCCGATTGTGCGTCCGGGGCTGTTCCGATCTTACTACGGGCGTCGGTCAATTGCCGGCCACAAAGCGTCTGACGGGTGTTCCCCTGCCGTTGTCCCGCCTCCGCCCATGCGCGAGGTGCAAGTTCGCTTCGGCGACTTATGATTTGATCGCCTGCGCCTCCCTTGCAACAGCCCACATGAAGCCGGTCAGCTCGCGGGCAATGGCGGTGCAAACCACTGTCGTTCGCTTTCCCCGAGTGGCGAGCATTCGATATCGAGATGTCAGCCGGCTCTGAGCCTTCCATGCAATTTCTCGAACTTTCGATGGGGCTTGCTCCATGAGGTAGAGCTTTCTCGTGCCGACCTTCGGCGGATGCCGATAAGTCCAGGCGCTCTCGACCAGCATGTGCCGAACCCGACCGTTGCCGGCCTTGGTGATCCCACCCCGTCTGACCGTCTCACCCGTTGATCGCTCACCAGGGACCAGGCCGAGATAGCCCATCAGTTGGCGAGGGCTCTCAAATCGGCTTACGTCGCCGACCTCCGTGGCGAATGTCACGGCGACGATCAGATCGACCCCTCGCAGGGTCTGCAGCGCTCGAATGACCGGCGCCAGCGACCAGGTTGGGACGAACTCCTCGATCACCTTCTCCAGTCGTTCGACGCGCTCTTTCGAGACGCGCACCGCCTCGACCATTTCCTGCAACGCAATCTGATGCGCCGGATGATCGAACTGTTGCTCCTGCAGCCAGCGCAGGTAGCGCATCGTCCAGCCCTTCTTGCGTGGATAGATGCGACTGTGTTTGAGCATAAAGGCACTGATCTGTTGTCGGTGAACCCGCAATGTCTCGACAGCAGCAGCTCGAGCGCGAACGAGGTCGCGCATCGCCTCATGGCCCTCATCAGGAACCCACACTGCCGTGAGCTCGCCGGCCCTCAATAGCCGGGCGAGCGCGAGTGCATCTCGACGGTTCGTCTTTACTCTGTCGCCCGGCCTCCTGGGGATCAATGATGGAGCGACCACCACACATTCATGGCCAAGCGATCGGATAAGCCGATGCAGCCCGTATCCGGTCGGACCCGCCTCGTAGCAGAAATGAACTCGGTCAAACTTTGCTGCTATCCGCTGGATGATGCGGCGCATGCTGGTATCAGAGGCGTCAACCTCACCCCAAAAGCGGACCTCTCCCTCCCGGCCGGATTCAGCGATAGCAATCGCATTCTTTAATTTGGCGACATCGATTCCTATAAAAGCTTCTTTATAATCTGCCACGGCTCGTCCTCCTGTGATGAGGATCGGCTCGGCCTATCCGAGCAACCCTCGGAAGACCAGTGTAGGGCGAGCCACCTCAGGCACGAAGACGGACATACGGTCTTACGGTTTTCTCAACTTTT
>NZ_LNCD01000058.1:0-10807 GCF_001542405.1 Rhizobium altiplani
CAGAACCAGAGTGATGATCTCTCAGGCGACCGCTCGTCTATTCAACTTGAGAAGTATCTGGAATTAGATCCCAATAAAGATGGGAAGTTAACAGCCGACGAGCTTCAGGAACTCGCAACAGCAGCTTTCGCCTATTTCGACAAAGACGGTGACGGTCTCCTATCCCCAACAGAAAAACGCGAACTTCAAGCGCGGAGCGAGATGATCACCCGTGCAGATAGCTTGGAGCGGCAGTGTCGGTTGCCGAAAGCTACAGCACGACAGAAAGTGTACCTGATCACTGCCTATGAAGGAGGCACTCTTTCGAACGTCTCCATTGTTGGCCAGGATGAAGTAACCGAAATCGCAACCATCGAGATCGCGGCTGGTTCTGAGCCGATCTATTTGGCAGTATCGTCCTTTACCCCAATGATCTGGCGTTTGACCGGGCACGTCGAGCGAGTAACAACCTTCTATGGTACAGGATGGACTGGGGTTGGCGTCACGGGCGTCCCCAAGGATGTCGTCACGCTCGTCTCGGATCGAGAATGCAGTCGTCGCTTTGAAGGCAAGAGCGGAAGCGCAACAACGCGCCAATTTCTACAGGCGCTAACGTCTTTGATCGGTCACGATATCGATGGCATGATTTCACGCTATACTTCGTTCAGTATGGCCCTTCCTTCTGATTTCCGAGCGGTCACCGATGAAGTCGAGGACGGTCGGTCTGCGAAAAAGCCTGACTTCAGCCTCGATGGACTTCCGTCACAAGACGGCATCATGCAATTCAAGCAAACTCTTGCCAATCTTAGGAGTTTCAGCCCTGGTGGCGTCGTGAATATCGATGCCAAAGACGTTATCGCCACTCGCATCGCCGAGCCGTACCGGATCCTTCCGCAACAAGCGGGATTGCTGCAGCTCTTGCAGAACGGGTCTCTCGTTGAACGGGGCCGGGAAACATATGTGGCGATGCGGGCTTTTGCACACTATCCTGCTGGTCTCGCAGGTGGCCACTCGGTTACTTTCCAGTTTCCCGAAGGAATGAAACTGCCCGAGGGAAGGCCCGGTCATTCAGAGGTGTATGTCGGCAAAACGAAACAGCTGCCGACGGTCCTTCGACAGTAGTCATTGCGCCGCCCAGATGATCGACTACGAGCGGCCCCATCGGTCGCCCCAATGTCATCCCAGTGCGGCAGTGTTACCGTTGCAATGGGTCTACGTTCCCCGAGTTCGTGTGGAAACCTGTCGTGATGCACGTTGCAACTTCAAAGAGCAGGTCGAACGCGCTACCTTTCAGCATCTTCGACGAGTTTGAGATGTAGATGCCTCGATATGTTTCTGTCTCTGACGCGGCAGGCGTTTTGGCCAAGGCCGAACGCGTCTTGGTCATTGGTTGTTCGGGGGGAGGAAAGACGACATTATCTGCGAAGGTCGCGCAGCTTCGTCACCTCGAATTTCAGTCGCTCGACCGGGATGTGCGATGGCTTCCAGGGTGGGTTGAACGTGATCGAGCTGAACAACGAGACATCATTGCGCATCTGGTGCAGCACGAACGATGGGTCATGGACGGCAGCGGCGCGTCTTCATTCGACATCAGGCTTCCGCGAGCTGACCTAGTCTTATGGATCCGGGTACCCAGACGTACTGCACTGATCGGTCTGTTGAAGCCTGTATCTCGTTATTATGGGTCAGTGCGTCCTGCAATGGGTGACGGTTGCCCTGAGCCACTGCCTGATCGCAAGTTCTTGTCTTACATCTGGAATTTCGAGAAGAAATACGCGCCTCTTTTTATCAAGCAAATTGATCAGCATGGGCCCAATGTCCCCGTAGCTGTGCTTCGCACTCATCGCGAGATGGATACGCTCCTTGGATTAGCTGCCCAGTCTACCCGATCTGTGTCACAGCAAATCCCCGGATAACTTCATATCGTGCCAACGCCACATATAGTTCACGCGTGGGACTTGCACACAGCCTCAATATGGTTGCCGTCTGGGTCGATGACAAAAGCCGCATAGTAATCGGGACCGTAGTGGGGTCTAAGCCCTGGCCCGCCATTGTCGATCCCCCCGTGCGCCAAGGCAGCTGAATGGAATAGTCTGACTGCTTCTCGACTTGGAGCTGCAAAGGCAAGATGATGTCCTGGACCAGCGGAGGACGCTGCCCCGGAACGAAGTTTGATGGCGAATTTATCCCCAGAGCCCGGCGGTCCGTAGCCGACAGCTTGATCAGCATCGCCTGGCGTTAAATCTTCCCACACTCTCGAATAGCCTAAAGGCAACAAGACCGCATCATAGAAGGTGTACGACTTCTCGATGTTTGAAACGCCGAACGACGCATGATGGAGCATCTGTGCTTTCCCTATGGACTGATGTGCGAAGAGAGCGGACGGAATATAGTCTGCACTTCACGCCTCATGCAACGCCCGATTGTGGCACTCCTTCGACGGCATCTGATTGACGTCCCGATGATCATCGATCACGCTCATGGCCTCCGATTCAATTAAGATGGTGCGCCTAACTTGTACACCTTGAAGCCTGGCATAAAGAAGGACCCGGTACGGCGCTGGGCTCTGCCTGACCGCATCTTCTTCGGAAACGGGGCGTGCGCCATTCTCGCCGGAGTGTTTTTGAAGGAGGCACCCCTTCCCGGATTCTATGCTGAGCGCATCATCCCCGGCGAAGGCTTCGCCGGAAACCATATCTTCGTGACCGATGGCGTGATCGCTTTCGACCACCGCGGTTACTCGCTGCGCAACCGACTGCTGACCTACCACACGAATGGTTGGGCCAACCGATCTCCGGAAGGATGGAATTGCCGCCTCGAACGTGTCAGCTTCAATCTGCTCGATAGACGCGATCTCAATGACAACAAGATGCTTGGGCCAAATCAATATCGTCATGACCCGATAGCTCGCGCCGAGACTTACCTTGGCCGAGTGAATCACATTGAAGCAAGCGCAAGAGCACGCGCCAAGCAAATAGCTCACGTCGCTATTTGATCTATCAATTGACGGATTATCGAATTTACTGTCTCCGGTCGTTCCATCGGCACATAGTGCCCGCATTCGGGAACGACATGTAGACAGCCGTTCTGGGCTATCCCGGCTTGCTTGGAGCTGGCGGCCAGTCCGGGCAGGACGTCGTCCGCACCCGTTACTACGTGCACTGGGCCTGGAAATGTGGAAAGGACATCGTCTCGGCTTTGGCGGCTGTGGAATGCCCTAACGCCTCGTAGTACATCATCAATGGGCTGAAGCATAACGATACTCTCCGCCTCAGCGATGATCGCTGCAGACGTGGTCCGCGCAAACGCAGGCTTCCACCATTCGTGCCATGCAGCCGATAGCCCCATCTCCTGAAGCGTAGTGGCGTAGGTTGCACGAAGCCCGGAATCCAGTCGCCGCGCCGCCTTTGTCCCTATCAGAACCAACGCCGCAACCCGTTCCGGCGCGAGTGCAGCAACCTCCAAGGCGCATGAGCCACCAACCGAGCAGCCGACGACAATGACTTTATTACCGGTCGGAAGCTTTAGGGCTTCGGATGCCCAGTCTTCGACGCAATCACCGAAACCATAAAGCGTTGGCGCATACGTTGCACCTGGCAGGAGGTCGAGCTGGGCTGCCCACATCGATCCATCCAATGGCAGTGCATGGAGCAGCAGGAGTTCGGGATTCATGCGGACGGTTCCAACGATTGCGGATCAGGCCAGCGGTGCGGTTGCGTGTCTTTATGGAGATCGCGGTATCGTTTGAGGTTGTTTGCGGATACGATTGAGATCGGCTCCCTCTCAACCTCCACCAAGGCTCCGTGCAGCAGCGGAATATCCCACCGGAAATGAACGTCGCCCCAGAAAAGCGTGAAAGGCCCCTCTCGTTCCTGCACTAAGGTTACCTCGCACAACGTGCCATAAAAATGAAAAGCTCGTTTGTGTCGGAAACGCTTGAGTGGAACCGCTTCGAACTCAGGAATGCCTCGAAGCTTGGAATCCAATTCCCTGAAGGTCTCGCTGCGATAAATCATATCGATATCGCCATGGGTAGAGGGCTCACGAATGCCTAGAACCTCCTCCGCCCAACCGCCAAAAAGATCACAGATAATCCCTGAACGCCGGAGCGTCGCTGTAACTTCGGCCACTTTCTCACGGGTATTCTCCAATGATCCCTCCGAATGTGCGTCGAATAATTTCCTTAGACCCTGTCTTGTTGGATAACTTCTAGGATTCTTGCGACAAATCTATCAGCGGAAATGCGCTTAAGGCGCTTGGTACGGTGACTGAAACTGCCTGGTGGAGATAGGAGCGATCCAATGCGCCGACGGCTGAGACACCGAGCAAAGCCATCGAGCGCAGCATCTCGTCTTCGATCAGCTCAAGCATACGCACGATTGCTGCCTCGCCTCCCGCCGCAAGCGCGTAGCACTGCATGCGACCAAGTCCCACGAGATCAGCGCCGGTCGCGAGTGCCTTTAGAATGTCGGACCCGCGACAAAAACCCCCGTCGACCATTACCTTTGATTGTCCGGCTATGGCATCGATGATTTCGGGCAGGGCATCCAGCGTACCTCGGCCATGATCGAGTTGACGGCCACCATGGTTCGAGACATAAATCCAATCCACTCCGTGATCGACAGCGATACGAGCATCTTCGACCGTGGCAATACCTTTGAGCACGAGTGGAATGTCGTAGTTGTTCTTGATCAACTTGACGGTTCGCCAATCGAGGCTGGCTTGGTGGGCCTGACCCGGCGACTTTGCCAATCCAGCGATCCGATAGCGATTAGCAATATCTCGGTCACGTCGAGCGAGGACCGCGCTATCGACGGTCAAGCAGATTGCAGCACAGCCGCACGCGAGCGCACGGCCAACGTACTCGTTCACAAAAGTGTCGTCACCTCTGACGTAGAGCTGGGCTATTCGTAGTGCTGAAGGGGCGGCCTCTGCGACGGTCTCAAGCGGTGTGCAGCCCGAGCTAAGCATGTGGCCCACGTCGAAAGCGTGCGCCGCTGATGCAGCGGCCGACCCTGCGCCAGAGTCGAATAGGTTCAACGGACCGGTAGGAGCGAGAAATACCGGAAGTCTCAGAGTGCGGCCAAAATACTCGACGGAAAGGTCTATCGAGCTGACGTTACGCAGTACACGCGGTTTGAAAGCAACTGAATCGATGGCCAAGCGATTGCGCTTTAGCGTTGTTTCCGTTTCCGCGCCACCTACGAGGCTGTCCCATTTTTCCTTCGGCAAGACTTGATGGGCTTTCCTAACGATTTCGTGCAAGCTCTCGAACTCGCTTGATGCGGAATTACCCCTTACGACTTCATCTCCTTCACTCATCATGCTTCCTGATGGCTCAACTAGCAAAAACGCATTTGCGACTGTCGAACTTGTAAAATCCTTGATGACAATATCTTCAGCAAGAAGACCGCCGAAACGCCGGAGTCGCAAGCGGAATTGCGGTAATACTTACTTTAGATTCCATATTTCAGTTAGGGCTGGGGCTATGAACACCAGCCACCTACCTAAATGTGGACCGTCGTTAGCAATGTCGCTACAACGTCGGTTGTCGGGGGTATTGCCGATGCCGGAGATTTTTGCGGAAGACCCAAAGCGGCTTCGACTTGCCCCAGCGGACCTGCATTTCGAATAGTCGCCAAGCGCGAAGAATTGGGGATCGGGCCTGCCTTCGGCCGTGAATTGCGATGACAACTACGCGCAAATTGCGGGCGTGTCCTTGCCCACAGTAGAAGACCAGGTTGGGCCCCAGGCGGACGTTTTGTCCACGCCGGAGCCTATCGCGGCAGCGAACGATTTGCGACTGGGTCTTCGGTCCAGGTGGCAACGTCGTTGAACGCTCGTGACGGCCGGGCTAGGCGCCAGCCATCTGCAAGCGCCTAGCCGTTCTTCCGGGGGCGTCCGCCCTTGGCACCGTTGGCACGGCTTGCCTCTACCTTGGCCGTTGAACGGGATTGACCGCCTCGGCGCTGCGCGTCCATGAACTTCGCATTGCCAAATATGCCGTTCATCAACCCGGCGATAGTAAAATCCACGTCCAGGCTTTCCCAATGCAGGCCGGTCTCGCCGAGAAGCTCTACCTCCGCCAACTGCGCAACGGTTGCATTCTCCAGGCCCTGTATCGATCGGGCAGGCACCATGAACGCAGCGCCGTTGGTGAAATCCACGACGATGCGGCCGGATGCCTCATCGAAACGAGCTGATGCCGGGATGGGTGCGCGGGCGCGTTCTGCTTCCCCCTTCACGGTAGCTTCTCGGTAGTGACGATCTTCAAAGACAACTTCACCCATGGATGCTCTCCCACTTTTCGATGAACAGGCGCTTGTTCGCCTGAACAATGGCAAGGGCTACGCTCAAATCCCGCTTCTTCATTCCCCGGTTTGATATCACGGTGAGATCGAGGATATTGATGCGGGCTTCCCCATCTCCATAGACATGTGTGTGCGCCGGTTCGTGGTCATCCGTGTAAATGACAAATCGCATTCCTGCTTCGCGGAAAACGGTACCATGCTCCAAAATAACCTAACAACTTGGGTTTTTCAAGAGCCAGCGGTCGATTGGGGCCGCAAACAGTCTTCACTCAGAAATGTGGAACCCACCCACAAATCGATTCCACATTTGAGTAAGTGGCTGGGCTATGAGCAGGACCCCTTCTGAACCCGCGACGCTCAAGGTTCCGGCGTTAACCCATCGCCTAAGAATACGTTTCCATGACGTCGAACTTGCCTAGTATGAAACCATGGCTATCGTCGCGACCTGACCCGAGATGGCGGGCCGCGGGGACCGAGCAGCTATTGCGGCAAGCTCGACGCCAGAGGAAGGGAGGCTCGGGAGTCTCCAGAGGCAACGCCCCCGAGCCTCTCTTCCGACAGCGACGAACCGTGAGACCGGCTCCTCTCCGCAGCAATCGATTGCTTGCTCATCCCTACGATGCGAAAAGGGTCAGTTATATGCGAAATTGAGTCAAATAAAACGCGCGGCGGTCTCACCACGGCGGCGGCAGGCGCAAATCTCCGCACCTGCGACTCTTTAGGAAAACTAAAACGGAAGTCAGCGTTGCGTTATTGATGAAGAAAGTCGCGTGGCGTTACCTTGGGCAATCAAAGAACCAATCCCACTGGAGAATGGCATGGCGCGTACCGACAAGATGAAACTGGGTACATTCGTCTATACGTTCGGCTTTCACCCGGCCTCATGGCTGCATCCGGCAAGCGACGTCCATGGCGCCAACGATTTTAGCCATCTGCTTGATGTTGCCAAACGATCAGAAGCGGCGAAACTCGATTTCATGTTCATGGCCGATTCTCCGGCCGCGGCCGTCGGCGACCCGGATGCTCTCGCGCGCATCCCGACCAAGATGAACCGTTTCGAGCCATTGTCGTTGCTCGCCGCGCTTGCGGTGACGACGGAGAAGCTCGGTCTCGTCGCCACTGTATCGACCAGCTACTACGAGCCCTACAACGTCGCTCGGCTATTTGCCTCAATCGACCATCTGAGCCACGGGCGGGTATGCTGGAACGTCGTTACTTCGGACCACGACGAGACGGGCTACAATTTCAATCGTGAGGGGCTGGATCCGCACGCGCTACGCTATGAGCGAGGCAACGAGTTTGTGGATGTCGTCTTTGGTCTCTGGGACAGCTTCGAGGACGGCGCGTTGCTGCTCGATCGCGAGAGCGGTGTCTACTATGACAAGACCAAACACCATACGCTCAATCACAAGGGCAAGCACTTCCAGGTGCGCGGGCCGCTGAACATTGCGCGCTCGCCGCAGGGCCGGCCGGTCATCGCGCAGGCCGGCGGCTCGGAGCCCGGCATGGACATGGCAGCACGCACGGCCGAGATCGTTTTCAGCCTCGCCTCGAACATCGAGCGAAACCGCGCATTCTACGAAAACGTCAAGGCACGTATGCCGGCCTACGGACGCAACCCTGACGACCTCAAGATCATGCCCGGTGTCGTGCTGAACGTGGGTGAAACGGAAGCCGAGGCGCAGGCGAAGGTCAAATACCTTATCGACAAGATGCACCCGGACGTCGGTCGCTTGATGCTTTCCGAGTTCCTCGAGGCCGATTTGCGCGGCGTCCCATTGGATAAGCCGTTTCCGATGGATCGATTGCCGACTGAACCCAAGGGGTCGCGGGCGCTGTTTGAGGAACTCACCGAGTTCGTGAAGAGCGGTCGTACCGTCGGTGAATTGGTCCGCCACTACGCCGAGAAGCACACAGGCAATGGCATCACCGGTACGCCGACACAGATCGCCGACTTCATGGAGGAGTGGTTCGAGACCCGTGCGGCGGATGGATTCATCCTGATGTTCCCGACGCTGCCGTCCAGCCTCGACGATTTTGTGAAGCTCGTTCTGCCGGAATTGCGCCGGCGCGGACTTTTCCGGGAAGAATATGAGGGCGAGACGCTACGGGACAACCTCGGCCTTTCGATGCCGACCAATCGTTTCGCGAAGGCACAAGCCACAGGCTAACCAAGGAGAGAGCGGATGCCAGAGATTGCAAGCCGACCTGTCGTCGATCAATCTGCGTTCAAGCTGTCTATGCGCCAACTGGCCGGCGCGGTAAGCGTCATCACCGTAGGCGAACGCGAGGAGCGGACAGGCTTTACCGCGACATCGGTTTCGTCCCTTTCGGCAGAGCAGCCTTCGGTAATCGTCAGCCTCAATCGCGGGTCGTCTTCCTGGCCGGTGGTTGAACGGTATCGCCGCTTCTGCGTCAATGTGCTTACCGTCGACCAACAGCATATCGCGCAGTCCTTCGCCGGCTTCGATGGGCGGCGAGGGGTCGAGCGCTATCAGGACGCACAATGGTATAGTCTTTCGACCGGCACGCCCGCGCTGAGAGATGCGCTGACGGTTATCGACTGCGAACTTGAAACGGTCCTCAACCACCATTCGCACGCGATCCTTATCGGACACGTTTGCGCGATTAAAACGCGTGATGATGTCGAGCCGTTGCTCTACTGGCGTGGCGGCTACCGACGGCTATCGGGCGAGGCCGCCATCCGCCCCTAGAGCGCGGATGGCCGGTGATCGGGGGAGCCGGCAGCATTACGCCGAACATCAACCTGTTTGGCAATGATGCAGAGAAGTTCAAACATCATGGTGGCGCCGGCAAGTGCCGTCATGCCGGCCAGGTCAAATGGCGGCGAGACTTCGACAACGTCGGCGCCCACGATCTCAACTCCGGCAAGCAGACGGATCATTTGCTGCGCCTCACGGGTCGTGAAGCCGCCGGCCTCCGGTGTTCCGGTTCCCGGCGCCATGGATGGATCGATGCAGTCGATGTCAAAGGTAACGTAAGTCGGCAAGCCACCTGCGATTTCTCGCGCCTCGCGCATAACGTCGTCTGCGCCGCGGGCGACAAACTCCTCCATGTAGATGATCCGGATGCCCTGCTCTTTCGCCCAGTCATGCTCGCCCGGATCGTAGATCGACCCTCGAATTCCGATCTGAACGATTCGTTTCGGGTCGAGCAGCCCCTCCTCGATCGCACGACGAAACGGTGTTCCGTGCGTATAGGGGTTGTCACCGAAATAGCGATCGTTGGTATCAGAGTGCGCATCAAAATGAATCAGGCCGACCGGTCTGTTTTTTGCCACGGCTCGTAGCACGGGCAGCGTTGTCAAATGGTCTCCCCCGACCGATAGCGGAATGGCACCGGCGGCGACAATCGTATCCATTCCCTTTCTGATGCGACCGAGGCCGTCGGCAAGATCGATCGGGTTCACGGAAAGATCGCCGACATCTGCGACGTTGGCGATGCTGAAAGGCGCGGTGCCCGAGACATGGTGTACGCGCCGCATGAGGCTTGACTGATTGCGAACCTCCCGCGGCCCGTGCCGTGCGCCTGCCCTGTTCGTCGTACCGCCGTCCCAGGGAATGCCGACAAGGGCGATATCAAGCCCGATCGCGGTCTGCACGGCGGGCAGACGCATGAAGGTTGAATGTCCGGCAAAGCGCGGAACTTCGGCAGCATCGACCGGTTGAAAGAAATTGCCGCTCATCGTTCCCGCCCTTTGCTTATGATGATGCCTCAATCTGTGATCCCGCCGCCTCGGGCGCAAGCCCAACTTTTCATAATGCCCAAAGTGCCATTGGCCTCAGTCGCGAAACCGAGTTTCGAGCATAGCCAGGATGGAATAACGAAATCCGCCCCCCAAGAGAGGCGACAGAGGTTAGGAGTATCTGTGGCTGCAGATGAAACTCATGCCTGCGGCGCGAATCAACAGGTTCAGATGGCAATCCCCCACATCATCGCGTCTCTCCGAGCGCAACAAAGAGCGGCGGGCAACCGACCCTGCCTCGATCCTTTATTCTATGTTGTCAGCCGCGCCGTGCCAGCGACCGCGCAATATCGACGATGTCATCGCGGCCAGCGGTTGGGTCCTCTCTGTTCCAGGCGATCCCAAGCCCGATCCGGAAGTCGATCCCCTTCACCTTCTTCAGTTCAAAGCCGCGATTGGGAAGATCAAGCGTCCATTCTGGGGCAAAGCCGATGCCAAGCCCGGCAGAGACCAGCGACACCAGCGCATAGGTGTCATCGCAGCTGAAGGCGATGTTGGCGGTGAGGTCGTATTCCGCGAACTTCTCATTGAAGTAGCGCTCCGTGAACGACAGGTTCTGCCGGTTGAAGGCGATGATCTTCTGAGTGCGCAGATCGTCGATGCTGATCTCGTCCCTGGCTGCCAGCGGATTGGCATGGCCAACCGCCAGGTAGTAGCGCTCATGCGCCAGCGAGACGAAGCGCAAGGAGCCGATGTTTTCCACCGGGCGGATGAAGCCGAGATTGAGCTGGCCGGTCTCCAGGCCGCGGAT
>NZ_LNCD01000058.1:10994-48652 GCF_001542405.1 Rhizobium altiplani
AGCGACATCACATGATTGCTGAGCGCCGGCTGGGCAATGCGCATCCTGGCTGCCGCCCGGCCGAAGTGCAGTTCCTCGGCCACGGCTTTGAAATAGGTGAGTTGGCGCAGTTCCATGAATGAGCTCCGCCGCACGTGTGCTTCATTGCCACGATGCTTCGCAAAAGATAAGTTATAGCCAGTTAGCACGCTTAAGTTTCTTTTTCAACTCTCAACTTGCGAAAATAGAAAGTTTTATGCTCAAACCATCTCAGTGCCGCGCAGCTAGGGCGCTTCTCGACTGGACCCAGAAAGACCTCGCCGAGAAGACTTCGATCAGCGCGGTATCCATTCGAGCATTCGAGAGAGGGGGAGAGATGCGCGACAGCAACCTTCGTCTATTGACGCTCACCTTCGAGGCCGCAGGCATAACCTTTCAGAGTGAAGGTGAGATTACCGATGGAGGAATAGGCGTCCGCCTTCGATCACAGGATCGGCAGTAGACGTGGAGCTAAGCGCGTGTTCTTGCTTGCAGCTCGTAGGCGACCCGATCAGCCTGTGAATAGTTAAAGTTTAGATTGCCGAACACTGCCAAAGAAGGCACTAGCGATAGCGATAGCGATTCAGCAGCCTGCTGGTTGTTAGTACGCCGGGAAACGGTTGCATTTCGAAGGGACAATGTTCGGCCCGATGCGCGAATATCTGAGAATACCGATCCGGGTGGAAGTTGTCCGCGCTGACGAGATCATCTCTGCCTCGGGCGAACGCTGGGATTCGGTGCCGCATTGGGCTGTTGAGTGCTACGGCCATGGTCAAATGGTTGTCGCGGAAACGGGTGTCACGTTATTCAACGGCTCAGAAGCTTTGAGAGCCCAGCCCGGCGATTTCGTCGTTCGCGATCATAAGGGCGCTTTTTCAGTCTACGATCAAACGGCTTTCGACCAAAGCTTCATGCCGGCACACTCGGCAGAGGTCTATAAGTTGCACGCGGCGTAGGCGCCTACCCAGAAGATTGGCGGCCCAGTTTCCGGGCCGCCTTCGACGATATCAACAGGCTTAGATGAGCTTTGCGAAAGCGACAGCCGTATCAGACATGCGGCTGGAGAAGCCCCACTCGTTGTCGTACCAGGACAGGACGCGCACGAAGTTGCCTTCCATGACCTTCTCTGATCCGTTGCGAAGATCGAGGAGTGGCTGTCGTGGTTAATGAAATTAATATGCTGAATTCGATCGACCTGAGAACACTGAGGGCATTCGTCGCCGTGGCGCGGGAGCGCAACGTCACCCGCGCCGCGGAGTTGTTGCACGTCACGCAACCGGCCGTAACGCTGCAACTGAAACGTCTTGCCGCGGAAACCGGCCTATCCCTGTTCCGGCGGACTTCCACGGGCTTGGAGTTGACGCAGGAAGGGGCGCTGTTGGCTGCCAAGGCCGAACAGGTGCTAGCGGCGCTGACGGATTTTGGGCAGACAGCCGGACATCTATCGACACGTATCCGCGGGAAATTGCGGATCGGCACGATCATCGACCCGGAATTCACCCGTTTGGGTGCCTTTCTGAAAGCGCTCATCGAAAGCGGACCTGGCATAGAAACCACGCTGCGTCACGGAATGAGCGGCGATGTGCCGGAGGGGCTGAGGCGAAATGAACTCGATGCCGGCTTCTTTCTCGGAGACCCAAGCGACTACGACCCTTCCGCCGATATGACCGGCGAGAGCGCCGCACCGCTCTTTTATGCCCGCGACCTGGCGCAATTGACCTATCGTGTCGTCGCTCCTCCAGCGCTCGCCGCTTTCGTGCGCGGTGCGGACTGGCCACAGCTCGCAACACTTCCCTGGATCGGCACACCGCAGGCCTCGGTCCACAATCGATTGCTATCGCGCCTGTTTGCCGATCTAGGCGTCCGGCAAAACATCGTCGCCCAAGTGGATCAGGAGACGTCCATGGTCGCCATGGTGCGTACAGGGGTAGGGTTGAGCCTTTGCCGAGAGTCGATTGCCCTTATGAACAGCAGGCACACGGCCTCGTGATCGCTGAAGATGTCAAGATCTCCACGACACTCAGTTTCCTCTGCATGGATGCTCGCACTCAAGACCCGACTATACTGGCGGCCCTGGACGCGATCAGACGGGTTTGGGGATAGGTTTCGTGATTACATGGGCCAAGGCGCGAGGCGTGAACCGATAATTGTGAAGCCGGCAACGCTTCAACAACCGCCCGCACCGCAGCCACCAATCATCGAAGCACCGCATTCGACCCAGTCACACACAAAGCTCGCATACCGATCATCTATGAGATCAGCGCCAATCCAGTGGAACGTTTCATTCGCTACTCCTTCTTTATCCAAAGCTAGGTTTTTCAAGCTCTTGATGCGAACAGCCGACCCCGTTATTCCGCTATCGGGCTTGAAGTGAATCGAACCTTGGCTGCGCTTTATTCAAAAGACGATTGAACTTGGGTAATTGGAAACTGCTCGCTTATGGCCAACTATCTTCCCGCACAAATATCAGCATCGTGATCTGTCACGGCCCCGGTTGCTGAAGAAACGGCGGTCCCCCTGTCATGGGTTTCGGCACCGCTGGCGGCCCCTCAAGGATCGCGGGACATTCGGCCACTGATAGCCGATAAGATCAATTCCTGTATGAGCCAGGAAACACCATGTCCTGGTCGACGAGGACATTGAACTTGTATCTGGGCCGGATTTCGAGTGTCGGCTGGACATTGAGGTTGCGGCTGATCGTCTGCTCGGCAACGCGCCCGAAGCCCTCAGCGAAATTCCGCCGTGCCGCATCCGAGGCCGTCTCCTGCGTTGCCAGCGTAGAGCTTTTCGGCATCGAGGCGTCGATCCCCGTCCCGATCAGCGCGATCAGCACCGCCGAACCGAAAGTTCGGAAGTAATGGTTGTTCACCTTATCATGGAAGCCGCCATACCCCTCGGCATCGGTGCCCGCCATCGTCGGTCGCCTCCTGGCCAAGAACCAGCCGCTGCCGGGTCGCCCATGCCGACACCATATGCAGCGGTTCGCGCCCCCGGCCGCGCGCGTGGGTGCGCCTTGATGTCTTGCCATCGATGGCGATGACGTCCGGATCGCCATCCCGCAACGCTTCGACCCACGAGGTGAAGCAGGATTTGAACAGGTCCGGATCAAGTGCGTTGATGACGTCGTTTAACGTGTCGTGGGAGGGTAGGCCGCGTTCGAAGGGCAGGAACCGCCGCAGAAAGTCCATCCGCTCTTCGCCCCAAAGCCGGATCTCGACGAAATCCTCCATGCCGCTCAGCGTCGCACACAGCACGAGCAGCAGAACCTCCGGCAGCGGACAAACCACCCGCCAATATTCTCGCGTGTCGGAAAGCACCGAAAAATGATCAAGAATGGCGCGTGAAGAGGCGGGAGAGGCTGGCATGAAAGGCTCCGTCGACTCGAAGCGCCTTATGAATCACACTCGCACCTCTCCCTGCCACAACGAAATGTAAAGCTGAAGCGATTGCCCTGTCGGCCGATGCCTGATCGATTGATTTCGCATTCGTCTGCAGCTTGCCGCGGTCGATGGCGATCGGGGCGTCATAGGCGGCATCGCTCGCCTGCAGCCGCGCCATATGCTGCCGTTGCCGCTCGCCTAGATATTGCTCCTGTTGCTCTCAGACGATTGATCCGGCGCATGCCGGTTTGCGCCCGCTCGTTGGCGGCCGAGCTTCAGGGACTGTACCATGGTCTTCTCCCCTCACCGCGCTTTAGGAGGGACAGCGCGCTTGCCGGCGTTGCCCCGTTGGCGGTTACCGCATAGGCGCGTCCGAGTTCCATCGCGTTGGTCGACAACCGGGCGAGCACCTGACCCTCGAAGGGCACGATCACGTAAGCGAGCGGAATGACGGGCGTGCCTTGATCCGTCTTCTGGTCGGTGACGACGGCATCAGGCACGCCGAACCCGATGTCACGATCCTGAACTCATAGAGATGGCTGTTGGTCCAGCCGAAGGCTTCCTGAAGAACCTCATGAAGCCGGTCAATCCACCGCGAACAATCTCTTCATCCGCAAATGAGCCTTGCAAGAGCGAGTTGTTGCCCAAGTCCAAAAGTTTCTGTGCACGATCTGACGTCCGATCACGGGTCAGCACGAGAAGGTTATACTTGCCGTCGCTACCCACGCCCCGCATGACGAGAGTGGGAAAAACGTGGGGGTAAGGATATCCAGGTAATCGAGTGCTTTTTGGAAAGGGTACTCGTTGACCGCACAATTGAAGATGATCATCTCCGTCGAGCTAGTGGGGGTGGACGGCGTTCGACAGCGTCGCGAAATTGCCAACGTTAAGCGAAGTGTCGATGAGGCTCGTCTCGACGATTTTGGCCTTACCCTCGAAGAAGGCAAAGAAATTCAGCTGCATCTGCAGAAGGAGCTGACGCAGTTTCAGACGGATCAGGCCGTCCAGCGTGATCGGAAGTGCCCGCGCTGCGATTGCTCTCGCCAGGTTCACGATTACAGATCCCGTACGATCCATTCGCTCTTCGGCCTTTGTCGTGTGTGTGTGCCACGGTGGCGACGCTGCGAATGCGGATCGAGCGCAAGATTGGCCACCGATTGCGCCCCGAGCCTGTTAAATGGAAGAGCAACGCCGGAATTGGAGCGAATTCAGGCAGAACTCGGCTCCCGTTTGTCCTTTCGAGAAGCAGCTCGTGTACTTGATATCTTTTTGCCGACGGCAAGAGTCCATAATCACCGGACGTAACCGGCTGGCTAAGGTTGCCGATCAGATCGAAAAGTGGGACGTCGCGTGCCCCTATCGTCTCAGTCGCGCCGGCAAGTCTCCCGTTTCCGTTTTCATCGATGGCGCCTACATTCGCGCGGTTCCCGGCTATCAAAGCCGGCATTTCGAGATCGCGATGGGACGCGTTGTTTCGGAAGGCCGAGCACCGCGTCAGTTTGCCGGCGCGCCGCATATCGCCACCGGCAAACACGATATCGTTCGCGCGGCGATGCGCGCACAGGGATGGCTGCCCGGCCGAGATGTCAGTGTTTTCAGCGATGGAGAAGTCGGCTTGCAAAACATCGTTGTCAACGCAACACGCCAGCCCGTTACGCATATTCTTGACTGGTTTCATATATCGATGCGTCTCCGACACATTGAACAGGCCTGGGAGGGCATCAAGTATCTCCAGGATCTGAACGTCTATCTTCGAGACGTCGCGATCCATGTGCCCAGGCTTCGACATTTGCTATGGAGTGGATATGTCGGAGAGGCGAGCGAGGCCGTAAAACAGATGCTTGCCCAATTGGATCAGCCCGGATTTCGCGACGCCCTCGGCAAAATCAGGCGCCTCTACGAGCTGATTGGCAATCTTCACACTTACCTGCTCCAGAATGAAGCTTCTATCGTCAACTACTGTCGGCGATACTGGTCCGGCCTGCCGATATCCAGTTCGCCGGCTGAAAGTGCCGCCAACAGCCTCGTCAATGCCCGCATGAACAAGAAGCGTCAGATGCGTTGGTCACCGATTGGCGCTCATCGGGTTCCCCAAGTCCGAGCCGCCGCAGCGGATGGTCGACTTAAGAAGGCAAAGCTAAATCTTGCAGCGTGACCCCCAGGTTTTTTCCCGCTCCCGGCGAAACAGCCGCATTCTCAAATTTAAGTGCCAAGCGACACATTCAGTCCGCTGGCGGACAAGCCAGCATGCAAGAAGTGAGCAATATAGGTCACGCTTTGTTGTGCCAATTGTGTTTGAAAAGCGGCAAGATTGTGTAATAATTAGGCAATGAGGGAAATCAAACCGCCGTTATTTGGGCTGTACCATGATCATCGCGCCTCTCAACGCCGGGCAGTATTTCAACGCGAGCTTGATCGATTGATTGAGGCGGCGGTTGCTGCAGGTTGGAGAGAAGCAGAAATCGCACTTGAAGTTGCGGATCTCGCGGAGGATTACGTCATGAAGCTGGCAAAGAGCGACGGCATATCATTCGCGAACGACAATACTTGCAAGAATTAGGCTGGAAGGCGCGGGAGCGATCGCGAGCACTGCCACCAACCCCGGAGGAAAAAATGAACTCAGCGGCAAAAGGTTGGATGCAGTCTACGATAAAGCCCCTAAAGATATTCGCGTCTGCAATGTGCGTTTCCGCGCTTCTACTGTGTTTGCTCGTACTAATGATGCGACATTTCGGCCCCCTCATTGTTGCGAGCTATCTTTATTCAGAACAATCGACGGCGATTCTAATAGTCGATTAGCTACGTAGATCAGCAAACAGGGAGTTCGTACGGCGGCCTGCTCCTGCAATCAATAGGTGTCGACCAAAACCGGGCTGCCTCTGTTTTCTCGCGTACGGCTTTGTGCGGGATGGCGACCGAGCCGGCCGCACCGGGGCGTGGCAGTTCGTTTCGTCACGAGAACCAACGCGCCAGCAGTGCGGGACATGGCGGATCCCCACTGTTACAAGTCGCAGCAGAGCGGCAACGTGGTAACCGTCAGCATGATGGAGGCAATAATGCCCAGGATCTCGTCGAGTGAGTTTGCGCCGAGCTTTATGAAAACGTCGGCGGGGATGTAGGAGGTAACGACGAGAGGGCTGTTGCGAGCGCTAAGAACGTCGCCTAAACCATACCCGCCGCGAATCCATGCGTTTTCGTCGCCTCAAGATCGGCGCAGATTGCCTTCACCAAACGAGAAGCAAGTGTGATCATGCAGCCTTCGCAACTGCCTTCCGTCGGCTGACGAGGAGGACACCCGATCCGACGATCCCCGAAAGGGCTGATCCTGTCAAAATGCCGATCTTCACCTTGTCCTGGATTGAAGGATCATCAAAGGCCAACAACCCGATGAACAAGCTCATTGTGAACCCGATCCCACAAAGGATGGCCACACCCGTCATTTGCGACCAATTGGCAGTCGCCGGAAGCTGCGCCCATTTCAGTTTCACAAGGATCGCCACGGTGACCAGAACACCGGATAACTTTCCGACAAATAGCCCAGCAGCGACGCCAAGCGTGCGAGGATCAACGAGCGTCGTGAGCGTTGTACCTGCAAGAGATACGCCTGCATTGGCAAAACCGAAGAGCGGAACAATCACGAAGGCAACCGGGCGATGGAGGAGATGTTCGAGATGATGCAGAGGGGACTCCTCGTCGCGGGCCTCCGGTGTGCCGGGGGTACGCTTGATCGGGATCGTAAGGGCCAGCATGACGCCCGCCACCGTCGCGTGGACACCGGAGGCGAAGACAAGCAGCCACAAGACAATTCCAAGCGCCAGGTAAGCCGGGAGCCGCGTGGTGCCAGCACGGTTGATCACGAAGAGCAGGCCAAGGGTCACCGAAGCGCCGGCGAGCGCAACGACATTGATATCAGTGGTGTAGAAGATCGCGATGACAATGACGGCACCAAGGTCATCGATGATCGCAAGCGCCGCCAGGAAGATCTTGAGCGAGGCAGGAACGCGGTTCCCGAAAAGCGACAGCACGCCTAGCGCAAAGGCGATGTCGGTTGCGGTCGGAATCGCCCATCCTCGAAGGCTGGCCGGATTGCCGAGATTGAATGCTACGAAAATGAGTGCCGGCATCAGCATACCACCAGCGGCCGCAGCGCCCGGAAGGATACGCCTGCTCCATGTCGATAGCTGGCCGTCAAGCATCTCGCGCTTGATCTCAAGACCCACCAGCAGGAAGAAGACGGCCATGAGCGCGTCATTGATCCAGTGCAGTAGGCTGAGCGGACCAATATACACATGCAGCGCGTGAAAATAGACGTCGGCAAGCGGCGAGTTCGCGACGATGAGCGCGAGTGCCGCTGAAGCCATCAGGACAAGACCGCCCGATGCTTCGTTGTCGAGAAATCGGCGAAGTGTGGATTGTATGCGGCCAGTCGCGGTCGTCGAGGACATGGGTTCGCGCTCCCTGTTGGAAGGTTGATCGTCAGTCTCCGTCAATTTCGGGAAGCCCGCGGCGCACGCAGCACACGCCATTGGTCAGAGATAGCGTAAGAGTGAACGCATTACCACAGTCAATGAGATATAATCCGGACATGTCCAACAAGATGACATTACTAATCGCATTGGCGGGGCTCGCGCTTATTCTCATTCTCGTGTGGACCTTGCTACTCATCGGTCATACCGTCGCGCCACCGCCGGTCTGACAAAGGCACTTTGCGGGGGGTCGGAACTCTTCACCGGTTCGTCGGTTAATCCAGCACGGTCAATACAAGCCACCTCGGCCCTCATATTAAGCGCCCCGGTTCTGGTTTTTCCGCCATCCTTTCATATCTTGACCAGCAATCGAACGCATTCTATGTCACGCAATGATATTTGTAGGGCATCGAGCGTGCAGAGAGATACGCGGATCGTTTTGGCGCTTTTGGCGATAGCGTTCTCGTGTGCGCGATTTGCTTCGTCGTGCGGGTCAGAGCCTTGTCGGCTGCAATGGGAATGCCCCTCTAAGACGCAGCCCAACTAATGATTACCACCCAAGGGGTCCGCTTTTCTCAGCCCTTACGCTAAGATCGAAGACCCAGACCTGTTTCCGAGTCCCCCATGCCCTCCTCCTATCGCAATTTCAAGCTGCTCCGTCGCTCTCGCGTTTTCTGGGGATCCTTCTCTCTCTGGCGGCCGCGGCTGGTTTTCTGGTGCGGGGCCCTAGCGATCGGCGTGATCAGCGTCGGCTTCGCCAAGCTCGCCGATCTGGCGCAGTACGGATTTTCGAGCCTGACATCCTCGGGTGAATGGGCCTTCCTGCTACCGCTCGTCCTGACGCCCCTCGTCTTCATGCTGTCGGCCTGTCTGTCGGCGACACTGTTTCCGAATTCGCAGGGCAGCGGCATTCCGCAGGCGATCGCCGCCCGGCATCTGCGCGACGAGGACGAGCGGACGCGGCTTTTGTCGCTTCGGATCGCCTTCGGCAAGATCGTCCTGACGGTGCTCGGGCTCTTCTCCGGCGCCTCGATCGGCCGCGAAGGCCCGACGGTGCAGGTTGGCGCGTCGATCATGCTCGCCGTCGCCCGCTTCGGTGGCATGGCGCAGGCGCGCGGCCTAATCCTTGCTGGGTCGGCGGCGGGCATCGCGGCTGCCTTCAACACGCCGCTTGCCGGTATCGTCTTCGCCATCGAGGAGATGAGCCGCACTTATGAGTCACGGGCGAACGGACTGGTGCTCACCGCCGTCATTCTGTCCGGCCTTGCAGCACTCGGGTTGGCAGGCAACTACAACTATTTTGGCGAAGCCTCTGCGGCGCCAACACAATTGCGCGACTGGGGTCTCGTCCTGGTCTGCGGCATCGGCGGCGGTGCGCTGGGCGCTGCCTTCAGCGGCTTTGCATTGCATTTCGGCCAGAAGATCCGCCGCTGGGCGCAGCCGCAACCGCTGAAGCCCATGCTTGTTCTGGCCGGTATCTGCGGTCTCGCCATCGCCGTGATCGGCATCCTCTCGGGCGGCGCGACTTTCGGCACCGGCTATGAACAGGCCCGCAGCGCCGTCGAAGGCCATGCGCTGCCACTGCTGTTCTTCGTGGAGAAACTGGCCGCCAGCTTCCTGTCGATGCTTTCAGCCATTCCGGGCGGCATCTTTGCGCCATCACTTGCCGTCGGCGCCGGTTTCGGTAGCACCGTCGGCTCGCTCCTCGGCACCAGCATCGCGCTGTCGGCAATCCTTGGCATGGCAGGTTATTTCTCCGGCGTCGTGCAGGCGCCGATGACCGCCTTCGTCATCATTCTCGAGATGACCGGCGACCACCAGGCTGTCATCCCGATCATGGCCGTCTCTATGATCGGCTACGTGACGTCGCGCATCCTCTCTCGCGAGCCGCTTTATCACGGTCTGTCGCGCGTCTTCATCGCCGCAGCCATCCGGGCGCGGCGGGCGGAAGGGAACAGCCCGCATCCATAAGGGAACAAGCGCGCCCTTCCTTGGGCACGGTACCCGAGGGAGTTTGAGGACCTAATCCCGTAAACCCTGAATTTCCTGGTCGATCGTCCGCATACGGTGCTGGTGGAGCGCATTGAGAACGACAAAAAGCCGGCGGGCGTCTGCTTCTCCGAGCCCATCAAGTGATCGCCCGAGGTACTCGAAAGGCCAGCCCGTATAGATATCGAAAACCGTCCAGCTGCGATCTCCTTCCATTCGAATCCCATACCGAGCAACTTCGATCGACATTTTCACAAAGGGTCGCTCCAGAACTCTCAAAAATTCCAAGACGTCACGATTTTGGCACAGTCATCGGAGCAATTCGATGGGATTATGGTTCGCGAGTTAGAAGTCGATGCCAGTGCCTGGCACTGTCTCCCACATTGGCTTGCAAACTCGCGAACCGTTCTCCTGGCGTGTTCGCCGATTTTATATCACATCATGACGTACGAAAAGGATTTATTCGATGCCTGGCCCCAAGGCAAAAAAAACGGCGCTGAGCGACCATGTCTACGATGGGTTGGCCGGTTTTCGACTTGCAATGCGGCGCTTCCTGGCATTTAGCGAGGCTGCGCTTGCCGAAGCTGGTGTCACGTCGCAGCAGTATCAGGCGCTCCTTGTGGTGCGCACGGCACCCCGCCACAAGATCAGGCTACGGGATCTCGCCGAGCAGATGCTGATGCACCACAATGGTGCCGTTCAGCTCGTCGACCGGATGTGTGCAGCGGGCCTGGCAGAACGTATTCCAGCCGAGGACGACAAACGCAGCGTCATGATTGGTATGACCTCGAAGGGCCGCGATGTCCTCGAGGCCCTTGCCCGTGTTCACGTCGAGGGCATGCTGGAGAACGAGCCCCTGCTGGCGGAATCCCTATCCCGTCTTCGGAAGGTCACCGAACTCGCCTGAAGGCGATCACCTGTTTTTGATCACGCCGTGATTGATCTGCAAGCTCGATTTTGTATCATAACATGATATAAAAGAGGAGAACAGCTATGGCGGATCACGAACGCGGCTGGTCGAGCTACCGACCATCGAAGACATTGTGGGGATGGTCGCTCGTCGGGGCATCGGCATTGACAATGGTGCTCGGCTTTACTTGGGGTGGATGGACGACTTCGGGCCGGGCAGGTGTCATGACGGATATTGCCGTCAGGGACGCCAGGGCCGATCTGGTGGCGAGCGTCTGCGTGCACAACTTCGTCACGGCAAATGACGCCGCCGACAATCTTAAATCCCTTAAGGCGAAATCGTCATGGGAGCGCGACGACTTTATCAAGGAAGGCGGTTGGGCAACGATCGCCGGGATAGACGAAACGGTGACAAACGCGACGGACGACTGCGCCGACCAACTCATGAAGTTGAAAGAACTGCCGCAGGCTACCGATCCTGTCGTCTCGGACAGCTAGCGTTCGACTGGATGTTAAGAGTTTCCGGTCGGCGCCAGGCCCGCCCGAAATGATTTCGGGCGGGCCATTTGCGTTGACGCGGGACCATTTCTTGGATCATCCGAGAGTAACGACAGCCCACGGTACCCACCGCCGAGTGGCGGTCTGTTGCGCCCTCTTGAAACAGAAATCTGACCCCGAGGGCGCATAGCTATGAAAGCACATGAACCGGTAACCACAATCATACTGCAATCCGCCCTGAGGCAGTCGTCGTGATCGCCGCCATAGCGTGGATAGTTGCACTCACGATTTGACTTAGGTGCGCTTGACGCTGTCCTCATCACCCTCCCGGCTTCCGTCTTGAAGTGCCTGAAGAACTTCCCTCGCCATTAGATGCGCGGCCATCAGGACCGCTGGAGACAGAGGCCGGCCATCGCGAGCTTCCCGAGAGATCTTCAGCAAGCCGACAAGCTCGATCGGATTCTCGATGAAGCCGTCAAGGATTTCCTCGACATCCTGGGGCAGCGATATTCCCATCCCCGTCGCCAGCTGCCCTTGGTTATTGAGCACTCCACGATTGATGAGAATGGTTTCGATCAGCCCGACCCAAAGGCCGAGCTCGGCGCGCATGTCGTTCATGGTGTTCCCCGACCCTGTCTTGCTTTTTCAGGCGAAAAGCCGCATCCCGCTTGGCGGAATTCCCCGACCTCCTCGGCGGATGTCCTGAAGGTAGGTCAGCACTTTGCCGATCGTGGGCGGATCGATCGGTTTGGAAATTATCCCTACGACGTCTGTCAGGCCGTTTTGAACGGCTTCAGGATTGCCGGTCACCATCACCACCAACAGCCCGAACTCACTCGCGAGATATTGGGCGATCTTCGGACCGGTGGCGCCATCGCGAAGGTTGACGTCCACGAGAGCAATTGTACTGGAGGCCGCTAGCCGGCACGCTGCCTCGAAGCAGTCGGCTATGCCTGACGTCTCGTAACCAAAACTGGAAACGATGTCGCGAAGATCTTCGGCCAGAAAGGCGTCGTCCTCTACGATTAGAATTTTCTCGTCGCTCATGGCTCCCCCATCATTTTGTTCAGCCTGCATTCAGGATTGACAATATGGACGAGCCGTTAAAGAATGTCATTACATGATACAAAAGAGGGCACGATGACGAAAACAGCTTTGATATCCGCAATATTTGCGAGCTATGTCGCCGTCATGTTCGCCATCGCTTCCATTCCCGGCGAGGCGACTAAACTTGCTTCTCAGGTCCCGGCTGAAAAGGCCCTCAACTGAGGTTCGAAAAATGGACGTGAAACTCTTTCTGGCAGGGGTGGCGTTCCTTTGCGCAGGCATTTCCAGCGGTTCCGTTTACGTGCTTTTCTACCTCTGAGAAGATCTCCTCAAGAAAGAGAGTACGCCGATGTCTTGCGGCGGTTTGCGCGCCGCTACATTGGGAAGCATCGACCCTCCGCATTCGCGTCGAGGGTTTCCTGATGTTGATGGAAAGCGGTGAGCAAGAGGGCTGTCGTCAGCGTGACGTCCCTTCGTTTCACCGCCAGAATGGTCAGACGGCACGAGGCCCGCAGAATTATAGAACGCTTCAGCTATTCCAAGGCCGACCTCCATCTTCTCCTTGCCGGCCGTGGCGGAACAAACACCCACCGGCGTCGCGAGCTCTGCACCGCGGAGGAGAACGCAGCATTCGGGCTCGAACAGCGGCGTTGGCTCCGTCAGTTGCAGTGGGAGGCTCTGTCCAACGCTGCAGAAATTCCTTCGAGCGAATAAGTGTAGGTCGTGCGGGTGCCCCTTGCGGACACTGCCCGAAGGACCATGGTGTGCCCTGCCCGCAAAGCCTTCATCAGTTCGGGAGCACGAGATGTGTCGTTGACCCAGCCGGTGTTGTCCTTCGTAAACATGCGAAACGCGCTCGGCCCAACGGAGACTTCAATCATGGACCCAGGCCTGAGCGGATAGCCGGCAATGACCTCGGGTTCTTTGCGATCTACACCTTCGACGGGGGCGATGAGGAAGTAGTTCTTTCCGTGATCGACATTCGATGGCTGAGAGTCCTTCGGGACCGAAAGCGCGTAGCACACAGTTTTGCCGCCTCGTTGATACGCATAGACACCCCAGTTTCCACTGCTGCTGATCATCCTTGGTAATGCGTCGGCCGAGGCAGCTCCACCTCCGAGAACGATCAATGCGACCAGCCAGGCATGCTTTATCATATTCGATCCTTCTTTCATCTTGGTTGATTTTCATTTTCTAGTGGCGAGCACGGGCTCGCAGACCGCGTACGTATCGCACTTGCTCGAAGGTGATCGCGCCCGCCTCGACGCGGCCTTCCCATATCCGATTGCCGAAACGGCAAGTGACGTGCAAGCAACCTTCGCCCTCCCGGACCTCCACTGCGATAAGACCCTGCGCCCGATAGCGTTGGAACTCGCGGATCTTCAGGCCCAACCTGTCGGCCAGGACCTCGTCGGCCAGGTGGTCTCCCCTGCTCATGTCAGCGGAGACCGATCGCCGTGGACGGTGAAACAATTTTTATCATGCCGTGATATAAATATTTCCCGACCTACGTTTCAAGAGATTTTTCTGCGAACTTTGGATGCCGAATTTGGTCCGGTCGCCAGGGTCATCCGACGGGCGAGCACTGGAGAGATAGCAAGGATGGCGCGTGCCCCTGAATTTTTGCAGAAAACACGACTGAGCGCCGCGAACGCATCATGGTCCGTCGTCTAGCAAACACCGAAAAGCGCTTTCGTGATCGGATAAAATTCGCAAGCCTACAAGGCTTGGCGGTGACCTTCGCCTGCCACCACGTGGCGAGTGGATCGCCGGACGGCTCTCCGTTGCACAGACTCCTCCCACACGGCTACAGCCTTGCGTCGGAGTTTTCGCAAAACGGAAACAACCAGATGTCAGGTGTTGCACACCATGCGAACATAGTCTGACAGGACGGGATCATCGGCCAGTCGCGCCTGAAAAATTTCCTCAGTCAAATGGCCGAAGCGATAGTCATCCAGAAATTGTTGCTGTCCTCGGTGAGCGATGGAAGTTCACGAGAACCACGACGTTGTAGAGATCGCGAGGAACGCCGGTCAGCCGGCTCGTCGCTTTCATGAGCGTTAGGGAACATTCTGTCATCCTTTCTCCCAAGACTGGGCAATCAGCCTTGTAGAGGCAGAAACACGTTCCGACCGCGTCATGTTTGCGAAGTTCCGGTCTTTTGTCTCCGCCCAAGCGAAGAAAGCTCAATTTGATAATTTATATCATGCGATGATCTATCTGTCCTCAACAGAGACGGGCTCCCATTCGAATAATAAGGACTTCGGACTCTACACGGCAGCAGTGTGTGGGACAGATCAGCATCCCTTCTCGGACTGAAGGGTCATGAGCAGGCTCGGAGGCTGGACAAACACCCGGCGAAAGAAGGGAGCTGGCAAGGTAAAACGATTGTTCACATTGTTATGATCGTTCATGCTCCGTTCATATTTGACATATTTCGCATTCCCGTGCGAATATCATGCCGTGATACATCCTCATGCCTGCCGGGACTGCAGTTTGTAGAGACCTAGGCAGCGGTTCATCAGCGACAGGAGTTCCAACAAGTGTGGCACTACTTCTCTCCGCCCAGGCCCGTAGAAGAAATTGTCGATATCGTCGCCTTGAGCGTGCTGCTTGACGAATGGCGCGCAAGCCGTGGCCTGAAGCAGAGCGACGAGTTGGCCCAAGTCGCAACCGCGAAAATCATCGCGGCGCGCTCCTCCGGAGTAGCTCTGACAGAACTAAAATATATCTTGTCTCGGCTTACAGTTGAGGAGGCGTCTCCGCCGAACGGCTGAACGTCTGTTCGCTACTCCAAGGCAGCGAATAGAGCAGACAGCGACGATATTAGACTTCTTTTGAAGGACAATCCTGGGCAGCGTTGGATGGAGGTCAGAAAGACGAATATCGCGTATCTCGCCAATGATGTTGGCGCGAATAAACTATTTCTGTCGAAAACTCGATACAGAACTAAATATTATCGAGCTATAGGCCTCAATCCTAAATGAGATAATTCACCAGATACTCTATCATATTATTTTCGTTCTTTGTGATCACGGGCATTTTATTTGATATTGGCGATTATCGCACCACCTCAATCATATTGGCTCGCAGATGTGCATCGCACTCCTTCTCTGGCCGCTGCGAGTCGGGCCGGTAGCTATCAGGCGCCGGCCCTGTTCCCCCGCCTCCCCGGCATTCGCAAGCGAGCATTGGAAAGGAACATGACAATGACCAACACGGACTCTCAGAAGAATACACTGGCGATGCGCTGGCATGAGTACAGTCCATCGAAGAAGCTGTGGATCTGGTCGATGGTGGGGGCGTCGGTCGTGACAATGGCGTTGGGATTTACCGCAGGCGGATGGACGACTTCTGGCCGTGCGTCCGTCATGGCCGATCGTGCCGCACGCGAAGCAACTTCGAAATTGGTCGCCTCAGTGTGTGTGCAACGGTTTGCCTCATCGGCTGATGCCGCAAAAAATCTAAATGATCTAAAGAAAACGTACTCGTGGCAACGTGGTGACTTCATTGAAAAAGGAGGATGGGTCGCGCTTGTTGGAGTGGAGAACAGTATTCCAGGCGCTGCAAATCTTTGCGCCGACCGCTTGATCGAGATGAAAGACCTACCGACCGTCAGCGCAGATGCCAGCGCGAGTTAGCAACGGAGGAGAGCATTGTGACGACTGATGTCCTATGGCCCAACGCCATAACGGTTCGCTTTCAGAACGGCACGGAAAGGTCTTTCAGAAGCATTTACGATACGCTCGACTTCCTTGAATGCGAGTGGCCGACCCACGGAGCCTCTCATAGCGCGGCAGTGGCTAGTTGCCGAAACGCACTGAGGCGACAGACCCCTACGGCGGCGAGCAGGAAATTCTTCGTCGCGGCATGCAGAGAAGCGAAGCTGAGGATTAGCAGTGGCAGGTAGCTTATGATGGATGCGAAAGTCAGACCTAGAGATTGGTAGTTGGCCGGACGAAATAGGAAGTGGGATCGCCGACGGTTCGCGGCATGTCTTTAGGGTGGCTATGGCCAACGACATCTGCGGCCCTTCTGTTGTTGCCACTGCGTATTCACCGTTGAATGCGGACGACGTGTTTTAACTTTGCCGTGCGCCGCGAAGCAGCGAGATCGAGCGTTTGCTGCTCTGGGAGGGCCGAAGTCATGAAAATTGCCATCAGTGGCGCTGGGATCGCCGGACCGACACTGGCCTATTGGCTTCATCAATACGGCCACGAGCCCGTTCTGATCGAGCAGTCATCGGGACTGCGGTCGAGTGGATATATCATCGACCTCTGGGGATTAGGCTATCACGTGGCAGCGAAGATGGGCATAGTACCTCATCTCCAAGACTCTGGGTATCGTGTCAAGGAGGTCCGTTTTGTCGACAGCAGTGGACAGCGGCGCGGGGGCTTCTCAACGGATGTTTTTCGACGTGTCCTGGGCAAACGCTTCATCAGTGTGAAGCGAAGCGACCTTTCGTCCGCCATATATGCAGCGACTGCCGGCGAGGTCGAAACGATTTTTGGCGACAGCATTGCAGCAATTAACGAAGATGCGCTTGGTGTCCATGTCACCTTTGAACACGGTGCAAGTCGCAGGTTTGACATGGTTGTTGGAGCAGATGGCCTCCATTCCCGCGTTCGCGAACTTGTCTTCGGGGATGAAAAGCAGTTTGAGACTTATTTGGGCTACAAGGTAGCCGCCTTTGAGCTATCGGGATATCGGCCCCGCGATGAATTGACTTATGTCAGCCATGCAACACCAGGCAGGCAGGTGTCGCGGTTTTCGATGCGAGACGACAGGACCCTGTTCCTCTTCGTATATCATGATCCGGATGCTGGCGAGCACAATTCGCTTGCCGAGCCGGAGCGCAAGGCGACCCTTAGAGAGGTCTTCAAGGATGTCGGCTGGGAATGTCCGCAGATCTTGAAGCGGTTAGACGATGCTGACGAGTTCTATTTCGACCGCATTAGTCAGATCCAAATGAACAGTTGGTCCGAGGGTCGAACCGTGCTTGTCGGCGATGCGGCAGCCTGTGTGTCTTTGCTTGCTGGCGAGGGATCGGGATTGGCGATGACCGAGGCCTATGTGCTTGCCGGCGAGTTGGCGCGCGCTACTGATGCACCCCTAAATGGGATCGCGCAGTACCAGAAGCGAATGATGCCGTTCTTACAACGAAAGCAGAAGACCGCAAGCCACTTTGCTTCGGCCTTCGCTCCGAAAACCGCGTTCGGAATAGAGCTGCGTAATTTTCTTACTTTGATGATGGCTTGGCCATTCGTCGCTCAGCTTCTCTTACGTCACCAGATGCATGATGACGTCAATCTTCCTGTTTATCATCTGCACGCGAACCAGGGAGAAGATCCATTCGCTGGATCCGGATTCCGATGAAGCCCCCCGGCTGCGAAGCGTCAATACGTTTCAATGCCGATTGGACGGTAACGGCGCCAATGCCATAGCCATGATACCCGATGGTGAGTGACGCAGAGCAGTATGCCTGGACGCCTGGGGCCGGATTGCCCTCCTTCACCCGCTTCAGGTATCGCGAGGATCCAAGCGAAGGCCTACCGTTTTCAACCGCATTTCGGAATAAGCTAATACGCGACGAGCCGTAGTGGGAGAACACGTCCTTCCTCTCAACGACCATAGTGCATGCTTTTCGGCCAGCAGCCTTTTGCCAAGCCATTCATGCAAGCCCTTGAGGTGCGCCCACGCGCTGGATTAAGCTCGTCATAACATGGGAGGGGCTTTTCTTGCAGCTTCGTCATCAAATTCTGGCACTTGCCATTCTTCCGCTTGTCCTGACGATCACCTTGATCACCGCCTTTACGACGTGGCAATCATCGACATTGGCCGAGAGCAGTATTTCCACGTTTGAGCGCAACATGCTCCGTGCCAAGGAAACCGAGCTTCTCAACCTCACGAATCTCGCGCTTTCCGCGATCAAGGATGTCTACGAAAAAGCCGATGCCAACGATGAGAGCGCTAAGGAACAGGTAAAGCAAATCCTCACCTCCCTGGATTATGGGCAGGACGGCTATTTCTTTGTCTATGACTACGACGGCAACAGCATCGTCCATCCCCGTCAGTCGTTTCGGCCTGGCCGCAATTGGCTCGCTCTCGTCGATCCCGACGGCGATCAGGTTATTGCCAACCTGATTGCGAAGGCGAAAGAGGGCGGTGGATTGCACCAGTACAAATGGGAAAAGCCATCTTCAGGAGTGATGGCGGATAAACTGTCCTTCGCCGCCGGTCTCGACAAATGGCATTGGATGATCGGGACCGGAGTTTATCTCGACGATGTGTTTGCCCAGACTGCGACAGCCAAGGCGGACTTGAAGAAGAGTATTCGCCGCACGTTTGTTATCGTCACATTGATTTCTGTCCCTTCAGTTCTTCTCGTATTCGTCACCTGCATGTGGATCACATTTCACGAGCGGCGCATGGCAGACGGGAAGCTGAAGCTTTTGACTCAACGGATCATCGACACGCAGGAGGAGGAACGCGCGAGGCTTGCCCGCGAACTTCACGACGGTGTTTCACAGAATCTGGTAGGGGTTCGCTATTCATTCGATCTCGCGTCGCGAAAGGTAAAGGCAGGTGCGGCCGACGCCGATGCTGCAATCGATCGAGGGATCGATGCACTCAACGATGCGATCAAGGAAGTCAGGGAGCTCTCGCACGAATTGCGGCCACGGATGCTCGATGATCTTGGCTTGACGGCTGCGCTCACCTCGCTTGGCAGTCACTTCGAACAGCGGACGGGAATCCCGGTCTCAGTCGAACCGTTGGGCTACGACTCGCTTAAACCGGAAGCAAATACGGCCCTTTACCGGATCGCGCAGGAGGCGCTTGCTAATGTCGAGCGGCATGCCAGTGCCTCACGGGTCAGGATCAGGATCTGGAGCACGAAGGGACGTGTGCGGATGGCGATTTCTGATAACGGAAATGGCTTCACGAAGAAGACCGATGCGGCGAGCGCGAATTATTCGGGCGGGTTGGGTCTCAGGAACATGCAGGAAAGAATGGCCCATTTTCGTGGGATACTGCTCATTCAGACGGACGAAAGCGGTACGACCCTGACGGCGATGTTTCCGAAGTCGGCAAATGCAACGACGAAGCCCCCGAAGGCAGCATGAACAACGACCGATCGATTTCCGTCCTGCTTGTCGACAACCACCCGCTTGTGCTCGAAGGCTTGCGTGCGGTCCTTGAAACCTACGAACACATAAGGGTTGTCGGCACGGCCGGCGGAGTAACGCAGGGTTTGGAGCTTGCCGCAGTCGAAATGCCCGACATCGTGCTTTTGGACATCAACATGCCGAAGATCAGCGGCATTGATGCCATCGAACTGTTCAGGAGTGCTCTCCCCTCGACGAAGGTGCTGATGTTGTCCATGCATGACAACCGCGAATATATTTCCGCTTCCATCCTCAGAGGCGCGACCGGCTACATTCTCAAGGACGTGCCCAACGAAGAGATTGTCGCAGCCATCGAAACCGTTGCCGCGGGGCGCACCTATTTTTCCACCGGTGTCTCGGACGTTCTCTTGCAGCGACAGCAAAAGGCAAAAAACGAACTGCTTCCGATCACGCCACGCGAGCGCGAGATCCTGGCTCTTCTTGCCGCCGGCCACAGCAATCGGGCTATTGCGGGACAGCTAGATCTGTCCGTCGGCACGATCGAAACCCACCGCAAGACCATCAAACGAAAGCTTGGTCTATCTACGACCGCGGAATTGACGCGGATCGCCATCGAACACGGGCTGCTGGAAGCCGATTGATTGCCATACCCACTACTGGGTAGTCGTCATACGATTACCTTTTTCCATTATTGCGTCCCCTAATCACAGTCCGTAGGTCTCCTTGGCGGTCGCTGCTTGCGGCCTCGGGGAGGAACTTCATGGCCGGACTTCTAGCGCTTTCGCGCGCGATAGACGCGATCAACACATTTTTCGGAAAAACTGTCTCCTGGCTTCTGCTTCTGGCGGTGCTGATCAGCGCAATCAACGCGACGACGCGCAAACTGTTCAATCTCAGCTCTAACGCCTGGCTCGAGGCGCAATGGTATCTCTTCTCCGCTGCCTTTCTGGTCGCGGCCGCCTGGACGCTGATGAGCAATGAGCATGTCAAGGTCGACCTGGTATATGGTCATCTCTCCCGCCGGACGCAGCTCTGGATCGAAGTTCTCGGGACGATTTTCTTTCTGTTCCCCTTCTGCCTGATCACCATCTACCTCTCCTGGCCGACGGTGGTCGAGAAATTCTCGACCGGAGAAATATCCAACAATACCGGCGGGCTCATCCTTTGGCCTGTCTGGGCGATGATCCCCTTCGGCTTCGGTCTTCTGGCCCTTCAGGGCGTCTCGGAACTCATCAAGCGGATCGCGATCCTACGAGGCGACATGCCCGATGCGATCGCCCTCGCTGACGCCGAAGCACAGACACTCTAAGCCCGGATCGCCATCATGTTTGCATTCTTCGCGGAAAATCTCGCGCCGATCATGTTTCTCTCGCTGATCGTCGTACTCCTCATCGGCTATCCGGTAGCCTTCGCGCTTGCCTTCGTCGGCTTCATCTTCGGGTTTGTTGGTATTGAAATGGGACTTCTGCCCGTCAATCTCTTCGGCGCTATCCCGGACCGATTTTTCGGACAAATGTCGAACGAGACACTGCTTGCGATCCCGTTTTTCACCTTCATGGGATTAATTCTTGAACGAAGCGGCATGGCCGAGGATCTGCTCGACACAATCGGACAGCTGTTCGGTCCGGTTCGCGGCGGCCTGGCTTTCGCCGTCATCTTTGTCGGTGCGATCCTTGCCGCCACAACCGGCGTCGTTGCCGCATCCGTCATCTCGATGGGCCTGATCTCTCTTCCGATCATGTTGCGCTATGGCTATGACCGACGTGTCGCCGCAGGAACGATCGCAGCCTCCGGTACGCTGGCGCAGATCGTTCCGCCAAGCCTCGTCCTCATCATTCTCGCCGACCAGCTTGGCCGCTCCGTCGGCGACATGTATAAGGGCGCGCTCGTCCCGGGGCTTCTCCTCGTTGCCGCTTACGCCGCCTACATCATCACGATGTCAATCATCCGGCCGCCAAGCGTGCCGGCACTGCCCGCCGAGGCGCGCACGATGAAAGGCTGGAAGCTTCTGCAGCGCGTCATCATCTCGCTCGTCCCGCCGCTCGTCCTGATCTTCCTTGTTCTCGGTACGATTTTCATCGGCCTGGCAACGCCGACAGAAGGCGGCGCGATGGGCGCGGTTGGCGCGCTCGCGCTCGCCGCCCTCAATCGTCGTCTCGATCTGAAGATGATCAAGTCCGCGCTGTATGCAACGGCGAAGCTTTCCTCGTTCGTGATCTTCATCCTGCTCGGTGCACGTGTCTTCTCTCTTACCTTCTACGGCGTCAACGGCCACGTCTGGGTCGAGCATCTGATGACATCGATTCCCGGCGGCAAGGTCGGCTTTCTCATCGTCGCCAACCTCCTGGTCTTTTTCCTGGCCTTCTTTCTCGACTATTTCGAGCTGGCCTTCATCATCATTCCGCTGCTTGCACCCGTCGCCGATAGCCTCGGCATCGACCTGATCTGGTTCGGTGTGATGCTGGCGATCAACATGCAGACCTCGTTCATGCATCCCCCCTTCGGGTTTTCGTTGTTCTACCTGCGCTCGGTGGCTCCAACGCGGGCCTATAAAGACAGGATCACCGGCCAGACGATCCAGCCGGTTACCTCCGGCCAGATCTACATGGGTGCCCTTCCCTATCTCGGTATCCAGCTTGCCATGGTGATCATCGTCATCGCCTTCCCGCAGCTGGTCACGCACTACAAATCCGGTCAGGTCGCCGTCGATCCGTCCACGATCGAGCTCAACGTGCCGATGCCGGGCGAGGATGGGGCCAATCCCTTTGGTACCCCCGCAGCACCGTTCGGGTCCGAACCGTCCACGGACGAAACCTCACCGCCTGCGCTCGACACACCGGCACCTGACTTTGGATCCCCGACGCCGAGCTTCGGCGCGCCGGAGCAGAACGGAAGCAATCCCTGAATGTCAGGCAACGGACACACACAAGATCGCTGTCGCAATCGAGCGGCGGTGCCATACAACCGAGGAGGAAGACCATGACGACAGACCAAGGCCGCAGAAACTTTTTGACGAAAGGCGCGCTGGCCGGCGCTGCAACCGTTGCCGGTGCATCACTTTCCGCCCCCGCGGTCGCGCAGAGCACCCCGACAATCCGCTGGCGCCTGACGTCGGGCTTTCCAAACAACCTCGACACGATCTATGGCGGCGCGGTGGTGATGGCCGATGCCCTGAACAAGATCACTGAGGGCAAGTTCCAGATCCAGGTCTTCCAGGCAGGCGAGCTTGTGCCAGGTGCCCAGGCGATTGACGCCGTCAAGGCAAACACGGTCGAGCTTGCCCATACCTGCGGTTACTATTTCACGGGCAAGGATCCAACCTTTGCCATAGGCTCCACCATCCCCTTCGGCCTGAACGGTCGTCAGCAGAACGCCTGGCTCTATCATGGCGGCGGCAACGAGGCTTATAACGAGTTCCTGTCCGACTACGGTGTCGTCGGCATTCCCGGTGGCGCGACCGGTGCGCAAATGGGTGGTTGGTTCCGAAAGGAAATCAAATCGGTTGCCGATTTGAAGGGTGTCAAGATGCGGATCGCGGGCGTTGCCGGCGAAGTCATGTCACGCCTCGGCGTCGTCCCGCAGCAGCTACCGGGTGGCGACATCTACCCGGCTCTCGAGCGTGGCACCATCGACGCCGCCGAATGGATCGGACCCTACGACGATGAGAAGCTCGGTTTTTACCAGATCGCCCAGAACTACTACTACCCGGCCTATTGGGAAGGCGGTCTGACGATCCATTTCTTCATTAACAAGGCGCAGTATGATGGCTTGCCCGATGCCTACAAGGTCGCGCTGGATACCGCTTGCAAGGCGGCAAACGTCAACATGCAAGCGCTTTACGACGTGAAGAATACTGCGGCGATCCGATCCCTCGTCGGCAAGGGCATCAAGCTGCGTCCCCTTCCGCGCGACGTGATGGATGCAGCCTACAAGGCTTCCTTCGAGCTTTACAGCGAATACGGCCAGAAACATCCAGCCTGGGCAAAGATCTATCCTGGCTGGAAAAAGTTCCGCGACGAGAGCTTTGAATGGTTCCGCGTCGCCGAATACAGCTACGACAGCTACATGTATGCCGCCCAGGCGGCTAAGAAATAGTGAGAGAGTTGGAGCCGGGGTCCATCCCGGCTCTTCACTTTTGCAGTTGGCGGCCTGGCGGCGTCCACATTCATGCCCCTGCTCCCGTCGCTCCGCAACTGGTGGCTCCAGCCAAAACTCATCCCGGCAATTTAAACAACTTCAGGGAGGTCGTCATTCAGGTGCAATCAGGGCTGACGGTTCATGGCTAATATGCCGGGTCGATGCGGAAATGCGTGCGGCTCTGGGCGAGATGCAGAAGGACAACAATCTAAAAACCACGGGCACGATTACCACCGAAGTGCTGGATGCATTCAGCATCGTGGCGCGATAGTTCCGTTCCTACCGGCGGACTTCTCTGAATCGCACCTGCATGGACGGCAAAGATGAAATTCCTATTGGGGCCGTCCTTCCGCCGCGCACTTCCCTGCCTCAGGCACGCCGCGCGTAGCCTTTGAGACTTAGGAAAGCGCCCAACGCACCGATGAACAGTGCCACCCCTATGACGGCGGCACGACCACTATAGACGGTCGAACCTGCGGCGATTGCGATCTGCGGCAGGACAATCCGGATAACCCCACCGATTGTCATCAGCCAGCCGAGCACCGTAATGATCACTCGCCAGTCCATCTGCCATCTATTGTGCAGATTTACGATTGTGAGGCCAGCAAGCAGAGACAATACCCCGGACAGGTAGAACAGGAGGCCAAAGTGCAGTGCCTCCGCGATCATGGTCTCATACATGCCGACGTTGATCAGCATTCCGAGTGAGACCGCCGCAAATGTCGGTCCAAGGAGCCTGGCAACAAGTAACGATCGATCCAAGAGGCACCTCCATCTCCGCTGCACGCTATAGTCCGCAAACCGGCAGCCAGTGAGTTATCCTTTACCGTGCATCGCTTCCTCGGACCTATGGTACGGATCGAGCGTCGCGGCCGACCGCAGAACGCTGACGTGAAAGTGCCAGCGCCAAAACACATCCAACGATGTCGATCGATGTCGCAAGTGCCGTAGGGCGATTACTGGGATCGAATGCGAGCCCAATGGCGGCACCCCGGCCCTTCCCCTGTTGTGACGGGCCAAAAGTCAAAGCGCGATGCCAAGGAAGACTGAGAGCTCCGGCGGATCGCGGTCAGAAAAGCTAGGCTCGACGACCCGATGGCCTTTAAAACGGCGAAGGATCAGTTCCTGCCTCAACGTTGGCTGGCGTCTTCGCAACTCGATCCGGCTGCGGAATTGGCACTTCTCTCAGCCCGGCATGCCATCGTCGTTATCGCAATCGTCATTCAGGAACGCCCTTATAAAAAGGAGCTAGGGAGTGTTGCAAGCGCCCAACCCTCTGGGGTAGCTTGCCGAAAAATCAAGCATCGTTGGATTACACCATGGACTTTAAAAGAAAATGGCGGGCTTACCTGGTCGGCGGCGCTCTCGTGCTCATTGCACTGGCCCAGTTTGCGGTGGTCGGCGCCGGGGCGGCGGGATGGTTCAACCACCATTGACGACCATCGTTGCAAACCGCTTTCGGCACATGTGTCGCCAATTGCGGTGTTGTTTTCGGTGGGATTTGTGCGAAGGCACTTATCGCACCTGCGCGAACTTCGTCGAGCGGGGGCCGTATTCTAACGAGGACTCATAAGGCGGTCGCAGGATTTACACGGGGGCGGCGTGACTGTGTGACCGATGGAACGGGCCAGGTACCAATGAACGCGACCCCCACAAGAGCTATCGTGATCCAGCGAAAAGACGTGCCGTCCTGTGGGTTTGAGCAAGCAAGGCCCGTGACGACGCCGAGCGTTGCTTAGGAGAGGTCAGCACAACGCAAGCGGCTCCAGCTGCCAAATTCGATCGGACTTGAAATAATTGTGGTCGGCGGAGGTATCAAGCCTTGGTTACGGCGCGAAATTATAGTGCCTATTTCGCTGGGAAAATGCCGCCCTAACTCTTAGATAGGCTGTTGCGCGCCCGGGATTCCCCCTAATCGACGGAGACTGAGATCAACCTTTTCTCACGGGAGAGAACCCATGTCTAAAACCGTCCATGGCCGCATCAGATCCACACTGCGCCAGTTTCTCGACAGAGAGGCGTCCGATGGGTTGATCCTTATACCCACAGCGGTGCTGGCGATCCTGATCGCGAATTCGCCGGCCGCCGAAACCTATTTCCACGCGCTGCACATCCACCTCGGCCCGCTCAGCGTCCAGCATTGGATCAACGACGCTCTCATGAGCGTCTTCTTTCTGCTGGTGGGCCTTGAGATCAAACGGGAAATGCCGGACGGGCAACTGTCGAGTTGGAGCCGCCGGGTATTGCCAGGCGCCGCTGCGGCTGGCAGGAATGGCCTTGCCCGCGGTGATCTATCCCGGCCTTACCCTTGGCGACCTAGGTGCAAGCGAGGCTGGGCCATTCCGACCGACATCGTATTCGCTCTGAGTCTCCTTTCGCCGCTGGGAGACAGAGTACCGGCTTCGCTGAAGATATTCCTACCAGCTTTAGCTATTATCGACGACCTGTGAGCGGTGATCGTCATCGCAATTGTCTACACCTCCGATCTCGATTTCTTCGCCCTGGCCGCCGCCGGGTCGTGTCGGGTGCTCTCTTTGTGCTGAACCGGTCCGGGGTAAGGAACATCTGGATCTATCTTGGGCCGGGGGTACTTCTGTGGATTGCCGTATTTCTGTCTGGCGTCGACTCGACGCTGGCCGGGGTGCTTGGGACGGTTGCGATTCTGGTCAGGGCCGGACTTGCCCATCGTGGCCCCGATGGGAGGCGTCTCCCTTCTTTCCAGCCGAGCGGCCCGTGCGCGCCTACCAGGTGTTCGACGCTGACGGGCGGATGAAGCCATCGCCTACTACGACCGTGTCGTCGACGTCTGCGAGGAAGCCAAGTGAAATTCACGCTACTGACACGCGATGCCTCGGCTCATCTGACCGCCGCACCACGGGCAGCGCGACTTGCCGTCCGGACCGAATATCGTTGCGCTCATAAGTCTGCCGTTGGATTGGAAGGATGAGACACACGCTCAGCCGTGCAGAAATTCCAGCCGCTCATCGACCTTCGTCGGTGTGATCTCGAGAATTTCCGCCGTGACGACCTTCTCTGCCACGAAGGGATCATCATTCACCCGGCTCTCCAGGTCCGACAGGGTCGTATTGTGTGCCAGGATCCCGCCGCCCCTGTTTGGCTGAAGACCGCCAACCAGCAAGAAAATGCCGTCTTGCAAGCCGCGTTGGATCCAAGCCTTGTGGTCGTCCATGAACTGGCCGGCCTGGGCCTTGTTTTCAGAAAATTTAAGCAGCACGACGAACATATTCGCTCCTTCTGCATCATAGTGGATGCACATGCAAAGTGCGCGGTTGCCGGGTCCTCATGTCTTTGCCACATTCCGGCTGGACACAGTTCCGCTTCCGCTGATTTTTCTTGGGCTAGCGCCCTATGGGCCAGCCCGTTTGCGCTATTCAGGCGCGGCACCCGCTGCATACAATCTCAGCCAACCATACATCTGCTCGACCTCCTGCCTCAGGAACTCCTCGTCCTGAAAAGCATTGGACAGCGTCGCGACCCCTTGACTGCGGGCGAGAAGGTGCATCGCAAGTAGATCGGCGTCGGCCTGACGGCCGAGTGCCTCGAATTGCCTGCGAAGCCAGGTCCTGAACAGCATGAGCAGCCGGTTGGCGTCACCTCTTGCGGCATGATTGAGTTTCGCAAGCTCACTCGTCAGCGTGCCGATCGGACAGCCGTAGCGCTTAATTTTCGCTCCGTTGACGATCAGGATATCGATGAAACTCCGGATGCGATCCTCCGGCGTTTCCCCCTCGATCTCCCATCGCTCGAGCATGGCCTTCCTGTCCGCTAGACGCTTGTTGATCACCGCGTCCAGGATTACATCCTTGGATTTGAAGTGATGATAAAAGTTGCCACGCGAGATCTTCACGACATCGGCAATGTCAGCAAATGACGTGTGCTCGTAGCCTTGCCTGTAGAACAGATCATCGGCGGCCTCGATGATCTCGTCGCGGGTTGTTTTGTTGCTGATCACTCCATCCTCGGAGCGACGACAGGTCGGTTGGTGAAGGCCAAGTCGCCCAACTTTAACGGCTCGAACAAATCGACAGGCATAGTCTTCACCCCAAGTGACATGCGACAACTAGGACGCTTGTCCTATTCACCCTTTAGGGCGACCGTCCTAGATTGTCAACCGTCAGATCAAACCCGGTATCGTTGTGTTGGCATGCCCCGTATTGTGTTGAACAGCTCGCGATCGCCCCAAGCCGCCGCTCGAGCAGATGTAGTCAAAGTGTGCCGCCGCCATCAGGTGTGCCTATCGTCGACGGAAAGCCTCTGCCGGACCGCCAGCGTTGCGGTCCTATCAGAAGCCTCCGAGCCGTCAGGCATGACACACCGTGCGAACGTATTCGGAAAGGACCGGGTCAGCGGCAAGTCGATCCTGAAACGTCTCTTCGGCCACGTGGCCACAACGATACTCGTTTAGAAGTTGTCGTTGCTCATCGCATAGGGGTGGAAGCTGACGCGAACTGTAAGGTTCTTGAGCCCTTGAGGGCTCCATTCGCTTCTCCATCCCTTTATCAACCGCTACAGGAAACATTCCGATCTCCCTTCAACGACGTAGGAGAACCATCACTCCACAAGGTTCAGTCTCGATTGGCATGCGCGGCCCCGAGATCAGTGACGCATCTCGTAACAGTCACACTGCGCAGAGCGGATAGATCCTAGCACTAAATGCATCGTTAGAAATACATCACATAATGATATATATGCTCTCATAAGGAACTCCACCGTATCAATCAAGCGAACGTGACAGCTTCTCGACGTAAGTCAGGACAGTGCAGGAGACGGTGTTCGTCCGATTGGAATTGGGTTGGGATCGACGGCTGAAGGACAAACCCGCGCTGCGCGGCCGAACTCAGCGCCGACCGGCTAATCGGGATGAAAGATTTGCCGGTGGCAAGCGCCGACGCCAGCGAGAGAGAATAAAGGAAACCATCATGGCAGTTATTCGGACATCGGTTCTAACGACTATCCGGCCGTGGGCATCGCCTACGTGAAAACCTTCTAATTCCCAATAAGGAGCCGATATGGCCGAAGCTCGAGGCGTGGATCAGCGCCATTGTCAACGAAGCCGACTACCGGAGCAGGAGTGCATCCCAAAGCATGGCCCAAAGACCAGGGCTCGGCCTTGCGGCGCGCCGAAGACTTTTAGCAGCGATACCGGAGCGCACTGTCGCACCGGAATGGCAACTGCAGACAAACCCATGCAATTGCCAATCGGTCAGCTCAAAAAACCGTTTTGCCTCGCCGTAGGAGTCATCCTTCAGTCCTTCCGCACGAAAGACGGCATCTTCGTATGCCACAGCCATCGGAGAATCCGCGCATCGCATCCGATCGCGTACGGAAGGCGGTTGACACTCTGTCTCGGGAAGTGTTCGCAGGCGTCGATCGGGCTCCCTCTCCAAAAGTTCCGCCCATCGCACGAGCCGTGCTTCGCGCGTGGTCGAAAAGTCTTGGAAGTTTGTATGGATCCCGGCAGTGCTCCGCAGCGCGTCAAGCGTGTGGTGCTTCATCGTAGCCTCCTCTAATTCCACGCCATAGGTGACAAATATCGCGGTTCTGAGCGCAGGCAAGTCGGGCCATACGAAATCCCCCAGAAGAGAAAGTAGGGATGAGTTTACATTTGACAAAGTTTGCGACTGAGCTTGGATTAAATGCTAATATAGATGAGAATACGGAGGTTTGCCGGGGGCGCCTTTCCGGGTGGCAGAAGACGGACGCTGCCCAACGCCTGTTCGGTTGAACGGAAAACGAGGGGCGACAGATTTGATCCCCCGCCGCCATAGTGCATCACGCTTGCGACTACACCCCGTCAGCATAGTTGGCTTCGACCACCGGCGGCGACGCAGTGCACACGGCGTATTTCATGCGGTCTTACCTGCGCGGCAACAAAAATGCTGCAGTAGAATCCTGTTCGGAGGCAACGGCGATGGCCAACGATAGCAAGCACGAAGGCGGAGTGATCTACCACATACCCGGTCAGGAGTATTTCGACGTCCGCGGATTGAGGCGCCACGCTGGTGTCTTCTCGCTTTGGGCTTTGGGCGTCGGCGCTGTCATCTCCGGTGACTTCTCCGGCTGGAATCTGGGCTTTGCCGTCGGCGGTTGGGGCGGCCTGTTCATCGGCACGGTTCTGATCACCGTCATGTATCTCGGCCTCACCTACTCGATCGCCGAAATGAGCCCGGCATTGCCGCACACCGGTGGCGCCTATTCCTTCGCACGGACGGCTTTCGGGCCGTGGGGCGGCTTCATCACCGGTGTTGCGGAAAACATTGAATACGTGCTGACGCCAGCGGTTGTGGTATTTTTCATAGGTTCGTATTTGACCGGGATTTTTCGAAACCTCTCAAAGCTTCCAACCTATCTGGTGGCTTATCGGCTACATCGTTTTCGTGGGCTTGAACGTGCGCGGGGTCGAACTCTCGTTTAACGTGACGGTGATCGTCACGATAATCGCCCTTGCCATCCTCGTCTTCTTCTTCGTGAGCGCTATTCCGCTCATCGACTTTGGCAAGTACGCAATGAACATCGGCGTCGATCCGGCGACCGGTGCAGCCGTCGAGCTTTCGGAGGGGGGCGGACCGTTCCTGCCATTTGGCATCTATGGCGTTCTGGCTTCGATGCCCTTCGCCGTCTGGCTGTTCCTGGCCATCGAGCAACTGCCGCTCGCGGCCGAGGAGTCCGTCGACCCGAGGCGCGACATGCCTCGAGGTATAATGCTCGGCATGTTCACACTGATTGCCACAGGCTTCCTGGTGCTGATCATCAATCCAGCTATTCCGAGCGGGGCGTTCAAGCTCGGTTCTTCGGGAGAACCGATCCTCGACGGCTTCCGTGCTATCTATGGAACGGGTTGGGCAAAGATTCTCGCATTGTTTGCCGTCGCCGGACTGGTCGCCAGCTTCCACGCCATCATCTTCGCCTTCGGACGGCAGATCTATTCACTGTCGCGGGCCGGCTACTTCCCGCATTTTCTCTCAGTGACCCACGGCGAGCACAAGACACCGAACACGGCGTTGATCGCCGGTTCACTCGTCGGCTTCCTCGTGATGCTGGCTGTCTGGTTCACCCAGGGCGGCGAGCAGGCGGGCTCCTTCATCGGCGGCGTGCTTCTGAACATGGCCGTGTTCGGCGCCATGTTCTCATATCTGTTGCAGGGGCTGACGTTCATCCGGCTCCGACGCGCCTTTCCAAACATTGAGCGGCCGTATCGCAGCCCGTTCGGCATGCCGGGTGCGGTCCTCACCGTGGTAATTGCTTTGGTCACGATCTTCTTCCAGCTCACCGATCCGCTCTATCAGAAGGGCATCATCGGCGTAGCAATCTGGTATGCGCTCGCAATCATCTATTTCGCCGCTTATGGCCGCAAGACGCTGGTCTATTCGCCGGAGGAGGAATTTGCGGTCAAGCAGCGTGAAGGTGCAGCGTCGATGAACCGCGACGGCTAACTCTGGTCACTACCAGAACTCCGGTGGCATTGCGACGCGCCTTTGAACTGGGACGACTTGGCCGTCAGACCGGCGGGTCAACATCAGGCATATGGCCGCGAGGGCCGACGGCTGCAAGCGCCACAGAATTCGGGAAGATAATTTGCAAAGTTACCGCAGATGGGTGGCACCTGCGGTAGCGTCAGGAACAGCAGGATGGAATCCTCAAAGGTCGCCAGTAGTGGCACAAATCCACGCCCATCCACCCAGTGACCGCTAGGCTGCCCGCAATCATGAAGTAGGTCGGTCGGTACGCCGGCCAGTTTCGGCAGCTGCACGATGAAGATGAGGGTGGGGAGGGCGTTGACGAAGCCCGTGAACACCGAGCGTGGTACGAACCGCGTTACGCGCCGCCAGATTTTAGCACCCCGGCGGCGACCTGAACCAGCCCACGAGGATCGTCACAGCGTATCAACTTGTTTGTGGTTCAATTGCGACCGGGCCGCTGCTGAGCAGTCGTAGCGCGCCTGAGTGCGCTTCCATTCCTCCATTTAGGGCACCGCCGTCAACAGCGCGACGCCAAGAGAAACCTGCGTTCCACCGATTTCTCCGAAACCATTGAACGAAGGATTTGTCGCCGCGCGTCATATCTTTTCCACAACGCTTCACCGAAAGTGGAGAAAATGGCTCGACCAGTGCTTCAACGACGCCCTTCTCGACGCCAACCACACACATTTCCATCTACAAAGTAGCCGGTCAGACAACTCTGGCGCGAGTTTGCCGGCACCGGACAATATCGATCAGCGGGTACAAGAGTCAATCAAAGGGATGACTGGTGGTGCGCTAGGTCTCGCGATGGGAATCGCTGGCGTCCTTCTCTTATTGATCCTCGTTGGGGGAAAGCTTGTCGAGACCGCGAGCAAAATCCACGGGATGGAATTTTTGGAAGTTACGGTAGCGCTATCCTGGCGGCTGGGGCAAATACGGTCTACGTTCCCCTCAACACACTTATTGCGCTTAATCTCGGCAGCAAGCTCCAATGCGCGGTCCCGCAATGCGTATTGCCGCTTCGTGCTCTCGGTGTTCTCGAACACCTGACGAAGTGAGGACTGGCGGACGTAGAGGAATGCATCGCGCTGCAGGTGATTAGCCCTAATCTTCATGGCATTATCAGTAGACATGGCCTCCTCCTGTCTCTGCCGCCAGCACCATATTGGCGAGTATGTGCACGAGCTGGCGATCGTGCGCGACCAGGGACGTTGTCTTGAGCCGAGGCGTCGACGGCGACCGCGCTATCGCTGGTTCATGCGGCGCGATCAGCACTGCCAGGCCGCGCCACAGTCCGTGAAAGACGATGGCGCCCATGCGCCTGGCGCAAGCCGTACCGCAAACAACATCGGCGTGCAGCGCTTCGTAAACATCCTTGCCGTTCGCCGGCATGGCGATTGCCTGCGTCTGCTCGTCACCGTTCCTTTTTTTTACGCGCTACTGCGCGTTCGATACTGCGAGGATGGACGCTGACGCCCAGTCTCGAATGCACCAGTTCCGCCAGCGAACGGGCCTGCAGTTCACCGTTCGCATCGAGATGCTCCTCGACGAGACGCATGACCTCGCCGGTAAGCTTGTGAGCTGACTTCGGCCCGCGGGTGCGCGGCAAGAGGCCGGCAATGCCATCGCGCTCGAACGCGGCCTCCGCTTGATAGTAGGTCTGCCGAGACAGCCCGAAAAGCGCGGCCGCATCGGCTTTGTTGGTGCCGTCTTGGCGTGCGTGACGAAGCATCTCGTACTTCACTTGCACGAGATCGAGCGGATCGAAGAAACCTGCTTCCCGGAACCAGGGGGCGCGGAGACCCTCGGGTCTGGGGTTGAGAGCGCCCATCTGGCGCAGGCGATCACGCTTGCTTTCTTTGGTCATAGGCGCCTCTGTGTGTAATGTCAAATATGCCGCTGACTGATTTGAGCGTCAATCGAATTATATCGAATATTCGGCCGATTCCTTACATAATCACGACAAATCGCATCATGAGTCTCCCCATAATCGCTTAAGCGGCATAATTATCTTGACATTTTCGGCGTAATTTACTTGAGGCATCTTCACTCTCCATGGCGGTCCTTGATGTGAGCAATCAATGAAGCCAGCGCCAATAGATCGTCCGGGCGCGAGAAGGACCGACCTGCCGCGATCTGCCCGAAAGCGTCGGCATCATCGACATCGGTCCAAGAGGCTGGCAACGAACGCAGTCGTCCTCGGGCGTCGTAGAACATGACGCGGTCTTCGCCCCAGTTCTGCTTTCGTGTCGCGAGAACAAAACGCTCGCCGCGCCAGGGATGAAACGGGTGCGTGACCGCGAACTCTATGCGCGCTCTACTCTCACCTCAAACTGCAGTCTTGGACTTGGAAGGCCAAGGTCGAAGGTAGCGATCTCATCGTCGAGCGCTGGATCCTGGCACGGCTGAGAAACGACCGTTTCTTCAGCCTTGTCGATCTCAACGTGCGGATCAGCCAGCTTCTCGACGATCTCAATAGTCGGCCGATGCGCCGGGTTGGCAAATCCCGGCGGCAGCGAAATGATCCACATGATGCGTAAGCGGCAGGCGAGGTTTGCCTATAATCCTCGTCCGTCAATCGCCGAGCAATTCGAGTTTATTGCTGCCTGAGCCGCTGCGCGCATAGCTCCCCATGCGTGACCTCGATACCGATTTGCGACAAAACCCGATGATCGGCCGGACGGAAAACCGCTTCAGCCTCAAGCCGGACTATGCGACAGCGCCTACGGCTCGGCGGACAACCTCGCCTGGCTGGTCAGGGAAAAGCAGATCGCCCCACATATTCCGGTCTTCGACAGGTCGAACCGGACGGATGGAACCTTCTCGAGCCCCGACTTCGTCTAGGATGGCGAAAACGAACACTACATCTGCCCGGCGGGCAAGGAACTGAAGCAGTTCCATTGGAACTATGAGACGCCGAGAACGGGAATTACGGCCGAAGGCACCCGGCTCTACAGGGTCAGGAAAAGGGATTGTGACGCCTGCGAACTCAAGCCGCGCTACTGCCCGAACATGCCGATGCGCAAGGTACCCAGCGACCTCCACTAGGATGCCCGCGACCCGAGCGCTTGCGCCCACGCCGGACTATGGAAAATCACGGCATCACCGCAAGAAGGTGGAGATCCTGTTCGCCCACCTCAAGCGCATCCTGAAGATGGCGCGTCTGAGATTGCGAGTCCCATGTAGAGCACGCGAACGATCACGTTGGCGAGTTTTTCAGCGATATCAGCGCGCAGGAGACATGACGCTGCCGCGGAGTTCTGCCAGCGTTCGGGCCCGCGCGATGACGCCTTTATGACCGACATGAAGGCACACTCAAGTCGTACGGACTTGTCGCTGGCAACGTCTGCTTTCGGGAAGCGACCAAGCTGATCTCTCCGTCCGGCATGTCCGTTTCGAGGAGTCGCAGGGCCTGTTGCCGCATCCGGAAATGCAGCGGCGATACCTCACGCCGCACTGGGATCAAAATTTGCCCGCGCTGATGATGAGCGCTGGCATGTCGAATTCGATCGCGCCGTCACCGACCAAGAAGGGGCAGAGCGCCGTCTGCGACTCCTTGCGAAGCCGCTCGAATTGTTGGTCATCGAGTATGCCGCCGAGCGTCCACACACAGGCGCGCTCGGTCGATACCAGATCATCTATCGACGCAAAGCGAACTTTGCCATTGCGACGGACGATCTCCGTGCCCGCCAGATTCGCTTCATCGCAGATTCGATTCAGCCGACCGGCATTGCCGAGACTGAAAGGCGCGCGGAAGGCATTGCCGACCTCCTTGCCGAAGAGCCGATCTAGCAACAGCGCAAACGCGGAGTAGCCCGGCGAGTTCTCGACCGCGTCACATACTGCCACCGCCAGGCGGCCGCCCGGCTTCAACACCCGCATCATCTCGGAAATCGCTTTCCGCTTATCCTCGAAGAACATGAAGCCGAACTGACTGACGACCGCATCGAATCTGTTGTCCGGAAAAGGCAGCGACTCTGCCATTCCTTCCATCCATTCGATCGCGGCAGGTTTGGCGCGGGCGACCGCCAGCATATCGGAGTTTGGGTCAAGGCCAACAACCGCGCCCGATGAACCGGCAATTTTCGCCGCCGCCAAGGTCAGGGCGCCGGTTCCGCAAGCGACGTCGAGGACGCGATCGCCCTTGCTCACCCCGGCCTCCGCAGCGACGATCGGTCCCCATTGGGCAAATAGCGCCGGCACGAAGCGGGCGTCATAGATCTCGGCAGGGCTGCGCACATCCTCAAGCGTGTCCATGGCTTTCCTCCACCCCGAAGGTCGGATGCGGGCACATCAGGTGGATATGCCTGCGCCTACAGGATATGCTGCGGCCATGGTACATGCCCATGATCGGACGTCTTTGTCGCTTGCCGCATCGTCCAAGATGCTCGATGCGGGACGGTCCGATCATGCCTCGCCTGCTCCGGCGGCGATAGAGCGGCTGGCCGGCGCCGATCTGCTTTCGGACGTCTTGAGCACGGTCAAGCTGACCGGCGCGCTGTTCTTCATGGTAGATGCGTCCTTTCCCTGGGGTGTGGAAGTGCCCCAGGCGACGGCTTTTTCCCCCATCATCCTGCCACGCGCCCAACACATCGTTTCCTACCACATCATCCTAAAGGGATCGGGTTTTGCGTGCATTCCAGGCGTGACCTCTACATGGTTCGAGGCCGGCGATATCTTGGTGCTGCCGCATGGCGACCCGTATGCCATGCTGAGCGAACCCGGCCAGCCGCCGGAATTCGACATTGCAGCGACGATGAATTTCTTTCGGGACATGGCGGCAGGGAGGCTGCCTTTCACCGTCCGGGAAGGCGGCGGCGGCCATCCGAGTTGCGAATTCGTCTGCGGTTTTCTCGGCTGCGACATGCAGCCCTTCAATCCCCTATTGTCGACCCTGCCGCGCCTGTTACGGATTAGACGCTCGCCGGATGGGCGCGACGGGCTGTTGAGCCACCTGATCGACCTCACGCTAGCCGAGGCGCGCCAGCCACGGGTCGGGGGCAACTCCATACGGCTGAGATTGAGCGAACTGGTCTTCGTGGAGGTGATGCGTCGCCATCTGGAGAACCTGACAAACCGTGATACGGGTTGGCTTTCGGGCCTGCGCGATCCCGCCATCGGCAAGGTCCTTGTCATGTTTCACGAGCAGCCTGCCCATCCGTGGACCCTGAACGAATTGGCACGTCGGGCCTGTATGTCGCGCGCAGCCCTCGCGGCCCGCTTCACCAATCTCGTTGGCCACGCGCCGATGCAGTATCTGACGTTTTGGCGCATGCAGATCGCCGCGCGCCTGCTTGGAGACGGCGCGATGAAGGTGGCCGCCGTCGGTCGCGAGATCGGCTATCAATCCGAGGCTGCCTTCAGTCGGGCCTTCAAAAGGACCGTCGGCGTTTCACCCGCTGTATGGCGCGGGAATGCTGCTGGAGCAAACCGATGCGCGACGACGTCCGCTTCGCGCGCACACAACTCCCCATCACGGCAGCCTCAAGAGGGTTCCCCGAAGACAAGGTAGAACGAAGAGGGGGCGAATTCGTCGTTGGCGATCTCAACTCCCGTCTGCCCAATCAGCACGCCTGCGACCAGGCAACCGGCCGTCTACCCCGATTAGCTCGACCGAGACGATCATCTTCAACTGCCCTGCCAACGAGTGATCCTTTCAGAAAAGGCACCCGATTATCTGAAGATCCTTACCCCACCTTTTTCCCGCTCCCATCGATAATGATCGGTTATCGATGGTAGATCGACAACGCTCGCGAATCTCTCTTGTCAGTCGCCTGAATGAGCGGATTCCCCACAAATCCGGGCGTTTTACATGGAATACCGACATACGCCCCCCCAAGAGAGGCGACAGAGGTTAGGAGTATCTGTGGCTGCAGATGAAACTCATGCCTGCGGCGCGAATCAACAGGTTCAGATGGCAAATCCCCTACATCATCGCGTCTCTCCGAGCGCAACAAAGAGCGGCGGGCAACCGACTCTGCCTCGATCCTTTATTCTATGTTGTCAGCCGCGCCGTGCGAGCGACCGCGCGATGTCGACGATGTCGTCGCGGCCAGCGGTTGGATCCTCTTTACTCCAGGCAATCCCGAGCCCGATCCTAAAGTCGATCCCGCTTACCTTCTTCAACTCAAAGCCGCGATTGGGGAGATCAAGCGTCCATTCCGGGGCAAAGCCGATGCCAAGCCCGGCAGAGACCAGCGACACCAGCGCATAGGTATCATCGCAGCTGAAGGCAATGTTGGCGGTGAGGTCGTATTCGGCGAACTTCTCATTGAAGTAGCGTTCCGAAAACGACAGGTTCTGCCGGGAAAAGGCGATGATCTTCTGAGTGCGCAGATCGTCGATGCTGATCTCCTCCCTACCTGCCAGCGGATTGGCATGGCCGACCGCCAGGTAGTAGCGCTCATGGGCAAGCGAGACGAAGCGCAACGAGCCGATGTTTTCCACCGGGCGGATGAAGCCCAAATTGAGCTGGCCGGTCTCCAGGCCACGAATGATCTCACCGGTATTGCCCGACGCGATATGGATGCGGACATCGGGATACTTGCGGGCGATCTTGGCAAGGAAGGTTGGCAGCATGCCCATGGTGGCCGGGTAGATGCTGCC
>NZ_LNCD01000058.1:48767-111594 GCF_001542405.1 Rhizobium altiplani
AGCGACATCACATGATTGCTGAGCGCCGGCTGGGCAATGCGCATCCTGGCTGCCGCCCGGCCGAAGTGCAGTTCCTCGGCCACCGCTTTGAAATAGGAGAGTTGGCGTAATTCCATGAAAGCTGCTTCCCCCGAACATTTCTCGTCGCGATTACGAAACTGACGATACCCTATTTTGGGGTATTCGAAAATCGGTTTTATCGGAAGTGCCGGTGAAATTTCAACTGGCATTTGGCATTGTCCTCATTCGACCGCATACTTTACCGACGATTGATTGAACTTCTTGTTGAAGCGAGGAGAAGGGCCAACATTACTCAAGTGGAACTCGGAAGACGTATCGGCCAGCGGCAGACCGTGATTTCCAAGATCGAGACTGAAGAACGACGATTGGATACCGCAGAGTTTTTGCTCGTCAGCAAGGCGATCGGCGTGGACCCGTATGAACTAATGCATCGAGCGGAAATTGATTGCAGTTCATTGCCGTAAATAGACGTCGGCTGAAAGAAAACGGCTCTCGACCTCCGATTTCAAATAATTTCCCGATTGCGGTAGTTTCTTGGCCATACGCGCGACTGCCCTGCAACCGCGACAGCGGGGCCTTTTTCCGCACATTAGTAATTGCATAAATACTAAATTAACCATGAACGCTTAACTTCCAGCACGTTGCTTTTGGAGCCAGGACCCCAGCCCCTCCGGAGCAACGGGTGTGCGGTTGGAGCTCATGGCGAATTTGCTTCGACCGCGCGCTCTCAAAGCGTCTCGTACCGAGACGCCAGAAAATCGACCATGACACCGTGATGCGACGCCTCTTCCGTGGCGACCTCGAAGGCTTTTTGGACGGCACACGGCGGTCCGTATGCCGCGCGGACGGCGTGGACCACTCCTGGGGTCGCTTCGTAGTCAGCTAGGCCGAATGAGATTTAAGCTGAGCGCAGGTTGTCGGCCGAATTTCTCACCTTGACCGCGATCTGCGCGTCACGTTGTGAACCAGCTCACTGGTCGTCGCGAATTGGCCAAACAAGGCAGTGAGCCTTGCTTCTTCCTTGCTGTCCAAACGGTGCTGCAAGCAAAAATCCGCGATACTCCATACCCTCGTTGTCATGATTGGCTCGGCGGCCGTCGAATCGATGTTCTGCATTTGAGTCCTCCCCACGTGGAGAGGCTATCGAAGCGCACATTAGCTTGCAATAAAATAAGATCCCCGACCTCAAACTGTCGAAGAAAAGGCAGATTTGGAGAGGGACGACAACGCCGGAATTAACCGTGAGCCAACCCAGGACATTGACCACCGCCCCCTGGGTCGACGACGTTCGGTCTGGGCTAAAGACGAATGGCCGCGACCGCGCGCTCAATGCTCGCGTTCCGAGACGTCATCGAAATCGACCATGATGCCATGACGCGACGCCTCTTCCGTGGCCACCTCAATGGCTTTCTGGATGAACAGCAGAACGAGGTCATAGTCGGGGCTTTCCCGCGACGCAATCTCTTGCGCAACACGCAAGGTGAAGATCAATTCTCGAGCAATTGTCTCGGTCACAACACCGCCCCCCGGAAGCCGGGGGCAATTCTAGACGTCGGTCGGACGTGCAACTATCCCAACGGTCCCGTGAACTGGTGCGAAAAACCACTAGGGTCTTGGTACACACGTACTACGCCTCCCACACGAAGCGCCGGAACCGAGCCGGTTGACCTACACATGGCGACGAAACTGCCATCAGGCAATCTCGCACAACGTTCGCCGCGGCAACCCTTTTTCACGCGCACGTGGTCAACATCGGTTCGCCTGCGGTGATGCGCCGTTCACCCTCATCAAACAGGTGGACTGCATCGTGGACCGGAGCAATCCGCAGTACCTCGTCGGGGGCTGCCCTGATCCTTTCACGAAAGACGCAACTGATCGTCTGGGTACCAAGGCGGGCTATCACCAACGTCTCCGACCCCGTCGGTTCAACGACAACGGTTTTCACTTCGATGCCATTGGGGTCGAGCCTGATGTGCTCCGGGCGAATGCCGTAGGTAACGGCGCCGGACGGGCGTCGCTCGCTTGGCAGGATGAGCCCGTCCTCTGTCCGGAAGCCCTCGTTCGTCATGCTGCCCTTGATGAAGTTCATTGCGGGAGAACCGATGAAACCGGCGACGAAGAGGTTGTTCGGGCGATCGTAGAGCTCAAGCGGCGAACCCGACTGTTCAATCAACCCGTCCTTCATCACGACGATCTTGTCCGCCATCGTCATCGCCTCGATCTGATCGTGCGTGACATAAATGGTCGTGGTCTGCAGCCGCTGATGCAGCTCTTTGATCTCGGATCGCATCTGGACACGGAGCTTGGCGTCAAGGTTCGATAGAGGTTCGTCGAAAAGGAAGACGGCCGGATCCCGAACGATCGCGCGGCCCATCGCAACTCGCTGCCGTTGGCCGCCGGACAATTGCTTCGGATAGCGCTCGAGAAGGGCCTCAAGGCCCAGGATCTTGGCAGCGTTGCCGACACGCTGATCGATTTCCGTCTTCGGCATGCGCTTCAGCCGCAATGAGAAGCCCATGTTTCTCGCGACCGTCATATGCGGATAGAGGGCGTAATTCTGAAACACCATGGCAATGTCGCGATCTTTTGGCGCCAGCTCATTGACAATATGCTTTCCGATCTGGATCTCGCCCGAGCTGATGTCTTCCAGACCGGCGATCATTCTGAGCAGGGTAGATTTGCCGCAGCCCGAGGGCCCGACGAGCACGACGAACTCACCATCTCGGATATCGACTGAAACGCCCTTGATGGCTTTGAAGGCGCCATAATCCTTGCGCGCGTTATTCACTCTGACATGGGCCATTTGCGTCCTCCCGGGGTCGCTCTCAAAGCTTGTTCAAAACGTTTCTGAGATAGGCGAGGCCAAGGCGTTCGCCCTCTTTTCGTGCTTCGAGATCCTTGCCCGGCCATCCGTAGGCGGCATCCTCGTGCTCGATAGAAAGGGTGCCGTTAAAGCCGTTGGTGCGGGCCTGGCGCAGGAACCGCGGCCAGTCGAGGAGGCCCTTGCCTGGCAGCTTGTACTGCCACCAGCCCTTGCCGTGATAGCCGACGGCCTGCTGCGTGGCCGCATCGATTGCGGTATCCTTGGCGTGGAGGATGGCGATGCGATCCCTGACTGCGTCCATCGCGGCATAGGGGTCAATGCCAATGCGGATAAGGTGCGAAGGATCAAATTCGAGACCAAAGCGCCGGTCGGGTATCCGCTTGAAGAGCTCTTCCCAGCCCTTCGGCGTGGTTCCAATGAAGTTGTCCTTGGGGCCCGGCCAGTTCTCGATTGCGAAGATGAGACCGCTTGCTGCCGTCTTGCTGATCAGCCGATTGGCGAACTCGGCAAAACCATCATAGTTGGCTTCGTCGTCAGCATTGTCGTCACGTCCGGAAAAGATCACAAAGATCGGCACGCCCGCTTCGCCGATCGCTTCAGCAAAATCCTCCGTCCTGGCGCGAAGTTCGCTACGCTTGCCGCGATCGCTGTCGAGTTGATTGCCGAAGTAGGTGATAGAGGAGACGAAGAGATTGTGGTCGCGAGCGAGTGCGACGGCGGCCCGCACCCTCTCCGGCGTCTTGATATGGCCGCCGACATCAATTTCGATTGCGTCGAAACCGGCAGAGGCAGCGAACTCCACCACTTCCTCAAGCGGCCGATCGTTGAATGTCGACGTATAGAACCCAATCCTCATCAAAATCCTCCCAGTGGCATTGCCGGCTGCTTCAGTTGTTCAGGCGATCCATGAATTTGAGGGGCGAACGGGTGCGTTGAACGGCGTCGGCCGATGCCAGCATCAGGGCCGCCCCCATTGGCATCGCTGCCGCACCAAGCGCTGAGGCGTCCTCGCCGAGCGAGGCGCGATGCAGCGAAGGCAAAGTGATGTCTCCTGCAGTCAGATGTTCGTGAACATAGCACAGCAACTCGTCGATCATGCGGATCGGGAGTCGGCCCCCTATGATGATGGCGTCAGGGTCGACGATCATGCCGATATGCTTGACCGCAATGGCAAGATGCGCACTCATTTCCTTAAGCCACCTCGAAACAAGCGCTCTGCCGTGGCCGTCAAGCGATAGGAGGTCCTGGGGTACGCTCGCGCGGATGCCGTGCTCCGAAAGGAATTTGTAGAGGAAGAAGAGCGTCACCTTTTCGCCAAGCAGATCGACCTTCTGTGCGGTCTTGTCCCGGTCATTGGCAATCGGCAGCCAACCGATTTCGCCGCTCAGAGCCATGGCGCCACGATGACCGCTGCCATCGAGCACGAGGCCTCCGCCCAGGCAGGCATTGATGGCGATATAAAAGAAACTGCGGCTTTCCGCTCCGAGGCCGTAGTCAAGCTCGGCAAGGGCTGCGGCATTCGTCTCATTTTCGATGAAGACCGGATGCTGTGTCAGATTTTCAAGGGCCGCGCGTACGTCGAACTCCATCCAATCGGAGTAGTCGTCAGGCATGCCGAGGAACGAGATTTCGCCGAGCCAGTCCGGCATCGCAAGGCCAATTCCGGCCAGATGCGCATCGTCGATCAGCCGGCTTCGCTGGAAATGCGATATCGCATCGGCCGTCAGCTGCATGAATTCGGCCGGGCGCACGTAACGTTTCTCGTGATGGACGCGTGCGCGCACGTTGCCGACGGCATCAACAGCGACGATCGTCAGGTGATCGCGGTCGATGTTGATGCCGATCGCGAAGAAGGCGTCGGGATTGATCTCGAGCTCGATTGCCGGCTGGCCCCTCAACCCATGCCGGCGGCGAGCCTCAATGATAAGTCCCTCGTCAAGCAGGCGGTCAACGATCCGGGCGATCGCCGGCTTGGTAAAACCGGTCTGCCTGGCGATCTCGGCTCGTGAGATCGGTGCCTGCCGATGGATACAGCGCAGCACAACGGCTCTGTTGTGCTCGCCAGCATCCTCAACATTGGCCCCCGTCAGGTCGGGGGACAATCTGGTGCCGGTTATCTGGTTCATGAAACGGGATCCTTGATCAGCCACGGAAACGCAAACCGTCCTTACCCCTTTACCGCGCCGCTGGTCATGGCACCGAGGATTAGCCGCTGGAGCGACAGGAACGCCACGATCGCGGGCACGACGGAGATCAGGCAGGCGGCCGCAAGCAGCTGGATGGACGAGTCGGTTTGCATGCCACGGAAGTTAAAGATTCCAACGCCGATCGGCATCAGATTGTTTTGTGTGAGCAGAAGAAAGGGCACAAGAAACTGCGACCAGCCTGCAATCACGGTGATGATGAAGACGGAGGCGATACCAGGCGCTGACAGCGGCAGGACGATCCGCCAGAAAACCGAAAAGCGGTTGCATCCGTCGATCATGGCCGCTTCGTCAAGACTGCGGGGGATCCCGTCGACTGTACTTTTCAACAGCCACGTCGCGAGTGGCACGCCAAGAGCAATGTAGACCATCGTCACCGCAAAATGCGTGTCGAGCAGACCGAGACGGTTCATGTAGCGATAGAGCGGCACCATGATGACCAGCGGCGAGATCATCTGGAAGAGCAAAAGACCCATCATCGACAGCCCCTTGCCGCGGAACTGGAAACGCGAGAAGGCGTAAGCGGCCGGCAAGGCGACGATCAGGACGCCGAGGCCGCTCAGCGCGGCAAGCTTCAGCCCGTTCCAGAGATAAAGCGGGAAGTAGCTGTTGTTGAGCACTGTCACGAAGTTGTCGATGGTGGGGTTGTGGGGGATATAGCGTGCCACGCCGCGATAGATTTCGCGTTTGTCACGCAAGGCCATTGACAGGAGATAGCTAAGGGGACCGGCGAAGAAGATGAACATCGCCAGCATGAAGAGGTAGCTCAGGAAATCGCCGGAGCGCGTGCCGGTACGCCTGCTCATTGCTGTTCCTCCTTGGGCAGGAACGATGCGTAAACGAAGGCAAGTCCGAGGCTGATGATCAGCATCAGAACTGAGAGCACACTTCCGCCGGAAAGATCGTAATTGCGGAAAACGATATTGAACACGTAGAGCGAGATAACCTCGGTCGCGCGCCCGGGGCCACCGCCCGTCAGCGTGATGATCGCATCGAAGGTATTGAGCGTCATGATCGTAATGAGGATCATATTGACGAGCATGGCTGCGCGCAGCTGGGGGATGGTGATGAAGAAGAACTGCTGCGAGCCCGTTGCGCCGTCGACATCAGCCGCTTCGTACAGCGAGGGGTCGATCGATTTGAGCGCAGCGTACATGACCACCATCGAGAAGGCAGTGCCGCGCCAGATGTTGGCAATCAGCGCCGACCACGGGGCGATTGCCGGATCGGAAAGCCAGGCGACGACGGGCAGGTGCATGAGCCGCAAGATGCTGTTAAGCGCCCCGTATGGAGCCTCGGAAAACAGCATCTGCCAGATGATGCCGCCGGCAATCCCCGGAACGACCCAGGCAACGAGCGCTGTCGTGCGCAGGATGGTCGTGCCGAACAGGCCACGCTTCTCGCCGCGAACGACGACGACGGCCACGGCAAGACCCAGTATCTGCTGACCGATGACGCTGCCACCGACAAAAATTACAGTTGCCCACAAGATGTCTGGTAGCTGCGGCGAACTCAACGTGTTTGATATCGTGCTCAGCGTATAGACGGGATTGTCGCCGATCAGCGTTGCATTGGTGAACGACAGGCGGAAAACGTCGATCACCGGGTAGAGATAGAAGATGCCGATGACGACGATCACGGGCATGATCCAGGGCAAGGGTGCCCCGGCAAAACGGCGCATGAACGGTCTGCTGTGAGGCGCGCTGGCAGCCTCGATGGCAATTGGGCTCATTGGGCTTCTCTGTCCGGGTTTGACACGAACGGCGACGCCCGTCATGGGCGCCGCCGCGATCTCATTCGCTAGAGACGCTTGTAAGCCTCCATCGTCGCGTTGAACGCGCCATCCAGAGCCTCTTCCGGCTTCTTGGTACCAGACAGCACATCGCCCATCATGATCTGGATCTGGTTGGAGATTTCCGGATAGATCGGGGCGCCTGGACGGGCCTGACCATCGACAAGAGCGCCGGCAAAGGTCTTGTTGGCTTCCGTTGCGAAGACATCATACTTGTCGAAGAGCGACTTGCGCGTCGGCAACTGCTGCTGCAGCGCATTGGCTGGGCCCATGTAGACTTCGCGAGCAAGGTTGGCGCACATCTCCACCTTGTCCTTGTCCTTGCTGAACGAGGCGATCGTCCATCCGCCCGTTCCTGTGGAGCGCTGATCGGCGGTTGGACCGGGGATCGGCGAGAAGGTCCAGTTCTTGAACTCGTCTTCGTCGAGCGTGACCTTCAACTGGGCATATTGCCAGTTGCCACCGATGAAGAGAGCAGTGGTTCCAGCCGCCGCCGCGGCGTTGAGGTCGTCATAGTTGCCGATGGTTGTCACCCGCTTCGGCGCTGCACCGGAATCAACGAGGTCCTTGTAATAGGTAAGGGCCTTCAGGAATTTCTCCTTGTTTTCACCCTCACCGAAGATCGGCTTACCGGAATCGTCGACGAGCTTCCCGCCGAGCGCCCAGTAGTTCGCCAGCCAATCGAATGTGGACCCCTCGTAGCGGCCCGCGTTGAAGAGGATGCCTTCCATGCCCTTCTCGACGGAAGAAAGCCCGGCCTTCTTCAGATCATCCCAGGTCTGGGGCGCATCGGCCACGACCGATTTGTTGCGGTAGAGCACGCGAAGGTCTGTATCCCACCACCATGCACGGATCGTCTGGTCCTTGTCGGTAATGCCGTTGCGGATGAAGGGGAAAAGGTCGTTGATCTCGTCCTTCGAGAAATAGGGCGTGAAGTCGGCGAGGACGTGGTTGACCATGAACTGGGAGAGCACAAAGGAGTCGACCGCAGCGCAATCCGGAGCATTTCCGGCCTTGGCCTGCTCGAGCATCTTGGCCTGTTCGGTGCCTATGTCAGCCGACATGAACTGCATCTGCAGTTTCCACTCGGGATGCTTCTTGATGAAATCGACGAAGAGTTTCTGATACCCCTCGGCAATAGCCGGATCGGCGTTGTTGGGACTATCGTTCGTGAGCCGTACGACGAGGGTTTTCGGTGCGTCGGCAGCGCCGATCCGATCCTTTGTCGCGAGCTCCTGGGCAAATGCGGCAGGCACTGAAAATAACATTGTGCTCAGCGCTAGTGCGCTGATGAACGCTCTCTTCATGATGGGTCTCCTCCCCATTTAAACGGATACAGCCTGGTGGTCGGTTGACCTCTCCTCATTTCCATGCTGCATTAATTAGATTAAGTTACTTTGATTTGATGTCAAGCCGCAGCTTGGGAGGATTGAGATGCCGGCGACATTCAACACAAGTTAGCGGCTCGCAACCGCACTTCCCGATCACACAAGAATTGAGCCATTTCGGGCACCCGCAATGGCGTGGTGAGGCTTTGCCTCGGCTATGGCCAAATGTGACTTCTATGGAGGAAAAGATGCGCTTACTCATTCTCGGCACCGGTGGGATGGCAAACCAGCATGCCGTAAATTTCAAGGCGATCGACGGCGTTAGTGTCGTGGGCGGGGTGGACGTCGTGCCAGAACGGCTGGCGGTCTTTTGTTCGGAGCACAGCATCCCCCACCACTTCAGCTCGCTGGAGGAAGCCCTTGCCTGGGGCGAGTTTGATGCCGTTGCCAACGTCACGCCCGACCGTATCCACTACCCGACTACGCTTCAGGCGATTGCAGCGGGCAAACATGTCTTTTGCGAAAAACCGCTGGCGACCGATGCCATCAAGGCGATGGAAATGACCGATGCCATAGAGAAAGCGGGCAAGGTCGGCATGGTCAACTTCACCTATCGCAATTCGCCCGCCCTGCAGAAGGGCCGCCAGATGGTGCTGGCCGGTGAGATCGGCGAGGTCCGGCATGTCGAGGCATCCCACCTGCAGAGCTGGCTTGTCGGGCGTCATTGGGGCGACTGGAAAACCGAGAGCAAGTGGCTTTGGCGTCTCAGCAAGAAGCATGGGTCGAACGGCGCGCTCGGCGATATCGGCATCCATATCGTAGATTTTGCCTCCTACGGCTCGGGACTGGATGTCGCCCATGTCTTCGCGCGGCTGAAAACCTTCAACAAGGCGCCGGGCGACAAGATCGGCGAATATGATCTCGATGCGAATGACAGCTTCACGATGAATGTCGACTTCACGAGCGGGGCGATCGGCACCATCCAGGCGACACGAACTGCCGCCGGCCAGATGGATCAACTGCGTCTCAGGGTCTATGGCGAGACGGGGTCGATCGAGATGATCTATGACACCGGAAAGTCAACGCTGCGCGCTTGCCTCAAAGAAGACGTTCACACCGCGACATGGCGTGACGTTCCCTTCGAGCCGGTGGAGACCAACTACCAGCGGTTCGTGCAGGCCGTCCGGGCAGGCAAGACACAGGAACCTTCCTTCCGTCGCGCGGCAAATATCCAAAAGGTGCTCGATAAGGCGCTTGCCTCGGATATCAGCCACGCAGACGAGGCATTGGTCTGAGCCGGCACGCCGGTGTCAGGCGGAAACGGGCGGCAGCAAGGTGTTGAGAAAGGGTAGCAGTGCCGCCCCCAAGGCAACGCCGCCGCCACTGAAGCTTGCGGGTTTCATCGGCGAAATCCATGGCGTCAGGAAGGGCCGTTTGGATGTGTCACGGCGTTCGACGGAGAGCTGGTGAATCAGCGCCTCGATGGCGCCTCGCGGAAGGTCGCCGCCGATCATGATGGTGCTCGGCGCGATAAAGCCTGCAATCGCAATGATCGGGTCGAGCAGGTGGCTTGCGGCGTCGCGGATCCACTGGGTCAACTGAGGGGAAGACGCCTCCTCGCCCGCGATAAGGCATTTGAACTCGTCATCACTGACGAGTGCGCGCAGGGCGCCAAAGCCGACCACAGTGTTCAGCTGGACATTGTCGGGGCCGGTCAGCATCTCGCCGATGCTGCCTGCGCGTCCATGCATGCCTGAATAAGGAACGCCGCGAACGAGGAACCCGGCCTGCACATCTTCGTCGATGATGATCATCGCCAGTCCACCTTCGGGGGCAGGCGCGCCAATGGTGCGCTCGGCAAGGAGGCTTGCCGTGCACTCATTTTCCACATGGCTGCGAACAACGATCGATGCCGCGTCGAGCTCATCGCTTTCTTGCGAAGTCCAATCATTTGACCCTATCCCCATGCCGATGATCGGCAGGCCGGCATGCCGACCCATCATGGTCTGCGTGGCTGACAGGATCGACGGAACTCTTGCTGTCGGCACGAGCGGAAAATATTGGCGGTCACGGACCTGGCCGCTGAGATCGATAAGGACGGCTTCGCCTCTGCTTTGGCGGACCCTGACGCCGATTGAAAACGCGCCATCCGGGCGTAACGCAAATTCGGTGGCGGTTGCACCGCTGCCTGCGCCGCTTCGCCGGTGCGATGTCACCAGACCCTCGTCGCCGAGGCGGCGCAGAATATTGGTGATGCCCGGGCCTGTGAGCCCGGAGTGCTGGCCGAGCTCCATGCGGGTCAATGGACCGTGCCGGCGGATTGCCTCAAGGATGACGCGGATATTTCTGTCTGCGATTTCTCCCGACCGCAAACCAATTGTTTTTCCCCGCGAAACGGCCGATTCATCTGGTTGGCGTCGTCGCGGCCCAGAACGAAGATACCGCATAACTGTCTTCCCCAAGCACCTGAATGCTTGTGTATCACAAGGAAAACTCTCGCAACTTATTTCTTGTGCGCTTGACGGGAAAACAAAGTTACTTAATCTAAGCGCTGCAACGCGCCCCGGTTGGAGGAGACGGGACGCGGATGCCAGCGGCCCAATCGCGCGACCACATGTTCTCCCCGCCCACCATTGCTTCTTTTCCGATAGGACCCGCCATGTCTCTCACGATTGCCCAACGCCTTGATCGTCTGAAGGTCCGTACAGCCGAGCTAGCCCACTGGCGCGACAGGCAAAGCGTCCTGATCGACGGCTGGACCTTTGAGGGCGAGCCGATTGCTCATCATCAGGATTGGCCACACCGCAGGGGGACGGTTCATTTCGCGACATCGGTGAGCGCGCCGCGCGACTGGCCAATCGACGAGATCCGCCTGCAGCTCGATCTCGGTGGTGAGAGCTTGATCACGTTGCATTATTCTGGCGGCCAGACCGAGACGTTCGGGCTCGATCCCTATCATCAGGAGTTCCCGATCAAAGGCAGGGAGTTTTCGATTACCACGGAGAGCGTCGCGCGCTTTCCCTTTGGAGAGCCGAACCGGGCACCGCGGCTCAATAAGGCGCGGCTGATCTGGCTGGATGAGCCGGTCCACAAGCTTCACCTTCTATTGCGGCAAATCGGCGAGGCCGCAGACGCACTCGAAACCCACGAGGTGGTGCCGCACATGATTGATGCGGCCGAACGGGCGCTTGGCAGCCTCGACTGGCCTTCGGACACATCATCCTATATTTCGCGCACATCCGATGCGGTCATGCAGCAGAAGATCTGGGAACTGCCGGAGCTTCGGGCAAATCCGGCCGGTTTGAGTGAGGCGCAGAGCGCTTTGGCAGCCACGGCTTTCGATGCGCTGATTGTCCGACTGAAGGAGCTTCAGACACGTTTTCCGCCGAACGGCGAATTGCTGCTGACCGGCCATGCTCATATAGACCTCGCCTGGCTTTGGCCCTACGGCGAGACGCGTCGGAAGATGCGACGCACTTTCAATACCGCGCTTTCGCTGATGGAGCGGTCGGACGACTTCCGGTTCAATCAATCGACTGCTCACTATTACGCGCAGATGGAGGAAGATGATCCCGAGCTTCTCGAGCGCATCAAGAAGAAGGTCGCCGAGGGCAAGTGGGAAACTGTTGGCGGCATGTGGGTCGAACCCGACACCAACATGCCAACCGGCGAAAGCCTTGCACGGCAGGTGCTTTATGGGCAGCGCTATTTCGAGAAGCAATTCGGCTTGCGCCACACTGTCTGCTGGCTGCCAGATTGCTTCGGCTTTTCGGGGGCATTGCCACAGATCTTGCGGCTTGGAGGTATCGACAGCTTCTTCACGATCAAGGTGAACTGGAGCGAGACCAATCATATTCCGTCTGATCTCTTCTGGTGGAAGGGGCTGGATGGAAGCAAGGTACTGACCCATACCTTCGACAACCCCATGCAGGGCTATAATGGTTTCGTGCAGCCGGACTGCTTCGTGCCGACGTGGAAGAATTTCCGCGGCAAGACGCAGCACGACACGTCTCTGCTGGCGGTCGGCTACGGCGATGGCGGTGGCGGTGTTACCCCGGAGATGGTCGAACGCGAAGTGCAACTGCGTGACTTCCCTGCAATCCCCACGGCACGCTGGGGCACGGTGAAGGGCTATTACGAAATGACGCACCGGGTTGCGGCAAGTAAGGACCTTCCGGTCTGGGATGGGGAAATCTACCTCGAGCTCCACCGCGCCACGCTGACATCGCAAAGCGGCGTCAAGCGCAAGCACCGCCAAGCAGAACGGGCGCTGATAACAGCAGAGACACTCGCCTCACTCGCTCATCTTTTGGGCGCCGACCGACCTCAAAGCCTCGAGCCGGATTGGCGCGTCGTCCTGAAGAACGAGTTTCATGACATCCTGCCAGGCTCGAGCATACGCGAGGTCTATATCGATGCCGAACAAGAGCTCGACGGGGTTATACACAATGCCAGGCTGGAGCAAGCCAAGGCTCTCAAGTCGCTGTCGGCCAATCTTCCGGCAGGTGGAGTGTCGGACGCGTTGATTGCGGTTAACCCATCACTTGCGCCGCGGCCACTTGCTGCAAAGCTCTCCGACGGAACGGTCTTGTCATGCGCCGATCCCGTCGCGCCTCTTTCCGTCGCAGTTTTTGATCGCAAGACACTCAGGCCCGCCGGCATGTTGAAATCCACCGCACACAGCCTCGAAAACGAGTATCTGTCGGTCGTCATCGGCAAGGATGGAGCCGTTTCAAGCCTCGTCCACAAGCCATCGGGAAGGGAAGCGATCGATGGCACGGCAAATCAGCTATGGGTCTATCCGGCCGACAAGCCTCGCAATTGGGATGCCTGGGACGTTGACGCCGACTATGCCGAAAAGGCTGTCCGCCTCGATAAGCCTGAGAGCATTACGCTTGTCGAACAGGGACCGCACCGTGCCGCGATCCGTGTCGCCTACCGGTACCGAAACTCAACGGTCACTCAGCTCTATGTGCTGACGGCCAATGCACGCCGGCTCGACGTCGAGATGACGATCGACTGGCATGACCGGCGTACGCTTTTGAGAACGCTGAACCCGGTCGCTGTGGCCTCACGCACCGCCACCTTCGAGTGCGCTTACGGGGTCGTCGAGAGGCAAACGCATACGAACACGTCTTGGGAACAGGCGATGTTCGAGGCTGCCGCGCATCGTTTTGTCGATCTGAGCGAACCGGGCTTTGGCGTCGCTTTGCTCAACAACGCCAAATACGGACACAGCGCGCGCGGCAATGTCCTCGGCATGAGCCTGGTGCGCTCACCGATCTATCCCGATCCACTTGCCGACGAAGGCGAACAAAGCTTCACCTATGCACTGATGCCGCATGAGGGCGCATGGCATGAGGGAGGCGTTTTGCAAGAGGCGATCGATCTCAATCAGCCACTCGTTACCATCGAGGCAAGCGGTCTCTCGGTGGGCACACTATCGCCTCTCGGCGTGGAGGGCATACCGGTCGCCCTCTCGGGACTGAAGCCGACCGAGGAGGGAAAGGGTCTGATCCTGCGGATTTACGAACCCGCAGGCCGCCGCGGCCCCCTGTCACTGACATTGCCATCGGGATGGCAGGCATCAGGAGCGTTGAACATCCTCGAAGAGCCGATTGAACGTGTTGGACCTGCAGATATCATGCCTTTTGAAATCCGGACCTGGCGGTTGCAGCCACGCTAGCAGCAGCCGGGTCGGGGTCGGCAATGTCATGTCTGGCTTTGTTTATATAGGCCCCGCCTGATTGCAGCGGTCGGCTAAATGACGGTCGCTGGCTGGACCTGATGACTGGCACTCGGTCACGCTTTTCCGCACCGGGGCTAACCGTCGCCCGCAGCGCCTTTCGAGGCCTCAACCCAGAAGGCGTCCACTGATGGAGCAAGCGTGAGGCCCCCAACGCCGCACGCAATCTGCATGCAACATCAGAACGACACGAAACCGATCACGTCGCCACACGAAATAGTGAGCATATTATTAGTTCACTTACGGTTCATCTGTGGCCACTTAGTCTTCGGTCGTTAAACGAGGAGTCGTAAATGAAGAAACTACTGATCATGGCAATGGCCGCCACTGTGATTGCCGCGCCTATGGCGCAGGCAAAGCAGCCACATCATCGTCCGCCACCACCCCCACCCCATCATTCCAAGAATTATCCGAATGGTTGGGGACCGCATCGCAGCCCTGACAGGCATGGTTACTACCACGGATATCGTGGCTACCACGACCACCGGCCTGGCTATCGCCGTGGACCAGATGGTTTCTGGTATCCAGCGGCGGCTTTCGCCCTTGGTGCCATTCTCGGCGGCGCGCTCGCCCACTGAGCATTTTGAGGTCGGCTCACCGCTTTCCGGCGGCCGGCATCTCCCGCAGCGCCGAAATGCCTACACTCATTGGAATTCTCCAACTTCTCTTTTGAAGGCAGGTGCATTTGTCACCATCGACGTGTACGCGATCGACGGAGGCTTCCTGATTTGTTGAGCGCGGCCTGCGTTCATGTCGCTGTAACGGCGCTCCGAGGTTCCGCAAAATCTGCGGGCCTCGGGTAGCATGGTGGACGACCATCTCGGTCAGGATCCTCTTCGCATATAGACATAGCATCGAGCCGTTCTTATTGCGCATGTTCCAGGCAGCGCTGTAGCATCGGACGTGTATCATGCCCGACGTCGCCAACTCCCCCACAATTGGCGGCTCCATAAATTTTCATCGGCCAAGGTGCTGAAAATACGAATCCAATTCGTGCCCGTAGCCGCGACATTGTGTACTTTGCCTCCTTGAAGGAGGCTGAGGTATGTCATATATTTTGTACAGAGAATGTGGCATCCAGTATGGCAAGGAAGACGATGGGACAGGCTCTGAAGCGATCCCCTCAAAATGAACCCTTAATTCTGTCCTACATGGACAGGTCCGGAAAGATTGGCATTGCGCAGGTTGCAGACGGGTTTGGGATGTCCAGGGGCCAGCTTGCCGAAACAGCCGGATTATCCCGCGAGACGCTCTACAGAGCAGAGCGAAGCAGAGCAGCAAAAGCACAGGCGCGCCTACGAGAAATGCTCGAAATCATCAGCCGGGTAAGTGACTGGGCAGGTGGCAAAGAACAAGCCATGGCATGGTACCGTGCTCAGCCGCTTCCGGCGTTTGGTGGAAGAACAGCAGAAGCGCTCGTCAAGGACGGCAAGGCCGGGGCGGTCAGGGACTATCTCGATCACATGGCGGTTGGTGGCTTTGCGTGAGGTTTACCTCAACCTGCTACCGAGCCCATGATCCCCGCTGGTCTTTCAAACCGACGTCCGGTGACGGTGCGGCGATCCGTGGCGCTCGCTTCAATCCCCGGGGCGTACCGGCGCTCTATCTCGGATTGAGCATCTTAACGGCCATAAAAGAGGCCAACCAGGGTTTCGCTCACCGTATCGACCCCTGTGTATTGTGTTCTTATGAAATCGACTGCGAGGATATAGCCGATCTCTCCGCCGATGAGGGCCGGAGGGAATTCTCGGTGACGCTGGAGGATATGAGCTGCGCCTGGGCGACCGCGCTTGCGAATGGCAACCGGCCGTCCTCTTGGTCAATCTACGACCGGCTTACGGCCAAGGGTATCGCCGGCGTTGTTGTCCCGAGTTTTGCGCCCGGCACGGACCCATCAGACCGCAATCTGGTGCTCTGGGACTGGGGTCCGAACTTGCCCCATCGGGTAGAGGTTTTCGACCCCAGCGGGCGGCTGCCAAGAGACCAACTGTCTTGGCTCTGATGGCGATCCTGATGCTTACCTGTCCCTGTCCTGCACCAAGCCTCGTCGCAACAGGCCAAGGGGTCAGACGTCACCGAACTTGTAGGCGCCTGGCTCCCATTGCCACACGTATCACCATTGCAATTTACAAATCGGTCTTAGTGCGAGTAATGCGAAGCGGGAGCGCCGCGGATTGGCTCATTGGCCTTGCAAGGCGGGCGTCTCACCGATACTTCGCCTAACAAGCGCGTACGCACAACTCAACGCGCAGCGGCACTTTCCCAAATAAATCTGAACGATCTCTGAAAGAAAGCTCATGGAAACCGAAACAGTTACGATCGAAAGCCGGAATGACTTCGCGCAATGGGCAATCGAGCGGGCACGGGCAATCGTCGCCGAGCAAGGTGGAAACTTGGCGATTGCAGCACGCGATATGGATGAACCGGCAATCGCTGCGACCGGAAACGCACTCGGAGCCGCCATTGCAGAGGCTCTCCTTGAAGTCTTCGACGTTCTGGTGCCAAACGACGACGAATAGGCTCAGCTGGGGGCCTCGTCCTTTGCCCCACCTAAAGGCTGAGCCGACCTCTTCGAAGGGATGCGCCAAACTTTCCCGTCAAAGTGGTATTATGCTATGTACTCTAGCTCTTCTGTGAGCAGGGTTTATCGGCGCCAAGGCCCGACGGACCCCGGTTGGCCCTTGTCCGCCTCTGTCTACAGCCAGGCCGCGACATTTGCCGCGGCCTCGGCATTCCGGAAAGCAGGCCGTCAACTCATGAACGAGCAGCATCTTTAGACGCACCGAAGATTAAGTGATCGCCAGGCGGCGCGGCGGTAAAGTTAGCTGCCTTTGGCGACGGCCCTACTGCGCGGTGGCGTTCCAAAGATCATGCACCATCTTGCGGAGCATGAGGGCCTCGGCCCAGCGGTCGGTCGTGTCGTTACCATCCCTTCCGGTTATCGCGTAAGGCTTCGGTCCCAGCTCACAGGTAAAGACCAGTTTGGCGTCTTCCGAAGCGCGCGCACGCCACGCGCGAAAACCGTACTCCCACCAACCCAGGAAGAGATCGACCCACGGACGATGGTGCGGGAAGGAGATCTCGATCTGCACCTGTTCACGCGAGGCGACACGGCCGTGGAAGGCGTGCGCATTGGCAAGTATGCGCCGGATGGATACATCGTCTTCCTTCGTAACCGGAAAGGCGAACTCGCGAGCGACGAGGAAGTGCGAGAGGTCGGCAAGGAGTGGCAGATCCGGTCGCCGATCGAGAAGGTCGAGCGTGAAGTACAAGTCCGTCGTCATCCGGTCGCGATGGGTTTCGATGAAAACGGGAATCCCGGCGTCCTGCGCAAGCCGCCGGCGCCCTCCTCGACGTGGCGGGCGTGCAGGCTTTGTGCAAATCGCGCCGGCACAGCGCGACCGAGCGGCCTTGATGCAGCCTCGATAATGTTGACAGCAACCCCCTTGCCGCGCAGCACCGCTGCAAGCTCCATGCCGATCAGTCCGCCACCAATGATGGCGACGGTTCTGGCGCTCTCCACACGTGAGAAGATCGTGGACGCGTCCGAGAAAGTCCGGAAATCAAGGGCCCGTTCCGCGCCGGGACAGCACAACTGCCTGGGGCGCGCGCCCGTTGCAAGAAGCAATTTGTCATAAGCCAGCGCCTGTCCATCGCTCAAAACGACGCGCCGCTCGTGCGGATCAATCCGAGACACCGATCTGCCGGGAAAATACTCGATGCCGGCAGCGTCCAGTGCCTCGGCGGTGCAGATCGCCTTCATCTGCACCGCCCCGTCCAGTGGTTTGGAGAGAGGCGGTCGTTCATAAGGCATGTTCGGCTCGGTGCCGACCATTGCAATGGCTCCGCCGTATTCAGCCTCCCGCAAGGCAAAGGCTGCGCGCGTGCCGGCTTCTCCGGCGCCGATAATGACGATCCCGCTCATGCATTCTCCCCTTGAAAAGTGGCCGGCGCATGAAAGCGCCGGTCGGAAGGATCAGTTCTTATTTGTGTAGTCGGCCATGTTCTTCGGCGTGACGAGTTCGAAGGGCACCCAGACCTGCTTGTCGATGGCTTTGCCGCGCGCAAGTGCGACTGCAGAATCCACTGCACTTGCGGACTGGCTCTTTGCGTTCTGGAAGACGGTCGCATCAAGGTCGCCGGCAGCCATTGCGGCAAGGGCATCCTGGGTTGCGTCGATACCGATGACAATCACGTCGTTCATAGAGACGCCCGCTGCCTTCAACGCCTGAACGGCGCCGATGGCCATTTCATCGTTATTTGCAAAGACGACATCGATCGGTTTACCCGCTGTGATCCAGTTCGTCGTCAGGTCCATTGCGGTCGTGCGGTTCCAGGCGGCGGACTGCTCGTCCGCAATCGTGACACCCTTGCAATCTCCGGCCGCCAACGCTTCCTTGAAGGAATTGGTGCGATCGCGCGAGGCCTGGTGAGCCAGATCGCCCATCAGAATGTAGACCTGCGCATCACTGGCCTTTCCCTTCTCCTTCAGAAGCGAACATGCCGCTTCTGCGCCAAGCCTGCCGGAATCCGTTTCCTTCGAACCGACATAGGCCTGCTTTTCCGGCAACTTGCCCGAATTGTCGGGTTCAAGGTTGAGATAGACCAGAGGAATGCCGGCTTTCTCCGCGGCTTCGCTGATGCCGGGGGCAGCTGACGTGTCTGTCAGCGTCATGACGATGGCATCGACGCCGGCGGCTATGAAGTTGTTGACCTGGTTCAGCTGTTTGGAAATGTCCGTCTGGGCATCTTCCACCTGCACGCTGACACCATCGACCTGCGATGCCCTTGCAGTGATGCCTTCACGCAGAAGCGTCTGGAAGTTGTTGTCGAAGCTTTGCATCGAGACGCCGATGGTTTCAGCGAAGGCAGCACTTCCCATCATGGCGGCCAGAGCAGCCGCCAAGCACAATGATTTCATGTCATCCTCCGTAAGGTGCCGGATCACCCCGATTGCACTCCGGAAGCCCGATGGGCTATTGGCTGAAGCGCGGCCTAACCGAGGGCCACACGAACCTCTCCATCAACCACCTCCGCCGGATAGGTCTTGAGGTTCTCGCAGGCCGGAAGCCGCATGGCCTCCCCCGTCCGATAGTCGAAGGCGCCGGAATGCTTGGGACATTCCACCTCGAAGTCCATGACGAGCCCGTCCGCAAGATGGATCTTCTCATGGGTGCAGAGACCGGCCGTGCAGTAGATGCTGTCATCCGGTCCGCGGTAGATCGCATAGGTGCGGCCTTCATGATCAAAGCGGATCGCGCCTTCCTGTTCGATGTCTTCGAATTTGCATGCGGATACCCAGCTCATTTGGCGGCTCCCTGCAGTTCGGAGGAAGCCTTGCGGGCGGAGAGCCTTTCCTTGCGCTTGCGATAGCGTTCCTGCATGCGGGCCTCGCCGTCGGCAGAGCCGTCATGCCAGGTCCCGAACCACTTATCGAGGGGGATCAGTGCATCGCCGTAGTTCACCTCGAAATACTTGTGGTGCAGGTAATGTGCATAGGCGTGGCTGTCGACGAGCTTGTCTTCACCGACTTCCACCTTGTCAAAGCCCACATGACCGGGGATTGCGCCGAAGCCTGCATAGTGAAGCTGATAGAGCATCAGGATCGGGTTTGACGGCAGAATGAGGTGATAAAACGCGGTCCCGAGATAAAGGATATGTTCCACCGGATGCATCGACAGCGACGACCAGGGCGACGGATTCACCGAATTGTGGTGTACCGAGTGCACCCACTTGTAGAGGAACGGCGTGTGGATGAGCCTGTGGATGCAGAAGAAATGGAACTCATGGATGACAGGAACAACGAGAGCGACAAGCGCCAGTGTCCACGGATTTTCCGAAAAGCTCAGCCACGGCGCATAGCCATTGGCATGAGCCCAGAGCATCACGACCTCGATGCCCGTCCAGATCGTCACGCCCGACAGGAATGTACGTAACATGTTGTCGACGTTCTGGCGATCAAACCAGAAGACGTTGTTCTTCTGATCAGCCGGGAATTTGCCATTGTACTTGAAGCGGTTTTCTTGCCGCTTCAACACATAGAGATGCAACTCGAAGGCTCCGTAGAACAGGAACACGCAGGCTGCGTTTACCGCATAGAGCCAAAGTGCCCACCCAACACTCAACGTCTGCAGCGTCTCGACCGACGGAATGATCAAAGCCCAATAGGCGACAGCAGAAGCCGCGAATATGACGTTCCAGGGGAAGAAATAGTGCGGCAGCCACTTTGCGATTGCCAACAGCTTTGGGGGAAAGACGAACAGCGGCGCAGTCTCGACCGGCTTGTTCGGCGCCCAGTCGCCTCGCTTGTTCCGCGTCCCGTATTTCAGGTCGTCCATGGCGCTCTCCTTCGGCAAATCCTTTTACGGAAAGGAGTGGCCAAGCGCCTGAATCCGTGTCGTTTCCCTTGAAACGCCGGCTCTCCTCCCGCTTTTGAAACTAGCAGGAGACACTGAAACCTGCGAAGACTTCATTGATCAAAATAGATCAAAGGCTTTCGGCGGTGATCGTGATGAAGCGAATGGGGTTTCGGTCCGGCTCGATTTTCGTAAGACCGACGCGGTGCAGCACGATATCGAGGGCGCGCTGCGCCTGTGCTTCGGGCGCCTGATCCAGCACCACGTCCATGATGCCGTCGCGCAGCGCCGTGCGGGTGTAGTCGGTCAGTTCGTGACCGACGAAAAGAATGTCTCTGCCCCGGTCGCTGCGGCGGAGAACGTCGATCAAGGCGGAATTCGCGCCACCGGCATTATAGAGCCCGACGAGGTTCGAATACCTCTGCATCGCCATGATCAAGGTCTCCGCACTGAACCGCTCCTCGTCACGGGTAAAGCCGAGCCACTCGAAGTTGATCGAACCGGGGTGATCACGGAAGTACTCGGAAAAGCCGCGGATCCGATCGCGATGCACCTGGTAGATAGGGTGGCAAAGGGCGACAACCGGCCCTTGCGACCGAACCATGCGGCAGATGAAATGGGCGGCCGTGCGGCCGGCGGCATAGTTGTCTATTCCGACAAATTCGACCTGATCCTCAGACGCGCGCGTAACCACATGGACGATAGGGATACCCTGCGCTGCCACAGCTTCCACCGCCGCCTTGACCAGCGGGCTGTTGGGGACGGCGAGTATAAGCCCAGCTCGCGGATAGTCCGCCGCTGTAATTGCGCGAGCGATTTCCTGCGGGTTCATTTCCTCGACGAAGCGCCTGTGGACGACGACCAGCGGATCAATACTGTGGGCAATCTGTTCGAATGCCTTGGAGAGCCGCCGATAAAACGTGGTTTCCGGACGGACCATCAAAACGTCAACCCGCAGCAGGCCGCGATGCGTATCGGGAAGGACGCGCGGATAATCCAGACTGCGCGCGGCAATAACGACCTTCTCGACCAGTTCCGGCCTGACGCCCCCTCGCCCGTTCATCACTCGCTCGACGGTGGCCGTCCCCACGCCTGCCTCGCGGGCAATGTCCGTGTAATTCGCCCTGCTCATGTTCCTCCCCGCGTGTCGCGGAATTATCCAATGGGAACCGCCGGTTTGCAATCTTGTCGAGGTTCGCCAACTTGGTGGCGTCGATCATGGGATCCAAAAGCGGCTGCCAATCGAGGCCGCAGTTCAAAGCTGGAGGGTCATTTCCACCATCGTTGGCTCGAAACCCATGGAAGCGAAGAGACGTTGCCCGGCGTCGTTGCGATGCGCCGTCGACAAGACGATCTGTGTCGCTCCTCGCTCTCTCAATTCCCCGACCACTGCCGTCAGCAGAGCTCGACCGGCTCCTCGTCGACGGTGGCTCTCCTCGACGAAGAGGTCATAGATAGCGCCAGCCGGCCCACGCAGTGCCATATAATCGGATCCCTCAAGACCCGCATAAGCGTATCCGACAACCTTTCCATGGATCTCCGCAACAAGAACCAGGACGTCCGGCTTGTCGAGTTGACCTCTCAGGTGGCCCGAATATGCCGTCGGAGTTCTAGGGCCTCCGGCGATAAAGCGTCGCGCATCCCAGCCGTGGTGGATCGAGACAAGCTCCGCTCCGTACATGCCAAGGAGATCGATGTCTGCCTTTGTTGCTGACCTCACGGTCGTCTCACACTCGTCGCTGGTTTCCGGTTCCATTTTGCTTTCCAGTTCGAAGCCTGCAGGCTCGTTCACAGTTGGTAGCGAAGGGCCTCGACCAACATCGAAACGCTGCCGAAGGTTGCCGTCTACCCGGGTAGTATAAGGTGACAGCGTGCACCAGGCGTCGAGTACACGGATCAACCTGTCGTTCGTTAGATGGTCGGCGACACTATCCTGATGACGAAGCTCTGGCCGAAGCCATCCACGCTTGATTGCTCTTGTCGCATTGGCGCGGTCCTGCCTATCACTGAACATGCTTTGTTAGAGGCCACCTCTCCTATTTTCCGCTCGCCCTCGGCATTAGCGCCGAGAGAAACGGAAAGTCATGTCAAAAAACGATCCTTCATCACGCCATTTTCCGCGAAGCATGGCCTCGGCTCGGCCAGAAGCTTTCCGCATTACCATCGGAACTCCTCAAATTTGCAACGTCTTGCATTGGAGTGCCGTTCCGTTCGCGTTATCGGTGGGGCAGTCGTGGAAGACGAGTGTCCGCGGAAAGCACCAGAGTCGACGACGAAGGCGTGATGCTTTGCGTATCATCCATGCGCTTTACTCTTTATCGGGGGAGAACCGAACTTGCGCGAAAATGCAACATGCGTGGATGAACTGACGGAGGCCTTCCAATCCCCTTTTCCACGTCATCTCAAGCACAATGGGCCGCTTGAACGCGACCCATTAAGCGGACTGGCCACCAGACGGCTCGGTTCCTCCAGGGCTCAGTGCGCGACGAGCACCATCTTTTGGTTTACCAGTTCCTTGATACCTGCTCCTGCGAGCTCGCGACCGTAGCCGGATCTCTTGACCCCGCCGAACGGAAGCTCCGGCCCAGTGAAAGAGGACGTATTGATCCAAACGGATCCGGTCTCGACCTGCGACGCTAGGGATTTCGCCCGTTCAACGTCAGCAGTGAATATCGCCCCCGAAAGGCCGAAATTCGAGTCGTTTGCGATCCTGACGACCTCATCATCGTTTTTTATCACATGTACCTGCGCCACGGGGCCGAAGAACTCCTCGAAATAGGCGGGGTTGTCTCGAGACACATTCGTCAGGATGGTCGGCTTGTAGTAGGCGCCCGGTCCGTCGATTGCGCTCCCACCAACCAGCACCTTGGCCCCGGCCTTCACTGCGCGCTCGACCTGTCCTGCGATATCGTCGCGAGCCCCGATAGAAGACATCGGCCCCAATCCGACAGTTTCATCCATGGGGTCGCCGATCTTCGTGTTCGTGAACCTGTCGGCTAGCTTCTTCGTGAATTCGTCGGCAACCTTCTCGTGGATGAGGAAGCGCTTCGCACCATTGCAGACCTGGCCGCACCCGCGAAGCCTGGCCTCGACCCCAGCGGAGACCGCCTTGTCCAGGTCGGCATCGTCGAGAACGACGAAGACGTCGCTGCCGCCGAGTTCCATCACTGATTTCTTGAGGTTCTTGCCAGCGTTGGCCGCCACGATACTGCCGGCGCCCTCGGAACCTGTTAGAGCTACGCCCTGTACGCGATCGTCGGCGATGAGCTTCGAAATCTGATCGCCCGTTGCGAATATGTTCGTCCAGGCGCCCTCAGGTGCACCTGCCTCGGCAAGAAGCTCCTCGAAGGCCACCGCAGCCTGCGGAACCATGCTGGCATGCTTTGCGAGCACGGGATTGCCGATCGCGAGGTTCGGTCCGGCGACGCGGATCAGCTGATAGAAAGGGAAATTCCAGGGCTCGACAGCAACGACGACGCCGATTGGATGGTACTCCAGCCATGCCTCGCCCTTCGGTGTGGTCACCTTCTCGCGTGCTAGAAAGGCTTCGGCATTGTCGGCATAATACTGGGCGATGTCGGCGGTTATCCGCACTTCGGTCCGCGCCTCGTTGATCCGCTTGCCCATTTCCAGGGTGAGAATGCGCGCCAGGTCGTCGACGCGCGCGTTGGCCAGCTCGGCAAACCGGCGCAGGACCTCAAGGCGAGGCCCCCGGTCGCCCTTGCACCAAGGCGACTTGTAGAGGGAGTGTGCCAGCGTGAGCGCCCTCTCGATTTCTTCATCGCTGTGGTTGTTGAATGTCTTGAGAACCTTGCCGGTCGCAGGATTTACACTCTGATAAGCCATGTCATTCCTCCTTTTGATGTCTGGGTCGGACCAGGTCTTGCGAACTACGGCGCGCATTCGCGGAGCACTGCGCTCCATCGAGAGCCGCGATCAGTGGAAGGTGGTGTGATAGCGGGTTTGATCCGCCGATCAGAATTCCTGTGCCGTCGGCCGCAACACGATCTCGTTGATGTCCACGTCGGCAGGCTGCTCGATGGCGAAGGTGATTGCCCTGGCAACCGAGCTTGCAGGGATTGCCGACTTGTAGAATTCCATGACCGCATCCTGCGATGTGCCGCTGGTCGTGTGCTTGAGATCGCTCTCGACCGCGCCGGGCTCGATCGAGGTCACCCTGATCTTGCTGCCTATCTCCTGGCGCAGCCCTTCGGAGATAGCACGAACGGCAAATTTGGTGCCGGAGTAAACCGTGCCACCAGGTGCGAAAACCTTGACGCCCGCAACAGAGCTGATGTTGATGATGTGGCCAGCTTCCTGTTTGATAAACATCGGAAGAACTGCGGCAATTCCGTAGAGCGTTCCCCTGAGGTTGACGTCGATCATTGCGTCCCATTCGTCCGTGTTCACTTCCGCCATCGGGCGGATTGGCATCAGCCCTGCGTTGTTGATAAGGACATCCAGCCTTCCGAAATCGGATGCCACCGTATTCACGACCGACTTGAACTGGTCCTTGTTGGCCACGTCCAGCTCGTAACCCTTTGCCTTGCCACCGGAGTTGGAAATTCTGGTTGCGACTTCGTCGAGCTTTCCGCGCCGACGCGCAGCGATCGCGACCTTCGCCCCCTTCTGGGCGAGTATCTGAGCAGTCTCAGCGCCCAGTCCCGTACCACCGCCGGTGATCAGCACGACTTTCCCTTCGATATTTGTTGTCATCGTCTTTGCTCCTTTCCTGAAGTTAGCAATTGCGAGTCTGCGGGCATGAGGTCGATGGCCGATACGGCGGCTTGGGCGACAGCAATGTCCTGCTCCACCGATCCGGCGCTTGCGCCCACGGCACCGATCAAATGACCGTCGCGGATCACAGGAAGTCCGCCACCGAAGATGACGACGTTTCCGTCATTGCTCTGATCAATACCGAAGAGCGGCTCGCCGGGTTGCGCCAGCTTTGCCAGGTAGTCAGTCTTCTTGTCGAAGAGCCTCGTCGTGACGGCCTTCTTGATGGCGAGATCGATACTGCCGATTAGAGCGTCGTCCTGACGGACGAAGGCGATCAGATGCCCACCGGCGTCGACCACCGCTATATTGTAGGCAATGGCGAACTCCGCCGCCTTTGCCTCTGCCGCTGACAGCATCAGTTTGGCGTCACCCAGCGTAAGAGTAGCGATTAGCCTGGTCATCTTGCGTCCCTTGGATTCCGATGGGAGGGCATCATCCGAGCGAACCGCCCGACAAGCCGGAACGTTCGGACGATGCGTGTCCGTCGTTTGAATTGGATGCAGGCTAGCATCTGATCCCGGCAACGCTCGCTAAACGCCGTCAATGCGCGTGAAATCCGGGATTTCACTTCTCTTGCTCAAGTTAACAACTCCCATGGAGCGTAGAGAACGGCCTTCAGCACCAGTCGTTCAGGAGCTGTGTTGCAGCTATCCAACGTCATTCGCACGCCCGGAAGCGACCGATCGCCTCGTCGTTCTTGAACGAGGCCGTCGCGCTCGATCAGCGTATGCCCCGACCGTTCCCGGAATTTCGCGATGATAAGCGCCCTTTAACACGCCGCCCTCAGCTGGCCCGCGTAGGCTTTTCCGACCAAGTGCATTGGAAGGGGCTTTACCGAGGTTTTTCCCGATGGCCGAGAGAGCTGACTTCAGCACTATAAGCAGTCCGGTTTCCGCCGCGCTGCGTGAAATCCCCGGCGAGGCGTTTCCTCGCCTCACGTCCGATATGGTGGAGCGCATTAGCCCGTTCGGACGCAGGGACAGTTTCGATGGCGGCATGTATCTGTACGAGGTCGGCGATCGGGAGGTTGACTTTTTCGTCATTCTGAACGGATCGGTCGACGTTTTCGAAAGCGACGGACAAGGTGGGCATAAGCTTATCGCCACACATCGCGAAAGCCAGTTCACCGGGGAACTGCACCATTTGAGCGGACGGGCGGTTTTGGTTTGTGGAAGAGCGACTGTTTCCACGTCAGTCATCCGTCTCTCCCGCTCATCACTGCTGAAACTCGTCAGCGCCGAACCCGATATCGGAGAGATTATCCTGCGCTCGTTCATACTCAGACGCGCCAGGCTTATCGAGCATGCAGAAGGTGGTACCGTGGTCGTCGGCAGTTGTCGCGCTGGAGACACGGTCCGCATCCAGACGTTTCTCGAAAGGAATGGTTATCCCTATCGCTGCCTGGACACCGACACCGACGAGGTTGCACGAGCGGCAATGGAATCCTTCCATGCCGATATCGACAATATGCCGATCGTGGTTCTCAATGGCGTCAAGGTGCTCACTCGACCAAGCAACCGTGACCTTGCCGAGGCTCTCGGGATCACCGAGCGGCTGAGCCCCTCACATTCATATGACGTGATTGTCGTGGGGGCCGGGCCCTCCGGCCTCGCCGCGGCGGTCTATGCGGCATCCGAAGGACTGGACACGCTTGTCTTGGAGGCGGTTGGCCCCGGTGGGCAGGCGAGCACGAGTTCGCGTATCGAGAACTACCTCGGATTTCCGATGGGTATATCGGGACAGGATCTTGCGCGGCGAGCTCAGATACAGGCTCAGAAATTCGGCGCGCGGTTCGTCGTCGCTGATGCAGCATGCCGCCTCGATTGCACCTGCTATCCGTTCGGGGTGCATTTGGAAGGTGGCAACGTGGTATTTGGCCGATCTGTCGTCGTCGCGACCGGCGCGCGCTACCGCCGATTGGACATTCCCGAGTCTCCGCGCTTCGAAGGAAAGGGAATTCACTACGCGGCAACCTCGATCGAGGCGCAGCTTTGCGAAGGCACCGAAGTCGCGGTCGTGGGCGGCGGGAACTCCGCTGGACAGGCTGCGATCTTCCTGTCGGCGCAGGCGCGTCACGTGCATCTGGTCGTGCGGGGCGATGGCTTGTCTGACACCATGTCGGACTATCTCGTTGGGCGCATCGCCCTGTCTCCGCGGATCACACTCCACACGCGGAGCCAGATCACTTCGCTTGTCGGCGAAAACTTCCTTTCCAGCGTCCGATGGACGCAACACGGGAAAGAGGAGTTCGAACAGCCAATTTCGAACCTGTTTCTTATGATCGGCGCGATCCCGAATACCGACTGGCTGGACGGCTGCGTTGAACTCGACAATCGTGGCTTCATTCTTACCGGGCACGACAACAATCGTGTGCCTAGGAGTTCGCCCTATGCTACCAGCGTCCCTGGCATATTCGCGGTTGGCGACGTTCGTGCCCAATCGGTGAAGCGCGTTGCCTCAAGTGTCGGCGAGGGATCAGTCGTGGTGCATTCAATCCACGGCTGGCTGACGAACAACCCGGTGAGCCGCGAAACCGGAGGGCGGGCGGCGGCGGGTGTTTGAGGATCGTCTTGGCAACCCGCTATGAACCTTGGGCGCGTCCAAAATTCCGCAACTCCGTTAAGAGATTTCCGGCCCTCTGCAAGTCGGGAATGTCAAATCCATCGAGGAATTGACCATATACCGGTTCAAGCACCCTCTTGGCTTCGTCGACCTGCATTCGGTCTCGCAGGAGAGTGGCAAGATCTGTAGCACAACGAATCCGCCACGCCCATGCTCCATTTTCTTCTGCCACCGTCAAAGAACGTTGCAGGGTGGAAAGCGCGTCTTCGTTGCGGCCGACGGATCGTTCCTTGACAGCTCGAAGTCGCAGCAATTCAGGCACCATCGAACGTTGCGGTCCTATGTCGAACAAGTAGTCGAGAATCTGGACGCCTTGATCCACGTGCCCGTGCGCATAGAGAGCCCTTATCAAAAGCGCATAGTAAACATGACGTCCCATCTGCCGAAGGCCCGTGCGGAGTTCATCAAACGCCGACATAAGTCCGTCAGGGTCCGTTCGAAAGCCGGAAAGTGCGTCAAGTGCTTCAATGTGGCAGTTTGCGACCGGGATCCATGCCGGCATTCCGTGTCGGTATATCGTGTCCTTCAGCAGGTCGGCATAGTGCTTCGCCAGGGCCCATTCCTCACATTCACTGAGCACGAAAAGTATTCCGTGCACGTAAGAATAGATTAGTGTCCATCCATGGTGGGCTTCCAACGCCTCGCGGGCGGTAACTTTGGCGCCGCTCAAGCCTGTTCCAGGTCTGCGGGAGCCAAGCCACGTCATTGCGCTTATTGCAGTTTCTGATCTGATCTTGGGATCCAGATCAAACCGCGAAACGGAACCATCGGATACACCCCGCAGCTCTTGGCGCAGCATCTCCATCCTGGCTATCGCAGGTGGATATTGGCAGTGGATAATATCCACTTCAGTAAGGAGAAACTCATGCTCCCACTTCGCGGGGCGATTGTTCGATCGCATAGCGACACGCTTCAACCCCTTGAGAATCTTCCAAACCTCGGTCTGGTTGCCAGGCAGGAGTCGGTATCTTGCGAAGGCACCCAGGGCTTGGCATTCGGCATTCGTATCGCCGATCTGTCGTGACAATTGAATTGCCGCCTCAAAGGTTTCTGTGGCTTTCTCGGCATCGGCGGAAATATAGCTGCTCACGGCAGCCAGCCCGACAATCAGCTTGAGTTTCAGCGCTGGATCAGTGCAGCCGATGCGATCGAACTCGGCGAGGGCCTGCTCACAATTCCTGCGTGCCTCTTCGCTCAACGACAGTTCATGCCATAGAGGCACGCCGGATGCGACCAACTGGATACCGAGCAGCGGATCGCCACGCCGAAACAGCGCCCATCCGATGGCTCTGCGCAAATCATCGGCATTGCCGGCATAGGCAGCGTGCCATGGTCGCGCGGGAAGCCTTGCCCGGTCGGCGTTCGCGCGAGCAAAGATACCCAGCATAAGGCGGGCGTGTGCTCCTGACACCGCAGGCAATTCCCCAGAGGTTTCGAGCAGATTGCCAGCGAACGCGCGAGTACTGTCGAGAAGGCGGTATCGCATCCCGCCTGCAATTTGTTCGACACTCAGCATAGATTTGGCGCGCAACCCGGCAATGGCATCAAAAACGGCCGTCGGATCCAGATCATGGTGAACCACGACATTGACAACTGCATCCATGTCGAATGTACCCATGAAGATCGAGACGGAACGCAATACGGCCGCTTCGCTCTTCGTCAACAGCGCATAACTCCACTCCAGCGTCGCGAGCAGGGTCTGTTGCCGAAGGGGTCCGTCCTGCGCAGCTCCAACCAGTGTGGTGAAGCGATCGCCAAGCTCCCTGAGAACGTCGGGAGCACTTCGGCTCGTGAGTCGGGGTGAAATCAGCTCGATTGCAAGAGGAGAGCCGTCGAGCCGCCTGCATATTTCTGCGACCGCAGAAGCATCTTTGTCCCCAACCTTGTACTTCCCCTTCTCGGACGCTCGTTCGACGAGAAGTTGCGGCGCGGAATACCTAACGACCTGTTCGGCAGTGTAGGTGCGACCCGACGGCGGAACCTCCAAAGGAGCAAGCTGGAAGACAACTTCTCGCTTCGCCCGGAGTGCCTGACGGCTCGTCGCGACGATTCTGACGTCCCTCGTGTTTGCGAGGACGACGTCGCAAAGATGCGCGACGGCATTGAGCACATGCTCGCACGTATCCAGCAGGACCAAGGCCCTCCTACGGGCGAGGATCGATGAGATCGCCTCGAGGCGATCCTGGCTTCCGGCACTGATGCCGAGCGCCGCGGCAACCGAGGGAATGACGAATTCCTCCCCGGTCGCTCGCGCGAGATCGATGAAGGTAACGAGCCCCCCCTCCTCGTCTTCGATGAGTTGCACGGTGGCGACGGCCACCGTTGTCTTTCCAATGCCGCCTGGACCAACAATCGTTGTCAGGCGGTTAGCGGCAATCTTGCCCCTAAGCTCGGCAATTTCGGCATCGCGCCCGATCACTGTGCCTAGTTCGGGAAACCGCGTATTCGCCACTGCAGGCAGATCCGCGATGCCTTGCATATCTGGGGCAACGACCTGATCGCTTAGCCAATAGCCACGGCCTATCAGTGTCCTGATGTAGTCCTCCGCAGGAGAATATTCCCTCAGCGCTCGCCTCAGCGAGGCGATTGTCACTTTCAGATTGGCTTCATGGACAAAGATGCCGGGCCACGCGGCGTTGTAAAGCTCTTCCTTGTGTACCAGTTCACCCTTCTTCCGGGCCAAGGTCAGGAGCATCTCCATTGCCCGACCGCCGAGCTGGACCTCCTCGGAACCGCAGAACAATCGGCGATGTTCCCCATGAAGGCGAAAGGGGCCAAATGCGACTACCTCATCCGGTTCCGTCGATGCCATATGTTCCCCTTCGCGCGCTTTGGTTGGCTCCGCACAAAAACGATGTCGAGGTCATTATCGCGCTAGCGGATGTGGTAGTTCCAGTTCGCCACCCAGCGGGTCGCCTGCCAATGGATGCTACAAATAGACAAGCCTACCGCAATCGGTTCCTTGCATATCATCGCCATCGCTCGCCGACAAATTCTGCCAATGCAACTCGAACCGTTTGCTCCATTGCCCCGCCGCTATTTGATTTGACCAGCGGCTCGGAATTTCGGAAAGCAGTCGGGCGGTCGTAGTGTTAACTCATTTCATGTGACTGCGTCACCTCCACCATGTGGCGACCCCAAGCCCCGCCGCGTATGTCATTCATTTTCGAATAGGTTATTGAATCGACTGGGCTTTGACGGAAGGTATTGCTTCGGAACCTGTACCTTGCCGCCAAGCTGTGCAGCGGCATGCCAAGGCCAGTGCGGATCGAACAGGATGGTCCGGGCAAGTGCCACCATGTCGGCATCACCTGTTCCGACGATAGCTTCGGCCTGCTCAAAACCTGTAATAAGCCCAACCGCGACCACGGGTATCTTGACCTCTTTCTTGACCGCCCGGGCAAACGGCACCTGATAGCCCGGCCCGATCGGGATACGTTGGTCTGAATGCAAGCCGCCGCTGGAGACGTGTATGGCATCACATCCCCGCTGCTGCAGTTCCGCGGCAAAGTGAAGCGTTTGCTCCACGTCCCAGCCTCCCTCGACCCAATCAGTGGCGGACAGCCTGATCGAGACCGGCATCTCAGCGGGCGCCACCGAGCGGACGGCATCGAATATCTCGAGAGGAAAGCGCATCCGATTTGCCAGCGATCCGCCGTAATCATCGCCCCTGCGATTGCTTAGTGGAGAGAGGAACTGATGAAGGAGATATCCGTGAGCCGCATGGACCTGAATCAGATCAAGGCCGAGCTTGGCGGCGCGCTTTGCTGCCGCCGCAAACGCATTCCGAACAAGCTTCAATCCCTCCTTGTCCAAGGCCGCGGGATTGAACATGCCCTTGCTGTGCCGAAGTGCCGACGGCGCAAATGTTTGCCACCCGAGCGCTTCAGATGGTGAAATCTGTGCTCCACCCTTCCAGGGAACTTCAGTCGACGCTTTCCGACCCGCATGGCTGAGCTGAATTCCGATGGGCATATCCGTCCAGCGACGGATACTCTCAAGTATAAGTCCCATCGCCGCATAGCACCGCTCGTTCCACAAGCCGAGATCTGCATAGGTTATACGTCCCTCAGGAAGGACGGCGGTTGCCTCTATGGTCAGCAAAGCCGCGCCGGACAACGCCAGCTTCCCAAGATGGATGAGATGCCATTCGTTCATACAGCCCTCTTCGGCCGAGTATTGGCACATCGGGGCGATCACTATGCGATTAAGTAGGTTTAGGCTCCCAATTTTAATGGGTTTGAAGAGAGACGCTGTGGGCATTAGCTTCACTCCGTGTCATTGGATGCGCTTTGCGAAAAGACTGCAGTTTGACGCATTTTGAGGCTCGGCACCCTAAGATCGGGAGCCGCCTCGCCCGGGATTCGCGCGCGGTTGCGGAAGCTCCGACCAACAGAAACGACCTCGACCCGCACCCCAACTTGCAAATCGATTTGGAGGGGTCGTCACTCTCACCGGCCATCAGCAAAACTACGCCGGCAGCGTCTCCGTCGCGCGTAAAACATTGTCAAAGCCCGTGAAATCTCCATCGCGCGCAAGCGCTCGCATCTTGGGAAACGAACCCAGCCGATTATTTACCGCATTTAACCTCCGTTGCCGGCGATGTCCTGTATTATCAGTATGTGATCTTATGTGGATTTCACCCTGCCCACGGGGGCAAGGCCATTGAGGGGAACCGAAATGGGATTTCACGGCAGGAATGGCTATTTCGGCTTTGGGCCATATCGCCTGAATCCGGCGGCAAGGGTTCTGTTGCGAGACGATGATCTGCTTGCAATTGGTAGCCGCGCCTTCGACATCCTTGTTGCTCTAGTCCAAAACCACGGGCGCGTCCTTTCCCAAGCGGAACTTATGGCGTTTGCATGGCCCGGCCTCAATGTCGAAGCCTCAAACATACGAGTGCAAATGACACATCTCAGGCGCGAAATCGGCTGCGGCGAAAACGGCAATCGCTATATCGTCAGCGTGGCAGGTCGCGGTTACAGTTTCGTCGCCCCGGTCAAATGGGAGGACACTGCCGAGCTCGAACGAACCGTCTATACACACTTGAACCACAGTGGATCCGTCGCAATGGCAACCGCCTTTCCGCCTCGGTTGAGCCATCCTGTCGGCCGCGAGGAGAACGTTTCCAAACTTTCGCAGATGGTGGCGGAACGCCGGTTCGTCACAATTGTGGGGACGGGCGGAGTGGGCAAAACGACACTCGCCATTTTAGTGGCGCACGCGCTACCCGCGTTCGAACATGCGTATTTTGTCGATCTTGGCACGATCGATAGTGAAGCGGCGGTATTGGGAGCGGTGGCCTCGGCTCTGGGGATTCCCCTTTCAGAAGCGAATACCACAGACGACATTGTCGGCCACCTGTCGTCACAGCGCACCCTGGTGGTTCTTGACAATTGCGAACACGTTATTGACGCCGTGACAGATATCGTGGGGTCGCTACTGCGGCATAGTGCCAATGCGCATATTCTCGCCACGAGCCGGGAAGCTTTCCGTTTGCCCGGTGAAGGAGTTTACCTTCTCCGCCCACTTGCGGTTCCTCCTCATGCAGGACGGTTGACCCTCGCAAAGGCGCTGCTTTGGCCGGCGATCCAGCTCTTCGTGGACCGTGCGATCGATAGCGGCTACCTGGAGCCGATGGGCACCGAGGAAGTAGCAACAATAGCGACCATCTGCAGACGGTTGGACGGCAATCCGCTGGCGATTGAACTCGTGGCAAGCCGCATGGGATCTTATGGCTTAGAGAGAGTTGCAGAACTATTGGACAATCAACTCGCCTTACGATGGAGAGGCAACCGCCACGCCAGCGCACGCCATCAAACAGCTGAAGCGATGATGGATTGGAGTTACGCTCTCCTATCCGAACCCGATCAACAGGTATTCAGGCGACTGTCGGTATTTGCGGGCGAATTCTCCGTTGATGCTGCCATCGCGATCCTGGAAGACGATGGCCACGGACACGCAGACATCATTGAATCGATCGGCAACCTTGTCGACAAGTCTCTCCTTTCACCTCATCCGGGAACAGGACCCGCGCACTTCATGTTGACGGGGATCGCTAGGACATATGCCGCGTACAAGCTCCTTGCTACGGGGGAGCGCGCCCTCATCGAGGAACGCCGATCTTTGTACCAGCCCCAAGCGCCCCGACAGCGCCGCGGAAGCATGGCTGCCTCTTCGCATAACGGACGGGCGATTCAACTCCAAGCGTAGTCAGCGTTCGGGCAGCGCCTTACGATTGCCCGACCTACCTGACACGCGCTTCCGACGGCCCGCCTTAGCGCCGCCGGCCTCTGATTTACCAATTTTCCATCGGGACCAGACACAGACGTTGAGAAAACGCATACGCGCGTCTAACCGCGCAATAATCGCAGGATTTAACCGCAATTAATATGCTTCCGAGCCTCCCTTGGATGATTATTCCCGGCATCGCCATTGAGAGCACTTATCGGAGGATGTCGCATGTCCCGAGCCCCTGGACTTCTCTTCAGCGCCCTGGTGGCGTTCGCAGCCACCTGTCCCGCCGCTGTCGCGGCGGATCTCAAAGCCAAGACCGTCGTCCTTGTTCACGGCGCTTTCGCCGACGGATCGTCCTGGCAGAAGGTCATCCCTCTCTTGGAACGAGCCGGACTGAAAGTCATCGCTGTCCAAAATCCACTGGAATCTCTGGAAAGCGACGTGGCCTTCACGGAGCGAGCGATCCGTGATGCCGAAGGACCCGTCGTACTCGTCGGTCATTCGTGGGGCGGCGTCGTCATCACCGAAGCGGGCGATGCTCCGAAGGTCAAGTCATTGGTCTATGTGGCTGCCTATGCGCCTGATGCCGGAAAATCGCTGGTCGACGTCGCTTCAAAATACCCGGCCCAAGAAAGCAGAAAAACATACGTCAAGGACGAGGACGGTTTTCTCAAGATAAGCGATGACGGTATCGCCAGATACTTCGCTGCCGGGCTGCCTCCGGAAGAGCAGAGGCTCGTTGCCGCTGTTCAAGGACGGCTGAATGCGAACGCCACCACCACGCCCGTCAGCCATGCGGCCTGGCGCGACAAACCGTCGTTCATGGTTGTGGCGACTGAGGATCAGATCATCGCTCCCGAGTTACAGAGGGATCAAGTGAAATCCGCGAAAGCCGAGATGGTTGAAGTGCCGTCTGGTCACGTCGCGATGCTGTCTCATCCGAAAGAGGTTGCGGATCTCATTGTGAGGGCCGCCCAATAGACCGGTAATCGTGACAAGCACAGGCAGAGCAGTAACGAAATTCCGATCGCTGGCGAGCCCAACCACTGTGGCCGTCCGCCGGCGCATAGATCTAACCCGCACCAGATCAGGAGATTGCTATGAGCAAAGGTAACGTTCTCGTCGTTGGCTCAAACGCCACCCGGATTGAAATTCAGGGAGGTGGCACCGGTCCGACCGGCCAATATCTAAATGAAACAGTGGTGCCAGCGATGGCCCTTGTTGATGCCGGATACGAGATCACGTTGGCTACCCCCGACGGCACCAAACCGCACATCGATCCCGTGTCGGACGTAGCGCAACATTTTGACGGCGACGAAGCTGCCTACAAGCGCGGGCACGCATTTTTCAAAGACCATCGAGCGATGAACGATGTTAGGACCTTGCGATCCGTGATAGAGGGCGGGCTCGATCGCTATGCTGGCCTGTTTGTGCCTGGCGGCCAGGCACCGGTCGTCGATCTCATGCAGGACGCTGATCTCGGCGAAATCCTGCGGCACTTTCATGCACGCGGGAAGCCAACGGCCTTCCTTTGCCACGGGCCTATTGCCTCGCTCGCCGCGCTACCCCACGCAACGGAATATCGGGCGGCCCTGATTGCCGGCGACATTTCCAAAGCGTCCGAACTCGCTAGGGGCTGGCAGTATGCCAGCTACAAGATGACGGTGTTCTCAGCCAGCGAAGAGAAACCAATCGAAGAGCAGATTCTCCATGGCAAGCTTTATTTCACGATGCCCGACGCGCTAAGCATGGCGGGTGGCGACGTCACAACGAACCCGGTCGACTTCTCCCCGCATGTGGTGGAAGACCGCGAGCTTATCACCGGCCAGAATCCCCGATCGGATCATCCCCTTGCAGCGAAATTGATCGCCGCCCTCGACCGAGTGACGGTTTCGGCCTGAATTGATGAAGTGCGGCATGAAAGGTGTTGATACACCTTCCATGCAGTTGTTCAGACCCACAACCTGTTATCTGCCCCAACGACTCGCCCACGTGCGGTCAATCAGGAGCTTTCGGCATGACGCAAACGCCGACCAAGATCATCGCGATCCTGACCGCTCACCTTGGCAAGGCGCCCGAGCTGCGAGCATTGCTCATTGGCATGGCGCCGCTTTGTAGAGCCGAGCCTGGCAATTTACGTTGGGATGTATGGTGCGACCGAGCGCATGGCGAGCGCTACATACTGGACGAACTCTATCTGGACGCAGCCGCCGTCGAGGCGCATCGCATAACACCCCACTATCAAGCTTATCTCGGCAAGATTCCCGAACTCGCCGAGCGAACGGCATGGGTGCTCGAGACGGTAGCAATCGGATAAGTGCTTGTCGGCTCGACGCCGCCCCTCGGTGAGCAATTGTTCCATCGCACGTGAACGGCGCGCTCCTCACCCAGTTTCAGCACGTAGCAAATTCCAAGGTCTTAAACAGGATCGAACCGGAAACCACCTGTGCGAATAGCTATGTACCTGCTAACGCTTATCTTCTTTGTTCGCCTGTGGCGCCGGTTCCCTTCGAATGGTCCCGACTTTCTAAGCACAAACAGGACATGTTTCGATTGTAAAGGGTCCGCCGCGTTGCGCTCGTCACCATACACATTCGTGTGTATGGTCTGGGAATGAAGAGCGGTGATATCATTGGGCCTTGCAAAAGGATGGCTGGTACGAGGTCGCCACCAAGGGCAGTCATGTCCAGTTTAGGCATCCCGAGAAACATGGACGCGTCACTGTTCCACACCCGAAAAGGGACATCCCAATCGGAACACTGAAGAGTATCGAGAAACAAGCGGGACTTAAACTGAGGTAGCGAACATGCGCAATTATATCGGATTGATCCATAAGGACGCTGACAGTGATTACGGCGTGTCCTTTCCCGATTTTCCTGGCCTGATCACTGCTGGAACGGACCTCGACGATGCGCGAGCTATGGCCGAAGAAGCCTTAGCCCTACACGTCGAAGGTCTAGCCGAAGACGGCGAAGCAATTCCCGAACCCTCCACACTGGAGGCGGTGATGGCAGACGTGGAGAACCAAGACGGCGTTGCAATTCTAGTTGGCGTCAAGACGGAAGCCAAAAGAGCGGTTCGCGTAAATATCACTCTGCCAGAAGATGTCCTAAAGGCAATCGATGCGTTCGCCGAAGCCCATGGGTTGACCCGATCAGGCTTCTTGGTCCGAGCTGCCAAGCATGAGATCGGCCACGCAAATGACGACTACGACGATAACTACGCAGAGAAACGGCTAGGGGCCTAATCGGAACTTTGTCTCCCCCTGGTTCGTCCCTGAGAACCGTTCTAAAGTTACAAACCTTGACGAGGCCGAGCTTTCTGAGGCGATCATTGCGAACTGGTGGCGCCAGGGCGTGGCCGATGGTGTCCTGGCTCACTACGCGACTGTCGACTCTACGCCCACGCCGAGTTGGTGCGCGGCAATCTGGAGCAAGCACTGGTCTGGGCGGGCAAGTCGCTGGCGGCCAATCAACACTACGGTCCATGTTTTTGGATGCTAATCGCGGCCAACGCACGGCTCGGTCGCATTGACGAGGCCCGAAGACATGTCGCCAGTTTGCTCGCTATTTCACCCACGATCTCTGTCGCCAGTATACGCGAAGGTCAAGCCGCCAATATTCCGGGTCGGATCGAGCCAATCCTGGAAGGACTACTTCTCGCTGGCATGTGCCGAGGCGAATGAGGCCACGACGTTGGCGTTGCAAATTGCTTGTTACTGTTCCTCGGAAAGGATCAGGTTTATAATTTTCCCGCCAAAGATTTAGCCTGGGGAGGGACCCATGCGCGGGCTGATAGGAAGCGTGGCGATCTACTTTAGCACTCTTGCAATGTCCTACGGCGGTCCGCTTCACGATGCCGCCAAGACCGGTGATTTGGTCGCGCTCGCGGCATTGCTGGATGCTGGAACAGACATTGAGGAACAGGACAAAGGGGCCACGCCTCTCGTTGTCGCGGTGCGTAGCGGCCATGCCGATTCAGCGGAACTTCTGATCAAGCGCGGTGCCGACGTGAACAAGGAGTCCGCACTTGGATTGCCTCTTACCGCTGCCGTCCTGACGGCGTCTCCGGGCCTCGTCCGGTTGCTGGTTGCGAATGGCGCTGACCCCAATGCCGCCGCGCGTGGCGAGCGTATGTTACATTTCGCGGTCGCCAGTAACTGCCTCGAGTGCGTCAAGGCGCTCGTTGAAGCGGGCGCAGACGTCAACGCCATCTGGGTGCGGGGTGATCCCAAGCGCAACCCCTCTATCATAACGCCTTATCACCTCGCGAAACATGACGATCGCGCAGAAATCGCCGACTACCTCCTGAACAACGGCGTCATTGTTCAGAAACCCCAGCCGATTTCAGCGAAACTGGCGAACGGTGATCCGACCAAAGGGGCAGCTTTCTTCGCCTCCAATTGCGCCAATTGCCATGTCACTGGCGTGAAGGACCCGCCAAGAAGGGGCCCGAACCTGTGGAATGTCGTAGGACGCAAGAAGGCCTCGACGCCGTTCGGCGGCTACTCCAAGACGCTGAGAGGCTGGCCAGGTTCCTGGACATACGAGGACCTCAACATCTTCATCGCCGGTCCTACCCTCACAACGCCGGGGGTAGATATGGACGTTCGCGGCGCACCCGACGAAGCGGATCGGCTAAACGTGATCGCCTATTTGAGAGCGCTCAGCGACTCGCCCGTTCCGCTGCCCTGACCGGACGTCCAGAGGAGAGATAAAATGGCTTGGTTGAAACCATCAATATTGCTCGCTGCGACTGTTGGAACTCTCGCAGCCGGCACGGCTTCTGCTCAAACCATGACGAGCCCCGAGATTAGGGCGACGCTGGAGGGAAATTCGATCAGCAACGAGGATGAGATTCAGTATTTCAATCCGGACGGAACGACGATCTACCAGAAAGGCAGCAAGAGCGTGAGTGGACGGTGGAGGATCGACGGTTACAAACTCTGCTCTGACGTGAGCACTGATGTCCGCCTTCTGGATTCCGGTGGAAAGGGCAAAGTATGGCAATGCCACGCGGTCATGGGCGACAGGAAGCGTATCGCCTTCCTCATTGAGGGCCACGCATACTCCTGGACAGTCTCAGAAGGCAAGAAGGTCAGGTAGCCGCAGCGGGTGACGAATAGGATATCTGGGCCAGTTCCGTGACAAGGCCATCGGTCATGCCGTCGGCGAAGTATTTCTGCTGGGATTGTCGCTGACGTTGACGAACGGAAGCACTGCGCTGAGGCAGGGCTTGCAAGCGATCACCTCAAGTCTGCTCACGAAATGAAATGACTGAGATATTTTTGCTCTCGCTAGCAATTGCAAGCGTCGCCTGTGCCAGCACATCACAGCCGATGACGGCATGCGCAGCCTCGACATACTCGGCCTCGTTGTGACTGAGCCCATCGCGGCACGGAACGAAGATCATCGCTGCCGGCGCAACGCGATTAACGAACAGCGCATCGTGAAAGGCCCCTGATAGCATTACCGTGCTTTTGACCCCGCGCGTAGCTACTGCCTGCTCGATTGCCCGCTGCAATGCGTCGGAAAAGACGCAGGGCGCCATATCGAACGATCGCGCGATCTCGGTCGTGCATCCGTGCCGCTTCGCTTCCTCCGCTATACGCGATGTCACGAGCCGTTCGATATCATCCAGCCGCGATGGCTCTGGATGACGCATATCGATAGTGCAGTGGACCTTGTCCGGGATCGCATTGACCGAGCCGGGCTCGGCTGAAATCCGCCCAACAGTAAACCGCGCGTCCGGATCGGCCGGCATCACCGCCCCGTAGAGGCCAGACAGCGCAGCGGTCAGCGCGCGCAGTGGGTCGCGCCGGTACGACAGTCCCGTCGTGCCGGCATGGGCCGTCTGCCCCGCAACCGACACATCCAGCCAACGCGTGCCCTGGATACCCTTCACCACGCCCACCGGAATGTCGTTCGCCTCGAGAGCGGGCCCCTGCTCGATATGGACTTCGATATAGGCGTGAACCGGAAAGCCGAGCGGCAGCATCTCGGCCTCCGGCAGGCTCGCGATCGTCAGTGCCAGTTCCTCGGCAAAGCCGGCGCCATCAGTGGCGACCTTGCCCTGCCAGGCGGCCGGAATCTCACCCTCCGAAAAGGCCATGGATCCCATGCATCCCGGCGCAAAGCGGCACCCCTCCTCGTTGGTCCAGGAGACGACGACAACGGGACGCGCCGTCTCGATCCGCGCGTCCTCCAGGCTCTCCAGCACCTCGAAGGCGGACAGCGTCCCTAGCGCGCCGTCGAACCGGCCGCCGGCCGGCTGGCTGTCGAGATGACTGCCGATGATCACCGGCGCGAGCGTATCGACCCGGCCCTTGCGGCGGATGAAGAGGTTGGCCATCGGGTCCTGGAAGACGAGGAATCCCCTCGCCCAGGCAAGCTCGGCCAGAAGCCGCCGCGCCCGGCGGTCGCCTTCTGTCAGCGCCTGGCGATTGACGCCGCCCTTCGCCGTGCCGCCGATGGCGGCGAAGGTTTCGAGCCGTGCGTTGAGACGATCGCCGTCTATGTCGAGCATGGTTTCACCTCAGAGATATGGAGCGTCGTGGAAGGCGATCTCGAGCGCCTGCGCGCGGCCGAAGATGCCGCTGAGGCGGGAACGTTCCTCCAGGCTCATGCCCTCGCCGGCGTCATCGAGCTCTGCCTTCAGCCACAATGCCTGAGCGGCAAAGTCCTCGTGCGCGTGCAGGTCCACCCACTCCTTGAGCAGCGGATCGCTGATCTCGTAACGGGTGGCCTCCTTCGACCAGGTCCAGTACATCCACTCGGCGGCAAACATGGCGGCGACCGTGTCGAGATAGCCCCCATCCCGAGAGATCGCCAGCATGTCGTCGCGGAACGCCGCCACTTCGGGGATCGCCGTGTTGTAGGCCTCGGGATCAATACGGCGCTCGGCGAAGGTCTTTTCGAAATAGGCGATCTGCTGGTTGGCGAGCGCATGGAGAACACCGATCAGCCAGCGCTTCTGGGCGATCGTCTCGGCCTTGGCGGCTGCAAAGGCAAAGATCGAAATGGCGGTATCGACGAAGGCGCCCTCGAAAACGAGGTAGCGTTCGAAGACTACCTTCGAGAGCCGGTTTGCCTTGATGTCCTTGACGAAACGATGGTTTACCATCGCATCGAAGACGGCGGCATTTTCACGCAGGATCTGCTCGGACAGTGTCTCGCTCATATCAGCCTTCCAGACCTGGACGCGCGGCTTCGACGAAGGCCTTGACACGGGAGAGCTCCACAGGATTCCACCAGACGCCGCCTTCCTTGAGCGAGGACGCGACGATGACGCCGTTCGTCCGCTTCAGGATCTCGACGATATTTTCCTTCGTAACGCCAGAGCCGACGAGCAGCGGCAGATGGGTCGCGGCGCCGATCGTCTCGATCTCCTCCACGGTCGCCGAATTGCCGGTGCGCTGGCCGGTGGCAATCACCACATCGGCGTCGAAGAAGGCGAGATCGCGGGTCAGTTCTTCGATCGTCCGGTCGGCGGTGATCGCGTGCGCACCATGCTTCACATGACTGTCGGCGAAGACCTTGATGTGCTCGGCGCGCAGAGCCGAACGGTAGCGCATCGCTTCGGCCGCGCGACCTTCCATAAAGCCCTCGTTGGCGACATAGGCGTTGGCCCACTGGTTTACACGGATAAACCTGGCGCCGCCGGCCATGGCGATGGCGAAGGCCGGGATTGGGGCGTTTGCAAGCACGTTGATGCCCATCGGGATGCCGGTCGCCCGTCTGATCCGGTCGGTGACGACGGACATGAAGGCGGATGTCTCGGGGCCGATATCCTCGGGCTTGGAGAAGGGAATGTCGCCGTGGTTTTCGATGATCAGGCCATGCATGCCGCCCTCGATCAGCGCCTCGGCATCGCGCATCGCGGCATCGTAGATCGCATCGACAGTCGCGCCGCGGTAGCGTGGGGCTCCGGGAAAGGGCGAGCAATGGATCATCCCGATCAGCGCCTTGTCAGTGCCGAATATTTCCCTTATGGCGCTTGAATTGTTATCCGAAATCGTCTGCATTTTCATTTCCTTTCGAAGGCCAGCCATGCCTGCCAATGTTCGTGCTCATGTCATCGGTAACGTCGCCGTCGACGAAACCATATCCGTTTCGACCATGCCGGAAGCCGGGGCTTCGATCCTTGGCCGCGAAGAAACGCGCGACCTTGGCGGCAAGGGTGCGAACCAGGCCGTGGTCATGGCCCGCACAGGCCTCCCCACCACCCTCGTTGCGGCCGTGGGCGAGGATTTCCGCGCCCAGACCATTCGCGATCAGCTGGCGCCGGAACCGGTCGAGGCCAAGCTGATTGCGCTTGCCGGCCGATCCAGCGACTTCTCCATCATCTTCACCACACCGGATGGCGAAAACGCCATCGTCACCACCACCGATTCAGCCGGATCGCTGACGCCGGAAGAGGCCATCGCTGCGCTCGACACCGCCGTGTCAGGCGACCTCATGGTCCTGCAGGGCAATCTCAGCGAGGCAACCACGCTTGGCCTGCTCCAGGAAGCCCGCCGCCGCGACCTCGTTACCGCCTTCAACCCCTCGCCCCTCAGGCCCTATTTCGGCGACTTCTGGCCGCTGGTCGACATCGCATTCCTGAACCGAGGCGAGGCGGAGAGCCTCACCGGTTCATCCGACACGGCAGCGACCGAAAAGCTGCTGCAATCGGGCGTGCGCCACGTCGTTCTGACGCTCGGCGGCGACGGCGCCCTGCTGGCAAGCCGTGGGGCTGCTATCGCCACCATCCCGGCCGTGTCCACCAAGGCGATCGACACAACAGGCGCCGGCGACACCTTCATGGCGGTGGCGCTGGCTTCCGCAGCGTTGCGCGGCGTCGAACTCGACCCCCGCGCCATCGGCCACGCCGCCTCCGCCTCCGCCCTGACAGTCAGCCGCCGCGGTACCCGCTCGGCCTTCCCGACCACCGAGGAGCTGCAGGCGATCTTGGCGCGCTGAAGTGCGCCAAGGGCCATCGACGCCTCAGCGCTTGTCGCTCAGCCAACTGAGGATATTCTTCCACAGGCGGCCGTAGCCTTCCCATTCACAGAAGGCGGGCGACAGCCAGTGCGGGCCGATATCGGATGTCCAGGCTGCGCTGCGCCCCTTTTTGAACGTTCCGGTGACGAGCAGCGGATGGCCGCCCTGATCATCCGGCAGGCGGGCGACGACTTCGACGTCGGCGCGGTCGCGCACTTCCACCTCGTTGACGCCGAGCAGCAGCGGCCATTCACCGCCCATGCCTGCTACCGTCGGGTGGTCCGCCTTGGTGATGACGGCTCCCGTGCCTTCTGGAATCTCGACGCGGTCGTCATAGGGCAGGCAGGTGACGGGGAGCACATCCTCGACCGGCGTGCGGCGCCAACGCGCCTTGCCGTCGATACCTTGGAAGGAGAAATAGCCGCCGACCATCAACAGGCCGCCGCCCTTTTCCACCCAGGCCTTGATGAGCTTCAACCGGTTCGGCACGGTCTTCGAATGCAGCCAGACAGCGGGCGGCAGCAGGAGCGAATTCGCGCCGATATCCGACAGGATGATCACGTCATAGACGTCGAGCCCCGCCATGTCGAAGGGGAATTTTTCAACAGCCTCATGGGCCGGCATGTAGGTCAGCTCGTACTCACTGCCTTCGAGCGCCTTTACCAGCGGCTCGGCGCCGAGATGGAAGGTGACGCTTCCGAACTGGTCGAAGCCTTTGTAATGGGTGGCGGAGCTGACCCAGCTCTCGCCGACGAGGAGGACTTTTTTTGTCATGGTTTTTCCATTTCTATAAACGCTCTGCGATCAGGGCTTGGCCTCGAATACCGATCTCGGATTGTCGCGCATGAGAATATCGAGCTGTTGATCGGTCAGCCCATGGCGCTTCAGACGCGGCAGGAAGTGCTTAAGAATATAGGCATATCCATTACCGCCGTAGCGGGTCAGCATCATCTTCAGGAACACGTCATGGGACAGCAGGATGCGGTCGATATGCCCCTGCTCGACGAGCTTGACGATGGCGCGCGCCGCTTCCTCGTCGCTCGGGCACTGCACCTGCTGGTCGGCGTAGAAGAAATCCATGCCGATCATGTCGTATTCCAGGAAGGCGCCACGCGAGGCGAGCTCGCCCTGATAGGCAAGATCGTCATGCGACGGGTTCATGTGGCAGAGCACGGTGTGGCGAAGCTCCGCCCCCTCTGCCGCCGCGATATCAAGCACCTTGTGGCCGAGGCGGTACCAGCCGGGCAGATGCACCATCAGCGGAAGACCGGTGCGCGCCTGCGCCCGCGCCGCCGCCCTCAGCGACTTCTCTTCCTGATCAGTGAAATCCGAGGACACCCCGATCTCGCCGATCAATCCGACCTTGATGTCGGTGCCATCTACGCCGGCGGTTGCTTCCTGAACGATCTCGTCGGCGATCTGGTCGATCGTCATGCCGGCGACCTTTGCCGGATGCGAAGAGCCAAGATAGTAGCCGGCGCCCATGATAATATTGAGCCCGGAAGCCTGCGATATCCGCTTCAGTGCCCGGGGATCTCGACCGATGCCCTGGCAGGTCGGTTCGACAACGGTCTGTCCGCCATGTGCGGCGAAATCCTTGAGCTCGGTGATAGCAAGCGGCTCATCATCCAGCGTAATGTTGTGCTTGTTGACGAAGGGATCCTGGCGCAGCTCGCTCAGGATCTCTATGCAGACGAAGCTGTCGGAGAGATACTGGCGCTCCGGCGTCTTCGGTGCATGCCACCAGCAGCGGCAGTCGTTGAGGATATGCTCGTGCATCAGCGTGATGCCGAGAGCGGAAGCAGGGATTGCCCCCGCTACCGTCATCACCTTGCCCGAGCGCACATGGGCTTCTGAAAGTTCGCTCATGCCGACCTCACTTCTTCTTTCCGCCGAAGCGGAAGTTAGTGGTGAAGATCTTGGTGTTGAGCCAGATTGCCACGAGGATGATGGCGCCCGTCACGATCTGCGTGAAGAAGGGCGAGATGTGCATCAGGATCAGCCCGTTACCGATGACGGCGATGGTGAGTGTCCCGAGCACCGTGCCGAGGATGCTGCCGCGTCCGCCCATCAGCGATGTGCCGCCGAGCACCACGGCCGCGATGACCTGCAGTTCGAAACCGACGGCTGCGTTGGACGAGCCGGAGCCGAGACGGGCGGCGATCAGAAGTCCGGCCAATGCGCAGGCAATCCCCGACACCATGTAGACCGAGGCAACGATCCATTTCGCCGGCATGCCGACACGGCGTGCGGCCTCGAGATTGGAGCCGACCGCGACGACCTGCCGGCCGTATTTCGTGTAGGCGATCACAACGTAGCCGATCACGGCCACAAGCACGGCTATCAGCGCCGGAACCGGAAGCCCGAGGAACTCGCCCCGGCCGAGCCAGAAGAAGCCGGGCGCATCCTTGATCGGGATCGAATATCCCTGCGTCAGCCACAGCGCGAAACCTCGCAGAATGGAGAGGCCCGCGAGCGTGACGATGAAGGCCGGGATGCCCTGATAGGCAATGAACCAGCCCTGGGCGATGCCCATGAGCGCGCCAAAGGCGATCATGCCGATCACGACAGTTGGCCATGGATAGCCCATGGCCATGATGATTGCCGCCACCGCATTAACCAGCGCCACCTGCGAACCGACGGAAAGGTCGATGCCGCCGGTGATGATGACAAGCGTCATCGCAACCGCGACAACCAGGATGGGAGCCGCCTGGCGCACGACGTTGAGGATATTGCCGAGCGTCAGGAACGTGTCCGTGGTGGCGGAGAAGAAGACGAGGCAAGCGAGGAAGAACGCGGTGATCGACAGCACCTGCGCGTGTTCGGAAAGGAAGTCCGCGACCGGCGATCCGGCCGCGCGTTCGGTATAGGCGCTCAATGCTTCTGCCCTCCGACGATGAGCTGCACAAGATCCTGCAGGTCGGTCTTGGCGATATCGCGTTCGGCGACCTTGGTGCCTTCGTACATGACGGCGATACGGTCGCAGACACGGAAGAGATCCTGCAGACGGTGGGTGATCAGGATGACCGAGACCCCTTTGGCCTTGACGCGGTTGATCAGGTTGAGCACAGCCTCGACTTCCGCCACGGCAAGAGCCGATGTCGGCTCGTCCATGATCAGCACCTTCGGATTGAAGGACGCGGCGCGCGCGATAGCGATCGCCTGCCGCTGACCCCCCGACAGTTTCTCCACCTTAGCACCAAGTCGTGGGATGCGGATCTCGAGCGCATCCAGCATGGCGCGGGCCTCGGTCAGCATGCGCGCGCGGTCGAGGAACGGTCCCTTGGTCAGTTCGCGGCCCAGAAATAGATTGCCGACCACATCGACATGGTCGCACAGGCTGAGGTCCTGGAACACCATTTCGATATTCCGATCGCGGGCGTCGGCTGGTCCGCTGAAGCGAACCTCCTGTCCGTCGACGGCAATCGTGCCGTCATCGGGGATATAGGTACCGGAGATGACCTTGGTCAGCGTCGACTTGCCGGCTGCGTTATCGCCGACCAATCCCAGGCATTCGCCGGGATAAATGTCGAGATCGACGCCGCGCAGCGCCTGATGCGAGCCGAAGTTCTTGCGGATGCCCTTCAAGGAAATGCGGGGCTGGCGATTGCCGCCTTCGCCGGACTGCCGGGGGAGGATTTCTCCGCCCCCGGATCCTGCGACAGCGGTCGGGTGCTGTCCGTCAGAGATCATTTGAAAACGGCCCGGTAGGGTTCGACATTCTCCTTGGTGACGATAGTGATCGGCACCGAGATCGTCTTTTCGACGCTGCCGCCGTCCGAGATCTTCTTCAGGGCATCGACGGCCGCCGCACCCATGGCGGACGGATCCTGCTGGATCACGGCGGTGACGTAGCCCGCGTCGATGCCGGCGATTGCCTGGGCGGTCAGATCCCAGCCGAAGATCTTGACATCAGACTGCTTGCCCTGGCTTTCGACAGCGGCGATGGCGCCCATCAGCGCTGGCTCGCCGGTGGCGTAAACTGCGTTCATGTCGGGGTTGCCGGTGATGAGGTTTTCAGCGGCGGCCAGCGCGTTGTCCTGGATGTTCTGGCCATCGACGACGCCGGCGGTGGTGACGCCTTCGACACTTTTGACGGTCTTTTCGAAGCCTTCCTGGCGGACGTTCTGGATGAAGGAGTTCAGTGCGCCGACAACGCCATACTTCACCTTGCCGCCCATGTTACTTTTCACGTAGTCGAGGAAGAACTTGCCCATGTCGGCACCAGCCTTGGCATTGTCGACGCCGATCTGCGCCTTCTGCGGGCCTTCCGGGAGAATCGCATCGATGGCGACAACGGGAATGCCCGCGGCGGCGGCCTGCTGCACTGCCGGCATGATGCCGTTAACGTCGATGGCAACGACCGCGAGGCCGTCGACCTTCTGCTGGATATAGGTTTCGATGGCGCTGTTTTGCGCGGCCGGGTCGTTGTTGGCGTTGAAGATCACCAGCTTGGCGCCGGCCGCGTCGGCCGCCTTTTGCGCGCCTTCGTTCATCTGGTTGAAGAACAGCGCCTGCTGGTTGATCTGCACAAGCGCGAAGGTCTTTTCAGCGGCGAAGGCACCCCCGAACGAGATGCCGGCAAAGACCGTGGTCGCGAGTGCAGTCGTAAACGTCCTGCGTGTCAGAATAGTCATGTCTTGTTCCTCTGGTTAGGTTCATCTTCGTTGCTTTTTTATTGTTTCGACGGCGGTGCAACGGAGTTCCGCACGACGATTTCGACCGGCAGCAGTTCCTCGGAGCGCAAGGTCTCGGGCTCCTGCCAGTTTGTTTCGAGAAGCAGCGCCAAGGCGCGTTCGCCAAGCGCCCGGACGGGCTGGCGTATGGCAGTCAGCGGCGGCGCGAAAAGATGTAGCGGTCCGACGTCGTCGAAGCCGATCACTGAAACCTCGCCGGGAACCGAGACGCCCTCGGCAAGCAGCACTTCGATCAAGCCGATCGCTATTTCGTCCGAACTGGCAAAGATCCCCGTCGCCTGCTTGCCCTCGTCGATAAAACGGCGCGCCGCCTGCCGGCCGAATTCCACCGTGAAGCTGCCCTCGTAGCGTGTCACCTGGAACGGCTCTCCCCGCTCCATAAGCGCGCGTTCCAGGCCGAGGAAGCGGCGGCGAGTGCTGATCATTTCCTGTGGGCCGCCGATGTAGACGATGTGCCTATGCCCATGGTCGGCTAGATGCCGACCCGCGAGATAGCCGCCCTCCTCGTTATCGGCGAAGAGTTTCGGCACTATCGCATTCGGCACGTCTTCGTCGACGATGACGACCTTGCCAGCCTGGTTGATCACTGCCGCCAGTTCGCCGTCGTCGGGATGGTTGGTAACGAAGATGAGACCATCAACATGATTGCGCGCAAGCGCCGTCACGTACGAGATTTCACGGCCGGGACGATTGAGCGTCGCATGCAGCGACAGCGCCAGCCCGCGCTTGTCCGCCTCCTGCTCTACAGCAGCAACAAGCGTCGCGAAGAACGGATTGGCAATATCCGGCACCACAAGACCGATCGTCTCCGAACGGCCGCGGCTCAGACGGCGCGCATGCGGGTTTGGCTCGTAGCGAAGATCCCGGATTGCCTTATCGATGCGCTCTTTGGTTTCAGGGGGAAGTTGAAGCGAACCGTTCAGAAGCCGTGATACCGTCGCTACCGATACGCCAGCGGCGTCGGCGACATCCTTCAGGCTTGTAGCACGCTTGCTGGACATCATGTCTCCCTGACAAGATAGCTTGGTCAAGCTTGTAAAGCGATTTACTAAACCGCTTTACAATGCCACTCGCAATCCCGCTGTCAAGCGTGAAAATTGGGCACGAAGAAAAATTAGGCGAAGAGAAGCTCGGCCGCAGATGTGACCACTGAGGTCATCACACAATGAATGCCGCTCTCGAACGGAATCGAACCGTCGATCCTTAACAGTGCTAGGCATAAGATATGAGATCGCCCACCCGTGCGCCGCTTGCACGATGAGGATGGTCGAGGCCTTGCCGCTTCTTCGGTCAGACAACCATCGTCGAGAACGCGGGCTGCTGGGCTAGAAGGTCTGCCAAAATCCGGAGGGCACGTGTAAGTTCCTCCAGGTTCACCGGAGCGCCAAGCGCAAGTCGTATGGCTTCGGGCGCGGAGGCAATTGCAAAGGCGTCGCTGGTGACGATACCGATCCCTATCGAACGCAATCTGGAAACCAGTTCGCCTCGCGTCCAAGGTTCAGGAGCCTTCAGCCACACGTGGAAGCCGCCCGGTGAGGATTCGACATCGAACGGAAGGAGCGCCTTGACCGCATCCAGGCGCTTCACTGTTTCCTTGACAATCTCGCCTCTGACAACATCCGCTACTCCCGACTCTATCCATTGAGACGCGAGAGCACTCGTGAGCGGAGAAACAATTGACGCTGACGCCCGGATCGCGTTGGCCACCCTGTGTGTACGACCTTCCGGCACGGCGACATATGCGACTCGAAGGGCGGGAGACAGGCATTTGGATAAGCTGGCCACGTGATAGACCGCCTCGGGCAGCAGCGCAGCGACTGGCGGTGGCGGGGCCGGAACAAGGGCGCTATACGCGTCGTCCTCGATAATCGGCACGCCATACGTCCGCGCAACATTTACGAGATCGTGCCTTCGATGAACGGGCAGTGTCCGTGTAGTCGGATTGTGAAGCGTTGGCATACAATAGAGCGCTTTCGGCTTCGCCTCCCTGCATACCTGCGCAAAGGCGTCCGGAACAAGCCCGTGATCGTCCATTGCAACCGGTGCCAATTTGAGCCTGAGATGGGATGCGATCGAGCGGAATCCGGGGTACGTGAGTTCTTCTGCGCAGACGATATCACCAGGCTCTGTCAAGACGCTGAGAATGGCGTGAAGCGCTCCCTGCGCGCCTGAGGCGACTAACACACGATCAGGCGATATCCCCGGAAGCCGCCTTGAAAGCCAAGACGCGCCAACGATACGATCCTCCATGATGCCGCCGGGTTCCTGATACCTTAGCAGGAGGTCCAAGCCCTGTTGCTGAAGCTCTTTCGCCCCATCCCACATTCTCTGTTCCAGGACGGGATCGAGAAACCGCGGCGGCAGATTCATGCTCATGTCGACGACGCCAGAGGGCTGCTGTGATGGTCGCGCGCCACGCTTTGATCGCACGTATGTCCCTTGACCCACCTTGCCTTCAATCAGGCCACGGCTGCGGGCCTCCGAGTAGGCTCGGCTGACTGTGGTGAAGTCGATGCCGAGGTTGTCAGCGAGTTTGCGCTGCGTTGGAAGTTGCACCCCTTCGGCCAAGCGACCACTTGCGATGTCCTCTGCCAAGGCATCCGCAATCGACAAATAGATTGGCCCCTCACGGGTGCCAAGGCGAGGTGTCCAAGATGCCGCAGTCATCGATTTTCCATTCAATGTAACAACATGTTATCCATATAAGCTCCATATATATCTCCTGGCTGTCAAGGGGCTTGAGCCCGGGATGAACGACTCCCAGAAATTCGGAGCCATAGTAACAGAAATGATGTTTTGTCGGATTGGTGGTCGAGTGGCAGCTCCCAGATGCGTCGAGGTTGCGGCGGTGTTCAGTCTGAAAACTGAACCGGCCAATCACTTCAGGTACGCGCCGACAGCTGCGACAAATTGTAAACTGTCGGTGTTGATTGGATTATTGTATGCATACATTAATTCAATCAATTCTGGAAGTGTAACGCGATGACGATGGAATGGCCTCCACTGCCACCCATTCAAACGGGACTGCGCGGATTGTGTCCCCAGTGCGGGCAAGGGCATCTTTTTGACGGCTTTTTGACTGTGAAGCCCAAATGCGAAGTTTGCGGCCTCGACTACTCCTTCGCCGATCCCGCAGACGGGCCGGCGTTTTTCGTGATCTGCTTCACATGCGTGCCGGCCGTCGCGGTGGCATGTTGGATTGAGGTTGCCTATTCCCCTTCAATATGGGTGCACCTATTCACCTCTCTCCCGCTGGTACTGCTGGCATGTCTTTTGCCGCTCCGGCCATTGAAGGGCTGGCTGATCAACAGTCAGTTCTTCTTCAAGGCAGAGGAAGGAAAAATCGACCGCGACTACGTGAGGCCTACTGCACCCGAGCCGCGAATCGAGCACGACTGACGTCGGCTCCTGTGGGCATAGACACATCCGATCAATTCTTGGAACGCACGAAAATGACCAACCAATGGCCTCCGCTGTCGTCAATGAAAGCTGAATTGCGAGGGCTGTGTCCCCAGTGCGAGCAAAGCCAGCGTTATGTTGGCTTTCTAACTGTGAAGCCTAAATGCGAAGTTTGTGGCCCCGATCGTTCGTTGGCCGCGCCGGCGGATAGACTGGCGTTCTTTGTAATTTGCTTCATATGGGTAACAGGTGTTGCGCTGGCGTGGCGGATCCAGGTTGCTTATTCGCCTTCTATCTGGGTCCACCTCTTCGCCGCTTTCCCGCCCGTGCTTCTCGCTTGTCTTCTGCCCCTTCGGGCGTTGAAAGGCTGGCTTATCAGCAGCCGGTTCTGCTTCAACGCAAAAGAGGGAATGATCGACCCCGACTAGGGTCGATGGGAGCCGCACAATCGCACACCGAGCGCGGTTGATATCGACACCAGCAATCGCAGACCGAATTGAAACCGCGCTGACGCGTCAAACCGGAAGCCAGGGTGCTTGCGCACGGTTTCAAAGTTGGTCGTCACGATGCACATGAGAGCCTTCATTATGGATTGGGTACCTGTAGTCTTCGTTACTTTTAAGCTACTGGCGTTAGGCATCGCGATGTTCTTCGCCATCAAGTGGCACTACGATCAGGGGGAGAAGGGGGAAACGCAAGCTATGCTACGCACCTGCGGCAAGATGGCTGCAGTCTTCATGCTAGCAGTAATAGGCGCGGGGCTAGTCGCCTTTACCTTTAGCAGGATGCTCGGTTTGGACTTGAGCTTCCCGTGATGGTGCCAAATGTGCCAAGCTTAGAAACGCTCCCGGAGCGCCACATTTTCCGATTTCGTTGAACGCGATCGCCGGCAGGCCCGGTCAGCCTTGGCCAACTGCCGCTGGCTTTGGTACTGCGTGATGAGCGAGTCACGTTGACACTCATTGGGCAAGTTCGATCGAAGAAGAACTGCGATCGATTGATGCGGTCGAAGGAGGGATCAACTTGTGTGACAGGCCCTCTCATGACCATCGGTGTAGATGCAGCGCTCGTTGAGCTGCGAGCCAAGAATCCGCTTTTGATATCCCCTATGCTTGGTACTGTCGTGCTCGTCTCAGGCTGGCAACTGCCGGCGCCGGCCCACACGTTTCTGAAGTTGCTCGGGGGTGCTGCTGCGCCGTGTGCGCTGATCGCGCTCGGCCTGTTTCTTGCCGGAATGCAGCCGAACAGGAAGGCAGAGCGCCTCTCGACCGTCGGCATCCTGGTTGGACTGAAGCTTGTTGCCCAACCCGCAATAACGTGGGTCATCGCTGGCCCCGTGATTGGACTGACACCCATCGCGACCCATACCGCGGTTTTGCTGGCCGCACTTCCGACTGGTACGGGCTCGTTCATGCTCGCCGAATTCTACAACAGGAATGCAGGGCTCACGGGTTCTGGTGTCGACCGTTTGTTCGATCGTCACGATTTCGGTGTGTCTGGCCCTTACCGGCAGTTAGGCATCAACTCCGAGTGTTGTGGCTCGTCGTTATAACTCGGATTGGCACCACCCATACCCTGTGTATCGGGAAAGTCCTGACCGGCGCGTGCGCCGTATGATGGCAACCCGGTCGAACGAGTTCCGTTGATTCCATTCACATAAGCGGCCGAATACGGCCGATTGCTATTTCCATACCATTTAAACGGCCGTATATGTCCTATATTGGCTGAACTGATTATAAGACATCAATCGGCCGTATGCGTCCGCTTAACTCATAAAAGTTGCGATTCGAGGCCACATATGTCCGGTTTTACTCCGCAAGATGCCAGGGCGCCAGATGCGATCGCCAGGGAAATGGGACAGAAACTCGAACGCTTCCGCCTATCGAGAAACATCACCCAACAACAACTCGCAACCGATGCCGGAATATCGGAGCGGACGCTCCGGCGGCTTGAGTCGGGAGACAATCCCACTCTCGACTCCCTGATCCGGGTACTGATCGCACTCAAGATTCAAGGCAATATAGACCTGCTCATCCCGGATTCTCGAATACGGCCGATTGAGCGCGTCCGCACCAAAGGAACGGAGCGCCAAAGATCAAGGTCCACGAAGACTGCAAAGCAACCGAAACCATGGGAATGGGGAACCAAGGAATGACGAATGGCTGAGCCGTCCACAGACGCGTCCGTCGTGCTTTGGGGGCGTGAGATTGCGGCCGTCTCCTGGATCCCGGACCTCGGGCACGCCGTTTTCCAGTATGATCCTGAATTCGCCGGCTCCGGCATAGAGCTTTCACCGCTCGTCATGCCGCTCGGTCCCGACCCCTATTCGTTTCCCGCTTTGCCGAGGACCACCTTCAAGGGTTTGCCGGGCATGCTGGCAGACGCACTTCCCGACAAGTATGGAGATCGACTGATCAACGCATGGCTGGCAGAAGAAGGCCGCACCCCCGACAGCTTCAATCCGGTGGAAAGGCTTTGCTATGTCGGAACGCGCGGCATGGGTGCCCTCGAGTTCAAGCCTGCTCTCATGGGGTCGAACCAGAAGGTTCGCAGGATCGAGGTCGCCAACCTGGTGCGCCTTGCCAACCTCGTTTTGAATCAGAAAGCAAGCCTCGAAGGCATCCCGGGCGGAAAGAACGATCTTGCCGCGATCGACGACATCCTTCGTGTCGGCACCTCGGCCGGCGGTGCGCGCGCAAAAGCCATTCTTGCATGGAACGAGGCGACCGGAGAATTTCGGCATGGCCAGATCGATGCAGGCGATGGCTTCGAGCACTGGCTCATGAAGTTTGACGGGATCGACACCAACCGGGACAAGGAAGAGCCCGATCCGCAAGGCTTCGGCCTGATCGAATATGCCTACTATCTCATGGCGACAGCAGCGGGTATCGACATGATGCCATGCCGGTTGCATCACGAAGGCGGTCGAAGCCATTTCATGACGAGGCGATTCGATCGCCCCGTTGATGCAAAAGGCGTGACGCATAAACTGCATATGCAATCCCTCTGCGCGTTGCAGCACTTCGACTTCAATGATCCCCGCGGCTATTCCTACGAACAGGCGATCTTGACGATCCGGCAACTGGGGCTCAGCGCATTGGCTCTGGAACAACAGTTTGTTCGCGCCGTGTTCAACATTGTCGCACGTAACCAGGACGACCACGTCAAGAACATCGCCTTCCTGATGAACCAGGCCGGGGAGTGGAAGCTCTCGCCGGCCTTCGACGTCAACTATTCCTACAACCCTGGTGGCGAATGGACCGGGCAACATCAGATGAGCCTGAACGGCAAGCGCGACGGGTTCATTTCCGAAGACCTTCTTGCATTTGCCGGAAACGCGTCAATCAAGCCCGCGAGAGCGAAGGCACTCGTCGCCAACATTCGCGACGTGGTCTCGAACTGGCCTCGTTACGCAAGCCAGGCCGGCGTTGACGACGACACGATACGCAAGATCGGAAATACGCACCGCTCGATCGCCTGAATTGGCTGGCAGGGAAGTGCCGGTCAACCAAAGTGAAAAAATGAGCGGCGTCGATAAGATCTTAGGATCTGAGCCTGGCGGAATTTGCGCTCAATGTGGACTGGCTACCTCATGAATACAGGCGGTACGTGATCGGCCGGGGAAGCATTCGACCGGCAACCTCCAATCGAGGACCTGCCAATCTTTGTGAGGCTGAACGGCCAACGGTCAACGAGCGACCAGCCGGCTTTCCGTTTGGCGACACGTTGCGTCCACTCATTGCTTACGCCAATGGCGTCAGCACGTCGGCCACATTGAGTCCCCTCAAAAATGGGACAATTGTCACGACCGGCGCGCTCAGTGGACTAATTCGATAGCGGAATCGGGTGAAGTCACCATCCAGTTCGGAGACGTTGTGGCACTCCGTTTTCACCTCATACGTTGATCACCCCGCCGGCCGGAGGTTCCTCTGGAACCTACACGAATGGATGTGGAGTGACTGGCTCAGCAAGGACAAGGCAAGTCGAGAAGCCGTGGGCGTTCCAACCCGACATTGAGAAAATTCTTGTGCTGGGTTAACCAGCATTGTGTCTGGTTTCGAGACCGACACCTGAATGAGCGGCGACATCCGTCGGTGCAATGATCCTGTATGCCGCTTCAGCAAGGCGACCTCGACGAAGATCACACTCGGCGAATTTAGTTCGCCCGTCGTGATCATTCAAAGCGCCTAGGCTGTCCAGTCCTCGACACGTAAGCCAGGCACGCGATCAAACTCACGCCGATTGTTCGTGACCAGTATCAGCCCCCGCGAGCGGGCGTGACCGGCGATCAACTGGTCGTAAGGCCCGATCGGGGTGCCGCCGCGTGCAAGTTCTGCACGCAATTGTCCTGTATGGCCTGCTGCCATCTCGTCATATGGAAGGACCTCGAGCCGTGCGGCAAAGCCTTCGACGACCGACAGATTCCGCTCTGGGGCGGCTGACTTCTCTGCTCCATAGATTAGTTCCATCAGACTGATGGAGCTAATGCAGAGTTGACCATGGTGTCGGTTGAACGCCTCGCGCACCTGCTGCGGGCGGTTCTTCACCGTAAAGATACAGATGTTTGTATCCAGCATGTACTTCAGCATTAAAATGCGTCACGCTCCTGCAAGGCCGGTTGATCACGTTCGGTCATAAAATCCGAGGTAGCCGCTTCGCCTTCGAACCAGCTGTCCCAAACTTCTCCGGCAGGGGCGATAATCCTCGTGCGTCCAACTGCGACAATGTCGACGCGCTTTACATCATCAGGCAGAGCGACGGCCTTCGGCAACCGAACGGCCTGGCTACGATTGCTTTGAAACACTGCACCTTGTTCCATTTCCTATCCTCCGCAATATACGAAAGCCATATCCCATTTAGTTTCGCGAATGGGATATGTCAATGGGATATACCTCGTCAGACTGGGCGATGTTTGAGAACTCGGCCCAAAGCCGCGGCCTGTGTCGATGCGCTCAAGGCCGGACATCAGTACCATGCTGGAGGTTTCGACGAGCTGCCACCAGACCACTGCGATCATCGCTATCGCCGCGCGCAAGTGACTCGAAGGTCAGCTCGTCGAATAGCCTGTTTGAAGCGAAAATGAGTCATCGTGCCTGCGCGAAGCGAGCGATTCTGGATTTGCGATAGGAATGCTCCGGCTTATCGCGCCAGCATTAACTTGATCAGAGCGCCCCATCGACAATGACTACAGGTCGCCCGCGCGAGCAGGATTCGATGCGGGCATCCACACGATAGATGTCGCGCAGCATTTTCGATGTGATCACTTCAGCGGTCGCGCCGCTCGAGGTCATTTCCCCATTGGCGATAACGATCGTGTTTGTGCAATAGCGCAAGGCGTGATTGAGATCATGGAGTGCAATGAGCACGATCATGCCGGTGCGGCTGGCAAGATCGACGACGAATTCCAATACATCGATCTGACGATGGAGGTCGAGGGCCGAGGTCGGCTCGTCCATCAGCAAGACCTCGGGTTTGCGCACCAGCGCCTGGCCGAGCGAGACGAGCTGTCGCTGGCCGCCCGACAGGGCGTCTAGCCCCCGGAAGGCAAGGTCTTCGATACGCAACGCCTTCAGGATCGCGTCGATCTCGAAAAGCTCTTCGTCCTTTACCCGCCAGCCGCCGCCCTGTTTTGTGGCAAGCAGGAGCGACTCGTAGACCGTCAGCACGGCATTCGAGCCGGTGTCCTGCGGCATGTAGCAGATCGCCCGGTCGCCGCGTGTCACATCCGAAAGCTGCACGACACCGGGGCCTGAAATTAGGCCGGCGATTCGCTTGAAGAGCGTCGACTTGCCGGCCGCATTCGGGCCGATCACCGCCGTGGTGGAACCGGGCGTCAAGAGCTCGATTGCGACCTTGGACAGAACCGTCGTGCGGCCATAGCTGGCGCCGAGATCCTTAAGTACCAGGCTTACCATGCTCGCCTCCGGTTTGAGAAAATCAGGACGAAGAAGAAGGGAACGCCGACAAGCGCGGTGATGACGCCGATCGGCAGGATTGCGCCGGGGATCAGGACCTTGCTGACGACCGACGTCGCCGAGAGCAGCAGCGCACCGCAGATCACGGAACCGGGCAGAAAGAACCGCTGGTCCTCTCCCACGACCATGCGCGCGATATGGGGGCCGACGAGGCCGACAAAGCCGATCGTCCCGACGAAGGAGACAGGAATGGCGGCGAGCAAGCTGACGACAAGCATGGTGTGAAGGCGCAGGCGCCGGACATTGACGCCCATGCTCGCCGCCTTGTCGTCCCCGAGCCTCAGGGCTGTCAACGCCCAGGCGTTGCGCACGAAGAGCGGTAGCGTCACGACGAGAATGGCGCCAGTGACGAAGACTTTGTCCCACGTCGCTTTGGTAAGGCTTCCCATCGTCCAGAACACGACTGCGGCGAGCGCCTGCTCGGACGCGAGGTATTCGAGAAGCGACAGGGCGGCATTGAACGTGAAGACGAGGGCGATGCCGAGCAGCACGATCGTCTCGACCGTAACACCGCGCAGCGTCGATGCGAAATGGATGAAGAGCGCGGCCACCATCGCCATGACGAAGGCATTGACCGGAACCATGTATTGAACCGCGCCCGGAAAAATGGCGACACCTGCAACGAGCCCCAGCGCCGCGCCAAAGCTGGCGGCCGCCGAAATGCCGAGCGTGAAGGGACTGGCGAGCGGGTTCGAAAGGATCGTCTGCATCTGCGCACCTGCCACCGAGAGCGACGCGCCGACCGTCATCGCCATCAGCGCAATCGGCATGCGGATATCCCAGATGACGACACGCAGCTGGTCACCGGCAGCCTCCGGGGAAGCGAGCGCCGACAGCACCTCAGCAAGACTGTAATTCGCGGGGCCCAATGCCATGTCGGCAGCCATGCTTGCCGCAAGCGCGACGACAAGACCTGCAAGGATGAGGATGCGCCGAAAGGCAAGGGCGCGATATTGATCGCGCCCCGTCACCTTCGTTTCGATCGTCGCAACGCTCATCGCCTATTCGCCCTTCAACGTGACGAAGTAGCCTGACTTGTAGTCGAGCGGCAGGAAGCGCGCGTGAAGCTCCTTGAAGGTTGCTTCCGGATCGAGTCCGTTGAACAGGTCGGGGTGCAGCCACTTGGCGATCTGCTGGATTGCGACGAACTGGTAGGGATTGTTGTAGAACTGGTGCCAGATGGCATGGACATTGCCATCCTTGACCGCCTTAATGCCGGTAAAGGCTGGGCGTTTCGTCAGGTTTTCCAGCTTGCGGTGCGCTTCGGCGATATCCGCGCCATAGCCGACGCCGACCCAGTTGCCACCAGGCACATAGCCTTCCCACATGCCGCCGGTGATGATGACCTGATCAGGATTGGAGGCGATGATCTGTTCCGGGTTCACCGTGCCGAAGGTGCCTGGAATGATGTCCTTTGCCATGTTGATGCCGCCGGCCAGCTCGACCATCTTGCCGAAATTCTCGCTGCCGAAGGACATGCAGCAATCATCAGAATAGCCGCCCGCGCGCTCCATGAAGACGACCGGCTTTGCGGGGTTACTCTTCTCCAGGACATCCGTGACCTTCTTGATGGCGTCGGCGCGGAAGGTGATGAAGTCGTCGGCGACCTTCTCCTTGCCCATCAGCGTGCCCATGATACGCATGCTAGGCTCGGTGTTTTCCATCGGCTTTTCCCGGAAGTCGACATAGACCAGGGGAATGCCGACCTTGGCGAGCTTGTCGATATAGCCGGCCTCTTCCGTAGCTGTCTTGGCGTCAACATTCATCAGGATGACGTCGGGTTTCAAGGCTACCGCCTGTTCGATATCGAACGTGCCATCCTTCATACCGCCGAAGGTCGGCAGCTTGGCGATGCCAGGGTATTTTGCGAGATAGGCCGCGTAGGATTCCGGGTCCGCCTTCGGCAGGTCGTCGCGCCAGCCGACGACGTGCTGGAACGGGTTGTCCCTGTCGAGCACGGCAAGGAAATAGATCTGCCGGCCTTCGCCGAGGATTGCGTGCTTTACCGGCACATTGACTTCGACGTCGCGGCCCGTCACGTCCCTCACAACGACGGGATCGGCGATCGCGGGCAGCACTGTGGACGCGAGAACGCCAAGGGCGATCATTGCCGACTTGCCAGAAAAGCGCATGGTTGAATCTCCAGTGGAAACTGACCGGCACTTATTATTTGATGACTTTCATAGTCAAGATTTATCTTTTAGAAGCATTCGAAGCTGAGATAAGGACGGAACATGCAGAGCGATCGAATGGCCGACAGCGCCAATTTCACCTTGCGGGATGAGATCAAGGCCTATTGGTCCGAACGCGCGGCAACATTCGACCAGTCGCCGGGCCACGAAATTTTCTCCGAGGAGGAGCGTGCGGCCTGGCACGCACTGATCGGGCGGCATCTCGGCCGCGGCGACGGCCGCAAGGCCCTCGACCTTGCCAGCGGCACCGGTGTGATCTCCCACCTGATGGACGATCTCGGCTACCAAGTCACCGGCATCGACTGGTCGGAAGCCATGCTGGAGCGGGCACGCGCCAAGGCGGCATCGCGGGGACGGGCGATCCGCTTTCACGTTGGCGATGCAGAGAACACGCTTGAGGCCGATGACAGCTACGACGTTATCATCACCCGCCACCTTGTGTGGACGCTGGTTGACCCCGAAGCCTGTTTTGCGGAATGGCTGCGCGTCCTGAAGCCGGGCGGGAAGCTGCTGATCATCGACGGGGATTTCGTCAACACGGGCCTTGCTGAGCGGCTCATCAAGCGTCTCGCGACCTTCCTCGAACGGACGAACCTCATCAAGACACAGGCACCCCATGCCCCCGCCACCATGGCCAGCATGCATGAGAGTATCCTGTCGCGCGTCCATTTTTCTGGAGGCGCACGGGTTGAGGCGGTTTCCCGCATGCTGAAAGTAACCGGTTTCTCCCCTGTTACGGCCGACACTAACCTGCGGAAGATCCATAAGGCGCAGTCGCAGTATTTCGGCTTCTTCAAAGCCATCGCACGAGGCCTTCAGCATCGCTACGCGATCATAGCGCAAAAGCCAGCTGAATAGTCAGCAGCGGATTTTCAGGAACTTCCAGCCCTTGAGATCTCATCAGGTGTGAATAGCAGCCGGCGCCGTGGCACGGCGGCAACCCGCCGGCTGGAAGGGCGATTTTCACCGGTCTAGATGAGAGAGAGAACGAGGTTTTCCGATCTCGTGGTTCGTCTACAATTGCTCCTTCGCTCTCCCATCATGGGAGCAATCGAAGGCAGAGCAAGCCGCCTTGGCCTATTTGGTGGCGGCTTCCTTGCGCCGCTAGGTTGCTGTATAGTAGGGAGAGCACCTGTGACATTGCGCGCACAACCGATCAATAGGCAAAGCCGGAGGTCTACCGACCTGGCCGCGCCGCTTGCGACAATCGCAATTCTTATGCAAGCCGTCATTTTGAAGGGTTAAGCTTGAGCCGAGAGTCGCAACCGGGCCGTCCAAGCGAGAGCGGACCCAAGTGAGCGCTGTAGGGGCTATTCCATCCCGCGCCGTTGCTTAAACCACGCGGAGTGTCTTCTTACTGTGTCAGCGGAGGAAACACCCATGCGATATCGATCGGAATCCCCGTTTCAAAATGCCAGACTGCTTACCGTTACCTTGGCCCTCGCGGCGCTGGCCGGCGCGATGCCCGGCCACGCCGATGAAAAGCAGGCGAAGGACCTGCTGAAGGCCATGTCGGACTATATGGCGGCGCAAGAGGCAATCTCGTTCGAGTATGACACGAGCCTGGAGGTCGTTACCAAGAAGCACCAAAAGCTGGCACTTGCGAGCTCCGGCACCGTGACGCTCAACAGGCCCGACAAGATACGCGTTACGCGTCAGGGCGGCTTCGCCAATGTCGAAATGGTATTTGACGGAAAAACGCTGTCGGTGCTCGGCAAGGACGCCAACCTCTTTGCTCAGACCGAAGTGCCGGGAACGATTGATCACCTCATCGACGCATTGCGGGACAAATTCCACAGGCCTTTGCCGGCCGGGGACATCTTGATGTCTAAACCCTACGACGAGCTCATGCCCCATGTCGTCGATGTGAAGGATCTCGGGAGCGGCGTCATTCGGGGTGAGGAATGCGACCACCTCGCCTTTCGCACCGATGATGGCGTGGACTGGCAAATCTGGATCGCCCAAGGTCAGAGCCCGTATCCTTGCCGTTATGTCGTCACCAGTACGAAAGTGGCGGGCTTTCCACAATACACGATTGACATAAGGTCATGGAAGGCAGGGTCGGACGCGGCGGCAGGCAACTTCAGCTTTAAAGCTCCCGATGGGGCCAAGGAGCGGAAGCTGAGCGACCTTCCCGACACCGACGAACTGCCAGAAATATTCTCCGTAAAATGATCGAACTCGAAGGAGGGACGACATGCTCAACCGGATCGCTATCATATTGCTGGCTTTGGTCGCAGGCGCTTCATGCATCGAAATTGGCGGCGGCCTCCCGGTCGAATTCAACTTCGTGTCAAACGCCGAGGCCAGGGTCGGGCGTCCGCTGACACCTGTCAGCGTGGCCGGCGTTGCTCGCAGGAGCGCGCGCCGATGCGCAGCTGGGGTCTATTATTGTTAGCTAAGGTGGCAGCCGAAGGCGAACAGCATCCATCTCCTCCTCTTCGGGGAAGCAAACTTTCTTCCTGAGGACGGCGCGCTAGCAGCCGTGCGGAAAACCTTGCATCCAGGCATTTGCTGAAGCTTTGGGTCGGCTTAGGAAGGGCGGATGTGGATGGTAGATTATCGGCACCCCCGTGGAAGCGGCATGCCTTGATGTCTCCTGCATTGAGCCTTGATTTCATTGCAGGACATTAGGGGCGCTTGAAACACAGTCGGGCCATGTGGCGGCGGCGCACTTTCCGACGAAGGTAAATGGCTATCAATGCCTGCAATTGCAGACGTGGCTCCCGGCAAGGCTCGCTATAGCTGCACCAATCGCGGAACAACAGTATCGGATGTTGAACACTAGAACTTCCGACGTTCGGCAGAACAAAAGACCTAGTCTGATGGGCAACGGCGCAATCTCTCATAGGAAGCTTGAGAACGAACACAGGTTTTCTGGGGCGGTACCATTATTGAGTGGCTGAGTTAAATCGCAGACCGATTGGCCTACATCCGTTAGTGACGCGCCAATGGGAGATTGCTTGCGCTGTGCTCCTCGCTCTTGATGGGAGGCGAACCATCGGAAGGCGTGCGTTGGTGAACCCCTCAAACTGCCTGCATGTAATCCGCCACACTGTAGCAATGGCTCGCCTGATAGGCGTTCCGTCCCCGGTTCATGTGCGTCAGGTTGAAGGTGCGGATTGCGCTCAGTACGCGGCGGCTTGTGAGAAATTTGCGGATCGAGACAGAGCCGCGCACATTGATGCCGAAAATATCAGCACCACGCGGGAAGAAGTAACTGACGTGCTCTGGCATCGCGACACTTTGCTCAAGAAAGTGTTCGTCCACCCGGCTCGGTGTTGCTGAACCATCTGTAGTGAAATCCGAAAGATGCACGATGAATCGGGCGCGGATATCGTCGCCGTGGGCATAGAGCGTGAAGAGCTCCATCCAGCTCGCATTGACGCGTATGAGCGGCTTGTCCGAGGTGGATGGGAGACAGGAAACCGACCAGTAGTAGCGCTCGGTCTTGCGCATGATCGGAATGCAGTTTGGACCGTATAGCCCGAGAATCTCCAGCAGTTGCCTCGCTTGCGGGCGACTGAGGAGTTTTTCAAATCGAGCGACATATTTGAAGCGCTGTTCAAGGGACTCTTGGCGCTCGTCCGCGTCCAACAAGTCGATCTTGCCCGCTATCCAATCGCGCTGCTGCTCAAGATCCAGGAAGTGCCGCACACCAGTTGTTCTCGGGC
>NZ_LNCD01000059.1 GCF_001542405.1 Rhizobium altiplani
TAACGAAATGGACAGGCGGGTCGACATGCGTCCCCCACTGACCGACGAAGCTATAGCGATGGACTTGTGCGATATCGCCTCTGTCGAAATCCATCACGAGCCTTCTCTCTTCATCGGGGAAGCTTGAAAACCTCGGCTGACCCGGACCGAACGCATGGGTCAGGTCTACGAAGTCAGCCGAGGAGATCACCTCCCGATACATATCCCACAAAGGGTGTCGGGAGGGACGGGTCATGGTGCCGGCACGAACGAAGGGGCTTCTTCCGAAGCAAGGTAGAGCTTGCCATTCTTCACGCCGATGACGGTCACGGACTTCTCCGGCACTGGATTGCCGTCCTTGTAGGTGATCGTACCGGTGACACCTTCAAGGCCAGCAGTCGTCTTGATGGCCTCGTGGATTTTTGCCGGGTCGTCACTGCCGGCGCGCTTGATGGCGTCCGCCATCAGCTTCATGGCATCGTAGCCGAGAGCTGCGAAGGTGTTCTCCGGAGCACGCCCGTACGCTTTCTTGTATGCTTCCATGAACGCGGCGACTTTCGGCGAAGCGCCCTCACCAATGAAGCTGTGCGTCGTGAAATAGGTGTTGTTGGCAGCCGGACCACCCATCTCCAAGAGAAGCGGCGTGTCGTAGCCGTCACCGCCGACGACAGGGATATCGACCCCGGCTTGGCGCAGTTGCTTGAGGATAAGGCCGATGTCGTCGCCTCCAGCCGAGATGAAAATGAAATCCGGCTTCTCACCCAGGGCTTTGATTTTCGTCACCTGGGCGGTAAAGTTCTTGTCGCCGGTTTTGTAGGTATCCGTTCCCAGCAGCTTGCCGCCACCGTTCTCATAGGCTTTCGTAAAGTATTCGGCGAGCAGGGTCGTATACTCCATACCCATGTCGGTGATCAGGTACCCCTTCTTGGCATTGAGCTTCTCGAGCGCGAACTCCGCTCCGACCGCCGCCTGGACGTTATCCCCAAAGCAGGCCAGGAAAACCTGCGTGCCGACCTGCAGGGGAAGCTTCGGCGACGTAGCGCCAGGCGTGATCAAAGGAATTTTTGCGGCTTCGATCTGAGGAGCCGCCGCCAACACGCTGTCCGGATCGGCAAAACCGATAAACGCTTTGACTTTATCGCTCTCGATCATCTGGCTCGTGACCGTCGAGATCGTCGCAGTGTCGCTCTTGGTGTCATAGGTAACAAGGTCGATCGGGCGGCCAAGAACACCACCGGCGGCGTTGATCTCCGACACCGCGAGCTTCGCGCCGTTCAACATGGGTCCGTCAAATGAAGCCTCGATCCCCGTGATATTGGCCGGAAATCCGATCTTGATCGCATCGGCGGCGGAGGCTGTGGTCGCGAGCATCATCGCGGCCATCATTCCGAGAGTGAGCGTGGCACGCCTGGAAAGGCTTGGCATAGTGTTACCCCTTTTGCTTGGTTATTGCCGAGCTTTTGAACCGAGAGTGAACTCCCGGTCGCCCATGATCCCCTTCGGCCTGAAGATCATGACAACTATGAAGATGAGTCCGAGGATGATCTGGCTCGCGCCGAAAACGGCCGGGACTTCGAAGGCACCAAGTGTGAAGCCCCTCTCCACGGACCGTAGGACTTCTGTGATCAGCGATATGCAAACGACGCCGATCAGGGCCCCTGAGAGCGACCCCATTCCGCCAAGGACCAACATCGCAACGATGTTCATTGTCATCGCAAAGTAGAACGTCTTCGGCGAAAACGAACCGAGGTAGTGCGCAAAGATCGATCCGCCGACGCCTGCAAAGAATGCACCCACCACAAAGGCGGTCAGACGCGTTCGCAATACGCTTATTCCGACTGCGCTGGCGGCGAGCTGGTCGTCCCGGACCGACTTCATCGCTCGTCCGAAGGGCGAATGAACAAGACGCCATAGGATATAGAAGGTGATGGCGAGCCACCCCACCGCCCACATCAAATTGGCGTCGACGGGCACCCCTGTGAACGTGCGGGCTCCGCGCGTGAAGTCGCTTGCATTGATCAGCACGACATTCACGATAATGAGAAAACCCATCGTGGCGACGGACACAAAGTTACCCGACAGTCGCATGAGCGGAAATCCGACGATAACCGCGAGAGCTGCCGCGATCAGTCCAGCCACAATGGTGGCTGGGAAAAACCCGAGATGCATTTGGGCGATCAAGAAAGGAAGGTTGGGGAGCAGCGCCGACTTCTGCTGAACGGAAAGGGAGAGAATGCCCGAAGCGTAAGCCCCGACCGCAATGAAACCAACGTGACCGAGAGAAAAAACCCCGGTAAAGCCATTGGTCAGCGCAAGCGAAAGCACGAAGATGCCGTTGAGCGCCATAAGAAGGCATATCCGGCTGACATAGTCGCTGGCTATTGCAGGCAGAAGCCATGCTGCCGAGATGGCGAGCGCGATGAGGGCGACGCCGATTGCGTGTGACTTCAACATCAGAGCTTGATCTCGCGATTGGGTTGGAGAAGGCCGCCGGGCCTGAACAGCAGGAAAGCGATGAGCAACGCGAAGACGATCGCGTCCCTGTAGGGCGACACGGACGAAGGCAGGAAAGCGACGATCAGAATTTCCAAGGCACCCAACATGTACCCGCCCACTAGGGCGCCGGCGATCGAGCCGAAACCGCCGATGATCGCTGCCACAAAGGCTTTCAGCAGCGGAGTAAAGCCCATCTGGGGATCGACCGCCCCCGCCTGAGCTGCCCACAAGACCCCGGCCAGCCCGGCATAGGCCGAGGCGAGCAGGAAGGCGATGACAATCAGCTTATTGACGTTGAGGCCCACAAGCTGCGCGGCATCCGCATCCTCAGCGGCGGCACGCATTCCCAGTCCCGCGGTGGTACGCGTGGTGAACCAGCCAAGCAGCACCAGCGAGCCTGCCGAAACCGCGATCGTCAACAGGGTAATGTTCGTGAGGGTGATGCCCCCTGTGAGCTGCCACGACCCATCGAGCCACGTTGGTATCGGAAAGTTGCGCGGCGACGAACTGAAGATGACAATACCCACATTCTCGAGAATGTATGTCACCGCGAGACTTGTCAGCAGACGCGCAACATCCGGCGCTTTGCGGATGGGTCGATAGGCGATGCGTTCAATGAGGATGCCCAGGACTGAGGCGACAGCGACGCCTATGACGATTGCCGGAATGAATGGAACGCCTGCAGCGATGGAGAGAACGGCACCGAAGGCTCCGACCATCATGACGTCCCCATGGGCGAAATTGGTCAGACGCATGATCCCGAATATGATCGAAAGCCCGACTGCGACGAGGGCGTAGAGGCTGCCGAGGCTTACCGCATTCAGGAGCTGTTGAAGCACATAGTCCCAGAAATTCATTGTGATGCTCCCAAGTAGGCCTGAGCGACACGGTCGCCTACCCGAAGATCGGACGCTTCGTCGGTAAGCACGACCTGACCATTTCGAAGCACGTATGCGCGATCCGCCAGGTCCAGAGCCAGAGCCGTGTTCTGTTCGACCAGAAGCATCGTCATGCCGCGCCGCTTTAGCTCTCGAAGGGCTTCGAAAATATGCCGGACAAGGAGCGGTGCGACGCCGAGGGACGGCTCATCGAGAAGCAGAAGCCGTGGTGAGGCCATCAATGCCCGTGCCAAAGCCACTTGTTGCTGTTCTCCGCCCGAGAGGGTTCCTGCAAGTTGCGACATGCGCTGCTTGATGATCGGAAACAGCGTGAACATGTTGTCAAGATCTGCCGCGACTTGATGAGCGTCAGACCTTGTACTGGCTCCCAGGCGCAGATTGTCGGCGACGCTCAAGCCGCCAAAAAGCCGCCTTCCCTCGGGGCTCTGGGAAATGCCCAGCTTGACGATTTTCTCAGGAGTGAGGCCGAGAATACTCGTCCCTTCGAACGTCACGGCGCCGGATGACGGCCTTGTGAGACCGGATACCGTTCTTAAAGTGGTCGTCTTGCCCGCGCCATTGGAGCCCAACAAGGCTACGACCTCCCCATGCCCCACGCTGAGCGTGACCCCCTTTAACGCGCGCACGGCGCCGAATGAGACGGTGAGATTCGAGATTTCCAGCCGAGTGCCCGCATTGCTATTCATGGCCGAGATAGGCCTCCCTCACCCGCGGGTGCGCGCGCACTTCCTGTGGTGTTCCGACGCAGATAACCTCTCCTGCAGCCAGCACCTGGATGCGCTCGCAGAGATTCATGATCAGGTCCATGTCGTGTTCGACCACGACGACCGTCACGCCTCGACTGTCCCGGATACGTCTGATCAAGTCGGCGAGCTGTTTGGTCTCTGCGGAATCAAGGCCCGCGGCGGGCTCGTCGAGCAGAAGGATGTCGGGGGCGGTCGCCAGCGCTCTGGCGATCTCGAGCCGTCGCTGATCGCCGTAAGGAAGTTCGCAAGCGAGCCGGTCGGCGTGGTGTGACAGCCCCACCAAGGAGAGAAGTTCCTCCGCCTGGCCGTTTGCCGCCTCCTGCGTCGCAAAATATCGCCTGGTGAGCAGAACGGCTTCGAAGATGTTCGTCTGGTGCCTCAGATGAGCTGCGGCCCTGACATTTTCCCGCACCGTCAGAGATACGAATAGCCGGGAGCCTTGAAACGTCCGCGCCAGGCCTTTTGCGACCACTGCGGATGGTCGCAAACCGCTGATGCGGTCGTGCCTGAAAAACACCTCTCCCGCGGTGGGTTTCGAAAACCCGGTGATGCAGTTGAACAGCGTGCTCTTTCCCGACCCGTTCGGCCCGATGACGCCGACAATCTCGCCTTTGCGCAAATCGATCTGGTGATCGCGAAGCGCGATCAACCCTCGGAAGCTTTTGGTGAGCCCTCTGGTTCTAAGCAAAATTTCGTCGCTCGACGCGTCGACCATTCCGCAGCCCCTCCTCTAGTTTTTTCGCATAAGGCAAGACTATTTCCAAATAGTCAAGTACCTATCCTATGGTGAATTTACGCGAGCAACATCGGAGCCAATATCACCTAGATACATTCGGTCAGCCCTGCTAAATATCTTCTTTTCAATGGTTTATAATGAATCACTCTGAATTCTGGGCAGGAAAGTCACTTGACATGGCCTCTTCGTGACAATAGCAATGGGCGAAAATGAAGGAGGACCTCAGCCCATGAGTGATGTCTCGCACTCCAAAGATTTTTGGCACGATGCGGCAAAATCCGTTCGAATCCCCACCCGCGCCTTCGTCGGCGGGAAGCATGTAGATCCGGCGGGCGGGAAGACCTTTGACGCCGTAAACCCCGCCACGGGGAAAATACTGGCAGCTATCGGCGCCTATGATGCCTCCGATGTCGATGCCGCGGTCCGGTCGGCGCGCAAGGCCTTCGACAAGGGTGACTGGTCGCGTTGCGATCCGGCCGAGCGCGGCCGTGTGCTGGTGCGCCTGGCGGACCTGATCATGCAGAACCGCGAAGAGCTGGCGCTCCTCGAAACCATGAATATGGGTAAGCTGATAACGGACTCGACCAAACTGGACGTGCCGAGCGCGGCCGCCGTGTTTCGCTGGTACGGGGAAGCTGTCGACAAGCTTGTGGACGAGGTGATACCGACCGACGAAAACCGACTGGCGATGGTGACCCGCGAGCCCGTTGGCGTCGTCGGCGCTGTCGTCCCTTGGAACTTTCCACTGAAAATGGCTGCATGGAAATGCGCGCCGTCACTGGCGGCGGGCAACAGCGTCATTCTAAAGCCCGCCGAACAATCGCCGCTGAGTGCTTTGCGACTGGCAGAACTTGCTGCGGACGCTGGTATTCCCCCGGGCGTGTTCAACGTCCTCCCAGGCCTGGGAGCGGATGCGGGACGGGCAATCGGACTTCATCCTGACGTCGACTGTGTTGCCTTTACGGGCTCCACCGAGGTCGGAAAGATGTTCCTTGGCTATTCCTCCCAATCGAACATGAAGCGGGTTTGGCTTGAATGCGGCGGAAAGAGCGCCAACATCGTCTTCCCGGCCGTGGCCGACATCGGAGCGGCTGCGTCCGCCGCGGCCCTTGGAATCTACTTCAATCAGGGCGAAGTATGTTCGGCGACCTCCAGGCTCTACGTTCACGCGTCAATCCATGACGAGTTTGTTGAAAGGCTGAAGGGCGAAGTTTCGAAATTTCAGCCCGGCGACCCGCTCGACCCCGCATCAGGAATGGGCGCGCTCGTCAGCGAGGAGCATCTCGAAAAAGTCAGTGGCTATATCGATCTCGGGAAAAAGAGCGCGACGCTGGTTGCAGGCGGCGACAGAGCGTTGACCGGCAGCGGAGGCTATTTCATCGAGCCGACAATCTTCACCAATGTGGAGCCTGGTTCGACGCTATCGCAGGACGAGATATTCGGCCCGGTTCTGGCCGTCACCCGGTTCGAAAGCGAAGACGAGGCGGTCGGGTATGCAAACGCCTCCATTTACGGCTTGGGCGCCTCGGTCTGGACAAACGACCTTTCGCAGGCGCACCGCGTTGCCCGGCGCCTTCATGCGGGGAGCGTCAGCGTCAACCTTGTCGACAACGTTGACGTCAGGACTCCGTTCGGCGGCGTGAAGCAATCGGGGACCGGGCGAGACCTATCGCTTCATGCCTTCGACAAATACACCGAGTTGAAAACGACGTGGATCGCCCTTTGACGCACAGCGCTGCCACTCTCACGAATTCGAGCCGGCTTTGGAGCTCGATCATGCGCATTGCGGAAATCGGCGCGATTGAAGGAAACGGCAGCTGCCGCCTCTCCCTGACCGACGAAGACAAAGAGGCGCGCGATCTCTTCCGCTTCTGGGTGACCGCGGCCGGATGCGAGGTGCGTGTCGACAACTTCGGCAACATTTATGCGATCCGCCCCGGCGCTCGCGATGATCTGCCCGCGGTGCTGATTGGAAGCCACCTTGACACCCAGCCCCATGGCGGTCGCTTCGACGGTGTGCTTGGGGTCATGGCAGGACTTGAAATCGTCCGGGCGCTGAACGACGCCGGGATTGAAACCGAGGCGCCAATCGCCATCGTCAATTGGACCAACGAGGAAGGCGTTCGCTTCAAACCTGGGCTAACGGGATCGTGCGGTTTCGTCGGCGCCTTGCCAGCTGGCGACGAGAGTTCGATCTCCAGTTCCGACGGCAGCCGATACTACGCCGAACTCGCACGCATCGGATATGCGGGGCAGGATCGCCCTCCGCAAATATCGACCTATTTCGAGATGCACATCGAACAAGGCCCCGTGCTGGAGAATGCCGGCGCAACGATCGGCATCGTGGAAGGTGTCCAGGGAGTCCGATGGTTTGAAATTGATTTTCTCGGCCAGGACGCTCATGCCGGGACGACCCCCATGAACAATCGCCGGGACAGCTTTCTCGCGGCGTCACGATACGCCTTGGGCTTTGTCGAACGAGCTATGGACATCGACCCTGATGTTCGGGTCACATTCGGCCGTGTCGAAGTCGAGCCGAATTCCACCAACACCATACCCGGTCGCACGCGGCTGGTGCTCGATCTGCGTCATATCGACGAACACGTTCTCGACAGGGTCGAGCGGCTCATGGCCGATCAGGGCGAGCCGCTCAAGAAGCTGGGTTTCGGGTTCTCCATCAACCGCATCATGAACGTTCGACCTGCTTCGTTTAATCGCGACCTTAAAGACGCGGTCGAGAAAGTGGCGTCTTCCCTGTCGATGCCATCGTTGCGCCTCCCCAGCGGTGCGATGCACGACGCCAGCAACCTCGCGGCCGTCGTGCCCTCCGCGATGATTTTCATCCCCTCGCGAAACGGCATCAGCCACAACCCACTTGAGTGGTCCGAGCCCATGCATGTAGGGGATGGGTGCGAAGTACTGTGCCGTGCGGTCTTAGAGGCCGCCAAGGCTTAGAGGGGAAAAGGCCGGACCATGCAAAACCAAGATCAGTCACTCAAGATCGGCGCGAAGCTCAGGCACGCCCGTCTGCTTATGGGCATCAGCCTAGCGGAGCTTGGCGAAAAGATCGGTGTGACGGAAGGCTATCTCTCAAAGCTCGAAAACGATCGCTCGCAAGCCTCGATGGCGACGCTTCACAAATTGGTTCAAGCCCTCGGTACGAACATGAGCGAGTTGTTCGCGACACCTGCGGAGGATCACGGGCCGGTGCTTGTCGTACGCCAGAACGAGAGGGCCCGGCTTGTTACAGGCCATCGACGCGCGGGAAACCAGGTTACCCTCGAAAAACTTGTCCCAAGCGGCCCGGGATATCTTCTGCAGATCAATATCCATGTCGTGGCGGCCGGAGGCGGGAGTTCGGAACCCATCAGCCATATGGGGCAGGAGTTCGGCTACGTCTTGGCTGGAACCCTGGAGCTGACAGTCGACGGTCATCCAGTCCTCCTCCATGAGGGAGATTCCTTCTATTTCGAGTCCCCGCTTCCCCATTCCTACCAGAACCTGGGCGACGGTGAAGCGAGGATTCTGTGGGTCAACACTCCGCCAACTTTCTGATCAGAGCCCGCCTTTGACGTCGTCACTGCGGGTCTATCAACCGCCAAGGAACCTAAAGAATGAACTATGACGTTGAATCGGTTAGACGGAATTTTCCCGGGCTCCAACGCAAGAAACACGATCGGCAGGCAGTTTTCCTTGATAATCCCGCGGGGACGCAGGTCGCCGCCTCGGTGATCGAACGCATGACCGATATGATGATCAATGCGAACGGAAACCTTGGGGGCTTTTTCGACACGTCGCTTGAAGCGGCCTCAAGGGTCGAGGCTGCACACCGGGCGGCGGAGGCCTTCGTCAATGCCTACGAAGAAGGCGAGGTCTTTTTCGGCCAAAGCGCCACCGCCCTCACCTTTGCCATGTCGCGCAGCATAGGCTCGCTGTTGAGCGCCGGCGACGAGATAATACTCTCGCGCATGGATCACGACGCGAACGTCGCTCCGTGGCTGATGCTTGCAGAGGACCTGAACTTGAGCGTCAAGTGGCTGGATTTCTCAACCGAAACCTATGAATTTGATCCGGACGACCTCGTCAAGCTGATCAGCGACAAAACCAGGCTGGTCGCAGTCGGATACGCAAGCAACATCACCGGCACAATAAACAACGTCCAAGCGCTTGCGCAGATCGCGCACCGTGCCGACGCACTTGTCTACGTGGATGCCGTGCAATACGCGCCTCATGGATTGATAGATGTCCAGCGGCTCGGCTGCGATTTCCTCGTGTGCTCCGCCTATAAGTTTTTCGGTCCGCACTATGCCCTTCTTTGGGGCCGCAGATCCGTCCTCGACCGGGTGAGACCCTATAAGGTACGCGCAGCGTCCGATACGTTGCCATGGCGATTTACCAACGGTACGACGAACCGGGAGCAGTTGGCTGGGGTCCATGCCGCTATTGACTACATAGCGGCGCTCGGCGACCAATTCGCAGGCACCACATCCGCGTCCGGTCTCCGCGCACGTCTGGACGGTGGCTATAAGGCCATGAAACATCATGACGATCTGTTGGCTCTCAAGCTGATCGACGGGCTTCGAGCGCACAACAGAGTTCGGGTGTTGGGGATCAGTGATGCCAGAAGCCTCGATCGCCGCGTATCGACTGTAACCTTTGTGGCGGAAGGGGTTCCATCGGCCGACATTGCTCGCCACTTGGCTTCGAAGGGTATTCATGTTTGGAGCGGCCACAATTATGGGCTGGAAGCAAATCTTCGGCTCGGCATCCTCGATTCGGGCGGCGGCGTGCGTATCGGCCCAGTGCACTACAATACTCTCGAAGAGATCGACCGCACTCTGACAGAGATCTCGGGAATCCTGTCCCGCTAGCTGTTTCGGATCCGCAAGGGAAAGTGCGAGCCGGGGGCAACGGTGATGAACTACCCGGCCATGTTCAAACGCGAACGGGGCCGGTCTTCCATGCCGCGGATTGCCCCACAGTCAAGAATTGGACGCCGGGTTACCATCACGCTGCGCTTCCAAAACGACAGGATCAGCAAATCGGCAAGGCCGCCAGTTGTCAGCGCAACCGCGCCGTGCCGTGAGCGCCGTCACCGGCTCCTCTCGGGGCGCGGGCTGCCAGACGATACGGCCCCGGTAACTCCGCGTCGAGGTGATCTGCGATGGGAGGTCGCTTCCTTGCATCCTGACAACGTTCGGCCGTTAGGAGAACGGAGCGTCGGGCGCTAACCGCATCTACCGCTGGAAACAAGCCGGGCCCTGGAAAAGTTGCCGAACTGCGGAGACACTCCCCCACCTGTTAGCGTTTGCGAAGCTCTCTGTTCTTTTATTCGCGCCATCGCCGACCGGCCGGACAAAGCGATTTCCTGTTCCGCTCGTCGCCCAAATAGCAGCTATCGGCTGTTTGGCGGCACTATCGCCCAACCGATCGTTCGGTCGTGAGATGAAGGGTATGTGTAGACGCAGTTGCGACAGCCGCCGCACATTGAACCGCTAGTTTATGATGGCGCTGGGTCAAGGCAAATTTGTCCCGGCCCAGCCCCAATTTCAATCAGCCAAGGATGTTGCGAACTGTTCGCATGAAAACTCCCGCCCCAATACCGATCAGGGGATCCGGATAGTCGAAGTCTGGGTTGTGAAGACCAGGGTGATTAACTCCGGCGCCAAGAAAGAACATCGCCGATGGCGCAACGCGTCCGAACACTCCGAAGTCCTCTCCGGCTCGCATGGGCAATATTCCATTGCCATCATCGAAGCTCACGCCTTCATCCGTCATGGCTTTTCTCAGTTCGGCAACAGCCTGGGGCGCATTGCTGCTTTGGGGGAATACGTCTTGGTATTCTATGCTTACAGTTAGGCCGGCCGCTTCAGCTTCAAGGTGAACGAGCCTTTCAGCAGCTGTGACCAGCTCCGCCATCGCGTCATCAGAAAGGGCTCGGAGTGTCGCCCAAACCTCGGCATATCCAGGGCTGATTCCGAAGGCGCGTTCGCCCAATCTGGCATAGGTAATTGTCACCTGCAGGAAATGCTCATCTACGGTCATGCCGCGGCCCAAGGCCGTGAGCCCCTCAAGCAGCCTTGCAACAGCGAATGTCGGTGCTGTTCCCTCCTCTGGCGAAGACGCATGGGCGGTCTTTCCGGTCAATGCGATCTTCAATCCTCGGGACGCGCAGTTGATGGGACCCTCCCTCAATGCGCTATGCCCAAGAGGAAGTCCTGGGAAATTGTGAAGCGAGAAGACCAGGTCTGGTCTGATCGCAGCAAACTTCGCGTCCGCGACGACCGCCGCCGCGCCGACGCCATTCTCCTCCGATGGTTGGAACATCAGGACCACTCTTCCGCGCGAAGGGCGCCTTTCGCCAAGTCCCTTGGCGAGCGCAATGAGAGTGGCCGTGTGTCCATCGTGGCCACAAAGATGGCCCTTGCCGGGAACCTCGGATCGGTAGGGAAGGTCGGAGATTTCGTCTATCGGCAATGCGTCGAGCTCGGAGCGGAACATCAGGCTTGGCCCATCTTCCCTGCCTGAAAAGATCGCCGCAACACCATGCCCGCCGATCCCGGTTAAAACCTCGTCCGCGCCAACGGCGCGAAGCGCATCGATGACTGCGCTTGCCGTCTCGACTTCTTCGCCAGAAATCTCCGGGCGGCGATGGAGGCTATGTCTGAACGTTGTAATTTCGTCAAGCTGCTCGCTCGTTAGAAACAAGTCTGAACTCCTTCGAAACGTTGATGAGCGCCAATTTTTTACGACGCCAAATGCTTGCGCAGAAAGCTCTTCGTGCGCCCCTCGCTAGGATTGACAAAGATTTCGTCCGGAGGTCCTTGTTCGACGACGACGCCGGCGTCCATAAACATGACGTGGTCGGAAACCTCAGCTGCAAATCGCATCTCGTGCGTCACAATGAGCATCGTCATGTGTTCGCTGGCGAGCTGCTTCATGACAAGGTTGACCTCGTCGACCAGTTCCGGATCGAGCGCCGAGGTGGCCTCGTCGAAAAGCATCACCTTCGGCTGCATTGCAAGAGCCCGCGCGATGGCGACACGTTGCTTCTGACCGCCAGACAGACGGGCTGGAAACACGTTTCCCTTGTCCGACAGGCCGACTTTCGCGAGTAGCGTTTTTCCGAGGTCCTCAGCTTCTCTCTTGGACAGTCCCTTCAGCCGAATGGGACCAATCGTGATGTTCTGCAGCGCTGTTAAATGCGGGAATAGATTGAACTGCTGAAACACCATGCCCATCTGCTGTCGGATCTGGTTTATATGCTTTTCGAAAGCGCACCCCTTGAGCGGCCGGTTCACCTGCTGGCCGTCGAGCCAAATCTCGCCGCCTGATATTGCCTCCAGCATATTGATCGAGCGTAGCAGGGTGCTCTTGCCGGAGCCGCTCGGACCGATGATCGAGACAATTTTTCCCCGCTCAACGCTGAGATCAATCCCCTTCAACACTTCGAGGCTACCGTAGGACTTACGGATCTGTTGCAACTTGATCATTGTTGAATCTGCTTTCATCGGATTTCCTCCGCTCTTCTGGCTGCGCCGGCGAGCAACCACTCCATCACCAGGTTGACGACGTAGTAGCAAACGGCAGCGGTGAAATAGAATTCGAAGGGTCGATAGGTTTCGCTGATTGCCCGCTGGGACTCCAGGACCAGCTCGGTGATACCAATCACCGAGAGGACTGCCGTATCCTTGAGGAGAATGATGCAGTTATTCCCGACGCTCGGGAACGCTATCAATAGGGCCTGCGGAACGATGAAATGTCTGAGCGTCGCCCAGCGGCCGAAGCCGAGCGTTCTTGCTGCTTCCGTCTGACCTGGATCGACAGCCTGCAAGGACGAGCGAACAATGTCCGCATTATAGGCTGCGTAGTGCACTCCCAGTCCCGCGACGCCCGTCCAGAAGGCCGGGAGCATTATGCCGATTTGCGACAGCCCGTAGTACAGAAGGTAAAGCTGTAGCAACAACGGGGTCGCCATAAACAGAAATATGATCGCTCTCATGGGGACGATGAGCGCCGCCGCTCCGTATTGCGCGGTGAGCGCAATGCCCGTGCCCAGAACGATGCTGAGCGTTCCCGCAAGGGCCGTCACCAAAACGGTCCATCCCAGCCCCTGGAGGATCACCGGCCAGTAAGGAAGTATCACACCGAAATCGAGGGTCATGGAGCGGTCGCTCCTCCGTAAGACGCCTCAGCGAAGCGCGCTATTGCAAGGATCACAGCGATAATGATGATGTAGGCCGCGCCAGCCACTCCGAAGACTTCGAACGGCTTGTAAGTCGAAGTGACGAAGCGCTGGGCTGAATATGTCAGCTCGACGACCCCGATTGTTGAGACTAGCGCAGTGCCTTTTGTCAGAATGACCGTGTTAACTCCAAGCGACCTCAACACAAGGGGCCGCGCTTGAGGAAGCACGAATAGACGCATTGTGTCGAAGCGACCAAAGCCCAAGGTCCTTGCCGCCTCCGTCTGGCCTTTGTCCACCGACAGGATCGCACCACGCATCCCTTCGGACATGTAGGCTCCGATATTGAAACCGAGCGTGAGGATGCCGGCGACGAAAGGCGTCAGCTCCATTCCGAATTGGGAGGTTCCAAAGAAAACAAGGAATAGCTGGACCAACAGAGGCGTGCCGCGCATGACGCTAACGTAGGCAGTAGCGATTGCGCGGATTCCAAAATGCGTGGAGAATCGCGCGGCTACCAGCAGTGCAGAAACTGCCACCCCGATCATGAAGCTCGCGACGGCGAGCTTGATGGTCATCAAGCCAGCTTCCGCCACGAACGGCAATATCTTCAATATGAGATTAATATCCATGGCGGAAGCTTTCGTCCGGGAGGACAATTAGTTTCGAATGTCCATTCCGATCCACTTCTTCGCGATGGCTTCGTACGTGCCATCTGCCATCATATCGTCGAGCGCCTTCTGCATCGCGGCCGCGAGTTCAGGGTTTTCCTTTCGGATAGCAATGCCGATATCGTACTTCGGCAAACTGCTGTCCTTGATCTGCTCGATGGCAGCGCCGCTTTTGTGGATGGCCACGATAACGGGCACGTCGTCGGATACAATGGCATCAACTCGGCCGGAATTGAGCTCAAGCATCAGCTCCGGCAGTCCTTTATAGGTTCGGACATCGAACTTCTTTTGGTCACGCGCCCATTTCTCGGACACCTCGCCGAGCGTCGCGCCAACGGTCTTGCCATCGAGGTCGCTCAATTTGGTCGAGGACGAACCCTTTTTTACGAACACTCCAATGCCTGATCGGTAATAGGGGCCGACGAAGTCGACTGCCTTCTTGCGCTCCTCGTTGATCGTCATCGAACCGATGATCGTGTCATAACGCTTGGTAAGGAGGCCAGCGATGATGCCGTCCCATTGCGTTGTGATAATTTCGGGCTCGACCTTCAGCCGCCGGGCGATTTCAGATGCGATGTCGACGTCGAAGCCAACGACCTTGTTGTTGTCGTCGACGAAGCTGAACGGCGGGAAGACGCCAGACATGGCGACCGACAATTTGCCCGCCGACTGAATTTTCTCCAAATCGTCCGCACGAGCGACATTCACAAGACACATGCTGGCGGCCACGGCAACTGCAGCCGCAATACGCTTGAATGATCCCATTTTCTTCTCCTCCGGTGGGGTTTCGCAACCAAAAATCTTCGATGAACGCAAAGAGTCGCAGCCCGACGGGGCTGAAGAGGAAGGTGCCACTGGATTGTCGCGATTGACGCTGCGTCGCCAGACTAGACGTCAGCGTGCTCCCCGTTTTTGTTGTGCCCAAATTATGCTGAAGACGCTGCACGAAAAAGAACGCAAAGTGTTTATTTTTAAGCTAAACTGACGATTTCGATACACACGGTCACCAAAAGGTACACTTCTTGATGGACAGTCTCGATCACCGTATGATCGCCGAGCTCCGCATCAACGGCCGCGCCTCTATTCCTCAGCTGGCGCAAATATTAGGGGTCTCGAGGGTAACGGCGCAGAGGCGTCTCGATCGCTTGATCGAAAACGGGGACATCAGGGGGTTTACGGTCCGTCTGCGGGACGAAGTTCGCGATGATCAGCTTCGAGCTGTTATGCTGATTGAATTTGCCGACTCCCCAGTCAAGGGGGTCATAGCGGCGATCAAGCGTATTCCAGGAATTGCTGCTGCCTATAATACGAATGGGACCTGGGACGTGATCGCGGAAGTCGAGGTCTCCACCATGAGCGAACTCAACGCGCTTGTGACAGCGGTCCGTTCGCGCGAGGGGATCGCAAAAAGCGAGACCTTCATCATACTTGGCCCCGCGTAGATGAAGCATCGGCGACTTCCAGTAACTTCGCCAAACTATGCAGTGTCGCGATATCGACGTGCGACGTGCGGAACTTGCAGGCTGCGCCAAAAACCACTCACGGAGCGGTCGAACATCCATGCTGGGACTTCAAGAAGTCGATCAGAAGAAGACCCAGAAAGGTTGCAGCGGAAAATATGCGTCCCTTTGGACAACGCCTCATGGACGTGAACAAACCGCCCGGACCAGGGATGCCACGGATACAAAAGCTCGCGAACGGCGGTCCCGTGGGTGTTCTGTCGTCGTGTTGTACAACCATTTCCAGGCGCACTCATCGCTCGGATACAAGACCCCACCAACACCCACCCCCATTAAGCACAGCTGTGGAGGTCTGTTTGATTCTTATAAGGCTGTGTGGTGGAGACTCCGCGTGCGATTAAATTCTCGCGCTCCACCAGTCACTGAAGCTGGTTGGCCGCCTCGGCAAGCGACTTCGTGTATTGGACTTGCAGCCATGTGAAACATAAATGGGTCCAATCCAAACAATCGATTTTACCGACCCGCAAGATCCGCATAGCGTCTTCCGGCAGTGCCCCGACCGGCCGGCAGATGATCGCCGTCTCAAAGCAAGCTCGCGGATGGCATACGAGCCTCTCCATCATTGCCAGGCAACCTCGGCAGCGGGCCTTTTTCAAGAATTTGAGGGTAAAGAATATGGAAAATTTCGTGTATTTGTTGGATTCCGACACCGCTACCTTTCGTGCTGCTGAGCTTTGTGATCGAAACAGCATTGCAGCGATCTCCGACTTAATTGGAAGCGATCTGATTCAGATGATCCGCTTCGACGACATGCACTCGCTATTTGTTGACGAAGAAGGTTTACGGGCTGGGCTTACCTCATTTACAATCTTTGACGGCTACCCGACGCCTCTTGCCGGGAAGATAGCGCTCTTGGGAGGCGACGGTAGCCAACCCTATTGTTCCCCAACGATAACAATGACTGAAGCGGCGCGACGTTTTCAATGTTGCCGGCCGGTGTTTGATCCAGTTTTTGTTCCAGCGGACCAAATGGGGCAGAAGGGCCTCGTAGTTGCAGGAGCAGTGGAAACCCTCCACGCGCGTATCGATCGCCGCACCCCGCTGCTCGTACGAGACGGCGCAACGATGAAATTCGAGATCCGGGAAACAAACCGGATCGCACTGTTCACGAGCGTGCGATAGCAGCGCGAGAAAACGAGGAGTTGAAGTGTCACACTCGCTGCGTACCGGTGCCATAGGGTCGGACGTGAGTGCAGCGGCTAGAGCTTTTCCACAGAGTGACGTAGCGCAGGGAAGATGCAGCGTGTCCGGCGGTCGACCACCCTTGGCGTTCCACGCGGCTGAGTTTGAAAGTCACCCAATCGGCGGCCAAATCGTAAGCGGATTGGCACGTCTTTCTGCCGCACTCAAACGTGGAAGAAACTGACCTGCCACTGTATTTCCCTACAATATGGATTAGAGTTCGGCCCATTGAGGCGGATTTATGAAGAAGCAGCGATTTACGGAAGAGCAGATCATAGCGGTGTTGAAGGAGCAGGAGGCCGAAGCGAAAGCGGCAGATCTTTGCCGTAGGCAGCGGATTTCCGAGACGACCTTTTACAACTGGAACGCCAAATACGGCGGCCTGTCGCCGTTTAACGTACTTTGAAATCAATCCCGCTCAAGAGGGCAACGGGTCGCGTTATTCAGTCGTTTAAACCGCTCCAGCCTCTTTCTCAGCTGCGCGTTTTGCAGCCTTAGTGGCCAGCTGAATCCTGAGCACCATGATCTCTTCATTGAGGTTCATTTTCGTCTGCAGTGTGAGTTACTTGGCAGACCTTGGGAGCGTTCGAAATCGCGGCCGCTTCCTTGCCGCGACTTCGTCGCTTGCAGATTGGTGCCTCGAGACATCGAGTGATCTCCGCAGCATCATGTGCAACGGTGACGTCGAAACCTGCACCGCCGCCGGATACAGCTGCATACCTGCCTTATCTGTAAGCGTCAAGCGCGGCGGAGATCGCCTTCAGACCACCACGAAGTTCTTCTTCCGTCGGCCACCCGAAACCAACGCGGAAGTAGTTGCCCGGCATTTGAAACCAATGGCCAGGCCCGACATAGGTGCCGTGCTCGTCGAGGAGCGATCTGTAGAAGGCGCCGGCGTCAAAGTCCGCGGAAACCTTCAGGCGCGGGAAGCCCACGACACCACCTGACGGCCTGACCCATTCGACGAGAGGCTCGCCATTAATCCATTCTTGAACGATGTCGCGGCGCCTGCGCATTTCCGGCAGCACCTTCGCGAGGAACTGCTCGCTTTTCTTGAGGAGCTCGAGAGCGACAGTTTCGTCCAGGATCGAACCGCAAATCGCGATCTGTTCCTTCGCAGAAAGGAAGCGTTCGTAGAGCACCTCGTCCTGCGTGATCAGCCACCCAACGCGGATACCCGGGATGCCGTATGCCTTCGAAAGCGAGGCTACGCTAATCGCCTTTTTGCTCAGCGAGGCAGCTGTCGGAAGCTTCGCTTCATAGCTCAGATCTCGGTAGGTCTCATCAACGAGTAGATAGCAGCCGTGATCCTCGGCGATCTGAATCAAACGGTCGAGCTCGGCGCGCGACATCGTGGTGCCACTCGGATTATGTGGGCAAGTGACGCTGATGAAGCGCGTGTTGGGTCTTAGCGAGTTTGCGACCTTATCGATGTCGACAGAAAAGCCTCTGTCGAAATCGAGATCGATATATGTGATTTCGCAACCGATCGCTTTCGGCGTTTCGATGTTCGTAGCATAGTTCGGCCGCACGACGACGAGATGGTCGTTCTGCGAAAGGAGCGTAGTAGAGATAATAAACAGAGCCCCCGCAGCACCAGGAGCCATGAGGACGTGCTCCGCAGATAGGCCGTCGTCCTTCTCGACAACCAGCTTACGCAGCTCCGGATCGCCACGATGCTCGCCATAGAGAAGCTTGACGTCCGGAATAACGACGCCGATGTCAGACAGTCTCTGATCTGTAATAGAGCTTTCAGAAAGATTGTACTTAATCAGGTCGTAGCCGTATTCTTCCGGCGATTCCTTTTCAATGACCATACGGGCGTATTTCATGAGGCTACCTCCTGTTCGAACATGTCTGCTGATGCAGACGCCTGAGGTCAGCTACCGTGAACGTGCCTTTTTCCGCTATCCTCCCAGAGGACTACAGCGTCGATCACTTGCGAGCGTTCCCAACCGCGGCCGATCTGAAACGGGCGGACTTTCATCGCCCTTGCTGCTCGAGATTCTTCGATAGAAAAATACGAACCGCTACGCTAAAACACACCAACAGCGCCGCGCTCGGCGCGCAAACCGAAAAAACCAGCAGTTGACCGCGTCCTGGTCGGGCTGGCTGGCTTCTTGGGCGGGCGAATGCTGCATACAGCAGAGTACAAGCAGATCGGCGAAATGATTGCGTCATGTCGGGAAACTGATTTTTGTGCGCGTCTTGCCGAGTGGATCCGAACGGATGCAGCTGTCGACACGCTTACGATGGTCGTGTACCGCGGCTCTGAACCGCCAATACATCTTTACGATGACTTCAGAAATGAGACGGCCCGCGCTGGGATGATGACCTATCTGACCAGCACCTACGTCCTGAACGCCTTTTTCCAAAGGCATCAGACGGGGCTCCACTCTGGCGTCTACCGCATTCGTGACCTGGCCCCCGATGCATATCTCCAAAGCGAGCTCTACAAGGGATATGAAGTGGTCCTGTCTGAGCGTGAAGAGATTGGCTATGTCACTGAAGGCTGGCCACAGGGCCTCGAAGAGATCGATATTGCAGTCTCGTTAGGAAATTTGGTTACAGCTGAAATAGGCCTCTATCGCGCTACCGACCGAGGCGGCTTTGCGGATGAGGCGATCCGACTCTTCCAAGCAAGAATGCCGGTGATCGAGGCTGCATTCCACGCCTATTGGAGCTATTCGGAATCCCGACCTGCATCTGAAGAAGAGGCGCCTAGACCGAACGCAAGGATTGGGTTCGAAACCTTTGGTGCCTGTCTAACGTCGCGTGAACGGGAGGTCGTGACAATGATCCTGCGCGGTCACTCCTCGGAATCGATTTCCTACAATCTCGGAATTTCAATCACCACCGTGAAGACCCATCGCAAACGCGCATACGAAAAACTGAATATTTCGACCCAAGCCGAGTTGCTTTCCCTCTTCTTGGAGCACGTTCAGTCGAACTATAACGCTCCGCATTGAGCTGAACAGCCTACACGAAGACTACACTGTTAATTGTCGCTTCGATCTGAGCCGCATTTCCGCTTGCGCTGATCCGCGCTTCTGGACAGGCGGTCCGGTGTTTAGCCAATTTGTTTCATATCTTAGACTTCGTCGGGCTGTTTCACCACAATGACGGCATACGTGCACTATCTCCCCGCCGGGCGGTATTTCGTTCTACGAGACGACGTTGCGAATGAAGCGAACGATCTTCTTCTCAACGTTGCAGTAGGAATAGTGCTGAGCCGTGCTGTAGGTGACAAACTCGCCCGCGGCATAGTCCCGCGCCTCGCCTGGTTGGATCAAACGCAGCGCTCCTTCGACGACAAAAAGTATTTCGTGCCATCCTTCAGGGTCCGGCTCTGCCATGCGGCCAATGGCCGAAAATGGAAATACGATCGATGTTTGCGGCTGACGTTCGAGCAGGGCTTTGCGAGGAATTCAAAAGATCCGCAAGATATTGGTTCCCATTTATCTGCTGGAGCCACCTGAAACCGAGCATTATGAGCGCTGTTCATCGATTCATGCAGTAATGCCATTTCTGATTTGATTGGCCTTATGATATCGCGCTTCGGTCACCGAATATCCCCCTTGAGAGCCACATTGAGAACCAATGTCATCACTCGGATCTGGGAAATTTCAAGAGACTGGGCGGCCGATACGCCGCGTTCCGATTGCTGCTTGCGGCAAACTCGAGCGATAAACTTTGACGAAGGTTCGATATCTCCGAACTCCGGTCAACAGCAAATAAGAGGTCTTGTATGCGCGCCGACGTGCAGTGGAAATTGCGCTGGGAAAGCGAGTTGGAACTCGCCGAACATGTCGAACTCGCCGAGTTTTTTCGAAAGACCTATGGACCAACCGGGGCCTTTAATGCAAAGCCGTTCGAGGGCAGCCAAAGCTGGGCCGGAGCAAGACCTGAGCTTCGTGCAATCACCTATGACGCTAATGGGGTCGCGGCTCACATGGGATTGCTGCGCCGCTTCATAAAGGTTGGCACAACCGATCAGTTGGTGGCTGAGCTCGGACTATATGGTGTGCGTCCGGATCTTGAGGGTTTGGGGATAGGACATTCGATCCAAGCCATGCTTCCGGTGTTGCGCGAACTGGCTGTTCCGTTTGCTTTCGGCACGGTGCGGCCCGCATTGCAAAAACACATTGAGAGGTTCGGGCGAAACTGTCCGGTGACTGTTGTGTCGGAGATTAGCGTACGATCCACGCTGCCACACGCGCGTACTGACTTGCCGCCCACGCGGGTCGAGGACCCACTTGTCATTATTCTGCCTGTTGGACGGCCAATCTCCGATTGGCCAGCCGGTACGACAATCGACCGGAACGGACCGGAGCTGTGAGGCACCTCGACTGCTTACCCGAAGCGCCGAATGCCCGTTGGCAAACTTACGCAGTCCCACGCACATTGAAATTCTGGCGATCGGGATTTGGTCACCCGTCTGTCGAAGAAACCTGCGGTTCAAAGGACTTTGATCTAAATCTCCCGGTCGTGTTCGATGCTTTGATGACCGAGCCAAACTCACTGCGGCCCGCAGATCAATCTCAGTTAGCCGGCGAAGAGGGCGGTTTACTGTCGCGGAAAGTCGAATGTTGCCGCACGTTGAAGGGAATCGAGGATGCGTAATCACAACTCGGAATGCACGAGCACACAGCTAGATCACCGGCTTGGTCATTGAACCAGCATGACCGAGCAGCAGGATTGAGCCTGGAGATGCATGATGGAAAATAGCGCTGAGAATACCGTTTTTCGATATCGTGGCTCGACGTTCGATAGCATGATCGAATCCCTCGGAGCGGTTTTCGGCACATTCGACGCCGATCTCGTCGGTCGTACTCGGGACTTCTATTGGGCGCTCGATCTTGCGGGGTGTGAAAACGCAACATTGATTACCGGTCACCATCAGACCGGGTTTCAGTTCCGCGCTCAGTGGTGTTCTGAAGCTACAGAGCATCTATCGATCGTGGTGCCTCGCAGAGGCGGCATGGGTGTCACGTACGGTTCGCGCATGGCTGAGGCCCGGGAAGAGAAATTGCTTCTTTACAGGAATTTCGAACTAGATAGCATTTCTATACAAGGGCAATCCAATTTAATAGATGAGCTGGTGCTTAATTGGTCTTTGATCCAACGGACCATTGGCGAAACTTTCGATATCCCGTTTAGCGGCTCGCTCGACCTGTTGCCCGAAGTCGACCTTTCAACGCCAGTTGGCCGGACAATCGGCAATCTCACGGAAGCGATTATCGACGGAATACGTGATAATGGTCCCCTTTGTCAGAGTCCCATAGCCACGGCTCATATTACGCAGGCGCTAGCCGATGTCGTAATACGGATGGTGCCTCATCGGTTATCGCATCTGCTGGATAAGAAGCCACACATGATTGCTCCCGGCCACGTCCGCCGTGGGATCGAGTTCATGTGTGCCAATGTTAACCAGCCGATTACAATGCCAATGGTGGCAGATGCAGCGGGTGTTTCCACCAGGGCACTCGAAGCAGGTTTTCGTGCTTTCAAGAATACAACGCCGGCAGCTTATCTACAGATGCTTCGGCTCCGGGCAGCGCGCGAGGACCTGCTCGATCCAGAAAACCGCATGCTCATGAAGGAAATCTGCCTGAAATGGGGGTTCTTTCAATTCGGAAGATTCGCCGCAGTTTATAGGGCGCACTATGGAGAAAATCCCTCCGAAACAAGGAGACGGGTCTGCGGATCAAATTCTCGTAGGTCCTTCTGACAAGCGAATTGACGAAGGCGCTGGCGCGATTAACGGCAGAACCGGTCTGTGCAAGCCGGATGATGGCATCACATTGATAAGTCTCTGGGCGGATGATTGCCTCTAGCTTCCCCTCCTCAGCATCCGTCCGGTTCAGCCGCTTAATGTGATCGGCCAATTTGTCCTGCGGCCTGACCTGTTGCGCCTGACAGTAGTGCGGCAGACCGGACTCGGATCAGAGTTGCTGCGCGACCCCCAACGATAGAAACGGCAACTTAACAAGCAGCGCTTTGCGCTCTAAATTGCAGAACTCCTGTCCGAATGAATGGGACCATCTCTCTCTACCGCGTTCAATCCTCCAGTTTTAATTCCCTGTGTACCACTTCCGGCTTTAGCTTTGCGCCAGCGGCGTTGATCAAACGGGAACATAATGAAGTCGCGTACGGTGAGCGGTTCGGGCTGATTTCGCATGCCAACTTCCGGCCACTCATTCGTTTTCGGCCAGTATGCAGTACGGAAAATCGTGTCCCAAACGGTTGTAAAGAAGCCATAGTTTTTATGCCGGTGGTGGAATTCCGTGGAGTGATGAATACGATGGAATTTATTATCGCCGATGAGGTACCGAAGTGGCCCCAAATTAAAGCGTGTGCTAGAGTGGGAAAGATGGGCCTGAAAGGTAATCAGCGCCATGGCAGCAACGGGCACGACGCCTGATTCGAAGTGAATTAGCGCGAGTGGGAGTGCTACAAACGCCGCGTAAACAAATGGCTCGGAAATATGGTGGTTGCAATTCCACGCCGTCAGTTCGCGGATTGAATGATGGGTCGCGTGCAGGCGCCACAGAAATGGAACGGCGTGCTGAGCACGGTGCATCCAGTAGTAAAAGAAGTCACCAGCAATCGCGACTAGAACGCCCGAAAGGACGGCGAAGCCAGTATTGGCGATCGGGTTATTAGAGTGAAGCAACGCACCAAAATTGATCGTTACGAGCGGCTTAACCCCCAACCATTTCAAACCCAAAGCGTAGAAGTGCCAAATTAAAGTGCCGCATCCGATACGGATAATCCAATTCCGCGCACCGCGAATGTACGAGGCAAAGCTGTATCGGTAAGCCGGAAAGATCACCTCGAGCACAACGCATGCGGTAGCGAAAATCGCAACCAATTTAAACGCTTTGACGAAGAGCTGGGCCATTTCCCCAACATCGAGAACGTGCATTTTGATTGCTCCGAAGAATTGGCGAACAACAAAATGCACTATGCGGAATTTACCTAGATTGCAAAATCGATTGTTTGGATGATGAGTATCCATCTCCCAAATGATTCTCTCCACTCCATTGACAGGAATGACCCGTTCTTCGGACGGCTCTCTCGCAAATGTGCTGATTGAGATCGCCCAGTGTTCTCGCGTCAGATCCTCACGGCCTGCATGGATCACTTGGACTGCCGCAGGGCCAAGCTGCAAGGGTAATTGCTTTGGTTTATTCGACGTTTGGATGTATCTCATGACATCAATTAATTACCCAATGGTCCGATGAAGGGTAAATAGGTTTCGCTGAGACGCTCAATCACAAGGGGTATCTGCTACGGTTCGGACCAATTGGTCTCGACCCGCCTTCTCGTGCCCTGTTTGATGCCATTCCGAGCGAAGAGTTTGCTCTCGAGCGCATCGTCAGCAAGGTCCCCAGGCAACGGCCAGTTTAACCCAACCGCCGCTGCGCGCTGCAGATTATACTGCACCGTGCTTCGCGCAATTCCCAACAGGACGGCAATCTCACGCGAGCTGGTTCCGCTTGCTGCAAGTCGCAGCATTTGTCGCAAATGTCTCATGGTCAGCCTTGTCTTTGCCGGCAACAAAATCCCCTCGTTCATCGCGAGGTATTTGATGCCAAAGTTGCTGACCAGGGAGTGATCTTCAGTGCCGAAAACTGGCCGGTCTTTGATCGGAACGGTGGCCGGCTTCAAATCGGAATGGCGGCCGGTCTTTGATCGGAATGCCGGCCGGCTTCACGTCGCAATCTGGAGGGTTATGTGAGGTCGCATATACAATGCGGAAAATGCTCGATATGAAACGCAGTCTTGCGTTCGAATGGCTGGGGAAATCAAGCCGGTTCTTTCGGAGATGGATTAGTTCGATTCTGGATATGATATCCCGCTCTGCCACCCCGCATCCTGGAATTCGCTGTCCGGCTTGATCTTTCCAGGCCGCGGCATCCGGAACCTGCCGGGTCTATCGAAGAAATGGTTTCCTTGGTTGCCGATCGCCTCCATATACTCTGGCGTGTCCTTGCGGATTAAACGGGATCAGATGATTACAGATCACGCGAACTCACCGGAATGTCAGAGCACTGCGATCTCGACAGATGTCCCATTCATGATCGTGGTGGCCGCAAGGCTGGGCGGGGAGCGGACAAGCGCACCCGCGGCATTGGGGCTGCTCCACCGGCAACGGTGCCATACCAACATTTTTGCAGTTCAGTCGCCCGACGAAGTTTTCAGATCAGAGATGAGCTGGACAACATTCGTGCTGGTCCTGGTTGATGAGGGGCTCGGCAGCTACAAGCGGTGATGTCATACGGGCCGCTTCCTGGAATAGCATGTCGCGCATCCAGACGCTTGCCGGATCACTATTGTGAAGCGCATGCCATTGCACGGCCTCGGTGAAGGGAAGATGTTGTGGCAGCGGAAGGTCGACAATTCGAAGGGGTATTGTTTTTGCTAAATGCTGCGCCAGCCGTAAGGGCATGGTTCCTATACGGTCAGTGTTGGACAGCACGGGCGCAATCATGCTGAAGCCGTGTACCACGACGTCGATGCGTCTCTTGCGACCGTGCTCGCGCAAATACCATTCCTCGAGGCCTGGCCTCCGAAAACTTCCGAACTTAGCGACAACGTGCCCCATCGACATGTATCTCTCGAATGTAAGTGGCTCTGCCAGCTGCTTGTTCGAGCGACAGCCTACGCACACGTGTAAATCGTCGAAAAGCCTCGCATGAGGATGGGCATTCGACATGAATATTTCCGGCAATATGAGAAGATCGACGTCGCCGCGCTGGAGAAGATCTTCATTGTGGTCGGCGGGAGGGAAAAATTCGAAGCTGACGCCGGGAGCTTGCCGCGCCACACGCTCCACAACTTTTTCAAAAAATACAAGAGTGACGTAATCGGAAAGCGCGATTTTGAAGCGACGATCCGATTGGGCCGGATCAAACGGCTGCCAGGAAATAATAGAGAGCTGAACTTGCAGCAGAGCCTCGCGCACCGCAGGTGCAATACCTTCCGCCCGCGCCGTCGGGATAAATTCGCGGCCCGTCATCGTAAACAGCTCATCTTGGAAATAGGCGCGCAACCGGGCGACAGCCGCGCTCATGGCCGGCTGACTGAGATTGATGCTGTGCGCCGCCGCCGTGAGCTTACGCTCAGTCATCAAAGCGTCGAACACGACTAGGAGATTTAGATCAAGTCCCTTAAACCGCATGTCTCTCTATCTATCCATAGCGTGGATCTATGCTCCCCAAACCCAACAGCATTCTTCATTAGTAATACAAATTGACATTTTCACAGCGCAGAGACCAAGTATGGAGATTTTCATTCGCGAAATGCACATTGAATGCGAATTTGAACATGGCACTGTCGGCTTGCGCTCGCGCGGGGGTCGGACAACGCGAGCGACCCATCCACCATGCGTCGCGCCGATTCAGCATATACCCGGAGTTCGTTAGCGGCGCGCAGTCCGCGTATGGTGATTTCGGAACGGTTTGCAACCAGGATCTTGGAATTCGTCACGTTCAGGTCACTGGAAGTGCTTTGACCCAAAGCAGGTACGAACCAGATAGCGCTTGCCGAAGAAACCGGCATACACGTTGATGACATCTCGAACTGGCATGGTAAGGGGAATGGTGATTTTTATAGGATTTGCGATGCTGCTGCTGCCGTGGTTGCGATTGCAGCGATATTCTTTAGGCAGTGTTCAGCGCAACTCGACGACGGACGGGAACACGTGTCGGTCGAGCAGTGGCCGCCAAGGTCAACGATCGTGGTTGAAAATCAACGAAACCTCGAATTTCTGGTACTGGCCGACAGGCTGAGGTTCCAAGGCGAAAAGCTTGAACGGCACTGCTGGGACGCCTGCCCACCGGCAGGCCACTCGAGGCCACGACGGCCGCAGACGTTTTGCGGATGACTGAGATGGTGGTGCGAGGTCACAAACACGAGGTGCATGAGCCTCCGTGTTATGAACAGAATTTATCGATCCATGAAGCAAGGAAATTTTTGATCCGACATTCCTCGTGCTATGTGCGCGGGATCACAAATTTGTCCCACCAGCCCGCCGACCGTCATCCCCGCTTGAAGACCGTCACGGGCGCGCCCGCTTCTGACAGGCCAACGCTGTCGGGAGCCAGCTTCCCGGAGAGAGATAATGAGGAACACCAAGGTAGCTATTATCGGCGGAGGCTTTGCAGGACTGCACACCGCGCGACTGCTGCATGCGGCCGAGATCGAATTCCTGCTCATCGAGGCAAGAGCCACCCTCGGCGGCCGGATCGAGACCGTGAACGAGACAGGCCAGCCGGACGCAGACGGCTTCGACCTTGGACCGTCCTGGATCTGGCCTCGAATGCAGCCTGCGATCGCCGCGCTCGTTGCCGAACTCGATCTGCTCACGTTTGCGCAAAACAGCGATGGCGACGTTGTCTTCGAGCGGATGTCGCGGGAATCGGCAAAGCGCTATCCCGGACTGAATCAGGAGCCCGAAGCACTGAGGTTCATCGGAGGATCCGCTTCATTGGTTCGTGCGCTGGCGCAAGGCTTGCCTGAGGCGGCGCTGTGGTGCGGTGCGCAAGTCACCGCGATGCGTCTCAACGAAACCGGTGTCGAGCTGTCTTTGAGATTTGCCGACGGACGTATAGAGCTGATTCAGGCGTCACAGGTGATTGCGGCGCTTCCGCCGCGTATTCTGGAGGCGACCGTCCAGTTCGAGCCGGCCCAGGAGAAAGGCACGATCGAACTGTGGAGGCAAACGCCGACCTGGATGGCGCCACACGCCAAATTTTTCGCTATCTACGATCGTCCCTTCTGGCGCGAGGCAGGATTCTCCGGGACGGCGCAAAGCATGGTTGGACCTTTGACGGAGATCCATGATGCGACCACGTACTCGGGCAAGGCAGCCCTGTTCGGCTTCGTCGGGATGGGAGCCGAACAACGTGCAGCAATCGGCGCGGTCGCGCTGAAGGAGGCCTCGATCCGCCAGTTCACGCGCATCTTCGGGCCGCAAGCTGCCCATCCACGAGCGACCCTCTACAAGGACTGGGCTGCCGACCCGCTGACTGCGACATCCGCCGACTGGTTTTCCGCCGGCCACCCGAATGGCCCTGGAGGGGGCTGGATCGCTAGCCCGTGGAAAGAGCGGCTGGTCCTAGCCGGGAGCGAGACGAGCCGAGGTGAGGCCGGCTACCTTGCCGGCGCCGTACAAGCATCTTCCCAAGCTGCCCGAGACGTCATCTCGAAACTCGTTGTCGAGCAAAGCTGAAGGATAGAGGTGGTTCGGTTTGCCTGAACAGTTCCAGGCTTTCCGCGACACAACCGCCGGGTCACAACATCAGAAGACCACCACACGAAACCTCTGGGTTCGGACTGCGGCACAGTCGCTAAGCTCGACAGAGCGATCGCCCGGGTTATGGTCGGTGGCTTGGTTGCTGCTGTGATCGCCCGCAGTTGGTCATCTGGACCCTCGAAGCAGTTCCAGGTCACCATTTTGGGGGCAGCTTCCTCAGTCAGGCCGCACTTGCGATGCTTGCTATTCCGATCCCGTTTGCTTCCCTACGTCGGAGGCGAGACATCACAATGCGATGCCGCACGGAAGGAAAGACGCGAGACATGGCCGCCTACATGCACAAGCTCGAATAACCTCTTGCAAATATCGTGGCTCTGAACATCTCCTCGACGGTGATTGACGAGAGGGAATCAAGGCGGCGCTGGGAAATTCGCTTTCCGCGATCACGGCGAAGGCGAGCGCCCCCTCTCGCGGGCAAGCGCTAGAAAACCGTCGATGTATGATATGGTCTCCTCACCGCGCCGTACACCCAGATTGATGTTTTTCCGTATACCGGTATCGCCCACGCGTAGTGCGCGTATCGGCATTCCAACGGCGTCTTCCTGCAGCAGCCAATCCGGTAGGACCGTAACACCCCTTTTCGCACAGACGAGTTGCAGCATCAGGTCGATGGTTTCGGCCGTGCGGTGCTGACGCGGTCGGCAATGGGCGGGAACAAGGAATTTGGTGTATATGTCCAGCCGCTCCAATGTGACCGGAACCGTGATCAGTTCCTCGTCGAGAAGATCCTGTGGCTGCACGCATTTCCGGTTGGCAAGAGGATGGGTCGCATGCACCATCAGCACCAACTCATATTCGAAAACCGGCGTAAAGAGCAGGTCCGGCGCGTCCACGGGATCCGGTGTGATCAGAAGATCGATTTCGTACGCAAGGAGTGCCTCGACACCGTCGAACCGGAAAGCCGTACGCACGTCGAAATCGACATCGGGCCACTTGTCGAGATAAGACGTCGCAATCTTGGTCAGCCACCGCTGGCAGGGATGACATTCCATGCCAACACGAAGGGCTCCTCTCCTTCCCATAGCAAAATCGGTCAGGACCCGCTCGGCATGTTCCATTTGGGGCAGGACGCGTTCGGCCACAGAAAGCAGATACTCACCTGTCTGCGTCAACCGCAGCCCGCGGCCTGATTTCATCCATATCTTGATGCGGTGCCGTTCCTCGAACTTTGCGATCGTATGGCTCAAGGCGGATTGAGTGACGTTCAGCTTTTCGGCGGCCGCGGTAACGCTGCCTCGACGGCTGACTTCTCTCAGAATTGCAAGATGCTGACGATCAAGCATTATGATGCCATTTATGAACCGAAGGATCAATGACATTTCTGATCATAATGCATTGCTGCTAACCTCGTCGTCAACCAAGCTCTGCCCAAGCCTCGCGATGGACGAAGGGATACTCCAGTGATCTTTTTCGATGCGGTCGTTCGTGGCTTCCATGGCTACGATCAATCCTTCTTTTGAAAATGTGTGAGTACGTCGCTCGCTGATCACGCAGCCAGGTCGGAAGCGACCCGGTCGAGCACAGAGCAGCACTCATTGAGCTCCGACAGGCGAATGTATTCATCGACCTTGTGCGCTCGGTCGACGTTACCGGGACCGCAGATGATTGAGGGAATACCGGTTTTCGCAAAAAGCCCGGCTTCGGTCCCGTAGCTCACCGCGCGGATGGGGTTCCGGCCAGTTGCCCTCGTCATCAATGTGGCCAAATCGGAATCTTCCGGGAGTTCCATTCCTGGATATTCGGACAAGCGATCAGCTTTGACTTTGAGTCCAACCTTTTCAAGCTCGGGAAAGGCCTTGAAAATCGGTTCAAGCAGTGAGTAGGGCTCCGCGCCGGGAATGGCTCTAACCTCGACATCAAAGCTTGCGAACTGCGGTATGACGTTAAGTGACAGACCTCCTTCGATCACACCGACCTGAAGGGTCGAGTATGACGGCAAAAAGAGTTCATTCTGCTGCCCGTGCTTCAGCAGATCCGACTGAGCCACCGCCTTGGCCAATAAGGTGGACAGTCCGTGAATGGCATTGAGCCCGCGATCGGGTCTCGACGAATGACCGGCTGTTCCTTCGACTGTGAATTTGACGGCGGCCTTCCCCTTGTGCGCAAGAATCGGGATCATCTGGCTTGGCTCTCCGACAATGCAGCTCGCCGGCAAGGCGCAGATCGACGGAATTGCCTCGATCATATGGGGAACGCCTCGACATCCTGCCTCTTCGTCGTAGGAAAATGCAAAGTGAAGGGGGCGACGGAGTTTTTCCGCATTGACTCCAGCTGCGACGGCCATGGCAGCGGCAAGAAACCCTTTCATATCGCTGGTGCCGCGGCCGTAAAGGCGATCGCCCCCTTGTCGAAGCGCGAACGCCGGCGATGTCCAAGGCTGACCCTCTATGGGCACGACATCCGTATGACCCGAGAGAATGATGCCGGCTCGATCACGCGGTCCCATGCTCACGAACAGATTTGAACGATTTCCTTCCGGACCGGGCAGCTCGCTCACATGCGCGCCGAGCGCAGCGAAATAGTCCCTGATGTAAGAGACGATCGGCGCGTTCGCCGAGCCCACGACGGATGGAAAACCTATCAACTTTTCAAGAATTTCACGAGCGTTTGCCATAATGCGTACCTCCGGCGCCAATTCAGATTTCGATCAAAACGCTCTTTAGCCGACGGTTGGATTTGTAGGCTTCCTTGCCAAGGTCCTTGCCGATACCGGATGCCTTGTAACCACCGGTCGGGAGGATGTGGTCGCGCGAGCGCCCGTAACGATTGACCCAAACTGTCCCTGCCTCAACGCGTTTGACCGCCCGCATTGCCTGCGACAGATCCTTCGAGAACACGCCGGCGGCAAGACCGTAGGTTGGATGATCACTCAATTCGAAGGCTTCTTCTTCGTCACCGAACGTTTGAACGGTGATGACCGGGCCAAATATTTCCTCGACCAGCGCGGGAGAATCCTTCTCTACGCCGCTAAGAATCGTGGGCTCATAGAAATATCCATCACGATCCATGCGTTTCCCGCCTATGATTGCCTCGGCTCCTTCAGAGACTGCCGCATCGACGATGGTCTCAATGCGCGCGATTTGGTGCGCGGAAATGACGGGGGAATAGTTGCTTGTAGCATCCCAAGTTGGGCCCGCATGGTAGGACGTCATCGCTGCCGCCAGAAGCCCCATGAACTCGCCTGAGACACGCTGATCGATAATCAGCCTTGTGCCGGCAACGCATGTTTGCCCGGCATTCAGCATGATGCTTCCGGCGATGCACCGGGCGGCCACCTTGAGGTCGGCGGAAGGAAAGACGATCTGAGGACTCTTCCCCCCGAGCTCCAGCGTCATAGGTTTGATCTGGGTCGACGCGATTTTTTTCATGATCGCACCTCCAGCAAGAGTGGAGCCGGTGAAACTGACCTTGGCGATATCGGAATGCGCAATGAGGCTCGCGCCCGTCGTCATTCCGTCACCCAAGACGACGTTTACGATGCCAGCTGGTATTCCTGCTTTGATGGCAAGCTGCGCGATGTAGATCGTGGAGAACGGTGTCAACTCGGAGGGCTTAAGAACAATGGCGTTACCGGCCGCCAAAGCAGGCGCCATTTTCCAACCCGCCATAGAGACTGGCACGTTCCAAGGCGTGATTGCCCCGACGACACCGTAGGGTTCACTGAGGATCATGCCGAGATGGTTGCCATCTGTCGGAACCACATCGCCGCCTTCCTTGTCGGCCATCTCAGCGAAGAAACGAATTTGTTCGGCGGTCACGGCAACATCGATCGAAACGGACTGCGCGATCGGCCGTGAAGAAGAAATCGACTCCAACTGGCCGATCTTTTCGCCTTCGGCAACGATGAAATCTGCCCAACGGTGCATGACTTCGGTGCGTTCGCGGGGCCGGCGCATTCCCCACCCACTCGTCTTGAGAGCGGCTTTGGCGGTCGAAACAGCCTGATCGACGATCTCGGGACCTCCCAATGGGCAGGAAGCGTAGTTGATACCATCTGAGGGGCGTTGCAGCTCGATTCCCGAACTGTCGATAATCAGCCGGTCACCGATCCAGTGGCCAATCGGCATTTCGACGAGTTCTGGTTTGAATGAACTGGCCATGGGTTATCAACCTTTTCTGCAAAGTTTTTCGGCCACCACCTGAGGCAGCGACGTTGGGGCCTGTATGGGCGGGGAGCAATGCCCTCCCCGCCCGATTGATCAAGCTTCACGGACCTGTTGTGCGCCGGCGCTTTCGGGTTTGCGGGTCACGAGCGTAACAAACACGAGAGTGATTACGTTGAGCGCCAAAGCCACGATACCGACGTTCAGATCCTGCAATGGCGACGGCAGGAAAGGGAACAGGGCGCCAACAGTGCTTTTGGTAAGCGAAACCCAGGCCACAGTTGCTTCGCCGACAACGATCCTGACGATGGCAGCGGAGCGGGTAACGGGGTTATTCTTCCTTAGGCTCATCAAAAGGACCGGGAAGAGCTGTGTTACGAATGCATAGGCCATGAGGAGCAGCGAGACGATTGTGTCGCCACCGCCAAATGTGGCGGTAAACGTATGCGGCCACATATAAAAGCCCAACGTCGAAAGCAGCACCGTCGAGGCATACCAGGTGGTGCTTTGGCCAGTCGGTGCCAAGGCCAAGAAACCGGGCTTTGCCTGGTTTAAAGCTTCGAACATCGGTCCGATGCCACCGTAGTAATGATAAGGCAGATAAAGGCCGAGAAACACCGCAACGAACATCACCAGAATGTCCTTGACGACAGCAGTCCATGCCGACCCGTGGATGCCAGACACGAAAACGTAGAGCGCCACGATTATAGCGCCGACCCAGATTCCCTGGGTGGACGAGATCGATGAGTATGATGCAACGTTGATAATAATGCCCAAGCCCTTGAGTTGAAGGACAAGATACGGAATGAGCGCCACGACTCCGACCACCGCGACAACATCGCCAAGTGTTTGACTTTCATGCTCAAAAAAATCCGGCTGCGACAAAAGCCCCTTCTCCTTGGCGTAGCGCCAGACCGGCGGCAGAAGCCAATAGGAGAGAATGAAGCAAAGGCTTCCATAGCCAAGTAGGTAAAACGCTGCCGCTCCTTTGCCGTACGCAAACCCGCTGCCGCCGAGAAAGACGAACGTCGTGAAGATTTCGCCCGCCATCAGAAGGAAAACAATGAGCGTACCAAAGCCGCGCCCGCCGACGGACCATTGCTCGAGGCTCATGTCCTTGCCGCGCCTTGCGCGAAGTCCAAGCCCAAGTGCAACGACCAGGATTCCGAAGATGAAAAAGTGTGCGCTGTTCACTTGCTGGCTCCTTCCAAATCATCGGAGCCATGTGCGCCGCTCGCTTTGTCAACGACATAGATGCAAGCCATTGCGACCGAGGTCAGCACAAGCATGAGGGACAGCCATGCCAGAACGAATGGCATGCCCAAAAGGAACGGTTCGACCCGGTTCAGGAAGAATGGCGCAACGAGGACCGGGATCAAGGCCAGTATGTGTATAGGTCGCATGGTTCCATCCTCTTGTTAAGCGACACAGAAAATTGCTCCGCTCTTGCGGCGGATTTCTTCACCCCGCCTTTTCGGCCCGTTTGCCGAATGGCGAGTTCATGTCAGTTGATTGCTAGCGTTTGCCGCCAGCGATGCGCTTTGCATCCGGATCAGAACGCAGGCGCCACATGGCGACGCAGCCGATGATCGGGCCGACCGCCAGCATCATGAATGCGCCCGACCAGCCCAAGATTTCCTGAACGATAGGCACGATTTGAATGCTAGCCATGGTGAGCAAAAATCCAGCGCATGTCTGAGCAGTCAGCAAGGTTCCGACGGAGCTCGGCTCGGCAAGTTCTGCAATAGTTGCAGAGAATTGCGCAGAGTCGGCAATGACGCTAATGCCCCATAGGACAACAAGAGGAGCCAGAATGACCAGCGGTGCATGGTAGAGCCATCCAACGGTTGCCGCACACGTACCGCTCACCGCCATTGCGGCTATCGTCACAAAAGTCCGACCAATGCGGTCCGCTAGGAGGCCACCTAGCCACGAGCCGACCGCTCCCGACGCGATCGCTACGAACGTCAACCAGGCGGCCATTGTATTCGAGTTGGCGAATCCACGTTCGGCGAACGATTGATGTAGAAACACTGTAAGCCATGCCCACATGGCGTAGAGTTCCCACATGTGACCCAAATAACCGAGATTGGCCTTGCGGATTGACGGCCGGCGCCAGCTCTGGGCGATTTTGGAAAAGTCGACCGCCGTTGCTCGGCGGATATTCCGACCCAAACGCACGAAGCAGATGAGGACGGCTGCAAGTAAAGCGGACCCTGACGCGACGAGATAGATGTTTTTCCAGTTCACCTCGACTGTCGCGGCCAGCAAATGCGGGCTCGCCGAGCCAAGGGTGAGCGCACCAACGAGAAGCCCGATCAAAAGACCAAGATCTTTGTTAGCCCAGGTTGCAGCCATGCGCATGCCGACCGGATAGACGCCGGCCATACAAAGACCTGTCAAGAACCGGAGGAAGACGACCGGCAGACCAGTTGGCGCGCTAAAGACGAGGCAGAGAGTTGCCAAACCTGCGATTGCCGCGCAACCCGAGAAAAGCCGCCGAGGATCGTACCGATCAGGGAGCGAGAAAAGGGCCGAGACAATAGTTCCCGCAACGAATCCGATCTGGACTGTTGTCGTCAGGAACGCCTCTTCCGTTGACGTTATTGACTGATGTTGCTTGATGCTTGCGATCGCCGCGCTGGATGAAAACCACACGCTCATTGCTGAGACCTGTGCGGCAAGGATCAGGGCCAAGGCACCCCATTTGTCCTTGCTCGCAGGTTTTCCGGACGGGATGGCAAGAGATCGTGGACTGACGTTAACGCGCCTGCCCATCGTTCTAAGTCCTGGCCTCGGCTGGACCGCCCATATTCACACCGACTCGGTGAAAATCCCGACCGAAATATATCAAGCCGTCAGAACCCGGCTGATTTTGGACTGCTTTCACCCGGCAGTAAAAAACTGTGTGCGTGCCAACTTCCGAGACGGAATCGACCTGGCAATCGATGGCACACACGGCTCCGTTAAGAACGGGTGCGCCGGTTTCGAGAACGCTCCACTTGGCGCAAGCAAGACGTTCGGTGACAGACAGGCCTTTGGTGGCAAATTGCATTGCGACATGGCGCTGGTCGGCCGACAGAACATTGACGCAAATATTGCCATTCTTTCGAATGATTTCGTTGTTTGCACTCGCTCGGTTGATGCAGACGAGCAAGGTAGGAGGCTCGTCCGTCACGGAGCAGACAGCGGAGACTGTGCAGCCAGCAGTGCCTGCCGCACCGTCAGACGTAATGATATTCACCGCGGCAGCGAGACCGGCCATCGCATCGCGATATTGGGATTTGTCGATCATCTGAAATCCTCCTCCTAATGAGAGCGACTATTCTGCAGCAGTCCCACCGCGATATTGCGCGGCGGAATGAGTGGCTGGCAGGCGGGCGTGGCCGAACAGCTTTTCGCGATACGTGCCCTCCGCGTAAGACGTCTTGTAAACGCCCTTCTCCTGCAGAAGCGGGATCAGGTGGGTGATTACGTCGTCGATGCTCTCCGGTGTAACCGTCCGGGACAGGTTGAACCCGGCGATCCCGGCTTCCTCGCTCCACCCGATGAGCGTCTCGGCGATCTCTTCTGCGGATCCGACCCAAGGCTGCTGCCTGCTACCGAGCACCATCTGCTCCAACAGCCTGCGCCGGGTCCATTTCGGGCCAGCAGCCTTGTTCATGATCTCGACGTTGGAAACGATCGCCTGGCTCTTGCCTGTTTCGATCGGCTCGTCGAGATCGTACTTCGCAAAGTCGATGCCGAGCGAGGCGGCCGCATGTACAAGCGCGGCCTCCGAGCTCACATATCGACGGTATTCCTCGAATTTCTCCTGCGCCTCTGCGCCCGTCTTACCGATGATCAGGGTCGCTCCAAGGAAGACCTTTACGTCATCTGTGGAACGTCCTTTTGCCTCCGCACGCGCTTTGATGTCAGAGGTGATGCCCCTGACATCTTCCTTCTTCTGGCCGTTCACGAAAACGCACTCGGCGTGAGTGGCAGCGAATTCGCGGCCGCGCGGCGACGACCCTGCCTGATAAAGAACCGGCGTGCGCTGTGGAGAGGGCGAGCAAAGATGCATCGCGTCAACTTTGTACTGCCGCCCTTCGTGATGGATAACGCGCACCTTGGCCGGATCGGTGAAAACGGCGTTCTGTTTGTCACCGACGACCGCGTCATCATCCCAGGAGCCCTCCCAAAGCTTGTAGACAAGCGACATATACTCGTCGGCCAGATCGTATCTGTCGTCATGAGCGACCTGTCCCTGCAGACCAATCGCACGAGCCGCACTGTCGAGATATCCCGTGACGATGTTCCAGCCGATACGACCGCCCGTCATGTGATCCAGGGTGGACATTCGCCGGGCAAAGAGGAACGGCTGCTCATAGATAAGATTGCAGGTGACGCCGAAACCGAGGTTCTTCGTAACCGCGGCCATTGCCGGGATGACGATTGTTGGATCATTGGCCGGAAGCTGAACAGCGCCGCGCACGGCGGCGTCCGCACTGCCGCCATAAACGTCATAGACCCCCACCACGTCGGCAAAGAAGATTCCGTCGAACAGGCCTTGTTCCAGCTTACGCGCACAATCGGTCCAATATTGTAGATCATTGACGCGATATGATTGATCACGAGGATGTGTCCACATTCCCTGCTGGATGTGGCCTGGGCAAAACATATCGAAGGCGTTGAGATGTATTTCGCGTAACATAGGCACTCCTTCTCTTATCGATATCGGTCGAATTGTCCATCTTAATGAAACATGTATGCCACTATGATGGACATTTGCGATATGTCAAGAGAGCTTTGAAAAGAAGGTTGGCTTGAAAGAGGGGCTTGGAAAAGCTGTGTCGTCGTGTCCCCAGTACGTGAAAAGCCCGAACGCTTCCGTCACTATATGATTACGCTCAGGGGATTTGAGACGACTCCATTCAGTAAAGAAAGGCGGAAGGCACGGCAGCCTTCCGCCTGATCCGAGCGGCATGCAACGGTAAGAACGAGATTATGTCAGGCTTCTCTGAGCACGATCACAGCGTAGCGGCACTCGTCTGCCGTCTCGTTCGCGAAAGTACAATCGTTCGGTGGCCCCACTTCAAGGCAATCACCTTCATCCATCTGGTGCGTCGTCTCGCCCTCGATGAACACAAGTTCTCCCTTCAAGACCCACACCAGATGCTTTCGATGTGCATAGGATGAAGCAGGAAACGAGGACCGCTTTCCCGGAGGCAGAACGACATCGATCACATCGATTGGAGTCGATGAACGGGGCGACACATGTGTTCGGATGTAGCCCGTAACGGGATCGACCCAGACGGGTTGCTGGCGCTTTCGCAAAAGCATCCCTTCCTGCATCTCGGCACGGACCATGAGTGTGGACATGCTGATCTCGAATGCTCCCGAAAGACGTGCCAGTAGCATTGCGGTCGGGCTTGCATCCCCGCGCTCGACCTTGTGGATCATTGCCCGAGACACGCCTGACCGCTTCGCCAATTCTGTCAACGACCAACCGCGGAGTTCGCGCTCAATCTTTATGCGAGCGCCCAGCCGCTCATCAATGTTATCCAACATAATAGACTTTCTTGCCTCGTGCGCCAGACTCGGGAGTGAGCAATTTCCGCGGAGGGACGCCGGTTTTCACTTGAATTTCAGGATACGATAGAATATCGGTGTGCTCCACATCTGTTTGGAAAACGCGGCGCAGCGTGAACATCATAGTGGACAGTTTCGAGATATGGAAAATTCAATTGTAATCCGTCCGGCGCTTGAGGCCGACCTCCCAGCCATTCTCGATATCTATAATGAAGCGGTGCAAAACACCACCGCGATATGGAACGAGACACTTGTTAATTTGCCAAACCGAAGGATGTGGCTCGCCGATCGAATGGCGAAGAAGCATCCTGTGCTCGTAGCGGACAGGAACGGCGATGTCTTAGGGTACGCGACCTACGGAATCTGGCGGACAATCGAAGGCTTCCGGCAGACGATGGAACATTCAGTATACGTGCGAAAGGGCTCGCAAGGCGGAGGCATTGGCTCAAGCCTCATGCGCGCACTTATCTCGGAAGCGCAAGCTCGCCAGATTCATGTTCTTGTCGCATGCATTGAGGCGGAGAATTCCGGTTCGATCAAACTGCACGAGAAATTGGGCTTTAAGACAGTCGGAAAATTCAGCGAGGTCGGCCAAAAGTTCGGGCGGTGGCTTGATCTCCTGTGCATGCAGCTTCGACTTTAGGACAGCGCCGCACCTCCGGTTACAGCCTGAGACTTTGTCGACCGCTTCGAGCTTACAAGCCCACGGATCAGTGACGCCGTAGCGGGCGTGAAGCTGATCCGGAATGCAAAAGCTCGCCACCGCGCATCCGACTCCGTGACCAAGCTCCAGGTCTCCTCCGATATCACCTAGCTCGGTGCTGTCACGTTGTACTTGGCTTAACGGTTGACGGATAGCCGGACGTGATGAGCGCGCCGACCATCATTCTATAAGAACCACCGTTTCCCACCGCAGATCCATCGCCCATGCGGTCTGGCGAGGTCTGGCGCCAAAGAGGATTATCACCGATAAACTGCGCTCATACGGAGCGGCAAAGCCAGGTGTGATGCTGGCCGTTGAACATAGATCACACAAGGGCCTCAACAATCGTGCAGAAAATTCCCATCTGCGGCTGCGAAAACTAGAACGAATAATGCAAGGCTTCCGATCCGTCGGCGGCTTGCAACGATTCGTCTCGGTGTTTTCAGCGCTCAGAAATCATTCCGTCCCGTCGCACCAGAGCACTCTGCTCTCGCCACCCACATTCATCGCATCCGCGCTATGGCGCAATGGAAAGCAGCCGCGACCGGCGCAGCAGCCTGAGTTGAACTGAAAGCGCTTCGTCCGACCTCAGTGAAACAAGGTGACAACGCCGTCACGCGCATTGACGCGGCTTCCGGGTCTTCGGCGGAGTGCCCGAGCGGGGGAATTTACGACAATATGCGCACTGCTAGTCAATATCCGGTTTTTGGCGATGACGAACCACTACGTCTTTACGCCCGAGTTTTGTAACCCCTCCGCCGGCTCGGAGAAGGGGCAAGTTGAGAAGAACGTCCAAGATGCCGGCCACGGCTTTGGCAACAGATACCGGTCTTCCCGAACTTGCTGTCTTTGAACGTCTGGCTGGAAGAGCATTGCTAAGACCTGTGGCGGGAACAGCGCATGGCACCTGGCCCCCCGGTCTGTTGTCGCCAGGCTCTGTCAATTGGAGTGGGGTCCCGCTTTTGGGGGATCAATGCGCGTGACTTTTCCAGAGCCAGTCGTGGAAGGTCGCGACCTCGTGGCGCCGCAGTGCCTTTGGGGCAGCTACGATGTAATAGGCCCATTTCACCGGCCAGCAAATTTCCGGTAACAGATGGACGAGGCGGCCGCTTTCCAGTTCCTGGGCGACCAGCGCCTTGCGCACCAGGGCGACGCCGCGCGCGGCGATCGCCGCTTGGATCACGGCGGCGGTGGAGTTGATCTTCAGGCCGCGCTCAGCCGGCACCTGGTTGGCGCCGGAACGGGAAAGCCAGTCGGCCCATGATGGGAAGTCGCCGCCCCGATGCGGCGTGCCGTCGTGGATCAGTGTCTGTTCGGCGATCCAGCCGGCGGTGACCTCGCGATCTTGAGGCAGCAGCCTGTTGTGGCAGACGGCGATGATCTCCTCGCCCATCAGGAAGGTCGATTTGACACCCTTCCATGTGCCGAGCCCGCAGCGAATGCCAATATCGGCTTCGCCTAAGGCAAGGTCACTGACCCGGTCGGAGACGTCGAGCCGGACGTCGATATTCGGGCAGTTCAAGGAGAAATCGTCGAGGCGCGCCAGCAGCCAGTTGCCAACCAGCGCCTGCGAGGCGGTGACGACGACGACGGCACGCGCCTTGCGGCCGCGCAGCTTGCGCAAGCCCGCCTCCAGCAGGTCGAGCCCTTGAGCGATATCCTCGAGTGCATCCGCGGCCTCGTCGACCGGCGTCAGACGCTCGGTGCCGGAGCGGCTGCGCTTAAACAGCGGATAGCCCACCCAATCCTCCAGCGAACGCACGAGCTGGCCGACGGCGGGCGGCGTCACGTCGAGCTCGCTTGCCGCGCCGACAAAGCTGCCGTGTCTTGCCGAGGCCTCCAGTGCCTGGAGCGATCGCAGTCTGGTCAGGTTTCTCATCGCGCCCACGCAAAGATTTTCTTTCTTTGCGGTATGGCCGGTTTTCCTCGTCAATGCAATCGCGGGCGCTAGAGTCTTCGCCAGACGAGAGGATTGACGAATGATGCTTGAGGGAAAGACGGCGCTGATCACCGGCGGTTCGAGCGGGATCGGCCTTGCCGCCGCGAAGGCGCTGCGCGCCAACGGCGCTCGCGTGGCGATCACCGGCCGCTCGCAGGAAAAACTCGATCTGGCCGCTGCCGAGATTGGCGGCGACGCACTGGCGATCCAGGCGGACGTGTCCTCGATCGACGATCTGGGCCGGGTCAAGAGCGTGCTTCAGGATGCGTTCGGATCGCTCGACATCCTGTTTGCCAATGCGGGCGTGGCACTCGGCACGCCGCTTGCGACGGCGGACGAGGCGACCTATCACAGGATTATGGACGTGAACGTGAAGGGCGTATTCTTCACCGTGCGGGCCGTCCTGCCGCTGATGCGCCCGGGCGGATCGATCGTGCTCAACACCTCCTGGCTGAATCAGGTGGGCACGCCCGGCCGGGCGATCCTCTCGGCCTCGAAGGCGGCGGTTCGCTCCTTTGCCCGAACCATGTCGGCCGAGCTCATCGACCGGAAGATCAGGGTGAACGCCGTCAGCCCCGGCTCGATCGAAACGCCGATCCACCGCGCCAGGGACCAGAGCGAGGAAGAGTTCCGCGCCTATGCGGAACGCGTCGGCGCGCAGGTGCCGCTCGGGCGCATGGGCAGACCGGAAGAGATCGCCGCCGCCGTGCTCTTCCTGGCAAGCGACGCTTCGAGCTATATGCTCGGCGCAGAGATCGTCGTCGATGGCGGCAGATCGGAGCTTTGACATGCTGCTGAACGAAGATCTTTCCCGACGCACGCTCGTCCATGCCGCGGCACTCGAGTGGATGCCAAGCCCCGCCAAGGGAGTCAACCGGCGCATGCTCTTCAGGATCGGGGAAGAGAAGGCGCGGGCCACCTCGATCGTCCGCTACGCCGCGGGCAGCCGTTTTGCCCATCACGCGCATCCGGGCGGCGAGGAATTTCTGGTTCTCGACGGGGTGTTCCAGGATGACGGCGGCGATTTTCCGATGGGCGCCTATGTCCGCAATCCGCCCGGCAGCGGCCACGCGCCGCAAAGCGAGGACGGCTGCACCATTCTGGTGAAGCTGTGGCAATTCAAGGCGGATGATCGCGAGCGGGTGGTGATCATGCCTGGCGAAGGCGAAGCGGGCAAATTGCGTGCCGGTGTCGCCTCATCGAAAATTCTCTTCGAGGGTGCGAGCGAGCGGGCTCGAGCTGCTGGTGCTCGACGGCGCTTTCAGCGGGGCGGGCGAGGCTTTGGGACGCTGGAGCTGGCTGCGGCTTCCAGCGGAACAACATCTGCATGCGAAAATCCGGCCGGAGGGTGCGCGGGTGTGGTACAAAGCTGCGCCGCTTCTGCACGCGGATGTCTGCGCCTTCGACAATCCTCAATCCCCCTCCCAATCCCCCGGAAGCAACATATGAAAACCTGCCAAATCGCCGTCGTCGGCGCCGGTCTCTCCGGCCTCTATGCCGCGCGTTCGCTGAACGCTGCCGGCCTTGACGTCATTGTCCTCGAAGCGCGCGACCGTCTTGGCGGCCGCATCCTGACGACGGGCGAGGATGGTCTCTCCAGCGAGGATGGCTTCGACCTCGGCCCCTCCTGGTACTGGCCGCAGATGCAGCCGGCAATGGCGACGCTCGTCGGCCAGCTCGGGCTTTCATTCTTCTGCCAGAACGGCGAGGGCGACGTGATTTTCGAGCGCATGTCGCGTGAGAGGCCGCAGCGCTACAGCCCGACATCTATGGAACAGCAATCGATGCGGCTTGCCGGTGGCACTGCCGCCCTGGTGCGGGCGCTCGCCGCCGATCTTCCCGCCGGCCGCATCCTGCGCGGTGCGAAGGTGACGGCGATGGTGCTTGCCGATGCCGGCATCGAACTGAGCGTGGAAACGGGCGAGGAGAGCGCGTCTCTGTTGCAGGCCGAGCATGTGATCGCCGCCCTGCCCCCGCGGCTTCTCGAAGCGACGGTGCGTTTTACGCCGGCGCAGGAGCCCAAGACCGCCGCACGCTGGCGCGACATGGCGACGTGGATGGCGTCGCATGCGAAATTCTTTGCGATCTACGACCAGCCCTTCTGGCGCACGGACGGCCTCTCCGGCACGGCACAGAGCATGGTCGGGCCGATGGTTGAAATCCACGACGCGACGACGGCATCCGGCAAGGCGGCGCTGTTCGGCTTTCTTGGCGTCGGAGCGGAGCAGCGTCGCGCAGCAACCGGCGAGCAGGCGTTGAAAGAGGCCTGCCTCACGCAGTTGGCGCGGCTCTTCGGCCCGCAGGCGCTCAAGCCCCTTGCCACCATTCTCAAGGATTGGGCCGCCGATCCGCTGACGGCGACCGCCGCCGACCGCACGGGCGGCGCCCATCCTGTGGCCGGAAGCAAGGAGTGGGTCTCAGGCCCGTGGAAAGATCGTCTATTCCTCGCCGGCAGCGAGACAAGCCCTTCCGAGCCTGGCTATCTCTCTGGCGCCGTCACTGCCGCCGAGGAGGCAGTAACCAAAATCCTGTCGGAAATCCATCGCCAATAAATCGGCGCATCGAAACGAGCCGCCGCCAATGCCAATGTGGGCAATGGCCGGGCCAAGGCCTCCCGTTCGCCAGCAGCAAAGATGGCCAAGACGGTAGGCGCGCCACAGCGCCGCGCCGGTCGACGGGAGGCGGCTATGGCTCTTCGCCCCTATTGGAAAGGCTATCTGAAGCTTTCGTTGGTCACCTGTCCCGTGCAGTTGATGCCGGCGACCTCGGAAAGCGAAAAGGTCCGTTTCCAGTCGGTGAGGAGGCGTTCTCCGTCATCCGCGACGCCATGGGCGCAGAGAATGGTTGGCATATCAAGGCTGGTGGTTTCGCGGCGGGAGCGCGCCGTCATGCTCGAGCCACGCGGCAAGGGTATCTTGCTCTGAACGCTGCGCTATGGTGACGAAGTGCGGGATGAGGAGAACTATTTTGCGGCAATCGATGACGAACAGCCGAAGCGGAGCTGATGGTCGCTCGTGCAACAATTGATCAAGAAACAGACCCAGCACCGGAGCCCGAAGATGGTCGCCGATCCGGTGCAGGAGACGCTGCTTGACATCATCAACACAAAGAAGAAGCAATTGAAGAAACCGTCGAAGGCCAAGCCGAAGGACCGGGCTGAAGCTTAGACGGGCAATGTCATCAACATCATGGATGCGTTGCGCAAGTCCATCGAGAACGAACGAGGTTCGGGGAAACAATCGACAAGATGAAGACAGGACGCAAAGCCTCGATGCCGCTGCTCGACGAATCCGGCTCGGCCCTTCAGTCGCGCCCGGTCGAAAGCGCGATCCCGCTCGATGGCGACCACTATCTTTGCGCGGATCAATGTGGCGAAGAGCATCAACCGGGTCGATACCGTTCCGACCCTCGACGGTCAGAGGATGCGGCTGAAGAAGGACTTCGCCCTCAGTGTTTGAGGTCTCGCTATCAGTTCATCAGGCGGCCCCTGTTCAACTATCACGCCACCGTCCATGAAAGTCACCATATCCGCAACTTCGCGGGCAAATCCGATTTCGTGAGTCACTACAACCATTGTCATGCCTTCTGACGCTAGTCACCTGGAACTAAAGTAAGCTTCATTTTGTTTGGCTTCTGTTAGAAGAGCAGGAGTTGATTGATGGTTGGCAGGCAAGCAGGCCTCGTCGTTCTGAGCGAGGCAGATAGAAATTTCCTGGAATCTCAGGTGCGCCGGCATAAAGCGCCGCGCTCCTCGTCGGATCGATGCCGGATGGTCTTGCTGTGTGCGCAGGGTCTGCAAAGTAAAGACGTTGCCGAGCGTCTTGGGCTCCACGAGCATACGGTTGGCAAGTGGCGCCGCCGGTTCATACAAGATGGCATTGAAGGGCTGACAGATGAATATCGTGCCGGTCGACCGCGAACTGTCTCTGATGCCCAGGTTGCTCAGGTCGTCGAGCGTACATTGAACACCACCCCCAAGGATGCCACGCACTGGTCCATCCGTTCGATGGCAGCCTCCAGTGGACTTTCGCATACCACCATCCGTCGGATCTGGACCGCCTTTGGCCTGCAGCCGCATCGTGCCGAGACATTCAAGCTTTCCTCTGATCCGCTCTTCGTCGATAAGGTGCAGGACATCGTCGGTCTTTACATGTC
>NZ_LNCD01000060.1:2195-3068 GCF_001542405.1 Rhizobium altiplani
GTAGCTCAGTTGGTTAGAGCACACGCTTGATAAGCGTGGGGTCGGAAGTTCAAGTCTTCCCGGGCCCACCATTTGCATTTGCAAGTGATGGTTAGGGAATGCCTGATCCTGACGGTTTGCTGTCAGGTGTTGCGATGGTTGGGGCTGTAGCTCAGCTGGGAGAGCACCTGCTTTGCAAGCAGGGGGTCAGCGGTTCGATCCCGCTCAGCTCCACCAAATCGCTTTGGTGTCGAGCCGGGATATCCTTCTGGAGAAAAACAAAGTTTGCATCGACTTTAAGTCAGATGCCTGTTCTGCATATATCGTGAAGAGAAGATTGATCTGGAGGCTTCCAGGTGTTTTGCACAATCCTATGGATTGCGCGAGATGTCCGAGCCCAGTTCTGTTGAAACCAAGGATGGCTTAGTCGGCCGGATCTGGTGGAGGGACTGGAGGTAGGAAGGAAGCCTGTCGTCAGGATCGACCATTGTTCGGTGCCTTTTGGTGCTGTCTGATGGTTGGCCTGATTGCCGTTGCCTGACCGCGCGGTACCGGATTTAATCTCGAGAAGCTGGTCTTAAAGATCCGGCCCAAGCGAGCTGCTCGGCGTAGCTCCAATAAAGGGACCGGATCGAACACGTCGATGGCATTGTTGGATTGACTGGGTTGTAAAAGGTAACCCGGTCTGTTGCCGTTTCCTTCGGGATGCGGGCAACGAGATGATGAGCATTGGCAATGAGAACGATTAAGTGTCGTAAGGGCATTTGGTGGATGCCTTGGCATGCACAGGCGATGAAGGACGTGATACGCTGCGAAAAGCCGTGGGGAGCTGCGAATAAGCTTTGATCCATGGATCTCCGAATGGGGCAACCCACCTTAAATGCTTAGAAAATC
>NZ_LNCD01000061.1 GCF_001542405.1 Rhizobium altiplani
ACGATCGAGGCGACGATGCCGGCGCCGACGGTACGGCCGCCTTCGCGGATAGCGAAGCGCAGCTTTTCTTCCATCGCGATCGGAACGATCAGTTCGACGTCAACCGTGACGTTGTCGCCAGGCATAACCATTTCCGTGCCTTCCGGCAGGGTGACGATGCCAGTAACGTCCGTCGTGCGGAAGTAGAACTGCGGACGGTAGTTGGTGAAGAACGGCGTATGACGGCCGCCTTCTTCCTTCGTCAGGATGTAGGCTTCAGCCTTGAACTTCTTGTGCGGCTTGACAGAGCCCGGCTTGCACAGGATCTGACCACGCTCGACGCCGTCACGGTTCACACCGCGAACCAGAGCACCGATGTTGTCGCCAGCCTGGCCCTGGTCGAGCAGCTTCCGGAACATTTCAACGCCGGTAACCGTCGTCTTCGAGGTCGGGCGGATGCCGACGATTTCGACTTCTTCGCCAACCTTGACGATACCGCGCTCGACGCGGCCGGTCACAACCGTACCACGGCCCGAGATCGAGAACACGTCTTCGATCGGCATCAGGAACGGCTGGTCGATCGGACGCTCAGGCGTCGGGATGTAGGCGTCAACAGCTGCCATCAGCTCGCGGATCGCGTCTTCGCCGATCTTCTTGTCGGAGTCTTCGAGAGCGGCAAGAGCCGAGCCCTTGATGACCGGAATGTCGTCGCCCGGGAAGTCGTAGGACGACAGAAGTTCGCGAACTTCGAGCTCGACGAGTTCGAGAAGCTCGGCGTCGTCAACCTGGTCGACCTTGTTGAGGAACACGACGATCGCCGGAACGCCAACCTGACGAGCGAGCAGGATGTGCTCGCGGGTCTGCGGCATCGGGCCGTCAGCAGCCGAGCAAACCAGGATCGCGCCGTCCATCTGGGCAGCACCGGTGATCATGTTCTTGACGTAGTCGGCGTGGCCGGGGCAGTCAACGTGGGCATAGTGGCGGTTCGGGGTCTCGTATTCGACGTGTGCCGTCGAAATGGTGATGCCGCGAGCCTTTTCTTCCGGAGCCGCGTCGATCTGGTCGTACGCCTTGAACTCGCCGAAGTACTTCGTGATCGCTGCCGTCAGAGACGTCTTGCCGTGGTCAACGTGGCCGATCGTGCCGATGTTAACGTGCGGCTTGTTGCGCTCGAACTTACTCTTTGCCATTTGGGCTCTCCATTCTTTTAAGGTCCCGTGAGGGATCTAATTCTTGTTATCGGTCAATTGGTATTCCGGTCACTTCTGACCGGAATACTTTGCCTGGATTTCCGTTGCGACGTTCGACGGGACCGGCGCGTAGTGATCGAAGGTCATGGTGTACTGAGCACGGCCCTGTGACATGGAGCGCAGGTTATCGACGTACTTGAACATGTTCGCCAGCGGAACGTTGGCGGCGATGACTACGGCGATACCACGGCTCTCCTGGCCCTGGATCTGGCCACGGCGAGAGTTCAGGTCGCCGATAACGTCGCCGACGTAATCCTCAGGCGTGACGACTTCGACCTTCATCATCGGCTCGAGGAGCTGCGCACCGGCCTTCTTGGCTGCTTCACGGAAGCAAGCACGCGAGGCGATTTCGAACGCCAGAACCGACGAGTCGACGTCGTGGAAGGCACCATCGATGAGCGTCGCCTTGACGCCGAGCATCGGGAATCCAGCCAGCGGACCGGAAGACAGAACGCTTTCGATACCCTTCTGAACGCCCGGGATGTATTCCTTCGGAACTGCACCACCGACGATCTTGGACTCGAACTTGAAGTCTTCGCCATCCGGGTTCGGTTCGAAGACGATCTTGACGCGCGCGAACTGGCCGGTACCACCGGACTGCTTCTTGTGCGTGTAGTCTTCTTCGTGCTGGCGCGTGATGGTTTCGCGGTAGGCAACCTGCGGAGCACCGACGTTTGCTTCAACCTTGAATTCGCGACGCATGCGGTCGACGATGATGTCGAGGTGAAGTTCGCCCATGCCGGCGATGATCGTCTGGCCGGATTCCTGGTCGGTCTTGACGCGGAAGGACGGGTCTTCAGCAGCCAGGCGGTTGAGCGCGAGGCCCATCTTTTCCTGGTCGCCCTTGGACTTCGGCTCGATCGCGATCTGAATGACCGGCTCGGGGAATTCCATGCGCTCGAGAATAACAGGCTTCAGCGGATCGCAGAGCGTGTCACCCGTGGTGGTTTCCTTGAGTCCAGCGAGAGCAACGATATCACCTGCGAAGGCTTCTTCGATGTCTTCACGCGAGTTCGAGTGCATCTGCAGCATACGGCCGACGCGCTCGCGCTTGTCCTTGACCGTGTTCAGAACCGACGAACCCTTTTCGAGCTTGCCGGAATAGATGCGTGCGAAGGTCAGCGAACCGACGAACGGGTCGTTCATGATCTTGAATGCGAGCATCGAAAGCGGCTCGGAGTCGTCAGCGTGACGCTCGATTTCGGCTTCCGTCTTGAAGTCGATGCCCTTGATCGCCGGAATATCGAGCGGCGACGGCAGGTAATCGACAACGGCGTCGAGCAGCGGCTGAACGCCCTTGTTCTTGAAGGCGGTACCGCAGAACATCGGGTGGAACTTGACGTCGATCGTGCCGCGACGGACGAGCGCGCGGATCTGATCATTGTCGGGCATGGTGCCTTCGAGGTAGGCTTCCATCGCGGCTTCGTCGATCTCGACAACGGTCTCGATCAGCTTTTCGCGATATTCCTCAGCCTTGGCCTTCATGTCTTCCGGGATTTCGACGACATCCCACTGGGCGCCGAGCGATTCATCGCGCCAGACGAGAGCGTTCATCTCGATCAGGTCGACAACGCCCTTGAAGTCGCTTTCTGCGCCGATCGGCAGCTGCATGACAACAGCCGTTGCACCGAGACGGGTCTTGATCATCTCAACCGAGCGGTAGAAGTCCGCGCCGGTCTTGTCCATCTTGTTGCAGAAGATCATGCGCGGAACATTGTACTTCTCAGCCTGGCGCCAGACGGTTTCCGTCTGCGGCTCAACACCGGCGTTGGCGTCGAGAAGAGCAATAGCACCGTCGAGAACGCGCAGCGAACGCTCGACTTCGATGGTGAAGTCGACGTGGCCGGGGGTGTCGATGATGTTGAAGCGGCGCATCTTGCCGTCACGGCCCTTCCAGAAGGTCGTCGTGGCAGCGGAGGTGATCGTGATACCACGCTCCTGCTCCTGCTCCATCCAGTCCATCGTGGCCGCGCCATCGTGCACTTCGCCGATCTTGTGCGACTTGCCGGTGTAGTAAAGGATACGCTCAGTCGTCGTCGTCTTGCCGGCGTCGATGTGCGCCATGATACCGAAATTTCGGTAGTCTTCGATTTTATATTCGCGAGCCATTGTGGACTGCCTTTCGAACCCGTTCGGGATTACCAGCGATAATGCGAGAACGCACGGTTGGCGTCAGCCATCTTGTGCGTGTCTTCGCGCTTCTTGACCGCGGAACCACGGTTGTTGGATGCATCGAGAAGCTCGCCCGACAGTCGGTCGATCATGGTCGTTTCGTTGCGCTTGCGCGCGGCAGCGATCAGCCAGCGGATGGCCAGGGCCTGACGGCGCTCCGGACGAACATCAACCGGAACCTGGTAGGTTGCACCACCAACACGGCGCGAACGGACTTCAACATGCGGAGCAACGTTGTCCAGAGCCTGATGGAACACGCCGAGCGGCTCCTGCTTGGACTTGCCCTGTACGGAGTCAAATGCGCCGTAGACAATGCTTTCAGCGACGGACTTCTTGCCGTCAAGCATGATTGCATTCATGAACTTGGTAACAACCAGATCGCCGAACTTCGGGTCCGGGTTGATCTCGCGCTTTTCTGCTCTGTGACGTCTGGACATACTTCTCGTCTCTTCAATTGTTAAAGGCGCTCTACCACGCGGAGGACCTCGCGCAGCGCCGGGATTTCAAAACCGAATTACTTCGGACGCTTCGCACCGTACTTCGAACGGCGCTGCTTGCGGTTCTTGACACCCTGGGTATCGAGAACGCCGCGGATGATGTGGTAACGAACACCCGGAAGGTCCTTAACACGGCCGCCGCGGATCATGACGACAGAGTGTTCCTGAAGGTTGTGGCCTTCACCGGGGATGTAACCAATGACTTCGAAGCCGTTGGTCAGGCGGATCTTTGCGACCTTACGGAGAGCCGAGTTTGGCTTCTTCGGCGTCGTTGTGTAGACGCGGGTGCAAACGCCGCGCTTCTGCGGGTTCTCCTGCAGGGCAGGAACCTTATTACGCTTTACGTTCGCCTGACGCGGCTTGCGGATAAGCTGGTTTACGGTAGGCATTCAACCATCCCTTACGTTTATATCTCAATCCCTTGCGGGCGTAACTCGCGCCGTCTCCGGCAAGATCACACGCTTGTCTCAATGCGCAAAACGTGGCCCGATCCGCTTTCGCAGATGGACCACTGAGAGCAGAGGACGCAAAAGACATGCGTCATGCGTGCAGGCATCATATCTTCAACGTGCGTTTCGAACCTTGTTTGAGGTGATCTCCGGGGCGCGTCGCCCCGAATGGCCATGCCTCACATGGGTCCGGATGGCGCGGGTACTACTGGTTTCCCGTCGTCTCGTCAAGGCCGTTAAGAAATAAACTTCGGCCAAACGCCTTGAAACCCGGCCACTACGCGCTCTTTTGGAGCTTCTAGGCGCATTCGCTGCCGCACAGCAAGATAAACTTGAGCATTGCAGCAAAAAGCGGCTATGGAATCACCGATTGCAGACGCTAAACGCATGAAATCAGATTCAAATCTCGAATCGAAGGACATCCGATGATTACCGCCCCCGACAACGACAACATTTCCGAAGGCCCGATGGTGTTCATCATCATCGGCAAGGGCTATGAGTCCGACAACAGCGAGGGCGTCGATCTTCATATCATGCTCAAGGCCGCCGATGACGACAGCGCCGTGCGCGAGGCTCTGAATGCGCTTGCGGAAGAAGGTTTCATCGAGGCCGACCTCGACCAGATCGGCATGCTGACCGAAGTGCCGTCCGAGGAGCCTCACGCCTCCGCCTATCAGGGCGCCGTCGACGGCGAAGTCGCGATCATCCGCTTCAGCTGAGGCAACGATGAAGCCGGATGCGCTCAAGGTGCTGATCTATGCAACCTGGCGCGACCGGCTGCTGGTTTTCGATGAGCCGGACTTTCCGGAGATCGAGCTTCAGGTTCCGGGCGGCACGGTAGAAGCTGGCGAAGATATCGCCGCGGCAGCCCTTCGAGAGTTTTCGGAAGAAACGGGAATCCTGTCTAAGACTCCCCTCGCCCCGCTGGTTGTCAATGACTACCGTTTCTCCAAGGGTGGCAACGACTTCTGCCACCGGCGACATTACTTCCACATTCCGCTTGAAGGTGAGCAGCCCTCCACCTGGCTGCATCGCGAAATGACGCCGTTCAGCGGCGGGGGTCCAATCCTGTTCCGTTTCTTCTGGCTCGGCTTCGACGATGCCCACATTCGGCTGGGCTACGGTATGGAGCAAGGGCTACCGCTGCTGAGCTGAGCCTCAGCTTGCTCCCCTGCAAAATCGAACTCAATCGGCATAGGGGGCGATCGATGTGATCGCACCCGCCCCCGTGACGGCTAATCTCCTATGCTGCCTTCGGCTGTCCTTCCATTCGCCGATACGTTTCGCCGCTCACCACCATAAGTTTTCCAGGCAATACGAGCAATCTTGTTAGCGAGCGCCACCGCAACCAGCTTAGGCTTTTTCCGTTGCAGCAGTTCGGTGAGCCATCGCGAAGCATGTCTGCTTCGGCCTGCTCTGACGTGTTGAAGAACAGCAGTTGCACCAACCACTAATACGCTTCTCAACATCTCATCGCCGGCACGAGTGACGCCCCCAAGCCTGACCTTGCCTGCAGTCGAATGATCTTTCGGTGTGAGGCCTATCCAATCTCGACCACACTTAAACATCCGAGGATCTGGGGTCTTCATCATCAAGAGGGATGCACCGACCGGGCCGACGCCGGGGATTTCGGCAAGACGCCTGCTGCATTCATCGGCGCGGTGCAGATCCATCAGCTTTTCCTCGATCCGCTTGATTTCCGAAAGCAGACCGCGATACTCATCACCATGCACAGCAAAAAGCTCTCGAGCAAGGTCCGGCAGCGACTGGTCTCCCGCTATTCGCTCCAATAGCGGTTCGATCCGACACATCCCGGAGGCCGCGACGATGCCAAATTCCATACCAAACCCGCGAATGGCATTGGCGAGCTGTGTCCGGTTGCGGATAAGTCTCTCTCGCATGCCAGCCAGCATCAAGGCTGCCTGCTGGTCGGCGGTTTTCACCGGAACAAACCGCATCGTGGGGCGGCTCATCGCCTCGCACAAAGCTTCGGCATCCGCCGCGTCATTCTTGCCGCGTTTCACATACGGCTTCGTCAACTGAGGCGCGATCAATTTTACTTCGTGCCCGAGGCAACTTAATAACCTTGCCCAATGATGAGAGCCTCCGCACGCTTCGAGTGCGATGGTGGTAGGCGCCGTTTTCTCGAAGAATTTTACCATCTCCTTACGCGAGAACGTCTTGCGCAGGATTGGTTGCTCGACTGCATTCACGCCCTGCAATTGGAAAACGTTCTTTGACGTATCCATGCCAATTCGGATAATCTGTTCCACGGACGGTCTCCCTCGATTGAGCTTTCAACGAACTCACTCTGGCACATCGCGATGCCGTTGGGAGCCGTCCACCCTAACAGGTAAGAGCGCACTCCTTCACTGCACGACCGCCGGATTTACGCCACCGCCCATTGGTCACAAGAGCTTCGCGGTTTGTTGCCCGCTCGCCCTGGTCGGCATCGCCTCATATCCCGTTCTTGTCCATCGGCCCGCAGGTTCGATCCACGCTTCCTCCCCACCGTTGGTCACCCTGCCGCAGTTGCGCTTCACTTCCCTCACTGTGACCAGCTTACGGTGGGACTTCCACCCACAAGAATCGCCCATGCTGGGCGCACAACAGAAAGCCGCCCGGATCGCTCCGGGCGGCTTCTCAATTCTTAAAACCAAGCTGCCGATTATTCGGCAGCCGGTGCGCTCTCGCCTGCGAGATCCTGCAGCATCGGCGTGGCGACATCGGCGCCCGTGCCCTTGCGGCGTTCCTCGAGGATCAACTCGTCGCGCGAGGTCGCGATGCGACGGATCTGGGTCATCGTGCCACCGGTACCGGCGGGGATCAGACGACCGACGATGACGTTTTCCTTCAGACCCTGCAGACCGTCGGTCTTGCCGGCGATTGCAGCTTCCGTCAGCACCTTCGTCGTTTCCTGGAAGGACGCGGCGGAGATGAACGACGGGGTCTGCAGCGACGCCTTGGTGATACCCAGCAGAACCGGATCGCCATAAGCAGGCTTCTTGCCCTGTTCGATCAGCGCATCGTTGACGTCTTCGAGCTCGATGCGGTCGACGTTGTCGCCGACGATGTAAGTCGAGTCGCCTGCATCGGTGATTTCCACCTTCTGCAGCATCTGACGGACAATCACTTCGATGTGCTTGTCGTTGATGACAACGCCCTGCAAGCGATAGACTTCCTGGATTTCGTTGACCAGGTACGAAGCGAGTGCTTCGACGCCCTTGATCGCCAGGATGTCGTGCGGAGCCGGGTTACCGTCGAGGATGTAGTCACCCTTCTCGATGTAGTCGCCTTCCTGAAGGTGGAAGGGCTTGCCCTTCGGGATCAGGTATTCGACAGGCTCGACACCGTCTTCCGCCGGCTCGATGATGACGCGACGCTTATTCTTGTAGTCGCGGCCGAGGCGGATCGTACCATCGATCTCAGCGATGATGGCGTGGTCCTTTGGACGACGAGCTTCGAACAGTTCGGCAACGCGCGGCAGACCGCCGGTGATGTCTTTGGTCTTGGCGCTTTCGAGCGGCGAACGTGCAAGCACGTCACCCTGAGACACCTTCTGACCCGGCTCGACCGACAGGATCGCGTCGACCGAGAGCAGGAAGCGGGCGTCACCACCACGGGACAGCTTCATGACGTTGCCGCTGGCATCCTTGATGACGATTGCCGGCTTGAGGTCCGAACCACGCGGGGTCGAACGCCAGTCGATAACCTGACGCTTGGTGATGCCGGTGGATTCGTCGGTCGCTTCGAGAACCGAGAGACCGTCGACGACGTCTTCGAACTGAACGGTACCGGCCACTTCCGTCATCATCGGACGGGTGTAGGGGTCCCACTCTGCCAGACGCTGACCGCGCTTGACCTTGTCGCCATCGTCGACATGCAGCTTCGAACCATAGGCGACGCGCTGCGAGGAGCGCTCGACACCACGCTCGTCCAGGATCTGGACGGTCATATTACGGCCCATGGCAACGAGGTTGCCATCCGAGTTGCGCAGCAGGTTGCGGTTCTTGATCTGAACCGTACCTTCGTACGAGGCTTCCAGGAACGACTGGTCAACCACGGTTGCCGTGCCACCAAGGTGGAATGTACGCATGGTGAGCTGCGTGCCCGGCTCGCCGATCGACTGAGCAGCGATAACACCGACTGCTTCACCCATGTTGACCGGAGTACCGCGTGCAAGGTCACGACCGTAGCAGACCGAGCAGACGCCCGTCTGGATTTCGCAGGTCAGTGCCGAACGGATGCGGATCGACTGGATACCAGCCTTCTCGATCTCGATGACATCGGGCTCGAGGATCATCTTGCCGGCATCGACGATACGCTCGCCAGTGACCGGATGATCGATATCATCAAGGGCGGTACGGCCGAGGATACGAGCGCCGAGCGACGCAACGACCTGACCGGCATCAACGATGGCGGTCATGGTCAGGCCCTTGTCGGTGCCGCAATCGACCGAGTTGACGATGCAATCCTGGGCGACGTCGACGAGACGACGGGTCAGGTAACCGGAGTTCGCGGTCTTCAAGGCGGTGTCTGCCAGACCCTTACGGGCGCCGTGCGTCGAGTTGAAGTACTCGTTGACGGTCAGGCCTTCCTTGAAGTTCGACGTGATCGGCGTTTCGATGATTTCGCCCGACGGCTTGGCCATGAGGCCGCGCATGCCGCCCAGCTGACGCATCTGGTTCGGAGAACCACGAGCGCCCGAGTGGGACATCATATAGATGGCGTTCATTGGCTTCTGACGACCGGTGTTCGGATCGAATTCGACGGCCTTAATGCGGGCCATCATGTCTTCGGCAACCTTTTCGGTGGCCTTGCCCCAGGCGTCGACAACCTTGTTGTACTTTTCGCCCTGCGTGATCAGACCGTCATTGTACTGCTGCTCGTATTCCTTCACCAGGTTTTCGGTGTCGGCAACGATCTTCGCCTTGGTTTCCGGAATGACCATGTCGTCCTTGCCGAACGAAATGCCGGCGCGGCAGGCATGGGTGAAGCCGAGCTGCATGATGCGGTCGCAGAAAATGACTGTGTCCTTCTGGCCGCAATGGCGGTAGACCGCGTCGATCATCTTGGAGATGTTCTTCTTAGTCATTTCCTGGTTGCAGACGTCGAAGGTCACCTTGCCGTTCTTCGGCAGGAGTTCGCCGATGAGCAAGCGGCCCGGAGTCGTTTCATAGATCTTCGAGTACGGCTTGCCGTCCTCGTCGACCGACTTGAAGCGGCCGCGGATCTTGGTGTGCAGCGTCACGACCTTGTTTTCGAGCGCGTGATGCAGCTCGCCGAGGTCGGAGAAGGCCATGCCTTCGCCCGGCTCGTTCTGGTTCATGATCGAGAGGTAGTAAAGGCCGAGAACCATGTCCTGCGACGGAACGATGATCGGTGCACCGTTTGCAGGGTGCAGGATGTTGTTCGTCGACATCATCAGAACGCGGGCTTCGAGCTGGGCTTCAAGCGACAGCGGCACGTGAACAGCCATCTGGTCACCGTCGAAGTCGGCGTTGAATGCCGTGCAGACGAGCGGGTGCAGCTGGATGGCCTTGCCTTCGACCAGCGTGGGTTCGAAGGCCTGGATGCCCAGGCGGTGCAGCGTCGGTGCGCGGTTCAGGAGAACCGGATGCTCGCGGATGACCTCGTCGAGGATATCCCAAACCTCAGGCTTTTCCTTTTCAACCAGCTTCTTGGCCTGCTTGACGGTCGAGGAGTAACCCTTGGCGTCGAGGCGGGCATAGATGAACGGCTTGAACAGCTCGAGCGCCATCTTCTTCGGAAGACCGCACTGGTGCAGCTTCAGTTCCGGACCGGTCACGATGACCGAGCGGCCGGAATAGTCGACGCGCTTGCCGAGCAGGTTCTGGCGGAAGCGGCCCTGCTTGCCCTTGAGCATGTCGGACAGCGACTTCAGCGGACGCTTATTGGCGCCGGTGATGACGCGGCCACGGCGGCCGTTGTCGAACAGCGCGTCCACAGATTCCTGCAGCATGCGCTTTTCGTTGCGGATGATGATGCCCGGAGCGCGCAGTTCGATCAGGCGCTTCAGACGGTTGTTACGGTTGATGACGCGGCGGTACAGATCGTTCAGGTCCGACGTCGCGAAACGGCCGCCGTCGAGCGGAACGAGCGGACGCAGATCTGGCGGGATGACCGGAACGACCTTCATGATCATCCATTCCGGGCGGTTGCCGGATTCCATGAAGTTCTCGACGATCTTCAAGCGTTTCATCAGCTTCTTCTGCTTGAGGTCCGACGTGGTGTCGGCAAGCTCGGAACGCAGATCGCCAGCGATCTTCTCAAGGTTCATCGATGCCAGCATCTCGTAGATGGCTTCAGCACCGATCATGGCCGTGAACTGGTCTTCGCCGTATTCGTCGACGGCGAGCATGTACTCTTCTTCCGTCAGGAGCTGGTGCTCCTTGAGCGCGGTCAGGCCCGGCTCGGTGACGATGTAGTGTTCGAAGTAGAGAACGCGCTCGACATCCTTCAGCGTCATGTCGAGCAGCGTGGAAATGCGGCTCGGCAGCGACTTCAGGAACCAGATGTGGGCAACGGGAGCGGCGAGCTCGATATGGCCCATGCGCTCACGGCGAACGCGCGACAGCGTGACTTCAACGCCGCACTTTTCGCAGATGATGCCCTTGTACTTCATGCGCTTGTACTTACCGCAAAGGCACTCGTAGTCCTTGATCGGTCCGAAGATGCGCGCGCAGAAGAGACCGTCGCGTTCCGGCTTGAACGTGCGGTAGTTGATGGTTTCCGGCTTCTTGATCTCACCGTAAGACCAGGAAAGAATCTTCTCCGGAGAAGCAATCGAAATCCGGATGGAATCGAAGTTCTGTGCAGGCACCTGCGGATTGAAAAGATTCATGACCTCTTGGTTCATGCCTGTCTCCTTCATGGGCGGATGCGCCCTTATCTTGCATGGACGGCGGCAAATCCCGGGAGCCGCGCCAACGCTCAAAACGACAATAACCGCAGAATGCGGCGAAATCGTCCCTGCTCGGCCGACACGTAAGGGGCCAGAGCGGGAACGGTGTGCGCTGCGTTACAGCGCACACCCTATCGGTGGTTACTCGGCAGCGTCCGGCAACTGGCTGGCCTGCTGCTCCTCGAGCTTCGAATTCTCGAGTTCGACGGAGAGACCAAGCGAGCGCATTTCCTTGACGAGAACGTTGAAGCTTTCCGGAATACCGGCTTCGAACGTGTCGTCGCCACGGACGATGGCTTCGTAGACCTTGGTACGGCCGGCAACGTCGTCCGACTTGACCGTGAGCATTTCCTGCAGCGTGTAGGCTGCACCGTATGCTTCCAGAGCCCAGACTTCCATTTCGCCGAAGCGCTGACCGCCGAACTGCGCCTTGCCGCCCAGCGGCTGCTGGGTAACGAGCGAGTAAGGACCGATCGAACGAGCGTGGATCTTGTCGTCGACCAGGTGGTTCAGCTTGATCATGTACATGTAGCCGACGGTGACCTTGCGGTCGAAGGGCTCGCCGGTACGGCCGTCGTACAGAACCGACTGACCGGACTCGTGCAGACCTGCTTTCTTCAGCATCGAGGCAACGTCAGGCTCATGCGCACCGTCGAAGACCGGCGTTGCGATGGAGACGCCCCTGCGGGACTGTTCAGCCAGCTTGACGAGCGATGCATCATCAAAGTTGGCGACTTCGTCCTTGGCCTGCGACGCGTAGACTTCCGTCAGTTCCGTCTTCAGGTCGGTGATGTCCATCGTCTTGCGGTATTCGTCGAGCAGTTCGCCGATCTTCTTACCCATGCCGGCGCAAGCCCAGGCAAGGTGGGTTTCGAGGATCTGCCCGACGTTCATGCGCGAAGGCACGCCCAGCGGGTTCAAGCAGATGTCGACATGCGTACCGTCTTCGAGGAACGGCATGTCCTCGACAGGCACAATGCGCGAGACGACGCCCTTGTTGCCGTGACGGCCGGCCATCTTGTCGCCCGGCTGGATCTTGCGCTTAACAGCAACGAAGACCTTGACCATCTTCATGACGCCGGGAGGCATTTCGTCGCCGCGCTGAACCTTCTCGACCTTGTCCATGAAGCGCTGTTCGAGGCGCGACTTGGATTCGTCGTACTGGCCGCGGAGAGCTTCGAGTTCGCCCTGGACCTTCTCGTCCTCGACAGCGAACATCCACCACTGCGAGCGAGGATATTCCGAGACTACGGCGTTCGAAAGCTCGGTGCCCTTCTTGAAGCCCTTCGGGCCGGCGAGTGCGACCTGGCCGCGCAGCATGTCGACCAGACGGCCGTAGACGTTACGGTCGAGGATCGCCTGCTCGTCGTCGCGGTCCTTTGCAAGACGCTCGATCTCTTCGCGCTCGATCGCCATCGCGCGCTCGTCCTTTTCAACGCCGTGGCGGTTGAAGACGCGCACTTCGACGATCGTCCCGTAGGTGCCGGGCGGCATACGCATGGACGTATCGCGAACGTCGGAAGCCTTTTCACCGAAGATGGCGCGCAGAAGCTTTTCTTCCGGCGTCATCGGGCTCTCACCCTTCGGCGTGATCTTGCCGACGAGAATGTCGCCGGGCTGAACTTCGGCGCCGATATAGACGATGCCGGCTTCGTCCAGGTTCTTCAGCGCTTCTTCCGAGACGTTCGGAATGTCGCGCGTGATTTCTTCCGGACCAAGCTTGGTGTCACGCGCCATCACTTCGAATTCTTCGATGTGGATGGAGGTGAACACGTCGTCAGCAACGATCCGCTCGGACATTAGGATCGAGTCTTCGTAGTTGTAACCGTTCCACGGCATGAACGCGACGAGCGCGTTACGCCCGAGAGCAAGGTCGCCCAGGTCCGTCGACGGACCGTCGGCGAGGATGTCGCCACGGTTGACAACGTCACCCACGGTGACCAGCGGACGCTGGTTGACGCAGGTGTTCTGGTTCGAACGCTGGAACTTCTGCAGGCGGTAGATATCGACACCGGACTTGCCAGCTTCGAGGTCTTCCGTCGCACGGATAACGATACGCGTCGCGTCGACCTGGTCGACCACGCCGCCGCGACGGGCGCCGATAGCAGCACCGGAGTCGCGAGCGACGACCGGCTCCATGCCGGTGCCGACGAACGGAGCTTCAGCACGCAGCAGCGGAACGGCCTGACGCTGCATGTTCGAGCCCATGAGAGCGCGGTTGGCGTCGTCGTTTTCCAGGAACGGGATGAGAGCCGCTGCGACCGAAACAACCTGCTTCGGCGAAACGTCCATCAGGTTCATGCTGTCGCGCGGAGCGAGCATAACTTCGCCAGCATGACGGCAGACGACGAATTCGTCGGTGAAGGAACCATCGGCGCCAAGCTCGGCGTTTGCCTGTGCAACGTAGTACTTCGCTTCTTCCATGGCGGAGAGGTAAAGAACGTCGTTCGTCACCTTGCCATCAACGATGCGGCGGTACGGGCTTTCGATGAAGCCATACTTGTTGACGCGGGCGAAGGTCGCAAGCGAGTTGATCAGACCGATGTTCGGGCCTTCCGGCGTTTCGATCGGGCAAATGCGGCCGTAGTGGGTCGGATGAACGTCGCGGACTTCAAAGCCTGCGCGCTCGCGCGTCAGACCACCCGGGCCAAGAGCCGATAGACGACGCTTGTGGGTGATTTCCGAAAGCGGGTTCACTTGGTCCATGAACTGCGACAGCTGCGAGGAGCCGAAGAATTCGCGAACGGCAGCAGCTGCCGGCTTCGCGTTGATCAGGTCCTGCGGCATGACCGTGTCGATTTCGATCGAGGACATACGTTCCTTGATCGCGCGCTCCATACGGAGCAGGCCGAGACGGTACTGGTTTTCCATCAATTCGCCGACAGAGCGAACACGACGGTTGCCTAGGTTGTCGATGTCGTCGATTTCGCCCTTGCCGTCGCGCAGTTCGACCAACATCTTGACCACGGCCAGGATGTCGTCCTTGCGCAGGATGCGGACGGTGTCTTCGACGTCGAGGTCGAGGCGCATGTTCATCTTGACGCGGCCAACGGCGGAGAGGTCGTAGCGCTCCGCATCGAAGAACAGCGAGTTGAACATGGCTTCAGCCGAGTCCATTGTCGGCGGTTCACCCGGACGCATGACGCGGTAGATGTCGAACAGAGCGTCCTGGCGGTTCTCGTTCTTGTCCGCCGTGAGCGTGTTGCGGATATAGGCGCCGACGTTGATGTGGTCGATGCCGAGAACCGGGATCTCGTCGAAACCGTTCTGGAGAATGATCGGAAGGGTCTTCTCATCGATCTCGTCGCCGGCCTCGAGGTAGATTTCACCTGTCGAGTAGTTGACGATGTCTTCGGCGAGGTAGTTGCCGTACAGATCTTCATCGGTCGCCTTCAGAGCCTTGAGGCCCTTGTCAGCGAGCTGACGGAGCAGACGCGGAGTCAGCTTTTTGCCGGCTTCGACAACGACTTCACCGGTGTCGGCGTCAACCATTTCGGTGATTGCCTTGGCACCCTTGAGAGTCTCCGGCGTAAACGGAATACGCCAGCCCTTGCCGTCGCGCTGATAGTCGGACTTCGTGTAGAAGGTCGACAGGATCTCTTCGCCGTCCATGCCGAGCGCCATAAGCAGCGAGGTCACGGGGATCTTGCGGCGACGATCGATACGGGCATAGACGATGTCCTTGGCGTCGAACTCGATGTCGAGCCAGGAACCGCGGTACGGGATCACGCGGGCAGCGAAGAGAAGCTTGCCGGAAGAATGGCTCTTGCCCTTGTCGTGATCGAAGAAGACGCCCGGCGAACGGTGCATCTGGGACACGATAACGCGCTCGGTGCCGTTGACGATGAACGTACCGTTGTTGGTCATGAGCGGCATGTCGCCCATGTAGACCGACTGCTCCTTGATGTCCTTGATGGACTTCGCACCCGTATCTTCGTCGATATCGAACACGATCAGACGGAGAGTAACCTTCAGCGGCGCGGCGTAGGTCAGGTCGCGCTGACGGCATTCGTCGACGTCGAACTTTGGCGGTTCGAATTCGTAAGACACGAATTCCAGCATGGAAGCGCCGGAGAAATCCGTGATCGGGAAAACGGACTTGAAGACAGCCTGAAGGCCTTCGTCAGGGCGACCGCCCTTGGGCTCTTCAACCATCAGGAATTGATCATACGATGCCTTTTGAACCTCGATGAGGTTCGGCATCTCTGTGACTTCTGGGATCTTACCGAAAAACTTGCGTACGCGCCTACGACCATTGAACGAAAGGGTCTGAGCCATCGTCGCTCCTTCAAAATTGCATCCGGGCCTGCAACGGACGGGAACCGATGGCCAGTCGACCCCGTCAATCATGAGTAGTTCAATCTCGTCTCACTTCCCGAAATGCGAGGCCGGATTGCCTTCGCGTCTCGGTTCGAGACCATCCTCTTGAAGAACCCATTACCCAAAAGCCGTTTTCACGCGGCTTTTGGGTAATTCGTTCAACGAAACGACAAATGGGAGGCGGGAAATCCCACCCCCCAGATGTAGTTCAAGATTACTTAACGTCGACCTTAGCGCCGGCGTCTTCAAGCTTCTTCTTGATGTCGGCAGCTTCAGCCTTGGAAACGGCTTCCTTGACAGCCTTCGGAGCGCCTTCGACGAGGTCCTTGGCTTCCTTGAGGCCGAGGCCGGTGATGCCACGAACTTCCTTGATGACGTTGATCTTGTTAGCGCCGGCATCCGTGAGGATGACGTCGAACTCGGTCTTTTCTTCTTCAGCAGCAGCAGCAGCGCCTGCACCGCCAGCAACAGCAGCAACAGCTACCGGAGCAGCGGCGGAAACGCCCCACTTTTCTTCGAGAAGCTTGGACAGTTCTGCAGCTTCAAGAACGGTCAGCGAGGAGAGGTCGTCTACGATCTTTGCGAGATCAGCCATGTTATCAGTTCCTTTTGTTCGGTTCGAACCGGTTGTTTATAAACAGCAAAAAACCGCCTTATGCGGCTTCGTCCTTCTTGGCGTAAGCCGAAAACACGCGAGCAAGCTGGCTTGCCGGTGCTGCAACAACGCCTGCGATGCGGGTAGCCGGAGTCTGGATCATGCCCAGCAGCTTCGCGCGCAGTTCGTCCAACGACGGCAGGGTCGCAAGCGACTTGACTGCATCAGCGTTGAGCGTCGTTGTTCCCATGGCGCCGCCCAAAACAACGATCTTATCGTTGGTCTTGGCGAAATCCACGACGACTTTCGGAGCGGTGATCGGGTCATTGCTGTAAGCAATGAGCGTCTGACCGGTGAAGAGACCAGAGATCCCTTCCGCTTCCGTACCCTGAAGGGCGATTTTGGCCAGGCGGTTCTTCGCGACTTTGACGGTACCGCCAGCTGCGCGCATCTTGGAACGGAAGTCGTTCATCTGCGCGACTGTAGCACCAGCATAGTGGGCCACGACCACCGAGCCCGAAGCCTTGAAGACTTCGTTCAGTTCCGTGACGAATTCGCGTTTTTCCGCTCTTTCCACTGCCTATCTCCAGTTGGCAGGACCTTTTTGACGGGCCCCACCGGGTTGCCTTTTGCCTCCTGGGATCAGAAGCGATCCCAAGCGACGCTTGAGGATCCTGTCCCCTCGCGCTTCGCGCCAAAGAAAGGCCGAAGGCACAAGGCATCCAAGGCTCGAACCAAATTCCTGAAGCAGAACTTCATGCAATTCGGGTCTTACCCGTCTCATGCAGGCCAAGTGATTAAGGGAAAACCACCTGCAATCTCGGACAGGATTCCGGATTTCTCCGGAATACTCCGGCCCCTTTCGAGGCCGGAATTCTTTAGCCGGGCCGAAGCCCGGCGAAACTTACTTAAGCGGCCGTAACAGACGACGGGTCGATCTTGACGCCCGGGCCCATGGTCGAAGAGATCGCTACGCGCTTGACGTAGTTGCCCTTCGCGCCAGCCGGCTTCGCCTTGATGACAGCGTCAGCGAAGGCACGGATGTTTTCTTCCAGAGCCTTGGCATCGAAGGATGCCTTGCCAACGCCAGCGTGAACGATACCAGCCTTTTCGACGCGGAACTCGACAGCGCCGCCCTTAGATGCCTTGACAGCACCGGCAACGTCCATCGTAACGGTACCAACCTTCGGGTTCGGCATCATGCCACGCGGGCCGAGAACCTTACCGAGGCGGCCGACGAGCGGCATCATGTCCGGGGTCGCGATGCAGCGATCGAAATCGATCTTGCCGCCCTGGACGATTTCGACGAGCTCTTCAGCACCGACGACATCTGCGCCAGCAGCCTTGGCTTCGTCAGCCTTGGCGCCGCGAGCAAAGACAGCAACGCGAACGTCGCGGCCCGTGCCGTTCGGCAGGTTGACAACGCCGCGGACCATCTGGTCTGCGTGACGCGGATCAACGCCGAGGTTCATGGCGACTTCGATGGTTTCATCGAACTTCGCGACCGCGCGCTCCTTGACCATGCCAATGGCGAGAGTCAGAGCGTAGAGCTTCGTGGGATCAACACCTTCGTTGATCTTCTTCGTGCGCTTGCCAGCCATGGTCTTATCCTACCACTTCCAGGCCCATGGCGCGGGCAGAGCCCTCGATCATCGCCATTGCACCTTCGATATCCGCTGCGTTGAGATCCTTCATCTTGGCTTCGGCGATCGACTTGATCTGAGCCTTGGTGAGCTTTCCGGCAGTCGCGCCCTTGCCAGGCGTCTTCGAACCGGACTGGATCTTCGCTTCCTTCTTGAGGAAGTAGCTGACGGGCGGCTGCTTCATCGCGAAGGTGAAAGACTTGTCCTGGTAATAGGTAATGACGACCGGGATCGGCATACCCTTTTCCATTTCCTGCGTAGCGGCGTTGAACGCCTTGCAGAATTCCATGATGTTAATGCCACGCTGACCAAGCGCCGGGCCGATTGGCGGGGACGGGTTTGCCGATCCTGCCTTGACCTGAAGCTTGAGCTGGCCTGCAACTTTCTTAGCCATATCTCTCTGCCTTTCATTGATGGCCGGTTACCCGACCAAGATGCCGGATCGCTCCGGCGGCTGCGGTTGCGTGGTTCGGATCCCGGGCCCGGCTAAGACCCCTCACCTTCCACGCGGTTTGCGGCTTTCGCCGCGGACGATCAGACCTTTTCGACCTGAGCGTATTCCAGTTCGACCGGTGTAGCGCGGCCGAAGATCGACACTTCCACCTTCAGGCGCGAACGCTCTTCGTCCACATCCTGAACCGTGCCATTGAACGAAGCGAACGGACCGTCGGAAACGCGGACCTGCTCGCCAATCTCGAAGGTAACAGATGCCTTCGGCCGCTCCACACCCTCCTGGACTTGACCGAGAATGCGCTCGGCTTCGGAATCCGGAATCGGAACGGGCTTGTTGTCGGAGCCGAGGAAGCCAGTGACCTTCGGCGTATTCTTGATCAGGTGGTAGGCCTCATCGGTCAGATCCGCACGAACCATGACATAGCCCGGGAAGAACTTTCGCTCGCTGTCGACCTTGCGACCGCGACGAACCTCAACCACCTTTTCGGTCGGGACGAGAATCTTTTCGAACAGGTGCTCGAGGCCCTTCTGACGAGCCTTATTCTCGATGTCTTCCGCGACCTTCTTCTCAAAATTAGAATATGCGTGGACGATATACCAACGTGCCGCCATGTTATATCTCCACCCGATCAGCTGCCAACGTTGAGCACGAAGCTCAGAACCCAGCCAATAAGCTGGTCCGCGGCAAAAAAGAACAGCGCGGCAAAGATCACCATTACAAGCACCATGACCGTGGAGATCATCGTCTCGCGGCGCGACGGCCAGGTAACTTTCAACGTCTCGGAGCGAACCTGCTGTAGAAACGCAAACGGATTAGTTTTGGATGCCATCGACTGCCCACGCAATTACGGCGCGTAAAGCTGAACATATCAGCCCCACGCACCGCGTGTCTGTTGAACCCTACATAAACATCGATTCCCAATTGCACAAGAGGGAAACCGAAGTTTAACGAACTTAGCCATACGTCGCCTTTCCGGCCGAACTGCAGCGAGATGTCCGCGCAACTCGTTCAAGAAAGATGGCAGGGGCAGAGGGGCTCGAACCCACGACCTGCGGTTTTGGAGACCGCCGCTCTACCAACTGAGCTATACCCCTTTACGCTTTACATTCAGCTTCTTGACCGGACCGGCCGCGAAGCGCAACTGCAAGCATGGCGCTCCTTTAAGGCGGCGGCGCAGGATTGGCAAGTGCGTTTTTCTATTTTTCCAATCCCGCGTCGCGGAAACGCCTGCGATCAGACTTTCACATATTTGCGCCAGTCGTGCTCTTCCTTGAAACCAAGCACTTCGCGGATCTTGCGGTTGGAGAGCAGGCCCTCGTATTCGCCGATTTCGCGTGTGAACGGCACATTCGGATAGAATCGCCTGGCGAGTTCCTTCGACGGCGTGTTGGCCGAGACGGTGTCGTTCGCGGCGTTGAAGACCTGGAAGCCCAAACCGTCCTTCTCGATGCAGAGGTGGCAGATCTGCCCGAGGTCGCGGGCGTCGATATAGCTCCAGGCGATGCGCTTGCGCATTTCGGGGTTGGCGAAATAGGTCGGAAACCTCTCGTACTCATGCGGCTCGATGACATTGCCGATGCGCAGCGCGTAGATGTCGAAACCCGAGCGTTCGGCAAAGGCACGCGCTGTCTTCTCGTTCACGACCTTGGAGAGACCGTAAGAATCCATCGGGTTGACGTCATAGTCTTCCTCCAGCGGAAACTGATGGAAGTCGCGATGGCCTTCCGCAAAGCAGACCCCGTAGGTTGTCTCGCTGGAGGCAACGATGATCTTGTGGATGCCGAGCTTCACCGCGGCCTCGATGACATTGTAGGTGCCCATCGTGTTGATGCGGAACGTTTCGTTGTCAGGCTTGATGAGAATGCGCGGGATTGCCGCGAAATGCACCACGGCGTCGAAGGGTTGGACACCCCTGCCCGCATCGAGGTCGGGAAAGTCGCGGTGCATCGAAAGCGCGTTGAAGATCTGGCCGCTGTCGGTGATGTCGGCAATCAGGTTGGTCACGCCGGGGCTATCAAGCGGCACCAGATCGACGTTGTGAACCTCGTAGCCGGCATTGACGAGCCACGGCACCGCATGGCGCCCTGCCTTGCCCGAACCACCTGTGAAGAGAATGCGCTTTTTCATCATGTCCTCCCCTATGAAATCGGAGGGATAGATAAAGGCTTTGCGTTCAAGCGCAAGGCCACTACCCGGCTTTGCGTTGTCACCAGACAGTGATGCCTAATTCAAATGACAGATGCAGAAAGGGGCCCCGCTGTTTCCAGCGGAGCCCCTTCTTAGATCCGGATAAACCGAAGCTTACTCAACGATCGAGGCGACGATGCCGGCGCCGACGGTACGGCCGCCTTCGCGGATAGCGAAGCGCAGCTTTTCTTCCATCGCGATCGGAACGATCAGTTCGACGTCAACCGTGACGTTGTCGCCAGGCATAACCATTTCCGTGCCTTCCGGCAGGGTGACGATGCCAGTAACGTCCGTCGTGCGGAAGTAGAACTGCGGACGGTAGTTGGTGAAGAACGGCGTATGACGGCCGCCTTCTTCCTTCGTCAGGATGTAGGCTTCAGCCTTGAACTTCTTGTGCGGCTTGACAGAGCCCGGCTTGCACAGGATCTGACCACGCTCGACGCCGTCACGGTTCACACCGCGAACCAGAGCACCGATGTTGTCGCCAGCCTGGCCCTGGTCGAGCAGCTTCCGGAACATTTCAACGCCGGTAACCGTCGTCTTCGAGGTCGGGCGGATGCCGACGATTTCGACTTCTTCGCCAACCTTGACGATACCGCGCTCGACGCGGCCGGTCACAACCGTACCACGGCCCGAGATCGAGAACACGTCTTCGATCGGCATCAGGAACGGCTGGTCGATCGGACGCTCAGGCGTCGGGATGTAGGCGTCAACAGCTGCCATCAGCTCGCGGATCGCGTCTTCGCCGATCTTCTTGTCGGAGTCTTCGAGAGCGGCAAGAGCCGAGCCCTTGATGACCGGAATGTCGTCGCCCGGGAAGTCGTAGGACGACAGAAGTTCGCGAACTTCGAGCTCGACGAGTTCGAGAAGCTCGGCGTCGTCAACCTGGTCGACCTTGTTGAGGAACACGACGATCGCCGGAACGCCAACCTGACGAGCGAGCAGGATGTGCTCGCGGGTCTGCGGCATCGGGCCGTCAGCAGCCGAGCAAACCAGGATCGCGCCGTCCATCTGGGCAGCACCGGTGATCATGTTCTTGACGTAGTCGGCGTGGCCGGGGCAGTCAACGTGGGCATAGTGGCGGTTCGGGGTCTCGTATTCGACGTGTGCCGTCGAAATGGTGATGCCGCGAGCCTTTTCTTCCGGAGCCGCGTCGATCTGGTCGTACGCCTTGAACTCGCCGAAGTACTTCGTGATCGCTGCCGTCAGAGACGTCTTGCCGTGGTCAACGTGGCCGATCGTGCCGATGTTAACGTGCGGCTTGTTGCGCTC
>NZ_LNCD01000062.1 GCF_001542405.1 Rhizobium altiplani
TGTGACTTCTAATGTAAATGCAACAAGGGCTTAAAGGCTGCTACAGGGCAGAGAGATCAGCCCCCGATCCGACCGGCTGGGCCGGGTTGCAAGGGAGGAACGGGGGCGGGTGATGACGTTCCCCTTTGGCTTTAGCTTTCCCAGTAGCAATTGTTCCGTCGCCGGTTGATACTCGCTTGCACCTGCATGGGGCGGGGTGGGATCAAAGCCGCACGATGCTTCCGGAAATCAACCTGCATGGTGACGTCGACATCGCCGCGCTGTCACCACTTCTTCGCGGCATGCTTCTTGCTGTTGCCTATGCTGACGGTGAGGGTGGCATAGGATTGACGGCGACCGGCGCCATGAACCGCAAGTTCGTGCATTGGGCCGCTGTGCACTTCCTCTGGCCAGGGTTCACAGCCGAAGATCTCTACAGCATGAACAAGGTGCTCAATGAAAGCGACATGCCGCCGCTTTGGGTCGTGCGCGACATGGCCCGTCATCTGAAGCTTCTTCGCCGGAAAAAGGATGTGCTGCTGCCAACCAGACGCGGCCGGGAGTTTTTGGTGAACCCGCAAGCCTTCTTCGATCTGGTCGCCACGGATTATCTCTATTCGTATGTCCACGCCACCGAACGGGAAGAGGAGGTGCAAGCGCGGTTACGCTGGTGGCGCATGTTCCTCAATCTCCTCAATATCAAAGCCAGAGAAGGGTGCACGCCAATGGAGGTTGTGAAGATCCTCTATCCAGACCTGGCGCCTCTCTCGGACACCGAAATGACCATAGAAGCCTGGGAGTTGAAATCCGATCTCCAGTATGGCGTCTTCCAACGCTTATGCTGGCTCGGCTTGCTCTATGAGGCACGAGAGGGGCTCACGCTCCTTCAGGACGGATCCTTCCACAAGACGCCACTTTGGGCAGCCTGCCTGCAGTTGGAATCGGATACGCAAAGCGACATCGGCGTGCATTGACGATCTTTATTCCGCCGCTGGCTGCCTCAATAACGCTTTCTCTCGCCGCGCAATCACCTAGGATCATTCATGAAATCCGTCCTCCGCCCCGACTTGCCGTCATTTGTTCACTTCACGCCTGAACACTTCAGCTGGGGTACAGAAACCAAGGCATTTTCTCGGCGTATTGTTCAACTGATCGATCAGTGATCGTATCGATTCATCAGGAACTGACAGGACAGCAGTATCCCTCGGCAGGTAACGCCGAATCCGCCGATTCATGTTCTCGACGGAGCCTTTTTGCCAGGGCGCAGACGGATCGCAGAACCATGCATCGGTTCCCATTCCTTGCTTCAGTCGCCGCCAGGAGACGAATTCAAATCCGCGATCAAACGTCAAACTTTGCCGGGCATGCCTGGGCAGGGGGCTGAGCACGTTGATGAGCCGCTCCATGATCGGCTTGGACTGCCGGTCGTTGTTCTTGAACAGCATGGTGAACCGGCTCGTCCGCTCGACAACCGTTGCCACATTGGCATTGCCCTGAACCCTTTCGAAGATCATGAGATCGGCTTCCCAGTGACCGAATTCCTTGCGATCGTTGATGGCTTCCGGCCGATGTTTGATCGAACACTCATCTGGAAAGACTGGATTCTGCGGCTTGCGAGCATATCGCGGCCGGCGCTTTCTCCGCCGTTCCGGGAGAAGCCGCGCGAGTTGCTGCCGTTGTCCTTCTGGTGAATAGACATACCGGTAGATCGTCTCGTGACAGACGCTTGCCTTGGCCGCTGGTTCGATCTTCAGTCGTCCAGCAATCTGTTCCGGCGACCAGCCGGATTCCAACTTTCCGATCACTTCGTTCCGCAGATCCTCGCGACGAAAGAGCTTGCCGATCCGCCGGCGCCTTTCGCGCGCCATGTCGTTGGCGGTCATCGCCCAGTAGCCCTCGGCATCGGGGAATTCCTGATCGTGCCAGTAGTTGCGTTTGATCTCCCGGGAGATGGTCGCACGGTCCCGGCCGAGGCGTCTGGCGATCTCAGACTGGCTAAACTTCTGATCCAACATCCTGGAAATCGATCGGCGTTCGTCAAAACTCAAATGCGAAAAGGTACGGCTCAAACCATGGCTCCCGAAAAGCAGGCAGCTTAACGCCTTTGTTGCAGTTCGAGATAGAATGTGCCCAAAATACCACACTTTGTGGCGTAATCGTTTTTATGGAACCGTAGGACCTACAGCAATATTGCGGCGTAAGCGCCTGTTATGGAATTTCCCATCAAATGATGATTACCTGAGAGCTCAGGCAGGATAAGTGTCTGCGCCTTTGACGATTGTGCAGTTCAAATCGGAAATCAACCCATCCTTCAAACCGTAGATCCAACCATGGATGGCGACACCTTTCCCTTTCCGCCACGCTCCTTGCAGTGTCGGCGTGCGCGCGAGACGCTTTACTTGCGCTCTAATTGTGGCTTCGCACAGTTTATCGAGATCAAGATCCGTCCATGTGCCGCATTCCTGACACTGAAAGTCCTGCTGTGCCACGTCGCGGATCGGCTGGAGCCAATTATCAATAAGGCCAAACTGTTGGCCGCTCACAGCCGCACGCACGCCACCGCAGCCATAGTGCCCGCAGACAATGATGTGCTTCACATTCAACTGCTGCACAGCGAACTCGACGACAGACAGCATGTTTACGTCTGTCGGATGGATGAGATTTGCCACATTGCGGTGAACGAACACTTCGCCAGGCTCAAGGCCGGTGATCACATTGGCAGGCACACGGCTGTCGGAGCAACCGATCCAGAGGTATTCGGGTTGCTGAAGGCTTGCGAGCCTATCAAAGTAATCAGCCTTCTCCTCAGTACGGCCCTTCGACCATTCCCGGTTGCGAGTGAAGAGGTCTTCTATCATTAAACTTCCTTACTGACGGCCTTTATGGTCGTCTCGACAACGAAGGTTTTTGAGATCTTCAAGCAAACTCCGAATATCAGGTATTCTAAGTGCTTGCCGAGCTGCAAAACTATTAACCAAGAGCCGCATTAACTTACTTCTTCTCGGCGGCGTAAGCTCCATAGACACTTTCCTACGGCGGAAACGCTCGGGAGTTGGCTATCAAACTTGCCGGCCGGAAGAACGAACAGGCCCATGAGGCCAATATCCGGCAAAAAGGGACCTACTAGCGATTGGGCTGTGTCAGCTTCAGGATATCTGAAATGTCCCGTTCGTGCTCGATATTAAATACACGGTTCATCACTTCAGTCGCATTCTTTTCGCCGATCATTGGCGAGGCCATAGAGAAAAACTTGTCGAGGATTGCAGACCGTGTCATCGGCTTCTCCGGTGAGCCCGACGGAGCTTCCGATGAGGTAGACACAACCTGACCGGAACGCAGCGTGATTTCAACCCGCGCACCAATACGACCTTCTTGATGGAACGTCGTATTGTAATACTCATCGAACTTCACGCTAATTCGTCTGGAATATTCGATCAGTTCGTTATTATGGAGGACACTATCAACGAACCAGCTAGGTCCAGGCTTGTAGCCGTGAAGAAGCATCGTCACGCTATACGGGATAGAGAAGCCAGCATCCACCACGTCAACAGGACCATAAACCTCAAAATCCTGCACCCAGTCGAAAGTGTGGATTTCCAACTTTTCGACGTCGTCAGGACGAAGTTGGTTGCGCTCCATCAATTCCGAAACACAGTCAAGGGCCGAGTGTTGCCAGCGGCAGCAGGAGTATGGCTTGAAGCTGAGCTTCATAACATCGAATTCGACGCCAAGATTCTCTCGCATCGCGCCAAAGTCGACGCGATCCGACCCGGCCATCCTCCAAAATCCCTTATTGCCGTCGAGTATGAATCGGTTGCCAATGAAGCCGTTCTCGGCAAGCAAAGCTGCGGTAAGCCCCGTCCAGCTCGGCCATCCCGTTGGCTCCTTTACCCAGTGTACTGGGCGCTCCTCCTGCTCGAACCCCCACTTTTGCGAATTCGGCAGCGGTGCCGTGGCCCCCGCTATTCCATACGCGTTCAGCGTCTTTTGCAGGTCTAACTTAAGGCATTTGGAGGCTGCGGAAACAGCAGAGAATGTCTGCCAGGTACCCACAAACCAAAGCTCTTTTAGCCGGTCATACGTCGGCTGAATCGCTCTGCCAATACGATTGCCGACATCGTAGCCCACCAATACGGCGTCAAGAAATTCAGCGCCGGTCGACCTTCGGTCTTCGCCGGCCGCGAGCGCTGCGCCAAAAATAGTTCCGGACGGATGACCGATACCAGCCAGGGTTTCCTCAAAGTCGAGAGCGTTTGCCGACGTGCCATTGAGAAGCGCGGCATCTCCGAGTGACAAACTCAAGTCCGCGCCAACAATCGTTGCCCCGCCTCCGTTACCGGCTTTTGTTAGCGAGCAAGCCATTGTCTGGCTCAACTGCGTCTGGATCCCTCCCATCATACAGCCCAGTGTATCCAACACGAACAGCTTTCCCTGCTCGACTACGTCGGTCGGATAAGTCTCAAATGATGTCGAGACTGCATATTCGGCAAGTTCTTTGGTGACCCATTCCGTCATATCGACCCTCCAGTGGATTGGACCACAAGGACCGGCGAACGACGCGGTGCCTTGTTGTAACATGCGTGCAACTACCGACCTTAATTTTCGGGCGTAGCGGCATTCAAATGAGATTTTGAGGGGGAATCATTAGATAAACTAATTCGGTACTGTGTGAGATTTGTTTGTGAAGTATCTGCACGAACCGAGTAAAGTTGACGGCCGAATTAAAATTACGGACAGGGTCCAAGGCCATCCGCTGAGACGGCATTGGACGCTGTGTCGCTTTTGGTGTGAAAAACTTTCTCTAGTGGGCACCTAGGTAGCAAAATCAGAAGGATAGCTGCCCGATATCCCGACCAAGCGTATACTATTTGATCAAGACTGTGTGCCTGCAACTAATCGCACCCGGGAGGTCGTATAGGTTCGCCTTTCTTCAACTTGGAAACGCGCTATGGTTTGGGCGAGTGCCTCCGTCTCATGGGTCAAGCCCTGCGTTGCAGCAGTCGCCTCCTCGACCATCGCCGCGTTTTGCTGAGTAACTATGTCCATTTCGTCTGCGGCTGATGATACCTCGCGGAGACTCGTTGCCTGTTCCCTAGCACTCGCCGCAATCTGACTTACGGTGTCACTCATGGCAACGACCTGCTCTACGATACTCGTCAGGGAAGTGCCACTTTTCTCGACAAGCAGGACGCCTGCGCTCACATGTTGCGATGACATCGAGATCAATACCTTGATCTCTTTCGCGGCCTCCGCGGAACGCTGTGCTAGCTCGCGCACCTCTTGCGCGACGACTGCAAAACCCTTCCCGGCCTCGCCCGCGCGCGCCGCCTCCACACCTGCGTTGAGTGCCAGCAGATTCGTTTGGAACGCAATTTCATCTATCACACCGATGATATTCTCAATTTTGACCGCCGATGCCTGAATCTCGGTCATCGCGTCGACAGCACGCGCGACGATTTTACCACCAACTTCCGCGTCACTACGGGCATGCTCCACGACCATTTTCGCCGAATCTGCACCCACTGCGGTATTGTTGACTCCGCGAGTGACTTCTCCAAGTGCTGCCACAGTTTCTTCCAAGGACGCGGCTTGTTGCTCCGTCCGTCTCGCTAGGTCGTTGGAAGCGGTGGTGATTTCGGCCAGTCCATATCGAATCCTGCTTACTGAGTGAACCACAGCACGCACGGTATCCTCCAATGAGGCAACGGATGAATTGAAGTTTTGTCGTATGGTCTCAAAGTCGCTCGCGACCGGTTCATCCATTCTGACGGTGAGGTCACCCTCAGCAAGCCGCTTCAATGAAGACTGCACGGAGCCAACGAAGTTGCGCAAGTCTTCAGCCTTCGTTTTTTCAAGGGCGGCTTGACGCCGATTGCCGTTTTCCACTTCATCCCGCAATTTTTCTTGATTCAGCTTGCTCTGGACCCCTTCATTGAGCTCCTGGCGAAATTTCTCAAGCGCGTTACTAAGTCGCCCAAGCTCGTCGTGACCTGTATTTGTTGCTACCGCGTCCACGTAGTTTCCAGTCGCCATATTGTTAACAGCAACAGCAACGGTTTTCAGGGGTTTCGCAATGATGAAATGGGAAATGATCCAGATGACGGCCACAGCGACAATCATCAAAAAGGTTCCCGCAAAGATCGTATTGATGATCTCATTCCGGACTGGTGTTAAGAATACCGCTCCAGGCACATCAATCACGGCCGCCCACGTGGCGTTCATTCCAGTAGCGGTAAATGGATAAACAACCCTTACGCCGCCATCAGCCGCTTTGACAATTTGGACCCCTTGCCCTGCAAGCGCCAGTTTGACTTGGTCCACGCCGTCATCCGAGTAGTCCTGCATGAGCTTGCTCCTGTCTGGGTTCGCAAGCCATTTTCCATTGTTAGCGAGCAACATCACGTGACCTCCCTTAAACGGTTCAAGAGAAGCGAGTGATGACGTCAGATCGTCTAACTTGATGTCGACACCGCCAACGGCGACGATCTTGCCGCCGATCCGGATCGGTACCGACACGGACGTGACGAGCTTGTTTGTTGTTGTCAGATATGGCGACGTAACAGCGCTTTTTCCAATTTCCAGAGGAAGCGCGTAGTATTCGTCCGTGACATCGACACTCCAGGTGGAAAACTCCAATGCGCCATCGTCGCGCTTTGTCCAATAGGGAGTGAACAAGCCCTCCTTATTCGCTCCCTCGCTACCTAAAGTTGGTCTTGGGGCATTTTCGCCGGAAAGTTCACACATCCACGTTCCGAAGACCGACTGATAATGGGGCGCAACAGCCCTTAGCACTTGGATCACGTCAGTGCGTTTTGCCTGACCTTCTTGGAACAGGCCGGATAGACTTGCGGCCATCGAGGTGCTCGCGGCGATAGCCTCGACCATTTTGCTTTCGACCTTTTGACTTGATGACGACGCTTTTTCGAGAGCGAGCTCCAAAATTGCGTGTTCCGTTTTGTTTTTAGCCCGGATGGCTGCGAACGTTGTAAAACCTGCCAAAACGAGCGCTAAGGATGCGCTTGTAGCAAGGATGATCTTCGCGGATACGCTTGTTATTTCCTTCACAATTTCCTCCATCGCGACACATCCGCCGCGCGACACGACCCCAAAAAAATATCGGAAAAACGCCCGCAACGCATACAAACAAGAATTAGCTAGCCGAACGTGTGTAAGAACTTCAGCAAATATGCTGCCACCTGATCGGGTGCGTCATGGTGCAGATTGTGACTGGCCCCGGGGACACGATGGAAGGAGGCCCCGCTCAACCGGATACGATCATCCAATGTCGGAGGGTTTAGAGCGATTGAAGGCGGATAAGGTTGGTCACTCCCAATCCAAAGCACTGGCACTTTTATCTCTTGAATCGTTTGCAGCCAGTCCGATGAACGATAAGGCCTGGGAAAAGGGCCCCGGTGGGCGGGATCAAACCGCCAGGTCAATTCTCCATCAGTTCTTTTTGTATGATGTTTCGCGAGAAAGTGTGCTTTGTCTTCAGAGAGATTTGAGTTCGCTCTCATCAGCCGTCGGGCTGCATCTTGTAGACTTTGAAGCGATCGCCCCCGAGGCGGTGTGCGCTTCGCGTCGAGCCACCGACGATAGTGCGCGGTAACCATGTGAGGGTCGAAGTCGGACATCCCGAAGCCATCGAGCGAGACAACTGCGTTGACTTTTTCATGGCGAACGCCTGCGAACATCATGGCTAGATTTCCACCAAGGCTGTGTCCGACGACGGTCAAAGGTTCGCAAAAGAGTTGTTCGACGATCGCATCAATATCGGCAAGGTAGTCCTCAAAGGAATAACCGGATGCTACCCACCTTGTTTCACCAAATCCTCTTAAGTCGGGCGCAACAATCCGATAGTCGCCGGCTAACTCATCAGCAAGAAATTGGAAACTCGCAGAGCTGTCCAAATGACCATGTAGCATCAGGATTGGGCGAAGTGTTGGGCTACCCCACTCTCTGATGCAGTGCCGAATCCCGTTGAAGCTGAGGAAAGATTTCCGTGGCTCGTGCAAGGGTCGATACCGTCTCATGTGCCGGCCTCGGACAGTCACGGAACGTCAAGCGGGAGTTGCGGATCCATTCTGTCGACCGATTTTGATTTTCGATAAAAAATCAAAAGTCCCGCGGCCACGATAATTCCAGACCCCAAGATGGTGGTGGCTGACGGATAGTCGCCGAAAAACATGAATCCAAAAATGATACCCCAAAGCAGTAGCGTATACTGAATAGGGGCGAGGAGGGAGACCGGTGAAAGCTTGACTGCTCGAGTGAGCATAAGGTGCGCCGCCGTCCCTATCATGCCTAGCAGAAGCATTGCGCCCAGCCCGCCGATCGTTACCGGGCGCCAATCGAAAGCTGACAGCGCTCCAGCTCCAATTATTCCCACGAAAGACTGGTAAGATACCAGTACTGCGTCGCTCGTCCTTTCCAGCTTCTTATTGATCACCATGGCCAATGAATACGAGATGCTGCCGGAGATGGCGAAAACTGCCGCAAAGGAGATTACTTCCGATGAGGGTCGGAGCGCGATGACTACACCTATAAACCCGATGATGATGGCAACCCACTGCTTCCAGCCAACCTTTTCCCTCAGGAAAAGATACGATGCCAGAGTCGTATAGATCGGCCCCGCCATGTAGAAGGTAAATACGTCCGCCAACGGCAAATAGACGCAGGCTGCGTAGAATAGTCCTGTATCGACCGTCGCCAGGATAGCTCGGGTCAACTGCAAGCCTGGCCGCTCGATCTGTGAAAAGAGCTTCGATTTAGACCGGATTAGCAGCGGTGTGAGGAGCAGGAATCCACTAACTGAACGTATCGCAACGACCTGCGCCACACCATAGCTAACGACCAGCGCTTTTGCCAAAGCGTCGTTGAGCGCGAACGCGAAGTATCCCAGAAATGCGACACCGACTCCCAGGACCACAGCAGAGGCACCCCAAGGGTGGCTACCGCTATTGCGAGACTGATCATACGCACCTGCCGAGCGGTGACCTATCGTCATGCATTCGGCCCCCTTGCGATGCAATTCCGCAGGTAACTTTCGAAAAATGAAGCTGACAAGAAAGTCATTTGCACACCACAGAGATCAAGAATCAGAGCCATCGTTGCTTGCCAAGGAGAGGTGCGCATGGAGCCGTCGTCAAATTAGAAACGTATGGCTTCACATTGAGTTTTCTCATGCGTCATTGGCAGTCAGCTGTTTGAGAACAGATCACTGATCACTCAGCTGATCATCGGGAGCAGTTTCCCAATACTTTCCTTCGCATCTCCGTAAAACATCCGCGTTCTCTCTTTATAGAACAACGGGTTTTCAATGCCTGAGTAACCCGTACCCTGACCGCGCTTGGATACAAAAACCTGCTTCGCCTTCCAAACTTCGAGGACCGGCATTCCCGCGATCGGCGAATTGGGGTCTTCCTGAGCGGCCGGGTTGACGATGTCGTTGGATCCGATGACGATTACGACGTCCGTTTCATGAAAGTCATCGTTGATCTCGTCCATTTCAAGCACAATGTCGTAGGGAACCTTGGCTTCTGCAAGCAGCACGTTCATGTGGCCAGGCAGACGGCCAGCCACAGGATGGATAGCGAAACGCACATTCTTCCCTGCCGCACGTAACTTACGTGTGAGCTCGGAAACCGCTTGCTGCGCCTGAGCGACCGCCATGCCGTAACCCGGTACGATGATAACGCTGTCGGCGTCGTTGAGCGCCGCGGCGACACCGTCCGCTTCAATGGCGATCTGTTCGCCAATGATCTCCATTGCGGGTCCCGTAGTCGTACCAAATCCCCCGAGAATGACAGAAACGAAAGAACGGTTCATCGCCTTGCACATGATGTAGGAAAGAATGGCGCCAGAGGATCCGACCAGAGCCCCGGTGACGATCAGAAGATCGTTGCCGAGCGTGAAGCCAATGGCGGCAGCCGCCCATCCGGAGTAGCTGTTCAACATCGAGACCACCACCGGCATGTCGGCGCCGCCGATTCCCATGATAAGGTGGTAGCCGATGAAGAAGGCGAGCACCGCCATTAGAAGCAGTGTCCAAACGCCTGCACCATTCACGTATGCAAAAAGAAGGCAGAGCGAGAGAATTGACGCGAATGCATTGAGCAGATGACCACCCGGAAGCTTCTTCGCCTTCCCGTCCACCTTGCCGGCGAGCTTGCCGAAGGCGATGACCGAGCCGGTGAAAGTGACTGCACCGATGAAGACACCAAGGAAGACCTCGACCTTCATGATTGCTAGTTCAACCGGACTTTTGTGGGCGAGGATATCTGCGAAACCGTCGAGAGCGGCACGCGCCGCTTCATCCAAGCCGGCAACCCGTGCCGCCTCGAAATGGGCGTTGAAGCCGATGAAGACGGCGGCAAGTCCAACAAATGAGTGAAGTGCCGCCACCAGCTGCGGCATCTCCGTCATTTGAACTCGGCCAGCTGCGTAGTAACCGAGCACGGAGCCGCCCGCGACCATGAGGAGTATCACGAGCCAGTTGCCGACGCCGGGTCCGAAGACCGTGGCGGCGACCGCAAGCGCCATGCCCGTCATGCCATACCAGACTGCGCGCTTAGCGCTTTCCTGCCCGGAAAGACCGCCGAGCGAGAGAATGAAAAGAACAGCCGCAGAGATATAGGCGGCCGAAACGATGCCGATCGTCATGATATGTTGGCCCCCGGCCGATCAGGATTTTTGGAACATGGCAAGCATGCGTCGTGTCACGAGGAAGCCGCCGACGATATTGATCGTAGCGACGATGACCGACAGAGCCGCCAGGATGACGACAAGCGAGTTCCCGGAACCAACCTGAAGCAGCGCTCCGAGGATAACGATCCCCGAGACCGCATTGGTGACAGCCATCAACGGCGTGTGCAGCGAATGGCTGACATTCCAGATGACCTGGAAGCCGATGAAGCAGGCCAGCACAAAGACCACAAAATGGCTCATGAAGCTCGCCGGTGCAAACGCACCGACGACAAGCAGCAGCGCGGTGCCAAGCGCAAGCAGGATGCCCTGTCTCCTGGTCTGCGTCTTGAAGACTGCCGTTTCTCTGGCCCGCTTGTCTTCCGGCGAGAGCTCTTTGGACTTTTCCTTCGGCTTCTGGGCCGCGATCGCCTGAATCTTCGGCGGCGGCGGCGGGAAGGTAATTGCACCTTCGAAGGCGACGGTCGCGCCGCGGATGACGTCGTCTTCCATGTTGTGGACCAACCTACCGTCCTTGGCTGGCGTCAGATCCGTCATCATGTGACGGATATTGGTCGAATAGAGCGTCGAGGATTGCGCGGCCATTCGGCTGGGAAAGTCTGTATAGCCTACGATGATGACGCCATTGTTGGAAACGACTCGGCTGTCGGCAACGGTCAGGTCGCAATTGCCGCCACGCTCGGCAGCAAGGTCGACAATAACAGAGCCCGGCTTCATCGCGGCAACCATGTCGGCAAGCCAAAGCTTCGGAGCGGCACGGCCGGGGATCAGCGCCGTGGTGATGACAATGTCGATCTGCGGGGCGAGCTCTCGGAATTTCTCCAACTGCTTCTCGCGGAACTCTGGCGAGGACGGGGCAGCATAGCCGCCGGTTGCAGCGCCGTCCTGCTGCGCGTCCTTGAAGTCGAGGAAGACAAATTCCGCGCCCATGCTTTCGATCTGCTCGGCCACTTCCGGGCGCACATCGAAGGCATAGGTGATAGCGCCGAGCGCGGTTGCAGTACCGATCGCGGCAAGACCGGCGACACCGGCGCCGATGACCAAGACTTTCGCGGGCGGCACCTTGCCGGCGGCGGTCACCTGGCCGGTGAAGAAGCGGCCGAAATTGCCGCCTGCCTCGATTACAGCGCGATAGCCGGCTATATTGGCCATCGACGAGAGCGCGTCCATCTTCTGGGCACGTGAAATTCGCGGCACCATGTCCATCGCAATGACATTCACGCCAGTCGACTTTGCCTGCTCGAGCAGATGCTTGTTTTGTGCTGGATAGAATAACGAGATCATCGTCTTGCCCGGAGAAAGCCGCTCAAAGTCGCTCGGCTCCGGCGGTCGCACCTTGGCGATGATATCCGCAACCTCATACAGGATGTCGGTTCCGTCAACGATCGTAACGCCAACCTCACGGAAAGAATCGTCGGAAAAACCAGCCTCCACTCCGGCACCGGTTTCGACAACGCAGTTGTAGCCGAGCTTCTGCAGTTGAAGTGCGCTGTCTGGAGTGATGGCTACACGCCGTTCACCGGGGTATCGCTCTCTCGGGACACCAATGCGCAACTCGGCGGATTCTCGCTTTATCGTCATCTATCTACTCTTGTGTCAGCGAAACTAAAAGGACGCATTTTGCTTGGCCGCATCGCTCCGTGGCCAGCAATCGAATGTAAAAGCGGAGTGCTAACTCGATCTCTCATCACGCTCTGACTTTTTCGGCTGCACAACGCTCGACTGAGGATCGGACTGAAGCAATGAAGTCGAAGTCGTTCGACCTCCCCTCCCCTCAGCATGCTCCAAATCATGAACCACCACGAAACTTCCGAAACCGCCGAAGTAAACATAGACAGGCGGCTTCGGTTCAGCCTCCGTCGTAATGTCGACATACCACGCGCTCAACCGTCGTGAGATAGCTTGTAAACAGACTCGAAACCTCGTCTTCATCGCTGCTACCTCACATATTTTGATAGACCGGCCCCTCGCCGCCCTGCGGTGGCACCCAGTTGATGTTCTGGTTGGGGTCCTTGATGTCACAGGTCTTGCAGTGGACACAGTTCTGGGCGTTGATGATATAGACATGTTGGCCGTCCTGCTCTGCCCACTCATAGACCCCGGCGGGACAAAAGCGCGTCGAGGGGCCATCGAACACACCCAATTCAGAATATTCGTGCAGGCCAGCATCCTTCACCTGCAGATGTACCGGCTGATCTTCCTCGTGGTTGGTGTTCGACAGGAACACCGAGGAGAGACGGTCGAAGGTGAGGACACCATCGGGTTTCGGGTAAGCGATCGGCTTGTGCTTCGAGGCCGGTTCCAGCGAGGCGGCATCGGTCTTGCCATGCTTCAGCGTACCGAAGATCGACAGGCCGAAGAGCTGGTTCGTCCACATGTCGAGCCCGCCGAGCGCGACGCCAACAGCGGTGCCGAACTTCGACCACAGCGGCTTGACGTTGCGCACCTTCTTCAGGTCCTTGCCGATATCGCTTGAGCGCCAGTCGCTCTCGATCTCGACCACCTCATCATTGGCGCGGCCGGCGGCGATTGCAGCCGCGATCCGATCTGCCGCCATCATGCCCGATAGCACCGCGTTGTGGCTGCCCTTGATGCGCGGCACGTTGACGAAGCCGGCCGAACAGCCAATCAGTGCGCCGCCGGGGAAGCTGAGCTTCGGCACCGACTGCCAGCCGCCCTCGGTGATCGCACGCGCGCCGTAGGAAAGCCGCTTGCCGCCCTCGAAGGTCGTGCGAATGGCAGGATGCGTCTTGAAGCGCTGGAACTCCTCGAACGGATAAAGGTAGGGGTTCTTGTAGTTCAGATGCACGACGAAGCCGACGGCAACGAGATTGTCTTCCAGATGATAAAGGAAAGAGCCGCCGCCGGTCTTCATGCCGAGCGGCCAACCGAAGGAGTGCTGTACCAGACCCTGCCTGTGGTGCTCGGACTTCACCTGCCAGAGCTCCTTGATGCCGATGCCGAACTTTTGGGGTTCCCGATCCTTCGACAGATCAAACTTGGCGATCAATTGCTTGGCAAGCGAGCCGCGAACGCCTTCTCCAACAAGCACGTATTTGCCGAGCAGTTCCATGCCACGGGTGTAGTTCGGGCCGGGCTCGCCGTTCTTCTCGATGCCCATGTCGCCGGTGGCGACACCGATCACGGCACCTTCGTCATTGTAGAGCACTTCGGTTGCGGCAAAGCCCGGATAGATCTCGACGCCGAGTTCTTCGGCCTTGGTAGCCAGCCACCGACAGACATTGCCGAGTGAGACGATATAGTTGCCATGGTTGCTCATCAGCGGCGGCATAAGGATATTCGGCAGGCGCACCGAGCCAGCCGGGCCGAGCACCAGGAAGTGATCGTCCTTCACCTCCGTCTTGAACGGATGATCGGCTTCGTTGCGCCAGCCGGGCAGCAGACGATCGATACCGATGGGGTCTACCACGGCACCCGACAGAATGTGCGCGCCGACTTCAGCCCCCTTTTCGAGCACGACGACCGACAGTTCCGGATTGACCTGCTTCAGCCGGATCGCCGCCGAAAGTCCCGCGGGACCGCCGCCGACGATCACAACGTCGAATTCCATGCTTTCGCGGTTCAGCATGCCTACTTGCTCGCTCATAACTACTTCTTTTTTCTTTGGTGCTCACGGCCGTTGACTAGGTCTGTTCAAATTCGACTAAGACACCATGAAAGTCCTTTGGGTGTGCGAACAGTACCGGCTTCCCGTGGGCCCCGATCTTGGCCGAACCATCACCAAGCACACGCGCGCCGATTTCCGACAGCTTCCCAGCCATTTCGCTAATCTCGGTAACTTCGAAGCAAAGGTGATGCACACCACCGCCGGGATTTCTTTCCAAAAAGCCTGAGATCGGTGAAGCTTCCCCCAATGGATGGAGCAATTCGATCTTGGTGTTGGGTAGCTTGACGAAGACGACGATAACGCCGTGCTCTGGCAACTCCTGAGGATCTGAAACCTCCGCGCCCAACGACCGGTATTTGGTTGCAGCGGCGTCCAGATCGGGAACAGCAATCGCAACGTGATTGAGCCAAGTAATCATGATGTCCTCATTGATTGCGACGCTTGCCTTCGAGGAGGTCAATAACTGCATTTGCCGCATCCAGAACGTTGGTGCCGGGGCCAAAGACCGCCGAAACGCCATTCAGCAGCAAAAAGTCGTAGTCTTGGCGCGGAATTACACCGCCAACCACGACGATAATGTCACCTGCGCCTTTGGCCTTTAACGCCTCCACCAATTGCGGTGCCAACGTCTTATGGCCTGCGGCAAGCGACGACATACCTACAACCTGGACGTCGTTCGCCACCGCCATATCGGCAGCCTCGTCGGGCGTTTGGAACAAGGGTCCGGCCAGCACGTCGAAGCCGATATCCCCAAAGGCGGATGCTATGACCTTCGCTCCGCGGTCGTGGCCGTCCTGACCAAGCTTTGCGACCATGATCTTGGGCTTTCTCGTCAGAGACGCCGCATAGCCGGAAAGCCTACTCGTAATGGTTTTGTATTCTGGATCGTCCTCATAGGCAGGTCCGTAGATGTTTCCCACGACTTCCGGCTGGGCGGCGTGATCGCCGAATATCTGGCGCATGGCGTCCGAGATCTCACCGACCGTGGCGCGCTCGCGGGCAGCATTCACTGCAGCCTCCAGAAGGTTGCCTTGGCCACTGCGCGCCACCTCGGTCAGTGCCTTTAGCGCCTGTTTGACGGCCTTGGCATCGCGCAGGCGCCTGGTCTTCTCGAGCCGGGCGATTTGTGACTTGCGTACGGCGGTATTGTCGATGGCGAGAATTTCGATTGGATCCTCGTTCTCAAGCCTATATTTGTTGACCCCAACGATGATCTCCTCGCGCCGGTCGACTTTCGCTTGACGCAGTGTTGCCGCCTCTTCGATCAGCCTCTTCGGCAAGCCATTGCCGACGGCCTTGGTCATGCCGCCCATGGCCTCGACTTCTTCAATCAGCGACCAGGCTCTTTTTGCCAGTTCGTCGGTAAGGCTCTCGACATAATATGAACCGGCAAGCGGATCGACGACCTTTGTGACACCGGTCTCGTGCTGAAGTATCAACTGCGTATTGCGTGCAATCCTGGCAGAAAATTCAGTTGGCAACGCGATGGCTTCGTCGAGCGCGTTGGTATGGAGCGACTGTGTCCCGCCGAGGGCCGCTGACAGCGCCTCGTATGCCGTGCGTATGACGTTGTTATAGGGATCCTGCTCCTGCAGCGAGACGCCCGACGTTTGGCAATGGGTGCGCAACATAAGCGACGAGGACTTTTGCGGCTTGAATTCCTCCATGATGCGCGTCCACAACAAGCGAGCGGCGCGCAGCTTTGCCGCCTCCATAAAGAAATTCATGCCGATGGCAAAAAAGAACGACAGCCGGCCCGCAAAGTCGTCGACATTTAGACCCTTGGCTAACGCCGCTCGCACATACTCACGCCCGTCGGCCAGAGTGAAGGCAAGCTCCTGCACTAATGTCGATCCCGCTTCCTGCATGTGATAGCCGGAGATCGAAATCGAATTGAATTTCGGCATCTCCTTGGAAGTGTATTCAATAATATCCGCGATGATCCGCATCGAGGGCTCAGGCGGGTATATATACGTATTCCGGACCATGAACTCCTTGAGGATGTCGTTTTGAATTGTCCCAGACAACTCTGAGCGCGAACAACCTTGTTCTTCGCCGGCAACAATAAAGTTTGCCAGAATAGGAATAACGGCACCGTTCATGGTCATCGACACGGACATCTCTTTGAGAGGAATGCCGTCGAACAGGATCTTCATGTCTTCGACGCTGTCGATGGCCACACCGGCTTTGCCTACATCGCCGACAACGCGTGGATGGTCGCTGTCGTACCCGCGATGGGTGGCAAGGTCAAAGGCCACCGACAATCCCTTCTGACCAGCCGCTAGGTTGCGGCGATAAAATGCGTTAGATTCTTCTGCGGTCGAAAAGCCCACATACTGACGGATCGTCCAAGGCCGGCCAGCATACATCGTGGCGCGGGGTCCGCGTACAAAAGGCTTCGTCCCGGGTAGCGAGCCGATGTGTTCTATGCCGTCCAAATCCTCAGGCGTGTAGAGCGGTTTGACGTCAATACCCTCCGCCGTGTGCCAAACGATGGTTTCCGGCGACGCCTTCAGTTCTCGCTCGGCTAGCGTCCGCCAATCCTTCAATTTTTCAGACATTATCCAAGTTCCTGTGACTAGCGAGGAAAGGTAGGCATGATGAAACACTCGCAGTTGCGGGACTATTCGAACTCCATGATAAGCTCGTCCACTGAGAGGCTCTGGCCGGGCGTCGGCAATATCCGCTTGACGATACCCTGGCGTTCCGCCCTCAGAACGTTTTCCATCTTCATTGCCTCAATAACGGCAAGGGTCTGCCCCGCCTCGACAACATCGCCAATCCCAACGGTGATCGACGTAACGACGCCTGGCATTGGGCAGAGCAGCATCTTGGACATATCGGGAGGAAGCTTGACAGGCATCAACCGCGCGAGCTGCGCGACATGTGGCGAGCGCACAGACACCCTTAGGTCGAACCCGCGCCATCGCAACCGAACCGCCGAGCCGACGACGTCTATCTTCACCCCAATCTGCACACCCTCCAGATTGAATTTGGCGTGGGTCGCGCCCGGCACAAAATCTGTCGTTGCGCCAATTTCTTCACCGTCAGCGAAGCTGACACGGAAGCCCTCGCCCTGGTTGGCGAGCGTTAGGGCAACGTCAGTTTCACCTAAACGCACGACCCAGTCACTGCCGACTATCCGCCGGTGATTTCCGATTGTGCCTGAAATTTGCACTGCTCGAGCCTGAAGGGTTTGATTGACGAGAGCTGCGACCGCAGCAAGCGTCCGTGCAGTCTCGGCATCCAATTCGACCCCTTTGAAGCCGTCTGGGAACTCCTCAGCAATATATGCCGTTGTAAGTCTGCCATCTCGAAAGCGGCTCTGCTGCATAACAGCGGACAAGAACGGCAGATTGTGCCCTATTCCTTCAACCTCGAAATCGTCGAGCGCCGTTGCCATTGCATCAATGGCCTGGCGTCGGTCCCGTCCCCAAGCGCAGAGTTTGGCGACCATGGGATCGTAGTACATCGAGATCTCGCCGCCTTCGTAGACCCCGGTGTCATTTCGAACGATAGTGCCATCCGGCCTACCCCCTTCCACTGGCGGGCGGTAGCGAGTCAACCGCCCGATTGAGGGCAGAAAGTTGCGATAGGGATCTTCTGCATAGAGCCGGCTTTCGATCGCCCAGCCGTTCAACTTCACCTCGTCCTGGCCGAAAGGCAGTTTCTCGCCTGCGGCGACCCTGATCATCTGTTCAACGAGGTCGATGCCCGTGATCAACTCGGTGACCGGATGCTCCACCTGGAGCCTAGTGTTCATCTCCAGGAAATAGAAATTCTTGTCGCCGTCGACAATAAACTCAACGGTTCCAGCGGAATGGTAGCCGACTGCTTTTGCGAGCGCGACCGCTTGTTCGCCCATCGCCTTCCGAGTCGCCGGATCAAGGAACGGCGACGGGGCCTCCTCGATTACTTTTTGATTTCGCCGCTGGATCGAACATTCACGCTCACCGAGATAGAGTGTGGTGCCGTGTTTATCGCCCAGCACCTGGATTTCGATGTGCCGAGGCTGCGTGACGAACTTTTCTATGAAAATCCGGTCGTCGCCGAAGGACGACTTGGCCTCATTTTTCGAAGATTGAAACCCCTCGCGTGCTTCCTGGTCGTTCCAAGCGATACGCATTCCCTTGCCGCCGCCGCCTGCGGACGCCTTGATCATCACGGGATAGCCGATGGATGACGCGATCTTTACTGCCTGGTCTGCGTCCTCGATGAGGCCCATATGACCGGGAACGGTGCTGACGCCAGCTTCTGCCGCAATCTTCTTGGAGGTTATCTTGTCGCCCATTGCCTGGATGGCCCCCACGGGCGGGCCAATAAAGGCAACCCCTTCCTTCTGAAGAGCTGCCGCGAAGTTAGCGTTCTCCGACAGAAAGCCGTAGCCGGGATGGACGGCGTCGGCACCCGTCTGCCGAATAGCTTCGATGATCTTATCGATCACAATGTACGACTGCGAGGATGGCGAAGCTCCAATATACACCGCCTCATCGGCCATTTTCACGTGCATCGCATTGGCATCGGCGTCTGAATAGACTGCCACGGTCGCAATGCCCATTTTCCGTGCGGTCTTGATAACCCTGCAAGCGATTTCGCCTCGGTTAGCGATAAGAATTTTAGAGACCATCGACTGCTCACTCTTCGACGACGTAAGAATTTGTGGATTCATCGCGCCGCCATTTCAGGCGTCCGCGTTCTAATGTGGCGGGCACGTCGATTGAGCAAAGGCACCAATCCATTTCGCCCTCGTGCGAAGTCCATCTCAGCTTGTCGACCCCACTCACGAGAGCCGATAGCGCCCGTGGAGTGGCGAAGCTGTTTGCGCCACTCCGGACAATCGAGCACCTGACATTCAAAGGGGAATCGTGTCGTGCTTTTTCCAATGTGTCGCTACCTGTTTGTTCCTGAGCGAGGCGAATGCTCGGGCGATCCGCTTGCGAGACGAGTGCGGCATGATGACCTCGTCAATAAAGCCACGCTCCGCCGCAACGAACGGATTGGCAAAGCGCTCTTCATATTCGGCCGTGCGCGCCGCGATTTTCGCCGGATCACCCAAGTCGGCGCGATAAAGAATTTCTGTCGCGCCCTTGGCCCCCATCACCGCAATTTCAGCGGTGGGCCAAGCATAGTTGATATCGGCGCCGATGTGCTTGGAGGCCATGACATCGTATGCACCGCCATAAGCCTTGCGCGTGATCAACGTCACCATCGGCACTGTCGCTTCCGAATAGGCAAAGAGAAGTTTGGCGCCGTGTTTGATCACACCATTGTATTCCTGCGCAACGCCTGGAAGAAAACCGGGGACGTCGACAAGTGTCAGAAGAGGAATGTTGAAGGCATCACAAAAGCGGACAAATTTTGCCCCTTTTCGCGAGGAGTCGATGTCAAGGCAGCCAGCAAGAACCATTGGCTGATTGGCGACGACGCCAACGGTTTGGCCCTCAAGGCGGATGAAGCCGGTGATGATATTTTGCGCAAAAGCTGCCTGGATCTCGAAAAAGTCACCCTCGTCGGCAATCGCAACGATGAGTTCCTTCATGTCATAGGGTTTGTTTGAACTATCGGGGATAAGCGTATCGAGTCTTTCCTCGAGACGAGCCGGATCGTCGAAGAACGGGCGAACCGGGGGCTTCTCACGATTGTTGAGGGGCAGGAAGTCGACGAGCTGGCGAACGTGCTCAAGTGTTTCGATGTCATTCTCGTAGGCGGCGTCGGCAACGGAGGATTTTCTGGTGTGCGTCCCAGCGCCGCCAAGTTCCTCGGCTGTTACAATCTCATTAGTCACCGTTTTAACAACGTCCGGTCCGGTAACGAACATGTAGGACGTGTCGCGCACCATGAAGATGAAGTCGGTCATCGCCGGCGAGTAGACCGCGCCGCCAGCACAAGGGCCCATGATGACGGAGATTTGCGGAACGACACCCGAGGCCTCCGCATTGCGTCGAAAAACTTCCGCATACCCTGCGAGCGAGGCGACACCTTCTTGGATGCGGGCGCCCCCGCTGTCGTTCAGGCCGATCACCGGCGCGCCAACGCGAACGGCCATATCCATTATTTTGCAAATCTTTTGCGCGTGGGTCTCGGATAACGACCCTCCGAGCACGGTGAAATCCTGAGAAAATACGTAGACCTGCCGGCCGTTGATCGTGCCCCAGCCAGTCACGACACCGTCACCTGCCACTTTTTGGTCCGACATGCCAAAATCGACCGCGCGGTGCGTGACATACATGTCGTACTCTTCGAAAGAGCCTTCGTCGAGCAGCACGTCGATGCGCTCACGGGCAGTTAGTTTGCCCTTTTGGTGCTGGGCCTCGACGCGCTTGGCACCGCCGCCGGCCCGCGCTGCAGCTCTCCTGCCCTCAAGCTCCTTCAGAATTTCACGCATTTGATTACCCGGATTATGTAAAACTAATTTCACATAGCCCGCCCCCAGTGCTTGAAAAACCTCAAAAGATGTGAATATGTGCAATTATAGCATTGCATTCTTGTTTTTTGTAAAGTTGCGAAGATGGCCCAGGGAAAGTTGTATATCGGTCGGAAAGTACGAGAGCTTCGCGTGTCGCAGGGCGCGACCCAAGCACAACTCTCCGATCGGCTTGGAATCTCAATCAGTTATCTCAACCAGATCGAAAACAACCAACGGCCTCTTTCCGCGACTGTCCTTTTAGCTCTAGCTGAGGAGTTCAAGCTCTCATTGGCCGATCTGGCTGAAGGTGAGGACAATCGTTTGTTGTCAGCGTTATCTGAGGCGCTTTCCGATCCATTTTTTTCCCACTACGTGGCGTCGGCGCAGGAGTTGAAGCTCGTCTCAAAGAATGCTCCCGCAATCGCTCACGCACTCATCGCGGTTCATCAGGCGTATCGTCACAATTCCGAACAGTTGGCAAGCATCGAAGCCAACATTGGTATAAGCTCAAATTTGGTTGAAAAAACTCCCTATGAGGAAGTTCGCGATTTTTTTCATTTCGTTGATAACTATGTCAATGACTTGGATTTTTTCGCTGAGAAGATGGCGTCGGAGCTGCAGATCGGCACGCAAGACACGCATGTGGCCCTGACTTCCTTTCTTGAGGATCGCTGCATGGTTCGCATTGTACGTGCGGGGGATACAGACGGTCTAGTGCGGCACTTTGATGCCGATACACGCACGCTCACCTTGAATGCATACCTTCCGCCGGCAACACGCGACTTTCAGATTGCGCTCCAGATTGCGCAACTTCACGCCGGCGCGATGGTTGACGGAATAGCCGGGAGCGCGGGATTCAGGACCGCGGAAGCCATCGAGATCTGTCGCATAGGCTTGCACAATTACTTCGCGGGCGCGCTCATTATGCCTTACAGAAAGTTTCTCGAAGCCGCTCAAGAAGTTCGTCACGATCTCGACTTGCTGTCAGCTCGATTTGGAACCAGCTTGGAACAAGTTTGCCACCGCCTTTCGACATTGCAGCGTCCCGGCGAGAAAGGAACACCCATTTACTTCGCGCGGATCGACCGAGCGGGAAACATCACGAAACGCCACAGCGCTGTTAAACTTCAATTTGCCCGCTTCGGCGCCGCCTGTCCTCTTTGGAATGCCCATCGGGCTTTTGAAGCGTCGAAAGGAATCATACGTCAACTCGCTGAGACCCCTGATGGCGTGCGTTATCTGTGTGTTGCAACGCACGTTGCCAAAGGCGCGAGAGGCTTCCATTCGGCAAGGCAAGACTATGTTCTCGCACTGGGTTGCGAAATTTCTTATGCTGATCGGTTTGTCTACGCGGACGGTCTCGACCTCAGAAACCAATCGGCGTTTGAACCAATCGGAATTTCATGCCGCATTTGCGAACGGCCAAACTGCGCTAGCCGGGCTGTTCCGCCAATCAAAAGCGAACTCGTCATTCAGCACGATAAGCGGGGTCTATTACCCTATGGCATTCGTGACATTGGGCACGAAAAAAGCGCACGCTGAAAACTGACAATAATGAAAGGGAGAACCGCTGGCGGAAGCGTTCGGCCTTCCCGGAACGACGGCGATGATCTGATCCTCGCGGAACTGAGCTCGGTTCGGCTACATAGCCTAGATATGCTTAGCTAGCGCCGGTCGGCCGCTCGAGGCTTTGGCCAAATGCGGGCCTCGCCCGCGGGACTACTCCACACCTAGTCAGTGTGAGTTTTAGCTTCCGTCTTAAGCCAAACAGCAAACGCTTCTGCTCGCGGAGATAAACGAGATCCCTTCCTGGTTACGAGAAAATAAGCCTCCTCGGTCTTGAGGCGAAACCTTGGAAACAAAACGACAAGCTGGCCAGCGTCGATTGCCCGTTGCGCGAGTTGCGGCGAACAAAGAGCCACACCCTGCCCAGAGATAGCCATATCGATCAGGACGTTGGTGTCGTCCACAACGTGGCCCCGCTTTGTCTCTGCATCCGTCACGCCCGCCAGTTCGAACCACAATCGCCACTCGCGATATTGACGATCATGGATCAGGGTTTGCTTACGCAAATCGTCAGGTCTATGGATCCCTGGTCCCGCCTGAGCAAGTTGTGGCGAGCAGAGTGGCGTATAGTCCACCTGCAAGAGCTTCTCGGCATCGTGATGAGGCCAATGACCATTTCCCCATTTGACAGCGAGTTCGACCCCGTCGCTGAGATTTAGCGTTGCCGCTCGCCGTTGTTCGACTTGAATCCCCGGGTGTAGGTTCACGAAACGCTGCAGTCTGGGAGATAGCCATGCGGCCGCAAAGCCCGACTCGACCTGGATGATTAAACGTCTTGGGCCCATCGGGTCGCCCATCCGCTCAAGCCCATCTAAAAGGTCGGACAGAGGCTGGGCGATGGCAGCATAGTATCTCTCCCCTGCATCAGTTAGCGTCAAATGCTGCGAACTCCGGTTAAAGAGACGAAAGCCGATCCTGCGTTCCAGTCTGGCGACTTGATGGCTAACAGCTGACTGAGTGAGGTTAAGCGAATGGGCGGCTTCGGTGAAGCTCTCTAGCTCCGCGACAAGCTTGAACGCCAGGAGTTGCTCGCTCGGCGGAAGGCCCTTCATTGCTGCCCCATTAGATGATGATTTGTCATGTAACTCTGTGACATATGTCATTTGCGCGCGAAAAGCACCTTCATGCAGTATGCAGCCAACGAAACAGCCTCGGTACTGCATCAATGGAATTCGATGTCATCGTAGCAAGAATAAATCGTGAGACCGATAGAATTCGATCTTACGAGCTTAGGAGAACCGACGGTTTTCCAATCCCGGTGTATACGCCAGGAAGCAACATTACGATTGCACTGCCGAATGGCATGATCAGAACCTATTCGCTAACCGACACGGGTTCGGAACCGGATGCCCTGCGCATAGCCGTACTTCATCAAGTCACTGGGCGTGGCGGATCGCAGTTCATCCATCATGACGTGAAGACGGGTGATACGCTAAGAGTGCGCGGCATCGCAAACTCATTTTCCCTTCAGGACTCAGCGCGTAAGCATATTCTCGTTGCCGGCGGAATTGGCATAACACCGATCCTTTCAATGGCAAAACATCTCGAACAGTCGGGATCTAGCTTCGAGGTTCACTACGCTGCGCGCAGTCGTGGTGAGGCTGCATTTGCCGACATCCTGGCTTGCGATCCGTTCAAGGACAAGGTGAAATTCTATTTTGACGATGAGAACCAGCGCATAGATCTTGACGGTATTCTCTCAGACTTTGTGAGCGGGACCGCAGTCTATTGCTGCGGCCCACCAGGCTTAATGAACGCAGTAACCTCAAAATCAGGCCATTGGCCAGTAGGCAGTGTGCGCCTGGACTCCTTCGAACCGCTCGACGGCAACACAGACGATCAGCCTTTCACAGTCAAGTTAGCGAGCACGGGGCAAATTTTCGACATTCCGCCCGGAAAGTCAATCTTGCGGGTCCTTAGAGACCATGGAGTTTGTGTTGGTAGTCAGTGCGAACAGGGTGTCTGCGGCGCATGTCTGACACCGATAGTGGAAGGTCTACCTGACCATCGCGACAGGGTCCTCAGTGAAAGCGAAAAACGGGCCAATGATCTAGTGGCTCTCTGTTGTTCACGTTCACTAACAAATTCCCTTGTACTCGATATGTAAATGAACCAGCGCTTGGAGCCTAACAATGAATAGCGAAAGCATATATCAGACGCTTCTGAAACGTAAGCCTCATTATACACTTCCGCAGGAGCTATACACGGACGAAGAAGTCCATAATTTCGATCTGCAGTCTATATTCTATCGGCACTGGATCTTCGCGGCCTTCGAAGTTGAGCTTCCCAACAGCGGCAATTATCTAAGCATGATGATAGGAAATACTCCAATCGTCCTGGTTCGCACGCGCGGGGGCGACATAAGAGGTTTCTTCAATACATGCCGGCATAGGGGGGCTCAAATCCTCGCCGAAGGTGAGGGCCGTTGCCAACGGATCGTCTGTCCCTATCACCAATGGTCATACTCGCTCGAAGGAGAACTGGTCGGGGCGACTGGTATGGACCAGGATTTCGAAAAGAAATCGTTTGGGCTTCGCGAAATTCAGGTCGAGCGCGTCGCTGGTACTGTATACGTTGCACTTAGCAGTGACGCTCCCGATTTTACACCCTTCAGGGATGCCTTCGAGCCTCTGATTAGCAGATACAATTTGCTTGACGGAAAGGTCGTGCATCATCAAAAAATTGTAGAAAATGCCAATTGGAAACTTGCGATGGAAAATGCGCGAGAATGTGCACATTGCGACGTTGGACATCCCGAGCTTTGTCTGTCGCTTGTCAATGGATTCACGCTTGATCATGACGACCCACACAACGTCGCTTTCTATTCCGAACTGACGAAGCGCGGTATCCCCACCAGCCATCAAGAAGGTAGCTGGTATTCTACTGGACACGTGCCTTTGCGACCGGGCATCAAATCGATGACAATGGACGGCAACTATGACGTCCGCAAGTTGCTGAGCGACGATGTCGCCGATCTTGGCTATCTCCGATGGAGCCTGCAGTCTCATTGCTACAATATTGCGCTCCCTGATTACGTTTTCACTTTCTCGGTGATGCCTCTCAATGCCAAGCAAACCCTCGTTCACTCGAAATGGCTCGTGCATAAAGATGCGGTGGCAGGGGAGGACTACGATATCGAAAAGCTGCGCCAGCTTTGGGAAACGACGAATAATCAGGATGTTTTCCTAACCGAAATAAATCAAAAGGGCGTCGGCTCAACAGGCTATGAGCCTGGCCCATACATGCCCGAGGCAGAGTCCTGGTGCGAACGGTTCACGGATTGGTACTGTGACGAAGCGAAAAAATTCCTTGAGGAGAAAACTATGAGTAAATTGCAAGCGGCCGAGTAAGGCTAATCCGCGCGCAGCAGCCCGAGAGGCCTTGTAGAATGTATCCGGCGGCTCGCACATCTCTGGAATCACTTCAGATTTTGTATGTTCTGGGCGCGGCATTTGTCGCGCCTTTAAGTCGCGCATTAGAATTCTCAATATCCGCAAAAATTCATTTTGTTTGCGCCCCTTGGCCCTCTGCGCCTGTAATGAGGGTGTTGGGAGTACCTGTTCACTACCCGTAACTCCCAAACACGACAAAGTAATCTGGGAACAAATCGAGGGGATGGCCTCAGGGCTCCCCTTAATCGGGAGAGTGAAATGACAAATGAATCGCGATTCCTCACTCCAACGCGCCGGCGTTTTATTCAGGGCACCTCGCTTGCAGGCGCCGCGCTGCTGCTTCCTCCGGGCCTGATGACCCGAGGAGCGTGGGCGGCAGCTCCGCAGAAGGGTGGCACACTTCGAGTGGCAATGTCGCCGGGCAGCACGTCGGACACTCTCGATCCGATGACCTATTTGGACAGCCCTCAGTTTACTGCCGGCCTGACATTGGGGAATTGCTTGGTTGAAATTACCAAGGATAAGAAGCCCATTCCGGAACTTGCGGAAAGCTGGGAAAGCAGTGACGCATTCAAGCGTTGGAGCTTCAAGCTGAGATCCGGCGTCACCTTCCATAATGGTAAGACCCTATCGGCCGCCGACGTCGTATACTCGTTGAAGCGACACATCGCGAAGGGCTCGACTTCCGCCGCCGCCGGCCTGCTTGCCGACATCGACGACATTGCTGCCGATGGCGACCTCAAGGTTACCATCAAGCACAAGACGGGCACGCCCGACCTCCCCGTCATTCTCGGTGACTTCCACCTTGTGATCATTCCGGAGGGCTTCACAGATTTCGCCAATTTTGTCGGAACTGGGCCCTACAAACTCGTCCGATTCGAACCTGGTGTCGTGCTGGAAACGGAGCGAAACGAAAACTATTGGAAACCCGACCGCGCTTTCGTTGACAAGTTTGATCTCGTTTTCGTCAATGACGACACCGCTGCCGCAAACGCACTGATGACGGGCGAAGTCCAAGGCGTATCCAAACTCAATTCACAGATCGCGAAGCGCTTGAAAGCGCAAGGCGGTGTGAATTTGATCACGTCCGAGGGGGGATCCTGCACTAACATCGATATGAACTGCCAATCGAAGATGTTTTCCGACGTCAATGCCCGGCTCGCGGTTAAATCGGCAATTGATCGTAAAAAGATGGTTGAATTTGTGGGCAGCGGCTTTGGAGCCATCGGGAACGACAATCCAATCCCGCCAAATGATCCCTTCTTCAATAAAGACCTGCCTCAGCGTGAATATGATCCCGAAAAGGCGAAGTTCTACCTTAAGAAGGCAGGCGTTGAGAAACTCGACCTCACGCTGCAGGTCAGCGACGCGGCTTATTCGGGCGCAGTTGATTCCGCAGCCCTTCTTCAAGAATCGGCTGGCAAGGCCTTGGTCGAACGAGAAATTCGACAAGCTGTTGGTCGCAGGGCGTCAGACGGATGATTTCGCGAAGCGAAAAGAAATCTACGATGAAATGCAGCTGCTCGCACATGACGATAGCGGCATTGCCATCTTCATGTTGCCGTCCATCATCGACGCCTACGCACCAGAAGTCCAAGGCGTCGAGCCGGATGGCGTTCGCACCATGATGGGTGCCCGTATCGCGGAGCGTGCTTGGCTTCAGTCGTAAGCCGTTGAAGGTGCCCCACGGTCATGAGATAATGCCCGTGGGACGCCGATTTATGTGCTGCGGCCGCTTACGCGGTCATTGAGCCGATGCCTCGACCCCGGCTCCAACTCAAATTACGGCGTAGCAAAGACATGCAATCAGTAAGAATGCTCATATTCACGCGTTTGCTCTTGGCAGTTGTGACACTGATCCTAGTGTCTGCAATTGTCTTTGGGGCGGTGCGCTTCCTACCAGGAGACATAGCCCAGCAACTGTTGGGCCAATCTGCGACACCTGAAAACGTAGCCGCGCTGCGTCACCAACTTGGCTTGGATACCCCAGGGTATGTCAGCTACTACCAATGGTTGGGAGGTATTTTCTCCGGAGATCTTGGGAAATCTATTGCCACCGGCCGCACTATCTCTGATCTGATCGGGTCACGATTGGGCAATACCTTTTTCCTCGCCGGGTTCACCGCGATAATCGCTATTCCGCTCGGCTATCTTCTAGGGTTTCTAGGCGCCCTTCTCCGCGGCTCCGCATTTGATCGAGCAACAAACGTTGCGGGCCTGGCGGTTATATCGCTGCCGGAATACTTTGTCGCCTACGCGCTAGTGGTCGTTTTTGCAGTTAAGCTGGGTTGGTTTCCCGCCTTGTCTCGAGTGTCGCCATCAATGGACCTGCTCCAACGGCTGGATCGTCTCGTTCTTCCGGCAATGTCTCTCGGCCTCGTTATCGTCGCCTACGTAATGCGCGTCGTGAAATCTTCGATCCTGAACGTTCTCGGCGAAGACTATGTTCAGATGGCCCAAATGAAAGGGAACTCACGGTTCCGGGTGATCCTCGTACACGCATTGCCAAATGCTTTGGCTCCAATAATCAATGTTACTGCCATCAATCTGGCGTATTTGGTCGTGGGGGTGGTGATCGTTGAAACGGTCTTCGTTTACCCCGGGCTTGGCCAGTTGCTCGTCGATTCGGTCGTAAAGCGTGACATGCCAGTCGTACAAGTTGTGTGTCTCATATTCGCCAGCATCTACATTCTGGTGAACGCGACGGCCGATATTCTGATTGTCCTCACAAATCCTCGGCTGCGCCATGATAAATAAGTCCACGACCATCACCCAAAGCCCGGCTCGCTCGTTTTCGACCGAATCTGCCCTCGCTTCACTTGGCGCTATCGTCATTTTCTGTCTGGTCGCGTCTGCAATCTTTGCCCCGTGGATAGCTCCTTACGGTGAAACCGCTAGCGTGGGTGGGGCTTACGAGCCTTGGTCATATGCCCACCCCTTGGGGACCGACAACATCGGCAGAGACATATTAAGCCGCCTCATTTACGGTGCAAGAAACACAATTGGTCTCGCGTTTGTTACCACTTGTCTCGCGTTTCTTCTCGGATCCGCTCTCGGAACAGCGGCAGCCGTCCTGGGGGGATGGATCGATTTGGCCTTGGGCCGGTTGATTGACCTCTTAATGGCGATCCCGCAGCTCATTTTCGCGCTGTTGATTCTGACAGTCGTGGGATCGTCTGCATACTCCCTCATCCTTGTGATCGGTGTTCTGGAATCCACCCGAGTGTTTCGACTCTCGCGTTCGCTCTCCGTATCAATCGTCAACCAAGAGTTTGTGGACGTCGCCAAACTTCGAGGCGAATCCCTGTCATGGATCATCTTCAGGGAAGTGGTTCCCGTTGCCTTTCCAAATCTGCTGGCGGAATTTGGCTTGCGATTCAGCTTCGTTATCCTGTTCATTAGTTCGCTCTCGTTTCTAGGTTTGGGCCTTCAGCCACCAACCGCTGACTGGGGCGCACTCGTGCGTGAAAATGCCTCGCTTATCGCTTTCGGTGACGTAACCCCACTCCTGCCCGCCGGGGCCATCGCGCTGATGACGGTGGCCGTCAACCTCGTTGTGGATTGGTATTTGGGCAAAATCAGACGAGGCAGCGCGCTATGAGTAGCAAGAATCTTTTGACAATATCGGATCTCCAAGTTGAAGCGGTGTCAGCACAAGGCCGGTCGTTGATCATCGACAACGTCAGCCTTAACCTGAAACGGGGAGAAGTCCTTGGCTTGATCGGTGAATCGGGAGCGGGAAAATCGACGCTCGGCTTGGCTGCGGCGGGCTTTGTAAAACCTGGGTGCCGAATCATCGGCGGCTCTATACTTTTCGACGGCAGCGAGTTGGTTGGGATGGACCGGCGCTCCTTGGAGACGCTCAGGGGCGCTAGGATCGCCTACGTCGCTCAGTCGGCGTCTGCCTCGTTCAACCCGTCCTTCAAACTCAACGATCAGTGTGTGGAAACTGCGGTTCAACATGGCCTGATGTCATCCTCTGAAGCTCGCAAGCGGGTTCAGGAACTATTCACCGAAATGATGTTGCCAGAACCAGGCTTAATTGGGTTCCGGTATCCCCACCAGGTATCCGGCGGACAATTGCAACGCGCGATGACTGCGATGGCTATGGTTTGTCGACCAGACCTTATCATCTTTGATGAACCAACAACTGCTCTTGACGTGACAACACAAGTTGGTGTCCTGGCCTCAATTCGATCTATAGTTGAGCATTACGGAACGTCCGCGATCTATGTGACGCATGACCTCGCGGTTGTTGCGCAGATGGCGCATAGAATTATGGTGATGCGCAATGGTAAGGCGGTCGAGGAGGCTCCCACACGGGAAATGCTTGCCAGCCCAAAACAAGAATATACCAAATCCCTCTGGGCAATCCGCAACTTTAAGACTGAAGAGCGTGCTCGCCCTGACGAAGCTCCGCTGATGTCAGTAAAGAACATCAGCGCACTCTACGGAGATTTCAAGGTCCTCGACAACATCACTTTCGACGTCCCCAAGGCCCGTACCGTAGCCATTGTTGGGGAGTCTGGAAGTGGCAAGAGCACTCTCGCGAGGGTCATAACGGGACTTCTACCACTCGCGTCGGGTGAAGTCACATTTGAGGCGCAACCTCTCCCCCCGCAGACCTCCAAAAGGAACCGGCAGCAATTGCAGTCGATACAGATGGTCCACCAGTACCCGGATAAAGCGATCAATCCAAAACAAAGAATAGGCGATGTTATTGCAAGGCCGCTTCGCCTTTACTCCGGCTTGAGAGGACAAGCTCTCAAGCGACGCGTGTGTGAAATATTGGAGACCCTCGAGCTTGACCCCAAGCGAATGTATGATCGCTTCCCTCACGAGCTATCGGGCGGACAGAAGCAGAGAGTTTGCATTGGGCGTGCACTGGCCGCCTCGCCAAAATTGATCATCTGCGACGAAGTGACAAGCGCACTTGATCAGGTGGTGGCGGAGGGAATCCTGAAAACTCTCGTTAACATACAGAAGAACCTCGGGGTTTCTTTTGTCATCATCACCCACGACATCGGGCTAGTGCAGGCCATCGCCGATGAAGTGGTTGTTCTTAAGTCCGGCAAAATCATTGAAGCCGGCGCTAAGACGCAGGTTCTTTCCCCGCCATTTGCCGACTATACGCAGTTATTGTTGTCGTCGACCCCGGAAATGGATCCGGATTGGTTGACAAACCTACTCGAGGCACGAGCGGGCAAAAGGCTTACTGCACAATCGGCATGAGAACGCGTGGGGGCTGACCATGCCCCCATTTTCTTCTCGCTCTTCAAGTCTCCAGGCCCAACTGTCGAATCTACTACACGATCAACGTGTGACTAGCAGATCGCAACACAAATCGGCTGACATTAATGAGAGTTGTTTTTCTTGGTCCTCCCGGTGCCGGCAAAGGCACGCAAGCATCGCTTCTGGCGAAAGCTAAGAGCATTCCCGCCCTCTCAACAGGCGATATTTTGCGAGCGGCCATAGAAGGTCGAACCTCCATTGGAACGATCGCGAAAGGTTATGTCGATAGCGGCGGCCTGGTTCCAGATGAAGTCGTTGTCGGAGTGGTAAAGGAGAGGCTCGCTTATCCTGACGCGTCAGCTGGCTTCATTCTCGATGGCTTCCCAAGAACATTGGCCCAGGCCGCCTCGTTGGACGATATCTTAGCCGACGCCGGTATGCGGATCGACCTCACGGTCGAGTTGACGGTGGACGACTCGCAGTTACTCTCAAGGATACAAAGGCGAGCGGAGATCGACGCTGCTTCTGGGCGAAAAGTCCGTTCTGACGACAATAGAGAATCGTTTGAGATTCGAATGAACGCCTACCGGCAGGCAACCAAGCCACTGTCTGAATATTACGAAAATCAGGGGAAGCTGGTTCGGATAAATGGTTTAGCTTCAGTCGAGGACATTGCGGCAGATATCGGCGCGGCCGTAGCCGCGTGTTCCTGGCGATAGTATCCGAGGATGCCACGCAGCATTTCCGGCATCGCTCAAGGAGACCAGCGCGGATTTTACAGATGTAGGAGGGACCACGGGAAGGCAGAGGAACGGGTATCTCTGAAGCATTCAATAAAACTGAAATCTGCTAGCATCGTTGTCGGAGCAGCGGTTGTATCATGCGTTACGGTCGGCTTTGTAAGCTACGACCTCGGCAGCAAGGGCTTGGTAGAAGCCAGCAAGATGGGTTCGCGGTCGATTGCGAATTCTGAAGCGCGATCTCGCTACCCAGAATCAACGGGTGAACAAGCGCTTGGCGAGTTGTCGGGCAGCTTTGGCGAGGCGGCGGAAAATTTTCCGACGGCCATCTAGATCGGCGAAGCTAACAGGGAATTCTTCCAAAAGCCGGACTCATCCACAGAGGAGCGGGCTGGCCGCGAGGGATCGGTCGTCCGGCTTTGTATTTTTCAGACCGAACCGTTGATCCAATACCAGTCCGCCGGGACTGCCAGATTTTCTTCAATTGTCTCAAGCGTCTTCTGGCATCGTGAATGCCGATAACGAAACTGCGAACAAACACACATATTCAGCACGAAGGCCTCCTCTCATACCTAAACACGCTTCGGCTTCGTTGCGAGGACGTTCCTGATTGAAAAGCTTGAGTGGATTCTAAGGACTCCTGGCAACTTTGAGAGTATCTCCTTATGGATGCGCTCGAAGTCGCCAGCATTGGCAACTTCAACACGGAGCAGATAATCGGAGCCGCCCGTCATTAGAAAACATTCGCGGATCTCCGGATATCGTCGAACTGCTGCCTCGAAGCGGTCGAGGTGGTCCTCGGTCTGACGCTCAAGCGTAATGTTAATGATCACTGCGATGGTCGACTCGACGTTCGAGGTATCCACCAGAGCTGTGTAGCCGCGGATCACACCAGACACCTCCATGATCTTGATACGACGCATGCAGGCAGATGGGGACAATCCCACCTCCTCAGCTAGCCTCGCGTTCGATGTCCGAGCATCGAGACGAAGAAGGCGGATTATGTTGCGATCAATTGCGTCTAATGACGGCACGATGGATTCCTCAAAATCTTAATGGTTCCAACTTCAAAACACGCCTTTTTCGAATAATCAAATCGTATTTGCTGAGAAATTCGAAGATAATTTCAATAGCATTCGAGAGATCACACTACGGGGACGAGAACTTGCAAACAGTACGATCAAGCGAGCTGCATATCGACGATGTCGGTTGCGTAGATGGTGCCACCGGCTATCTCACCATCGACCTTGGGGCTTTGGGTCGCAATTACCTAGCTCTGTCGCACAGAGCTGGACCGAATGGTGCGGCAGCCGTTGTTAAAGCCGACGCATACGGCCTTGGGGCCGAGCGCGTGGCGAAGACCGTCTACGAGCGCGGATGCCGGCACTTCTTCGTCGCGCAGTTTATGGAGGCGGCGAAGCTTCGCCCTGCCCTGCCTCAAGACGCCAGTATTCTCGTTCTGAATGGGCTGCAGCCTGGCAATGAAGACATCTGCGCATATGAGAATATTGTTCCCGTTATAAACTCGATGGAGCAGTGGCGGAACTGGTCAAGAACCGCACGCGAGCTCGGGCGCAGACTGCCCGCAGCGTTACAGTTCGACACGGGCATGTCGCGTCTCGGGTTTCCGCCTGAGGAGCGTCCGCAGCTTGCCGCGGAGATCGCTCGCGGGACCGACATCGATATCCTCTTCCTGATGAGCCATCTTGCTTCAGCCGATAAAGCGGAGAGCATCCAGAACTGGGAGCAACTCGAAGAGTTACGCGCGATCGCGGAGGAGTTCCCGGGCCACAAGCTGTCCTTCGCAAATTCAGGCGGATTGTTCCTTGGCAACCCCTACCGCGTGGGTCTCGCCCGGCCGGGTGTCGCTCTCTATGGGGGAGTTCCATCGGATTATCCCAGTTCAATTGAAGCGGTCGTTCGTCTCGACGTGGCCGTGATTCAAACCCGCACTGTTCCTGCCGGCACCAAGGTGGGTTATGGGGGCGTCCATGTCACCCACAAGGAAACTCGGCTCGCCACCATTGCCGCGGGATACGCTGATGGCCTGCCCCGCTCACTGAGCGACCGCGGCGCGGTTTTCTTTGACGGCGTTCGACTGCCAGTCGTCGGCCGAGTGTCCATGGACAGCATCACAATAGACATCAGCGCCCTTCCCGATGGCACGATTCGCTTGGGCTCCCTCGTGGAGGTGATCGGTCCCAATCGCACCCTAGAGGACGTCGCATCGGAGGCCGGAACGATCTCCTATGAAATTCTGACCGGCCTCGGCCATCGCTATCATCGTCAATATCGTTAATGGCCGGAAGAGCCAAATCAAAGAGGGTATCATGAAAGTCGCAGTTCTCGGCGCAGGGATCATCGGCGTCACGTCCGCGTACCAGTTGGCGAAGGCCGGGCACGAAGTCGTTGTCATCGACCGCCAGACTGGGCCAGCGCTCGAAACGAGCTTTGCCAACGCCGGCGAGGTTTCCTTCGGATATTGCTCTCCCTGGGCTGCTCCTGGCATTCCTCAGAAGGCGTTGAAATGGATCTTCATGAAGCACGCGCCGCTTATCCTTCGGCCTAAGTTTGATCCAGCAATGCTCGCCTGGATGACGAGAATGCTGGCGAACTGTACTTCCGAACGCTATGCACTGAACAAAAGCCGAATGCTGCGCCTCTCCGATTATAGCCGCCATGCGCTTGCCACGCTTCGAGACGAAACGGGGATTGCCTATGACGAGCGCATGCGGGGGACGCTACAGCTATTCCGCACGCAGGCGCAGGTCGACGCTTCAGCGAAGGACGTCAAGGCGCTCGCAGCGGATGGTATCCCCTATGAGGTGCTCGATCGCGATGGCTGCATTCGATGCGAACCTGCGCTCGGACATGTCCGCGAGAAGATCGTCGGCGGCCTACTCACTCCGAACGATGAAACCGGAGATTGCTTCAAGTTCACGAACGCTCTTTCAAGGAAGGCGGAAGAGCTCGGAGTTCGCTTCTCATACGGCACGAAGATCAATGGCCTGGACGTAGAAGCCGGACGGGTCAAGGGCGTTCTGACGGATAGCGGGCGGGTCGCTGCCGACGCAGTCGTCGTCGCTCTTGGAAGCTATTCTCCTCTCCTTGTGAAGCCCTTCGGCATCAAGCTCCCAGTATATCCGGTCAAGGGCTATTCCCTGACTGTTCCAATTATCGACGCGACCCGGTCGCCAGAGTCAACGGTCATGGACGAGACATACAAAATTGCGATCACCCGTCTTGGCGACAGAATCCGCGTCGGCGGGATGGCAGAGATTTCCGGCTATACCAACGATCTTGGCCAAGCACGCAGACGTACGCTCGAGCATTCCGTCACAGATCTCTTTCCGGGCGGCGATGTCGCGAAGGCGAGCTTCTGGTCAGGTCTCCGTCCGATGACCCCGGACGGCACCCCGGTTATCGGGCCGACCAAGGTCGCGGGCCTCTATCTAAACACCGGGCATGGCACGCTCGGCTGGACAATGAGTACAGGGTCCGCGCTCGTCATCAGCGATCTTGTGAGCGGACGACGCTCTGAAATCGACGCTGCCGGCCTTGCTATAAGTCGCTACACTTCCGTCAAGAGTGCTAAGCAGCAAGACATGATCTTCCCATCAAGAATTTTTTGAAGCATTGCGTAGACGACCCAGCGCTTCAACAGGTCAATGTGCCCGCAAGCCAACGGCCCAGCCGCGGGAGTACTGGATGCAGTCCAAGCGTCCAAGAAGTCGATGGTGGGTAGATGAGGTGTCAGAGCCAATTGTCGGCGCAAATGCGGGTCACTTGTCAGCGCAAATCAACATCTTGGTTACCGAGCAGGGAAGCCCCTGTCCAAAGCGACAGGGGCAGTCTCAAAACTACTTGATAGTCTTGAGATATTCGTCGAGGTATCCATTAAACAGAGGCGCGTCCTCCCAGAACGACATATGCTTCGGCATAATTTTCCGCATTGCCGAAGGAGTGTTGGCTTTCGACCACGCGGGCATGGTGTCTTTCCAGTCCTCACGAACAACGTAGAGAAGCGGAACCTTGCCTTCCATACCTTTCAGGTCGTCACGATAATTTTGATAGGCTGACGACTCGTTCAGGAGAGCAGCCACGCCAGACGATGTCATGTTGGAAATTCTTGTAATCCAATCCAAGTATTCCGGCGTAGCATTCTTGACCATCCACTGTGCGAATTCCGTATTATTTTTTTCGCGATCAATCAGCGGGCCTTGGGTGAAGTACTCACGAAAGCCATCGTGGTCATCCTGGTTGTACCAAACCCAATCCTTTGTGTTATCCACGCCAAGACCCGAGGGCGCAGCATCAATCATGATAAAGCCCTTTAGATTGCTGTTCCCGTACTGATGGACATACGAAAGAACATCGAAGCCACCACATGACCATCCGCCGAGAATGATATTTTTCAAACCGAGTTTCTCGATGAAAAGAGCGAGGTCACGGCCGTGTTGTTCGTAGAAATTGCCCTCACTGGTATGCGTGGACTGACCCTGGCTTCTTGGGTCATAGGAAATGAATTTGTAGGTCTTTGAATCGGCGAAATGAGCCATCTGCTTTTCAAAAACATCGGCTGCCATGGTCCACCCGGGCACAAAAAGAACGACCTGATCACCCCGCCCGGCGGTCTGATAATGGATTGTTAGGTCGTCAGAGAGCTTAACGAACTCTGCGTTTGCCGGAATGGCGAAGGCTGCAAACACTGCTGCTGCTAGCCACGTTATCATTTTCATTGAACCGTTCTCCTCTTGTTAGTTGGCCTACTTTTTTTGGCCGTTCCGCTGCTGCCACACCTCTTCGCGGAGAAGGGTGGCATAGAAGTGCTTGCCCGCGATCAATGACAGCGAGAACGAAGAAAGCGTCCGCACCCGCGACGGGCGCACCGAACGTCATCGATTGGCAACAACGGAGAGGAGCGAGGTGCCTCTGGGCGAATGCCACAGCGCCTTCTGTATGCTCACTGGCGCTTCCGAGAAATGCTTTCCCGGAAGCGGTTTGCTATCTAGAACAGTCTTGTAGAACTCGTGCTCAGCACCGCACACTCAAGCCCTCAGGCGTTCATTGGCAGGGTCATAAATCGGATCGCCCAAAACGATTGCCTTGTAGCGTTCGCCATTCATTTCGATGTCGAATGTTGCGTCCTTGGCTGCGAATTCCGGCTCGACATAGACGAAGGCCAGGTTCTTGCCAACTGCATGGCCAAAGCCACCCGATGTAACTGAGCCGATGATGCGGTCGCCGGAATACACTGGCTCCTGACCAATTACGTCGAGATGCGGAGCATCGACTGTCACGTAAGCGAGCTTGATCTTCACCCCTTCGGCGAGGCGCTTCTCAATTCCGGCCTTGCCAACGAAGTTTTCCTTCTTAAGCGAGTAGAAGCGGTCCATATCGGCTTCGACAAGTGAGATTTCGTTCGTCAGTTCAGAACCGAAGCCACGGTAAGCTTTTTCCATGCGCAAGCAGTTCAGGGCATACAGGCCGAAGTCCCTGATGCCGTGATCTGCACCGGCCTTCATCAGTGAGAGGTAAACCTTGCGCAGAGCACCAATTGGGACGTGGAGTTCCCAGCCTAGCTCACCGGCGTAGGAAATTCTCAGCGCGCGGACACTTGCGCCTTCGATCTGAATAGTGCGGGCTTTCAGCCATGGGAACGCGGCCGTGCTGAGATCCGCATCGGTGATACGAGACAGAACGTCACGAGTCCGAGGACCCGAGACAACCAACACACCGTAGTTCTCGGTAATGTCCGCAATCTTCACCTCCTCGTCCGGGTCTTGAGCCGCGCTAAGGAGGTTGAAGTCGCGCACCTGCATGGAACCGGCGCTCGTCATATAGAAAAGCTGCTCATCGATGCGCGTGACAGTGATTTCGGCGTCGATTTCCCCCCCGTGGGTAAGGAGATGGCAAAGCGCGATATCGCCGGCCTTCTTCGGGGCTCGGTTTGCAAAGGTGCGATTGATGAACGCTTCAGCGTCAGCTCCGCTGACTTCGAACTTGGAAAAGCTCGAAAGGTCGAGAACTCCGATTGATTCACGGACGGCCCTGCACTCTGCCGCAACCTTATTGAACGAGCTGTTTTGGCTGTAGCTCATGTGTTCCGGTTCGCCGTTAGAGAAGTATTTTACGCGCTCCCAACCCATCGATTCGCCGAATTGCGCGCCCTTTGCAGCCAGTTCTTCATGAATAGGGGAAACGCGCAATGGGCGGCCGCTCTTGTAGTAATAACCCGGCGGGTGCAGGTCATACATGTGCGACGAGGCTTCGATCGTGCGCTCCCGCACCCAATCGCTGTTGTGGATGTCGCCATAGCGGCGCGGATCGAGACCTGTCATGCTGATATCGGCGGCACCATGGACCATCCACTGCGCCAAGTATTTACTGCAGCCGGGACCCTGGGCAATACCTGTCGTGGAACCGCAGTTGAGCCAGACGTTTTTCAGTCCGGGGGCTGGACCAACCAGCGGTACAAGGTCCGGGGTGTGTGCGATAAAGCCAGAAATCACGCGGCGAACGCCAACGCTTCCAAAGAGCGGCATGCGTTCCATCATTTGTTCGAGCCAAGGTGCGATATGGTCGAGGTCTGGTGGAAGAAGATCCATATCAAACGACCACGGAACATCGTTTGTGTGGAGTCGGATTCCAGCAGTCTCGTAGGGCCCGCCCAACAACCCCTTCTGCTCCTGCCGCATGTAAGAGGAAGAGCCGGGGTCACGAACAACCGGCAATTCGCCGGGACGATCGCGGAGTTCCTCCACCGGATCGGTAACAAGGTACTGATGAACCACGTTCACAAGCGGAACCTTGAGTCCGAGCCAGTTGCCAACCTTTGTGGTAAAGAAGCCGGCAGCAATCACGAGGTGCTCACATGTGATGTTGCCCTTGTCGGTATACACGGTCCATCCGTCACCGGTTCGCTTAATATCGGAGGCAAGCGTGTGCTTGTAGATCGTGGCGCCAAGGGCACGCGCCGCGATGGCAAACGCGTTGGTGGCGCTCGTGGGGTCTACGTGACCATCATTGGGAGTGTAGGTGCCACCAACGACATCGTGAAGCTCGAGATAAGGATGAAGCTTTCGGATTTCATCGAGCCCAACGACATGAGCCTCAACGCCAGCTTGACGCGCAATCCCGACAACGTTTTTATGCCAGTTCAACTCGTCTTGGTCGCGTGCAAGTCGAATGCCACCGGCCTTGTGCCATCCCGTCGCCTGTCCAGTTTCCTTCTCAAGGGAACTGTACATCTTAATGCCCTCATCGCAAATTTTTGCGAAGTTGAGACTCCCGTTGAAGTGCGGGCATTGTCCAGCGGCGTGCCACGTCGTCCCGGACGTCAGTTCGCCTTTTTCGATGAGGACGACGTCGGTCCAACCCTCGCGCGCGAGATAGTAAAGCGTGCTCACGCCGTGGATACCGCCGCCTAATACTAGTACTCGTGCATGCGACTTCATGGTTTTAAACCCTCCAAATAGACGCCTAGAGGATAGGAACCGACGAGACATTCTCGCAAGCAACGATATCTAATAGCTCAATTACCTACGCTAATATTGGAAGTGTGTCATGCAAGTTTGGTAGGCAAGGCTGTCATGAGGTTCGCTAGACGCCCTATGCGACATGCCGCGTCAGCGGACGCGGCATGACCTTATATTTGAGATGGTAGGATACGGAGGCAGTCCGTAAGGGGCAACGATCAAAGAAGGGATCCCTGCCTTGCGGAAGGCCCAAACTTCTCAGAAGCTTGGCGCGATAGCACCGGTCAAGCGATAGGCCGCAATGATTGTATTTGCCATAAGCATCGCGATGGTCATGGGCCCGACACCACCAGGCACCGGTGTTATAACCGCGGCAGTTTCGGAACATTCCTCAAAAGCCACATCTCCAACCAAACGGCTCTTGCCCTCGCCGCGCTCAGGCGAAGTGATCCGGTTGATGCCAACATCAATGACCGTCGCACCCGGTTTAACCCAATCATACCTTACCATTTGTGGACGCCCGACTGCCACGACCAAGATATCTGCTGTCCGGCATACAGCTGACAGGTCTCTGGTACGCGAGTGCGCAATTGTCACCGTCGCATTTGCATTCAAGAGCAGTTGGGCCATCGGCTTTCCGAACAAGTTTGATCTGCCGACAACAACCGCATGCAAACCGGATAGGTCTTCCCCATGCGTTTGCCTGACAAACACCATGGCTCCCGCCGGGGTACAGGAGACCAGACCAGTCTTCACGTCCCCTATAGCCAACTTCCCGGCGTTGACCACATTCAGGCCGTCGACGTCCTTTTCGGGAAGAATCGACTGTATAACGGGCTCGGACTTCAAGTGTTTCGGCAGAGGAAGTTGGACCAGGATCCCATGAATTGAAGGATCCTGGTTCAACGTTCCGACTAGTTCGAGCAATTCTTCCTGGGTCGTCTCTGAGGACAGAGTGTGCTGAACCGACGCAAACCCACATTCCTTGGCCATGCGGCTTTTTGCACCCACGTAGGCATGGCTTGCGGGGTCGTCACCCACGATCACCACTGCGAGGCCAGCTTTAACCCCACTTGTTCGACTGAGCTCGTTTGCCGCGTCCTTTACGCGCTCAATTACCGTGGAAGCTACCTTCTTTCCCTCGATAACGACTACCATGGGTCACCCCATACGCTCTGAGGCAAATGAGCCGGGGCTAGCCGGGAAGACGACGGTGCGGTTGCCGTTGATGAATGTCCTGTGATGGATGTGAGCATGAATCGCACGCGCCAGAACCTGGCTTTCGACATCGCGGCCGATCGAGACATAGTCGTCGGCGCTCTGCGCATGGGTGATGCGGGCCGTATCCTGCTCGATGATCGGACCTTCGTCGAGGTCGGCGGTGACATAGTGCGCCGTAGCGCCGATCAGCTTCACGCCGCGCTCGTAGGCCTGCTTGTAGGGGTTGGCGCCCTTGAAGCTCGGTAGGAACGAGTGGTGGATGTTGATGATCCGGCCGGACATCTTGCGGCACATCGCGTCCGAGAGAACCTGCATGTAACGGGCGAGCACGATCAGCTCGGTGCCGGTCTGCTCGACGAGATCGAGCAACTGCGCTTCCGCCTGCGGCTTGTTTTCCTTCGTCACCTTGATGTGGTGGAAGGGGATGTCGTGATTGACGACCACCTTCTGGTAGTCGAAATGATTAGAGACGACGCCGACGATGTCGATCGGCAGCGCGCCGATCTTCCAGCGATAGAGCAGATCGTTGAGGCAGTGGCCGAAGCGTGAGACCATCAGCATCACCTTCATTCGGTGCCGACTGTCGTGCAACTGCCAATGCATCTCGAACCGCTTCGCCACGGCTTCGAAACCTTCTGCGATCGCCGATTTGTCAGCGCCGACCTCAGATACAAACGTCAGGCGCATAAAAAAGAGCCCGGTCTCAAGATCATCGAACTGTGAGCTGTCAATGATATTGGCGCCGATCTCAGCCAAGTAGCCAGTGATAGCAGCAACTATGCCGCGCGTTGTCTTACATGTGATTGTCAGAACGTAGGCAGACATGAATGAACTCTCTTCAGGAAAATAAACTGCGGCCGCAACATTCAGTTGCAGCCGTACTCCACTTCGGTCGTATGCGGCTTTCAGAGCGCCTTCTGCAGGGCGGGCAAAACTTCGAACAGATCGCCAACAAGACCGTAGTCTGCGACCTGGAAGATTGGCGCCTCGTCATCCTTGTTGATCGCAACGATCACCTTGGAGTCCTTCATGCCGGCCAGATGCTGGATCGCGCCCGAAATACCACAAGCGATGTAGAGGTCTGGCGCTACAACCTTGCCTGTTTGACCCACCTGCCAATCGTTGGGCGCGTAACCGGCATCGACCGCGGCGCGGGAAGCCCCTACCGCTGCTCCAAGCTTGTCGGCAACGGGCAAAATTACCTCACGGAACTTTTCCGACGATCCCAGTGCCCGGCCACCCGAAATGATAATTTTTGCCGATGTCAGCTCGGGTCGGTCGGAAGACGACAAGGAGTCTGAAACATGCGACGATAGCTGCGGGTCGGCTGCCGCCGAGATGGGCTCGACGGCAGCCTGGTTGCCTTGGGAGGCAGAAGCAAAGGACGCAGTCCGCACAGTTATGACCTTTTTCGGATCGGTGGATTGGATCGTCTGTATAGCATTGCCGGCATAAATCGGCCGCTTGAAGGTATCATTCGAAATCACTTCGATGATCTCAGAGACTTGGGCGACGTCCAGAAGCGCTGCCACACGAGGCGCGACATTCTTCCCGACAGCCGTAGCCGCGGCGATAACCACCTCGTAGCTCGCGGCTAGCGCAACCACGAGCGCCGCAAGCGGCTCTGCTAGTTGGTTTGCTAGCGTCGCATCTTCAGCAAGTAGAACCTTGGAGACGCCCTTGAGGTTCGCGGCGGCATCTGCAGCAGCCTTGGCCTGTGCGCCGGCGACAAGGATGTGCACATCAGAGCCGATTTGCAGTGCTGCCGTGAGCGCTTTAGCCGTCTGGTCAGACAGGCTAGCGTTGTCGTGTTCAGCTATAAGAAGAATGGCCATATGATTTCCTCCGGATTTTTAGATTACGCCTGCGGCCTTAAGATTGGACACCAACTCCTCAACCGTCTTGACCTTAACGCCGGCCTTTCGACCCTCAGGCTCTTCCGTCTTGATAAGCTTCAGGCGGGCTTTGATATCGACCCCGAAATCATCTGGTGACCTCTTGTCGAGCGGCTTCTTTTTCGCCTTCATAATATTAGGAAGCGATGCGTATCGAGGTTCGTTCAGCCTGAGGTCGGTAGTGACAACGGCTGGCAGTTTCAGTTCGATTGTCTGTAAACCGCCATCCACCTCACGAGTGACAATCGCCTTGTCCGTTCCGATCTCGACCTTTGACGCAAATGTCCCTTGGGACCAGCCAAGCAAGGCAGAAAGCATCTGGCCGGTTTGGTTCGAATCATCGTCGATTGCCTGCTTTCCCACTATGATCAGGCCTGGCGCTTCTTCCAGGGCTACTCCCCGAACAATTTTCGCGACTGCCAAGGGCTCCACAGGCTCATCGGTCTCGACGAGGATTGCTCGGTCCGCTCCCATCGCGAGCGCGGTGCGCAGGGTCTCTTCAGCCTTGGCGGGACCAACGGAGACTACTACCACCTCTGACGCCTTCCCTGCCTCCTTGAGCCGTAAGGCTTCCTCGACGGAGATTTCATCGAAGGGGTTCATGGCCATCTTCACGTTTGCAAGGTCAACACCCGTCCCGTCCGCGGCCACACGAATCTTCACGTTGTAGTCGACGACCCTCTTGACCGTAACCAATATCTTCAACTTGCTTCTCCTCTAGTTTACCAAGCGGGCTATGCCCTACATTTCACCTGCGCTCGTTTGCCCCTCAGCGCTTCTCCGAATTGCAATCCGGCGGCCCGCACCCGGCGGACGGGACAGGTCTTTATCTTTGCTGAAAATGTGCACCAGGTTTGCGAGCTGATAGCGGCCGAAGGGATAGGGCTTGGGCCCCTCAGGCATCTTCTTCACATGAAGCAACATGCACTCATGGTACGCGCAAACCTGGCCCGCGCTATTTTGTAGTTCCATAAGAAGATGAACCGCCTTGTTGCTAAGATCCAATATCTGGAATGAGATACAGATACGGTCCCCTTCCAGTATCTCCCTCAGAAAGGTGGCGTGCGATTCCGCTGTATAGACTGTGCACGACGTTTCGGATCGGTACTCGTCGTTTACTTCGATCCTTTCAAAGAAGCTGACCTCTGATCTCGAAAAGAGCGTATGATAGCCAATGTCAGATAGATGTTGATTGAAATCGATCAGATCCGACGTCACAGCGATGTCGCTGAGAAGTGTGCGTGATATATTAGCGGTCTCGATCATGCGTCTCTGCTCTTCGGCTGGAATAGGGTGCGACTATCTCAGAAAGGACGAACCGACAGCAATTGATCTCTGTTGAGGTACGCATGAACCCAGTTAATGGTTGACGCCCTCACCGCTCGAAGAATTTCGGATCCGCTTCTCCAGTTGACAGGAACGTCGTCGATCTCGAAATTGGCCCGAAGCGGTTGCCATCACCGAGGAGGAGCAGCCAATACAAAAAGGGAACATACAATGAAGCAGCGTCTACCGTCTCTTCTCGCAATCCGATATTTTGAGGCAGTCGGACGCAATCTTAGCTTTACCTTGGCGGCGAACGAGTTGAACGTTACCCAAGCGGCTGTCAGCCACCAGGTTCGCCTTTTGGAACAAGAGCTTGGTGCGAAGCTTTTCACCAGACTTCATCAACGGATTGAGCTCACAAAGCAAGGGATTGAGCTACTTGAAGTTGCGACCGAGTGCTTCGACAAGCTGTCCGATGTCACGAACTCAATGTCCGGTCGAACGCAGGCATCGAGAATTCATCTTAGTGTGTCGCCCCTGCTTTCCGCAGGAATCTTGATGCCGCGGATCGGTGACTTCTTGAACGAGGAAAAGGGCACAGAGATCATTTTCCACCATTCGTTGGCTCCGCCAAGCGAGCGGGAGCCATCCTCCGATATCAAGATCTTTTTCTCCCATACCCCTCTGATCAACGACTCGTACGAATATCTGTTCAAGGACGGTTTGATCCCGATGTGCGTCCCGGCGCTTTGGCGGGGACATGAAGATCAAACGCCAGCCGCGTATCTCCAGAATGTCAGCATCGTGCATGAATTTGACTATCAGTGGTGGGAAGAATGGTGCGAACGAGCCGGTGTAGACAAGAGCGTAGTTCAAAGGGGAATAGCGTTGGATGACCCGTCCGTTCTTGAGAATGCAGCCCTTCTTGGTCGCGGCGTGATTCTGGGATCCAAGAGATTCCTTGCCGACAGGCTACAGTCAGGTGAACTTATCACGCCCTTAGGGGCGAAGAATTGCATCGCCATCTACTACTATCTCTTCAGCGGGTCCGCGAGCCGCAGGCGTGACGTTGCAAAATTCGCAAAATGGATACGCGCAATCAGCAAAGAGATTCGCGAAAAGGACGAGAGAGAAGAGCTAGCGGAGCGCCTCGCGGAAGAAACGACGCCAAATAGGATCGCATAGCTCTCGGTGTTCGGGCCGGCCTGTAGAAAACAGGCTGGCCTCGATACCGACCGCGTTAGTTTTCGGATCTCAGCCAACTCGGTGTCGACAACCTATTTGTGCCTGCACAAGCTGCGTCAACGCAGGCAGCCAGGCTTCCAAAATGGAAAGACCTCCCTGTCAGGCCCGGGCCATAATGCGCATATTTTCCCGAATTGGTCATGACGGTTCGCGTGCGGGGAGGAATTACTGGATCGGTGATCATACACCAGCATGTGTCAGTAACGAAGCGGACACCGAATCTCTCCAATTGGTCGATCAGACCTTCTTGCTTCGCACTATCGTAGACGACCCTATTGGTTGCGACGACAAGCGTTACCCTTTCGCTTTTCGTTCGGTCACGACAAAGGGCCGATAGCTTCCATATTTCGGTCAGCGAGAAATGCGGATTGCCAAGCGAGACAAGATCAACATCGGTCTGGGTCGCCGAATTCAGTTCACTCCACTCTGACGCCAGCCGCGAACGGTCGAGAACTACGCGGTCGACAGACTCCGCACTGCTTTCCATCAATCTCAAGATTGCAGGAGCTTCCGGCGTCACTCCAACGATATGAAACATCGGTGCACTGGACGTTGTCGCGAACGCCGCGCCGAACGCTTTGAGATCGTCCAGGCTCATCGAATTCTTCTTCAACCCCGCCACCAAAGGAATTCGGCTCCCCGCGATCGCGCCGACGGTGTAACCTAGAAGCGGGAAGAACGCGTCATCGGCACCGTCAAATGTCGGCACCTCGATGATCACGCCGGGCTTGCGGTGTTCGTCGACATAGGGCCCCGCCAACGGCGCGCGACCTGTCATGGCTACGGCAACATCCAGAAAATCAGGATATTTCATCGTTCGAGCGCCTAAGACGCTGTTTGCGAAGACAACTGCGTTGGATTCCGACCACGCCACATTAGCCCCAAACCCTGGCTGTTGCCCCAGCAAGTACGGAGCGCATGTGAATGTCGGTTGCGCGCCCATCGCGACATAGAGGTTTGCCAATCTGTCAGCTGGCGCTCCAAGCGACTCTTCAATCCCTTGCGCCCGCCAACGCTTCTGATCGACCGAAATCGCGTTTAGGGTTGTCGGAACGCTGACCCGGCCACCCCAGTCTTTCATTTTTTCTGCGAATTTGAGAGAGGCCGGTCCGGTGTATATGCACGCATCCACGTGCGCCTGCGTCACGTCGATGAGACGGGATGCACCTTGGACTTGAGAGATGCGCGAAATAATCCGCATGGCCACTTGTATGGCCTTGCCATATCTGCCCGCAAGAAAAGCACTATCGGTCTCGGACAATTGGATTTCTGGAAGCGAACTGACGGCGCGGGCGGCCTCAGGGTCGGTACCGGCGGCCTCTCCTATTTTAACACGCCCATCTTCGACTGCGACATATTCGGACCTCCGTACTGACTCAAAGTCATCTGGCGTCAAGACAACTATGGGTATTGACCTTCCGAACATCTCTTCGGCGACAATCACTCCCAGTGTGAGAATGTCTTCATTCCGTTTGAAGATAACAGCTTTTGGCGCCCGACCATTCAGGAGCAATTCCAGCATGATGGCGCTTCCCGAGCAGGAGCCACGTCCGCTCGGAATGACGAGGACACGATCCGTCAATACTTGGCCGCTAAGCGGATGATGCCGATCTACGATTTCTCCTGAGTTGGGATCAACGCCGCCGAAGAAGCTCAGCTCGAGGTCGCTGGCGAGTACTTCGCCTTCAGCGTGTCCTTTAACATGGCAGGTTCCTTCGTATGTCCCGGTACCCGCAGATGTCATCGCGATCGTCCCTTTCGGCCGGACCGACTGGGTGCGGCGCGTCCCCTTTGAAGCCAAGCTCAGAAAGCTTGGCCTCGGGAGTCGTCGGTAAATGGCAATCCGTCCGATAAATCAATCGTCAATCTTGACGACGACGCGGCCCCGAACTTTTCCCTTTAAGATGTCTTCAGCAGCTTTGACCGCTCCCTCAAGCGATACGACTGATGTCATCTCTGCCAGGACCTTGCGGTCCAACGTGCGATCAAGCAATTCCCACGCGCGCGAGCGAACAGCCGGCGATGCCATAACTGAATCGATGCCGCGAAGTGTTACACCGCGTAGAATGAAGGGAGCCACGGTGGTGGGAAGGTCCATGCCCGCAGCAAGTCCACAGCAGGCAACCGTACCACCGTATTTGGTCTTAGCGAGAATATTTGCGAGGGTTGTGCTTCCGACCGAATCGATAGCCCCCGCCCAAAGCTCCTTTTCAAGAGGTCGAGGTGCGACAGCAAGTTCATCGCGTGAGATAATCCGGGAGGCGCCAATTTTCTTGAGATAGCCTTCCTCTTCGAGGCGCCCGGTAGACGCAACAACGGTGTAGCCGAGAGAGGCAAGTAGCGAGACGGCCACAGACCCAACCCCCCCTGCCGCGCCGCTCACGACAACCTCACCGCTTTCGGGCGTTACGCCACCGTCCTGGAGAGCGAGAACACAGAGTGCTGCAGTATATCCGGCAGTCCCGATCGCCATTGCTTGCTCCGGGGAAAAACCCGGGGGGAGCGGCGTCAGCCATTTTCCAGGAACTCGACTCTTTTCGGCCCAACCGCCAAGATGTCGTTCGCCTGTGCCCCAACCGTTCAAAAGAACCGCGTCGCCCACCGCCAGACGGTCCGCACTGGTCGATTCAACCGTTCCGACAAAATCGATGCCAGGAACCATGGGGAAACGCCTGACAACAGGCGATGAGCCAGTGACGGCCAGACCGTCCTTATAGTTCAGAGAAGAATGGCTGATCCGAACGACCGTGTCGCCCTCCATCAGATCATCGACTGCGAACTCTTTGATGCCGACTACATTGGCATCGTCCTTCTTTTCGATGACTACAGCCTTAAAGCCCATGATTGTCGCTCCCGTTGATGTACTCGATAATTTTTATCCCAAGCGCAGCCTGGGGCGTCTTCGTCTTGCATTCCATCCACATAACCCGCCCTTGCCCTTCAGGTGAAAGTCAATTTGGGCGACTTACTGCTAGCTCGCATTCGAAGAGGACTCTTTCAGGAAGTTCGAAGACCGCGAAAGAGCGATGTCGCCGAGGTATGCCATCATCGCACCGACGCGCGGCGCAGTTCCTGCCCCTGTCACCAGCATTGCTTTCAACAAAGTGACGGCATCGCGGTTTGTCTGGGACGCAAGCTTCTCGGCTCGCTTTCTCGCAAAGCTTCGAACGTCGCCACTTTCGTCAATGGTGCTTATGAGGCCGATCTCTCTTGCCTCGTCTGCCGACAAGGGCTCGCCGAACAGCATCATTTCGCGAGCTCGTGAAAGCCCTATCGCCCGCGGCGCCCGTACGGTGCCACCACCGGTCGGAAGTACCCCAACCGTAATCTCGGGGAACCCAAATCGAGATGTCGGCGTGCAGATCCGACTGTCGCAAGCCAAAGCTATTTCGAGGCCGCCACCGAGGCATGCACCTTCGATGGCGGCAATTGTCGCAACCGGCAACTCATCAATAGTCTCGGTAAGAGTCTGAAAGAGGTGCGTGTGGTATACGACTTCTTCTTGATTGTAGGTTTTCAGGGCCTTCAAATCCGACCCGGCGCAGAATGACCGGTCACCCTCGGCAGTGATGACGAGGGCGATGACGCTTGACCGCCGAACTTGATTAAGCGCGGATAGAAACGCCTCTATAGCCTCATTGTCTAGAGAATTGCGGCGGTCGTTACGGTCAATCGTCAGGACACCTACGGTGTCCTCGATTTCCAAGCGGATTGGAGTCTTCATTTCAGGCCCTTCCGATCACTTATAGGAGAATACTTTCTCGGCATTTTGCCAGAGAAGCTTTTCTTTGACCTGAGGCTTCAGGTTAAGCTCTTCCAGCTGGTCGAACGCTTCCTGATGCTTGACCAACGGAAAATCCGATCCCCAGAGAACCTTGTCCTGGCCCCAGGAATTGATGAACTTCGTCATCTCCGGCTTCCAATACTTCGGAGCGTATGCCGACGTTCCGAGGTAGACGTTCGGATGCTTAGAGGCCAAGGCGATCGCCTCCTCGACCCACGGCCAGCCGGTGTGCGTGCACACGATCTTGAGTTCCGGGAAATAGAGCGCGATTTTATCAAGGCGCGCCGGCCGGCCGTTCTCGATCGGCATGAAATCCAACGTGTGCCCCATCGAAAATACAGCAGGGACGCCAAGCTCCACGCATTTTGCGTAATAGGGGAAGTAGTATGCATGGTCTGGACCAAGATCGAAGCCATGCGGATGAACGTGGATCCCGACGAAGCCGTATTCCTTGACGGACTTCTCGAAATGCTTGACGCCGCGCAGTGCTTCGAAGGGGTTAACCCCATAGAGGCCATAAGCGAGACCAGGCAATTGCTTGGTCACTTCATACACTTCTTCCGGCGTAACATGGAGGTAAGGACGCTGGAAGCGATAGCTCCATCCATAGAAAGAGGCGATATTCGTGCGTCCAAGACCGACATTCTTGGCGTACTCGCGAAACTCTTCTACCGTCATGCCCTTCAGGGTTTTTGCACGGCCCAGACTTTCGAATACGGCAAGCTCCTCTTCGTCACCCAGGAAGTGCTTTTCGATCGACTCCGGGGTAAAGAGATGACCGAGAATATCAATAGGCTTACCCATGATATGAAGTTCCTTTCTAAGTTGTAGTGCTTGTCACGGGAGAAGGTCATCCATCTCAAGGATGTCGAGACCGTTTTTCGCGACCTCCCTAGAGATGATCCATTTCTGTATCTCGTTGGTGCCCTCGAAAATCTGCAGGGCTTTACAATCTCGAATCAGGCGGGAAGTGACGTAGCTTCGGGTTAACCCATAACCCCCTAGGACTTGAGCGGCCTTAACCGCAGCATCCATTGCGAAGTCTGTGGCCACCTGTTTTGCCATGGCGGCATAGATCCCCGGACGACGATCTCTACCGCTCTCGAGCGCCTGGACGGCGTTTGAGACTAGGGCTCGAACATTGGCGAGCCCCGTTACGAGGTCTGCAACGATGAAGCCTAACCCTTGATGTTCAATGATCGGCTTCCCGAATTGCTTGCGCTCCCTTGAGTAACGCACAGCCTCTTCAACGGCAGCCGCGGCGGCACCGAGCGCACAACAGGCAATATTGACGCGCGCTTCATCCATTGTGATCATAGCAAGCCGGAACCCGGATCCCTCGTCACCCAATCTGGCTTCCTCCGGCACGACGACGTTGTCAAAAGAAACCTCCGCTGTCGGGCTTGAGTGAAGGCCGAGGAGCCGCTCGGTCGGGCCGACAGACAATCCAGGAGTCTCACGCGGGACGACAAACGCCGTAATACCTTTATGTCCTGCGTTCGGGTCGGTTTTTGCAAACACGATAAAAACACCGGCTACCGGCGCGCTGGTGATCCACATCTTCCGGCCATTTAGGACGTAGTTGCTTCCGTCACGCCGTGCGGTAGTTGTCATCGCAGCTACATCTGATCCTCCGGCGGGTTCGGAGAGGCAAAAAGCCGGGACAATCTCCCCGTCGACAATACGATCGAGATATTGTTCTTTGACGTGGCGCCCGCCCGCCGCCACGAGTGGGCCGATGCAGTCTCCACAGTTCGAAACGGAGATCGCAAAAGCGATGTTATGGCGGGCGAGACGTTCGGAGATTTTTAGCGGGCCGATCAAATCAACCCCGCTACCCCCGTCTTCCTCAGGCACCCAAAGAGAAAAAATGCCAAGCGCGGCAAATTCCTTATAGAGCTCCATGGGGAAGACGGCCGCGTCATCGATCGCTTGCGCAGCGGGGGCCAGACGGTCCCGACAAAAGCGATCAACGCTGTCCATAATTGCCCTGCGCGTGTCAGGGTCGATCGAGCTATGAGCCATGTGCGCCCTCCCTGACTCGGCTTATTGCATCGTCAATCCGCCGCTGATGCTCAGCACTTGGCCGGTGATATAGTTCGCGTCTTCAGATACGAAAAAAGCGACCGCAGCAGCCTGCTCCTCCGGCTTTGCCATGCGTCGGAACGGGATAACTTTCAGTCGACGTGCCACGAGCTCGGGATCTTGATCCGCCTCGAGGGGAGTATCAGTTGGGCCAGGTGCCGTGCAGTTTACATTGATGTTATAGCGTGCCCACTCACGTGCCACACTCTTGGCGAAAGCAATCACACCGCCCTTAAGGCCTGCATATACTGCTTCACCTGAGGTGCCGACCTTACCGGCGTCCGAGGTAACGAACACCATTTTGCCGCCGCCCTGCTCGATCATGATCGGTGCAATTGCGTGGCTGAGGTAGACGACCGGCAAGAAGTTGACGCCAATCAGCTTGTTCCAATAGTCGCTCTTTTCCTCAACAAAGCGGGAACTGGACGTCCAACCGATCATGTTGACGAAGGCATCGATTCGGCCGAAGTCTGCTTTGATTTTAGCCACTGTTTCACGGCACTTCGTTTCTGAGGAGGCATCGATTTGATACGCCTTCGCCTTCAGCCCTTCGTCAGAGATAATCTTCTCGAGCGCCTGCGTATTGAGATCGAGGGCAGCCACGGTAAAACCTTCCGACACGAGGCGCCGCACTGTCGGCAACCCCATTCCCCCGGCAGCTCCGGTGACGATAGCAACCTTCTCAACCATCATAATTCTCCTTGCTGAAAGCGTTCGCGTTCTGTGGAGAATTGATAATCAAGACCGCGACAAATCGCACATGAGGTTTGTTGATTTTGCTATTACTTTGGTGAGTTGTGAGAACTGAGAACTAAATTAGTAAAACTATTTCAATAGGCTATTGAAGCGCCTTGTCACTAGGACCAGGCAAACATTGGCTGCTCGTAATGTGACACCGAGGTGAGCCTTCCCAATAGGATCTCACGAAACTGGTAAAGCATGGCGGCCGTCGGAGCGAACACGTAACCGCCATTCACCCTCATCTTGATCGAGATCCTTCTTGTCTCGATCAGTTCGAAATGCTCGAAGCGATCAGGTTCAAGAAGCTCCGACAGACGCACGGTAAACACTGCAGTAACTTCAGCCGGGTTTGGTACTAGCGGTTGATCGTTCGTACTCTGGCAAACGAAAGGAGATATCAGGAATCCTGATCGGGTCAGAAAGGGATCTAACCGGCCTATAACCGAGTTCTCGAGAAGGCGTATACCTAGCTCTTCCTGAAGCTCCCTCAGCGCCGCTTGCAAATCACTCTCGCCAGGTTCGACCCTGCCACCCGGAAGTCCCCACTGTCCGGCATGAACCCGCAAGTTTGCGGCCCGTTCAATCATGACAATTTCTGGATCATGAGCACCCACGAGTAAGATGCACACCCCGGCCCGGGGTGTTATGCCACTGGATACAAGTGGTTGATGGCTTTGACCTATGGCCTGAATTGCAACGCGGATCTGCGCTGTAGCCATACTTTTCTCAATGCAAACGGCTCGATCCTTCATAATTGTTCCACTTGCACTTCGAGCGGTCGACGCCGGCGACAGACACCGGCGCCGTCCTCCTTTAGCTATCGAAGGTCTTTCCAGCGCCGTGCCTTATAATCGCTGACTTCCACCTTCGGGACGATCTCGATGTCGAAGTTGATACCCAAGCGGGTCTTTACCGCCTCCTTGGCACGGGCGACGATCTGCTCGCCTGAAGATTCGGCAACCGAGGGACGCAGTTGCAGTCTCAAGTTTGCGACATCAGCGAACGAAGCCGTGCGGGAAAGGATTACCTCGTACTGCTCGACCTCGGGCCATGAAAAGACCAGGTCATCAACAGCCTGGGGATAGATATTGATACCCTTCACCTTCTTCACATCATCGATGCGGCTGATCGAAGCCATTTCGACGCCATGGAAGTTGCGGGCCGAACCCTTGCGCCCACCCTTCTGGAACACTGCGCCATCCCGGATCCTGTTCCTGATTGCGGGATTATCGAGATGGTAAAGGCTGGTAATGACGAGTTCGCCAAATTCCCCATCGCCGACCGGAAGGCCGGTCGCCGGATCGACAACTTCCATCAATACATAGGGATCCACGTTCAGGAGCGTCCCTGGCTTTCCGGGTTCGCCGATTCCATTTTCGTCAGACCACATAAAGTCTGCGCGCATGTTTGCGCAACCGAAGCGATCGTAAGCCTTTGCTCCCCACATCTCTTCAATAGATTTCAGAAATGGAAGGCTCGCCCCCTCGAGACCGGTAAGCAGAGTATCCACGGTGCTGGTGCGCGCGTCCTCGCCCATCATCGTTGCAAGCGTTCCGAAATAGGATGTACTACCAAACAGGGCCTTAGGGCTAAAACGTCTGATGTGATCTACCTTGCTGGCGGCATCATAGTTGCCGACCGGAAGTACTGTTAGGTCAGACGCGATAGCGCCCTGATACTCGACCCGACCACCCGCAAGCATCGTGATCGGCAGCGTGAGCAGAACTATATCGCCAGGCTGCATGCCCGCCCACGACATGCCGTAGCGGTAAATCTCTTCCATAGCCTTAAGCTCGCGCAAGCTGCAGGCATGAACCTCCTTCCCCTGACCGCTAGTCCCGCTGGTGGTATATAGATCGGTCCGTCCAAGATTATGATTTACGCTTCCAGAGCGGGAGCCGAAAGGAGGATGCGCATTTTGATCGGCCACAAAATGCGACTTTTCAATCATCGGGACCATTCTGAAGTCCTCGAATGATTTAACCTTAGACACGTCGATCCCGGCCTGCTTCCAATGGTTCGCATAGAATGGATTAGTTCTAGCTACATGCTCTAACATTTCGAGCAACTTCTGAAGTTGCATTGCGTCCAATTCATCGCGGGACATTGTCTCGATCTCGCGATTATAGAAGCGAGGTTCAGTCATTGCGCCGGGTCTCCTGTTCGGGCTATCGATCTAAATCTGCCGAATTTTATTGACCCCCCGCTGCTTTGACACGTGATTTAGTTTGTGTTCTGGATTAGTTTAATCGTGTGAGGCGCCGAAATTTTAATGGCCCCGACAGTCGCACGAATGCCGTGCATGTGGGCGCACGGCGTCAGATGCATACAGCTTAACTTGTGTATTTAGAACGTGGGTGGCGTGCATGCGCTAATAACGTGGCACGGCTCAGGGCCGACGCAACGAAATCGATGTGGGCGCCGGCTTTCGAAGTAATATGCATCCCCCGGCCCGAGGAATTTTCGCTCATTGTCGACGGTTACTTCCAGCCGACCAGAGAGTATAATTCCGCCTTCCTCGCCGTCATGGATAAGGGGCACTTTTCCCGTATCCGCCCCAGGCTGATAGCACTCCTTGAGGATCTGGAGATTTCGCCCGAACAGGTTCTCGCCAACCTGTTTGTAGGAGATCGAACCCTTACCGATTTCCACAAGTTCGTCCGATGAATAGAAGGCTTTGCGTGAGGTCTGCGGCTCAAAAGCGAAGAATTCAGCGAGTCCAATAGGAAAACCGTCTAGAATCCGCTTTAATGCTCCGACAGAGGGATTCGACGAATTCGACTCGATCAAGCAAATGGTCGTATTTGGTACTCCCGTCCGCCTTGCCAGCTCTCGCTGCGAAATGTTGTGTGCCTTCCGCAGATGCCGAAGGCGATTGCCAATATCGACGGCCATGAAGCCTCATAGAGTTAAGCAGAACTGGCTAAGAATGATGATGCCCACGGTCTTTGCAATCAAGTGCTTGTTTTTATGAAGGGCAGAGATTGTTGATCGGCCGACATCGACAATCTCTTCGCACCAGTCAATCAGACGGCTTTGAATAGACGCCCACCGCCGGCGTTGAGGTGAAGGGGCGTGTCGGCACCATCACATTTTCTTCGGTCAGCGAAAATGGCCGAGTTGGAGAATTCTGTCTTTTTCACGCATCCCACTTGAACAGCTTATAGGCGGCGTTTGTTTTGCGAAGCCCATTACCGATATCATCTGAAATCGCATGCTTACTGTTGAGGGCGTTCATAATATGGCAAACTCAAATCATATGGAGCTTCATTTTCAATAGCTTGCTGGCATCAAGAAAAGGACTTGTGAGGGAATACAAATCGGGGAATTCTTCGCGTTAAGAGACGTTAACCGAAGCTCACCATCCCCTCCCCTGATGCCCGTTTAACGCTCTTCCCCTCGATTTCCGCGATTCAACCAGTTCTGGAGCTGAAAAATGACCGTTGTTGTAGGTTCTAATTCCCTTTCCCACGCGGTTGCCGCCGATCGCGCTTATGTTTGGCATCACCTAAGCCAACACAAGCCCTACGAAACGATCGATCCTCGGGTCTTCGTCGAGGGTAAAGGCTTGAAGCTCTGGGATGCCAATGGCAACCAATATCTCGACGCCGTGTCCGGTGGCGTCTGGACGGTGAATGTCGGCTACGGCCGCGAAAGCATCGCCAACGCGATCCGTGACCAGCTCGTCAAGCTGAACTATTACGCGGGCGCCGCCGGCAATGTGCCGGGCGCGCTTTTTGCTGAAAAACTGATCGAGAAAATGCCCGGCCTCACCAGGGTCTATTATTCGAACTCCGGCAGCGAGGCGAACGAGAAAGTCTACAAGATGGTGCGCCAAATCGCGCATCGTCACCGCGGCGGCAAGAAATGGAAAATCCTGTATCGCGAGCGTGACTATCACGGCACGACGATCGGCACGCTTGCAACCTCTGGGCAACCACAGCGCGCCGAGCAATACGGTCCCTTTCCGGATGGCTTTGTCTCTGTTCCGCATTGCCTCGAGTACCGCAAGCAGTGGGATGTTGAGAACTATGGCGAGCGCGCCGCCGATGCGATCGAGGAAGCAATCCTGCGCGAAGGTTCCGACACGGTCGGCTGCCTCGTATTGGAGCCGGTGACGGCTGGCGGCGGCGTGATCGTTCCGCCCAAGGGCTACTGGGAGCGCGTGCAGGAGATCTGCCGGAAATACGACATCCTGCTACATATCGACGAGGTGGTCTGCGGTCTTGGCCGGACCGGCACTTGGTTCGGGTATCAGCATTACGACATTAAGCCGGACTTCGTAACGATGGCCAAGGGCGTCGCCTCCGGCTACGCGGCAATTTCCTGCACGGTCACAACCGAAAGGGTCTTCGAAATGTTCAAGGATAACCCGGACGATTCGATGAGCTATTTCCGTGATATCTCAACGTTCGGCGGGTGCACGTCAGGCCCCGTTGCTGCGTTGGAAAACATGCGCATCATCGAGGACGAGGGTCTCCTCGAAAATACGATAAAGATGGGTGATCGCTGCCTTTCCAATCTCCAGGCCCTGATGGAAAAACATCGGGCAATTGGCGATGTCCGTGGCAAAGGCCTCTTCCTCGGCGCCGAGCTCGTGGCAGACAGGACGACAAAGGAGCCGCTGGATGAAAAGCGCGTACAGGCAGTTGTCGCCGATTGCCTGTCCAATGGCGTTATAATCGGAGCAACGAACCGCTCTCTTCCGGGCCTGAACAACACGCTCTGCCTTTCGCCTGCGCTTATTGCGACGCCGGACGATGTCGACCGTATTACCGATGCGATCGACAAGGCGCTTACCCGGGTTGTGGGTTAAGCGGTTAAGGCCCCCCAAAAAACGCTCAGCAAAAACTAGTTGAAGGCCAAACGCGGTGCGGCGCATCGAACAGGATGCGCCGCGATTGCTTTTAATGGTTTGTGCCGCGACGCATTGAGCGAACAAAGGCAGCATTAGAAATCTGAATGGGGCTCTCGACTGAAATTGATTGCGACTGTTTGGAAGTGATCGTTTTCTACCAGCCGACTATGGTTATGGTTGGAGGCGTGAATGAGTGTCGAAATAGGATCCACAATTCTTAACGCCCGTGTTGTCCCCTCGACCATGGAATTGGGGCGCATCGACGACGCACGGCGCATTTATCATCTCCCCTTCAATGATTTAGTGTTCCGTGCCCAGCAGGTTCATCGTGAGAATTTCGACCCGAACGCCATACAGATGAGCAGGCTCTTATCGATCAAGACGGGCGGCTGTGCCGAGGACTGTGGCTATTGCAGCCAGTCGGCGCATTACCAGACGGGGCTCAAGGCTTCGAAGCTGATGGAGGTTCAACGCGTCCTTTCCGAAGCGCAACAGGCGAAGAAGGGCGGGGCGACGCGCTATTGCATGGGGGCCGCCTGGCGAAATCCTAAGGACCGCGACATGGACGCACTGGTCGCCATGGTCGAGGGCGTGCGTGCGCTCGGCATGGAGACCTGCATGACGCTCGGTATGCTGACGCCGGAACAATCCGTCCGGCTAGCCGATGCAGGGCTCGACTACTACAACCACAATGTCGATACGTCCGAGCGCTACTATTCGGAGATCATCACCACCCGTACCTTTGAGGACCGGCTGGAGACACTCGCCAATGTCCGCGATGCCGGCATCAAGGTCTGCGCCGGCGGTATTCTTGGCATGGGCGAAACGGTCGAGGACCGGATCTCGATGCTGGTGACCCTCGCCAATCTGCCATCACCGCCCGAAAGTGTGCCGATCAACATGCTGATCCCAATCCCCGGTTCCAAGCTGGAGAATGCAGCACCTGTCGATCCGATCGATTTCGTCCGGACCATCGCGCTGGCGCGTATCCTGATGCCGAAGTCGCATGTGCGCCTCTCGGCCGGCCGGACCGAGATGAGCGACGAAATGCAGGCGCTCTGTTTCTTCGCCGGCGCTAATTCCATCTTCGTCGGCGAGACGCTGCTGACTGCAGACAATCCCGGTGAAGACCACGACCTCGCGCTATTCCGTCGGCTCGGCCTTAAGCCATTGGAACTGGAGCTCGGACAATGACTGTGCCGGCACTCGCCCGCTACGAGGCGACGCTTACCGGCCTCGAACGCAAATCGCGATTGAAGGCCCTCGTTCCGAGACAGGGTGTCGACTTTACTTCCAACGATTACCTCGGACTCGCCAGCTCCCCGCGGCTTGCGGCAGCGCTCTCTGCGGCGATCGAAGAGGGAATTCCCGTTGGTTCTGGCGGATCGCGCGTGCTCCGCGGAAATCATTGGGTCCACGAGGCGCTGGAAGCAGAAGCGGCGACGATGTTCGGTGCGGAAAGAGCTCTATACTTTGGCAGTGGCTTTTCCGCGAACGTCGCATTGTTTGCGACTTTGCCGCAACGAGGTGATCTAATTGTTCACGACGATCTGGTGCACGCAAGCGTGCATGACGGCATCTCGGCTAGTAAGGCGGAAGCTGTTGCCGTGCCACATAACGATGTTGAGGCCTTTGACGCAGCCATCCGCCACTGGCGAGCTGACGGCGGCACCGGATCGCCGTGGATTGCTGTCGAAAGCATCTATTCCATGGATGGCGACCGCGCGCCGCTCGCGCTATTGGCTGAAGTTGCCGCTTCGCATGATGGGTATCTGATCGTCGACGAGGCACATGCGACCGGTGTCTTTGGGCCCGACGGTCGTGGCCTCGCCTCGGAGCTAAAAAATCATCGCAATGTGCTGACGCTGCACACCTGCGGCAAGGCGCTTGGCCTCTCTGGAGCCCTGCTGCTGCTGCCTGCCGTCCTTGCCGCGTATATGGTCAATCGCTCCCGGAATTTCATCTATTCAACCGCGCCGTCCCCACTCGTGGCGGCCGGCGTGCGGGAAGCTTTGCGGATGATCACGGAAGAATCTTGGCGTCGCGCTCGCCTCGGCGAACTACGCGACTTTATGGGCGAGCAACTGCGGTCGAATCTCTGCGTCGTGCCGAGCGGTTCGCCGATCCAGCCTGTGTTAATCGGTGACAATGCGCGGGCCGTCCGCATAGCCAGGCGCTTACAAGGCCAGGGTTTCGACGTCAGAGCGATCCGCCCGCCGACCGTTCCTGTCGGAACGGCACGGTTGAGGATTTCCATAACTCTCAATGTGAATAAGACACATATTGCCGCCATGATCGGCCGGCTCGCAGCAGCAATTGACGAGGTCTGAGCATGGGCACACGCTTCGTGGTGACTGGTACTGACACCGGCATCGGTAAGACAATTTTCTCTGCGGCGCTCACCTTCAATCTCGGCGCTACGTACTGGAAACCTGTTCAGTCCGGTCTGGATGACGAGACAGACCGCGAGGCCGTTCTACGGCTCAGCGGACTTTCGCCGAAGAGAACGTTGCCGGAAGCTTACCGTTTGGCGGCGCCTGCATCTCCGCACCTCGCAGCACGTCTCGATGGAATTTCGATCGACCCAGCCAGGCTTGTCCCACCTGACTTGCTGGCGCCTCTCATTATAGAAGGGGCTGGCGGACTATTGGTGCCTCTTTCCGACGATCTGGTTTACGCCGATATTTTCGCACGCTGGCAGATCCCCACGATCCTCTGCGCGCGGACCACGCTCGGCACCATCAATCACACCCTGCTTTCCGTGGAGGCGATGAAGCATCGTGACATTCCGATCTTCGGGATTGCCTTTATCGGCGAGGAAAACCAGGAGACGCAGCGGATCATCGCCAGGATGAGCGGCACGCGCATCCTCGGCCGCCTGCCGTGGATGGCCGATATCAGCGCCGAAGGATTGCAGCAGACGTTCAGCGCGAACTTCGATGTCACTGTTTTCATGGAAGGCGCCCGATGAACCACTCCGCCGTCTGGCACCCCTTCACCCAGCATGCGCTCGAGCCCCCGATGAAGCGCATCACCGCGACCGAAGGCGCCTATCTGATCGACGAGGATGGCAACCGTCTGCTCGATGCCATCTCTTCCTGGTGGGTGATCACCCATGGCCACCGCCACCCCAGGATCATGGAAGCGATCCGCACCGCGACCGAGACCTACGATCAGATCATCTTCGCCGAATTCACCCACGAACCGGCTGAACGTCTGGCTGCGGGCCTGATCGATATCGCTCCGCCGGGCCTGCGGCATGTCTTCTATTCCGACAGCGGTTCGACCTCGGTCGAAGTCGCGATCAAGATGGCGCTCGGCTATTTCCACAATCGGGGAGAAGTGCGAAACCGGATCGTGGTGATGGAGGGCAGCTATCACGGCGACACGATCGGCACGATGTCGGCCGGCGAGCGTGGCGTCTTCAACTCCGCCTACGAACCGCTTCTCTTCGGCGTCGACAGGCTGCTTTTCCCGGAGCCGGGCAGGGAGCAGGAGGTGCTCGACCGTTTCGAAGCCCTTTGCCGGACCGGAGGCATCGCTGCGCTGCTGATCGAGCCACTGATCCTCGGCGCCGGGGGCATGAAGATCTATGCCGCAAGCGTGCTTGCCGGATTGCAGCAGATCGCCGCGCGCCATGGCTGCCTACTGATCGCCGACGAAGTCATGACCGGCTGGGGGCGGACGGGAACGATGTTCGCCTGCGAACAGGCCGGCATCACGCCCGATATTCTCTGCACCTCCAAAGGACTGACCGGAGGCGCTCTGCCGCTTGCCGCGACGCTCGCGACCGCAGAGATTTTCGAGGCGCACCTCTCGTCCGACCGGCGCAAGACCTTTTTCCATTCAAGTTCCTACACCGCCAATCCGATCGCTTGCGCCGCGGCCGTTGCCAATCTTGAGGTCTGGCGAAGCGAACCGGTTTTCGAGCGCATCCGCGCAATAGAGGAAACTCACCGGCAACAGCTGGCGCGGTTCGAGGGTGATATGCGCTTTACCAGAATCCGTCAGGCTGGAACGATCGCGGCACTCGATGCCGCCGTGCCCGCTGGTGGCTATCTCGCCGAGGCCGGACCGCGCATGCGCAGACTGTTCCGGGAACGTGGCCTGCTCATCCGGCCGCTCGGCAACGTCCTCTACCTGATGCCGCCCTATTGCGTGACCGGGCAGGAACTTACCCGCGCCTACGATGCGATAGATGAGGTCGCCTCGCTCGTTCTGGACCGTGACCGATGACATTCACCGGCTCCACCCGCATGGCGGGCTTTGGCCACGCAGTCCCTCGGCGCTGTGTTGCCAATGCTGAAATCGAGGCGCAGCTTGGCCTCGATCCCGGCTGGATCGAACGCCGCACCGGCATCCGCACTCGCCATTGGGCAGGGGAAGGGGAGACCCTGACCGGCCTTGCCGCCGAGGCAGGCCGGATGGCCCTGGATGATGCCGAGATTGCGGGCCGGGACATCGCCCTGACGCTGCTTGCCACCTCGACACCCGATCATCTGCTGCCGCCATCGGCGCCGCTGCTGGCCCACAAGCTCGGGCTCACCGCATCAGGCGCCGGTTGACGGGAGGCGGTCATGGCTCTTCGTCCCTATTGGAAAGGCTATTTGAAGCTTTCGCTGGTCACCTGTCCCGTGCAGATGATGCCGGCGACTTCGGAAAACGAAAAGGTCCGGTTCCACACGCTCAATCGCCAGACGCAGAACCGGGTCGTCAGCCACTATGTCGATGCGGTCACCGGCAAGGAGGTCCGCGACGAAGACGAGGTCAAGGGGTACCAGCGCGGCGAAAACGACTACGCCATCCTGGAGGACGACGAACTCGAAAACGTGGCGCTGGAAAGCACCAAGACGATCGACATCTCGACCTTTACCCCGCGTGACAGCATCGAGTGGATCTGGCTCGATACCCCCTATTATCTTTCCCCGGATGATCCTGTCGGTGAGGAGGCTTTCTCCGTCATCCGCGACGCTATGGGCGCGGAGAATATGGTCGGCATATCGAGGCTGGTGATTTCGCGGCGGGAACGCGCCGTCATGCTCGAGCCACGCGGCAAGGGTATCGTGCTCTGGACGCTGCGCTATGGCGATGAGGTACGGGATGAGAAAACTATTTTGCGGCAATTGATGACGAAGAGCCGGAAGCGGAGCTGATGCCGCTCGTGCAACAGCTGATCAAGAAGCAAACTCAGCACTGGAGCCTGAAGATGGTCGCCGATCCGGTGCAGGAGACGCTGCTTGACATCATCAACACAAAGAAGAAGCAATTGAAGAAACCGTCGAAAGCCAAGCCGAAGGAGAAGGCTGAAGCTTCGACGGGCAATGTCATCAACATCATGGATGCGTTGCGCAAGTCCATCGAGAACGAACGCGGTTCAGGGAAGCAATCGACGAGATGACGATAAGACGCAAAGCCTCGATGCCGCTGCTCGACGAATCCGGCTCGGCCCTTCAATCGCGTCCAGTGCGAAAGCGCGATCCCGCCCAGCCGAGCCTGCCCTTCGATCCGATGCCCGAGCGTATCGAGCCGTGCCTGGCGCTTTTGAAGCCGGCGCCGCCCAAGGGTCCCGACTGGCTGTTCGAGGTGAAATGGGACGGATACCGTCTGGCGCTCCATATCGATCGGAAGAGCGTTAAGGTCATCACACGCGGCGGCCACGACTGGACGCACCGCTTTCCGGCAATCGTCGAAGCGGCGCGTGCACTCGGAATCAGCAGCGCCATTCTCGACGGCGAAGCGGTCGTGCTTGACGATCAAGGCCGCTCAGACTTCGGGGCGCTGCAGCGTTCGCTTGGTGGCCGCGGCGGCAAGAAGGCGTCAAGCGAAGCGATCCTCTATGCGTTCGATCTTCTCTATCTTGATGGCCATGACTTAACCGGCACCGAGCTTTCGGTCCGACGGCACCTGCTTGAGGATCTGATTTCAGCCGAGACGGACGGCACCATCCGGCTGTCGCAGGAGATGGCGGTGGACGGCGAGGTTCTGCTTCGTCACGCCTGTCAGGAGGGACTTGAGGGGATCATTGCCAAGCATCGGGACCGGCCCTACCGGTCCGGACGCACCGGCGACTGGCTGAAAATCAAGTGCATCCAGAGCGAAAGCTTCATGGTCGTCGGGTACGAGCAGTCGGCCTCGGCACGCGGCGGCATCGGCAGCCTGCTGCTCGCGGCCAGAAAAGGCCATGACTGGGTCTATGTCGGCTCCGTCGGCACCGGCTTCAACGCGAAAAATGCCGAGTACCTGCGCAAGACACTAGACAAGCTGAAGGCAGCCAGACCGGTCGTGCCGCTGAAGGGCAAGAACCTCGTTTTTTCCCAACCGACACTGATCGCTGAAATTGAGTTCCGCGGCTGGACACATGACGGCAGTCTTCGTCATGCCTCCTACAAGGGTTTGCGGGAAATCCAGGACAATGCCGCCGTCTTCGATATCGCCGATCGCCCGACGCCAGACGAGTAGGGCGTTCGACCCTTCCGGGGAGTGCCCGGGCAAATCCGGACATTGCGCGCAGAACATCCCAGCTCGCCTCCGGTGAACCCCAACTGTCAGCAAGATCCTTCGTTTGGCGTCGAACCGCCTCATTCGGCTTGGCGGCCGACAATACGAAGAGCTGTCTTATCCGCGGGCAAGTCGATCGGCGATTTCAACGAGCCGGGCCACCTCAGTCGTCGGCACCGCCGAGCTCCAGTTTCTCCGCGCGGAGCGGATTAAACCACCAGCTTTTGATGCCGAACGGGTTTGCCTTGAGAATGTCCGCATCCGACCGGTCACCGACTATTACTGCTTTGCCCTTGTCGAAAGTCCGGAACTTTGACACCCGCGTCTTCGAAGAAGCGAATGGTTTCGCAAAGCCGCACTTCTCCGATGTGGGGACGAAGCTGAACTGTTGGGCAAGATCTGAGTTCGTCGGTCGGCTGCCGCCGTGGTCATGACGGTGAGCGTTTACTGGTTGAATTCATCATAGCGGTGACTGCATCGTTGAGTGAGGTCGCGCCAAGCCGCTGGACCGCTCGGTCCAGACATGATCGGATTTCGCCTTCGCCCTTGCCTTCAAGCATTGCGATTTCCCGCACGCTCCAGCCGAGCAACAGCCAGCGAAGGCACGATCTCTCCATGGGCGATAGTATCAACGTCGTCATGAACGCTCGCCAGATTAGGTGTCTGGGAGCCAACCTGGCACCCAGGTCTCAGGGATCAACGCTCGATCATGCTCCGCGCAATTTGAAGAGCATCTTCGATGTCGGCAACGAGACGCAGCGCAGGCGACTTTACGTTCGCCCGATCTCCTGCGCGAGCTTCAGGCCCGCGCCGGTTCGTCGGGGAATTGCAGTTCCCTCATCTCTCGTGCCGACTGCGACGCTTAAATACCAATTGCCTTGTAGGCTTCTGCGATGCGGTTCAACGCGATCCGATAAGCGGCGGTCCGCAAATCCTTGATGTGGGGAAAATCGCGCATTGTCCTCGACATATTCTCGTAAGCGCCGCGCATGACATCATCTAGACCGGAGCGTACCAAGTCGATCTCAGACCCACCCTCAAGGAACTCGTCTCGCATCTCCTCTGGGAAAGCTTTCCCGGTCATTGTCTCCAGAGCTTGTGTGATCTGATGATTTCGACGCTCCCGGCGCCGGCGCTCCATGAGACCGAACGGGATGTGCGTCAGGTTTTTGACCCACTCGAAATAGGATACAATGACGCCCCCGCGTTCACGAAAAGATCGGGAAGGATGACGATACCCTTGTCCAGGAGCACCTTTTCGGCGGCGAACGCGACAGGCCCATTAGCGGCTTCAGCGATCAGCCTGGCGCGAATATGGCCAACGTTTGAGGGCGTGATCGCGTTTTCCATGGCCGCCGGAATGAGGATATCGCACTCTACTTCAAGGCCGCGGGCGCTGTCTGTATGACTCTCGGCACCCTCGAATCCAAGAATACTTCCGGTTTCCAACTGGTGGCGCTTCACCGCCGCAACGTCCAGCCCATTTTCATTCCAGAGATAGCCGTCGCGCTCGACGATGCACACAATCTTGGCCCCGTCGTTCTCGCTGAGGAACTTCGCAGCATGGAACCCCACATTGCCAAAGCCCTGGACGGCCACCGTCATCTTCGCGAGGTCACGGTTTCCTCCGATGCCATTGCTGTAGGGATCTCGCAGATAACAATGAATGGCATATTGCACACTTCGCCCGGTGGCTTCGGTGCGACCCTCGATACCGCCATGAGACAGCGGTTTTCCGGTGACGCATGCGGCGCGTTGACGATGTCCGATGGCCCGGTCCGTTTGTGCTCGTCCGCCATCCACGCCATTTCCCGCTCACCCGTACCAACATCCGGTGCGGGCACGTTTCGCCCTGCCGAAATAAGGCTGCACTTTGCGAGCTCCTGTGTAAATCTGCGGGTTATGCGCTCGAGTTCGTGGACTTCCCAATCCTTGGGATTGATCTTCAGCGCTCCTTTCGAGCCACCGAAGGGCACGTCCACCAACGAGCATTTGAGGCTCATCAGCGCCGCCAACGTCTCCACCTCTTCTTGGTTCGACGCAAGATCATAGCGGATGCCACCCTTTGCAGGCTCAACGTGCTCGCTGTGGACGGAGCGCCAGCCCGTGAAGGAATACATTCGCCCCCTTAGCCAAACGCCGAAGCGAACCGTATAGGTGGAATTGCAAGCCTTTATGCGCTCTGCAAGTCCCTCTGGAAGCGGCAACTGCGCGAGTGCGCGGTCCATATACGCTTCGACGCTGTCGAGAAACGAGAATTGTTAATCTTCAGACGTCGCAATTTTCACTGCCGTATTCAATTTTCATTCTCCTCGCGGAAGTAAGCTGTTGCAAGTTGAGCGCGGTGCCGCCTGGGCCTCGCCAATCTTGAGCCCTCGCCGCGGGCATAAGCGCTCCGGCGAGGCCGTGGCATGGGGGCAATTTCAACCTGATCTGCCTATGGCCATCTTCTCGGACCCGCGCCAGGCATCCTGATTTACCGAAGCTCGATCGCGCGCTGTTCTGCTGCCCTAACGCATTGATCGAGCAGCGCAGGGAGCCCTTTTGGCCCTTCAAGTACCGAGAGGCCCGCCTCTGTCGTTCCTTTGGGACTGGTTACGGCCCGCTTCAGATCAATCGCGCTGCGTTGATCGCGCTCGAGCATCCGACCAGCGCCCACGACGGTCTGCCGAGCGAGTGCCGCCGCCAGTTCGGCCGGCAAGCCGATCTCCACAGCAGCCGCCTCGAGGTGTTGCGTGAAGGCAAACACATATCCAGGTCCGCTGCCGGCAACGGCCGTGACTTTATCGATGTCGTGTTCGTCAGAGACCCAGTGGAAGCGCCCAACGGCTTCAAAGACGCGTTCGACGCGCTCTAAAACCTCCCCATCTACCAGGTTATCCGCATATCCCACGGTCATCCCCGCCCCTACTGAAGCGGGAAGATTGGGCATCACGCGGATCAGCCTTGCGTGTTGGCCCGCAACCTCTCTCATCGTTGCCAGGCTGACGCCAGCGGCAATGGAAACCATCGGCGCCTCAGCAAGGCTGGCCTGACAAGTCTGCAATGCGTCGCCGATGTAGTTCGGTTTGACGCCGAGGATGATAAGGTCAAAGCGCCGCTTCATTAATTGGGCAAGGTCTGAGAACACCTGCACCCGGCTGCCTGGCGGCAGAAGCGATTTCGCGCGCTGTGCGTCAGGATCGACCGCGACGACATCTTCGTGCCCGTTTTGATCGACGCCGGAGGCGATGGCTGCGCCCATATTGCCGCAGCCGAGGACTAGAACGCTCATGAGGATGTCCTTTGCAGATGTTAGTGGGCGCTTGAGGCGATGAACTGCTTGAAACGTTCGGAGCGCGTATTGCCAAACAATTCGTCCGGGGTGCCGTCGGCTTCGACTTCACCTTTATGGAGGAACAGCACGCGATTGGACACGTTGCGGGCAAAGGCCATCTCATGGGTGACGACGAGCATGGTTCGGCCTTCCTCAGCCAGCCCACGCATCACCTTGAGGACTTCACCCACCAATTCAGGATCAAGGGCGGAGGTAGGCTCGTCAAACAACATGACTTTCGGGTTCATGGCCAAGGCACGGGCAATCGCCGCGCGTTGCTGCTGCCCGCCCGACAAGTGGCTTGGGTAGTAGTTGCGCCGTTCCGCGAGGCCCACTTTCTCCAAGAGCTCCTCAGCCTGAGCAACGCATTCGCTTCGCGGCCTTCGGAGAACGTGAACAGGCGCCTCGATGATGTTTTCAAGAACTGTCATATGGGACCAGAGATTAAAGCTCTGGAAAACCATGCCAAGTTCCGCGCGGATCGCGTCGACCTGGCGACGGTCAGCCGGCTCGCTACTTCCATCCCGTTTGGTCTTCATGAGGATCGTATGGCCACCGACCGTAATCGTCCCGGTGCTTGGGGTCTCAAGCATGTTTATGCAGCGCAGAAACGTGCTCTTCCCCGATCCGCTTGATCCGAGGATCGAGATCACGTCACCTTGATGAGCCTCGAGCGAGATGCCTTTGAGAACCTCGTGCGAACCGAAAGATTTTCGGAGATCCTTTACGATCAATGCTGCATTTCTGTTCTGTGTCATTGGTTTTCCATCAAAGAGCTTGAACTGTCTCAACGCCGGTGGGTCGAGCCCGCAAGTGCGGAGACAGACGCCGCTCGAGCATCCCGAGCGCTTGGACCAAGAGGAAGTTCAAGAGGAGATATATGGCCGCCGCACACAAGAAAATTTCAAAGGTGCGGTATGTCGAGCTGATCATCTTGTTTGCAATTCCGGTGACCTCCCAAACCGTCACCAGACTGGCCAATGAAGTCGACTTCATCATAGAAACAAGTTCGGTTGAGTAAGCCGGTAGACAATGACGAAATGCGATCGGTCCGACTATGCGCCGGAAGAGGAGGAACCCGGACATGCCGTAGGCCTTGCCCGCTTCGACCTCCTTGGGGGGCACCGCGCGCAGTCCCCCGCGGAAAACTTCGGCAGTATAACCCGCCGTACACAATGCCAACGAGATACAAGCGCAGTAGAATGGCTCCCTAAGAATGGGCCATACCACGCTGTGGCGGACGATCGGAAATTGTCCGAGCCCGTAATAGAGCAGGAACATCTGCATCAAAAGCGGTGATCCACGGAATACGAATATATAGGATCGTGCGAAGCCGCGAGCGGCAGCGTTGTTGCTGACACGCAGGTAGGTCAGCAGTAGCGCCAGGAGGCCTCCGGCGGTGACCGAGATCGCGAAAAGGGCGACAGTCACAGGCAGCACCTCGAGAAGGGCCTGCATAACCTGCTCAAGAAAGACGAGATCCATGTTCACGCCTCTTCCGTGCGAGGCGTAAAGGCCTTGTCTGTCGCGCTTTCAGCTTTTTCAACAACTTGGTTCGATACTGCTGTCAACATCAGGTACAGCGCCGCCCCCGCTACATAAAAAAGGAAGTATTCACGCGTCGTGCGGGCAGCAACGTCGGTGGTCCTCATGATTTCCGCCAGGCCGGTGACCGAGACCAGTGCCGAATCCTTAAGGCTCATCTGCCAAACGTTGTTGAGGCCTGGCAGGGAAAAGCGCATGACTTGCGGTATCAGGATCCTGCGTAGCCTCAGCAGGCGCGGCATGCCGATGGCAACGGCTGCTTCGATTTCACCCTTCGAGACGGCGAGGTAGGCGCCCCTGTAGACCTCGGCCTGATACGCAGCACAGATCAGGCCCACGCCAAATGCGCCGGCAACGAACGGCGGGATCCCGACAAAGCCTGCACCGCCGCTCATATGGAATATGCCGCTAAGAAGTGAGGACCCGCCAAAATAGCAGAGATAGATGATCAATAGTTCCGGCACACCGCGAAAGACGACGGTGTAGCACTCGCCCAACAGGCTTGCGGGCAGTGATCGCGAGAGCTTGGCCCAGGCGATCAGCGCGCCAAGGACTGCCCCGATGATCAGCGATGCAAGCGTCACAGCAAGCGTCATGATGGCCGCTTGAAGCAGCAAACCGCCCCAGCCGCCGTTGCCAAATCCAAGCAAGAATAGGTCGCTCATTTACAGTTTCCGTAGATTTGGCCACGCAAGGGCAGCTGAAGCGTGATCCGAGTTACGGGCTCACGTCGCGTTTGAACCACTTCTGAGCCAGCGTCTTGACGGTGCCATCGGCCAATGCCGCTTGAATTGCGCCGTCGAATTTAGCTTTGAGGTCCGCGTCATCTGTGCGGAATGCCAAGGCCTGCCCGCCGCCCCAAATGGGTCCACCAACTTCGGGGCCTGAAAAAGCTAGATCTGCATTGTCAGGCTTCGCCAAGGCGGATCCGAAATAGGTCGCATCATCGAATGCCACGTCAATTCGACCGGCCGTCAAGTCAAGATCGTGCTCAGGGGGCGTCTTGTATTCCCGAATATCGGCCACATCCCCGAATTTCTTGTGAATG
>NZ_LNCD01000063.1 GCF_001542405.1 Rhizobium altiplani
TGTGACTTCTAATGTAAATGCAACAAGGGCTTAAAGGCTGCTACAGGGCAGAGAGATCAGCCCCCGATCCGACCGGCTGGGCCGGGTTGCAAGGGAGGAACGGGGGCGGGTGATGACGTTCCCCTTTGGCTTTAGCTTTCCCAGTAGCAATTGTTCCGTCGCCGGTTGATACTCGCTTGCACCTGCATGGGGCGGGGTGGGATCAAAGCCGCACGATGCTTCCGGAAATCAACCTGCATGGTGACGTCGACATCGCCGCGCTGTCACCACTTCTTCGCGGCATGCTTCTTGCTGTTGCCTATGCTGACGGTGAGGGTGGCATAGGATTGACGGCGACCGGCGCCATGAACCGCAAGTTCGTGCATTGGGCCGCTGTGCACTTCCTCTGGCCAGGGTTCACAGCCGAAGATCTCTACAGCATGAACAAGGTGCTCAATGAAAGCGACATGCCGCCGCTTTGGGTCGTGCGCGACATGGCCCGTCATCTGAAGCTTCTTCGCCGGAAAAAGGATGTGCTGCTGCCAACCAGACGCGGCCGGGAGTTTTTGGTGAACCCGCAAGCCTTCTTCGATCTGGTCGCCACGGATTATCTCTATTCGTATGTCCACGCCACCGAACGGGAAGAGGAGGTGCAAGCGCGGTTACGCTGGTGGCGCATGTTCCTCAATCTCCTCAATATCAAAGCCAGAGAAGGGTGCACGCCAATGGAGGTTGTGAAGATCCTCTATCCAGACCTGGCGCCTCTCTCGGACACCGAAATGACCATAGAAGCCTGGGAGTTGAAATCCGATCTCCAGTATGGCGTCTTCCAACGCTTATGCTGGCTCGGCTTGCTCTATGAGGCACGAGAGGGGCTCACGCTCCTTCAGGACGGATCCTTCCACAAGACGCCACTTTGGGCAGCCTGCCTGCAGTTGGAATCGGATACGCAAAGCGACATCGGCGTGCATTGACGATCTTTATTCCGCCGCTGGCTGCCTCAATAACGCTTTCTCTCGCCGCGCAATCACCTAGGATCATTCATGAAATCCGTCCTCCGCCCCGACTTGCCGTCATTTGTTCACTTCACGCCTGAACACTTCAGCTGGGGTACAGAAACCAAGGCATTTTCTCGGCGTATTGTTCAACTGATCGATCAGTGATCGTATCGATTCATCAGGAACTGACAGGACAGCAGTATCCCTCGGCAGGTAACGCCGAATCCGCCGATTCATGTTCTCGACGGAGCCTTTTTGCCAGGGCGCAGACGGATCGCAGAACCATGCATCGGTTCCCATTCCTTGCTTCAGTCGCCGCCAGGAGACGAATTCAAATCCGCGATCAAACGTCAAACTTTGCCGGGCATGCCTGGGCAGGGGGCTGAGCACGTTGATGAGCCGCTCCATGATCGGCTTGGACTGCCGGTCGTTGTTCTTGAACAGCATGGTGAACCGGCTCGTCCGCTCGACAACCGTTGCCACATTGGCATTGCCCTGAACCCTTTCGAAGATCATGAGATCGGCTTCCCAGTGACCGAATTCCTTGCGATCGTTGATGGCTTCCGGCCGATGTTTGATCGAACACTCATCTGGAAAGACTGGATTCTGCGGCTTGCGAGCATATCGCGGCCGGCGCTTTCTCCGCCGTTCCGGGAGAAGCCGCGCGAGTTGCTGCCGTTGTCCTTCTGGTGAATAGACATACCGGTAGATCGTCTCGTGACAGACGCTTGCCTTGGCCGCTGGTTCGATCTTCAGTCGTCCAGCAATCTGTTCCGGCGACCAGCCGGATTCCAACTTTCCGATCACTTCGTTCCGCAGATCCTCGCGACGAAAGAGCTTGCCGATCCGCCGGCGCCTTTCGCGCGCCATGTCGTTGGCGGTCATCGCCCAGTAGCCCTCGGCATCGGGGAATTCCTGATCGTGCCAGTAGTTGCGTTTGATCTCCCGGGAGATGGTCGCACGGTCCCGGCCGAGGCGTCTGGCGATCTCAGACTGGCTAAACTTCTGATCCAACATCCTGGAAATCGATCGGCGTTCGTCAAAACTCAAATGCGAAAAGGTACGGCTCAAACCATGGCTCCCGAAAAGCAGGCAGCTTAACGCCTTTGTTGCAGTTCGAGATAGAATGTGCCGCGGCTACACCCGTTTGCGGCGTAATCTATCTTATGGAACAGCAGAGCGGTTTTGAAGCTGTTGCTTTTTCGGTTCTAATGACCTTTTAGGACAATCGTCCGAAACCGGCGTGGACGGTCATTTAGCTGTTGCGTTCTCGCGCTACATCGAAGTGTAGCGCGTCGTTTCACCTGCACCGCAACATGCCACTCAATCTCAGTTCGACATCGTTGCCGCCAGCGACGGCTGGTTTGATCAGCGCCGGTTCGTCCGGGAACCTCGGCGTTGCGACTGTCGACACGCCGGACTCATCTTGACGCTTTGCTTGAAAACCGAACCGAAGCGGCGGCAGGTCCTACTCACTCGATTGATCGTCGAATGCGCTGCCCATCCATTGAGAGCGTTGTTATTGACAACAACGCCAGAGTGTTGTTATCAATAACAACATATAGGCTAGACTGATCGAGAAATTGCGAACGGTGATCAATGACAAGACTTATTTTGAGGTCGTGTTATGGCACCTACCCAACCCGGTTCCGGGCAGCATGCACCCGTTCAAGTATTGGCTGGCCTTCGTTGTGAACGGTGAGTGCGTTCTCCGCTACGACAATGAGCGCGGGAAAGGCGATCACCGGCACTTAGGTAACCGCGAAGAACCCATCGAATTTACGTCCCTTGAAGCACTTTACGATGCCTTCCAAGCTGACATGGAAAGGATGCTCAGATGACAACTTTGACTGTGCGCTTGAGTGCCATAGCGGATGCCAAGGCTCGCTTTGTCGAGGCCGGAAGGCGGGCGCTTGCAGGGCAGACAGCAGAGGCCGTACCTTCGGTCAACTTTACCTCCTACGATGACATGCACCGGGTGCTCGCGCCTTCCCGCCTCGCTATCGTCAAGGCGCTCGCGGGACACGGGGCGTTGTCGATCCGCGAGGTCGCGCGTCGGGTCAACCGCGATGTGCAGGCCGTTCATCGTGACGTGACGACGCTCGTCAATGCTGGTGTCATCAACCGGACAGAGAATGGAATCGAGTTTCCCTATGATCGCATTCATTTTGAATACGATGTGAGCGCCGCAGAGTGATGAGGAAGTGTTGGCACTGATCGGCTACGCGCGTTTCCACCCGCGAACAAACCGTCGCCGCACAGCTCGACGCGCTACGCAAGTTCGAGTGTATCCGCATCTTCGAGGAAACCGCCTCGGGCGCGAACCACGATCGGCCGCCGCCCGGTCATCATGCTCCTGGTCCGATCCAGCCTCTTGGACAGGACCATCCTTTACACCTCCGTCACTCGGGCCGTCGAGACCGTGGTTTTGGTCGGGGATCCGGACCTCCTCAACGAGGTCGTCTCCATGGCTCCGAGGAGCCTGGAACGGAACAGTGCCCCGAACTTCGAAACGCCGTAAAAAAGGAACAATGGCCTTGGCACGGCCGCGCTACAGTGCCGTTCACTGTTGCGAATCGTCTCCGCAACAAGAGCAACAAACGCCTCAAAATCGGTACAGCAACACCGAGATAGAGGGCGTGACGTCTTCAGCCCTGCCCTGGCGAGCATTCATCCACTCACTCACTCAGCTACAGGAGCCGAAATTGTACTCTTTGGAACAGGAACGCGGTTTCGCCGGTGTTGCTTTTTTTGTCAAACCGCCGGTTACGCTGTGCGCGGTTCCAAAAAGCAACATAGCGTTCGTTCGCGGATGTCCATGTCGTCGGGATCAGGCATCTGGCATCCCTTCTGAGGTTACGGCCACTCCTCCTCCTGCCAGTCGCGGGCCGCATGGATGACGCGGACGATCACTACTGCCTCGTCCGTGAGCGTGTAAGCGATGACGTAAGGCAAGCCCGTCACTACCTTCTCGTAAGTGCCAGTCACGCGCCCCGGCCTACCGGTGGCGAACTCACTGAGCCTGCTGCCCGCGTCCTCGACGGCGTCAACGACCCGCTCGGCTGCATCCGGATTATCGTCGGCGATGTAGGCGAGGATGTCGAGATAGTCGCGGTGTGCGTCAGCCGACCAGACAACTCTTCTCATCCTTGCGCTTTCTTGCGCCGTGCTTCCGCAATTATCTGGCGGGCTTCAGCTATCGCTTGCTCGTGCGGGACGACGCGGCCAGCCTTCACGTCGGCCAGCCCGCGCTGGATGCCTTCAATAATGGCAAGCTCGCGTTCGACATAGGCCGAGACCGCCTCCCCCGCGAGGAAGGATTTGCTGCGCTTCGTCCCTTCGGCGATCTTTGTCAGCTTGGCCAAGGTGTCTTCCGAAACACGGATCGTCATCGTCGCACTCATGCTACACTCTCCGTTGTGTTTACATGTACACACTATAGTACGGCATGCCGGTTGGGGGTCAAGGCTTGGCTGGCGTTCCCCTGATGACAGCCATCGCATTGGCGTCCTGTCAGCACTTCGGCGACGACCTGCGCGTGACCGGCCTCGCATGCGCGAGCCTAGAGAGGCGGGCTGCCCCCCAGTTCAGCGAGGTATAAAAAGCAACACTCGGCTCTCTCGCCGCTGCAACACTGGCAAAGATGTTGCAGCTTCTTCTCGGACAAATAGCAACAAACGCCTACAAAAGAGCTGCAACAACAGGTTCGAACTCCGGTGGTCGGACGCCGATGTCGCCAAGATCGGTGATTTGGTCGCGCTCGCGGCATTGCTCGATGCTGGAACAGACATTCAGGAACAGGACAAAGGAGCCACGCCTCTCGTTGTCGCGGTGCGTAGCGGCCATGCCGATGCAGCAGAAATTCTGATCAAGCGCGGGGCCGACGTGAACAAGGAGTCCGCACTTGGATTGCCTCTTACCGCTGCCGTTCTGACGGCGTCTCAACGCCGTAGAGCGCGAAATTGCCCTGCATCAGACGGTAAACGTTCGCTCGCTATCTCGAAAGATCGATGGCACCCTCGCCCCGAGGGACTACTGCTCGCGGGCATGCGCTGAGGCGACACGGTTACCGCATCAAAACGAGATCCGCTTTCCAACAGATAATGGGACGATCTTGCTGTCGCCAAAAGCGTTCGCCAGCGCATTCATGGCTCGCCACCCGGTGCAATGGCCCGCAGCGATGGTGACAAGGTCGAATGACGCCAACGCTTCGACCGTCGCCGGGATGATCCGCTCGTTCTGTCCGACAAGATGCAGCCCGCCCACGACGGCATGGAGCGGCACACCGGGTAGACTCGACTTTGCGTGCGTCAGTACATTGATCACGCCCGCATGTGAGCAGGCGCTGAAAATGACCAGGCCTTTCCCGGCAACGTTCACGGCCAGGAAGCGCTCATCCATCATCAGCTCATCCTGCACCCATTCGCTGCCGTCCGTTGACTGCCGATACTGGCCGGGAAATCCCCGTTCGAAAGCGGTCACACGGCGTATCTCGCCGCTCACGTAGGCCGATCCTTCCAATAACAGCTGCGGCTCCCTCGTATTGACCGTGGCTGCGCCGAAGGAGGCAAGTTCTTCCAAGCTGGCCACGTCTTCCATGAGGCGCAACGACCCATCTTGCCGCTTGAGGGCTCGTTTCCCGAACATGTCCGGATGGACGTAGCAGGCGACTGGATTGCCCCCATTGCGGTCCCGGATGAGTTGCAAGGCACAAAGCATCGCTCCGCAATGATCCCAGTGGCCGTGCGATAGAACGATTGCCTCAACACGACCAAGCTCGACGCCAAGCCGCGCGACGTTCTGCTCGAGGACGCGGTCTTCGGGACCGGTGTCGAATAGGATTGTTCTCGTGACGCCTCCGTGATGAATGGTAACGAGACAAGCCAGACCGTGGGCCGCGCAACATAGGCATTTGCCGCCCATGATCCACATCCCACGACGCCGCCGCTCTATGGCCGCGACCTCCGTCTCCACAAATGAAGGCACCGTGGAAAGATTGTCTGTGAGATTGTCGACAAGCACCCGAACCTCGACGCTGTCAACCGCCATTAGCCCGTTCATCAGACCCTCCGTGCCTCGAAATGTCTGTGGGACTGGTTACCAACTGTCTGCGATTTTATCACCGAATGCGCGGTCTCCCAAACAAGGCGTCACGCCCGCGATGACGCCGGCGCGGCGGCCGCAATGACCGACCAAGGAACGCCAGTGCGCTATCTACGCTCGACGTTCGTTCCATCGGAGGAAAGATCCTTCTGTCTCTTCGACGCGCCGACAAAGCGTGATGTCGAGGAAGCGAACAGGCTCGCTGAAATACCCTTGGTCCGAATTACTGAGGGGAAGCACATCACGGCGGAAGACGTCTCGTCGCTGACGCGCAGGACTTCACCAGTGCGCATAGGCGGATGCTTTAGGATCGAGACAGATTTTTGTACTGTGCGGGCTGAGATCTGAGATATTGCGGAGGCGCCGACACCTGCCCTCCAAGAACGGCTACTGCGTGCCAAGGCCAACGAGGGTCGTAGAGCGCGGCACTTGCTATTGCGATGAGATCCGCGTCTCCAGTAGACCCAATCTCCTCAGCCCGAGCAGGCTCCGTTATCAACCCTACGGCGACAACCGGGATCTCAATCTCATTCTTGATGGCCGTGCAAGCGGAACCTGATCTTCCCAGGCGTCCGAACTCAGCGGCCAGCCGTGGCTGAACCCGATGGGATCGCCAGCGCCCCGATCGTTGAAGAAAATTTCTGTACAGACTTTCGTTTGTAGGCTGTGTTTAGACCGCATCTTTCGGATCAGTGCGTGATTGCTTAAAGTTACGCCGCGATGATTGGGCGAGCGTTTCGATGACGAGAGCGGCGAAATTTCCGGCATGGGAGGATATGATTTGAACGAGACTCAACACCTGTGGGAATGGCGCGAGAAGATCGCAAATCTCTACTACGAGGTACGTTCTAGCCCGGACGTGGTTGCTGCCTGGAGGCTTTGGTGCGACACCCGTTCGACCCTGTTTCGCGACCATCCTCAGTCGCCAATTGAGTTGGCGGACCGCAAGACGTTCGAAGGGCCGACGACATTTTCTTATGATCCCTCGTTGCGCTTGACGGTAAAGCTTGTCCCAGTCACTCCGGAACGGATAACCGTCGCAACAGGAGTGGATGGTGACCTGTCGATGCATGCGTTCTCTCGTACAACGGGGCTGGAGGCCAGATTGGGCGGCGAATTAACCCTTTACTGGATTGAGGGGTACGGCGGTGGCGTGTTCCTGCCGTTTGTCGACGCGACCTCAGGGACCGAGACATATGGCGGTGGCCGATATCTCCTCGACACCATCAAGGGAGCGGATCTTGGAGTTGTCCGTCCAGACGGCGCATTGATACTCGATTTCAATTTCTCCTATTTTCCTTCGTGCGCCTATTCTTCCCGCTATGTCTGTCCATTAGCGCCATCGGGCAATCGACTGAAAGGCGCGGTGAGAGCCGGTGAACGGCTACCTGTCTCGAAACGATAAGCGCCGGGGTTAGAGGCCTTGAATCTCCGTAGCCGGGCATTCAGAAGTCGTGACCGTGGGCGTATTTCCGTTTCGAATAAAACCGTTGTGACAGAGATCTTTCACGCGCAACGCAAAGAACTGTATGAGCCGGTTTGAGGCGAGACTTCAGGAGAACGTCGTCGTTAAGTGATGAGTTTGTATCCCGAGGGGCAGCGCGCTGTACGTGATCACGACCATGGAGGAACCATGGCTCCAGATTGGAGGAAACCTACAATCGAGCTTATCGATTTCACAATCCGTGGTGAGCCCGAGGTAGTTGACGTAGAACCCGACGATATGGACAGCTGATTGGAAGCCCCTCGCCTCAGTTATCCCACGAATTGACCGCCGGAACGGTATTTTTTGTTTCCCAAAGGGGAAGAGGCAAGCTGGAATTCCAGCCTGCCCCTAACCTCACCCATACTGGCAAAGAGAGCAGCGAGAGCTTTCTCGGAAGCGATCGACCTCCGGCTGTTGGGGTCACGCTGCCACTTCCTTGGCAAGCGTCGTCTTCACCCTTGGGACCACTTCTTCCCCGAATAGCCTGATGCTCTGGACCAATTTCTCATGCGGCATCGTTCCGATGCTGTATTTCAGCTGGAACCTCTGAATGCCAAGGTTCTCGATAACCGGCGCAAGCTTTGCGGCCACGCTCTCCGGTGAGCCGACATACAGCGAGCCCTGATCGATTTCGGCTTCGTAGTCTCTCTCGCTGACCGGACCCCAGCCCCGTTCACGGCCAATACGATCGCGCATGGCGCGGAAATGCGGCCAGAACTCCGCTTTTGCAGCGGCATCGGTCTCGGCGATATAGCCCGGGGAATGAACACCAACGGGAATTGCCGGATGCTTTAGCTGCTCATTGGCGTTACGATATAGATCGACGAATGGCTTGAAACGATAAGGGCTCCCGCCGATGATGGCTAGCATCATCGGAAGTCCATACTGCGCAGCACGAATGACGGAATCTGGGCTTCCGCCAACGCCTAGCCATGTCTTCAGCGGGCCTTTCTCGACAAGGGGAAACACGCGCTGACCATTCAAAGGCGGCCGCGTCATCCCCGTCCAGCTAAGTGGCTTCTGCTCAAGGAGCTGGGCGAAAAGCTCGACCTTCTCCTCAAACAGCTTGTCGTAGTCGGACAACGAATATCCAAAGAGCGGGAAAGACTCAGTGAAAGACCCCCTGCCCAGGATGACCTCTGCGCGGCCGTTGGACGCTGCGTCGACAGTTGCGAACCGCTGATAAACGCGCACGGGGTCGTCCGAACTCAGCACCGTTACGGCCGAACCCAGCTTGATCCTTTCGGTCACCGTCGCAACGGCCGCAAGAACAGTTTCCGGGCTGGATACCGCGAAATCCTCACGATGGTGTTCGCCAATCCCGAAGAAATCGATCCCAACCTGGTCGGCAGCCACGGCCTCCTTGATGACATTCCGGATGACCTGCGCATACGTTTCAGGCTGGCCGTTGGCGTCGTGTGTCACGTCTCCAAAGGTATCGAGGCCGAATTCTACATTTGACTTTGTCATGCTTGTTGTCCCACAGGCCAAGCCGACGGTAACCGCCGACGCCCAATCGTTTGGATTTTGGGGTCTTAGTTGGGGTGCCGCCTAGTAAAGCGGAATGGCGAAAAACTAGATCGTTATCATCGAAGATATAGAACAGGCTATGCGGCAGCCCCCAAGGTGCGCTTAGCACCTTGGGGTACACGATAGACAGCCTTCAAGCCGAACCGGCGGCCAGAGCTTCCTCGCTGGCTTTCACCACGGCATCTACTGTGATGCCGAACTTGTTGTAGACGTCGGCGATCTTTCCGGATGCACCGAAGCTATGCATACCTACGAACCGACCATTGAATCCGAGATATCGGTCCCAGCTATCCTGGACGGCAGCCTCTACAGCGACCCTCGCAGATCCCGCGCCTCCGAGTACCTTCATCTTGTACTCGGGCGTCTGAGCCTCGAACAATAGTCGGCATGGCATCGAGACGACGGCGGTCCGAATACCTCCGGCCTGCAGCCGATCCCGAGCTTGAACCGCCAGATGGAGTTCTGAGCCGGTCGCCATGATAGTCAGCTGACGCTCGCCGCCTTCCGCTTCCAGCAGCACGTACCCGCCTTTGGCTGACAGGTTTTCGCTTCCAGGGTCCCTGCGCAGCAATGGCATTGGCTGCCGGGACAGGGCGATGAGAGCAGCTCTGCGGGGAGCGTCGAGAATTACTTCCCAGCATTCTGCCGTTTCAATCGGATCACCCGGACGGTAAACAGCGAGCCCTGGGATTGCCCGAAGTGCGGACAGATGCTCGACTGGCTGATGAGTCGGCCCATCTTCGCCCAAGCCGATAGAATCGTGCGTCATCACAAAGATCGAGCGGATTTCCATCATGGCGGCGAGGCGAATGGCAGGTCGCGCGTAATCAGAGAACGTCAGGAACGTGCCGCCGTACGGAATCAATCCCCCGTGAAGGGCGATGCCATTGATCGTGGCGGCCATACCATGCTCGCGGACGCCATAATGGATGTAGGAGCCCGCATACCGACCGGGGGCGATCTCGACCTGGGACTTGGCTTTCGTGTTGTTGGATGGCGTTAGATCGGCTGAACCTCCGATCAGCTCCGGTACGGCCTCGGCCAAGTGATTAAGGACGGTACCACTGGCTTGGCGAGTGGCCATATCCTTCTCGCTTGCCAGCAACTCACTTTTGGCCGCCTCGAGCGCCTTGCGCCAGTCGTGCGGCAACGCACCTTTCATCCGGCGCTCGAATTCCGCGCGGATCTCACCGTTCGCGGTTTGAACGCGTACTGCCCACGCCATCCGCGCGTTTTGCCCCTTTGAGCCAATGGAGCGCCACGCCTCAAGCAGGTCATTTGGAATCTCGAACGGAGGCGAAGACCAGTTCAGGAGCTTTCGTGCCCCCGCAATCTCTTCCTCCCCCGGTGCATCGCTGTGTGCCTTCTGGGTTCCGGCCTTTGTCGGGAAGCCAAAGCCAATGATCGTCTTGCAGGCGATCATCGAGGGTCTGTCGGTGACCTTCCGCGCCTCGATGATCGCTGCCCTGATAGCATCGGTATCGTGTCCGTCGATCTGCAGGACATGCCAGTTGGCCGAACGGAAACGCGCCTGATGGTCATCGGACTCGGCGAGGCTGGTCGCGCCGTCGATGGAAATCGAGTTGTCATCCCAGAAATAGATGAGCTTCCCGAGTTTCAGGTGACCTGCGAGCGCGATGGCTTCTTGGCTGATACCTTCCATTAGGCAACCGTCGCCATGGAAGACGTAGGTGTAATGGTTCGAAAGATCGTCGCCGAACTTTGCGTTCATGATCCGCTCGGCCAGGGCCATGCCGACCCCGTTGGCAAGCCCCTGCCCCAGTGGACCGGTCGTTGTTTCGATGCCTGTCGCGTGATGGTATTCTGGGTGTCCTGCCGTTCGCGAACCGATTTGGCGAAAGTTCTTGATCTCATCGATGGTCATATCCTCGTAGCCGGTCAGATACAGAAGGCTGTAGAGCAGCATCGAGCCATGACCGTTCGAGATCAGGAACCGGTCACGGTCGTACCAGTGAGGGTCGTTGCTATCGAACTTCATGAATTCAGAGAAAAGCACGGCCGCGATGTCTGCCATGCCCATCGGCATGCCGGGGTGACCGCTTTTGGCCCTCTGGACCGCATCCATGGAAAGGAACCGAATGCAGTTGGCGAGCTTGCGGAGGTGGGCGTCTTTGGGCGCGGGAACAGATGCGGTCGTATCGGGCATGGCTATCTCCTAGTTCAGACCGAGTATCTCGCTTGGAGATAGGGCGAGGACGAAGGAGCGACAGAATGGTGACGCGTCAGCGACTATGGGTCACACATCAGAAAGTGGACTGGCTGTCCCCGTAATGTGAAAGCTGGAAGCTACGGGAACAGCCGCTCGGAAAAGCATTCTCAATCTACTTACGCATCTTCGCGGGCTTGCTGTTCACAACCAACGCGACGCCTCTCAGTTTGACCGAGCACCCGCCACGGAAGGCAAATTTCAGCTCGTCGGCTTGCGAACGCTAAGCATCATGCATATGCCGTTCCCGTAAAAATTGAATGCTTGGCAGGATGAGGTGGCGACGCACTGGTCCTGACAGGCACCGAGACTGCCCCGGCGGCGCGTTACTCCGGCTTCCATTGATACCGTTCGGGATGGGCCTTAACCTTGGCTTCCGTAATGCTTCCATCTTTCCGATCGGTGGGATCGACATACATCGCCCTGGCGGCCATCAATGCGATGTAAAGTTCGGCTTCATCGGCGTCGAGGGTCGCTATAAACACGCGCTGTTCATCATCCGCCAGAGCAAGAAACCTCTCGTATTGATCAATCGCCTCGGGTTTGGCGCCGTCTCCAAAAGGCAGCCACTTGAGCCGAAGGCGTTGACGTAGGGTTGCATCCTGCCGCTTCGTGCCTTCGCCATTGATGTGGTAGGTTCTGCCCTTTTCCAAACTCATCTCGGTCAACCGAAGCTTCTCGGAGCTTTGTATGGTAGAACACTCAACGTTTATTCGATAGTGGCTTATCGAGAAGCGCGACAACCGGCCCGTCAGAGGCATCGTTTGCTGGCTGCCCCCCGCTAGGGCGCGGTGCCTTCACCCGTCGTCGACTGCATTGCCATATCGCCCAAGCATGTCACGAAGCCATTGGTTTTCGGCCATTAGTTCTTTTCTTCGCTCGTCAACGCCCGCCGAGCATTTCAACCGGTCTGCCTGCCTAGAATGAACTGGGCGCTTGTCATCGCAAGCAACGCCCGGGCCGACAGGCAAATTGATTCCCCTTCTATCTATTTCTTCACCAAGGACTTCATCACCATCATCCACTCCCCTCGGTTCGGCTTGCACGACGGCGTTATGCTTCCGAGAGTCACTTTCAGAGAACCTAGCCTCGCTTCCGGCCATCAGGTCATCGAGTTCTTGTATCCATAGGTAATATTTCTCCCGCAAAGGATGGTCGTCGGCCAACGAAGTCAGCTTTGTTTGCGCTAAGCGCTTTTTATCTCGATGCAATCGGTTATCGATTTTCACTTCACGTCCACCTCGCTATGCTGAAGCAGAACATAAAGTGAACATGAGCGGCGGTAAAGCTGGAGTCTTGAGCGGATAGTTCAAAGACATCATTCGCTTCGTCACGGTTGAGAATTCCTGCCTGCTTGCCCTGCGCGAGGACCAAGATGCGGTTCGATACTCCGAGAACTTCCTCGAGGTCCGAGCTCACGACGATGACCGCAACACTCTGTTTGGCGAGATCTGCAATGATGTCGTCGATACCCTCGCGCGCGCCGACATCGATGCCCCGGGTGGGTTCGTCGAGGACAACGACCTTCGGATCGCGCATCAACCATTTTGCGATGACGATTTTTTGTTGATTGCCGCCCGACAGGTCGGAGGCTCGACCTCGGCGTCATTCGCCGCGCATCCAGCTCTCTGATCCCGAGCCCGAGTTGAACTCGCCCTAACGCGCGTCAACCGGCTGACCATATTGGTTAAGACTTCTGTATAACTCTAGGGTCGGAATAGGTTTTTGTACTGTGAAGGTTGCGACCGTAGATATTGCGGAGGCGCGGATACCTGACCTCCCAGCTCTGCGGCTGCATGCCAAGGCCAACGAGGGTCGTAGAGTGCGGCCCGTGCAATTGCGACCAGATCCGCGTCACCGGTGGCTACGATCGCCTCAGCTTGCACAGGCTCAGTTATCAAACCAACCGCCACGACCGGGATCTTGATTTCATTCTTGATCGCCCGCGCAAGTGGGACCTGATAGCTTGGTCCCACGGGAATGGCTTGCTTGGCATCCAGCCCGCCGCTCGACACGTGGATCGCGTCGCATCCCCTCGTCTCAAGCTCCTTTGCAAAGACGATCACCTCCGCCAGTTCCAGACCCCCTTCGACCCAATCCGTCGCCGAAACCCTCATCGTCACGGGCCTGCCCGCCGGAAATGCAGTCCTAACGGCATCGAAGACTTCCAAAGGAAAGCGCATTCGATTTTCGATCGACCCGCCATAGTCGTCGGTTCGCCGATTGGACAACGGTGAAAGGAATTGATGCAGAAGATAGCCATGCGCACCGTGGATCTGGACAGCGTCGATGCCGATACTGGCAGCACGTTTTGCCGACGCGACGAATGCGTCGCGAACACGCTTTAGTCCCTCCTGATCGAGCGCCGTAGGCGGCACGTACTCCTGAAGGAATGCCACGCCAGAAGGCGCTTCAGTTTGCCAACCATTATAGTGGCTTGGCGGGATCTGCTTGCCTCCCAGCCATGGGATATCTGTCGACGCCTTGCGACCGGCGTGGGCAAGCTGAATAGCAATCGGCACATCCGAATATCGGCGCACTCCATCCAGCGTCCGAGCTAGGGCAGCTTCGGTTGCGTCATCGTAGAGACCGACATCCGCGAATGTGATCCGCCCTTCTGGCACTACAGCGGTAGCCTCGATGGTCAGCAAACCCGCGCCGGAGAGCGCAAGCTGCCCCAAGTGGATAAGGTGCCAGTCAGTAGTGCATCCATTCTCCGCTGAGTATTGACACATGGGCGCGATGACGATGCGGTTCGCAAGCTCCAGCCCGGCAACCCGGAAAGGGGAAAACAGAACAGGGTTTGGCATTGGGTCTCCTTGATCAGGGAAATTCCATTTCAAGAGGTCTAATTTCAACGGCTTCCGTTGAGCGGGCTTTTCAATAACATATTGTCTTTGAGTTGCCACTTCCCGGCCGCAGAAATGGCACTCCAGAGTCGACGCTGGCGCTTGGCTCATGGCATTCATATATCTCGCCGCTCCGACGCTATCCCTGCGATCGGTCTGCCGCTGTTCGACAGCTCCACCGCTTGCTAATCATTTCTTGACGATCCACACACTGCGGACCTTCCACGATGAGCTTCCGCTGAAGAGGCCACCATCGACTGCCTCTCGCTTGACGAAATTTCTCAGCATCACTACAAGTTCTAAGGGTATCGCCAACTTGAGATACAGATAGTTCTCTATCCTGGAGGCCCCAATGCGCCGAGTGACTTCTCAAAAAGTTCAAACCCGAAATTTTGAGAAGTTGATGGATCATGCGCACATTAAATTTGGGCATCCTAGCTCATGTGGATGCAGGCAAAACTAGCCTTACGGAACGCCTCCTTTTCGATACAGGTGCAATCGCCAAACTCGGCAGTGTCGATGGCGGCAACACCCAAACAGACAGCCTCGCCATAGAACGACAACGCGGGATAACCATCGCTGCGGCTGTAGTGTCGTTCCGGATGAACGACCTCGACGTCAACCTGATCGACACTCCCGGTCACCCAGATTTCATCGCTGAAGTCGAGCGAATATTGCGGTTGCTCGATGCGGCCATTGTGGTCGTATCGGCCGTCGAAGGCGTACAAGCTCAGACGCGAGTGCTGGTACGCGCCCTGCAGCGACTTGGCATTCCGTTCCTTGTCTTTGTTAACAAGATCGACCGGATGGGAGCGCGTTACCTCGACGTCGTTGCAGACATCGCCAAGCAATTGGCAGTGCGGCCGATAGCGATGATGGAAGCGAGGGATATCGGAAGCCGCGTTGCGTCCGCTGAATCAATCGATGTCAGCCACGATCCGGGTTTTTCGGCCCTTTGCGAGATGCTCACTGTCAATGACGACTGCCTGCTTCGTGACTTCGTTGCTGCTCCGGAGCGGTTGACGCCAGCGCGGCTTACCAAAGCACTGGCAGATCAGGTCGCCAATGGCCTAATTCATCCGGTGTACTGCGGGGTCGCAATGACCGGCACCGGCGTGTCGGAACTCCTCTCAGGAATCGAGACACTTTTGCCCAGCAGAACCCCTTCTCCTGACGGCCCGGTAAAGGGAAGCATCTTTAAAATCGAGCGCGGTTGGGGCGGAGAGAAGCTCGCCTACCTCAACCTGACTTCAGGCACGGTAACCGCGCGTGGACATCTTCAACTGCCAACTGGCAACGCCAAGGTAACGAGCATCCAGGTTTTTGGCGAAGGAAACCTGCATAGACATGAATATGCATGCGCCGGTCAGATCGCCAAGATTGGGGGACTAACCGACGCGCGGATCGGGGATGAAGTTGGAGCAGACGGTCGCTCTTATCTCGAAGGGCAATTCGCGCCACCGACACTGGAGACCCAGGTCTCACCGCAACAACCGTCGGAAAACCGCGCCTTATGGGTTGCCCTGCAACACCTGTCGGAACAAGACCCATTGATCAACCTGCGCACAAATGAAGATGCGAGTGAAATGTATCTGTCGCTTTATGGCGAGGTGCAGAAGGAAGTCATCCAGGCAACGTTACTTGCAGACTACGGAATTAACGCGGTGTTTCAGGAAAGTACGGTCATCCTTGTCGAGCGGGTGATTGGGACTGGAAGCGGACTTGAAGTCATCTTCAAGGAGCCCAACCCCTTTCTTGCAACGATTGGCCTACGGGTCGAGCCACGCCCGGAAGGGACAGGCAACAGTTTCGCGATGGAGGTGGATGTGGGACAAATGCCCGCCGCGTTTTACCGAGCCATCGAGGAGACGGTATCCGAGACCCTAAAGGCTGGCATCCATGGGTGGCAGGTAATCGACTGTCATGTCGCGCTAACTTCGGTCCGACATCACTCGCCGTCGAGCACTGCGGCTGATTTCCGAGGGCTTACACCACTCGTTTTGGCGGCAGCTCTTACTTCCGCGCGAACGATCATCTGCGAGCCCATAGAGCGTTTTCGGCTTGAGGTCCCTGTAACCGCATTACCCAAGGTGCAGGTCGCACTCGCAAAATCAGGAGCATCGACCGAGGAAACGCTGATTGAACGTGGCATCGCCCAATTGCGAGGCATGGTTACCTCCGCTCAGGTGCAGGCTATGCGACGGGTCCTGCCCGGATTATCCGGCGGTGCCGGGGTTTTGGAGAGCGCGTTCGATCATCACAGCCCCATAGCGGTCCGGCCTCGTGCTCGCGCTCGCACGGGCGCAAACCCCTTTGATCGCATCAACTATCTTCGGGCGATCCATTGAGACACTCGCGGGAGCGGACAGTTCTGTTATCAGAGTACTGGAAACAGCCAACTGGTGACGACCAATATGGTCCACCTTGCCAGGGAAGGGGTAGCGATCCCCACACAACGAAGCAGGATCAAAAACTTGGACGCGCTATTTGCCAAATGCGTGTGGTGGAAACCGGGAGCGGTATAACCATATAACATGCTCAAAGCTGCCCTGCGCTCGCGCGCAGGGGTATTGGTTTGTGATGACGCCGCACGGCGGCCCTTGTGGCCTGAGTTCGCCAATCTTCTGAGGTCTCCGATTCGGATCCCTCTTGCATCTATGGCAAAGTGATCCAAGGGGCTAAACGCACCGCCAAGATCAGCCGCCGAGTACAAATCGAGAAAATGCCAGAGAGTTTCGAGCATCCTCGTCCATTTTCGTTTCGTCTGCGCCGTCGGTGAGGTCGCGCCAGACCCTGATATCAGATCCGATCGTTCCACCGGTCTTTACGAAAGGCTCCATGACCACAGCGCCGGTATAGTTGATCTCGCGAAGTGCCAGGCCGACCTCGTGCCAAGGAATTCTTCCTTTACCGGGCACTCGACGGTTGCTTTCACCCGTATGGAAATGTCCGAGCAGCGGGCCGGCGATGCGGATCGCCTCGCCGAAGCTGTCCTCCTCAATGTTCATGTGGAAGGTATCGAGCATCACTTTAACATTCGGCTTCCCGACATCCCTCACGAATGCGACACCCTCTGCGGCGGTGTTGAGAACGTGGTTCTCGAAGCGGTTCAGGACTTCGATGCAGAGGTTAATTCCCAAGTTGGCGGCGAAATCCGCAATGCCGTGAATACCCTCGACGCCGCGAGCCCGGTCGCCCTTTTTGTCGACTGGCTCCGAGTAGTCCACCGGCCAGTAGGAATGCAGCGCGCCGCCGATCGTCTTGATGTCAAGCTTTGCGACGTTTGTAAGCGTTTGCTCGAAGAATGCCTTTCCCGCCTGGCGTACCGCAATGTCCGGTGATGAAAGGTTCTTGGATTTCGAAGGACCGATCCCGGCCGTGAGGACGATGTTATTGTCCGTGGCGGTATGTCTGATTTCTGCCAGTTCGGCGTCGCTGTATTCATTGATATGGTGTGCAGCTACCTCGATGACGTCGAAGCCGAGTTTGGCTACCTTCTCGACGTAAGGGCCGAATTTTGCGCTCCACTCGTGTTCCCAGTAAGAGTAGTAAATTCCGTGTTTCATAGGAGTCTCCAATGTAGTAGATCCCGCCGAATGTCCCTGGCGGGGTTGGCAGTGACGGACCGCAGCTACCTCCGGTCGACCTTTACGGATCAGTTGTTCTCGATGCGGAGGTCCGGCTCGGCGCTTCCCGCTACGATCGCAAGTCCGTTCGGCAGATCGTTCTCTTCGACCTTCCGATTGATCTCCTTCGGATCGAGGCCGTAGTTCCGCCAGCGGTTCTGAAGTCTCTGCCGCAGGTGATCCTCGTCCACGTCGACGAATACCGTGAAGTCGAAAATCTCCTTCAACATGTCCCAGGGCGACTGCCGCGCCAGCAGGTAGTTGCCTTCGCAGACAATGATGTTCGTCGACTGGGGAATTAGATTGCCGCCAGCCCGCGCGATCTCGATAGAGCGGTCGAATACCGGAACGGCAACGACGTCGTCCTCGTTGGCCTTCAAGCGCTTGAGCATGTGACGCAGACCATGGGCATCGAAGGTGTCGATTGCCCCCTTGTAAGGCCGGCGCCCCATCTGCTCCAGGACGACATCGTCATAGTGGTATCCGTCCATCGGAAACAGGGCTGCGTTGAGGTGATGATCCTTGTTGATGATCTCCACGGCGCGCTCCGCGAGCGTGGATTTACCTGAACCGGGTGCGCCCGCTACGGCTATCAGAACTCTCCGACTGTTGCTTTCGTTGAAGCGTTGGACCGCGATCTTCGCGATCTCACGCGCGTTTCCTTCAATCTTGCTCAAGGATTTCCTCCCATTGCCACGTCGCACTTTCCACTGCCAACGCCGTTGGGGGCGCTGACCATTGCGACGTCATGCCAGTTGGTATTGTGCGGCTTTGTTGCGCAGGAAAGAGAGGCCATTGCCCATGACTTCCTCCTCGTCACGCGCAACCGGCCGCCAGGTCGATATGTCGCCGGCCATCTCCGGCGGCATGCTGACGAAACTCTCCAGGGTAAGCGCGCCCTTGAAGCCGATCGCCGACAAAGCGGCGAAGATCGGATCCCAAGGCACGTTGCCTGCACCGGGGGTCCCGCGATCGCTTTCCGAAAGATGCATGTATTTGAGGTGATCGCGCGCGGCCAGGATGCCGTTTGCGGCCCCCTTCTCCTCGATGTTCATGTGGAACGTGTCGAGATGGACGAACACGTTGTCCACACCGATGCGTTCGACCAAAGCCACGGCTTGTTCGGCCGAGTTGACCAGATGGTTTTCGTACCTGTTCACGGCTTCAACGCCGAACTGGATGCCCTGGGATTTGGCATGCTTCGCGGCCGCCTCGAGCGCACGCGTGACGTTGTCGTACTCCGCCTGTGTCGGAGGAGCTCCAGTGCGTTCGTTGGTACCGCCGTAGGTGACGCCGGTAAGTGCCTCGGCGCCCATCTCGGCCGCCTTGTCTATCGCCACCTTCAGGTGCTGGATGGCGGCGTCCGGCCGTGCCGAGGCCCATGCCGCTTCCGGCAGCACGAGCGAGCATGCTGCACGCAGGCCATGTTTTTCCAAAAGGTCGCGAGTGTGCTTGGCATCGACCGACGGCGCGTCAGCAAGGGGAATTTCGATAAATTCCATCTTGTACTTGGTAGCACCTGCAATGGCCCGCTCCGCGCCTGCGCGGTCCCAGTTCATAGTCCACATGCTCGCGTGAATTCCAAAACCTTGCACGGTCATCCCTTCTTTCTGCGTGATGCGATGTACGTTGAAACGATAGTTCTTGCGGCCATGACGACGATCATCAGCACGCCCCAGAGCGCCGTTGCCAGATGCTGGTTTGCACCCATCAGGTTCAGACCCGACGAGAGGAGCTGGAGCACGATGAGAGCGACAAAGACCGGCAATACGCGACCGAAACCGCCGAACGGGTCGATGCCGCCGAGAAACGCGGCGAGCACGGTGATCAGCAGATAGGACTCGCCGTGGCCGACGCGGACCGAGTTGAAGCGGGCGAGCATTATCACACCTGCGACGGCGCACATCAGACCCGACAGCGTGTAGACCAGCACCAGTATGCGACGCGTATTCAGGCCGGAGTATCGAGCCGCCTCGATGTTCGAGCCGATCATCAGCAGGCCGAAGCCGAGCTTGAAGCGCGTCAGCAGAAGCTGCCAGATCCCGACGCAGGCTATGAAAATCAAGAGCGGAATAGGAAATCCGAAGATCGACCCGTGTCCGATAGGAGCGATGAAGCTCGGAAACCCGGACACGTCGCCGCCTCGGGTGAGGAACTCGCCAAGCCCGCGCAAGAAGATCATCATCGACAGCGTGACAAGGATCGGGTGGGCCCGCGTGTAGGCAATGGCTGCGCCGGTCATGAGGCCTGCGGCGCCGCCCGTCGCCAGCGCAGCAAGGACGCCCAGCAGGAATGCAGCCGGCGAGGCATCTACGCCGCCGTACGATTGCATGACCCAGGCGGCGGCCAGTCCAGATAGGTTTGCGGTGAACGTCACCGAAAGGTTGATCCCGCCGGTCAAAAGTGGCAGCAGCATCGCGAGCGTCAGAAGCCCGAGTTCGGGAAGCTGGAATGCCACCGATCCGAAGGTTGCCGACGAAATGAAGTTGTTGGCGGCCAGTCCGAAGATCACCATCACTGCTAAGAATGCGATCGCCGGGCCGGTCATATCCGCGCCGAAGGTGGCGTTGAACTTTTGAGCGATGGCTTTCATGAGTGCGAGCTCCCCCTTTTGTCGTTACTTTTCGCGAGGAATGGCAGAAGCTTGTCGATGCGCGCGGAAGAGAGCGTGATGGCGATGAGGATGATTGCGCCGACGATCATCTTGAACGCGAAGGGCGACACGCCCATCAGGTTGAGCCCGTTTTGCGTGATCGAAACCATCAAGACGCCGAGGACGCAGCCAATAACGGATCCCTTGCCGCCACCCAGCCGCGCACCACCGAGAACCGTGGCGGCGAGGACGTCGAGTTCGCGACCATAAAGCGCATTCGGAACAACTTCCTCGGCGTAGTGAGCCTGCATCAGGCCGGCGATGCCAGCCATCAGGCCAAGCCATCCAAACGAGATGTAGTGCATGGCGCCGATGTTGATCCCGAAGCGGCGTGCTCCTTCGGGATTGTCTCCGAAAGCGTAAAGTTGGCGGCCGATCGTCGTCCTCGAGATCATAAACCAGGTCGCAAAGCAGCAGAGGATCATCACCACCACCGGAAGTGTGAGTTCGACCCACGATCCATCGGCCATCTCGTGTTCAAAGAACACGACGCGCGTCGTCAGCCATTCCGGCAGATCGTAGATCGACACGCCCTTGGTGAAGAACATCAGCAGTCCGAAGAAGATGTTGAAGGTCGAAATCGTCGCTACGATCGAGATGATGTGAAGCCGGTAGACCAATGCGGCATTGATCAGCCCGAGGCCGATCCCAACCGCCCCCGCGATGATGAAGCCTTCCGCCCAGTTGCCGCCACCCAGCGCGCCAAGCGCCAGCGCCGTGACGTATTGGACCACCGATGCGGCAACGGCGAAGGAGATGTCGATCCCGCCAGAAATCAAGACGACTAGAAGTCCGACGGCAAAGATGATGTTGACGGCCGAGACGTTCAGCACATCAAAAGCGTTCGAGATCGTAAGAAAACGGTCGGTGCCAAAAGACAGCCCGATGCAAAGCACGACCATGACCGCCAGAAGTGTGAATTCGGTTGTGTGTCCAAGGATCAGCCTACGCATAGACGGCAGACTCCAGTTCGCTGAGCGACAACTGTCGCGGATCATAGGTCGCGTGGATCTTGCCCTCGACCATGTGAATGATGCGGTCGGCATTGAAGTAGACCTCGGGCGGCTCGTCGGAGATCAGAATGATCGCCAGCCCCTGAGCCGCAAGCTTGCGCACAATGTCGAAGATGCCCGCTCGCGCGCCGACGTCGACCCCTACGGTTGGGGCGTCCAGGATGAGAATTTTCGGGCCGATCGCGAGCCACTTGGCGATCGCCACGCGTTGTTGGTTGCCGCCTGACAAAGTCCGGATGGGGTCGTCTGGCGTTCCAATCTTGACGCCGAGCGCCGAGATCCAATGGCTGACAACGCTCGCCTTCTTGGCCGGCGAGATCATCCCGCCGGACAGCAGCTTGTCAAGCGATGCCATAACAAGGTTGTCGGCGATCGACTGTGGCTGATTGAGGCCAAGCGACAAGCGGTCTTCCGAAAGGTAGGCAACACCAGCACGAATGGCGTCTCGATTGGAACCGAACCTGACCCGCTCTCCTTCGATTGTGACCTCGCCTGCCTGTGGGCGGTGCATCCCGAAGAGCGTAAGAGCTAGCTCGGTGCGCCCTGCTCCGAGAAGGCCGGTGATCCCGAGCGTCTCTCCTCGGCGAAGATCGAACGAAATATCCTCGAACTCGCCGGCTCGCGTCAGTCCCCGCACGGAGAGCACGACCGCCTCGTTGTCGTGATCGGTAGCGATCACGGAACTGTCGAAGTTCCTGCCGGTCATCAGTTCGGTTACTCGTGACTGCGTCATCCCCTCGACCGGGAAGACACCAACGAGGGCCCCGTCGCGGAGCACGGTCATTCGGTCGGATATTTCGAGGACTTCCGCAAGACGGTGCGACACGAAGACCACCGCCACTCCTGAAGCGGAAAGGTTGCGGACGATGTCAATGAGATAGTCCGTTTCCGATTGGGTCAGCGACGCCGTTGGCTCATCCATGAAGACGAGCCGGGCTTCACCCACAAGGGCGCGCGCTATCGCAACGATCTGGCGCTGCGCGATCGGCAACTCCTTGAGGGGGAGATGAATGTCGATGCTCACGCCAAGGCGAGCGAGTGCCTTTTCAGCCGCGTTCTCGATGGCACGCTTGTCGACAAGCCCATATTTGCCGTTGACTGCGTACTGGAAGCCGATGTTTTCGGCGACGCTCATTTCGCCGAACAGCGCCAAGTCTTGCCAGATCACTTGAATCCCGAGCGATTGCGCCAGAGTGGGTGTCATGGTCGAGATCGGGTTGCCGTCGAAATAAAATTCAGCACCGTCCTGTGGCTTGTAGACGCCGGTAATCACCTTGATGAGCGTGCTCTTGCCACATCCATTCTCGCCAGCAAGACAGTGGACTTCTCCGGGGTTGACCTCGAAGGACACACCCTTCAGCGCGCGTACGCCGCCAAAGGTGACCTTGATGTTCTTGAGTGAAAGCAGCGGTTCGACGCTCATGGAATATCCTCCTGTTCAACCGCTGCTTCAGCGGTCGGCCCCAGGTTTTGCATTGTCCGTAAGGAGGTCGCGGGGAATATGTCCCCGCGACCCCAGGGCGTGGGTCCCGGGAGGACTAAAGGCCCATGCCAACGAGCTTGTCGATGCTGTCCTTGTTGATGGCCAGCAGTTGGTCGACGATGATGGTGTTGCCCTCGGGAGTGATCTTTCCAAGGCCCTCAATGTCGTCGCCAGCTTTCGGCGTCTCGCCCTTGGAAATCCGGTCGGCAAGCGTCACGAAGACCTCGCCAGCCTGCTTCGGGTTCCACATGAAGCCGCCAGTCAAAGCGCCTGATTTGATGAGCTTTGCTCCCTGCCCTGGAGAGAACGGACCGATGACGAATACCTTTCCGTCCTTACGGCGCTCTTCCACTGCGCGACCTGCGCCAATCGGACCCTGCGAACCGAATGCCAGGAAGCCCGTGAGTTCGGCATTGGCCGCCATAAGGTCGAGAGCGGTCGAGCGACTCTTGTCGACGTCTTCGGCAACACCATAGCGGTCGCCCACCAGCTTCATGTCGGGATAGTTGGCCTTGATATAAGCGATCGCCGCGTCGGCCCAAGCGTTGTGCAGCGGAACGGTCAAGGATCCGACGAACACCGCATAGGATCCCTTGCCGCCCATCTTCTCGGCGAGGAGCTTGCCATGTGCTTCGCCGAAGCCCTTGGCCGAAGCGAGTTCAAAATCCCAGTCGGCACCGACCTGCTTGGGCGATTCATGCGTGATGACCTTGATACCGGCCTCCTGCGCCTTCTTGAGAACCGGCTCCAGTACCTTCGCGTCATTCGGCACCACGCCGATGTAATCAACCTTCTGCGCGATCAGATCTTCGATGGCACGGACCTGGAGTGCCGGGTCGGCACTGGTCGGGCCAACCATAAAGCCTTCGACGCCGAGCTTGGCACTTTGTTCCTTGATCCCAGCTTCCATGGCATTGAACCACGGGATGCCGCCGATTTTAACGACGACGCCGATCTTCGGACCAGCGAAGGCGGTGGACGCCAGAAGTACAAGCGACAGACCAAGGGTCGCGGCGAGCATTTTTCTCATTGGATCTTTCCTCCTCCAATAGTGCTGACAAGCAAGATCCGTTCACAGGAACGGTAGCGCTCCCGCGTTGAACGTTTCGGCTCCGACCATCGGAACCTCCTCCCTGTCACCTCCTCTAAGTGACTTGCCATCGTGCACAATCGCTCTTGCAATTGAGCACCATCGATGGTGCAATAACATTAACACGGAACGGACTTTCGTCAAGAGGACCATTGATCTAGAGAAACGGAGCGCTGGAGGAGTCTGCGAATGACGGAAAAAGAGCAAAAGAAAGCAACAATTTACGATCTTTCGGTGATCTCGGGCGTAACCGCCTCGACTGTAGCCTCCGTCCTCAATGGCACGTGGCGGAAGCGGCGGATCTCGGAAGAAACAGCCGAAAAGATCCTGTCGCTCGCAAAAGCGCATCGCTACACCGCCAATCGCCAGGCTCGGGCGTTGAGAAGTTCCCGCTCGGGACTGGCTGGACTGCTCTTGCCTGTTTACGACACCCGCTTCTTTTCCTCGATGGCTCAGACCTTCGAGGCGCAGGCACGCAAGCGCGGATTACTGCCGGTGGTCGTCTCCGGCCGGCGCGATCCTGAGGAAGAGCGGCGCACCGTAGAGTCGTTGATCGCGTATTCGATTGATTCGCTATTTATCGCAGGCGCCACTGATCCGGACGGCGTCCATCAGGTGTGCGCCCGTGCGGGATTGCCGCACGTGAATATCGACCTTCCCGGCAAGTACGCACCGTCGGTGATCTCGGACAACCGACGGGGTGCAGAAGCGCTGACCTCGGCAATTATCCGCCACGCTGAAGGAATGGGGCCACTCGGTGCTGAGGACGTATTCATGTTTGGCGGCCGCGACGACCATGCCAGCCGCGATCGCATCCTGGGCTTTCATGCGGTGAAGCGATCTATTTTTGGAGTGGATACCGAGGGCGATATCGAGACCACGGGATACTCGCCGGGCATGACGCAGCTTGCCTTCGAGCGGTTCTTCGAACGCCATGGCAGGCTGCCGCGCTGCTTCTTCATCAACTCGTCCATAAATTTCGAGGGGTTGCTGCGCTTCATGAGCCGCCACGACGGGGTAGCATTCGAAGATATCGTGGTCGGATGTTTCGACTATGACCCGTTCGGTTCATTTTTGCCGTTTCCGGTCTATATGATCAGGCCGAACACAGCTGATATGCTCGAAAGAGGCTTCGAGCTTTTAGAAGAGCAGGACACGGACCCACAGCTCGTGATGATCGAGCCACAGTTGGTTCCGCCGCGAACAGCGTTGGAAGGGCCGCTCGACGCTTTGAAGGATCCGATTGCGGTACATGACCTCGCGCGTCGATGACGTGGTGAAACGTCTCGATCCGTAGGTGAGAAATCGCCACGCTTTGCGGATGGGTGTCGCCTTCAAAGGCCACGTTTGGTGCGAAACCGCCGTTCGAGAGATGCAGACAAAGGCCGTGGCTGGCTTTCGACAATTGCCGCCATGGGGGCTAATGCACTGAGATGAACGACGTCGCTACCAGGCGATGCAACGTCTCGCACGGTGCCATACCAGAAAGCACTTGAACAATCGAATACCGAAGCATGTGGTAAGACCTGTATGAATTGCGGTCGCAATAAGCTCTCTGTGGCGTCTTGTTGATCTTGCCGCCCAGTGTGCTGCAGCGTGTTTCTCTGCACGAATTGAAACGGACAGGAGGAGACTAAATTGCGTCGTTCAGGGTGGGCGATACTCGCTGTTCTACTCGCAATCCTCATAGCGATAGCCGTTACATGGGCATCACTTGCATTGTGGTATCGCCTTCCCGCCTCGCAGTTCGCCAGAGGCTTTGCTGCCGGGCTATTCGCTCTTTTTGGGGTGTTCACAATCACGACATTGTTTGGCCCGTGGCGTTTCAAAGCCATCCTCGCATTCACAGCGGCGTTCGCACTTGTCCTGGTCTGGTGGCATACGATCAAGCCCCTCGAGAATGCATCCTGGGCACCCGATGTCGCTCGACAGGTCACAGGCGAATTCAACGGCGACCTGCTGACACTGACAAATGTGCGGGACTTCGAGTGGCATGGCAGTACTGACTTCATCGAGCGATGGACGACGCGCACCTACGACATGAGCAAGCTTCGGACGATCGACCTGTTCATGTCCTATTGGGCGGGGCCAGAAATTGCCCACGTGATTTTCAGCTTTGGTTTTGAAGGTGGCGAGCAGCTTGCGTGGTCGATCGAAGTCCGTCGCCGGGTTGGAGGTGCATTCTCGCCCGTCGCCGATTTGTTCAAGAGCAATCCCCTGGTGATCATCGCAGCAGACGAGCGGGATGTTGTGGGCGTCCGTTCGAACGTCCGTCGCGAAGATGTGCAAATCTACCGCCTGAAAGCATCCCCCGAACAGGCACGTGCGCTCCTGCGCGAGTATGTTGCCGACGCCAATGCCCTAGCCGCGACGCCGGCTTTCTACAACTCGCTTACGAGCAATTGCACGACGACGGTCGTCAAGATGATGCGCGTGGTTGGAGGCACCGTTCCCTTCGACTGGCGTCTCATCGTCAATGGCTATCTCCCGGACTACGCCTACGATCATGGGGCGTTGGATATGGAAGCGTCACTCGCTGAACTCAGGACCGCCGCTCATATTGACCAGCGGGCGCGGGTCGACGCATTGTCGCCGCACTTCTCAAAGTCGATACGCGTCGGCGTACCTTCGCCACCGCCGGCGGATCCGCAATAAGCGAGAGACGTGCCATTGCTTCGATCGCGCCTGGAAGCTGCCGAAACCTCGGAAGGAGGAAGAGCTTCACGTCGCGGTGACGCAGGTTGGCCAGCGAGACAACACTCCTGGCTTGGAAGAATGCTTGAGGCTGTGACCTCCCAAGTTACAGGCTAGCGGTCAGCGTTGGAAGGTAAGATGTATGGTTCCGCTCGGCGCCGTTTCAGCTTTGACGTCGTAGCCAGTCTCCAGACCGCGCAGCTCGTCCCATAAGCGTACGCCGCGACCGAGCAGGATCGGCGCAATTGCAACATGAAGGCGATCGACAAAACCTGCTCTCAGAAAGTCACGAACAACAGTCGGCCCACCGCCGATCCGCACATCCTTGCCGCGCGCCGCCGCAACAGCCTGCTGGAGCGCATCAACCGGATCGGTATTGAGGAAATGGAAAGTGGTACCACCAGCCATCTCTACGGAGGGGCGAGGCTTGTGTGTGAGAACGAAGACCGGAACTCGGAAGGGCGGCTCCTCGCCCCACCAACCACGCCAGGTCGGATCGTCGGGGAAGTTGTGGAGCCCGAACATGCCGGCGCCCATGATCTCGGCGCCCACGTTGGCGAAATATTCCTTCGCGTAGTCGTCATCGACGCCGGTGGTCCCGGCTCCACTGGTATCCTTGAGCACGCGCTCACGGAAAGTTCGCGTTGCCACATATGCGCCGACCAGGCGCGGCCAGTCGTCCCCGAACGGGACTTCGGGCGTTTGATCCGTCGTGGTCGCGAAACCATCGAGCGAGATCATGAGATCGACACGAACTGCCATGGGAGCTCTCCTTGCGAGTGGTTGCGCCCTAGTCGCCCCAAGCCAGGGCATTGATACTAAGGCAGATGCCTTTATAATTGATCTTTATACTAAGGCAAGTGCCTTATTGTCCTTGACCACCACTCCAATGCGTTTTAACAATTCGCATGCCCTATCATTCGACCCCACTCGACCTTGCCTTTCACGCTCTCAGCGATCCGACGCGTCGCGCGGTCGTATCACGGCTGGCTGATGGCGAGGTGCCGGTCAGCGTTCTGGCCGAGCCATTCGACATGGCGCTGCCCTCCTTCGCCCAGCATCTCAAGGTACTGGAAGATTGCGGACTGATCGCCAGCGAGAAGCGCGGGCGCAGCCGCTGGTGCCGTTTGGTACAGGCGCGCTTCGATGAGGCGGCGGACTGGATGATAGCGGAGCGCAGGCGCTGGACCGAGCGGTTGGATCGTCTGGAGGTCTACCTGGACAAAGCGGGAGAGGATGATTGATGAAGACCATGGCAACCCTGTTTGACACCTGGTCGCTTGATCGGGAAATTGTGCTGGTGAAGCTGCTCAATCACTCGCGTGACAAGGTCTTTGCCGCCTGGATGGACCCCACGGCGCTTGCCGAATGGTACGGTCCGGCCGGCCTTGGGATCGAGAGCCATGAGGCCGATATCCGTGAGGGTGGGCTCTGGCGGTTCGACATGGTGGGCGTGTTCGAGGGCCAGGAGCAGCGCTTCCCGAATCTGATGCGCTTTCTGGAGATCGTGCCGAACGAGCGGATCGTGATGGACTATGGCACACCCGACCCGGACGACCCCGACCGCTTCCGCGTCACGGTGACCTTCGATGAGCAGGCCGACGGCAAAACAGTGCTGACCTTGCGCCAGCTCCACCCCAGCCCCGCACGGCGTCGGATCGTCATCGGCTTTGGCGCAGTCGAATACGGACTGCAGACCCTGGATGGCCTTGCAGCCTGGCTCGACCGCTGAGCGTTTGGCCTATCGGTCCCTAGATCGCCATTGACTGAGGCTGCTACAAGCTTTGCCCGGAGACAATGACCACAATGGGCCCGGAAGGAAATCAGCCACGGAGGGCCTGTTTGACGGGAGCCCTCACGTCAATCCTTTGCTAGTGCACGCGCTACTTCGGCGTCGACGCGACCGGCAAGGGCGCCCCGGCAGGCATTTCGCGCCTGCAGGAAGGACACCGTTTCACAGTCCTCCCAGCTATCTTTCAGAAACAGGACGGCGTCGAAGGCGCTCGATACGAATTCGCTACCTCGCGAGCCCACCGAGATTTGAACGGGCTTCTCCCACTTGACGATTGACATGACGATCTCCCTACTGGCTCTAGCGACGGGCAAACGTGCAATTCTTGGAAGAGTTCCGTGACCCCTAGAGCGGTCACGTATGCTGCCTCTGCGAAGGCGCGGACAGCCGACGAGAAGTATCGCCGACCGCCCACGCCTCGTGTGCTACCCAGCCCCATCCAATGATCAGCAGATGCTAACCTGTTCCCGGTCTTCTCCCTACGTGGTCCAGGTAGCAGTGGTTCAAAAGGAGAGAGTCTCCTGCCTGTTGAATTGGTTAGGCTGTGGTTATCCTGTTGATAGGCGGTGGATCGTCTGCTGCTACCCGAAACTGCCCACGCGCCGGTTGTCGACATGGCGCTGCGGGGGGGACGCCTTAGCGCGTGCCCGGTAGCAAGTTCTCGCGCCCGTCCAGAGTGAGCTTCTGGCCCGTGAGCAGCCATCCGGCGTTGGCGCCTTGCATTCAACTGTCGTCATCAAACATGCTGACGCAGGAGCGAAAGGCTGTTCGACGCCACGCCCGGCGGTTCGCGCCTTTGTGGGACTGAAGTATCTTGGTTGTTCGTTGCTAGAATGCCGCGTAGCTTCGCCAGAGAACATACAGGCTCACGCAAAATATCACCCACCTGAAGACCTGCGCGAGGATGTTCCTGTAGTTCGCCAGTCGCGTGGCGGCAATCGTGCCGATGATACCGCCACCGATGCCACCTAGAATGAAATAGCCCGCAGTAAGCCAATCGACAAAGCCCGACGCGGCATAGTTCACGGCCGTCGCCAATCCGAAGGTGCCGACCGCGAGCAGCGAGGTTCCAATCGCGTTTATGAGAGGCATGCCCGTTGCGACGAGGAGACCCGGCACAATAAGGAAACCGCCCCCTATTCCGAAAAGGCCGGAACATCCGCCGGCAAAAAGCGCAATCAGGCTTGTCTTCCCGTGTGTCCGTATCGTCAGCGACTGCGCGGTAACATCCGCTCGGCTCCGCGTCCCTCGCATCATGAAACTGACGAGCATCATCAGGAGGCCAAACATGAAAAGCAAATTCTTGCCGTCGATGAGCTTCCCCAGACTGGAACCCAGGTAGGCACCGAGACATCCGGCGATCGCAAAGATCAAGGCGCATCGCCACCAGACATGACCCTTCACCGCATGGCCGGCCAGGTTGAGATACGCATTGGCCGAAACAGCGAGAGCCCCTGTGCCAATCGCCGTGTGCACATCGCGCATTCCGACAACATACACCAGCAGCGGCGTGGCGAGGATTGATCCGCCTCCGCCAATCAAACCGAGAATACAGCCGATCAACGATCCTGAGCCGAGAGCAAGCATAAGCTGCAAGAGACTGCCATCCACGTTGTTACGCGCCCCACGCCGATCCCGACAATGCATCGAGGGGAATTTTTAGATAACGACGGCCGTTCTCCTCGACGGGAGGCAGTTCCCCTCCCCGTATATTCACCTGCAGCGCGTGCAAGATTAGCTTCGGCATGGGCAGGATCCTGTCGCGGGCTTCCCGCAAGGTGATGAAGTCGCTTCGCGATTGGCCGGCGACATGCGGGTTCTTCCTACGCTGCTCCGCAACCGAGCTTTCCCAAAGGGCCTGACGTCCTTGCGGCATGTAGTCATGGCCGGTGAAGAGGCGCGTCTCCTCGGGCAGGCTCAGGATGTCCTGGATTGACTGCCAAAGGCTGGCTGCGCTGCCGCCTGGAAAATCAGCGCGGGCGGAGCCGCTATCGGGCATGAACAGTGTATCGTGGATGAAGGCTGCGTCGCCCACGACGTAGGTAATAGACGCCAGGGTATGGCCGGGCGAATGCATGACGCGGACCTCGAGCTCGCCGATGTTGAATGTGTCACCATCACGAAAGAGCCGATCCCATTGCGAACCATCGCATGCGAAATCATGCCAGTTGTAGATATCTTTCCAGATCTGCTGCACTGCCGTCACATGCTCACCGATCGCCGTCGGCGCTCCGGTCTTTGCCTTGAGATAACTGGCTGCCGAAAAGTGGTCCGCATGAGGATGAGTGTCCAAGATCCACTCAAGCTTCAGGTCGTTGACCTCGATGTAATCGAGGATGATGGTCGCATTGATCGAAGCGGTCGTGCCGGACTTCTCATCGAAATCCAGTACCGGGTCGATGATGGCGCAGTTTCGTGTTTTGCGGCACGAGACGACATACTGGATGCTGCCAGTACGCGGGTCGTAAAATCCGGCGACCTCAGGTTTTTGCATGGGGGCTGCCCTTTGGTGCTGCTCCACGCGCAAAGAAGATCGCTCGGCTCGGATCGACGTCGTAATCCATTTCGAAGGTCGTCGCGTCAGTTGCGATTGTTGCCACTGAATCGAGAATGAACTGCACCTTCTCGTCTGGTAGCAGCACACTAAAGTTCAGCCGGACAAAACCGGGCTTCTTTAGTTCATCTCCCGAGAGAATGGCCTGTCTGATCTCCTCGCTCTGCTGTTCATCGATCGACAGCAGTCGGTGGACATAGGGCCCCGCACAAGCGCAGCCACCGCGCCCCTGGATTCCGAAGCGGTCACTGAGCATTCGCGTCACCAGTTGCTGGTGGACGTAGCCACCCTTCCCGTTCCTCACTCTGAAGGAAAAGATCGGCAGCCGATCGGCATTGGACAGACCGAGCAACTCCAGTTGCGGGACGTCCTTCCAGGCTTGGAGTGCACGTCGTGCAAGCTCGCGATTGCGCATCGTCATCGCATCAGCCCCGATCGCATCCTTGACGATGAATGCGAGGGCCGCACGGATATCACCGACCACATTCGGTGTACCGGCTTCTTCGCGCGATTCGAGACTGTCGCTATAATCATGCGTCTGCGGCGAGACGAACTTTACCGTGCCACCACCCGGCCAGGTCGGTTTCTTCGTCGAAAGCCCGTCGCGCCGAAGGATCAGGATTCCGGAGGCACCTGGGCCACCGATGAACTTGTGCGGCGAAACAACGATCGCGTCGATATCCGCATCGGCGGCAGGTGACATGGAAATCGGCACATAGGGACCGGCCCCCGCATAGTCCCAAATCATCTTTGCGCCAGCAGCCTTGACCATCGCAGTAATCGCCGCGACGTTGCTGGTGATGCCGGTGATGTTTGAGGCAGCAGATAGCGTGCACACAACCAAATCGGCGTCACCTTGCGTGAGGGCATCTGTCAGCAGCGACAGGTCAGGTCCGCCTGCTGGACTCTCGGCGATCTCGACAACCTCCGCACCACTTTCCCGCCAGGGCAGGATGTTGGAGTGATGCTCGTAAGGGCCGACAACAACGCGAACGTGCTTACCAGCCGAAACCGCCTCGGCAATGCCATACAGCTTGACGAGGCGATTGATGCCAGACGTCGCGCCTGAGCCCGTGAAAATTACCGCATGTTGTTCACTCGCCCCGCAGAATTCCCCGATCATCGCGCGTGCTTCCCGGCGCATACGGGTCATGAACCCTCCGCAGTAGGAAGCCTCCGTGTGACTGTTGGCATAGTAGGGAAGGATGTCTTCCAGGATGAAACGCTCGATTTGGTGGAGCGCACGACCGGATGCAACGTAGTCTGCGTAGACCAGTTCCTTCGGCCCGTAAGGCCCGTCGATCGTCGCATGCGATCCGACCAGTCCTTCCCGGAGGTTGTCCACGAGGCCGTTGCGTTTCAAACTTCGGCGAAATCTGGAAATTGGGGATTCGGTCTGTCGTGCCGCAGCTTGTGAAAAGTCCACGATCGTTCTCCTTCGGCTCGGGACGTTGACACCGATCGTATCCTGCTTCAGGCTCAAAAAAGTCACCTAATTTTCGCTAATTTCGGCAAAAGACGTATCAAATGAACGAAGAAGCCGCAAAAATAGACGATTTTGATATGAAGATACTGAGTGCGATGCAGCACGATGCCAATCTCTCGCAGCGCGATCTCGCGGAGAAGATCGGCTTGTCTCAAAATGCCTGCTGGCGGCGGCTGCAACGTCTTCATTCAATCGGCCTGATCAAAGGCGCACACTGCGATATCGATCTCCAGGCGCTGGGGTTAGACCTGACTGTTTTCGTGATGATCCGGACGCGTCACCATTCGAAGGAATGGAGCGAAGGATTCCGTGCGCATGTCGAGGGCCTGCCGGAGGTGATCGACTTTTATCGGATCGGCGGGGATTGGGACTATCTGATCAAGGTCATCACCAAAGGCATGTCCGGCTACGACGCATTTTATCAGAAACTGATCACGAACTTCGACCTTGCAACGGTAACAGGCTTCTTTTCCATGGAAGCGATCATCAACAATCGGCCGGTCGAGTTGAGAAAACTGACCTCCAAGGCCGCGGGATCCACCCCGCCGAAAGTTACCCCGACGCGTGACCGCCTCTAGTGCCTCAGCAACGGACTGAATTCTTCCGCCGGTGTTGTTTTCTCACCGCAAACATCCCGTGGAGGAAGAAAACGATCAACATTTTCGACCGCAAAAGGAACTCCATTCTGGGGGGGCAAGGCAGCGACGCAGGCTCAACCTGCTTCTCCTTCAACACTGACCGCCTTGCAGAAAATGGCAGGAAGGTGCCGCCCAACGTCCCCGCCCGTCCCGGGTCTCGCCAAACTCAGTCGCACACCCTGGGCTGCCTCGCCTGCCGCGGCTAGGGACAAGGCGTTGCCAGAACGGCGGCGTCCGCCAGCCGTCGGTTGGACGTCAGGCGGTGAGCGAAGTTGAACAGGCACCGAAGGAGAGCCTGTTCCGGCGAAGCGATTACCCCTTCGATTCGACGAGGATCACCAGAGACTCCGGCACCACCCCGTCGAAGGCCATCGCATCGGCGGCGGCCTTGCTCTGCATCGCCGCCTGCAAGCCATCCATATCCGCAACGTCCATCATCAACGCCACGCGAGTGGGATCCTGAGGATCAACAAACGTTCGGATGTTGGTAACCCCGAGCGGACCAAAAAACTCCTCGCGCTTTGGTGAGGTGAGCCAGTGTTTCGCGCCCTTTGTGATGTTGTGATAGCCAATAATCGTCGGCATGGCATCCTCCCTGCGACGACGACAGCGGCCGGACAACGGCCGCGCTCCATCGCGCAAAGCTACTGTGCCCTGTTTTTGCTTTGGTGTGAATTGGTGGCGGTGGGATGACGGAGTTCCAGGTCATAGAGTTCGTGATGAAAGCCACGCGCAGGATCAGTCGTCTGGTGGCGAATGAAATCCAGATGGCAGGAAGGATCCAGCCGGGGGGACTTCGATATCTTTCCGAGACGAAGCGGATGGTCGGCGAACGCTGAACGCGGCGGCTATCGCCCTAAATCCGATCGGGCGATAGGCAGGATCGTCGCCCGGCTCGCCAAGGTCCTTCGATTTCGGATCTTTCAACGCACTGTCCTCCCGACCCCGCAACGACAAGGTCAGATAATACCAGCCTTTCTCTATACCCGCCATGGAAGAGGCTGCTGTCGGATGCCGTTGGTGTCTCCATTGGAGAGACCAACCGGCCACGGTAACCTTGACGACGAGCCGACCGACTCCATTGTCTTCGCGAAGAGAGGTGCCCTGATCTTCCGAAAGCAATCCAGACCGTTTCCGGCATTGCCAGGAGCACATGGAAGCTGCGTTTTCGGCCCTGTCCGACGCCGCGATCCTGACAAGGATGGAATCTTGAAGAGGTGACCGCCGCTTTCATCGAGTTGGCTCACAACCATATGCTGGCCCTCCTTGCCAACCGCGGTCTGGCGCGCGAACTTGCAGGTCTGAACAAAGCGCCAGAGGTCGGAACCAAGAGCCGGATGGTGCGTCTTCAACTATTGCTCCTTGCTGCCAGAGATTTGCTTCTAGCCGCCAGCCATCTTGCTGGTGCTGTTTCGACTATCCATGTGTCGATGCAACGGTGGGGAAGCGCTTTGGGACCTTCCGATCTCTTAAGGAGGAAAGTAGATGACTAGTCTAGCGTCGAGCCGCGTATACCGCAAAAGCCGAGTTACATGGTGACGTCGATCTTTGCTCCTCTCGGATTCTATATGCCGCTCCCCCGGGCCTGCCGGAACAGCAATTGCATGGTCTCTAATATAATTTGCGGTTGGGAGGCTGGGTGTAATGAACTGGCACAGATCCGATAATTTCGCACCACTGATCCTCGTGTTCCATGGTCAACAAAAATACAGGCAGATCCGTTCGCTTCGGCAAATGGCTGAAGTTCTTATTGCCGCCTGGCCCTCCTTTGACGGTGAGGAATACCTGACGGCTGCGAAAATTTGCCTGGATGCGCACCTTGGCACCTGCTCGGTGAACGAGGCACGGATCGCGTTGATTCGTGCTGCCGCAGAAGCAAATATTCCGGTCATCACCGTCGTGCCAGCAATCTGCGACGAGCAGTCTTCAATTGTGGAAGGCGGCGCTTCGTTAGTGAAAGGGGTTCATTCCGCATAAGATTGAACCACGATCCGGCTTGGCCCCGACGGTACGCTCCGTTGCTCTGTGCACGCTACAACTGCAGGTCATAAATCGCCGGACAACGCCACAAGCCTAAGGAATCTTCCGATAAATCCAAAGCTGGGCCGGAGGGATATTTCGTACCATGAACGCCAAATGGCGTACCTCATAGCCGGCGGGAAGTGCCACGACCGGAGACAACAGGCCGTAGGTTATTTGAAGAACCGGTCTCCCGACGGGAACGCGTTCCAACAGGTCGAGGACGAGTGCTAGCCTCCGATCGACGGGCAGGTGCAAAAGCGGGATCGCGGAGATGACGCAATCAAACTTGGCGGCTCGTTTCTCACCCAGCGTAAGGTCGAGTGCAAAAGCGTCGCCGCATCGAATATCGACCTGTGGGAAAAGACTTCGCAGATGCTGACAGAACTCAGGCGAGTACTCGATGGAGGTAAGGTCTTGTGGTGCGATACCGCGTGCCAGAATTGCCTTGGTAATCACGCCTGTGCCTGGACCGAGTTCAAGTACGGGTAGCCCAGAACCGGGATGCACAACGCTAGCCATCTTTCGAGCTGTCACGGTGGAGGTCGGCGCAATTGCACCGACAGAAGTTCGATCACGTTTCCAGCCCTTTAAGAAAGCAATTTCATCCCTGAACTTAAGTCCGACACGTTTCCGCATACTCATTGAACTGTCCCTTCATTCATTACGAAGCCTGAGGCGAAAATGCGCTTGCGAAAATCTTTAAGAAGCGCCGGACACGAGCAGTGGCACGGAGAGGGGCTTCGCGTTGTCGTCAAGAATTTCGAACCGGTAACGATTGTCTTCGTCGCACGATACGGAGTAGGTCAGCCTGTCGACGACGTTGTTTTGGGCGTCAAAGGTGAGAACCTTGGGCTTGAGTTCCGTGATCTTGTGCTCGGCGAGATAGATCGAATTGCAGATGATAATCTGGTCCCCAGGCTGGCATGTGCGGGCGGCGGCACCGTTTAGCACGCAGCATCTGGATCCGCGCACACCTAATATGACGTATGTGGAGATGCGGGCGCCGGAGTTCTTGTTCCAGATTTCAACAAACTCCATCGGAAGGATCCCGGCCTCTTCGCAGTGAGCGGGGTCGAGTGTGATCGATCCGTGGTAATTGAGATTTGCCTCGGTCACGTGGATCCCATGGAGCTTCCCGGCCACCAATTTTCGCATTTTGCGCCCTCGCTATCGGTCTTGCCCGCTCCGACCGCTGTCGGCAGTCCGGCACTGTAAAGCAGCCGTCGGAATTTGGAGGCTCGCGTCAGAGACTCAAGAAATAACTTCCACCAGCTAATTAAGTGGGTGCTATCGGATTGGAGGCGTCGTTAACAGGCCAGAATATGTCGTTTGGGTACGGTTGGGTAATTATTGCGCATACCAACGCGCTTAGTCGGCGGGCGCCAGTTTGCTTGCCGCTCAGCAACTCGAAACACTTTCCGTTTGAGCGATGATCGTTGACCTCGCCTCACGCCCTCATCGAGACATGCGCAAGATCCCGCGTAACTGGGCGCTACTATGGATCCACCTATCGCAAATTCAGGGGAGGCCAAAGAAGCCATCTGGAGGGCTCTTGAAGGATTTGTTCTTCGAGGTGTCTAAGGATGAACGCACCCGACCACCATGAGGCTCGGGTGCCCTCCCTCAGCAAGCAGAGGTGCGCTTTGCTAGATGCTCTGGGGTGGTGCGAAGAAGCAGTTGAGGTAATCTTCGTTAGGGTGAAGACAGACATGAAACTCCCCGTCTCCCGAAGGCAACTCGTCGCCGTAGGGCACGAAAAACGTGTGTGGTCGTTTGGCGAGGAAGTGGTCGCCCGGATGCAGGATAATTGAGAAGCCACCGCGCATCTTTCGAACGCGTTCGCGCGGAATAGCATCGCAGTCGCCACCCTGGCCACGCCCCCTGCAGCAAGCTGGAGGGTAGGTCCAGCCGGACACGGCGTCGTGCGCGTCGGAAGAAATACTCGACGTTGCACCGATGAGGATGGTTGCAGCTATCATTGTGAACGACGACGCGGTCATCTGACCCTCCCCCCGATCGTTCAGAACATCGCATTTTACGCCCAAGATGGAGAACGAACAATTCCATATCCTGTGCGCAAGAGCTCCGGGATCCGGTTGGACCAGCCGGGCGGAATAAGCTTGCTCCACCCCGACGAGAGGTTTTCGCCACCCTCTAAGCGGTCGACGAACAGAGAAAGGGCTTCCGGCAGCATCTGCTCGTTCGCGGTGGAGAGCGGCGGGTATTCCAGCATGAATTCCGGTCCGAGTGGGGCGATTCCAAACGCAGGCTCTATGAGGTGAGCGGAGTATTAGCTGCGTGTGATCGCAACTACCCTCTCCCGCCTGCTGTGGGCCGTGATCCACCGCTCCGCCGCATCCCGATGTCGAAACGATGCAAGCACCAACCGACCTCTCGACCTAGCGGCTGCTTTTGACAGACCAGATTGCAATAGCCATCAAAGCAAGTCCGGTCATTTGAACGAGTGAAAGCGAATGGCCGTAAATCTTCCAATCGATCACAAAAGCCGTCATGGGATATACAAACTGCAGTGCGGCAGTTCGACCGGTGCTTAGGCGAGCAAACCCGGCAAACATTACGACATAGGCAAGACCCGTATGGATCGCACCTAGCCCTGCTAGCCAGGCAATTGTGTCCCAATGGCTGGGCCACCCGTGTAGAACTGGCCACCAAAATGTAAGGACAGTGCCAACTAGACACTGCCACCAAGCGAGGGCGAATGAACTTACGGATCTCATCACCTTCGTCAGCAATGGAACCCAGGCGTAGACAAACGAGCCCGACAGGCTCATCAGCAAACCATAGAAATACTCTTGATGCCGCGCGCCCGTACCCATCACGTCGGTCGTCAGCACCAATCCCGCGAATGCCAGGAGCGCCGCGCCCACCTGCTTTCGGGACACCTTTTCCCGAAGAAGCCACACACCGAGCGCCATCGTCCAGAATGGCTGGATGTGGAATACGACAGTGGAAACGCCGATCGACGTACGTGGAATCGCGGCGAAATGGAGCGCCCAGCTAATTATCATCAGAACGCCCGTCGCGACAGCGCCGAGTAGGTCCCGTGCCTGCAGCCTGATTTCAGCCAACCGCCCACTCAACACGCCCCAGGAAAGCAGAGCAAGAAACCCAAAAAAGCATCGGAATGCTACCGTAGTGAGCGGGTCTTGGTTCGCCTGGAGCACGAAGATGCCGACCGTCCCAAGGATCAGCCCGCCGAGGACCATAAGGATCGTGCCCTGGCGTTCCTGCGCGTCACCCGGGACGGCCAGACCGGCAGATGTTGCAAGTGATGTGAGACCCCGTGTGTTCATTGGAAAATAATGGCGCTGGATCGATATCCAGAAAAGCGAATATCTGTTACAAGCATCATTCGATAATCGAATGGTCGGTGAGATGAACGATCTCCAGATTGATTGGCTTAGAACCTTCGTGGCGGTTGTCGACACGGGCTCCATCACGGCAGCATCCCGTCAGGTTTCCCGTTCCCAGTCGGCAGTTAGTATGCAACTCAAGAAGCTCGAGGAATGCGTAGGGAGTTCTTTGCTAAACCGGGGGCCACGCCACCTGTCTCTGACGCCTCCCGGGTTCGATTTACTCGCTTACGCCCGCCAACTGATCGAATTGCACGGCCGCGCCCAGATCGCGATGCGCGGATCAACGGTTTCTGGGAAGGTCGCCGTCGGTGTCCCCGACGACTACGTCGCGAGTTACTTCGCGCCAATTTTGCGGACCTTCGCCAACCGTTTCGCTGAGGTTGAAATATCAGTCGTTTGCGAGCCGTCGAGTTCGCTATTGCCAAGGATCGACCGTGGTGATTTGGATTTGGCACTCGTGACACGCGATATGGCGACCCGAGGGGAGCCAAATCGCGGCATATTCCTTTTCTACGAACCCTTGGTGTGGGTTGCGTCAGACCAACATGAGGCGTGGCGGAAAAACCCACTGCCCTTGGCTTTGCACGAACTGGGAAACCGCTTCCGTGGCGAAGTTTTGGCAGGCATCGCGGCACTTGGGCGTGACTACCGTGTCGTCTATAGTTCACATAACCTGACGGGGCAGTTGGCGGTAGTAGAGGCAGGTTTGGCCGTTGCCGCGCTCGCACGATCCAGCGTTCCCAGTCATTTGAAGTTACTGGATACTCGCCATGGTCTGCCGGAGCTGCCTAAAATGGAGGTAGCCTTGGTTCGCAGCAAAGACTCTAAGCGCTCTGCGGCGGTCGACGCTATGCACAGCGAGGTCCTTCAAGTGTTGAATTTCCAGCCTTGATTTTCCTTGTCCGTTGGCAGCATGGCGCCGGGATGACGCCCCCGAGAGGTGCTGTGGCTCGATGGCGGCTTTTTCCGATGGGGCTGGAGTGTTTAACCACAACGTGATCGAAGGACCATCGATAACCATGACATGATGGACCCGCCTGCCTTTTGACCAAAGCCTCAAGAAGCGTGTGAGACATGGTCGCTTCGGCGCAACTTTTGTGATGACCGGTGACCACCCGGTCATCGTCAGGTCAGAGCACCGATTGCCTTCCAGCGATTGCCACGCCTTATTGAAAACGGCGTTCAAAATCACAATCTCAAAGTGATGATTGGAGCCTGACGGATGCTATACCTAACTCTCGCCCTCACCTTTTGCATTTTGACCAGCACATACTTCGTCGGACGTTTCTACGCCGCAAAGACCCGGTTGGTCGAAAAGGCAATTGAGGAAACGATTGAGCGTAAGCTGTCGACATCCCCAATAAGCGCCGAGCTGCACCGCCTGCGGGAAGAGAACGGAGTGATGCGCAACCTGCTGATCGACATGGTGGAAAACGAGGCTTCGCTAGCCGACGCAACCACAATGTCAGAGGTGGAAAGGACACGCGCGGCAAACGCGCGAACACTCCGGCGCCGGGAGGTTTTCGGTGAGGCGATACTCGTGCTTCAGCAGACCAATGGGGGGCGACACCCAGCAGACAGCCTACTGAACGGGCCTAAAGGCAGGCCCGGTGTGAACGTCATCCATCCGCCAATCTAGGGTGGCTCTCACACTTGGAAGTTAATCGTCATACCGCGGAAGATGGGCGATAAACTGTCAGGCCTATCAGCCCGTCCATGCGTATACGTCCGCTGGCTCTGCTACACCCCTTAAGCACGAATGAACCAACATTCCTAAACCCTTTCGGTACCTGTGCTGCGAATGGCCTTGATGCCAGAAGGCTGTAGCCGACCGTATCTGCAACTTTCTCGATCCGGGCCGCTTCGTTGACTGCGCGGCCGATCGCCGTGAAATCGAGGCGGCGGGAGGCGCCTATGTTGCCGTAGAAAACCTCGCCAACGTGCAGAGCGATATCGACCAACAGCTGCGGCTCCTCTTCATCGTTGCGCCTTGCATTCAGCAATTGATTGGCTTTCACGGCCATCCGAGCCGACGACAAAGCACGGCCACAAGCCTCGGAGGGATCGTCGATGTCAGCAGGGAAAATCGCCAGCAGGCTATCACCCATAAACTTGAGGATCTCGCCACCATTCTCCTCCACCGGCCCGGCGATCGCCTCAAAGTGTTCGTTCAGCCAGCCGACGATCCGCTCCGGTGGCCACCGTTCGTTCAAGGACGTGAAGTCTTTTAGATCGGCGAGCAGGATTGCTGCGTATATCGAGGCGCCATCTCCCCGACGGGTCTGTCCGCTGAGAATGCGGCCACTGGTTCGCGTCCCGGTGTAGACGGCAAGCATGTCGGTCGCAACGCGGGTGGTTGCAACTCGGCAGCAAGTCAGTGCCAACGCGGGCATCAGGCGTTCGACGTCTGCAATTTGCTGTTCTGAAAATCCGCCGGGTCCATCGACTGCTATCGAGAAGCCCACGCCACCAAGGGCAGTCTCTCCAGGAAACTCCGCAAGCTTGATCAAGTACTCAGTCGCGCCGAGCTGTGCCAATTCGTCGAACAACGGAAAGCTATTGGTTTCGTTCGGCGGCAGGCTCCACCGGCCGTAGAGAAGGTTATTCGACAGCAGATGGAAGATCGGTGAGCGCTCGAACATCTCCTGTCCCGCGTCATCATGCCCTTGGATGTCAACGGACATGACCGAGTGTGGCGACCAAGCGACCGAAAATCCCTTCTGCATCGGGTCGATGGATGGCATTGCAATCGAGGCGCGGACAATCGGAAAACCTAAAGCGACCAATCTTGGCCCAAGTCCCTCCATGATCTGCTCGACGCTCCGGCTGGATAGGCCCTCCCCGATGATCCAGTCGATCAGCTCCTGCAAACCCTGCACTAAAAATCCTCCATCATCGCGCATCCACCATAGGCTGGCACTGGATGCCCGGTCGAGAAGGCAAACGAAATCCAAAGGAAAAAAAGGAGGCTTTCCGACGAGGCGGGTGGTCATAGAAGCCACCCTTCGAAAGTTCTCCGCGCGTGCGGGCCCTTGGTTTACAGTCGTGGAAGGCTAGAACCAGGTTTCCTCGCCTATTGCTTCCGCCTCATAGGGATGCGCGTCTCTTCGCGAGATTGATTGGCGGGTCGCGCGGTTTGCTAATGGCTGCGCGGTCGGCCAAAGCAAAAAGGCCGACGCGTCTGTCGCGTCGGCCCCAGTCTGCCGGTTAAGCCGTCGTGAACGGCACGGCTACGAAGGTCGTGTTATTGCCGCGCTGTATCAGCAGCAGCACTGACTTCTTCTTGGCCTTCGCAACATCCGCAACTGCGTTCTTGGCTCCACTGGCATTCTGGATTGTCTTGTCATTGACCGACAGAATGACGTCACCGGCTTTCAGCCCCGCCGAGGCTGCCGGTTTGTCAGGCGATACATTGGCAACGACCGCACCTTGGACGTCCTGGGAGAGGTCCAGCCGCTCACGAACTTCCGGCGTCAGGTCGACAAGTGCGACACCAATCCGCGGACCGGCTGGGATTGCCTGTTCTGAGCCTTTGGGAGCAGCAAGCTTAGCCATTCCGTCATCGCTGCTGCCGATCTCGACCGTGAGGTCGACGCTCTTGCCAAAACGCCAGACCGTAACGGTTTTCTTGTCACCAGGGGTAAGATCCGCCACGAGCTGCGACAGGTCCTTCGGTGTCGACACCGGCTTTTCGCCAACCGCAGTAATGGCGTCGCCCTGCTTGATACCGGCCCGAGCGGCGGGCGAGTCTTTCGAGACGTTTGCAACAAGCGCACCAGCCGGATTTGCCAGATCGATCGCGTTCGCAACTTCCTGCGTCACCGGCTGGATCTGGACACCGAGGTAGCCGTGATCGACGGAACCGGCGTTCTGAGAATTTGCGACAACCACCTTCGCCTGATCGGCGGGAATTGCGGATGCGGCAAATGCAGATGACGTTTCGAGGGAAATGGAGGCCGCGCCGATCATAATGGCCACGCCCAGAAGAGCCGCAGTTCTGCGGCGATTGACAATGCTTGTCACGATTCTAGTCCTATTAAATTGCTTCACCGCGTAAAGCCTCTCAGTGAAGCTCAACGCTTGGTCAGGATATGAAGCCAGCCAATTATGTTTGCAAATTAAAAGTATATTACAATTTCATTGCCAATAAGTAATGTACCAAAATAGTTTATTACTTGATGGAAAGCTTTTGCAACTGGAGCGATGTATTAGCCTTTAGGAATCTGGTGCTTCACCATCCGCCCCGGTCGCAAGGTTTTCGCCACAAGGGGCGGTCACCTCCAAGACGGTGCGGTCGCCGTTGACCGCCCACAGCCAAGCCAGACGACCTCCGACTGCCTCGTTGTCCTGATCCCCGCTGCACGAGTTTTGCCGAATTCACGGAACCGGGACTTCCAGTCCAGCCTTGATGCGGTCCATCGCGACAAACGTCCGGAAACGTTTGACGTTATTGTTTCCGAAAAAGAGCCGCCGGGTCAGGGATTCATATTCCTTCATGGATGGTACGACGACGACGAGGACAAAATCCGCTTCGCCCGTCACATAGTAGCATTGCTGGATTTCGGGGGTCGCCGCGAATTCCCGCTTGGCGCTTTCGATTTGCTCCGCGGTCTCGCTGATCACCTCCACTTCAACGAAGATTGTGATCGGATGCCCCAGCGCTGCGGGATCGACGATCGCAACATTTGCCTTGATCACACCGGCTTCCGTCATCTTCTTGATCCGGCGCTGAACGGCTGGAGCCGACAGATTGACGGCTTCGCCGATCATCCTCTGCGGCGTGAGGTTGTCCCTCTGGAGGAGGGCGAGGATTTTGCGGTCGAAGTCATCCAAAATGATCTTCTGCGACAACGCACCCATACTTCTTCGCTCTCCCCTTGGACGAAACAAACTTGCAAATCAGACCCCAATATTCAGCGCACGATGCGGAGGCAATGCAATATATTTTCACCTCGAACCCGAGCGAGGCCCCCATGTTTCTCATAAATTCGAATAGCGCCTACAAGTCTCCACTGGACCCACGGGACGCGGAAGCTCTTGGCCCGGTGGCTGCCGCGGAGGTCGAGAGGTTCCTGTCGCACCGCCAAAACAACGCGAAGACGCCCTTGGTGTCCCTCGGCGGCCTTGCCCGCAAACTCGGGGTGTCGAGCATCCATATGAAGGACGAAGGCTTCCGGCTCGGCCTTGGCAGCTTCAAGGCGCTTGGCGGTGCCTACGCGGTGATGCGTCTTGTGCTCGAGGAGGCAAGCAAACGCCTTTCCAGGCAAGTCGATGTAACTGAACTTCGTTCACCGGAGGTCCTGGCCCTGGCAAAAACCATGACGGTTGCCTGTGCCACCGACGGCAACCACGGACGTTCCGTGGCCCAGGGGGCGCAGACCGTCGGCGCACGTGCCGTGATTTTCGTTCACTCGGGCGTCAGCGACCAACGGGTGGCGGCTATCGCAGGATTTGGCGCCGACGTGCGCCGCGTCGAGGGAACCTACGACGACTCTGTCAGGGAAGCATCCAGGGTTGCGATCGAGCGTGGCTGGACAATCGTGTCGGATACGTCATGGCCTGGCTATGAGCGCATTCCAAGCCTTGTAATGCAGGGCTACACCGCGATATTCCGCGAGGCGCTCCGGGAGTTGCAGGATCCACCGACCCATGTTTTCGTTCAGTCAGGGGTTGGCGGCATCGCTGCTGCAGCAGCCGGCCATCTCGCGCTTGTCATGGGGGACACACGCCCGATCTTCACAGTTGTTGATCCCGAACGTGCAGCATGCATTGTCGAGAGCGCCAGGGCCGGGCATCCGGTGACGGTCGACCACGGTGAGCCGACAATCATGGCCATGCTCGAATGCTACCAGCCGTCCCTGGTAGCCTGGCGCATCCTCTCGCGTGTGGCAGACGCGTTCATGACCGTAGACGAACAGGACGCAGTCACCGTCATGAAGAGGCTGGCCCATCCGGTCGGGGGAGACCCCGCCGTCGTGGCGGGCGAAAGCGGTGGCGTTGGCCTGGCGGGATTGATCAGGGCCATCGGTGATCGGCATATCAAGGCTCATTTGCGGCTTGGAGATCAATCGCGCGTCCTTGTGATCAACACCGAAGGAGCGACCGATCCGCTCAAGTATGAGGCGATTGTCGGGGAAGCACCCGGATCAGTTTTGTCGAGAAACGCAGGGGCGGCGGCATGACTGGATCATCGGTAAACGAGGAACGCTTGCTCGGACGTCTGCGTGAACTCGGCTCCATCGGCAGGGACAAGGATGGCCGCCTTGTCAGGCTTGCGGCGTCCGACGCGGACAAGGACGGCCGGGATCGCTTGATCGCCTGGATGCAGGAAGCCGGGCTCGATGTCGCAGTCGATCGCATCGGCAACATCTTCGGCATCTGGGCGCCGATACAGGCCGACGATACAGCAAAACCGCTGATGCTGGGGTCTCATATCGATACTGTGATCAATGCAGGGGTGCTTGACGGCTGTTACGGTGTCCTTTCGGGACTGGAAGTCGTAGAAACTCTGAAATCAGAGGGCTTCAATCCAAGCCGACCTATCGCGATTGCTGCATTTACCAACGAAGAAGGCGTGCGCTATGCGCCTGACATGATGGGGTCGCTGGTCCATGTCGGCGGACTTGATGCCGATGAAGCGCTTGCCACCGTGGGCACCGATGGATCTGTCCTTGGCGAGGAGCTTGCCAGAATTGGCTATGCCGGACCACATCAGCCCGGCTTCCTGCAACCGCACGCCTATATCGAACTCCACATTGAACAAGGGCCGATCCTCGAGCGCGAGGAGACCCCGGTGGGGGCCGTCGAGAACCTGCAGGGCATTTCCTGGCAGCGAGTAACCATCGAAGGAGATGCCAACCATGCCGGCACGACACCCATTTCCATGCGCCGCGATGCCGGCTTGGCAGCAGCGCGTGTCATCACCTTTCTGCGCGACCGGGCGACGGCCTCGAATACCCCTACCGTCGCCACAGTCGGGTGCATGGAGTTCGAGCCAAACGCAATCAACGTGATCCCCTCGAAAGCGACATTCACGGTTGACCTGCGCGATCCCGATGAGGAGAAATTGTTGGCGGAAGAAGCTGCCTTGGCAACATACCTCGATACGATTGCAGACGATGAGCAGGTTACAATCACCACGAAATGTCTGGCAAGATTTCAGCCGGTGACTTTCGACAGCGGCATTGTGGCGGCGGTCGTGGAGGCTGCGACGGCCCGCGGATTGAAATCGAAAAGGATGACTTCCGGTGCAGGGCACGATGCTCAGATGATCGCCAGGATCGCACCCTCGGGGATGATTTTCGTACCCAGTATCGGCGGCATCAGCCATAATCCCAAGGAATTCACGCCCGACACCGATCTGGTGGCAGGAGCCAATGTGTTGCTTGACGTGGTCCGCAATCTCACCGCACCGGAGAACTGATCTGATGACCGACATTGAGACGCTCCATGCCGAAATGAGTGAGTGGCGGCGACACCTCCATGCCAATCCAGAATTCGGTTTTGCGGAGCAAGCCACGGCTGCGTTTGTCGCCGACAAACTTAGAACATTTGGCCTCGATGAGGTCGCCGAAGGCGTCGGTGGTACCGGGGTTGTCGGAACCCTCAAGCGAGGGACCGGCAACCGCGCCATCGCCTTGCGAGCCGACATGGACGCCCTGCGCATCACCGAGCAGGGTGACATGCAACATAAATCCCGCAACTGTGGGCTCATGCACGCCTGTGGTCACGACGGTCACACCGCTATGCTCCTCGGAGCCGCGAAGATGCTTGCCGCAGAAGGCGGTTTCGACGGAACGGTCCGCTTCATTTTCCAGCCGGCCGAGGAATGGGGTAAAGGCGCACTCGCGATGATGTCCGATGGTCTTTTCGAGAAATATCCGTTTGATGAAATCTATGGCATCCACAATATGCCGGGTCTTCCTGTTGGTTATTTCGAGACAAAACCCGAAGAATTCATGTCGGCGGAGGACAATTTCGAGATCACGCTCAAGGGCGTCGGGGGACACGCCGCCCGACCGCACTGGGGCAGCGAAGTCCTGGTCGCCGCCTGCGCCATCGTCACCAATCTGCAGACGATCGTCGCGCGCCGCATCGACCCGGCCGACATCGGCGTCGTATCCGTCACTGAGCTCATCACCGACGGTACCAGGAATGCCCTGCCCGGCATGGCACGCATTCTCGGTGATGCCCGCAGCTTCCGCAGGGAGATCAGCGAGCGCATCGAGCAGCAGATGCGGATTATCGCGCAAGGCACTGCGCTTGCCTATAATGTCGAGGCCGATGTCCGTTACACGCGTGAATTCGTTCCACTCATGAACGACACCGCCTTGGCTGACGAAGCCATGGCCGTGGCGGTGGAATTATATGGCGCGTCGAATGCAAGGGTCGCATCAAAACCGATGACGGGATCAGAAGATTTCGCACAGTTCCTCAGCCGGGTGCCTGGGTGCTTCGTCTTCCTCGGCAATGGCGAGACATCGGCTCCTCTCCACAATCCGAATTATGACTTCAATGACAACGGCCTTGTCCATGGCATGCGATTTCATGTGGCAATAACGCGTCGACGCCTGGCAAATTGACCAAAGCGACGGCAGTTGCAGGCAAATTTTCGCCATCCAGGATCTAGCGCCTTGCCACACTAGACGATCATCGCAACGTGCGACGAAGTGACGTTGGCCCGCTGGTCTTTCCGAGCCCAACACGGGCGACCTCAATCCCAAAAATCGAGCCAAATGCCCTGCGGTCGTTCTCTGCCTGGACCGAGAAAGGATCGGTGAAAAGTGCGCTTTGCGCCATGTGCGAGGAACGATGAACCCAGCGCGCAATTTCTAGCCCGTTCAAGTCGGCTCGCTTCCCTTTCTCACCAATTCGTCACCGAGCCATCCCGGCGTTTCAGATGAGGCGCCTCCCAGAATTCAAAACTCTGCCTGGCAATCAACTCCTCGTTCACTTCGACCCCGAGGCCTGGCGCATCGGAAACTGGATAGCAGGCAGCCTCAAGCCGTGGCTGGACCGGAAAGAAGTCAGAATTGTCAAAGCCCAGATGCGTCTCCGCGGGGCTCGCCCGCGTTTCCAACCAGGCAAAATTCGCAACAGCGGCGCAGAAGTGGATCGTGGCAGCCGTGCAAACCGGGCCGAGTGGATTGTGCGGCATCATGTCGACATAGTGAGCCTCGCTCCAGCCGGCGACCTTCATCGATTCAGTCAGACCGCCGACATTACAGACATCAAGGCGATTGAACTGGTGAATGTCGCGCTCGATGAAGGGCAGGAACTGCCACTTCGACGAGAACTCCTCGCCGATCGCAAACGGAACATCGGTCATTCGACGCAGCGCCTCGTAGGCGCCCGGTGTTTCGTCGCGGATCGGCTCCTCGAGGAAGTCGAGTGTGCCCTTCGGCATCTTCTGGCAGAAGCTTGCCGCTTCAGCGACCGTCAGGCGGTGGTGATAGTCGATGCCCAGCACGATTTCCTCGCCCAGTGTTTCCCGAGCTTTGACGCACCATTTCGCTGTCATCGCGATATGTTCGCGGGGCTCGTAAATCTCCTTGTGCTCGTGACCCGAGGGTGAAAGTCGCATGGCCCTCCATCCATGCTCGACCAGCATCTGTGCCTGCTCGATCATCGCTGGCCCCGGCTCCGCGAAGGTCGTCGCAAAGGTCGGTATCCGGTCGCGCTGCTTGCCGCCGAGCAACTCGTAGACGGGCACGCCAAGCGCTTTGCCCTTGATGTCGTGGAGCGCGATGTCGATCGCCGAGATCGCGGCCTGCAATACGCGACCGCCCTCGAAATACTGGCTGCGATACATCTCCTGCCAGAGCGCTCCGATCTTGAACGGGTCGCGGCCACGCAAGAATTCCGCATAATGTTCCAGCGCACCGACGACCGCCTTCTCGCGGCCCGAGAGTCCACTTTCGCCCCAGCCGAAAATCCCGTCATCGGTCTCGACCTTCACCAGAAGCTGGTTGCGAATGCCAACCTTGACGGCGTAGCTCTTGATTGCTGTGATCTTCATGTCCGTTCTCCGGTTACCAGTGCCAGAGCGTGCCGTCTTCGAGACGGTTCACAGGCAGATAGGCGCGCTGATATGGATATTTCTCGGCAAGCTTTTCATCGATATCGACACCGTGGCCGATCGCATCGCCCGGATGGAGATAACCGTCATCCAGGCTCCAGGCACTCGGGAACACCTCAAGGATTTCCGGCAGGTAGCCCGAATATTCCTGGATGCCGAAATTCGGCACCCAGAGGTCGAGATGCAGGTTGGCGCCGAGGCAGATCGGCGACATGTCCATTGCGCCGTGGCAGGCAGTGCGGACATTGTAGACGCTGGCGAAATCCATGATGCGCCTTTGGGCGGTCACACCGCCGGCATGTACCGTGGTCGTCCTGATGTAGTCGATCAGCTGCTCTTCCATCAACAGCCGCGCGTCCCAGATGGTGTTGAAGACTTCCCCCACGGCGAGCGGTGTCGTGGTGTGTTTGCGGATCAGACGGAAGCCCTCCTGATACTCGGCCGCCACCGTGTCTTCCAACCAGAAGAGCCGTGCAAATTCGAGATCTTTACCCAACCGCGCTGCTTCGATCGGCGTGAGGCGGTGGTGGCTGTCATGCAGGAGCTCAATGTCCCAGCCATGCGCCTCGCGGACCGCCTTGAAGAGTTCGGGAACATAGCGCAGATATTTCGACGTGGACCATGTTTCCTCGTGAGGAATGGCATCGTCTGCAGCGTTGTTGGTGACCGACTTCTTGCCGGTGCCATAGACGTCAGGCAGACCGGGAATGCCGACCTGAACGCGGATCGCCTTGTAGCCCTGCTTAATTCGCTTGCCGACCGCTTCGACCGCTTCGGCAATATCAGTGCCCTGCGCGTGTGTGTAGCACAGCACCTTCTCGCGACTGGCGCCGCCCAGCAGCTGGTAAAGCGGCATGTTGGCGGCTTTCGCCTTGATGTCCCAAAGTGCGGTATCGATACCGGCGATCGCCGCCATCGTCACAGGACCGCGGCGCCAATAGGCTCCCTTGTAGAAATACTGCCAGATATCCTCGATGCGGCTTGGATCGCGGCCGATGAGTAATGGTGCAAGATGATCCTGAAGATAGGCTACGACGGCCTTTTCACGACCGTTCAGGGTTGCGTCGCCGACCCCTGTCAGGCCCTCGTCGGTGAAGATCTTGACGGTGACGAAATTGCGCCCGGGCGAGCAGACAATGATTTTGACGTCGGTAATTTTCATGACTTATCCGTTGGCTGAAACTGTACGTGCGGGGTCGTAGCGGAACCGGTTGTGAATGCGCCGGTTGCGCGGGTCGGGATGAGGAATGGCGGAGAGCAGCGCGCGGGTGTAGTCATGCGCCGGATTGTTGACGACCTGATCGGTCTCGCCCGCCTCGACGATCTTGCCGCGATACATCACAGCAACGCGGTCGCACATGTAGCGGATAACCGATATATCGTGCGAGATGAAGACGTAGGAGAGACCGAGCTCGTCCTGCAACTTCATCATGAGGTCAAGCATTTGTGAGCGCAACGACACATCGAGTGCCGAGGTTGCCTCATCGGCAACGATCAGCCGCGGCTTGAGCGCAATTGCCCGCGCAATACCGATACGCTGTCGCTGACCGCCGGAAAAAGCATGCGGGTAGCGTTCACGCCAAGCCGGTTCGAGGCCGACCTGCTGCATGAGTTCCGAGACCCGATCATCGAGGGATCTGCCCTTCACGCCAGCGAGCTTCAACGGCTCGGCAATGATCTGGCCGACCGTCTTGCGTGGGCTTAGCGAACCGACCGGATCCTGGAAGATCATCCGGATATCGTGGCGAACATCCTTCAATGTCGTTTTGTCGGCCGAGCAAAGATCGACCGTGCTGCCGTCAGCGCGGCGGTAATTCATAGCGCCGGCTTGCGGATCGTAAATGCGCAGCAAGCAACGTCCCATTGTCGTCTTGCCCGAGCCGGATTCACCGACGATGCCGAGGGTTTCACCGGCACGAACGATCAGCGACACGTCGTCCACTGCCTTCAGGCCGGATGGGAAAGTCAGCGAGAGGTTCTTGACCGCGAGTAGCGGTGGCGCGCCAACGGGGATTTCGGATCGTGTCAGCCGAACTTCCGCCTTCTTCTCCAACTTGACGACCGAACCGATCAGGCGGCGCGTATAGTCGTCCTTTGGAGCGTGGAAAATCTGCTCCACGGAGCCACGCTCCATCACCTTGCCCCGATACATCACCAAGACTTCGTCGGCGATTTCGGCAACGACACCCATGTCGTGGGTAATGAAGAGCACGGCCATGCCGTGGCTGTGCTGCAGCCGTTTGATCAGATCGAGAATTTCGGCCTGGGTCGTGACGTCCAGTGCTGTCGTCGGCTCATCGGCGATCAGAACCTGGGGATTGCAGGCGAGCGCCATGGCGATCATGACCCGCTGGCGCATGCCTCCGGAGAATTCGAAAGTGTAGCGGTCGATTGCGGTTTCAGGGCGCGGTATTTCGACCTGGCGAAGCAGCTCGAGAACGCGGTCGCGCTGCGCCTTGCCGCGAATGCCGAAATGAATGCGCAGCGCTTCGCCGATCTGCGCGCCGATACGATGGACGGGCGACAGTGAACTCATCGGCTCCTGGAAAATCATGGCGATCTCCTTGCCGCGAACGCCGCGAATTTCCTTGCCGCGCGGGTCGAGCTTGGCGAGATCGACCGATGAGCCGTCTCCCCGCGTCAATACGATCGAACCATCCTCGATACGACCGGGTTTATCGACGATCTGCAGGATGGAGCGCGCCGTAACCGACTTCCCGGATCCGGATTCGCCGACAACACAGAGTGTCTTTCCGCGCTTCAGCTCGAAGGACACGTCGTCGACCGCTTTGAACAGACCCGTGCGCGTCGGGAAGTAGGTTTTCAGGTTATCGACCTTGAGGAGTGTATCGTTGTTCATGGTCATGACACCGACTCGTAGGGATCTGCGGCATCGCGGAGGCCGTCGCCGAGGAAGTTGAGGGAAAGCACCGAGATGACAATTGCGGCAGCCGGCGTGAACAGGAGCCAGGGCGCTTGAGCGACCGCGCGGATGTTCTGCGCCTCCTGAAGGAGCACGCCCCAGGAAATGATCGGCGGCTGTAGACCGACGCCGAGGAACGAGAGTGCGGTTTCAGCCAGGATCATCGAGGGGATCGCCAGCGTCAGTGTGGCGATGATGTGGCTCATGAAGGACGGCACCAGATGGTGGAAGATGATGCCGAGCTCGCTCATGCCGTCGAGACGTGCGGCAATCACGAAGTCCTCATTGCGCAGAGAGAGAAACTTGCCACGCACCTCCCGCGCCAGGCTCGTCCAGCCAATCAGTGAAACGATCAGGGTGATGACGAAATACGTCCTGAGCGGTGGCCAGCCAACGGGGATTGCTGCCGCCAGCCCCATCCATAGCGGGATCGTCGGGATCGAGCGCAAAAGCTCGATGAAACGCTGGATGGCGATATCGGCCCAGCCCCCGAAAAATCCGGATATGCCGCCGATCGTGACGCCAAGGATGAGACTCATGAAGACCCCGACAAGGCCGATCGAGAGGGAGATCTTGGCACCGTGGACCACGCGCGAGAAGATGTCTCGTCCGAGGCGATCTGCGCCAAAGATGTACATGCTGTCTCCCGGCATCGGGTTGGTGAGGCCAAAGAGCTTGGTCCTCATAGGGATGAAGCCAAGAAGAGTGTATGGTTGCGCCGCAGGTACGAAAAAGCCGACCGGGATCGGCTTGGCAGGATCCGGGGTGAACTCACGCCGCATGGATTCTGTGTTCAGCGTCATCTTCAGCTGATTGACGTGCGGGCGCAAGGAGCCGTCCAGCAGAAGCGATATGCCCTGTGGAGGGGCGTAGGTGAAACGCGCATTGGTCGCGTTGGGATCGAACGGTGCGATGAAATCCGCGAAGGCAGCGACGAGATACATGAACACGATGACGACAAGGCTTGCCAGCGCGATCTTGTGCTTCTTGAATTTTAGCCAGAAGAGCCGCCATTGGCCGGCAACGGCAATATCACTGCGGTGAAGGTCGATCGATGTGCCGGTCTCCGGCGGGAGGTGAGTGATGTCTGTCATTGGAACCGGATCCGCGGGTCAGTGATGGCGAGCAGGATGTCGGAAATCAGCGTGCCGATAATGGTAAGCACCGAAATCAACAGGATGAGCGAGCCAGCGAGATACATGTCTTGTGCAAGCAAGGCGCGCAGCAACAGCGGTCCCGTCGTCGGCAAGCTCATGACAACCGAGACAATGATCTCACCCGAAATAACGGCGGGCAGGATCCAGCCGAGCGTCGAGATCAGCGGATTGAGTGCAAGGCGCACCGGGTAGCGAATGAGAAGCTCGAATTCGGACATGCCCTTGGCGCGGGCGGTCGTCACATAGGGTTTGGACAATTCGTCGAGCAGGTTGGCGCGCATGATGCGAACGAGCGCTGCAAGCGAGCCGAGGCCGATGACGAGCACGGGCAGCCAGACGTGTTTGGCAAAGTCGCCAAGCTTGGCAAAACTCCAGGCCGCGTCGACGAAAGCGGGCGAAAACAGGCCGCCGACACTTTGGCCGAAATAGGCCGACATGACGTACATCGCCGAAAGCGCCATCAGGAAGTCAGGCACGGCGAGAAAGAAGAAGGCAAGGAAGGTCGCTGAATAGTCGGAGATCGAATACTGGCGCACGGCCGACAGGATGCCGATCGGAATGGCGATCGCCCATACGAAGCAAAGCGTCAGGAAGGACAGGAGGAGCGAGAAGCCAAGGCGGCCCCAGATCAATTCGGTAACCGGCTTGCCGAGTTCGAATGAAATCCCGAAATCGCCATGCATGAGGATCCCGGCCATCCATTTGTAATATTGGAAATACATCGGTTGATCGAGACCGTAGCGCTCGCGCATGGCGGCAACCGTGCCCTCTTCGACCGCCCCACCCTGGCTTGCCCAGTCGGCCATCAGAGTCGTGAGATAATCACCAGGCGGGAGTTGGATGATGATGAAGGCTATGATGGAAACGGCAAGGAGTGTCGGTATCGCGAACACCAGCCGTTTGGCGATATAACGGAGCATGATTTCTGACCGCTCGATAGGATCGAAGGGCGGACCGGGGGAAGTTTCCCGCCGGCCCGGAGGAGTTTAGTTAGCCGGCTTGTCGAAGTACCACTGGGTCAGCGTCGGGGCCGGATGCCAGAGATTGCCGGTGATCGGAATGCCGTTGACGACATTCTTCAGATTCTTCGACACCATCATGTATTTCGGCATGGGGCGCGAAATGCCGATGTTGAGGAAGTTGTCAGCGGAAAGATTGAGGAATTCCTTCATCTTCTCGCGACGATCGTTGTCGCCTACGGCAGCGTTGACCTTGTCGTAGGCTGCCATGAGAGCCTTGATCTCGGCTGGAGGTTCCTCGCCCGTGGCGTGGTTCGAATACCATTCGCTCCACTTCATCGCGAAGAAGATGTCTGCCTTCTGGAACGGCATGTAACAACGCGGGTCGGTATAGACTTCAGACAGGCCGCCAACGCAGTTCCAGATATAGGCGTCCTGCTCGTTTGCTGCCCACATGGTGTTCAAGCGAGCGCGATCCGTGGTCCGCAGCTGGATGTCGATCCCGACGTCCTTGGCGTATTTCTGCACCATCTGCATCACGTCGGGATAGGAGAGCCCGAAAACGTCCGCCACCATGAAGTTGATGGTGAAGCGCTTGCCGCTGTCGTCGAGACGGAAACCTTCCGCGTCTTTCTTGGGCATGATCTTGTCGAGCATGTCGTTGGCAAGCTTCGGATCAAATTCCGTGTATTGCTTGGCTTCACGCTCGTTGAAAAGCTCGTGCTCGGGCTGCGTCGCCACCTGCGCCGGGGCGCCCTGGCCGACATAGACGAGATCGATGATCTCCTGCCGGTTGATCGCGTGGCTGAGCGCGATGCGGAAATCCTTGTTCTGGAAAAGCTTGCGCTTGGTATCGTCGGTCGAGTTGAGATTGAGCAGGATGACGGCATCATTCGCCGGCAGGTCCTTCACGTCGACAAAGCGATAATTGCCGCTTTCCTGGCCGTCGAAGAGCACCGACTTGAAGGTCGAATTATTGATGTGGCGGAACGCGAAATCGAACTCGCCTGATGTCATCTTCAGCGCCATCAGCTGTGGGTCGTCGAGCTTTGCCCAAGTGACGCCGTCAATATAAGGCAGCTGGTTGCCCTCAGGATCCACCTTCCAATAGTAGGGATTGCGGGTCGCGACGACGCGCTCGCTGTCGGCATAGGGTACCGTCAGGATCCACGGGTTCATCGTTGGCAGCTCAAGGTTTTGCCAGTATGGCGGCTGGAAGGTCAGAGAGACCTTCGAGTTGAACAGCGCCACCCAATCGCCTGCAGCCGGATTGGCTTTCAGCAGAGCGGGGATGCCGTCCTTGTTATACTTCTCGTGGAACTGGCTGAGGTAGTGCTTGGGGTAGATGACCGGCAGATGACCCTGGCCGTAGGCGAGCTGCTGCAGGAACAGGCCATAGGGGCTGTCGAATTTGAATTCGACTGTCAGGTCGTCGATCTTGCGCACTTTTACCGGTTTGCCCGCGACCGTAAAGGTCGGGTTCTTGGCCGGCGAAAGCGCGTCGTTCATGAACACGTCTTCATACCAGAACATGATGTCATCGGCCGTGAAAGGCTGGCCGTCGCTCCACTTCAGCCCCTTGCGAAGCTTGAAGGTATAGGTGGTGGCATCATCCGATGCGGTGAATTCCTCCGCCAGCGAAGGTATCACCTTCTGCCAGGCCGGATCCCAACGAACGAGCAGTTCATTGGCGATGGTACGGGTCAGATTGTACTGGTCGCCATTGGCGAGAATGGTGGTGCGCAGCGTGCCACCGTATTTGCCTATTCCATCAACCATCGCTTCGACGAAGGGATGCTCAGGAAGGCGATCGGCAACGGCTGGCAGCTTGCCGGCCTTCACTTGCTCGTCGAGCATTGGCGCCTGTTTGAAATCCACCGCAAAGGCAGGAGCAATCGCTCCCAAGAGCGCCCCACCCAACAACCCCGTCGATAGGACGAGGCCACGCAGCTGTTGCTGGTAACCCATTCTTTTCCTCCTGATAACCGGCCCTCTCCGCCGACTGAAAACGAAAGCCAGGTCGGCAATCGCGTGGAGCGAAAACTTTCAGATCGTACATTATATGTCAATCGGAATGTACAAAAAATTTGATGAGGTATTGGCAAACCGGGGGAAAGTGTATTAAAAGCAGTCTTATGACCACGATAACGCGAATGCCCCAGACAACGCCTGACGGTGACGAGTTGACCGAGGAAAATGGCGCGTCCATCTACGAGCGTCTGCGCGATGACATCATCCATGGCCGCGTCAAGGCTAACGAGCGCCTGAAGGTCGCCGAGCTTGCCGCGCGTATGGGCACCTCCACCAATCCGGTGCGAGAAGCATTGCAGCAGCTGCGCGGCGAGGGTTTCGTGGTCATGATGCCCAATCGCGGCGCCCGAGTGCGCCCGATTGACGAGGAGTTCGTCAGAGATATCTGCGAAATAGAGGTTTTGATCGAGCCGGCGCTGACGCGCTGGTTTGTCGGGGTTGCGACGCGAGCAGATGTCGATGAACTGGAGCGCATTCAGGCCGAGATCGAAGCCCTGAATTTTTCGGATGAGCTGAAGCACTCAAATCTGGACATGCAGTTTCATCGGCTGATGTACGACCGGCACTACAACAGGCACGCTGTCGATCTCTGGATTCGCCATCGTCAGATTTTATGGGCGATAAGTCGCGGCTTTCCCACCTCCCTAAGCCGCCAGTCGAACGTTCTTGAGGAGCATCGCGAGCTCATCGGATGCATCAAGGAGCAGGATGCGGACGGGGCAGCGAACGCTATTGCCAAACATGTTGGTGGATCAGGACGGCACATCATCGAGCGCATGCGGCTCAACAAGCAGCGGTCGTGATTTAGCCGAAGCTCGCGCAATCGCGCCGGGCCGGAGCCGTGATGGTTGCTGCGCCTTTCGATGAGAGGAAATGGCCCTCGCAGTAATTGCGATCGAGACGCTGACCCTTGTCCACGCGCCGACCGTTCCCGCCTTGCGGCAGGCCATGGCTGTCGCTCATGACGCGAGGTGCCTTCGGCAAGATAGGGCAAGTCCTTGATGCACGCGTGATGACGAGATAACGTATACTTCACCGAAAACATTCCTGAAGTCCAATGTCATCGAATTCCGACCGGGTAGACGTTGCCCATCGCACTCTCCGACAGGCCATAATCGAACAGGCGCTGAAAGCCGGAACCAGGCTGCCAGAAGACGAGATTGGCAGGCACTTCGCAATGAGCAGAACCCTGGTTCGCGCCGTGCTGGCGAAGCTGCAGGCCCAGGGGCTCGTCGACACCTACCACAAGCGAACTGCCACGGTTGCCCAGCCGAGCCTCGACGAGGCGCGCAATGCCTTTGCTGTTCGGCGCGCGCTTGAACGGGAGGTGATGAAGGCGGTGATCACGCGCTGGAGCCCGGTAGTCGAGAAGATCCTCTCCGATCACGTGCGGGAAGAAGAGGCCGCCCATGCCAAGGGGGATGTGCGCCTCTCGACCCGGCTAGCCGGCGAATTCCACCTCAAGCTTGCGGAACTCTCGGGCAATGCGCTGCTCGAACGATATCTCTCCGAACTCGTATCCCGCTGTTCGCTGATCCTGGCCATGTACAGCCGGCCCCACTCAAGCGAGTGCGCCATCAGCGAGCATTCCGGACTGATCGGCGCGCTCAAGAAGGGGGATATCGCTGCGGCCGAGCATCTGATGGACGACCACCTGTCATCGGTTGAAAGCAGGGCCCTGCTCGAGGACGATACCGCGGCGGAACTGGATCTCGGCTCGATCCTGTCGCGCTTTTCCGCCCGTGGCAGCGGCTAGGCTGCCGCTTTTTCAATCATGTATACATGATTATGCATTTTATGTAGACATCAGAGAACCGGCGGCGACACGCGTATCCGTCATGGTGTCAGCGGCTTTCCTCGAATGAATCCATGTATCTACCCACTCTGTGCTGCCATGAGTCCTTTTCTGATACAATCTGGCACCATTGTTGCATACATGATTACGGTATCATGTAGCCAAGAAGCGGGTGGATATGCCAAGATGACGACGAGCAATCCGGACCTGCCCGAACCGGTCGCCGCCGAAATGAAGGCCGCAGAAGCTGCGATCACCAGCGGCAAACTGAAGCTGTTTGCCGGCGAGACCAAGGACCAGGAAGGCACGGGTAAGGGTGACCAAGGGGCAGGAACTGGCGGATGCCGATCAAGGGCTGACCTGTCTGATCGAAGGCGTGCAGGGAACCTTGCCGCAGAACTGATCGTCACACGACGATCGATTGACAGGCTTCTCCCCGATCCCGTCGGGGACGGTCATTGATGATACAACAAAGAAATCAAGGGAGATCCCGGTGACCGAAACACTTTTTACAAACGCCAAGCTCGCCGACGGCACGCTCAACGACATTCTGGTCTCCAACGGCCGCATCTCTACCATCGCTGCTGCTGGGTCGAGCCCCGGCTCTGCGCGCACGCTCGATATTGCCGGTGCGCTTCTCGTCCCGGGCTTCGTTGAAGGCCACATCCATCTGGACACGAGCTTCTACGGCGACAAGTGGATCCCGCATAAACCATGCACCGACGGGTTTGACGTGCATGAGCGTGTCGCCTTCCAGGCCGAGAACCTGGCAGCCGCCGCACCGATGGACGAGCGTGCCCGCAGCCAGCTCGACCTCTGCATTTCGAACGGCGCGCTGCAGATGCGCAGCCATGTCATGGTCGATGGCTCGGTCGGGCTGAAATCGCTCGAAACCATCCTGGCCGTCCGCGAAGAATACAAGGACGTCATCGACATTCAGCTCGTGGCCTTCCCGCAGAGCGGTATCCTGAAGAGCCCCGGCACGCGCGACCTGATGGACGAGGCGATTGGCATGGGAGCCGATCTGGTCGGCGGGCTCGATCCGCTGTCCTTCGATCGTGATATCAAGGGGCATCTCGACGTGGTCTTTGGAATTGCCGAAAAACGGGGTGTCGATGTCGACATACATCTCCACGATGCCGGCACGATGGGCGCCATGACGATCGAGGAGATCTGCGCGCGGACCGCAGCACTCGGCATGCAGGGGCATGTCGCCGTCAGTCACGCCTACGGGCTTGGGGACCTCGCCCCGGATGCCGCAAAGAAGATCGCCGCTGTCATTGCAGAAAGCGGCGTCTCGATCATGACCAACGCTCCAGGAAATCACAATTTCCCGCCGGTCGCATTGCTGCGGGCCGCCGGCGTCAATGTTTTTTCAGGCAATGACAATATCCGCGATTCGTGGTGGCCCTTCGGCGATGGCGACATGCTTCGTCGGGCAGAGATCATCGCCTATCGCTCCGGCTTCTATACCGATACCGAGCTCTCCGCCGCTTTCGATGTGGTTACGACAGGAGGCGCCAAGGCGCTCAATCTCGAAGGCTATGGCATCGCCGTCGGCGCCAAGGCTGATTTCGTGACACTCGCCGCCGACCACATTCCGGAGGCAGTCGTCGCCGTCCCCAAGCCGCGACGCGTCTTCAAGCAGGGTCGGTTGGTGGCCGACAACGGCGCAGTGGTCCGCTGATGCAATTTTCAAGCAGGCAGACCAAAACGCGCGGCGCGCGATCGCGTGATGGCATGGTGACAACACCGCATTGGCTGGCCAGCGAAGCCGGTGCCCGGGTGCTTTCACGCGGCGGGAATGCGATCGAGGCGCTGGTCGCGGCTGGAGCAGCACTTTCGGTCGTCTACCCGCATTTCTGTGGTCTCGGCGGAGACGCCGTCTGGATGGTCTCCGACGAGGCAGGCGATGCACGGACGTTCCTCGGCATAGGCCAGGCGGCAGATATTGCCGTCCCCGGTAACACGATCCCATTGCGCGGCGCTTCCTCAACCTTGACCACCGCCGGCCTGGTCGACAGCTGGGACAAGGTGCTCAGCTATTCCGCAACCGCTTGGGGTGGCACCGAGAGCCTGTCGGGATTGCTGGACGATGCGATCGCCCTGGCCGGAAACGGTTATGCCGTGAGCGCGTCGCAGGCATTCTGGTTCGATTTTCGCGCCGCCGAATCCGACGCGTGGCCGGGATTTCGCAACCTTTTCAGGCGGGACGGCATCCAGTGCCAGCCGGCCCTGGCGAGGAGCCTCGAAGCGATCGCCAGCAACGGCGCCCGCGAATTCTACGAGGGGGCGCTCGCCGGCCGCATCGCACGCGGTCTTGCCGCGGCCGGGTCGCCACTTACTGCTGCCGATCTTGCAGCGACAAGCACCCAAATCGTTGCGCCCGTGCGACTATCCTACGGTGAGACAGTACTTTTGGCGCCGCCACCCCCGACCCAGGGCGTGACCACACTCTCTATCATGGGCGTGCTCGCTCATCTGTTACCGGCAGACAAGGCGGTTGACAGTGCATCCTATTATCACCTGCTGGTAGAGGCGGTGAAACAGGCATTCCGCGACCGGCATCTGATTGCTGATCCGGCATTCGGTGACGATGTCTCCGGGGCACTCCTTAATCCCGATCGACTTGCCGGGAAGGCCGCCGCAATTGACCCCACCCGTGCTGCCGCCTGGGCGCATCCCTATCGGCAGGGCGACACGTCCTTGCTGGCCGCGGTCGATTCCAGGGGGCGGGCAGCCTCCATGCTTCAAAGTATCTATTTCGATTGGGGCAGCGGCGTCCTTGCCGGCGATACAGGCATTCTCTGGCAGAACCGCGGCGCCGCCTTCAGCATTGATCCCATAAGCCCGAACCGCTACGGGCCTGGAAAGCGTCCATTCTACACCCTCAATCCCGGCCTGGCGCTGAAGGGCGGTCGCCCGCATCTGGTTTATGGCACGCAAGGTGCCGACGGTCAGCCGCAGACGCTGGCACTGCTGTTGAGCCTCCTCATAGACCATGGCCTTGATCCCCTGGCGGCCCTTTCCATGCCTCGCTTCCTGCTCGGCCGTACCTTTTCCGATAGCCGCGACAACCTGAAGATCGAGGAGAATATTGGCAGTGACGTGATCGCGGCGCTTGCCTTGATGGGCCATGAGGTCACGACGATCGCTCCGCTCAGTCCGCTCGGCGGTCAGGCAGGCATCATCCGCATCAGTGGTGACGGGATGTTGGAAGCAGCTCACGACCCTCGCAGTGACGGCGGGGCGATCGGCCTATGAGCACTGCAAGCGACAGTCCGCTCGACCTGCTTATCCGCAATGTCCGGGTGAAGGAGCATGGCGGACTCGTCGATATCGCTGTTCGCGGCAACCGGATCGTGGCGATCGAGCCCGGGTTTCGTTGCGAGGCCGTCGAGGACTTCGATGGCGATGGCGCTTTTGCGTTTGGTGGTTTCGTCGACACGCATGTCCACCTGGACAAGGCCTGCATCCTCGATCGTTGCTCGATCTGCGAGGGAACACTTGCTGAAGCCGTGCGACAGACCTCCAGCGCCAAGGCAGACTTCACCGAGGCGGACGTCTATGATCGCGCCGCCCAGGTCGTCGAAAAGGCGATCTCGCACGGCACTGTGCGGATGCGAACCTTCGTCGAGATCGATCCGCGCGCAGGCTTTCGCTCCTTCGAGGCAATCAAGCGCGTCAAGGAGGAATACGCTTTTGCGATTGATATTGAAATCTGCGCGTTCGCGCAGGACGGTCTCACGAACGAGCCGCAGATGCTGGACATGCTCGACCGGGCGCTCTCAGAAGGGGCTGATCTCGTCGGTGGCTGCCCCTACACTGATCCGGATCCGGTCAGGCATGTGGACCTGATCTTCTCCCTCGCCGTCAGGCACGGCGTCGCAGTGGATTTTCATCTCGATTTCCATCTGGATCCCGGCCAGAGCGATTTGCCGGCTGTTATCGCGGCCACAGAGCGTCATGGCTGGCAAGAACGGGTCGCAATCGGCCATGTCACCAATCTTTCGGCCATGCCGCTGGCCGATGTCATTCATATCGCCGACAAGCTTGCTGCAGCGGGCATCGCGCTCACCGTTCTTCCGGCGACAGATCTTTTCCTCACTGGCCGCGGGCACGACCGGCTGGTGCCGCGGGGCGTTGCACCGGCGCATGTCATTGCGCGGCGTGGCGTCGTTACCTCAATCGCCACCAACAACGTCATGAATCCCTTCACTCCCTATGGCGACGCCTCGCTGATCCGGATGGCAAATCTCTATGCCAATATCGCGCAGCTTTCGCGGGACGACGACATCCACTCGGTCTTTGAAATGGTAGGACAATCGGCAGCGAGGCAGCTCGGCGTTCAGCACGGCCTTTGGGTCGGCGGTGACGCGACCATCGTGCTTGTCGATGCGGTCGGCCCGATGGCGGCTGTGCGCGAGGTCGGCCGTGTCCTCGCCGGCTGGAAGAATGGCCACATGAGTTTCAACAATGGTCGAGCTCGGATCCGCAGACGTTCACTTGTGTGAACGCGGGACCAATGCCGAACGTGTAAACCGTCTTGTGCCTGTGTGGCTCTGAGCCTGCTGATCTGGAAACAAATCAGACGGAGGGTTCAAGGGGACGCCGTTCCGGCGCCAATGTGCCAGCCATTGAATCACAGTGGAATTGACGCTATATAACGTCAGTATCATGGCATGTATGGGAGTTTTGGATATCATGGGTCTTGCTCGCTATGCAGACGGCGGCTTGTTCTCGCCCCGCAAGATCGCGCAAGCATTGCGCACGACCAGCGAGGAGATCGCGCTGACCGCTGGACTTGGCAAGGATGCCATCCAGCGTAAGGATCGCATTCGTTCCGACAAGACGCAGCGGCGACTACGCGAGGTCACAGAAATCATCAACAAGGTCGAGCCCCGGTTCGGTTCGGCTCTGATGGCTTATGCCTGGTATCGCTCGGAGCCCTTGTCGGGATTTTCCGGTTTGACGGCAATGCAACTGGTGCGTGATGGACGCGCGAACGACGTCCTTGACTACATCGACGCAGTCGATGCGGGCGTTCACGCCTGACTTGCCGATGCACTTTAAAGGCACCCTTTATCGCGCGCTCAACCCGATCTACGCGCAAGACGCTTTGTCCGGGCGTGGAGCGGAACTCTATGGCGGACGGTTCAACCGAAAAGGAACCCCGGCGCTCTACACGTCTCTTTCCGTAATTGCTGCACTACGCGAGGCCAATCAGGTCGGTAGCTTGCAGCCGACCACGCTGGTATCTTACGACGCTGACATTGAGCGTGTTTTCGACTGCCGGGACGAGGTTGCTCTGCGAAGCGAAGGCATGGACGCCAGCATGCTTGCTGATCCGGCATGGCGCGATCAAATGAGGAAGCACGGGGAGGCGTTGACGCAGGCGTTCGCCCGCGCACTCGACCAGGCGGGTTATCAAGGATTGCTGGTAAGGAGTTTTGCGCACGGGGCAACTGACAATGATCTCAATCTTGTCCTCTGGCGATGGAGCGCCGCGTTACCCAGTCGGGTGACGCTCATCGACGACGAACATCGTCTGGCGCCTTAGCGAGGCCAGCTGATCGCAATCGCATTGGTGTATGACTTGAACGTCGCAACGTTCGATCGGGCTCAATAGCGGATCCGCTGCCAAACGGCTTCAGGTCTTCTGCCGGCCATAGAGCAAAAGCATGCTCACGATCACTACGCCGTAGATCAGCTGGCGACCCGCCTCTTTAATTTGTTTTCCGGTTTTGCCGCAGTCGGCCCGTTATAAGGTTTTGGCAAATACTTATAACATTGACGGCAACTGATCGAGCTATAACGTTTTGGCAGAAACTTATAACGGCAATCCAAGCGGACTTGCCAACGAGAGGCCGCGGCACGGGATACGGAACGTCAACGATGAAAGAGATCGACATCAGCTATCGAACCATGTTCGCTGAGCTTACTCAGCGAACGCTCGACGCGCAATTTGTGGCGGATTTCCCATTGGAGGGATGGTTTGTAACTGTAACCGTAAAGAACCGTGATTACTGGTATTTCGATCTCCCCACGCCTGAGGGCAAAGACAAGCGAAGCTACGTCGGCCCCGCTAGCGCCGAAGCGATCACCAAGCGCGTGAGGGTCCACTAGGAGATCAAGGACAATATTCGGGAGCGGAGGCGAATGGTCAGCACGCTGCGACGTGCTGGCCTCCCCGGTCCAGACCCATTTGCGGGCGACGTCACGAGGGCGCTAGCCGACGCCGGATTGTTCCGGCTGCGGGCCGTCCTGGTCGGATCGGCAGCATTCGGTACCTACGCAGGGATGCTGGGCATCCGGATGCCCGCTGCGTCCATGCAAGCAGGCGATGCGGCCCAGGACTTCGCGATCTCGGCAGAGGTCCAGGACAGCCTGCCGCCGATCCTCGATATTCTCCAGTTGATCGATCCCGAATTCCGAGCGGTGCCGCACCAGGCTCACACGGTCAAGGTTGTCGCCGTCGTGAATGGCAGGGGTTACCGGGTGGAGTTCCTAAACGGAAATCGGGGATCAGCCGAATACACGGGCAAACCCTCGCCCATGCCCGCCCTTGACGGTGCGTCGGCGGAAAGTCTGCCGTTCCTCGACTACCTGATCTACGAACCTGTCCGCACAGTACTCCTCTATCGCGAAGGCGTGGACGTGCTCGTTCCGGCTCCCGAGAGGTATGCCGTCCACAAACTGATCGTATCCTCTCGAAGGCACACGGACACGCTAGGACGGGTGAAAGCGGACCAGGACCTGTCGCAGGCCGCCTTGCTGTTTGAAGCCCTCGTGGAAACGCGACATGGCGACGAGTTGGCCGATGCTTGGGGGGAGGCTTGGGAGCGAGGAGATGCTTGGAAAGAGGGTATCATCAAAGGTCTGGCAAGGCTGCCCAAGAATGGGGTGAAAGCCCTCGAAAAGGCTCTTGGCCCCGATGTGGTCGAAGCCCTGCTGACAAGATCATCCATTGAGGCACGGGGCAAATATTGAGGAATTGGTCTGAAAGATGTGCCGACGCGAAGAACGAGTGGCATCTGATCGAGGCGCTCTACATCCGCAATATGCCAAGCTCGTTATAAGGTCGGCGCGGTATAGGGTCGGCTGGGACTATAACGTCGAGCTCCCCGGGTGTGAGGGGGCATCGCCTCGCAGGAAGAGCGAGGCGATGCTCAACCTAAAGCTATTGAAGAGCACCTGATGTGGGCGCATTGACATATGTGACAGGCGCTCCGGGAAACCGAGCAATCAAAATCCGGGTCAGTTCCTCCTCAGTGCGATGACCGCGATTGAAGAGGTCGACTGCCGCGCTGCAGAGTACTTCCGACGTTCTGTCATCTGGTTTGGCCCGGTAATGTCGGTACCAGGATTGAACGGACATCGAGAGCACGGCCAAATCGGCTTCGAGGATACTCGACACTAGCATTCCTTACCTCCCCTCAGAATTACACGAGCTGCTCGGCCTGAACCTGTGCGAGCGTCTCCAGGCTACGGCCAGTTCGAGTGACGACCGCCAAGGCGCGCCGGGGCGCTCATTGCGACGTGATGGTCTGTCGTCCGTCGTTCGCAAGATGCGCAACAATCGCGCGCCGGATTTCGCTAATCGTATCGAAGACCATGTTGTCCAGATCAATGACGCTGAACCGGACAGCGATGAACTTCAGCCGGGTTTCTACGGGAACAGCGATCCCAACTTCCTGTCCATTGAAAACGACAGCCTGTTTCTGCATGACAAACCCCGAGGCACACACCATCGTGCGGACCATAAGCAATTTTCGGTGATGGATTTACGACGGGTCAGACCGATGGTGCGGCTCGATATCGGGTTGAAACGCGATGGCGCACCCGCTGCACAATCGCGAATAAAGAAACGCTCGGACGCAATGTCTTATCCTCCTCAAGCGTCGTCAACCAACACTGAGTGCAAGTACCAAATTTTGATATTGGGCACCTCTCCCAGAACAAAACCTATTCGAGAAAAGTCAGATAAGCAACTGAAATAGTGTAATTTTTAGCGGGTTGAATTATATGATAATTGCCGCATCTGCGAAGCAGAAAATGACGTACGTGCGTCCAAGTGCGGTGGCAATATTGTCGGAGCGGCCGTACGCGTCACCGAGCGAAACTGCTTCCTGAGGGCGCGACGCGGATTGAGCTCCCGAAGGCTCCCGCAGTCTTGCGGATCGCCGGCAACTTGCGCTGAGCTAAAATGCAGACGCATCTACCAGTATTGACGAAAGTCACCCGTGGCTGACTGTAGCAGTGTGAGCGGATATCGGTCGGGGTGATGGACAAGCGCCGTCATGTTGATTGGCCGGTCCCGCTCGTCAAAGGCGATTTGGTCGACAGTGAGCACGGCCGAAGGTGACGGGAGTTCGAGCATCGCAGCTTCGGCTGGATCCGCCAGTCGCGCACTGAGTGTCGTTTGCCCTCGCCGCGGCTGGATACCGTAGACTTCGCGCAGCTCGGCATAGAGCGAGCGATTTGCGACCGTCCAGTCCATGCCGGTCAATCCCGGCGCGCGGGAGGCCGCTATCCAGTCGGTCTGGAGGACGACCGGCACGCCGTCAAGTAGCCGCAGGCGCGACAGCACGATGACATCCGATCCGGGAGGCAAGAGCAGCGGCCGGGTGATGTCAAGAGACGCCTTTACGACCTCCATCGCAAGAAGGCGATGTCCGGGCACGCGACCACTTGCCAGTGCGGTGCTCGTAAAGCTCCTGAGGACCTCGAGTTCAAATCCTCCCCCATTTTCCGCAACATACAAGCCCTTGCCCGGCTGACTTTGAACAACGCCCTGGCGGATCAGTTCGCGCACCGCATGGCGCACCGTGATGCGACTGACATCGTAAAGTGAAACGAGTTCACGTTCGGAAGGCAGCTTGCCACGCAATGGCACCTTCCCTTCCCGGATCGTAGCCAGCAAGTCTTCGTAGACCTGCTGATGAAGCGGACGAGGGTCGGCCCGATCAATTGCCGCATGCCTCTTTGTCGCTGCCACCGGTTCACGGGTTTTCACGTTGCGTTCGCTCCCTTAGTCGGTGCTGGTATTTGCTTTTGCATCTTTGCCCACAAGGGACACAAGAGTCCAGTTGACATGACTGGTCATAACCAGTCCTACTAGGCTCAGGAACCAGAGAGTTCCGCACCGCTCAAGTGTGATAAAGACAGGAACAGCCCATGTTGAAGAAATGCCTTACTGCAGTTGCAGTCTATGCCGGCCTATGGGCCAGTGCCGCGCATGCGGAAAGCATCTCCGTATTCTGCGCACCAACCGAATTCGAACTTTGCACCAAGGTTGCCGACGCCTGGAAGACAAAGACAGGCAACGAAGCAAAAATTAACAAGATGCCGGCCCTCCTCGACGACGCGATCCCGCTCTATCAGCAATTGCTGGCGGCAAAGTCCAAGGATATCGACGTCCTCTTTCTCGACGTCATCTGGCTCGGGATGTTCAAGGCCAACCTGCTCGATCTGAAAACCATGATTCCTGCGGCCGATCAGGACAAGCATTTCGCCTCCACACTCAACGCTGCAAAGCTCGACGGCAACCTGATCGCGATGCCCGCCTACATGGACGTCGGCCTGATGTTCTACCGCAAGGATCTCCTGGAAAAGTATGGCAAGCAGCCTCCAAAGACCTGGGATGAGCTTGCTGCGACCGCAAAGGAAATCCAGGACAAGGAGCGCGCCGCCGGCAATGCCAAGATGTGGGGCTACGCCTGGCAGGCAAAGAGCTATGAGGGCCTGACCTGCGATGCGATCGAACTCATTGCATCAAATGGCGGCGGCACGATCATATCCGACGACGGCAAGGTTACGATCAACACGCCGCAAGCCGCCGAAGCGATCGAGAAGGCCAGGGGCTGGATCGGTTCGATCAGTCCGGAAGGCGTTCTGAACTACGATGAAGAAGCGTCACGGGCAGTTTTTGAATCCGGCGACGCGGTATTCCATCGCAATTGGCCCTATGTCTGGGGTACATCGCACAAGGAAGGCAGCTCGATCATCGACAAGGTTGGCGTCATGCCGCTTCCGGTTGGCAAGGAAGGCCAGAAGTCCAGCGGCTGCCTGGGTCCCATGTATTATGGCGTCTCGAAATACAGCGCCAAACCTGAGGTCGCAGCCGACTTTGTGAACTTCATCACCGGTCCGGAGATGCAGAAGATGCGTGCCGTGGAGGCGACCCTCAACCCTTCGATCCAGTCGCTTTATAGCGATCCGGAGGTGCTGGAAAAAATTCCATTCCTGAAAGACAACCAGCAAGCCTTCGCCGATAGTGCGGTCCGTCCGTCCGGCTACACCGGCACCAGCTACAACCGTGTCTCTCAGGCCTTCTATCGCGCCACCCATGACGTGCTGTCGGGCAGTGGCGATGCCAAGGACAGCTATGCATCGCTGGCCAAGCGCCTGGAAAAGCTCAAAGAGAGCCGCTGATTGAAGGAAAGTTGCGGGAGCCTCAGCTCCCGCAACCTTTGCAGCCGGCGCTCTGTGCCGGTCGAGCCCCCATGCGCAAGCCAAGGTGAACGATGGCATCGGTTTCGATGGAGTCCGTTTCGAAGAGTTTCGGAACACACAGTGTCATTCATGATGTAGACTTGAAGATCGACGATGGTGAATTCGTTGTCTTTGTCGGCCCCTCCGGATGCGGAAAATCCACGCTGCTGCGCATCGTGGCGGGCCTGATCTCAGCCTCGTCTGGAACGGTCAAGATTGGTGGCGACGATGTCACCGATGTCCCCGCTTCGAAGCGTGGTGTTGCCTTTGTTTTTCAATCCTATGCGCTCTACCCGCACATGACGGTGGCGCGCAACATTGGTTTCGCACTCGAGACCATGGGGATCCGACGCGATGCGATTGCTCAAAAGGTGCAACAGGTCGCGCGTATGCTCAAGGTTGACCATCTCTTGAACCGGCGACCGAGGGAGCTGTCTGGAGGTCAGCGACAGCGCGTGGCGATTGGACGGGCATTGGTGCGGCAACCCGAGATTTTCCTGTTCGACGAGCCGCTTTCCAATCTGGATGCGGACCTGAGAATGGAAATGCGCATGGAGATCGCCAAGCTTCATGACGATCTCAAGACGACGATGATCTACGTCACGCACGATCAATCAGAAGCCATGACGCTTGCAGACCGGATCGTTGTCCTCAATCACGGCAGAATAGAACAGATCGGCACACCTTCGGAATTGTATCGTCAGCCCGGCAATCGGTTTGTTGCGGGTTTTATCGGCAGTCCGCGCATGAACTTCCTTGCCGTCGAGACACGGGCAGCGCATGACGATGAGCACATCGTCGGCCCGGGCGGCCTGGCAATTGGGCGATCGCCAGGCGATGCAACTCCGGTTGCCGAGATAGGCATTCGGCCGGAGGCGTTGCGCCTGGTACCAACGGGAACCGGGCGTCTCGATTGTCTGCTCGAGCGGGTCGAAGACCTCGGACACGAACACTTCGCCTATTGCCGGGTGGGGAGCGGCACACTCTGGGTTGTTCGCCTGCCCGCGGCACCAAACCTTGATGCGATCGGCAAGCCTGCTGCACTGACTTTCGACGATCATTCGCTATTTTTCTTCGCCGCCGACGGCAGACGACTCTTGCCGTCGGCCGAACCGTTCGGCGTCAGGAGCGCTCTATCATGAGTGCACGCCTTGCCCGCCGCGATCACCTTGCTGCCTGGCTCTTCCTCGTGCCGGTCATTGCCTCAATGCTGCTTGTCGCCGTATGGCCGTTAGGACGGACATTCTTCTTCGCTTTTACGGACGCCTTTCTCGACGATCCCAGCGTCTACTCCATGGTCGGCATCGACAACCTCATCGAGGTTTTCAATGACCACAGCTGGTGGCTTGCCGTCAGGAACACGCTGACCTTCACCGTCATCTCGGTGGCAATTGAAACAGCGCTGGGATTGGCTATCGCTCTTCTTATCAACGAGGCCATACCAGGCCGGGGACTTGCGCGCGCTGCGATCCTTGTCCCATGGGCCATTCCGGTCGTGGTGTCCACCAAGATCTGGGAATGGATGTTGAACGACCAGTTCGGTGTCATCAACAAGCTACTGGAAGCCCTTGGGCTCATCGACCATGGTGTGGCATGGACTGCGAGTGGTTCGCTGATCATGGGGGTGGTCATTTTCATTGACGTATGGATGACGACCCCTTTCATGGTTTTGCTCATTCTCGCGGGCCTGCAGATGATCTCCCAGGAAATCTTCGAAGCCGCCGAAGTGGACGGCATTCCGGCCTGGAAACGCTTCTGGTCGATCACCCTCCCGATGCTGCGACCCGCGATCGGAGTAGCCGTGTTGTTTCGCACACTCGATGCCCTGCGCATGTTCGACCTTTCCTACGTTCTGGCGGCCAGCAATGAAAAGGTCATGACAGTGTCGATCTACGCACGCGACCGTCTGATCAGCTTCCAGGAACTCGGTGTCGGCTCCGCGGCCTCGACCTGGGTTTTCCTGTTGGTTGCGCTGGTCGCGATCATCATCATCGGTGCCTTGCGCCTCGACAGGGCAGCGGGGCATTGATCATGGCTGACCTTTTTCTTGTACGCCCGGCCCGAAAGTCGAGCGCCTATTACAGGGTCCGGCGCCAGGCGTTGCGGGTGCTGCAAATCCTTGCCCTGTCGCTGGTGCTGATCTACACGCTGTTTCCCTATTACTGGGCCTTCGTTTCGTCGACGAAACAGGGCGCAGCGCTCTATCGTTCGGTCCTGCTGCCAGCGCTCGACTTCACCTATTACCGGGAGTTGATCAACAACCCGGTGTTCATCGGATCACTCCTGAACTCCGCCTATGTCGCCGTGGCGACGACCTGCCTGTCCCTTGTGATCGGTATCAGTGCGGCCTATGCGCTCGGACGCATCGACTTTCCGCAGCGTCGGGCCGTTCTGATGATTATCCGTGAGCGCAACGAATGGCCCACGGCTTTCGTGATTTGACTAAATAGGTTTCTGGCTTTCTGGCTCTCGGTCAGAACTTCTGCTTTGCCCGCTTCGGCATAAAATAGGTTCGGATATTGACGAGTGCTTCGGCGACGGCAGCAGCATCCTGGTGGGTCGCTTTCCGTTTTACCTCGCCGAGCTTGCGGATCGGCGCAATGATATCCCCAGTGACGGCATGACCTCGAAGGACAGGCTGCCAAAGCCTTGGCGCGTGTCGTGTTCCAATGAGAAAGCAGATGTCCCAATCAAATGGATCAAGGGTCTGATCATCGATCTGGGTGAACCTTGGCCGGTGGTCTTTCGGTCTCTCGGAAAGGCTTGCAGATATCCGATTATACTCTGCAACGATCGTCTGCACGGCCCGATGTTCGGTTGTTTCCATCGGCAGGTTTAGGGCATCCGGGCCGGTCAGTTCCGGGATCCATTGCCGTGGGTCGATGAACCTGGGGCCGATGATGAGGGCCGTAAGATAACCATCGAGTCTGCTCATTGACCAGATAGGCGATGGCGGACGACGTCTCCTGATAAAGGCTTCGAATGCGTCGTCATCGAGCTTCGGTCGCGGCGTCATCTCCTGGCTGTTCTGTGTCATGCCGCTTGTCGCTCCTGCTGTGTCATCGCTTCGCGTTCCGCCTTCCAGGCCCAAGGCAAAAGGCTCTCCATCTCGTTGGCTTTCACTTTGCCGGAGATGATGCGCTCCAGCACATCGGCAAGCCAGACGTCGGGGTCCACGCCGTTAAGCTTTGCCGTGTTCACGAGCGATGCCAGGACAGCGAAGGTCTTTCCACCCCGCTCGTTGCCCACGAATAATGAGTTCTTTCTCGTCAAAGCCACGGATTTCATGGAACGCTCGACGACATTGGAGTCCACCTCGATCCGGCCATCCTCTAGAAAGGCTGTCAATCCGCTCCAGTGGTTGAGCATGTAAGTGACTGCCTTGCCAAGTGCCGATTTCGACGACACCTCGTCGCTCAGTTCGGTGAGATGGACCTTCAGTTCTCTCATGATGGGAGCTGCCTCACGACGCCTGCCGCTAAGCCGGGTATCTTCATCTTCCCCTCGTAGTTTTGCTTCGATGCGATAGATTTCGGCAATCCTGGCAAGGATCGACAAGGCCTCCGAAGAGCCGGTCAGTTTGACGACGTCAACGAACTTTCGCCGTGCATGAGCGAGGCAGAAGGCCAGCCGCATGGGGGCAACGTTGCTCTTGCCGCGTCGTTTGACCATGGTTTTATAGGCTTGATATCCATCAACCTGAAGCACGCCGGCGAACGACGACAGTTGCCCCTCGATCTCGCGAGCGCTGCGGCTTTCGGCAAAAATGTAGGCCACCGCCGGCGGCGCCGGACCGTTCCATGGCCGATCGTCAACCGCTTGTGCCCATAACTGGCAGACCTTGGTTCGTTTGCGCCCCGGATCGAGGCGCGGAAGTGGCGTCTCGTCACAGAACACCCTCGGCTGCGAGCGGATGAAGGCGGTGAGTGCATCGTAGAGAAGTTCGAGCCACCAGGCGACCCGCGTGACCCATGCCCCGAGCGTACCGCGATCAATGATGACGCCGCAGGAGGCCAGCATCTGCGCCTGGCGATGCAGCGGCAAATGCCAGGCAAACTTCGAAACGGCGACATGGGCTGCAAACGCCGTGGTCACCATGCCGCCGTCCATGATGCGTGCTGGTGCGGGTGCTTGCACGATGCCACTCTCGCAAGCCCGGCATGCATAGCGTGGCCGGATCGTCCGTTTCACCCGGACTACTGCAGGCACGATGTCGAGCGCCTCGCTGACATCAGTGCCGATGCAATGAAGTTCGAACGAACAGCAGGGGCAAGTCTTGCTCGCTGGCTCGATGAGCTCGTCATAACGCGGAAGGTGTTTCGGCAAACGGCCGATATTGCGGGCTGGCGATCGCCGTGCCTGCGTTTTGTCTTCATCGACCGGCGCGACATCGTCATTGGCAGCAACGGGAATGTCGCCTAGATCGCCAAGATCGAGCATTGCCTGCGTTGGATCGATCGTCGTCATCTTCTCCGATTTCGTCCCGAAGAGCTGGCGCTCAAGGAAGGCAACGCGCGCCTTGAGATCGGCATTCTCTTCGTCGAGCGAGAGAATGATCCGGGTCAATTGCGCAGCATCCTGGGGCAAGGGATCGGGTCGAAGCGGCATGACAGACCCTACCACACGGGTCTGAATCTTCAAGCAAAACCAATAGGATCAGCCTGCTTTTGAGGGCCTCCTCACCGCGTTTCGTTTGACGCGCGTCCAGTCAATGCCGGCCAGCAAAAGCGAGAACTCCTGGGCACTCATCTGCATAGCGCCATCGCGGATCGGAGGCCAAACGAACTTGCCCGCCTCCAACCACTTCGTCGCTAGGATCATGCCTGATCCGTCCCAATAAATGCAGCGAAGCCGATCAAGACGCTTGGCGCGGAACACGAACACGTCGCCACAATAGGGATCGGCCGCAAGGGCTGACGCCACCAAAGCTACCAGGCCATTCATGCCGCGCCGGAAGTCGACGGGTTGCGTCGCAACCATGATCTTCACGCCATTTGGCGAAACTCCGATCACCGGCGCCCTCGCAACGCCGCTACCATCGCCTGCGCCAGTTCAGGCGCTACCGAGCCGATGACCGTCATGCGTGCGCCCGCAATCTCGATCTCAATTCGGCCAGCGAGAACCTCTGGGGCATTCGATGGCGAGCCTTCGTGTCGTGCGCCATCCCCAACCACTGTCACCGGCACGAACACGGCAGGCGGCAAACTAGTCTTTGCCGACCGTTGAGAGGTTAGTCCGGCTTCCCGTCGCCACACATTCAGCAAGCCGCGATTGACGCCCCAGCGCCTCGCAACAGCCGAAATGTTCACTTCAGGTTCTGCGCTCTCCGCGAGAATCCGCGCCTTCTCCTCGTCAGTCCAATTCCGCCGCTGCCGCCGACCGGTGATCACCTCGATCCGCCGATACTTTCCCTCATGCCTGGCTTCATGCATGCCTTCATCCATGACTTCAAGCATGGCATCAGCGCGATCTCCAACCATCCCGGTCCACTCCTATCAATGATAGAGCTTATCTCGAGGCCTCATTCACAAAAGAAAAGGTGGGCTGTTCGTCGCGCTCAC
>NZ_LNCD01000064.1 GCF_001542405.1 Rhizobium altiplani
GGCACATTCTATCTCGAACTGCAACAAAGGCGTTAAGCTGCCTGCTTTTCGGGAGCCATGGTTTGAGCCGTACCTTTTCGCATTTGAGTTTTGACGAACGCCGATCGATTTCCAGGATGTTGGATCAGAAGTTTAGCCAGTCTGAGATCGCCAGACGCCTCGGCCGGGACCGTGCGACCATCTCCCGGGAGATCAAACGCAACTACTGGCACGATCAGGAATTCCCCGATGCCGAGGGCTACTGGGCGATGACCGCCAACGACATGGCGCGCGAAAGGCGCCGGCGGATCGGCAAGCTCTTTCGTCGCGAGGATCTGCGGAACGAAGTGATCGGAAAGTTGGAATCCGGCTGGTCGCCGGAACAGATTGCTGGACGACTGAAGATCGAACCAGCGGCCAAGGCAAGCGTCTGTCACGAGACGATCTACCGGTATGTCTATTCACCAGAAGGACAACGGCAGCAACTCGCGCGGCTTCTCCCGGAACGGCGGAGAAAGCGCCGGCCGCGATATGCTCGCAAGCCGCAGAATCCAGTCTTTCCAGATGAGTGTTCGATCAAACATCGGCCGGAAGCCATCAACGATCGCAAGGAATTCGGTCACTGGGAAGCCGATCTCATGATCTTCGAAAGGGTTCAGGGCAATGCCAATGTGGCAACGGTTGTCGAGCGGACGAGCCGGTTCACCATGCTGTTCAAGAACAACGACCGGCAGTCCAAGCCGATCATGGAGCGGCTCATCAACGTGCTCAGCCCCCTGCCCAGGCATGCCCGGCAAAGTTTGACGTTTGATCGCGGATTTGAATTCGTCTCCTGGCGGCGACTGAAGCAAGGAATGGGAACCGATGCATGGTTCTGCGATCCGTCTGCGCCCTGGCAAAAAGGCTCCGTCGAGAACATGAATCGGCGGATTCGGCGTTACCTGCCGAGGGATACTGCTGTCCTGTCAGTTCCTGATGAATCGATACGATCACTGATCGATCAGTTGAACAATACGCCGAGAAAATGCCTTGGTTTCTGTACCCCAGCTGAAGTGTTCAGGCGTGAAGTGAACAAATGACGGCAAGTCGGGGCGGAGGACGGATTTCATGAATGATCCTAGGTGATTGCGCGGCGAGAGAAAGCGTTATTGAGGCAGCCAGCGGCGGAATAAAGATCGTCAATGCACGCCGATGTCGCTTTGCGTATCCGATTCCAACTGCAGGCAGGCTGCCCAAAGTGGCGTCTTGTGGAAGGATCCGTCCTGAAGGAGCGTGAGCCCCTCTCGTGCCTCATAGAGCAAGCCGAGCCAGCATAAGCGTTGGAAGACGCCATACTGGAGATCGGATTTCAACTCCCAGGCTTCTATGGTCATTTCGGTGTCCGAGAGAGGCGCCAGGTCTGGATAGAGGATCTTCACAACCTCCATTGGCGTGCACCCTTCTCTGGCTTTGATATTGAGGAGATTGAGGAACATGCGCCACCAGCGTAACCGCGCTTGCACCTCCTCTTCCCGTTCGGTGGCGTGGACATACGAATAGAGATAATCCGTGGCGACCAGATCGAAGAAGGCTTGCGGGTTCACCAAAAACTCCCGGCCGCGTCTGGTTGGCAGCAGCACATCCTTTTTCCGGCGAAGAAGCTTCAGATGACGGGCCATGTCGCGCACGACCCAAAGCGGCGGCATGTCGCTTTCATTGAGCACCTTGTTCATGCTGTAGAGATCTTCGGCTGTGAACCCTGGCCAGAGGAAGTGCACAGCGGCCCAATGCACGAACTTGCGGTTCATGGCGCCGGTCGCCGTCAATCCTATGCCACCCTCACCGTCAGCATAGGCAACAGCAAGAAGCATGCCGCGAAGAAGTGGTGACAGCGCGGCGATGTCGACGTCACCATGCAGGTTGATTTCCGGAAGCATCGTGCGGCTTTGATCCCACCCCGCCCCATGCAGGTGCAAGCGAGTATCAACCGGCGACGGAACAATTGCTACTGGGAAAGCTAAAGCCAAAGGGGAACGTCATCACCCGCCCCCGTTCCTCCCTTGCAACCCGGCCCAGCCGGTCGGATCGGGGGCTGATCTCTCTGCCCTGTAGCAGCCTTTAAGCCCTTGTTGCATTTACATTAGAAGTCACACGCAAAGTTAGAATGTCCTGTTTCTGCAAAGTAAAAATGTCACTCTCTCCCCGGTTTTGATGACGGCGGAGATTGCGGATGGGACTGATTGCGATGAGCGAGCGTGATCTGCAGCGGATCGAGATTTTGTCGAAGGTGAACGACGGCCGGATGACCCTGGTGTCAGCGGCGCATGTGCTTGACCTGAGCGAGCGTCAGGTGGAGCGGATGCGGACTGGCGGCATGGCGACTGTACGCCAAACGCGGTCGTTAGCAGCGCGGCCAGCAAGGCTACTTCGTGGGCTGGGCGTCTGGGAACTTCCAGGTCCCGCTTAAAATATCCTCCTGAGGACGATAGAGTCGAACGGTATAGTTCCAGCCCTTCATGATCGGCAAGCAGTTGGCGACTTTGCCGTCGCATCCTCCAAACTGAATATCCACCTCGCCGTCCGTCGTTTTCGACGCCGTGATGTTGTTGATCGAATACGAGTTGTACTCATTCTCCACGTAATAACCCTTGGCGTCGTAAAGGCTGACCGACCAGAAACCATCCACCGGCACCTCCTTAACGTGGAGCGTATAGACGGTCGCACCATCGTTTCTGGGAGGCGTGATATTGAGGTAGATGGCGTCCTTTTCCGGATTGCCGCCCCAGCCGAGCGCTGTCCCGATCAGATGGCGGATCGGGTCGACCTCGGCCTTACTTCCAAATGCGCCCTTGAAGTCGGGTATGGTCGATCCCAACACAAGAAGCGCGTCGCGCACTTTTTTCTGGCTAGTCTGGTCCCATTTCGGAACTTCGAACTCACCGACGCCCGCCTGATCGACCTTGATCGAATCTTGAAGCGTATGAACCTTTTTTAGGTCGTTAGGATCAGCCGGATCGACGAGTGTGCGGACAGCGGCTGCAACATATCGAGTGCCCACCTTGCCCTTGTCGAGCGTGTATTTGCCTCCACCGTAAACGACCTCTGGGACATAGTGGTCCTCGTTGATCACCTGTAGCGCCATGTAGCGCTCACCAGTCTCAGGCAATGTGATGGTCACCGGCCCAGCGTCCAAGTCGAATACCGCGACGGAATAGAGCGTGTCGCGGTTGGATCGGATCACAGTTTGATTATCGATCGGCGCAAGTTCGCGATTATGATGAAACGTACCGAGGCTGCCAGTTTTGATTAGATTGTTGAAATAGAAATCGCTCTCCGCGCGAATGAAATTGTCCACCGTCACCGATTCGGCCGCCATCGCCAAATGCACGGTGAATGCGGCGAAGCCTACCGCGAGCGTCAGTGTCCCCAATGCGATTTTCATGTTGGCCTCCTCAACGTGAGTATACGGATGGTCGGCGATAAGACAGCACGAACCTTAGCGTAAGGAAAGAGCGTAACTGACAGTTGTGTTGAGGCGTCCGTTTTGGGGGCTGCAGGTTATCGGTGGGAATTGCTATGTGAGACCGAATAGTTCCACGGCAAGAGTTCGTCGATCTGGCTCTGCTTATGGCCCTTGACGATGGCTGTGAGCGCAGCACTCAGGTAGACCAGCGGATCGACAGCATTGAGCTTGCAGGTTTCGATGAGCGAGGCGATGGTCGCCCAATTCTCTGCTCCTGCATTATGCCCGGCAAAAAGAGCGTTCTTACGGTTGAGGGCAATGCCCCGTTCATTCTGCCCATGTCGGCGATGAAGTTGAGGTTCTTTATCGCTGGCATCCTTATTTTGGCCAGAGGGTTTCCATTCGCCGTGTTGAAGAACGAGCGACAGGCCAGTTTTTGAAGGTTCTGGGGCCGACAGGTGTCGTGATCGCGCTCTCAGGGTGGATGATCGATCCCTTGGTCTGCCGCGGCATGACCATGGGAACGCCACGCGTCGATCTTGCGACGCTAATCGAATTGAACAGGCTGGTCTCTGGCGGCACCAAAGCGGCGCCCTTCCGAAGTGGACGTAGAATCACTCAGGAGGACCATGATGAGATCCCGCAATACGCTGGTGCCCGCGTCGGGCCGGCAGCTCGACCTGATATTCAAAACCCGGATGCTCGACGGACTGAGCGACAAGGATCGCAAGAAGGCGATTTCAACGCTGGCTTGCCTGCTGATGCAGGCCGCAGGCCTCGTCGTCGAGGAGCTCAACGATGAGCAACACTGATTTGATTCCGACAGCGCTGCTCGCGCGCAAAGCCATCGTCTACGTACGGCAGTCCTCGCAATCGCAGGTCATGACAAACATGGAAAGCCGCCGGCGGCAGTATGATCTTGTTGACGTTGCGCGACAACACGGCTTCAGCGACATCGAGACCATCGACGACGACCTCGGGCGCTCTGCCAGCGGAACTGTCGCGCGCCCTGGTTTCGACCGTCTTGTCGCCCTTTTATGCGCTGGCCAAGTTGGTGCCGTCTTATGCTTCGATGCTTCATCGGATGCCAGCCACGACCGTTGCGCGCAAGCCTTCCTAGTTGCGAGAAACTCCAATGAGGTCTCCATGGAGAAACTCCCGTTCTTCATCCATGGAAACCTCGATCACAGATCAGGCGGCGGCTGCCAATGTGGGGGCAGAACACCGGTTACGAACTATCGCGAAGGTGAAGGCATCATTCGCCTTGTTAGGATCACCGACGCAGCAATCGGAGAACACGTTCCAAGCCAGCCCCTGAGGAAACCGCTCAAACCATGCTTCGAGATCGGCCGCGATGGCCCGGTAAACGGTTTCGCGCAGATTGATCAATTCGAACATGCCATTCTCACTTCATGCCCGGAGGCTTCGGCCTGTGTCCGGGTGACGGTTTCGGGGTCTCAGAAGCCACGTCATCGCCTCGACGTGCTGCCAGATTCGGCACCTTCCGGAAGCCGCTGTCATACCGCGCAAGACTGTAGGCTTCGCAGACCTTGGCCGAGAACTGGCGATGCAGCTCCTGCCGATCGTCGATGTCGAAGGACTGGACCACGCCGGAGCGGATCTCGAAGATCTCGCGCGGCTCCAGGCCGCTGTTGTCCATCAGGATCACTTCGTCTGCGATCCTCAAGGCTTCAGTCAGCTTTTCCAGAGATCCCTTGTGCCGCCTGCGGATGTCCGCTTCCGGGATATCGTGACCGCCCTTCTCGACCCGGCGCTTGACGCGCTCGACGTTGGTCTCGACGGAATCCAAGGCGACATAGTAGAGCCCGACCGAAAACCCGGCCGTCTTCGCCTCGCGCATCAACCGGATGGACTGCTGGCTGCTCAGTGTGGTTTCGAAGATGAAGGATTGCCGCGTCTCGATCATCTCCGCGATCTTGCGGAGAGCAGCTTCGGAGGCTCGCCGTTCCCTGGACTTGCCGTCGTCGGATTCGGGCAATGCCCGCGCGATCTCATCGGCGTTGATCCAGACCCCTTCGAGCTTGAGCTTCGCAAACGCTGAGGATTTGCCGGAGCCGTTCGGGCCTCCGAGGATGATGCACGACAGTTCCGGCATGAAGCGATTACTGCCTCATGGGAGCGGGAATGCGCTCTTCCTGCTCGTGTTCGGCGCGATCCTTGCGCTCGTTTTCGAGGTCCTTGGCAGAGATCGGCAGGCCCAGCCGACGGCTCTCGGCAAGAGCTTCTTTGCCGATGTTCATCAGGGCTTCCTTGTTCTCGTGATACTTCCGCAGCAGCATCGTCGATCGATCTCCGTTCCTGATATCAACATAATGCTTTCGGCCGTCGGGTGCAAATTGCAGCTTGTGCCAAGTTCCGCCGACGACGACACTGGATGCAACAGGCTGCGGGAGACGGCCTTGAAGCCCTCTGGCATCTTCCGTTCCTTATCTCTGCCTTGACCCCGCGGCTCACACTGCGGGGTTCTTTTCCGTGTAGACCGACCCTGAAATCGATCGGTGGTAACCCCTCGATTGTTTCCTCCTCAGGATCTCCATCTTCGTCCGCGAACGCGCCGGGTGGCAATTGCGCGGCGGCCCTGTTCGCAGCAATCCGCTAGAGAACCGCGTTGGCTTTGAGCGCAAGCTGCCTGACGATCTCTCGCAGCTTCTCGTGATCTTCACTACCCTCCTCGGCAGCGTGTAGCTCCCGGACGAGATCGATGATCGGATCTGGCACCAGGTCCGCGATCTGCTCGACGCTCAATTCCCCAGTCCCGCCCCCTCCCCTTCTACTCCCTCAGCTTTGTTGATCTTCGAAGGTGCCGGCGAATGCCGAGCCATCAGCAGGCCGAGGAGTATCACCCAAGTTAGCTTCGTCACCCGGAAGAACTCATCAGTAACTTCGAAATAATTTGCCTCGTCCTTCTTCTGATCCTGCGCTGAGATGGCGAAATAGGCGATCCTGTTCTCGTCGTCGGTTCCGGCCATAACGGGCCAGAAGTGCCGGAAGGACAGATGTACGAAGTCCGATAGATCATCATAGAGCTTGCCGACCCACTCATATTCGTTCGTCAGCTTCTCCTTCAGATATGCGTCCATCATCTTGCTGCCGTCGGCCGCCTTTACCTTTCGATAGGTCAGATTACCGTTGAATATCTGGGCGATATTGCCCTCGGCATCCTGCATGAAGCGGATGCCGTTGATCCGCATCGCTGTGTCGAGCTGCATCCGCACCATGACGGCGGCCGACGCGAAATACCAGCCTGCTCAAACACAAGGTCGATCTCGGCGCCCGGCGTCGGTACATGTTTGTCGAAGCTAGAGCTCGGCTCGCGACGACCGTCGGATTCAAGTTTCTGGCACTTTGCAAGTGAACCGATCAATGCATTTTACGCCTGGCATGTCGCGGCCTGCGCCTGGCGCGATGCTCCGGCAGGTGTTGCCACAGCTTGATCGCATGGCCATCGGCCGGGTTCCGGCAGTCCGTGATCGACAGGATCGCGCATGGTTGGTCGCCGCAACAAATCGACGGTCTTCAAGCGAGCATTGGCAGCCATGGCGCAGCGGGCATTACTCTGGGCAAATTTTCAGATAATTCGTATATTTCGCAAAATTCGATGGAGCGGCCCACAATGCAAAAATTCTCAACCGTAGAATTACTGCGCGATATTAAGACCGTGACCATGGCGGCAGATCGCCAGCCAGTCGCTATTACTCAACATCGCAAGGCCCGCTACGTCCTCATGACCTACGACGATTTCGAGGCCATGAAACAAAAAGGTGATCCGCGCAGGGTCTATGGCCCCCATGAAGCCCCCCCCGAATTGGCTAAGTTGATCGATCCCGAACTGGACCGGCTGATAGCGGAAGGAAGCGAGATCAAGGGCTGATGCTCCGGCCAATGGTTCGATCATCTCTGGACATGGCAGCGCGACAAGGGAGAAACTGAAGGCGGAAAGTCACGCCCGGTTTGCATGGTTCTGGTAATCCCAAAAGGTAATCAGACAAACCTGATCTTATTGGCTATCTCAGGCACCGCCCCCCGTTCCGATCAAACCGCCTTGGAGATTCCCCAGCTCGAATGTCGCCGCGCTTGAAATCCGTGAGTGGAAAGATGCGTGGGTTACCGTCACTAAATTCAATCACGACATAGCCGAGCAGTCCTTTTACCACGACCCGAATGCAGAGGTTTTGGGATCGTTCAGCAAGGGATTTCTTGCGAAGATCGCAGCCGCTTTCAAGCCCTTCCTTGCTCAGCCGAGCGCGCGGGTCAGTCGAACCGATTGAGGGTGGTCAGCGGCTGGTCGTCGTGCCGTTTGGTAGCCCGATGGATGTCCGAAGCCAAAAGGTCGAGCTTAAGCACGTCCCTCGCTGGCAGATGTCGCTCGCTAGCCGGCCGGCCGGCGTCGCTGTACGCGCGCTCGCATGGCTCGGGCCGGAGCGAGCGGAGGATGCTCTTTCGAGCATCAAGCGGAAACTGCCCCCCCGAGGCGTTCAACGAGCTTGTTGCTGCAGCACCCCAGTTTCCGACCTGGCTCGCACGAAGCGTCGGAAAGGCAGCGCATGGCTGATCATCTCCTCAAGCTCTTATCCGAGGACAAGCGAGAGGTTCTCGCAATTGCGTCAGATCGATCGAAGCGCCCGTCCACTTGCTCGAAAAGGACGTCTGGGTCGTCTGGGCGCTTCGAACACTCTACATCACGGCGCTCGGTGAGAGCCTTGTCTTCAAGGGCGGGACTTCGCTCTCGAAGGCCTACGGCGCCATTCGACAATTCTCGGAAGACGTCGACCTCACATACGACATCCGAGGAGAAGCGATGGTCGAGCGAGGTGCGACGGCGACTACCGATGTGGGTGGGCGACACGGATGCACCAGTCATGAGGGCGAGAAGCCGATAAGAGGCTTCGGTCACCCGGTGCCTTGCTTTCAGACGTGTCGGCTTGTAAACCGCCCGCCCGACTGAAAACATGGACTGAAGAATTCTGATGAAACGGTATTTTTGGACGTTGGACCGCGAGGACCAGCAGACGCGAAGCGGTCTGTCCACGGAGAACGAACTTATCGCCATCCTCGAGACAGAGGATCTGCCCTGCGTGATGACTTCCGACTGGCTTGTGGCCACGATGCATATGGACATCGAAGGAAGCGGCCTCGCGATCCATGAATCAGCATATGATCCCAAGATGCCATGGAAGCTTCAGATGAAACTGGCCGCGTGATTGAATACCGTGCTGAGTATGCGTTGACTTTGTGACGACAAGATCGGCTCCCTGATCGGTGCTGACGCCAAAACACGCGAATTCAAGGCCGCGCACAGGACCGCTATACAGACCACAGTCCTGTGCGCGCCAGTCCATCGCTGGAAGCGCAACGGTTTGGAAAGATGTTGAGCCGCGAGCTGGATGAGGATCTCGAACCCGCACGCAGGCTCGATCTCTCCATTCCTGATGTTGCTTTTAAGACAGCGGACGGGGAGTCAGATGTATGCCTGCAAGTGTGCAGCGGACCGAGCCACCTGCCCTCTCCACAGTTGGGATATGGAGGGCAACCAATTTCACTACACTCTCGATCGCTTCTCTTTGATCCGCAGTGAGAGCTTCGGCAGCCGTGGTCGACAAGGCAAGAATACGGTTTCCGTTCCCCTGCAACTCCAGAGCATTGCCTGCGAACTTGGTGATCTGATCACTGCTGAGTTCAATGACCTTCCGTCCGGACGAAGAAAGTCGTTCGTGAATTTCAGCCCGGCGACTCTCATTCGTAATCATTTCGCTGCCAAGAAGCGCGACATCCGTTCCAACACACATCAGAACGTTCGTGTGATAGACCTGCCTCCCGCGCTCATCTGTTGCATCGAAGACCATCGGTTCGAAATTGAAGTGCGTGGCAAATCGCTCCAACGCGATGGGGTCGGTACGGTCTGAGCGAACCGCATATGCAACACGATCCAAGTGATCCAGAACCATCGCGCCAGTTCCTTCGAGGAAGAGGCCGTCAAGCTCGAGACCTGAGTAGTCTATGATAGACTGAACACGATATCGGCGCTTAAGAAACTCGATGATATCCGTTCGTCGTTCGCGACGGCGGCTTTCCGCCTTCATTGGATAGATTGCAACGTGGCCTCCGGCGTGGGTGGAGAACCAGTTGTTGGGAAATACGGAGTCCGGAGTATTGTTGCCGTGATCTTCAAAGAGGTGAACGGCCACCCCATGCGAACGCAATGTTTCCGCAGCTCCCGTGATCTCATCATACGCCTCCCGGGAGTAATCATCCTCTGAGCCGGACGTAGCCTGAAATGCGTTGTCGATCGCCGTCTCTGTATTGATCGTGAAGTGGTGCGGTCGCACCATGACGACTGCAGACGGGGCCTGAACTGAGCTTTGCTTGGACATATCGATACTCACTTTGCTCGCAGGTACATGCCAAACAGATCACGAGGATCGTCCGGATCGGCGATCATGTCCAAGTTGTGGAACAAACCAGTGTCCTGCAGCTTTGCGCGAACATATCGAAGCGCCGAAAAGTCCTCGACAGCGAAGCCAACGCTGTCGAAGAGCGTGATCTGGCGCTCGTCGCGGCGCCCTTGGGCTTTGCCGTCAAGAACGCGCCAAAGCTCAGTGACCGGATAGTCCGCTGCCATTTGCTGTATCTCACCTTCAATCCGCGTCTGCGGCTCAAACTCGACGAAGGTGTCAGCTCGAAGCAGGATATCACCGTGCAATTCAGTCTTGCCTGGGCAGTCTCCGCCGATCGCGTTGATGTGGACCCCGGCGCCCACCATGTTGTCGGTCAGTATCGTGGCGTACTGCTTGTCAGCCGTGCACGTCGTGATGATTTGCGCACCTTCGACCGCCGACTGTGCTGATGAACACGCGATGACATGCAACCCACTATCGGAGAGGTTCTTCAACGTTTTCGAAGTCGCCAAGGGGTCGATATCGAACAAGCGAACATGAGTGACGCCAAGAACTGCTTTCATTGCGAGCACTTGGAATTCGGCCTGCGCACCATTGCCGATAAGAGCCAATGTGGACGGGTTCTTCGGCGCCAGGTGGCGCGCCGCCATGGCCGACGCAGCCGCTGTTCGCAGCGCCGTCAATAGCGTCATTTCCGTGATGAGGACCGGGTAGCCCGTTGCGACATCCGCAAGAAGACCGAACGCGGTAACCGTCTGCAGACCGTCCCGCGTGTTCTTAGGATGGCCATTGACATACTTAAATCCGTACGTAGCACCATCCGAGGTCGGCATAAGCTCGATCACGCCATCCGTGGAGTGAGAGGCGACGCGGGGTGTCTTATCAAAAGCATTCCAACGACGGAAATCGTCCTCGATAGCGTCAGTCATCTCCAGCAGCATTGTCTCGATCCCAATGCGGTGGATGAGCTGCATCATGTTCTCGACGCTGACGAATGGCACGTAGGCTTTAGGTGACGGCGCAAGTGCTGGCATTTCGGTCTCCTTAGGTGTGAGGAGAAGCGTAGGCTGAGACAACGCTGCCGGAAATGCCAAGAGTCTGCAAAATCCGCCTGCCAGTTAGTCATTTTGCATACTCAAAATGACAATTTCGCCAAATCAACTCGCGGCACGAGGACCCTTCCGCGTTGCGTATGATCCACTATGATGGCGTAAAAGTTCAGGATTAGTCAGTGACCAACCTCAAGAATCTTCCTCTGCCGACACTCAGGACATTTGAGTCGGCTGCGCGACACCAGAGCCTCGCAAAGGCAGCAGCCGAACTTAACCTGACGGATAGTGCAGTCAGCCATCAGATAAGACGACTTGAACTGGCGCTGGGTTGCGATCTGTTTGTCAAATCCGGCCGCGGCGTGGTCCTCAGCGACGCTGGGCGCATTTTTGCCAAGACCGTTTCGAACGCCATGCAGGACATTCTTGGAACGGCACTTCTGCTTGTTGACGCCGACCAGATCCATGGTCGCTTGGACATTGCTTGCCCTCCTATGTTCGCAAACACTTGGCTCGCAAAAAATCTCAACGATTTCTGCCAGGCCCATCCGACGATCGAGTGCCACATTCGTCTCGTGGAGAATCCACGCGTCCATGAATTGACGGACATAGATGTTGGGATCTCGTTTGGATCTGGCGGCTGGGTGGACAAGTGGTCCACTCTTCTCGCTCATGTAAACGTAACGCCTGTCTGTAGCCCCATTCTTTTCGAGCGCCTTGGGAGGCAGATAAGCCAACCCCGCGACCTTCGGCACGTAACATTGCTCCACCAAGACGATGGCTCGGAGTGGCGCCGCTGGTTTGCTGAGGCGGGGGCGGCAGATGCCGACAAGGAAGCAAAGCATCTTTATTGCAGCGATTTGGGGATGGCGATCGATCTGGCTATCCACGGGACAGGGGCAGCCCTCGTCAGCGACACCCTATCGGGCAGTGATTTCAAACGGGGGATCTTGATAAAGCCCGTGCCCGTTTCGATCGATGCGTTCGGTGGTTGGCATGTTGTTTGTAGCAATACCAGTATCCGGCGATCGGCTCCTCGTTTGTTCTTGCGATGGCTCCTTTTGCAGTTCGATCGCGGTAGCGCGTTGGCAACATTGCCGTCGGATTAGGCATTTTGCCTGATACTCATTCATGATTTCTTAGCTCGAATCCGGATAGGGCCGATGTAGCTCTTCGGATACATGATGTGGCGTCATGAATGGCGTGACGAATAGTCATTTGCGCATCAGCTCATAACCTCGCAAGTATGTCGCCAACAAAAAGCGGCATGGCCGCAGGGAACTTGAGAACATGACAAAACTGAGCGTGCGCGACATCCATAAATCCTATGGAACACACGAGGTACTGCGCGGTGTTTCCTTGGACGCACAGGCTGGAGACGTCATCAGCGTTATCGGAGCAAGCGGCTCCGGAAAAAGCACGTTCTTGCGATGCATAAACTTTCTCGAGCGCCCGAGCAGCGGCTCGATCGCAATTGATGGAGAAACACTGGTTACCACAAGGGACCGTCATGGGGCTTTGCAACCCGTCGACAAGGCAAAGCTCAGGCTCGTTCGCAGCAAGTTGTCCATGGTCTTCCAAAACTTTTGCCTGTGGTCGCACATGACCGTAGTCGCCAATGTCTCAGAAGCTCCCATCAGCGTGCTTGGTCTGTCCAGAAAGGAAGCTGAAGAGCGAGCAAAGGCGAACCTCGCCAAAGTCGGACTTGACGCTCGGGTCTACGACAAGTTCCCGTCGCAACTATCCGGAGGTCAGCAACAGCGCGTGGCTATAGCTCGTGCACTCAGCATGGACCCCGAGGTTATGTTGTTCGATGAACCAACATCGGCCCTCGACCCGGAGCTTGTCACCGAAGTCTTGAAGGTCATGCAGTCTTTGGCAGAGGAGGGTCGCACCATGGTGGTCGTCACACACGAGATGGGCTTCGCGAGGAACGCGTCTGGTCGCGTCGTTTTCCTCCATCAGGGCAAAATCGAAGAGGAAGGTCATCCCGACAAGATCTTCGGCAATGCCGAAAGCGAACGGCTTCAACAATTCCTAGCAGGGCGCCTCAAGCACTAAGCCTTTCAGGACACTACCAAAACAACAACCAGACGAGAGGAACGCATAGTGAAACTACCCCTTAATTCCATCTTTGCCGCAGTTTTGATCGCGTCGGCAGCCGTCCCCGCCTACGCCGCGGAAAAAGTGAGAATCGCGACCGATGCTACCTTCCCTCCATTCGAATCCGTCGACGCAAGCGGCAAGGTGGTTGGCTACGATATCGAGCTTATGGACGCAGTCTGCAAAGCGGCCAAACTCGATTGCGACATTTTCAATGCTGCATGGGATGGCATGATCCCAGGTCTTATCGATGGCAAATATGACGCGTTGATCTCTCAGCTCACTGTTACAGATAAGCGTCGCAAAGTAATCGCCTTCAGCGAAATCTATGAGCATCCGGTGTTCCGCTTTGTCGCTAAAAAGGGGGCGAACATAGAAATCACGCCCGAGGGGCTGAAGGGCAAGATGATTGCCGTCCAAACAGGCACTCCGATGGACGCATACGTAACCTCTCATTTCCCTGACGCCACGATCAAGCGCTACGACGGCGGCAGCGCTCCGTATCTCGAACTTGCCGCCGGCCGCGCAGACCTGCATATCAGCTATCAGGCCCAGATCATCCATAGCTTCCTGAAGAGTGACGACGGCAAAGGTTTCGAGCTCGTTGGTCCGCAACTCACAGGCAAGGACGCGAAGGAGTTCGGTGAAGGCGTCGCGATCGCCATTAGCAAAAAGAATCCCGAGCTGCTTGCAAAGGTGAATGAAGGGCTCGCGGCCATCAAGGCCGATGGAACTCTCAAGGCTCTCGACGCGAAGTATTTCGGCGAATGACGCGATGACGTCCCAATACATTCAAACTGTGCTGGCAGCGGGGTCTACGACCCTGCTGGTAGCCTTGGCTTCGCTCCTGCTGGCCACGCTGATCGGACTTTCGGGAGCACTCGCGAAGCAATCCGAGCACCGCGCCCTCAGGGCAGTCGCAACCGCATACACCTTCCTAGTCCGGGGAATCCCTGACTTGGTCGTAATGCTACTGATCTTCTACAGCCTCCCTGCCCTCATCAATCAGGTTTTCGAAGCAGTCGGGGTCGATTCCCAGGTGGAGTTCTCGGCGACCATTGCTGGCATCGCAAGTCTCGGGATCATTTTTGGTGCTTACATGACCGAGACTTTCAAGACTGCACTGCAGAACATTCCGCGAGGTCAGATCGAGGCCGCACATGCCTACGGGATGAGCGCCTGGCAAACGTTCCACCGTATCGTGATCCCCCAGCTTATAAGGCTCGCGCTGCCAGGCTTTGCCAACAATTGGCTGGTACTGGCGAAGGGAACCGCCCTCGTCTCCCTCATTGGCCTGCAAGACGTGATGTTCCGAGCCAAGGGCGCCGCCGAAGCGACCGGGAAGCCGTTCACTTTCTATCTGGTGGCAGCGACGTTTTACCTTTTTATCACGCTGATATCGATGGCAACCCTCGGCGTTGTGGCCAAGCGATATAGCGTCGGTGAACGAGGGCTGTCACATTGAACTGGGACATCATTCGAGAATACATCCCACTCTACATGCAAGGGGCGAAGCTGACGCTTCTTCTTACATTCCTCGCACTCGCCATCTCGTTTCTGCTCGCGCTGCCACTGGCGTTCGCCCGAAACAGCCGGAACCCTTTGATCCGCTACCCGGTCCTTGCCTATTCATGCGTCTTCAGAGGCACGCCACTACTCGTGCAGCTATTCCTTATCTACTTTGGACTTGCCCAGTTCGAACTTCTCCGGACGAGCTTTCTTTGGCCGTGGTTGTCCAGCCCGATGCTCTGCGTTCTTGCCGCTTTCGTGCTCAACAGCACCGCGTATACGACAGAGATCTTCGCAGGTGGCCTGCGCCACATTCCTGTAGGCGAGATAGAAGCCGCGCGGGCTTTCGGGATGTCGGCCGTTGTCCAAGCACGCCGCATTCTCATTCCGGCGATGTTGACCCGATCGCTGCCGCTGTACGGCAACGAGATGATCATGATGCTGCATGCGACATCCCTCGCAAGTACCGTCACTTTGCTCGAAGTCACCGGTGTTGCACGCACAATCACCCTCAATGACTACATCCAACTGGAACCGTACCTAACGGCTGCCGGAATCTATCTGGTCTTCACGTTTGTCCTGGTCTCGTCGTTTCAGCTCGCCCAGCATCGGTGGGCTGGGTACCTCGAGCGTGGGCGGAACCGCTAATCCATCTGTCACTAACCCGGCGTCGGCCGGAAAGGAGCTAAATATGAACGACAAGCCGAACCTCGGCGCGCTTTTTGGCGCGGCCTCGGAGGCATCAACGTTTCTCGGGCTGGATAGTTGCTCTGATCTCGAGGGACTCTCGGCACCCGTTGCCATCCTAGGAGCGCCATGCGCCACTCCCTATGCCTCAGTTGGCGCTTACTGCCGAAACGCACCTCAGGCGTTGCGCCAGGCAACATCGTCCTTGACAGCCAACATTGACCGACACGATTTCGATCACGGCGGGCGCGTCTTTCCCGACGCTGGCCGCCGTCCGGTGGACTGCGGAGACTTGACCTTCGAGGAGCACGATGCCGCTGGAAACCGCGAACGAATTGCCTCGGCAGTTTCCACCATCATCAAAAAAGGCGCTATCCCCGTCTTGCTCGGCGGCGACGATTCCATCCCGATTCCGATGATCGAAGCGATTGGCGCAGCATCTCCCGGGCAGAAGTTCACGATCCTTCAGATCGACGCCCATATAGACTGGCGAGACGTGCACATGGGTGAAGACAAGGGGTTGTCCTCTACGATGCGTCGCGCGTCCGAGATGGAGCACATCGAACGAATTGTTCAGGTCGGAGCGCGTGGCATAGGATCTGCCGCGACGACTGATTATGAGGATGCTGTCTCGTGGGGCGTTAAATTCGTGCCCGCCTATGACCTCCACAAGAGCGGTATTGATGTGGTATTGGACAATATCCCAGAAGGAAGCAACATCATCATCTGCATTGACGCGGACGCGCTCGATCCGGCACTGGTCCCGGGTGTCATAGGTCGCGCGCCCGGTGGTCTTAGCTATTATCAAGCCGTCGACTTGATCAAGGGAGCTGCGAAGCGCGGGAAGATCGCGGCGATGGATTTCGTCGAATTCATGCCGGAACGTGACGTAGACGGTCTGGGCGCGTTGACATTTGCCCGTCTCATTACAACAGCCTTGGGTGTCCTCGTCCGTCAGCAATAGGTGAGCTCAAGGACACTGGCCGCAGAAGGCCCACTATGCGTTGAAGCTGCGTCGGCACGTGCTGGACGACGCAGCGGTCTATCTGGCGAGGCGGTGCATGGCAAAGCCGGTGGCTCCTAAGAGCTCATACTGTGCTCAGTAGCAAGCTTGTCTCACTGTTTGACACTCCATCAATCATCCGGACCTCCCTCAATACGCGGTCGAAATCCGCCAAGCTTGCTGCCCTGATATTGGCAATTAGGTCCCAGTTTCCGTTCGTCGTGTGCAGCGAATAGATTTCCGGAAGACCGCGAAGCTTACGTATGACCTGAGTTGTCGACTTCCCTATGACCTCCACCATCATAACCGCGTGCACGGTGCCATCATTATAATCATCCCGTACTCGGACGGTGAAACCGAGCAGTGTCCCGGACTCCAGAAGGCGGTCGAGACGGTTCTGAACAGTACCCCGCGCCACTCCCAGGGCCTCCGAAAGCTTCGAAAGCGATGCCCGCCCATCGGCCCGTAGGTGGGCGATCAGTCGTCTGTCCAATTCGTCCGGAATGTATTTGGCAGTCTCGTGCATTTGTCTTCGACGATTCTCAGCTTGCTATCCCACTAACGATAGGAAAGCGTGATAAGCAATCTGCTATCACGCCCCAGCGCCGAAAGCATCAGCGTTGAAGTGACGGCGCCGCCACGAGCATCTCCTGGCTGGCTAGGTACGACGGAGTAGCCATCGTTCCTCTACCTCCAAGGATCGGCAAGTGTCATTTAGCGTCAATCACAATTTGTCGTGCAGGCGGCCTCGTATAAGGGCCTGCAGGCCATACAGGACAATGCAGCGATTATGAGATCCAAACCCAGCTAGGTCCCCACCACTAGCCTGTGTGACTTCGGATCATGCCTTCGCTGAGATAGCACTCAGTTCCTCCAGATCGAGATCCCGCTCGAGTTCCCGGAGGGTCTCATCGTCGATCTGCCCCACACGATGCAGCCGTATGAGTTCGCTCCGGCCAACGGCGACCGCCTCCAACACGACGTCGAAGTGAGCATGGAGCATCGGCGCGTAGTCCTCGGTCCTTTCCGCGTAATCGATGATTGCGGTCGCTCGACGCTCGTATCTCGCCAGCAATTGAGGATGGATCAGAGTGCCCTCATGGTCGTATGCGAGGTCCTTAACCCTCGCGAACTGAACCTGCGCCATCGCCGCTTCGGCCTGGCTCATCGTCATGGGCGCTCGTTCGACTTCCGCCTCTCCCAAACCAGCCCAGGAGATCACAACCCCAAGCGTCGTGCCCTGCAGCAGCACTGTCCCCATGATCACGGCAAAAGAGATCACGAGGATGAAATCCCGCTCGGGAAAATCATCGGGCAAGCTCAAGGCAAGGGCAAGCGTGACCACCCCGCGGACGCCCGCCCAGCAGAGAACTGTCGCCGCCCCCACCCCCATCGGCGCCGATCGAGCACGACCCAGGCTGTTTGCGAGTTTGACTACCAGATCAGAACCGAAGACCCAGACGAAACGAGCCGCAATGAGTGCGACGAGGATCGCAAGCGCCGGGAAGGTCATGGTTTCGATCAGCGCGACGAACCCGCCGCCGCGCTCGACGATGTCGCGCAGCGACAAACCGATGAGGATGAAGACCATCGCTTCCATGAGGAACACCAGCACTGTCCAGAAAGACGTACCGCGCATGCGTGTCCCTGCCGACATGACGGTGTGCTGGTGCCACGAGGCTATAAGACCGGCTGTCACAGTAGCGATCACACCAGACACATGGAGTTGTTCCCCCAATAGGTATGCGATCCAGCAGAGCAACGTGGTTGCCGCGATCATGAGATAGTCGTCGCGAAGTCGCAGGACTAGCTTGACCCATGCGAAACCGAGCACGCCCCCCAGCGCTGCACCGCCTGCGGCAAGCACAACGAACGTCCCAACTGCGCTGACCGTGCTGAATGCTCCAGTCGCTGTCGCTGCGACGGCAAAGCGGAAGAGGACGAGTCCGCTCGCATCATTCAGCAGGCTCTCGCCTTCAAGCAGGATCTGAAGGCGGCGCGGCAGGCGAACGTGTTCCAGAATCGCGCGGGCGGCCACTGCATCTGGTGGTGAGACGATGGCCCCGAGCGCGGCGCAGGCCGCCCAGGGCAAGGACGGCATCAACAGATGGGCGACAACTGCAACGACAACGGTCGTGAAGAGCACCGCCCCTACGGCGAGCGAGGCGATGCCGAACATATGCCGCTTTAGCCTGTCGACGGCGATGGACCAGGCGCCATCGAACAGCAGAGGCGGAAGGAAGATGACCAGAACGAGTTCGGGATCGACCGTGATCGCAGGTATCCCGGGGACGAAGGCCAGCATGGCACCACCAGCAAGCAGCGCGACCGACGGCGGTAGTCCCAGGCGGTGGGCGAGATAGTGCAGCGCGATGATCGCAAGAAACATTGCGATCACCAGTTCAAAGAGATGGGTGCCGTCCATATGTCTCCCCGTGGCCAACGTGGCCCATCAAAGGACGGCTCCGCCTAAAACGCAACATCGGGAACGGGGTGCGTGTTCTTTAAAAGTCGGTGGAGACCGAGACCTCTCGCCACCGCTTGAGGATGTCCCCGTCGAACAAGTGCTTCGCTTCGATCGCAGCAACCGTGTCGCTGCCGAACGGCATGCGGACAGGCGACTGGGCGACATCGGCGAAGGCCACTATCTGCCGGGCGAATTTCTCGGGGTCGCCAGGCTGGTTGTGGTTCAGCGAAAACGCATGCTCGCGGACCGCACCTGCGGTTCCATCATAGTCGCGGATCCGGTTGCCGCTCGATGACAAGGAACTGGGATATGGATTCCAAGCGTCGGGTGGGATTTTTGCGCTATCCGGTAGCAACTGCCACCAAGAACAAAGAGCGGTTCAGTTGCAACCGTGCTCCTGAGACCGCTTTAGGAGTTTTCTCACGATATAGGCCGAAATCGCTTCAACGGCGCCACAGGAGGCGATGTGACGGGCCTCCTTCACAATTCCCATCGATGTGTCATCACCCACTGAATTCAACCCACCACAAGTCCGTCATGGATTTAATATAACGTGCATTACACTATTTACGTTTCCTATAATATCAATTACTATAATAAGCATTATGTTAAGCGGAAAGCGATCCGTATGAAGTTTCTAGGCAGGCGTCGTGAGCTGTCGCGGTTCAAAGAGGAGCTTGACGCTGCGCGTCCATCACTTGTCATTCTCTTCGGTCGGCGGCGTGTTGGTAAATCCCGGTTTCTTCGCGAGGTGGGCAAAAGCCGGAAGGAGATCTATTTCCAGGCCACACGCGTCTCCTCTCTTTTGAATCTCGAGCAATTTAAGACCGAAGTCGCAAAAGTTTTAGGTGCGCAGCCCGTGCTTGAATCGTTGTCGAGCTGGGAAGGTGTTTTCTACCACATTGCCGAGCACACGCGGAACAATCCGGGCCTGCTGGTCACCATCGACGAGTTTCCATATCTGCTCGACGGTGACCCGGCGCTGCCTTCGATCATGCAGAAATTCTGGGATTCTGGCGCACCTGCGGATGGCGCCCTGAAACTCATTCTCTGCGGGTCCTCCATATCCCAAATGCAGGACCTGCTCGCGGAAAGGAATCCGTTGTACGGACGACAGACACTTTCCCTGGATATGAAACAGCTTCCCCTCACTGACGTGGCGGGCTTTTTTCCAGGGTACGACGCTATAGGAATCATCAGCGCCTATGCCATATTCGGGGGAATACCGTACTATCTCCAACTCTGTAACCCGGACCTTCCGTTGAAGGATAACGCGGTAAGGTTGCTGTTGACCGAGACAGGAACTCTCGTCGATGAGCCGAACACGCTTCTCCAAACCGAACTTCACGAGCCGGGTTTCTACTCCAGCGTCCTTGCAGCCATCGCCGACGGCTGCAACACAACGTCGGAGATCGCGAGCCGACTGGGAGTCAAGGCAGAGAGAATTACCCCATACGCCGCGAAGCTGGTGGCGCTCCATCTGATATCGAATACGAAGTCGTTGGATGTCGATGAGAAGGCAAGAAATCGTCGGTTCCGTCTAGAAGACAGCCTGATCTCGTTCTGGCACCGGTTTGTACGGCCCAGCCTGACCGCGATTAGCGGTGGGTTTGGGGAAGACGTATACAGACACGTTGTGGCGCCGGGGTTCTCGGAATACATGGGCATTGCCTTCGAAGCTATCGCGCTCGAGTACGCCAGGATCCATATCCAGGAGAGGCTCGGCCTTCCCGCAAAGGAAGTGGGTCAGATATGGGGACATTCGGACTTCGATATCGACGTTGCAGGCAAACTCCTGAATGGCGAATTTTTCTACGGCGAGTGCAAATGGACAAACGCCGATATCGACATGGGGCATCTGAGGCAGCTACGTGAAAGATCCGAGAAAACGAGATACGGCAGAGGAACCGCCGGAAAGCATTTCTTGCTCTTCAGCAAGGCTGGTTTTTCGTCGGACCTGATCGATTTCGCAAAGGATGAAACACGGCGGGTTCACCTCCTGACGCCTGACGATCTCGTTCGACCTAACCGGTAAGCAATTCAGTTCCCACGGCGTGCCTCGGGGATGGCAATGCCTGCGGCAGGTCGCTGTTTCGGATACCCCAATTTCAGAAGGGGCTGGGTTCTGACCATGGGTGCTGGATTGCAGCGCTTCATCTCGACGCGTCTGTCAGGCTCGACGCGACTCGTTCGAAGCTGATGACATCAACATCACCCCGCAGCAAGTCATTAGCGATTTCGACAATCTTGCCCTCGTGCGTGAACAAGATCGGCTGGAACGCCCGTCCTCCAGACGCCAGAGTTCTCAACCCGGAAGCCTTGCGCTCGTCATCGAACGACTGAAATACATCGTCTGTTATGAAAGGAAGTGGCTCGTTGCGACTGCAGAAGTCCTCGATGAATGCTAGGCGGAAGGCTAGGTAAAGCTGATCTGCGGATCCTTCGCTGAGGGCTTTCGTGGGAAGCCGCTCGCCGTTGGATCGTTCTGCTTTTAGCCTAATCGCATCCTGATCGTCGAATTCCTGCACCAAGCGAACGAAGGATCCATTCGTCAACGTGGAGAAGTACTCGCTTGCCCGTGCGAGCAGCGGATCTGCCTGTGACTCCCTATAGCGTTCCAAAGAGGTCTGTAGCAGTTTCGAGGCGAGCCTCAGAACAGCCCATTGGCGGGCCAGATCCTGTGTCTCTTGTTCTGCCGATGCTTTGTCGAAAGCAGCGTGCTCCGCGCTCATTCCGGTCTCAAGCGCCTCTTTTGTCGATGCCAGTTCAGCAAGTCTTCCCTTGAGCTTGCCGAACACGTCGAACTGGTGAGAATCCTCGGCCACAAGCGTCTCGATCTCCAAATCGGCGCCGACTCGATCGAAATCGTAAAGTTTTACCCGGATGTCGTCTTCGCTGAGGCCCCTGGAATGCAGCGAGAGCCTCCGCCGACTGTCGTCAAGCTTCTCGACCACGGCACGACGCCTTCCGAGACGCTCGAGAAGTGTCCTGGCGTCTATCTGGACATTCAGACGAGCCAACTGAGCAGCGACATCCCGACTGATCGACTGGCTTTCTTCGGCTATCTGCTGAATTTCAGCGGACACTCGTTCTCGGCTTGTAGCGAGATGTCGATTACGATCCTCGGCGGATTGTGCGTCGGTCATTCGTTTGTGCAAGGTATCGACAGCGAGTAACGGAGCGAGTTTGGAAAGATCATCACCGATCGATTTGCAGACACCCGACAGCTTCTCCTCGAATTGATCGATGTTACGTGCCATGCCGTCGACCCGGCGCTGTCTGTTCTGTCTTTCGGCGTAACAGCGTGGGATTTCCTTCCAGACCTGGATTGCAGCTTCAGCCATCTCCAAGGTTGGAGCACCATCAAGCCCGAAAGCAACGCATGTTTCAGCAAATTGCGACCGCCACTCATCGACTTCCGTAGCCAAGATAGCGATCTTGCGCTCACCGTCAGCGATGTCGCTCTCCAGCGCCTCCTGCCGGGCGCGGACGATGCGCCGCTCATCCCAGGCCCTTGCCAGTTCGGCCAGCTTTGTCTCCACGAGCCTGACGTTCGAGGAAAGCGGACCGGCAAGCTTTGCTTCGAGCCCGATGGCTGCTGCGATGCTCGCAAGTTCAGATGTAACTTGGACATTCCGGCTTTGAACAATGCGAAGCTGATCTTCCAGGTCCCGGACGTTCTCGCGCCTCATGGCGATGGCATTTATGCCGCGGAGCCATTTGCCCATTTGGTCTATATCGAGAACCGGAATTCCTGCATGATCGAAAAGTCCCGAGAATGCGGCCAATGCACCTTCCTGGTGATCCCGTGCGGCCTCGAGTTCGAAATCACAGGTACCAATGTCACCATCAAGTCGAGCCAGCCTCAGCGTCAGCGCCGAGTGGCGGGCGGTTCTTTCAGCTTGCGAAAGTGCACCGTCCGACAGTTTGTCCGCCTCGCGAACGAGCACTGGCAATGCGCCGTCCCAGAGATTGCCAGACTGAAGTCCTTGAATGGCCGCATCGCGGACAGCCCTCGCTTCTTCGATCATCGAACGGGTAATGAGTTGCCGATCATCTTCGAGGTCCGAAATGAGCTGTACTACGTCCTCGCGCTCCAAGCGGCGCTCTGTCCGCTTTTCCTGGGCACGTTTCACACGGTCGGACGCTGCTACAAGATTTGGGCGGTGTTTCTCCAATTCAACTTCGTCCGGAAGCGGGAGCTTCAGAAGCGCTTCGAGATCCTGGACTGGAGGAGCCAGGCGAGCCTTCGCTTCGCTGATATCCTGGCGTGCCCTTGCCAAAGCGGTATCAATCTCGTCAATTCGTTCGAGCGATCGGATATCTGGCTGGAGGGCACCAAGACGTTCCTGTAGAGGCCCGACATCTTGAAGCGTACCACCGCTTTCGGTTCGTTGGATACGGCTGAATTCCAAGGTCTGGTCTTCCAGGCGCTGCCGTAGGCTCGTCTCGGTGCGTTTCAGCTCGTTTCCATCGCGGATAAGACTATTGAGACGATTGATTTGAGCATCAGCTGGCTGAGTCTGGATGAGCGTCTCGACCGAACCCCGGTGCCCTGCCCTTCGACCAAGGCCAGCAAGCTCAAGATCGAAATCCGCTACCTCTGCCCGGACTCTCGAGAAATCGGCCTTCGCTTGAGAATACGCCACCTTCTCCGTGAGAAGCTCGTGGATCAGGTCTCGCTGGTTCAAGACAGCAGGGTCGAGCTGCAGTGCCTCAAACTCGTCCCGAATGCGCTCGCTCGCCGCAAGGGAGGCAGCTTCTCGCGTGGCGAGTTCATGGAGACGCTGCAGTTGGTTTTCGAGCTGCTGCTCGATCTCATTCGGCACTGCGGCGATCTCGTCAAATTCCGCCAGTCCGGCCAACTCTACATCGACATCGGTCAGAAGCGGTTCGAGCGTGCGTAGGTTCTGTAGAAGATCAAGACGCGTTTTCGTTCGCAGGCGCGCGTGCCCTAGCTCTTCCAACTGGCGCTCGACCTCACGGATTTCATCAGAGAGGCGCTTCCAGTCGGGCGAACGGAGTTCATGAAGTTTCTCGGACTGCCGCGCAGCCTCGTGACGATCGAGCGCCTGATAGAATGCCCGGTCCTTCGACTTTCGCTGAGAGAAGATCGCGTCAGCCTCACCGTCCAAGCTCTTGCGCAGCTGGGTGAGCCCCGTCAGTCCGGAAGCGGCCGAGAACAGGAGACGGCCGATCTCGCCATCTCCCGTCGCCATCTCCTCTCCCCCGTGGCGGAGCCTGGCAGAATCCATTCCGAAAGCCTTTTCAAAGACTGATCGGTTCACCCCGCCAATAAAGGGAGAAAGGATATCGTCCGCGAGAGGCACCTCTTGTTCCGAATTGGAGACCAATGTTGCCTTGCGACCTTTACGGCGCCGGAAATCGATCGATGCGCCGTCACGTCGCGTTAGGCTCGCGCCGACTCTGAGGATGGATGGCTCGAACTTGTGCAATCCGGCAACTTCGTTCTGAAAGCCGAACAAGAGATCAGACAGGGCACGGAGCAAGGTGGACTTGCCCGCCTCATTCGGCCCATAAACGATGTGCAACTTTGCATCCGGCCGAAATGGGATGGATCGGTCCGAAAGTGAGCCGTATCGGAGAAGATCAAGCCGATCGAAGCGCATGTTTCAGCCTGCCGTCGCCATTCGTGCCAGAAGCAGCTCACGTGCCTCTTTCACCAGTTCGACATTTGTCAGGCCAAGCGGGCTGTCGTTGGTAGCGAGACCACCGGGCATCTTCGGCAAGATCTCCATCAGGATCTCATCGACATGGATAGCATCGTCCCCATGATCCTCTAACGCCCTGAAAAGCTCAATTCCTGCAAAGGCGGTCGCCGCGACGGGCACCGAGGAGGAGAGCCGCAGCTCAAGTTTCTCGATCCAGATGTCACTGTACGCCCGCTGGCAGGCCGCGAGTACCTCATCCTGCCACTGTGCTCGGTCACGCGCCAGGTCGTCGTGGAAGGCACAGGTCCCAGAAATCCGGATGCGTGCCGCGACTGGCTTGCCGTCGAATTCCTCCGACAACCGAATCGCTTCTTCCTCGATCCGCTTCAATACATCGACATCGAGATCGCCTTCGCTAACGTCAATACCGATTGAGATGAATCGGGCGCTGTCCACGATAAGGCGATCAACGGTCGCGATGCCATCATCGACAGTAACAAGTACTGCACCCTTTGCGCCTTGCTCACGGATGCTTCGACCCTGGAGATTGCCTGGGAAGACAACCAGAGGATCGGATGCGACTATTTCAAATTCATGAACATGGCCAAGCGCCCAATAATCGTAAGCACGCGATCGCAGATCGTCGACCGAGCACGGCGCATAGGCCTCATGCCCCTCGCGTCCAGTCATTGAGGTGTGCAGAACTCCTATGTTGTACCAGCCTGCAATTGCCGAAGGATACCCGATCGCCAGATTTTCGTATGCCGCCCGGTCCGTAAAACCCTGTCCATGGAGGGCGACCTTCTTCTCGTCGATGAGGAAGGTGGAAGGCTTGCTCGTTGCAAATTCGTGCACGTTGTCGGGTAGTGTGATCGTCTTGGTGATCACGCTCGCAGCATCGTGGTTTCCACGTATCAGGTAGACTGGAATGCCCGCCCGCTGCAGCCGACCCATTTCACGATTGAAGAACAGACCGACCTTGTTGTCCTTCCAGTCCCCGTCATAGATGTCTCCAGCAATGACGACGAAGTCGACGGCGAGTTCGACCGCACGGCTAACGAGCAGCGTTACCGCCTGTCTGGTCGCCCTCGAAAAGAGCGCGGCGAGCTGCTCATCCTTTACCGACAGCCCCTTGAAGGGACTGCCCAAATGCAGGTCGGCGGCATGAATGAATCTGAACGATGTCATGGCACGTCTTCGGTCTGTTGCCTAAAGGTTCACTTTAACGCCACCACTTTCAGCGGGTAGCCAGCTGCGGTCTTTGTCCACCGGTTTCGATCAACCGTGTTGCGATGCAGGTGGCTCTGAACTCAGAAGACGCGTAGAGAGTGCCTGCGCCAAATAAGAAACGGAGCAACGTGTGCTCGTCGCGTAGTAGATCACGTCCGTAGCGTAGCTTGGCGTTAAACCACTCATCCAGTTTGCACCCTCCCCTGTCGCGCCGATCGAACGGCTCGCCGCCAAATTCCGGCATGAAACGCTCCGCGTGCGCTTTGCAGCGAAGCAAAAGACATTGTAATTCCGATCCTCGCATTCGACCTGATTGTCCGCGCGGGCAGATGGTTTCCGTGGCAGACCGCCGCCTGCTCGAGTTTATCGAGGAACAGCTCGGCAAACAGCGCTATCGGGTGTGGATACGTCCGGTCCATTTCTGCCCGAGTGAGCTCGCCTTTGCGCCTGGGCATGAAGGCCATGTTCATGATATGTTCTGAATAGTCAATAGGTTTCTGGCCGGGAACGAGCATGGCTAAGCGAGTGCTCGTCCATCGCGCCTCGTGCTCGAGACATCATCATGGCCGTAAAACGAAAATGACAGTTTTGATTTGCGGTCAAGTTCGGTGTCAGCCGAGAGCTTGAGGATTGCATGTGGCGCGCGGACGCTCGGCGAGCACGGCTACCGTCACTACCTACCTCTCGGGACACCGCGCAAGTCGCACTACTCGCAAGGCTCTTGCCCCTTATCGCGGCGGAGAAGGTCTTTGCGCTCAAAGGTGGGACCGCGATCAACTATCGGCACAAGGCGATTGGTCGGCCATGTGAGGTCGCGGGAGAGGTCTGCGCGTATCGCTGCTCTGCAAAACCTCACTTTGCGTAGAGGGCACTCGAGCGTTCGAGGTGCTTGAGGATCGCGGTTTCCGACCCGTCGATATCATTGGCCTCCAGGCGATTCACGATTTCCTCGTGTTCAGCCAAGGTGAACTTCTCCTTGCCCGTCCAGATCAGCATTTCCGTGTGGTATTCCTTCAGCCAAGCAAGCATCGCTTCGCTGACAGCGACATAGATCGGATTGCCGGAAATCTGCGCGATGCGGGTGTGGAAGCCCATGTCAGCATTTATGAACTCCTCGGCATGACCAAGGCAGTCGCGCTGGCGCTCTATGATCTCCCTGAGATCGCTGATGTCTGTCGCCGAGGCCCGTTGTGCGGCTTCGCGTGCCATGCCTCGCTCGAAGAATATCCGCGCGCTCTTGAGATGCTCAAGCGAGTCCGACGATTGCGAGAGCATGATCTTCGCCGTCAGGTCGACCTGCTGAAATATGGACCTGGCCGTAAGCTTCAGAACCCTCGCGCGTTCTCCGTGAGAAATGTTGACCAGCCCCTTGTTGGCAAGCGACTGCATGGCCTCACGGATGGCCGGTCGGCCAACCCCAAAGCGCTCCATTAGAACACGCTCGGAAGGCATCTCGTCGCCAGGCTGCAACTCGCCCGACGTGATCATCCGCTCTAGTCGATCAAAGACCTCGTCGGACAGCTTCCGACGTACGATCTGTTCGATGGGTTGGCTCATAAGCTCTCGCTGACTCAAGTGTCACCTCCTCCTACTACTTTCCGCGCTTTGCGCAAAGCGCCCCAATTTCCGTTTGTAAAATTTCGCTTCCCATCATATGGAATACTCATTATACCATATCACGAGTTGACGCCATGACAAATTGATCTGGCGAGAGGAGCAACTGGCACTTCATGATGATCACGCTGACTTACCGCATCGAGACCCCTGGCAGTATCGAGGCCATGGCGGACAAGATCGCAAGCGATCAGTCGACGGGAACCTTCGTTCCGGTCCCGGGAGAGACCGAGGAACTGAAGTCGCGTGTCGCCGCGCGCGTGCTGGCAATCCGCCCTCTTGATGACAGCACCCAGCCGACCTGGCCCGAGGCTGCCCCCGGCACGCGCCTTGGTCGCGCCGACGTCGACATCGCCTTTCCCCTCGATGCGATCGGAACCGATCTGTCGGCCCTGATGACCATCGCGATCGGCGGCGTCTATTCGATCAAGGGCATGACCGGCATCCGCATCGTGGACATGAAGCTGCCTGAAGCCTTCAGAGCAGCACATCCCGGACCGCAATTCGGCATTCCCGGCAGCCGCCGCCTGACCGGTGTCGAAGGGCGCCCGATCATTGGAACGATCGTCAAGCCGGCGCTCGGACTTCGTCCGCACGAAACCGCACAACTCGTCGGCGAACTCATCGAATCTGGTGTCGATTTCATCAAGGACGACGAGAAGCTGATGAGCCCGGCCTACTCGCCACTCAAGGAACGCGTCGCTGCCATCATGCCGCGGATTCTCGATCACGAGCAAAGGACCGGCAAGAAGGTGATGTATGCCTTCGGCATCTCGCATGCCGACCCCGACGAAATGATGCGCAATCACGACATCGTCGCCAAGGCCGGCGGCAACTGCGCCGTCGTCAACATCAATTCGATCGGCTTCGGCGGCATGAGCTTCCTGCGAAAGCGGTCAAATCTCGTGCTGCATGCCCACCGCAACGGTTGGGACGTGCTCACGCGGCATCCCGGCGCCGGCATGGACTTCCGGGTCTACCAGCAATTTTGGCGCCTGCTCGGCGTCGACCAGTTCCAGATCAACGGCATCAGGGTCAAATATTGGGAGCCGGACGAGAGTTTCGTTTCGTCGTTCAAGGCTGTCAGTACGCCGCTCTTTGATGCTTCGGACTGCCCGCTGCCGGTGGCAGGTTCCGGCCAGTGGGGTGGCCAGGCGCCCGAGACGTATCAACGAACGGGCCGCACGACAGATCTCCTCTATCTCTGCGGCGGTGGCATCGTCAGCCATCCAGGTGGCCCGGCCTCCGGCGTCCGCGCTGTGCAGCAGGCCTGGCAGGCGGCTGTGGCCGGCATCCCGCTCGAGACCTACGCACAGGACCATCCTGAATTGGCTGCCTCGATCGCCAAGTTCAGCGACGGAAAGGGCGCCTGACCGCGATGGAAGACCTTCTCGTGAGCTATTATGGCGATGACTTCACCGGTTCAACCGACGTCATGGAGGCGTTGGCCTCGCACGGTGTTGCAACCGCGCTCTTTCTCGACATCCCCTCACCCGAAATGATTGCGCGCTTCAAGGACTGCAAGGCGATCGGTCTTGCCGGGACGAGCCGCAGCCAGATGCCGGAATGGATGCAGTCGCACCTCACCACCGCCTTCGAATGGCTGAAGTCGCTTCGGGCGAATTTCTGCCACTACAAGGTCTGCTCGACGTTCGACTCCAGTCCCGAGACGGGGAGCATCGGAAAAGCCATCGACATTGGACGCGAAACGTTCGGGCAGACCGTCGTTCCGATCGTTGTCGGTGCACCGCAACTGAAGCGGTACACGGCGTTCGGCAATCTTTTTGCCGCCTACCAGGGCAGCGTCTATCGGATCGATCGTCACCCGGTCATGAGCCGCCATCCGGTCACCCCTATGGGAGAGGCCGATCTGGCTGTTCATTTGTCCAAGCAGACCCGACTGCCTGTTGCCTTGGCGGACCTTGCAACGATCGCGTCGGCCGATGCCGACCTGCGCGTTGACCGATTGGTCGCGGAGGCGGGCGGAATTCTTCTCATCGACGTGGATTCGGAGGCGACGCAAGCTGCCGCGGGTCGCCAGCTCGTTCGCCTGGCAGGTCAGTTCGGGGGCTTCCTCGCTGGGTCGTCCGGAATAGAGTACGCGCTTCTCAATGCCTGGCGACAAAGCGGCGCCATTGCCGGAACCTGGGATTTCCCCGACGTTGGCCCGGTCGACCGCCTCGCGGTTGTTTCCGGAAGCGTGTCGCCCACGACTGAACGTCAGATCAGACAGGCGACGGAAGACGGCTTCGCAGACATTGCGCTCGATCCTCTGGCACTCGTATCGGAGGACGGCGAACGCGCGATCGACGCGGCCGTCCAAAATGGCGTCGAGAGGCTCAAGGAGGGACGGAGCGTCATTCTCCATACAGCCCTCGGCCCTGCGGCTGATGTCGGCGGCGATATCGACAGGATATCCGGTGCCCGCCATGCCCTTGGGCGAGCGCTCGGTACGATACTGCGCCAGATGGTCGAGCGCGAAGGACTTTCTCGCGCGGTCATCGCCGGCGGCGATACGTCAAGCCACGCCCTAAGGCAGCTGAGGGTAGAGGCGCTGACCACCCTCCTCCCGCTTCCTCAGACACCCGGTTCACCGCTTTGCCTGGCGCACGGAAGCTACCCGCCGACGGACGGGCTCCAGATCGCGCTCAAGGGCGGCCAGATCGGAACGGACGGCTACTTCGCGCAGATCCGCGACGGAAGGACGAGCTGAAATGGCTTTTTGGGTCGGTACAAGCTTCAAGATGAACAAGACCCTGGCGGAAGCACTCGCTTTTGCCAGCCGCCTGGCGGAGGCTGATCGCGACAGCGATCCCCTGATACAGCGGTTCGTCATCCCAGCCTTCACAGCGGTGCGCGAAGTCAAGCGAGCTCTTTCGGGCACCTCCGTCAAAGTTGGCGCGCAGAACATGCACTGGGAGGATGCAGGTGCATGGACCGGCGAGGTTTCCGCGCCGATGCTCAAGGACTGCGAACTAGACCTGGTGGAGCTTGGCCACTCGGAACGCCGGGAACACTTCGGAGAAACCGACGAAACCGTCGGCTTCAAGGTGGCTGCCGCCGTTCGCCATGGCCTGACGCCCCTGATTTGCATCGGCGAGACATTGCACCAGCGCCAATCCGGGCTGGCCGACGTCGTCTTGCGAAAGCAGGTTGAGGCGGCCCTGGCACCTGTGGCCGACATGGCTGACGCGCAAGTCCTGCTTGCCTACGAGCCCGTCTGGGCGATCGGCGTCAATGGCATCCCGGCCACGGCAGACTACGCATCTGAGCGCCACGGCAAAATCGCCGATGTTGCCATGGGGGTTCTGGGCCGCCAGGTGCCTGTCCTCTACGGCGGCAGCGTCAATCCGCAAAACTGCGAGGAACTGATCGCACAGGCACATATCGATGGCCTGTTCATAGGCCGGTCGGCTTGGTCCGTTGACGGCTATCTCGACATTCTGCGCCGCGTCGCCGCGGCGATCGAACGCTGATCCATTTGCCTAGACGCTAGTGAAAGGAAACTGCCATGAAGATCGCAATTGGCGCCGATAGTGCCGGCAAGCCGCTGCTCGACGTTATCGCCGCTCACCTTGCCGGCAAGGCCGACCTGGAAGTTCACGACCTGAGCCAGTCCGGCTTCTACGCTGACCTGTCGCAGAAGCTCGCACAGACGATCGTCGACGGTGAGCATCACCGCGGTATCCTGATCTGCGGCACCGGCATTGGGGTTTGCATCTCCGCAAACAAGGTCCCGGGGATCCGCGCCGCCCTTACTCATGACACCTACTCGGCTGAACGCGCGGCCAAGTCGAACAACGCCCAGATCATCACGATGGGTGCGCGCGTCATCGGACCCGAACTCGCCAAGTCGATCGTCGATGTCTGGCTTGCGGCCGAGTTCGACCCCAAGGGCGCTTCGGCGGGAAATGTCGAGGCCATCGATCGGCTCGATGCCCAGAAAGCGCCTCACAACTAATGTTACGCTGATATGGTGATTGACTCATCATACCAGATTATGCTCCTATCCAGATCACAGAAAAGGTGAGGAAACATGACCACAATTGCCCTCTTCGGCGCCGGTGGCAAAATGGGCTACCGTCTTGCAAAAAACCTGAAAGGTTCGCGCTTCGACGTCCGCCATATCGAGGTTAGCGACGCCGGCAAGGCGCGGTTGAAAGACGATCTCGGCGTCGATTGCGTCGCTCCCGATGCGGGTCTCGAAGGGGCCGAGGTCGTCATCCTGGCTGTCCCCGATACGGCGATTGGCAAGGTCGCCTTGGGCATCGTCGACAAGCTGAAGCCGGGGACAATGGTCGTAGCCCTCGACGCGGCAGCTCCCTTCGCGGGCCATCTGCCGAAGCGGGACGACCTTACCTACTTCGTCACCCATCCCTGCCATCCGCCGATCTTCAATGATGAGACGGAGATGCAGGCCAAGAAGGACCACTTTGGTGGCCTCTTTGCAAAGCAGCACATTGTTTCGGCCCTGATGCAGGGACCGGAAAGTGCCTATGGCCTTGGAGAAGAAATCGCCAAGGTCATCTGGGCTCCGGTCATGCGGTCGCACCGGGTCACCGTCGACCAGTTGGCGATGTTGGAGCCGGGCCTTTCGGAGACCGTCTGCGCCTCGCTCCTCGTCGTCATGAAGCAGGCCATGGACGAATGCGTTGCGCGCGGCGTTCCTGAAGAAGCTGCCCGCGACTTCCTGCTTGGACACATGAACGTTCTCGGCGCGGTGATCTTCGGTGAGGTCCAGGGCGTGTTTTCGGATGCCTGCAACAAGGCCATCGAATTCGGAATCCCTGCCCTGATGCGCGACGATTGGAAAAAAGTCTTCGAACCAAAGGAGATCGCCGAAAGCATTCGGCGCATCACCTGACGCAAATTGGGGAGGCAGCAGCCTCCCCTCTAACCGCCCCATGGGAGTTGGGGTCCATTCATACTCGGGAGGACAACCATGAGACTGACACGCAGACTGACACTTGCCGCCTTTGCTGGTGCGCTGGCGCTCGGAACGGCCATTCCGGCCTTCTCCGCGGACTTGATCGCCATCATCACGCCCGCCCATGACAACCCCTTCTTCAAGGCGGAAGCCGTGGGGGCTGAAGCCAAGGCCAAGGAGCTTGGCTACGAAGCTCTCGTCATGACCCATGACGATGATGCCAACAAGCAGTCCGAAATGATTGACACGGCGATCGGTCGTGGCGCCAAGGCAATCATCCTCGACAACGCGGGTGCGGATGCATCGGTCGCTGCCGTCAAGAAGGCCAAGGATGCAGGCATCCCCTCCTTCCTGATCGACCGCGAAATCAATGCCACTGGCGTGGCTGTCGCCCAGATCGTCTCCAACAACTACCAGGGTGCCCAGCTTGGCGCTCAGGAATTCGTCAAGCTGATGGGTGAGAAGGGCAACTATGTCGAGCTGGTCGGCAAGGAGTCCGATACGAACGCCGGTATCCGCTCCCAGGGCTATCACGACGTCATCGACGACTATCCGGATCTGAAGTCGGTTGCCAAGCAGTCGGCGAACTGGAGCCAGACAGAAGCCTATTCGAAGATGGAAACCATCCTGCAAGCCAACCCTGACATCAAGGGCGTGATCTCAGGCAACGACACGATGGCCATGGGCGCAATCGCAGCCCTGCAGGCAGCCGGCCGCAAGGACGTGATTGTCGTCGGGTTCGACGGCTCGAACGATGTCCGTGACTCGATCCGGGCTGGCGGCATCAAGGCCACGGTGCTGCAGCCTGCCTACGCTCAGGCACAGCTCGCGGTCGAGCAGGCCGACGCCTACATCAAGAACAAGACGATGCCAAAGGAAGAGAAGCAGTTGATGGACTGCGTTCTCATCAATTCCGACAACTCTGGCAAGCTCGAGACTTTTGCCCTCACGAACTGATCGTTGCTTAATCCAATGCAGAGGGCGTCGATGGCGCCCTCTGCTCGTTGTTGCTGTTATCGGGGCCTGTCGCATGTGGAGAATGAAGGGCGCTTTGCTCGCTGCGGTGATTGTTGCGGCGCTGCCTGGCTGCAAGATCATCAAGACACCGACTGCGGAGGAAAAGGCCGCGGCCGCAGCCAAGGACGCCTTTGATCCGAAAGCAAGGGTCGACGCGATCTGGCAGCCGCAGGTCGTTCCCTACTTCGAAAAGAAGGCGGGAGAGCTGAAGGACGTCGCGCAGCTAGCGACCTCCAGCCCGGATCAGGCCGGTGAGAAATACGGCAACCCGCGCAAGCAAAGCAGTTCACCTTGGACCTATGCGGTCAAGTTTACCGGAAAGGTGATCACCGCTGATACCGCCTCACGAGCGGCAACACTTGATGTCGATACCAACGGCGACGGCAAGGCTGATGCGAGGGTCCAAATCGGCCCGGCACTTCGCGGCACCGCCTTGCGCGACACGCTGGACTTCGTCAATTTCAACGAATTCAAAAACCAGATCGAATGGGCCCAGTTCGGCAAGGCATTCAACGAGAAGGCCAACGCGGCCTTCCTTGCCGCTGTGCCGCGCGACGGGCTGGTCGGCAAGACCGTGACCGTCATTGGAGCATATCCCTTGCCTAGCGAAGGGCAGCCTCCGCTTGTCACACCTTCGGAACTGACGGTGGGATCATGAGCGTGAGCGAGATATCCAAGGACGATATCATCCTGCGTCTCGAGGACGTGTCGAAGGTCTATTCGGGCATCGTTGCAGTCAAGCGCGCCAATCTCGAGCTTCGTCGTGGCGCGGTGAACGTCCTGGTCGGCGAAAACGGCGCCGGCAAGTCGACGCTGATGAAGATCATCGCTGGTGTCGAGCGTCCGACGCTCGGCAAGATTATCCTTGATGGCGAACAGGTCTCCTTCGACAGCCCGGCCGACGCTCAGGCGCACGGCATCGGGATGATCTTCCAGGAGCTCAATCTCTTCGCAAACATGTCTGTCGCAGAAAACATCTTCGCGACCCGCGAGATCACCCGCGGCCTGCGCGGCATCGACCACAAGGCGCAGGTCGAGAAGGCGAGCGCACTTCTGAAACGATTGGACGCCGGAATTAACGCGGAAACGATGGTGGAGGACCTTCCCATCGGCCAGCAGCAGCTCGTTGAAATCGCCAAAGCGATGTCGCTCAATGCGCGCATCCTCATCATGGACGAACCGACGTCGGCGCTTTCGGCCGCGGAAGTCGAAATCCTCTTCAAGGTGATCGCGGAACTCAAGGCTCACGGCGTCGCCATCGTCTACATCTCGCATCGGCTGGAAGAACTGATGCGGATCGGAGACTACATCACGGTACTGCGTGACGGCCAGATCACCGGCCAGGCTGTGGTCCGTGACATCGACACGCGCTGGATCGTGCGCTCCATGATCGGCTCCGATGCCAAGGACTTCGCAAAATCCGTGGATCATGCGGTCGGCAAGGAGATGTTCCGTGCGGAGGACATCAGCCTCCCCCGACCGACGGGAGGCCTTGCTGTCGATCATGTCTCGCTTTCAGTCAAATCAGGAGAGATCCTTGGAATCTATGGCCTGATGGGGGCTGGACGCAGCGAGTTCTTCGAGTGCGTGCTCGGACGCCACATGCACTCGACAGGGAAGATCTTCATTGATGGCGAAGAGATCCACGCGCGCGACGTCACCCGCCGAATCCGCAAGGGGCTGGCGCTGATCCCTGAAGACCGGCAGCGGGAAGGCCTGGTCCAGGTCCTGTCGATCGCCGGCAACCTGTCGCTTGCGAGCCTCAACCGCTTCGCGCGGTTTTTCCACATCAATTCGACCGCAGAGAAGGATGCCATTCGCGACGCCATACGGGAACTGTCGATCAAGGCGCCCAATCCGGACTTCGAGGTGACGTCCATGTCGGGTGGCAACCAGCAGAAGGTGGTGATCGGAAAGGCCTTGATGACCAATCCGAAGGTCCTGCTCATGGACGAGCCGAGCCGGGGTATCGACGTCGGCGCCAAGGCTGACGTCTTCCGCACCATGCGCCGGCTGGCGGCCGAAGGACTAGCCATTCTGTTCTCGACCTCCGACCTCGAAGAGGTCATGGCGCTTTCTGATCGCATAGCAGTTCTGAGCAACGGCCAACTGGTCGACGTTTTTAACAGGGCCGAGGCGACGGAGGACGCGATCATCGCGGCTTCGGCCAAGGGACACGGACATCAAGGGAAACGCGCGTCATGACGGCGGCCACATCATCCACTTCCGCACAGGCCAGCGCGAACGGCTCTGTTCTTCTCACTCTGATGAAGCTCAGAACCTTCATCGCACTTTTCGCGGTTATCATCTTCTTTGCGATCTTCGCCCCGAACTTCACGTCAACGGCGAACATGATCCTGATGTCGAAGCATGTGGCGTTGAATGCCTTCCTCGCCATGGGGATGACCTTCGTGATCATCACCGGCGGCATCGACCTGTCCGTGGGATCGATCGTCGGGCTTTGCGGCATGGTGGCCGGCGGATTGATCCTCTACGGCATCGAGCTTCCTATCGGCTATACGATCTACTTCAATCTTTTCGAGATTGTGCTGATCACGCTATCGATCGGGTTACTGATTGGCCTCATCAACGGTCTGCTGATTACCAAGCTGAATGTCGCTCCCTTTATCGCGACGCTCGGCACGCTCTACATTGCCCGGGGCCTTGCTCTGCTTTCCTCGGACGGGCAGACCTTTCCAAACCTCGTTGGTCGCCCTGAATATTCGACGACCGGCTTTGACTTCTTCGGTGCGGGGCGCATCCTCGGACTGCCGGTATCGATCTGGATCCTGATTGCGTTGGCGTTGCTGGCCGCCTACGTCGCGCGTTCCACCCCGATCGGGCGCCACATCTTCGCCGTCGGGGGCAATGAACGCGCGGCCCGCATGTCGGGCATCCGCGTCGATATCGTGAAGATCTTCGTCTACATGTTTTCCGGGCTCTGCGCGGCAATCGTCGGCGTCATCATCTCTTCGGAGCTGATGGCTTCCCATCCGGCGACGGGCGAGAGCTTCGAGCTTAACGCGATCGCGGCAGCCGTCCTTGGTGGCACCTCGATGTCGGGCGGTCGCGGAACGATCGGCGGGACGATCATCGGCGCCTTCGTCATCGGAATCCTGTCAGACGGGCTGGTGATGATGGGCGTTTCGTCCTTCTGGCAGATGGTCATCAAGGGGCTGGTTATCATCATCGCTGTTGTCGTCGACCAGGCGCAGCGCCGCCTGCAACAGCGCGTTACTCTGATGCAAATGGCAAAGGCAGGTTGAAATGTCTGAATTGAACGGCGCATTGATCGGTTGCGGATTCTTCGCGATCAACCAGATGCACGCCTGGAACGATGTCGACGGCGCCAGGATCGTTGCGATCTGCGATCGCGATCCTGAAAGGCTGAAGATCGTCGGCGATCAGTTTGGCATTGAGCGGCGCTACAGTGACGCGAACGCCTTGTTCTCGGACGGCGGCTTTGATTTCGTCGACATCGCCACGACGGTTCAGAGCCATCGGATCCTTGTTGAAATGGCGGCGCAGCACAAGGTGCCCGCGATCTGCCAGAAGCCGTTCGCCAAGACGCTCGCCGATGCCAAGGCAATGGTTGCAGCCTGCCGCGCCGCAGGTGTTCCGCTGATGGTCCACGAGAACTTTCGCTGGCAGACTCCGATCCAGGCTGTCCGCAAGGTTCTGGACGAGGGATCGATCGGAACGCCATTCTGGGGCCGCTTCTCCTTCCGTTCCGGCTACGATGTCTTTTCGGGCCAGCCCTATCTGGCGGAGGGAGAGCGGTTCATCATCGAGGACCTCGGGATCCATACTCTGGACATCGCTCGCTACATCCTTGGCGACGTGGGAAGCGTCACGGCCCGGACCAAGCGCGTCAATCCGCGGATCAAGGGCGAGGATGTAGCGACGATCCTCCTCGATCACGAAAGCGGCGCGACATCGATTGTCGACGTCAGCTACGCTACGAAACTTTCCAAGGAGCCCTTCCCCGAAACATTGATTGAAATCGATGGTTCCGAGGGAACAATCCGTCTGACGCAAGGCTATCAACTCGAGGTCGCAAACGCCAGCGGGAGCATGACAGCTGACGTATCGCCGAAGCTGCTATCCTGGGCCTCGCGCCCCTGGCACAACATCCAGGAAAGCGTCTACGCGATCCAGCAGCACTGGGTCGACAAACTGAAGCAGGGCGCGGAGCATTCGACGTCAGGGGCAGACAATCTGAAGACGTTTGCCCTTGTCGAAAGAGCGTATGAAAGCGCAGCCAGCGGTCAGACCGTAGATGTCGGAGCAATGCTGCGATGACCGGCGACCCCTTCCTTCTTTACGGCACCCGTGACGCCGAGACGACACCGGTCCGGCTCAGTGCCAAAAAGCTCGAAGTCGACCTCGTCGGCGGTAACCTTCGAACGATCCGTTACGATGGAACAGAGGTGCTGCGGGCAGTCTCCTACCTTGTTCGTGACCGCGACTGGGGTACGTACAGCCCGGAAATCGAAGATCTGGCGATCGAGCAAGACGGAGGTGCGTTCGAAGTAACCTATCGCGCTCGATGCCAAGGACCGGGGGATACCGGCCTCGTCGTTGACGTCCGTATTGTTGGACAGAGCGACCGCCTCGACTTCGAAGCCGAAGCTAAGTCGGAAACCGGCTTCGAGACCAACCGCTGCGGCTTCTGCATTCTTCATCCGATCGTAGGCTTGGGCGGCGCACCAGCCAGGGTAGAACACGTCGACGGCGCGACGGAGGTGACGCGGTTTCCTGACCTCATCGAACCTTGGCAGCCGTTCAAGGACATGCGCGCCATTACCCACGTGGCGATGCCCGGCGTCAGCGCCGAATGCCGGATGGAGGGCGACACCTTCGAGATGGAGGACCAGAGAAACTGGTCGGATGCGTCCTACAAGACCTACGTCAGACCGCTTGCCCTTCCCTGGCCCTATCAAATACCCGCTGGTCAGCCCGTCCGGCAGAAGATATCGCTGATCATCAAGGACAGCCGCCCAGTAGGGCACCCCACAGCCGGCGCCTCGGCAGACGTGGTCAAACTCCACCTTGGCGGACGGACCGGCGCGATGCCGGCGATCGGCCTGATCATCACGCCCGAGGAGGCCGAGGCTTGTCTGTCAGCGCAACGTTTTCTCGCGGAGATAGCCCCTCAGGAGCTGATCTTCCATTTCGATCCAGGTGCTGGTCATGGCGTGGAAGCGCTGAAGCGGTTCGCTGACATCGCCGCGACGCACCCCGGTCGCCCGACGTTGGAGATAGCGCTTCCGTGCAGGCAAGCCCCAGCGGATGAAACGGCGACCATTGCACGAGACATGCGCTCGACAGGCTTCAGGCCGGACGCGATCATGATCTCGCCCTCTGTCGATCGGCAGTCGACGCCGCCTGGAAGCAAATGGCCCGACTGTCCGCCGCTGGAAGAGGTCTATGCTGCGGCCCATGCCGCATTTCCGGGCATCCGGATCGGCGGCGGCATGCTCAGCTACTTCACCGAACTCAATCGCAAGCGTGTGCCGGAGGGGCAGCTTGCGTTTATCAGCCATTGCACGAATCCGATCGTGCATGCGGCCGACGATCTCAGCGTGATGCAGACGCTGGAGGCCCTGCCCTTCATTACGCGCTCGGTGCGTGCGATCTACGGCGACAAGCCCTACCGGATCGGTCCTTCGACAATCCCGATGCGGCAGAATCCCTACGGCAGCCGTACAATGGAAAATCCCTCGGGCGGGCGTATCCCGATGGCCAACCGTGATCCTCGGCACAATGGACAGTTTGCCGCTGCCTTTGCCCTAGCCTATGCGACAAGCGTTCTGGATGCGGATCTGGAGTGCCTCACGCTCTCTGCGCTGACGGGACCGTTCGGATTGATCGCAGGTGCGGACGAACCAAGCAGAAAAGGCGATCCGCGTCCATTGTTCGGCGCCGTTCGCACGCTCGCAGCCTTGGCGGGAACAGAATGGCAAGAATGCATCTCGAGCTCCCCTTCCAGGGTTCTTGCGTTCGCCAGCATTGGCCCGGCGGGCTTACAGCTCCACGTCGTCAACGTGACAAGCAACGAACAGGCGGTGGAATGCGACGGCCTGAAGCTCGGGCTGCCGCCGTTCGGCACCGCTATCCTCTCGCTGTCCGATTGACCTCGAGCGCGGCGGCTGCATCTATCGTACCGGAGCTCGATCGGGGGAGGTTGGCATGAAGACCAAGAAACTAATAAATTCCGGTGCGGATGCCGTCGACGAAATGCTGGAGGGCGTCCTGGCGGCTCATCCCGAGCACCTGTACGCGGTTGAAGACATGCCTCGTGCAATCGTCGCCAAGAACGGCCCGCGAAATGGAAAGGTGGGTCTTGTCATAGGGGGTGGTTCCGGACACGAGCCGACCTTCCTCGGATATGTGGGCAAGGGACTTGCCGACGCTGCGGCGATTGGGAACGTCTTCGCATCGCCACCGCCCGACCCGATCGTTGCATGTGCCAAGGCGGCGGATGGTGGCGCCGGCGTGCTTTTCATGTACGGAAACTACGCTGGCGACGTCATGAATTTCGACATGGCGGCCGAACTGCTCGGTCTCGATGACATCGAGGTGCGAACTGTGTTGACGACGGATGACGTCGCTTCCGCTCCTCCCGAACAGGGCAACAAGCGGCGTGGCGTGGCGGGTAACGTCTTCATATTCAAGGCGGCGGGTGCGGCGTGCGATCTCATGTATTCCCTTGAGGATGTCGAACGTGTCGCTCGTCACGCGAACTCCCGAACCTATACGATGGGCGTTGCTCTCTCGCCTTGCTCGCTTCCGCAGACGCTGAAGCCCAATTTCCTCATCGGCGAAGACGAGATGGAGATCGGCATGGGTATCCATGGTGAACCCGGTGTGGCTCGCGGTCCATTGAGATCGGCCGACGAGGTCACCGACCAGTTGCTGGACGGCATTCTCGGGGAGATGGGCGCCGCGGAGGCCGGTGATCGTGTAGCCGTGCTGGTCAACTCACTCGGTTCGACGCCGATGATGGAGCTCTACATCATGATGCGACGCGTGAAGGCCCGTCTTGAAGACGCCGGCCTGCTGATCCACACGTCACTTGTTGGAAACTACTGCACATCGCTCGAAATGGCCGGGGCATCGATCACGGTGATGCACCTCGACGACGAGCTGCAGGAATTGATCGATCATCCCTGCGACTGCGCAATGTTTCGAAAGTGAGCAGATGGCGATAGCGACCAGAGAACTGCAGCAGATGTTTTCGCTGACCGCAGAGGAAGTCGCGAAGAATCGCGACCGGCTGTGCGAATTGGACGGTGTGATCGGCGATGGAGATCATGGTCTGGCCATGGATGCCGGCTGGCAAGCGGCATCCAAGGCCGTTCTCCAGCTCGACGAGGTCGAAGTCGCCCCGACCTTCCTTTTCAACACCGCGGCCAAGGCATTCTTGAATGCAGTCGGAGCATCCTCTGGTCCGCTGTATGCGACCGCATTCATGCGTGCGGGAACTGCCGTTAAGGACAAGCACACGCTATCGGACGACGATTTCCTGGATGCTTTCAGGGCCATGGCACAGGGAATTCAGGACAGGGGTAAGGCAGAGACAGGCGAGAAGACCATGATCGACGCCTGGAGGCCGGCGGCGGACGCCGCGATGGAAGCGAGGCGGACGGGGGCGAACATCTCAGCATGCCTTGACGCGGCGGTTCGTGCGGCACGCGATGGCTGCGAAGCAACCCGTGACATGGTTGCCGCAAAAGGGCGTTCCTCCCGACTAGGCGACAGGGCGTTGGGGCATATCGATCCAGGAGCCGCCTCTGCGGTCATCGTGATCGAAGCAATTTCAGCCTTCCTAACCCGGCACGATGGTTAGCTCATCATACCAGTTGACATGTCGATCACTATCTGTAAGAACGTCCTCAGCTTACAAGAGGAGGACGGTAATGCTGACCCTGACTGCAAAATTGAAATCTGCGAGCATCGTTGCAATGGCTGTTGCCGCGCTGTCGGCGACGCCCGCACTGGCCGAAGACATCACCCTCTGGACGCTTAACTTCGATAACAACGCCGCAAACGTTGCCCTCAAGAAAATCGCCAGCGATTTCGAGGCCGCCAACCCCGGAACTCATGTAGAAATCGTCCAACGCGCCGTGGACGAGCATAAGACGGCACTGCGCGTTGCTGCGGGATCCGACAAGGGCCCGGACATCTATTTCAGTTGGGCAGGGCTTGGCCTTGGCGGCGAATACGTGAAGGCCGGTCTCTCGTTGCCTCTCGACAAGTACTACACGGAATACAAGTGGAACGACGAACTGCTCCCGTCCGCGGCTGCTTTCGCTGACCTCTACCCCGGCGGCAAGCATGGCGTTCCGTTCACCTTCAAGGGCGAAGCCGTCTATTACAACAAGAAGCTTTTCGAGCAGGCCGGCATCAAGGAAGAGCCGAAGACCTATGAGGATCTCCTTGCCGCCGCAGAGAAGCTGAAGGCTGCGGGCATTCCTGCCTTCACGTTCGGAGGAACCGTCAACTGGCACGTCATGCGCCTGATGGACGTTATCCTCGAAACCAAATGCGGCGCCGACAAGCACGATGCTTTGAAGGCGATGAAGGTCGACTGGACGAAGGAGCAGTGCGCAACCGACGCGTTCGCCGAATTCGCCAAGTGGACGAAGGACTACACGCTGCAGCCGTTCATGGGCATCGACAACAAGCAGTCCTATAGCCTCTTCACGGCCGGGCGTGCGGCGATGATGCTCGAAGGTGACTGGCTTGTCGGCCAGCTCGACGGCAGCGGCGCAAACCTCGATGACTACGGCATCTTCCCCTTCCCGACGAACACCGATCGTCTCTATGGGTTTGCCGAGTACAACTATGTCAGCACGAAGAGCAAAAGCCCTGACATGGCGGCCAAGTTCCTCGACTACTTCCTGTCCGACAAGGTTCAGCAGGATCTGGTTGGCCAGATCAGCTCGATCTCGGTCAACAAGAACGTCAAGTACACGAACCAGAAGCCTCTTGAGGCCGAGTGGCTCGACATCTTCAAGAAGTACAGCAACGTCTACATGAACGGTGACCAGGCTTTCCCGCTTGATGTTACGACGGAGTATTTCCGCATCATCAACGAAGTCGCCTCCGGCAATGTTGAGCCGGCAGAGGCTGCCAAGCAACTCCAGAGCTTCATCGCCAGCCGGACCTAGTTCCTCCCAGAGCGCCAGCCGATTTGACTGACCGTCGATCGGCTGGTGCACCGTTCAATGAGCTGGCGGGGTCGCTTCCCTGCCAGGAGGAGAACATGTCACTACGTCAAACGACACACGATCCGCGCACCCAAGCGCTCATTCTGCTCGCTCCAGCCCTGGCGATCTACGCGGTATTCGCGCTCTATCCGATGCTGAACGTCGTGCTTCTGAGCTTTCAGAAATGGAACGGTTTGGATGCGAACCGCCAGTTCGTCGGACTTGCCAACTACACGGCAATCTTTACCCGAGACCCCGTCTTCTGGGTCGCCTTCCGCAACACGGTGATCTGGACCTTGATGAGCCTGGTCTTTCCGCCGATGGTCGGGCTACTTCTTGCGCTTAGCCTCAATCAGAAGATCTTCGGGCGCAACAGCCTCAGAGCCATCTTCTATCTTCCCGTCATCATCGCCCCTATCGCGGTGGCGACCATGTGGAAGTGGATGTATGACCCGTTCTTCGGTCTGTTCAGCCAGATGCTGACCTCCTGGGGCATGCAGGCCTGGATCAAGGACTGGCTGGGTAACAAGGACATCGCCCTCTACTCCGTCTTCGTCGCCTATATCTGGCAGACGGTCGGCTTTTCGATGGTCCTGTTCCTCGCCGGTCTGCAGAACGTTTCGCTGACGCTTGTCGAAGCCGCACGCATCGATGGCGCGGGGCGCTTTGCCGTGTTCAAGCACGTGACGCTGCCGGCCCTGCGTCCGACCATCACCATCGTGCTCGTGCTTTCCATCATCTCGTCGCTCAAGGCCTTTGATATTGTTTATGGTTTGACCGGCGGCGGCCCGGCCCAGTCCACGCAGATGCTGGCATTGTGGGCGTTCACGCAGGCCATGCAGATTTTTGATTTTGGTCGCGGCGCAGCCATCTCGGTCGTTCTGCTGCTGATCACAATGACGGTCGTCATTCCCTACCTTCGATGGACACAGAAGCACGAGGAGGTTGAATCGTGACAGCAATTCCGACCGATCCCGCCGTTGTGCACCTCAAAGCGCATCCGTCGTCGATGAAGCGTGACCCCATTCTGATTGGCCTGTGGATCGCACTGGTGATCGTGGCGCTGATCTGGGTCGCTCCGTTCGTCTTCATCGTCTTCACATCGCTGAAGACGCCTGCCGCCGTGACGGGTACCGGCGCATTCGTGCCGCCAACCGAGCTTGCCTTCGACAACTACAGTGGCGCGTGGAGCCGGGGAAACTTCGCCAACTCGTTCTTCAACAGCGTCATCATTACCGTCATCAAGGTCCCGCTTGGCCTGATGCTGTCGGCGATGGCGGCCTATGCGCTCGCCAAGATCAAGCTTAGGTTCGGCAAGGCTCTATTGCTGCTTGTGGTCTTCGGCACGATGATCCCGTTCCAGGTCATGCTCGCCCCTCTCTTCACCCTGGTGAATTCGTTCGGGCTGATCGACACATATCCGGGCGTCATCCTTCCCTATATCGCCTTCGGCGTTCCCTATCAGGTCTTCATCCTGCACGGCTTCTTCAAGGGGATCCCGAAGGAGCTGTCGGAAGCCGCCCTCATCGACGGCGCGACACACTTCACGATCTTCAGGCGGATATTCCTTCCGGTCTGCCTGCCGGTACTCGCGGCGCTGCTCATCCTTGATTTCGTCTCCACCTGGAACGAATTCGCCATGGCACTGGTCCTTCTGCAAGACCAGAAGATGTGGACGCTGCCACTCGGCCTCATGTCCTTCCAGGGGCAGTTCTCGAGCAATTACGGGCAACTCAACGCAGCCATCGTCATGACCGTCCTGCCGGCGACGATCGTATACCTGATGTTCCAGCGCTACTTCGTGTCCGGCCTTACATCAGGTGCGGTCAAGGGCTGAGGCTGAAAGCTTATTCTACGAGGAGAGAATTCAATGTCCAATGCAACAGTCGAAAAATGGGGCGTGTTCGAGGCCTCTTTCCAAGGTCCCTCCGACGGCAACCCCTATCTCGACGTGGCATTCGATGCCATCTTCACGCACAAGAGCCGGGAGGTCAGGGTTCCAGGCTTTTACGACGGCAATGGGACCTATCGTGTTCGTTTCATGCCTGACATCGAGGGCGAATGGTCCTTCTGCACCCGCTCGCAGACCGCAGCACTTGATGGAAAGACTGGGGCCCTGGTCACCACAGCACCTTCGTCGGGCAACCATGGCCCTGTCCGGGTTCGCAACAAGTTCCACTTCGCCTACGCGGACGGGACGCCCTTCTTCTCGTTCGGCACGACCTGCTATGCCTGGACGCACCAGCCACTTGAGATGCAGCAGCAGACCCTCGATACGTTGAAGAAGACAAAGTTCAACAAGATCCGCATGGGCGTCTTCCCGAAGGACTATCCCTACAACGTCAACGAGCCCCTTTATGCCTGCTTCGAGAAGGGCGCCGATGGCAAGGAAAACTTCGACCGTCCAAATCCTGTCCTCTTCCAGCATTTCGACAAGCAGGTCGCAGCCTTGTGCCAGCTTGGCATTGAAGCCGACATCATCATCTTCCATCCGTATGACCGCTGGGGCTATGCGGACATGTCCGCCGAACAGGACTACCGCTACGTCGCCTATCTTGCGGCGCGCCTGTCGGCCTACAGGAACGTCTGGTGGTCGCTTGCCAACGAGTACGACTTCCTGATCGACACCAAGCCGATGGCGCAGTGGGACCGCTACTTCCACATTCTGGAGGAAAACGATCCCTACCAGCACCTTCGCTCGATCCACAATGGCGACGTCAACTCGAACTACGATCATCGCAAGCCATGGGTTACCCACACCTGCATCCAGAACCCGGACGTCAAGCGTACCCAGGAATGGCGTGACACTTATGGCAAGCCCGTGGTGAACGACGAGCCCGAATACGAAGGCGACATTCTGGAGTCCTGGGGCAACCTCACTGCTCAGGAACTCGTTCACCGCTACTGGATCACGGCGACACGCGGCGGCTACACGGGCCACGGCGAGACCTATTCCCATCCGGAGGACTTGATCTGGTGGGCGAAGGGCGGCGAGCTTCATGGCGAAGCATGGAAGCGGATCGGTTTCCTTCGCGACCTTCTCGACGCCGATGTCAAGAACGGTCTCGACCCGATCGGTCCTGTCACGCAGTGGCCGTGGTCGCGCGTGTCTGGCGCGCGTGATGGCGACGGCGATTTCCGTCTGATCTACTTTGGCGAACATCAGCCGGTCATCTGGTCGTCCGGCCTTCCCATGGACGGCGACAGCTACGAGGTCGACCTCATCGATACCTGGGAAATGACGATCACTTCCGCCGAAAAGGTCAAGGCTCCAGTGACGCATCCTGTGCGCCACGGTGCGGTGACACGCGGAGGAAAGCCGGACGCTGCCTTCGGTGTCGTCATCCCGCGCAAACCGCATCAGGCGCTGCGCGTTCGCGCAAAGCGCTAGTTTAGGGGTTCCGAAATGTCTGGATTGAACATCAAGAACGTCAAGAAGTCCTACGGGGCGGTTGATATCATCCACGGCGTCGACGTCGACATCGCCAACGGCGAGTTCGTCATTCTCGTCGGTCCTTCCGGCTGCGGCAAGTCGACGTTGTTGCGGATGATCGCCGGCCTCGAGGAGATCTCGTCCGGGCAGATCAGCATCGACGGCAGGGTCGTCAACGATCTGCAGCCGAAGGATCGCAACATCGCGATGGTCTTCCAGAACTATGCGCTTTATCCGCAGATGACGGTTGCCCAGAACATGGGCTTCGCCCTCGAGCTCGCGGGCGTGAAGCGGCCGGAGATCGACAAGAAGGTCAGCGAGGCGGCGGCCATCCTTGGGCTGCAGCCTCTGCTCGAGCGGAAGCCCGCGCAACTGTCTGGTGGCCAGCGACAGCGCGTTGCCATGGGGCGCGCCATCGTCCGCGATCCCAAGGTGTTTCTCTTCGACGAACCGCTCTCGAACCTCGACGCCAAGCTCCGTGTCAAGATGCGCGCGGAGATCAAGGCGCTTCACCAGCGTCTGAAGACCACGATCGTCTACGTCACGCACGATCAGATCGAAGCCATGACCATGGCCGACAAGATCGTTGTTCTACAGGGAGGGCGCGTCGAGCAGATCGGCAGCCCACTCGAGTTGTATGATCGACCGCGAAACGTATTCGTCGCTGGCTTCCTGGGTTCGCCTGCGATGAATTTCCTGGAGGGAACCCTCCAGGATGGAGCCAGCCCAGCACTTACCCTGTCAGGCGGATCGCGTGCTGTCCTGTCGCGCGCTCCCAGTGCATCGGCCGGAAGGCCCGTGACACTTGGAATTCGTCCCGAAGACATTTCGTTGGGCGGCGAGGATGGCGTCGCGGCTACCGTAAAGGTTGTCGAACCGACTGGCTCGGAAACTCACGTAGCCGTCGATGTGGAAGGCAAGGAGCTGACATGGGTGGTCCGAGATCGTGTCGAGCTTGTTCCTGACCAGCGCGTGAAGCTATCGTTCGCGACGTCAAAGGTCCACTTCTTTGATCAGCAGACCCAGCAACGCCTCGAGGCTTAGTAGACTTTGAAGCAAGCCGGAATTATTGCTGCTGTTTCCGTATCCTGAGTGGGATATGGAGGCACTGGACGCGCTGTTCACGCTCCACTAAGGCTGGGTAGAGGCCGATCTGCTGAAATGGGCGCATAATTCGGGACAGAATGTTCGGGCCATCGCCACCTCGGGGGGCGTTGGCCCTGGACGTACGCATCTTGCGACCTACCCATTCCGATGTTCTACATTTATGAGGCGAAGCTAATGGCGACAACAAGAGGTCAATCGGCGAGGAAAGACTTTTCGACAACCTCCAAGCTAAAGAAGGCTGGCGGCTCGTTGGTCCTAACTGTGCCGGCCGCTGCTCGCAACATGCTCGGTCTAACAGAGGGCCAAGAGATGATCGTTTCGGTAAAGGGAAGGCAGGTTATCGCAGAACCCGCATCGAGTGCCCTTAAGACAATGAAGGTGCGTCAACCCAAATATACGCTCGATGAATTGCTGGAGGGTTATGACGCCAACTCTTCTCGGTCTCCAGAAGAACAAGCGTGGATCAATGCACCTGCAGTAGGGAATGAGGTTTGGTAAGACCTAACATCCCAGCCCCTGGCGAGATCTGGTGGCTCGACATGCAGCCCTCTGCAGACAAAGAGCAACGTGGACGCCACGCCGGACTCATTTTGTCGGCATTCAAATTCAATATGGCTACGGGCTTTGCATTCATCGCGCCGATAACCACGACGGGTAGCGCCTCTCGCGCCAATGGCTTTGCAGTGCAGTTGATCGGCGCGGGAACGAGCGTCACTGGTGTCATCCAAATCGACCAAGTAAAATCAATGGACTGGCGAAATCGGAATGCTGAGAAGTTTCAAGACAAGGTGCCGGATGATGTCTTGGTGGAAGTGTTGGAACGGTTTGCACCCATCTTCGGTCTCGTCTTTGCGGTGACTGACGAAGAGTAGCTGCCGCGCCTGATGGCTATCAACGTACTGTGGAAGTGGACGTGTTCCAGCAAAGGAGCATTCCTTAGGTCGGGTGACAGCAGTTTTGGCTTTGTGGCATTTGCTCCGCAACCATCTGCGGGTCGACTGCTGTGCGCTTGAGAGTGGTGACGCCGTTTGCGGCGATCCCGTTCAGGAATTTGATTCTTTGACACGGCCCAGCCTCTCATTGATCAACCAACAGGACCGAGATCTTCAGCCAAAAATCTATTGGAGGAGGACTAGCTGGCGGATCACACCATGGAGATCCGCCTACGGTGGTTCAGAAGCCCTCAAGAACGACCTTGCCCTTGGTCTTACCGCTCTCGATCCCGGCGTGCGCCTTTTGCAGGTTTGCTGCGTTGATCGGCGATAGTGTCTCCGTCAAGGTCGTGCGAATCTTGCCATCGTCGACGAGACGAGAGACCTCGTTCAACAGCTTCCCCTGCTCCGCCATGTCTGCCGTCTGATAGATCGAACGCGTGAACATCAGCTCCCAGTGTATAGAGACCGCCTTTCGCTTGAAACCTGTCACGTCCAGGGTTTCAGGATCGTCAATCAAGCCGAAGCGCCCCTGCGGAGCGATCAGCTCGATGATTTCCTTCAGATGACGGTTGGTCTCCGTCGTCGAGAAGACATAAGCCGGGGCACCGATGCCGAGGGCTGCCACCTGATCGGCGATCGGCCTTGAATGATCGATCACATGGTGAGCACCCAACGACTTCACCCATTCCTGCGTTTCCGGCCGAGATGCGGTTGCGATGACAGTGACATCAGTCAGAGCGCGCGCGAGCTGGATTGCGATAGACCCCACGCCGCCCGCTCCGCCGATAATGACGATAGCGTTGGCGGCGCCTGGCACCGGCCTGCGGATGTCGAGCCGGTCGAAGAGCATTTCCCAGGCAGTGATCGCCGTGAGAGGCAGGGCTGCAGCCTCGGCATTGGACAGCGTCTTCGGCTTCCGTCCGACGATTCGTGCGTCGACGACGTGGAACTGGCTGTTGGCGCCGGGTCGGATCAGGGAGCCTGCGTAGAACACTTCGTCACCGACTGAGAAGTCGCCCGCCTCCGGGCCAGTCTCGAGGACCGTGCCGACGGCATCCCAACCCAGAATTTTCCATTCATCGCGCGCAGGATTTACGCTTCTGCGGATCTTGGTATCGACCGGATTCACCGACACGGCCTTGACTTCGACGAGAATATCGCGGCCGGACGCCGTCGGACGGGGAAGTTCGACGTCGATCAGGGCATCCTTGCGCTCGATGGATCCTGCTGCCTTGTACGCCACAGCCTTCATGTTGAGCTCCTGCTTCTTGCTGTTTGATATGAGGCATAAGCTGGCGTATATTCGCTAAAGTGCAATACGCACAAAATATGCACGTAGTACCAAGAAGGATACTGTAGATGGGCAAGGTTCGTCATTCCCGGTTCGATTGCTCGCCGGGTTGCTCGGTCGAAGCTGCGATCGGCCTCATCGATGGCAAATGGAAGTCTGTGGTGCTCTTCCACCTTCTTTCTGGCACGCTTCGGTTCAATGAGATCCGGCGACAGCTACAAAACGTCACTCCCCGCATGCTGACGAACCAGCTTCGCGAGCTCGAAGAGGATCGGTTGATCGAACGAAAGGTCTATGCGCAGGTGCCGCCGAAAGTGGAATACAGCCTGTCTCCGCTTGGCCGCAGCATGGAGCCGATCCTCCTCGCCCTGAAGCAGTGGGGCGATGCCAATATCGACTTGTATGGCAAGCCGAAAGGCACTCCTGCCCGTCATGAGAGCAAAGCCGCGTAAGGACGAGCGTTGCGCGGCACTTCAATCAGTGTCTTCTCCTCAAGGCGCGGTAGAACGCGATCGTCGTGAATACTGCCGCGGCGGGGCCTCGCTTCCGGCTCATAGACGCGGATTTGGAGCCAGTACGAAATCGTGTTCCACCTGCCAGAATTTATCCCGGAACCCGAGTTCGTGTGCCCGAACAGGATCGATCATCAGGCAGAATTTTGCGAGCAGGCTTTCCTTGACGCCGAAGACCGCATCCGAGTGGATATAGGGATCATCCGGGTCGAAGATGTGGGTGGTGAGTGTTTCGAACCCGTCTGCCTTGACAATATAGTGCAGATGCGCCGGCCGGTAGGGATGGCGACCGAGATGGCCGAGCAGCAGGCCGACCGGGCCATCGTCCGGGATCGGATAGTATTTCGGCTTCACCGCGCGAAACCAGTAATGTCCATCAGCACCCGTGCGGAAAATGCCGCGCAGGTTGAAATCCGGCTGGATGCCCTTCTGCTGCACGTCGTAGAACCCCTCGTCATTCGCCTGCCAAACATCGATGACCGCATTTTCAATCGGCCGGCCCGCGGTATCGAGGATGCGGCCGCTGATCACCATGTCCTCGCCCTTCTCGTCGAGGCAGATATTGGCACCCATCGGCAGTTCCGGCGCATCCGCGACGTGGAATGGTCCAAGGACGGTACTCTCGGAGGCGCCCGAGGGCTTTCTGTTGTTGATCGCATCGACCAGCATCGAGACGCCGAGCACATCTGACAGGAGGATGAACTCCTGCCGCCATTCGTTGCACATATGGCCGGTGCGGGTGAGGAAGAGGATCGCCTCCATCCATTCCTCCTGCGTCGGCTCCAGTTCCTTTACCGCCTCGTGCAGCTTGCGGGTGACGACCTCCATCACCTCCTTCAATCGCGCGCTTTTCGCATCGGCGTTTCGGCTTGTGACCACCTCGACGGAATTTTCCTCGGTGAAATAGCCCTTTTCCTTGGCGTTCATGATCACCTCACCGATCCAGGATGGTCTTCAACACGCGGCGCAGGGCGCCTTCGGGATCGGCGACCGCCGCATCTGCGCGCCAGGCAACATGGTGATCCGGCCGCACGAACACAGCACCGGAATCGCGGACCTCGCGGATGCGGGCCCAGTCACCAGTCAGATCCTGCCATGCCTGCCGTGGGCCTATCTTGTGAACGGTGATCGGCAGGCCGAATTCCTTCGACAATGCCTTTGCCGCCGCCACCCAGCCATCGCCGCCGATGCCGGTCAGGATGGTGAAGACGCCGTGGCCGGTGAGATCAAGGCTCGACACCTTGCCACCATCGGCGCCAAACAGCCAGGCATGTGGCAACCGGGCGCCGGGCCATGTCGTCTGCTGGAAATGCAACTCGGCGTCCTTCCCGAAGGCCGGTTCCGGTTGGCCATCCTTGACGACAGCGGTCGAGGCATAGCGGTGGTTCATCTCGACACCATGGGCATCGAATTCATAGACCTTGTAGGCGATTGCCTCGCGGATTGCGGCGCGCTGGCGCTCGGCATCGGCGGTATCGTCGCAGCGCGCATCCATGTTTTGCTGCATTTTCACCGGATCAACGGAATCGAGCAGGCCGAGCGCCTTGAAGATTGGACCGAATTCCTCAATCGACTTGTTGGCGCGGGTGACGATCTGCCTGGCGACCGGCGCACGCTCAGCCTGATAGCTGTCGAGCAGTCCCGTTCCGGCCTGCCCCTTGATGACCATGGCGAGCTTCCAGGCGAGGTTGAAACCATCCTGGATCGAGGTGTTGGAACCGAGACCATTCGACGGCGGATGGCGATGGGCGGCATCGCCCATGCAGAAGACGCGGCCATTCGAAAGCGTCGTCGCATACATGTTGTTGACCGTCCAGGTGGAGACCGACTTGATCTTGGGCTGGAGGTCGGCAACGCCCGTCAGCTCGCGCACAACCTTGGTCGCGGAGGCCTCGTCGACCTCGGGCGCCGGCTGGTTGATGTCATAACCCCAGACGATCAGCCACTCGTTCCACGGCCGCACCATGCGCACGAGCCCCATGCCGATGCCGCCGACATCCGCGCCCGGCTGCAGCACCCAGTAAAGTACCGAGGGGCGATGGGCGACATAGCGGGAAAGATCGGCCTCGAACAGGATGTTCATCGAGCCGGCGACGCCCATCTTTCCTTCGAAGGAAAGACCCGCATGTTCGGCGACCTTGGAGTTGCCGCCATCGGCACCGATCAGGAATTTTGAGCGGATGGTGATTTCCTTGCCGGTCAACCGGTCGAGACAGGTGGTGGTGACGCCCTCGGCATCCTGCACATGGGTGAGATACTGGGTTGACATGCGCGACTGCGCGCCACGCGAGCAGGCCGTCTTGAAGAGCAGCGGCTCCATATAGGTCTGCGGCAGGTCATTCATGCGTCCGGGCGAGGACAGGATATGCTCGGCACGCGAGAGCGGATGGTTGCCCCAGCTCTGCATGCGGCCAATCTCCTCCCCCGCAACGGCGGTGCAGAACACGTTCTGGCCCATCAGATCCTGCTCGGTCGCGAACATGTAGGCCTCGTCTTCCACGTCGCGGCCGAGATCACGGAGAACCTCCATGGTGCGCTGGTTGGTGATGTGCGCGCGCGGCGTGTTTGCCAGCCAGCGGTAGCGGTTGATCACCAGCGGCTCGAGACCGTAGGTAGCAAGCAGCGCGGCTGTCGCCGAGCCCGCGGGTCCCGTTCCAATGATCAAAACGTCGGTGGTGATGTCAGCCATTCGGCCCTCCCTTGTCATCCTGTCTGAGTGGTCCGCCCTTCAGCAGGCGGCGGACCGGAAAGAGTTCCCAACCGGTGCGGTCGCAGATCAGCCCCCAGAGCCCCCTTGGCGCAAAAAGCATGGTGACGATGGCCAGCCCACCAAGCGCCATCAGATACCAGGAGCCGTAGTTCGAAAAGGCATTCTGCAGCAGAAAGAAGATGATGACACCGAGGATCGGACCTTCGATCGTGCCGATGCCGCCGATGACAACGATGAAGACGACATAGGCCGTCCAATCGGTGAGCGAGAAGGCGGCATCGGGCGAAATCCGAGCCTTCTGCAGGTAGATGAGCGCGCCGACGATGCCGGTGAGAAACGCCGTCAGCAGGTAGATCGCAGTCTTGAGCTTCCGCGCATCGACACCGAGCGCTCGGGCCGCCGTTTCGTTGTCGCGCACGGCCGCGAGCCCGAGGCCCTGCTTGGAGCGCAGCAACTTGTAAACGAAGGCGATCGTCAGCGCCGCGAGCGCCAACGCCAACCAGTATGCTAGCGCGTCGGCAGCCGCGGAAGCGCGCATGCCGAACCAGTCCTGAAGCAGCGAGATGCCGAGCATCTCCCGTGTCGCTTCGCGTGGCAGCGAGGTGCCGGTGCCGCCGCCGAGCATCTTCCACTGCGCAAAAAGCAGCCGCCCGACTTCTGCGATGACCCAGGTGCCTATCGCGAAATAGGGACCATAAAGCCGGAAGGCGACGAAGGACGTGGGTACGGCGATGATCATGGCGAAGAGACCGGCAAGCGGGATGGCGAGGATGGGATCGAGACCCGCAAGGATCACCAGGCCGAACAGAGCATAGGCACCGCAGCCGACAAAGAGCTGCTGACCGACGGAGATCAGACCCGCATAGCCGGCAAGCAGGTTCCAGTTCTGCGCCAGCGCCAGCATGGTGAGAATGAAGAACAGATCCTGAATCACCCCGCGCGAGACAAGGAAGGGAGCCGCGGTCAGCACCAGGACCAAGACCAGGGAAATGACGGCGAATATGGTGGAAAGCCGTGTGCGCGTTTCCACCCGCCAGCCCGCGGGCGCTTCGATCTCGGTCGTCATGGTTTCAAGACCTGGGGTCATGGCGTCTCAGTCCGCTGCTCGGGGAAACAGGCCGCGCGGCCGGAAGAGAAGCACGAGTAGGAAGGCGATATGCCCGACAAGGATCTGCCATTCCGGATTGATAGCCGCGCCGACGGTCTGAGCGACACCGAGGATGATGCCACCGGCAAGCGTGCCCCAGAGCGACCCAAGCCCGCCGATGATGACAGCCTCGAAGGCGTAGATCAGCCGCGCCGGCCCCGCCGTCGGGTCAAAATTCGCGCGCGTGCCGAGATAGAGCGCCGCGATCGTAACGATCACCATCGCAAGCCCGGTGGCGATGGCGAAGATCGAGTTCGGCCGGATACCCATGAGACTTGCGGTCACTACGTCATCGGAGGTGGCGCGGAAGGCGCGGCCAAGCGCAGTGCGATAGATCAGCTGGTTGAGCGCGACGATAACCAGTATCGCGGAGGCGAAGGTGATCAGCGGCATCACGCCGGCACTGATATTGCCGAGACTGACAGACGCCGTTTCCAGCGCACCGGCCGAGATGCGGCGGCTATCGGCGGTGAACCCTTCCAGGAGGCCGTTCTGGATGACGATCGACAGGCCGAAGGTGACGAGCAGCGGCGGCAGGATATCCTTGCCCAGAGTGCGGTTCAGCAGGTGATATTGCAGCACCCAGCCGAGGGCGAACATCAGCGGGGCTGCAATAACGGCGGCGACGAAGGGATCGAGCCCGAGCGTGGAGACGATCACAAGGATGAGGAAGGCCGCGAGCACGATAAGGTCGCCGTGGGCCAGATTGACAAGGCGCATGATGCCGAAGACAAGGCTCAGGCCCGCGGCAAAAAGGGCATAGAGGCCGCCGAGCAGCACACCCTGCAGGAGCGTATCAATGAAGCTCATTGGGCTCTGCTCCGAAATAGGCCGCATGGATATCGGCGCGATCGAACTCCGCCGGTTGACCGGACAGCGTGACGCGGCCCTCCATCATGCAATAGACGCGGTCGGCAACCTTCAACGCCTGGGCGATATCCTGCTCGACGATGATGATGGCAGCGCCCGCGGCACTAATCTTGGAGAAGGCGGCGTAGATATCCTTGATGACCACGGGCGCAAGACCGAGGCTCAGCTCGTCGCAAAGCAGGATGTCCGGGTTCGACATCAGCGCCCGGCCGATTGCCACCATCTGCTGCTGGCCGCCAGACAGCGCGGTCGCCGGATTGCGGCGGCGCTCTTTCAGGATTGGAAAAAGCCGGTAGATGCTGTCGAGGGTCCAGGGACCGTCCACCGAGCGGCCGTAAGCGCCGACCTGCAGGTTTTCCTCGACGGTGAGAGAGGAAAACAGCTTTCGCCCTTCCGGCACCAGCGCGATGCCGCGGCGCACGACATCGGGGGCGGCAAGCGCGCCGATCGGTTCGCCGCGATGCAGGATCATCTCGGCGCGATTGGTGATGATGCCCGCGATCGAGCGCATCAGGGTTGATTTACCGGCGCCGTTTGCGCCGATCACGGCGACGGTCTCACCGGCGTCGAGCCTGATATCGACGCCGAAGATTGCCTGGAAATCGCCATAGAAGGCAGTGAGGGCTCGGGTTTCGATGAGGCTTGGCATCAGACCTCCATTCCCAGATAGATTTCGCGTACTTCGCTGGAGGCCATGATCGTCTCCGGATCGCCGACCCCGATCACCCGGCCAAAATTCAACACGAGGATGCGCTCGGCGACTGCGGTCAAGGCGTGCAGCACATGCTCGATCCAGATGACGGCGATGCCGCGCTGATGCACGCGCTTGATGGTGGCAACCAGCTGGCGGCATTCGCCCTCGGTCAGCCCGCCGGCGATTTCATCGAGCAGCAAAAGCTTCGGCTTTGTGGCGAGCGCGCGGGCAAGCTCCAGCCGCTTGCGTTCAAGGAGGGTAAGCGAGCCCGCGGGCATGTTGGCCTTGGCAATCAGACCGGTTTCCACGAGAATATCAGCGCAAAGACCGGCGACCTCGCTTTCCCTCGCCTGCGCACCAAAAGCGCCAGCGACAAGAAGGTTTTCATAAACAGTCAGCTGATCGAAAGGCTGCGGGATCTGGAAAGTGCGGCCCATGCCGGCCAGGCAGCGCTGCATCGGGGGCTGACGGGTGACGTCACGGCCATCGAAGTGGATGGTGCCGGTCGCGACGGAAAGATTGCCGCTGATCAGATTGAAGAGGGTCGACTTGCCGGCGCCATTCGGCCCAATGACGCCGAGCGCCTCACCCGGCTCCACGCAAAAGCCGATGTTTTCGGCAAAGACGAGCGCGCCGAAGGATTTTGATACAGCGTTGAGTTCGAGTATGGGCATCACGTTCTCGGTTCTTTGTGCGGCTTTCCGGGAAAACCCCTTATCCGGCCTGACGGGCCACCTCTCCCCGCGCGGGGAGAGGCAAGAGCAAATCCACAATTCCGGTTCCCCTCCTCCCCGGGAAGAGCCTAGGCCAATGCCTCCAGCTTGCCGCCCAGCGGCACATTCGGCGCCAGGCTGTTTTCGACAACCACGAGATCATACCCGCCGCCCGATTTCAGTCGCCACTGGCCGCCGACAAGCGGCGTCTTGGCAATGTTCTTCTGGGCAAAAGGCGGCAGCTTGTCGCTGCCCCAGGCAACTGGACCAACGAGCGTATCGAGCTTGGTCTTGCCGATGGCCTTGGCAACCGCATCGCCATCGCCCACGTCCTCGGCGCGCTTCATCACATCGACCGCTAGCTCGAACAGGGCGTGGGCAAAGCCGATCGGCTGCGTCCAGGGACGCCCCGTCGCCTTGGTGAAGGCCTCTGCAACGGTCGCAGCCGTTTCGCCCGTCAGCGACGACTTGAACGGATGGCTCGGCGTCCACCAGACTTCGGTCGACAGGTTGTGACCGGCGTCGCCCAGCGCCTCCACGGTTTGCGGGAAGAGAAGCGCCTTGCCGATCGAAGCGATCTTCGGCTTCAGGCCCTGCTGCTTGGCCTGGTTCCAGAAAGTGGTGAGATCAGGCGGGATCATCACGCCGGTCAGGATATCGGTTCCGGCCTGCTTGAAGGCATTGATCTGTGCGGAAAAATCGTCCGTCAGGTTCTGGTAGCGGCCGGTATCGGTCAGCCCATAGCCGAGCTTTTCCAAGACGGGCGGGAAGCCTACCACCTTGTCGCCCCAGGCATTGCCGTCGCCATCGTTCGGGAAGAGGCCGCCGACCTTCTTGTTGGTCTCTATCTGGCCCCACATGCCGGTGAAGACGGCGATAATATCCTCAAGCCCCCAGAAGAAGTGGTAGGCATAGTTGAACGGCTTCCATGAGGCCGGGTCGCCGGGATTGCCCTGCTGGCCGATGAACCAGGGCTGCCAGGGCGCGACGGTCGAGATGCAGGGCATCTCCTCGGCCTCGCAAGTGGTCGAGACCGGGTTTGTCGTTTCCGGGGTCGAGGAGACCAGCATGAGGTTGATCTCGTTGTCGACGATCAGTTCCTTTGCCACTTCCGCCGCACGGTTGGGGTTGGACTGGCTGTCCTTCACCACCACCTCGTAATTGAGGCCCATACCCTTGGTCGTTGCCAGGAAGGCATCGATGACGAACTTGTCGGCTTCGCCGAAGGCGGCGAGCGGGCCGGTCTGCGGGCTGACATAGCCGAGCTTGATCGCAACGTCCTTTGCGATCGCCGGGGCGGCAAGGCCCGATGTGGCGAGAACGGCCCCGCCGGCGGCCGTCGTCTTCAGAAAATCGCGTCTGGTAAACATGCTTCCTCCCATTGTCCTCTCCTCCCAAAGAGCGCGCAAAGCGGCATGCAAATGTCAGTCTGTCGGCCGCCTCCCCTCGAAGGCGTCCTGCAACAAGGACCGGATCGACGTCTTGTCGATCGGCCGTGGATTCCAGTAGGGATTTTCGACCGAAATTGACGCGGCGCGATCAAGATCGGCCTCGCTCAACCCAAATTCCTTCAAGGACAGCGGCGCTCCGATCGCCTTTGCGAAATCCCATAGCCCGCCACCGATCGATCCGCCGAAAATCTCCGCAGCCGGGGCAAGTTCCGCAGCGGCTGCAGTGGCGTTGAAGGCGACAGTATGAGGCAGCATGACCGCGTGGGTTTCTGCATGCGGCGTATCGAACGAGCCGCCGAGCGTGTGGCAGATCTTGTGGTGCAGCGCCATGCCGACCGTGCCAAGCACCGTGCCGCAGAGCCAGGCGCCATAGAGCGCGTCACTGCGGGCTTTTACATCGCGAGGTGCGTTGACGATCTCCGGCAAGCTGCGGGCAAGGGCGCGCAGGCCCTCCAGCGCCATCAGCGTCGAAATCGGATTGCGGTCCTGCGCATAAAGTCCTTCCATTGCATGGGCCATGGCATTGAGCCCGCTGGTGATGCTCATGGCGACCGGAAGGCCGAGGGTCAGTGCCGGATCGTAAATGACGACCTCCGGCAGGATTTTCGCATCGCGTATCGTCGTCTTGCGGCCGGCTTCCGTCTGGCCGAGGATCGGCGTGACCTCCGAACCGGCGTAGGTGGTCGGTACGACGATCTGCAAAAGGTCGGTTCGATAGGCGATCGCCTTGCCGAGCCCGGTGGTCGATCCGCCACCGAGAGAGACGACGCAATCCGCCAGTGTCTCAGCCGCCACCTTCACCGCTGCTTCCGTCACATCGACCGGAGTGTGCATGGTGGCACCCGAAAACACGCCGCAGGCAAGCTTGCCGATTTCACGGGCCAGAGCCTCGGCATCCGCCCTCTGTTGCGGGGTCGAGAGAACGAGTGCCCGCCTGCAGCCGGCTTTCTCGATCCACTGGCCCACCTGACTTCTCGCGCCTTCAGCAAAGATGATGCGGGCCGGGCTGCCGGCATAGGAAAAGGGTTGGGTCATGACGCCCTCCCCGGCTTGGCGCGAACCATGACAAAGGTGAGGTCTGCGGCCTTGCCGTGCCTGCCATCGACGTCGGCGGGCTCGAAACGGGAAACAAGTTCCGGCCGCACGCCGAACAGCGCATCCTCGGAAAGATGCGGGTCGCTGGCATCATAAATCTGGGTGGTGATCGTCTCGAATCCCTTGGCGCGGATGACAAAATGCAGGTGCGCCGGGCGGCGCAGCGGATAGCCGGTATCGGCAAAAAGTCTCCCGACCGGTCCATCATCCGGTACACCGTAACCCGAGGGCACGACAGAACGGTAGTCAAAGTGGCCCTGCGCATCCGTGCGGAACAGGCCGCGCAGATTGTGTTCGGGCTGCAGGTCGGGCTGCTGGTTCTCGTAAAATCCCTCGGAATTGGCCTGCCAGGTCACGACCTCGGCGCCCCCGATCGGCAGCCCATCGAGATCATTCACCTGTACCTCGACGGCGAGCGGCTCCCCGATGCCATCGAGCGAGATGGAGGATCCGCAGGCGCGCTCCGGTGTGTCGTTGCGAAAGAATGGGCCGCGAATGGTGTTCGGCGTTGCGCCTTTCGGCCGGCGGGTGTTGATCTCTTCCACCAGCGCGGAGGCTCCGATGAGGTCGGAGAGCAGCACCCATTCCTGGCGGCGATCATCAGACGCGTGGCCGACCTCCGTCAGGAAGGCGATGACCTTGCGCCACTCGTCCTGGGTCGGGCGGAACTGTTTGATGAGATCGTGCACATGGGTTACGGCGGCAGCGATGAGCCGCGGCAGATTGCTGTCTGGACCGGTGGAAAAACGCTCGGCGAAGGCTTCCGACGATGTCGCTTCGCTGAATGTGAGCGCTTTGGCACCCAACGACATGCTCCACCTCCCCATCCCGCCGTCCTGATAAATCCACCATAACAGCAGGAAGCGGATGGATTGATGATTTTGCTTCAGCTCAATATAACAGATCGTTATGAAGATCGATGAACGTCACCTGATCCAGCTTGCTGCCGTCGTCAAGACTGGCGGCGTGACGGAGGGCGCGGCGCTGCTCGGGCTCGCCCAGCCAGCCGTGTCGCGCACACTTTCCATGCTGGAAAAGCGCGTCGGCGAACCGCTGTTCATCAAAGGCCGGCGACCGCTGCAGCCGACGCCCTTCGGCCTGGCACTGGCCGAGCATGGCTTCGTCATGCTGGCCGCCTCCCGCAAGGCTTCCGATCTCCTTGAAAGTTTCCGCGTTGGCAAGAGCGGCGTCGTGCGCGTCGGCGGCACGCCGTTCTTCATGGATGCCCTGATCGCCGGGCTCTGCGCAGAATTCCAGGCACACCATCCCGATGTGCGCATAGATCAGAGCTACGGCTATTTCCCGGATCTGCGCGCCGCATTGAAAGCCGACCAGATCGACCTTGCCATCTGCCCGATCGACATTCTCGACGAGGGCTCCGGGCTGGAATTCCAGCAAATCCTGCCCGGCCGCAACGTCATTGCCTGCCGCATGACGCATCCGCTGCTCTTGAAACGCCGGCCGCAGCCGAGCCATCTGCTTGATTATCCCTGGGTCGCCCCGCCGCCCGGAAGCCCGCTGATGACGGACCTTCGCGCGCTGCTGCTCTCCTTCGGCGCGACAGAGATCAAGATCCGCTATTCAGGCGGGTCGCTTATGGCAGTGATCAACTATCTGAAATCGGCAGATGCGCTGACAGTGATGCCGCACAGCGTCGTTTTCGCGCAACGCAAGGAAAAGACGATCACAGCCCTGCCGGTGAACATTCCCCACCCGGAGCGGGCGCTGGCGATCCTGAAGAGGACGGACGCCCCAAGGACGCCCGCCGTCGAACAATTCGCCTCCTTCATCCGAACCGGTTTTCAGGATCTCCGCCACCTCATCAAGCGCCATGAAGAGGCTGTCATCTGGGGGCTTTGAACAGCTTTGCATTACCCAGCGAGACTTGTACTTTGGGGTCGCGCGTTTCAAGGCAAACCAAGCAAAGCGGCGGCGTTGCGGGGGCGCATGCCCGGCAAGGCCGATCTTGCTCTCGTGAAGACCTGACCGACCTCGGGCGGCAAACTCAACGACCGGCAACGCAACTTTCTCGGCTACCACACGCCAGCCGAGGGAACGATCGGTCAAGCCGACAGGTCAGCCGCCGAACCAAGGCACCTAAACTTTGGTGTGGCAGTCAGTGACAGAAAGGACGCTCGAAATCAGACCGCGCAAGTCCGGATGGGCAACCTCATTCGCAGCAATCGATGCGGGTAGCCAACGTAGGATGCGTTGACCCTTCTCGGGAAAATCGTCGAAGGTCGTCGTAACGCGAATGCGATATAGGCAAACACGAAAGATCGAAGGGGTTCCGGATTTTTGGTAACTGAAGGATCCAACCGGATCCCTCGTCACGATGCCACGAACGCCTGCCTCCTCAAAAGCCTCGCGCACGGCACCCTCGGATGCACTCTCCCCAGATTCCATGTGCCCTTTGGGAATACCCCAGTCTCCGGTACGACGGCTGGAAATAAGCAAGACCTCAGGCTCGCCACCAGGCTCAACCTGGCGAAAGCACAGTGCGCCTGCCTGTTCGACCGTATCTTCAGGGGAGTTGCCAAGCGCCGGTCGGAGTGGAGTTGTCGTCAATATGGTTGCGTCCTGACAAAAAGAGCGCCGGTGACCTCGGTCAGGGCGAATCAGCTCGTGCCTTTTATGACAGTTCCATGACGAACTGTCTGCCAGCCACGATCTCAAAAACCATTGAGGCGCGTCTGAAGACATAGTTTTTCTACTGACAATCACGCGAAGAACTGTTTTCTCCTGGGATCACAAGCGCGCTATTAAAGGATAGAGCGAGCATGAGCCCCCAAGGATCTGGCAGGAGCCAATAATTTGGATATCGAAGAAGCAAGCCTGTGCGAGGTGGAAGCATCGGCGTGGAGCGAACTTGAGAAGGGTGCCCTCAGTCCAGAGTCAAGTTTCAGGCAGGTGACCCTATGTTCGGTCGACGCATCGTTGCGGCCGCAAGCACGCATGATTGTGCTGCGAAAGGCAGATAGACGTGGCCGCCTCTTGGAGTTCCATACCGATATTCGAAGCCGAAAGTGGAGCGAGATAGAATCAAATGCCTGTGTCACGGTTCTTGGATTCTGCAGCCGAACCAGGTTGCAGCTTCGTCTAAAGGGGACGGCGACGCTTCATGGACCTTTCAGTGAGCAGGCAGAGGAGGCTTGGACAAAGCTATCGGAGTGGACCCGTAGAACCTATACAGGTGGACCGCCCGGAGACCCATTGGGCAGTGACACACAAGTGCACATGGCTACATCAGGCGACACCACCGGGAAAGCGGTTTTCGGAATACTGACCTTCCAGGTCGAAACATTGGATTGGTTCATGTTGGAACGGGACAATAACCGAAGGGCCGAGTTTATCTACAATGACATCGGCGTACTGGTGTCCTGTCGCTCGATCAATCCTTGAGTAGCCGGTCGCTAATTTGCTTGAGGAAACGGAAGTATGGGACTGTAATCATACCGACTTATCAGAGATCACAAGCGGTCATGACAGGGTGATCGCATTCAAATACCGCTTGGCCAGACTATCGCGGCGAAACTCACTTGATCGCATCGCCGCGCCAGATACGTGCCAGCAGGAGCGAAAGGACAGCATGCAGGACCACAGCTGGCCAAAGCAGAATACCGGTCATTCCGTGAGCTAGACCGAGATAGGCGAGATAGAAGGTCACAAGGATACTGTAAGAGAGCATGCCCTCAAGGGGTTTGCTCCGCCAACAGGCGATACCCAGTCCGATCAGCGCAATGCCGGCGACACGCGCGGCGGCCGCCGCCACGCCCACCAAGGCCTCCCCAAGCAGAAGCTCACCGACGAGCGCGGGGATGGCGACCAACGCCAGGCCAGTCACAATTTCACCGATGGCCGCGACAGCCAGCGCCCTGTTCATCACGCCGATCCTCCTCTCGGACACCTTGGTCACGAGGACGTGGCAACACTAGCACGGTGGCAGCGGATAATATCCGCAGGCTGGCGGCGGGTAGTAGGGCCGGTAATAGGGACGGTCGTAGGCGGCCGCGGCCGCACCAGCGGCAGCCGCTCCGTACCATGCTCCCCGATAAGCGGTTCGTCGTGCCACACCCGCAAAGGATCGCGGGGTCCTCGGCATGCCAATAATGTCGATGAAAATCGATGCCGGGCCATCTGCCCTGGCGAGACTGCCCTCCAGTATATCCACCTTGAACGTCAGGTTCGCGCCCTCGAGCTTTGGCTCCTTCAAAACGACGACGGCGTCCTCAACGCTCGACGCGTCCTTGTTCAGCACCGAGACGGTGGCGTTTGGTGGATCCTTCTCGAAGCTTCCGCCCTGAGCCCACTCTTCCAGCAAGTGCGTGGTCAGCGCATGTCCGGCGGAACGCACCGGCCGGTCGGCGAACAGGATCGAGTTGTTGGAAATGCTCGTCAGCGTCAGCGTGTCGCCCTTTAAGGTCGCACCATCGGAGTTCATTACGATAAGCGACGGAACCAGTTCCGTCTTCTGCGTGCTCGAGGTGCCGATGGACTTCGTCGCTGGCGCGGTGATGGCATCCTCGGCGATCGACGTCGACGCCGTCAGAATGCCGAGGTTCGCGGCTACGGCAAGGGTGATGCCAAGCGTGATGATGGTGCGCTTGAGGCTCATTGGTTGCTCCTCCCGAGCTCAAAGGTCAGCTTGTCGATCTTGCCGGTGAACTTGAATGGCGTGTCGTAGCGATATTCCACGAGCGCCACGCCTGTGCGCGTATCAAGGCCGACGTCGAAGGTCTCGTCCTCGGGAAACGTCACCGGAATGCCATGTTCCAGGGAGTTGCGGGCTACCTCCTTTCCGTCGACCGAGAGGACGCCCGTACCGCCTGTACCGAGATTGGTGCCGTCCGCCTTGTAGTCAAAGGTGACCCGGTGTTTGCCTACTTCCAGTTCGGGCCCTTCCCATATGGTCCGCTTGAGGTCGAGCAGGTTGTAGAGGAAGACCACCCTGCCCCGGCCAACGCCGAAATCGCCCTTGCTCAGGAAGAGGCCGTAGCCGCCGAAGCGCCCGCCTTCCGTGACGATCATGCCCTCCGCACCGCCCTCGGGAATATCGACATCGGCGGTGATTGTGTAGGATTTGTTCATGATGTTGGGGGCCGCACTCGCGGGCACGCCGCTCAGTTCACCAGAATAGCTGAATTCCGTTCGACCGGCCGTGAGGTTCGGGCGTGGCGTGTTCCATCGGGTAAGCGTCGAGTTGTCGAGCGGCAGCACGTTGTACTTCTTTGCCTCGGAGTAGAAGAGGTCCTGCATCTGTTTCAGCTTGTCGGGCGAGGCTGACGCCAGATCGTTGGCTTCTGTCGGATCATCAACGACATTGTAGAGTTCCCAGTTGTAGCCGGTAATCACATCAGGCGGCGTCTTGGTGCTGAGTTCCCATGGCAGCGTGGCCGGCGTCGTCGCCGCCACCCAGCCGTCGTGATAGATGGCGCGGTTGCCGAGCATCTCGAAATATTGGGTTTCGTGCCGTGTCGGAGTATTCGCGTTGGCCTTGTCCCAGGTGTAGACCATGCTGACACCCTCGATCGGGCTCTGTGGAATGCCATTGATCATGTCCGGCGCCGGAATGCCTGATGCCTCGAGTATGGTCGGCACGATATCGATCACGTGGTGGAACTGACGGCGCACCCCGCCTGCGTCGGTGATATGGCCGGGCCACGACATGACGACGCCCTGCGAGGTTCCCCCGAAATGCGAGGGCACCTGCTTGACCCACTTGAACGGCGTATCCATCGCCCAGGCCCACCCGGCCGCATAGTGCGGGAAGGTTCGCTCCGAGCCCCAGAAGGGATACCAGAGGAACTGGTCCTTGACCGGCACCGAGACACCGTTGAAGGTCGTGAATTCGTTCGGAGTGCCGTTGACCATGCCCTCCGCGCTCGCCCCATTGTCACCACCGATGTAGATGATCAACGTGTTGTCGAGTTCGCCAAGGTCATCGACCGCCTGGACGACGCGTCCAATCTCATGGTCGGCATAGGCAAGATAGGCGCCGTAGATATCCGCTTGACGGATGAACAGCTTCTTCTCATCGAAACTCAGCGAATCCCATTGCGGCAGGCCGTCCGGCCAAGGGGTCAGCTTTGCGTCCTGAGGCATGATGCCGAGCCGCTTCTGGTTGGCGAAAATCGTCTCCCGCACCTTGTTCCAGCCGTCGTCGAACAAATGCATGTCACTGATCTTCTTGATCCATTCCGGCGTCGGATGATGCGGCGCGTGGGTTGCGCCCGGCACGTAGTAGACGAGCCATGGCTTACCGGGGGCAATCTCCTTCAATTGCTTGATGTATCCGATCGCTTCATCGGCCATCGCCGTCTCGAGGTTCCAGCCCGGATTGCCTTCGAAAGGGTAGATGGCTGTGGTGTTGCGGTACAGGTTCGGCTGCCACTGGCTAGCATCGCCGCCGACGAAGCCGTAGAAGTAGTCGAAGCCCATGCCGTTTGGCCACTGGTTGAAGGGTCCCGCCTGGCTCGACTGATAGGACGGCGTATTGTGGTTCTTGCCGAACCACGACGTGGCGTAACCGTTTTCCTTCAGGATGGTACCGATGGTGCCCTTCTCGATCGGGATAATGGAATCGTAGCCGGGATACCCCGTCGCGATTTCACCCACGACCCCGAAGCCGACCGAATGATGGTTGCGTCCGGTGATCAGGGCAGCCCTCGTCGGCGAACAGAGCGACGTGGAGTGGAAATTCGTGAAGCGCAGCCCTTCCTTCGCGATGCGATCCATCGCGGGCGTAGGGATGACGCCGCCAAAGGTGCTCGGTGCACCGAACCCCTGATCGTCCGTCATGATGAGCAGCACGTTGGGCGCCCCCCTGGGTGGCACGATGCGCGGGGCCCACCATGGTGTCGATTCCGATGCCTTCTGCTTTATTGCGCCGCCAAATTTCGGATCCGGTGAGGGAAGTTGTTTTCCGGTAATGGTGGTGGTGGCTCCGGGCGAACCCGGCGTACCCGTTACCTGTTGTGCCCAAGCCCATCCTGGGACACAACCAAGGGCTAGGAAGCCCGCACCCGCAAGCATGCTCCGGCCAATTTTCATGACGCCCCCCTGCCCGCAAACATAGCAAGGCACGATTATAAATTAGAGGTTGCTAAATTGCATCAATTAATTCGTGCGCCAAAGGCCGCGAACCCATTGGGATCCATAGCTCGGAGGACTTGATACCGGTTATCTTGGGCTAATAGGTTGACAGAATAGGGAACCCTTGATTTCGCTGGAACGGTCAACGAATTTTTCTTGAAACTGACAGCGAATTGTTTGGGGACGCCGCCGAAAGAAGCGCTAATCCGCCGACGAACAAGAACGACAAATGTTGACACTCTGGCCAAGGGGAGAATGGCCCAGTGCCGCGATACAAATGGCGTGAGACATGGCCGGGAGAAGGCCATGAGGACTACATCGCCTTTGACGGCACCCGCGAGTTCACGTTCCTTGAGTACCCGATCGAGGTCCATCAGCGCGGCCAACCGGCTATACTAGATTTGCGGAAACAGTATAGACCACCAACTGGGCGATGCAGCTTGCCCAAACGAGTTGGCTATACTAGATCTGCGGAACTGGTATAGGGGCCGATCTCATGAAGCAAATTGACCTCATGTTTCGCACGATGGTAGCGGAACTCCAACAGCGGACGTTCGATGCTCAATGGTCGGCCGAGTTTCCTCCGACGGGTCGCTTCGTCCCGGTGACAGTCGATAATCGCAAATACTGGTATTTCGATGAACCAGACGGCGCGGGCGGTCAAAAGCGGCGTTATGTCGGACCTGCTGACGATACCGAAATCTCCGCTCGGGTCGCAACTTTCAGGGCTGAAAAGGACGATTACCAGAACCGGCGAAAAATGGTCTCAGCCCTGACGCGCGAAGCCGGTATGATCGCGCCGGATCGTTTCACGGGCGCGGTCGTCGAGGCGCTGGCTGCAGCCGGTCTTTTCCGGCTTCGTGGCGTCTTGGTGGGAACGGTCGCCTTTCAATGCTATGCGGCATACCTTGGCGTGCGCCTACCCATGGCCGCGATCCTGACAGGTGATGCCGACATTGCCCAAGATTACGCGATCTCGGGAGAAGTGGCAGATTCCATGCCGCCAGTTGTCGAACTGCTGCAAGGGATCGATCCGTCATTCCGGGCGCTCCCGCCCATATCCGGATCGCCCCGCTCTAATGCTTTCCGGAATGATAGCGGCTACCGCGTCCAGTTCCTGACGACAAACCGGGGATCGGAGGAATACGCTGATCAACCGGCGAACATGCCCGCGCTCGGCGGAGCTGCGGCGGAACCGCCCCGATACATGGATTTCCTGATCCGTGATCCGGTCCGAACGATCCTGCTGCATGGTGCCGGTGTCTCAGTCGTTGTGCCCGATCCGTCGCGGTTCGCGGTCCATAAGCTGATTGTCGCTGGTCGTCGCCTCGATGATGCCGGTGGGCGCGCAAAGAAGGACAAAGACTTGCGCCAGGCCGGAATGCTTTTCGAGGCACTGCAAGAAACTGCCTATGGTCGGGAACTGGCTGCCGCTTTGCGTGAGGCGTGGGGTCGAGGGCCGTCATGGAGGAGTGCGATCACGGCGGGCGTTGATGCAGTTCATAACCAATATGAACCGGCCGTCCATCGCACGTTTGGCGTTCTGCCGCTAGAGGAAGTGGAAAAGGCCCGTCTATCCAATGAGCATAACGTCTGACGAGTTGCTCATCGCGCATTGATTTGCAACGGAAAATTCAACTTGAAGTTGATCCGCTTTATACTCTTATTAGCAATCAGAAATACCCTCACCTGCATCGCGAGTTGCGAAGAAACGATGTTTTGATTTCGGCACCGCCGAGATGGTCGAAGCACCCATCGATGCCTTGTACTCAAATCGTGCGATGCGAGCCCATCAAACTCAAGCGGCGAGGCAAACCCCGCGACAGCCAGGGGCCAACCGCTTCGACGCGGCTATGGGCAGTCCGGCACTGGACGCGACACGCAAGAATGCTGCCCATCCCTACCAGCAAACCGAAAAACACTGCTGGTGAGCTAACGTGCCCCAACTATGGTCGTGAGTGGCATATTCGAGCAGGATGAGCCATCAAACCGATCGAAGAGAAAGGGCTCCGATCGCGGACTCGGGATTGCGACCATTTCCATCACGCCCTACCTACTGGCGATGATCGTATTTCTCGACTTCGAAGCCTCCTCCCTCAGCAAGCACAGCTACCCCGTCGAGATCGCCTGGGTCTTCGAGGATGGGCGCTCGCGGTCATTCCTGATCAAACCGAAGTCCGGATGGACGGACTGGTCCGCAGATGCGGAGAAGATCCATGGTATTTCGCGCGACCGCCTGCAGGAAGAAGGAAGCGACATCGAACTCGTCGTGCGGGAATTGATGGCAGAGCTTTCGGGGCACGAGCTTTATGCGAGTTCGCCCTCCTGGGACGGGAAGTGGCTCAGCGCACTGCTTAGGGGTGGAGGAAAGCCACGCCATGCATTGCGGCTTCGCAAATCAGACGATCTCTTCATCGAAGCGGCGTCTGCCATCCTTGGTGCCGATAGCGCAAATGTCGATATTCCGGGTTTCGTCGCCGATGTCATCGCCCAGTCGGAACCTGTCAATCCGGCTCATCGCGCACTTCCCGACGCACGCCTCGAGCTGAAACGGCTCGGGCTTGTCCAGGGTGCCGCCAGGAAAATTGCAGCCTCCTGCCACGATTGACGCGTCCGTTGCTGCAAGCTTTGCCGTTGCTCCCAAGCAGACATCGTCGGCGAACAGGTTGTAGGTCGCAGATGCACCAGAGAACCTGATCTCAGAAGAGATCGCTCCAAGCGGAAGTTCTCCTGTCTCTGTCTTCCTGCTATCGTGGAGATGGGGGATGACCCTATGAGCGAGAATCGCAAGCTGGCTGCAATTCTGGCCGCTGATGTAGTCGGATATAGCCGGCTCGCCAGCGAGGACGAAGACCGCACCCTTGCAAGGTTGCGGGCACTGCGCAGCGACCTGATCGATCCAACCATCGCCGTGCACAATGGCCGCGTGATCAAGCGCACCGGAGATGGAGCGCTGGTCGAGTTCCGCAGCGTTGTCGATGCCGTGCGCTGCGCCATCGAGGTACAAAATGGCATGGCCGAGCGCAATGCCGGCGTTCAGCAGGAGCGGCGCATCGAGTTCCGGATCGGCATCCATCTGGGGGACGTAGTAGAGGAAAGCGATGGCGACCTGATGGGTGATGGCGTCAACATCGCCTCCCGTCTCGAGGGGATCGCGACCCCAAGCGCCATTTGCCTGTCCGAGGATGCCTATCGCCAGGTAAAGGCGAGGCTCGATCTCACCGTCAGCGATCTTGGAGTGATGCAGCTCAAGAACATCGCCGAGCCGATCCGGGTCTATTCGCTTCAGGTCAGTGCCGCTGCGGAGGCAAAGCCAGCAATAACCGCAGGCGCCGTGGCTCATGCTCGGGCCGAATTACCGCCGGAGCTTTCGATTGCGGTGCTGCCCTTTGTCAACATGAGCGGCGATGGCGAGCAGGAGTACTTCGCCGACGGCATCTCCGAAGATATCATCACTGCGCTATCGAAGCTGTCGCAGCTGTTTGTCATTGCTCGCAACTCATCGTTCACTTTCAAGGGCCGGAGCGTGAACGTGCAGGAGGTGGGCCGCAATCTCAACGTACGTTACGTGCTGGAGGGAAGCGTTCGCAAATCAGGCAACAAGGTAAGGATCACCGCGCAGCTCATCGATGCGACCACTGGCGGGCATCAGTGGGCAGAGCGTTTCGATCGCGACCTGAGCGATATCTTCGCGGTGCAGGATGACGTCACGCAGCAGATCGTCGGTGCTTTGGAACTCAAGCTGACGGCCGGGGACCAGCAGCGTCTCGCGGCCGAGCAGACACAAAATCTGGAAGCCTATGACTGCTTCCTGCGGGGTCGTGAACACATGTGGCGGCTCACGAGAGAGCAGAACATCGAGGGCCAGCAATTGTTGCAGCGCGCCATCGATCTGGACCCCAACTTTGCCCCGGCCCACGCGTTCCTCGCCGTGGCGCAGGCACTGGCCTACGTCAACCAGTGGAGCCAATCGCCCTCGACGTCACTGCAACAGTCGATCGTTTCTGCGACGCAGGCGGTCGCGCTCGACGATCGATATCCCTACGCGCATTGGGCGCTGGGCGTCACCAACTTGTACCTGCGACGACTTGACGTGGCCATCCGCGAGGCTGAACGCGTGATCGCGCTTGCCCCCAATCTTGCCGAGGGCCACGAGAGCCTCGGCAACGCTCTGCATTATGCGGGCCGGTCCGACGAGGCCCTCGTCTGTTTCGAGCGGGCAGTTGCGCTGAATCCATATTATCCCGACATCTTCCTGCACTTCCACGCGCAGGCGATGTTTCAGTTGGGCAGGTACGAGGAAGCCGTTGCCTTCCTGAAGCGTCGGCTTGTGCGCAATCCCGGCACCGACATCTCACGCGTGTTGCTAGCGGCGAGCTATGGTCACCTCGGCCGCTTCGCGGAGGCGCGCGAGGAGTGGGACGGAGTGTTCCGCATCAATCCTAATTATTCTTTGGAGCACCGGCGCAAGGTGTTGCCCTACAAGAACCCTGCCGATTTCGAGCGCGTTGTGGACGGCCTGCGCAAAGCCGGTCTCACCGAGTAATTGACGCGGTAAGCCTACAGCCTGATCCGCGGCGGCGCTAATGCTTCCAGCGCTGTGGCGCAAATTGCGCCGACACCCGAAATTGTCATCAGTCGAGAAGCGAGGGCATCTTGCGCGGCGGGTATGCGAAGCTCCTTCTCAAGCACGGCGATCTCGGAGATCAAGACCCCTTATTCCAACAAACCCCTGCAGAGCATTCCGGCTGCCATGGGCTCGGACCGCAGATCCGCTCACCAATTCAATGCCACTCCGATGAGCATCTGACGGCAACGCCTTACCCATTGGGGTTAGGCGCCTGGTAGAACAGACTTCGGTGCATAGCGTTATCGACTGGAACCGAGGTGTCTTGGCGAGTCCACTGCACCGGGGCTGCCAATGAGAGAAGACGCCAGCAGCTCCAAACGCGCCGATGAGCGCTGAGACAGCAGCAGAGGTTCGCGCTTAAGCCGCGCCGATCGACGTAGGTAAAGCTACCAACATACAAGTGGAAAAGCGGGATGTAAGAATACTGTGCCACATCCACCGGCAAGGAGATTTCAAATGCGAATTTAGAGGCGGGTGTGGTGCGGATTCCGGCCGAGTAACTAGGTGCATTTCCGTATGACGCTGTTCGTTAAGCACCCTTGCACTGCTACGCTCTGCGCCGATCTAAAAAAGATATGCGACGAGGAGCATTTCAAATCGTATGCCGTCCTCAAATTTCCCGACGCTGGCACTGCCAATTTTTCTGACATGCTTATTGGCACAGATTGGTCAAAGGACGCCATTCTTCAAATATGCAAGGAACGCGTTTTTCAAACGAAACTCCTAGATCTTGTCAAGCTTTCGACGTTGCCGATGGAGATAGAGCTAGAAAACAGAATAGAAACTTGCAACGATTCAGTATTCATTATGTCTAATTTGGGAAACAGACTTTCCGCCTTCTGCATATACGACCCGGAAGACAGTAAATATCTATTACTATTTACGTCAACCGCGCATCAATACCATAATAGCAATTCTGTGCTGATGAAATGCCTTGCTGCAATTAACAGTTACTTCAGGCAATCTGTTGCTTCAAGACAAAGATCGCCGCTATCTCAGCGCGAGATCGAGTGCCTGCGCTGGGCGGCGGCGGGTAAGACCAGTGAAGAAACCGCGATCATCCTGTCCCTGTCCGGATCAACAATTAACACGTACCTAAAATCGGCTATGCGCAAGTTGAATGCGTACAACAGGATTCAGGCGGTTGTGCAAGCTTACAAACAGAAAGTCTTGTGACGCTGCTGTCCATTGCAACGCTACCACCCGACTTCAGCAATGCGCGAAGACTGAAGGCAGGCGCCGAAGTAAGCGCCGCACCGCTGGGCGCGCCGATATCGGTCCCCTCAGATAGACGTCTTTAGCAGCTCATCAACGTGCGCATCGGTATGTTTACCTACCTGGCGCCTCTACCAATTGCAGATGGAAACGCGGTATCTTCCTGAGATTTCATTTTTAATGCAGTTGTGATGGTATTCGTAAATGGTTCAGCGAAATCCGGTCTATCTCATCGATGATGATGAATCGATCAGGGATGCGATTCTGCTGAATTTGCACGTCGACGGGATGATCGCCATGGGGTTTCCCGACTGCAACGCTTTTCTGTCCAATCTGCCGAATTTGAAGCCGGGCTGTATATTGCTTGATCTACATATGCCGACGAAGGGTGGGTTGGAACTGCAAACGGAGTTGGCCAAGGCGTGTATCTACTGGCCCATCATTGTCGTCACCGGAACCAGAGATCTCGAAAGTTGCCGAGCGGCATTTCGCGCAGGCGCGGTCGATTTCCTCTGCAAGCCCATTGGTGGCGATGAGCTACGGGAAGCGCTCAAGCCAGCGTTCGCACAACTGGAAACGCTCCTGGAACGCGACGAAGCAAGCCTTCTAGTGCATCAGCTCACGCTGCGAGAGCGGGAGGTATTCGACTTGTTGTGTCGCGGATTCGGCACCAAAGAGATTGCGAAGGTGCTTGCTATTTCCACCCGGACCGTCGATGCACATCGCGCCAACATTTCCACCAAACTGGGCACACGGTCCGTTGCTGAGTTCGTCCATATTCAGATGTTAGCATCCGTATAGGCAGCTGACTTGGGTGAGGAAGTAAGACACCGAGACGGCGCCGAAATCCGCTTTACCTCAATGACGACGATAAATTCGATGAGGGATGCGATACTACCGCGCATGCAGGTCACGGACTGACCTTTGAAGCCGGGCTATGTCCTGCTCGACCTTATTGTGCCAATGAAGGACAGTCTCCTTCCGCGACCCGAAAGATGAGACCTGGCGCCGATATCGGCACCTTGCTATGGCACGAGCCACGATCCGGGGAACAACCGGGACATGACATTCAAGACAATCTTCACCAACATCTGCTGTCGAACAATTCCGAAGCGCTTGTGAAATAATACCAGTATGCCTTGGTGTACAGATAAAGAAACTTTAATATTCCCAACGGAACTGGAGAGATTTCGTTCCCGGATTCATAAAATTGAGATGTCAACATGACATCATATGGACAATATCCTAGAGCGACATTGCGCCTCTGCTCCCTAATTCTTTCAGATCCTTTCAATTCTCCAAGAACACTTTCATGATCATATAGAATTGTCTTCAACTTAAAGCCGCCATCGAACACGTCAGCGGCAAGGTTATACTCTTGAAATATTTCCTGAATCGTAATGTATCTTATGAATTCATTGATTTCCGACTCTTCTAATCCATGAATGACTGGGACATTTACGTATATCGCTGTTTTCTTTATATTTGTATTCTTTAGAGCATAAGTCTTGCGCTCGTTGATTACCGATTTGTAATCGATTGATGCGAACTCTGAATTGAAGAAAAGCGGCGTCCCGAAGAACCGAGTCAATGACGCGGTTTGATATTTCCAAAACAAGTCGTGAGTTTTGTTGGGAAAAATCCGTTCGAGAGACAAGCTGAGTTTCTGCACAAATGGGTTTTGCTGAGCGTGCGGATTGGCACCTGCTGCTTGCCTGCCTACGTAGACGTAGCGGTCGCTCTGGTCGAAGACGTTTTTGGCCCCCACATCAAAAATGACCGAACGCCCGCTCACCCGAGCAAGAAAGGTGTACGCGGCGCGGATATGTCGCGCAACAGCCGCTGGCACGGCATCGTCTATGGAAACCCTAAACTCCGACGCCCTATCATCATGTCGATTAAATTTGCTGGTGTAGATGTAATTGATTAATACCCCATATTCGTACAAGGCCTTGTCGAAAAAGCCGTTGTACTCCTGCTGCTTTTCAACAGCAAACGCGGCAGCCAACCAAGTCGCCGCAATGACCGCCGCCGCCAACCCCATAAGATAAATTGGGCGTCTTGAAATCGCTTTGCCTCCCTTTCTAACGCTATAAAGCGGGAATGCTCGGACATAACAAAGCGCGCCGCGATCTCGGGGCGCAAGTTTGCTGCCATTGGCCTTAATTCGGTCGAGCCAACCTTGCGGGGTCGCTAGCATGGCAATACCGCAACGATTGGCGCTCACCCCGTCCACACATGATCATTGGCTCCGAATGCCTGGATCGATTTGGGGCCTCCCGAGTTTGGTCGGTCGATCCATCGCAAGTATTCCTCGTACCGTCGCGGCTCCAATTGGTTTCGTTCACCACAGCTTCAGCCTGTCGGATGACGCGCTGTGCGCCCGTGGTTCAGGCTCCTTTTGTGTCTGTCAGCCTCCCTCACGTCCCAGAGCCGACCAATGCTGCATCTCTCCGCCTGAAAGCCAGTTCTTCACAATCGAGGATTTCGCTGAGCCATTTCATTCCATCATGATCTGCCGCATCGAGGATAAATTCTTAAGTCAGCAATTGTTAGAGGTTGCATCTAGGTAAATATACCGATGCGTGCATTCGTCGTCAGCGCCACCTTCGCTCCCGACGACCTGTAACTTTATTCTAACTTCAGAGATTGCAAGCTTGTTTGCTTCCCAGCGATTGAGAACCGCAGTTAATTTGGCATTGCCCGCCATCCTGATTTGGGTCGCTCTGCAGTTTCTAGTTACAGTAGTATTGATCTATACCACTATAGATACAGTTGAGCGCAACATTTCTTCCTACGCCCAAAGCCTTGAGCGTCTGGCAGTTAGTCGGAACAGCCAGAACTTTGGCTTCATGCAATCACTTACGATGGTAGCGGACGCTCCACGTAGCCGTTCTATCGCGTCTTTTACGAATTTCGCGGAGAGCCTCCACGCCCGGTACCCGCAAATATCTGGCATAGCGTGGTACGAAATGGACCCGGACGAGAGGGTGCGACTGCAACCGATCGTGCAAGTGCCCACCGAAGGGGAGAGCCCGATACTGAAATCTGCAAAACTGCTTGAGGCATTAGGAGGCCACCATGGTCAAGTGCAAGTTGTTGTTGATAGTAAATTACAGAACAAATACTACATTATTGAGCACGTCCGTAACTACAAAAATCACTTCTCTATCATAATAACGATCGACTCTCGAGAAATGCTCAAGCCATCTTTAGTCGATAATTGCCCAAAGGTTACCTGGACGTCTGGAGAATTGACTTTATTCTCCAATATATCTACAAAAAACAACAATTCTCTTATACTTTCAACAATAGAACGCCGTATTGATGTTTATATCGGCGATATATATCAAAAACCAAACGACAACTTCTTGAAAACGAGCATCAATGTTGAAAAACCAATCGCCCTGGACGCGATCCTCGACAACAGCATGCTGTACGTCTTCTCCACATTCTCCATACTTATAGCCGGCCTGTCTTCATATGCTCTCCACCAAGGACAGGTCACGCGGCGCCTGCGAGAGGCCGAGCGCCTCGCGAAAGCGAATATTAACCGCCTCGAACTGGAAAAACGGCACGAACATGCGTCGCGAGTCTACGCGATTGGGGAAATGGCGGCAGCAATTGCTCACGAACTGATTCAGCCACTGACAGCCATTCTCATCAACAGCCAAACTGGTGTGAAGTTGATGGATGCCATGTCGACACCCCAGGCGAACGTGACGAGTATTCTTTCCTCGAACGTGAAAGACGCGCAGAGAGCGAGCGAAATCATCAGGAATGTTCGAAGCTTCGTAAGCCCGAAGCCAACAGACACAGCCTGCACCGACATAGTTGCGGCGATACGTGAGGTTGTCACCCTCATGGAAGCTCTGTTCGCAGAGTGTGGTTTCGAAATCGCACTCGATTTCGACGAGGGACCGCTGCTTTGCAAAATCGGCAGAGTTGAATTTGAACAGGTCGTTTACAATCTCGTTCGCAATGCGTTGGAGGTGGGCGAGCATCTTGACGCCAAAGACCGGATTGTCGCGATCAGCGCTCTGCGCACTGACGATCGTATTTCTATCCGAGTACGGGATCGGGGACCTGGTATCGAAGAGATTATGCTGCAGAGCCTGTTCGTCCCATTCTCGACGACTAAAGTTTCGGGCATGGGTTTGGGCCTTTCTCTTTCTCGCCGTATCGTAGAGCGCGCTGGAGGGGAGCTTTCTGGCCAGAACCATCAAGGTCGGGGAGCGATCTTCGAGATAGTGTTGCCAAAGGCGACGGTCGGGATAGCGTCGTCAAACCGGCGGCAGCCGCTTACAGCCGACGAGGCTCGACGTCACAGCGAGACAAAGCAGTCCTAAGGCGTTGATGTGGCCGTCGCTAGAAGGCGACCAAAGCGCCCACGGTTGTCCTACTGAAATCGAGAAGGCATTGAGTGGGCACCGAAATTTGCCACGCAGCGGCCATGGACCTACAAAAACGAACGGCCCAGTATGGGCATTGGCGGCATCAAGCCCGCACAGAAACTGAAATGGCCTCGTGAATTCTACCGTGGAGCTCCGTTGAAAACTGGCGGATTACCACTCGACGTGGCCGAGAAAACAACCAGTCTCGTAGGGATTTGGTCTGCGTTGGTGTCGCAGGCCGCGCTCGTCGAAGTCATCGATCGGATGCTGGAGCTTGGCCCATCTATCGCCGATACCCTTTCGAAATCGAGTCCGATGTGGCTGAGAAGAAACGCCATGCATTTTCCTCGATCCGTTGATCGATCGAGGTTGATCAGCAAGGTGTCGGGCCTGGGCCGGCACGTGCCGGGCGTGCAATGTTTTCTGGGCGGGAACGAAACTCAGCGAGGCCTCGGGGGTCGTGGCGGTCCCAAAGAACGTCGGTTCCCAATATCTCCGCACTCTGTCCACGATTATACGCTTCCGTAAGATTGTGCTTTTTGACGAAGGGCCTATCGCGTTAGCCGAACCACTGAAAGCTAGTTGAAAGCTTCGAGCGGCTACCAAGAAGCTGCATCGTGGAGGAAGCACTTGTATCGTGATGACAGGCGATGCGTAACTCATACTGGAGGAGACCTTAATGCGTTCGTCACGCAGTCTTTTTAATAGCATCGCTGTTTCCGCAATGATCGCCGCCGCGTCGTTTGGTGCATCCACGGCCCGCGCCGCTGACAAGATCACCATCATGGTTGGCGGTTACGAGAAGCAAATCTACCTGCCTGCAAAGCTCGCCGAGTCCCTCGGATACTTCAAGGATGAAGGCCTGGACGTCGAGCTTCTGAATGAAGCTGCAGGCGTCGACGCCGAGAACCAATTGCTAGCCGGTGCCGTCCAGGGCGTTGTTGGTTTCTACGACCACTGTGTCGACCTTCAGGCCAAGGGCAAGTTCGTCGAGTCCATCGTCCAGTTCAGCCAGGCACCAGGCGAAGTTGAACTCGTCTCCACGAAGCAACCGGATATCAAGTCGCCGGCAGACTTCAAAGGTAAGAGCCTTGGCGTAACGGGCCTTGGCTCGTCCACTAATTTCTTGACCCTCTACATGGCCTCGAAGGCTGGGTTGCAGCCCGGCGACGTCGTCACCATCCCCGTAGGCGCAGGCGCGACGTTCATCGCCGCAATGCAGCAGGATCAGATCCAGGGTGGGATGACGACCGAGCCGACGATCTCGCGCATGTTGAAGACAGGAGAAGCAACTGTCCTCGTCGACATGCGAACCGTCGAGGCGACGCGACAGGCGCTTGGCGGCACCTATCCGGCGGCATCGTTCTACGTCGAAACCTCCTGGGCCGATGCTCACAAGGACGAGGCCCAGAAGCTCGCCAATGCGTTCGTGAAGACGCTCCGCTACATCAACACGCACTCGGCGGCCGAGATCGCTGACAAGATGCCTAAGGACTTCTACGTCGGCGACAAGGACGGGTACGTCAAGGCACTCGACCAGGGCAAGGGAATGTTCACGCCAGACGGCGTGATGCCGGAAGACGGTCCCAAGACAGTCCTCGCGGTCCTTTCGGAATTCTCGAAGAACGTCAAAGGCAAGCAGATCGATTTGTCAAAGACTTACACGACTGAGTTCGTAAAGAACGTAAAGTAAGTCACGTTGCGCCACTTCCGTCCAGTCGGAAGTGGCTCCCACCCTGGGCATCGCGTGTGCGCCCCCAAAACCACGCACAGGTATCACCATGAATCAGGACAACAAGCAGATCCTCGCGATCGAACTGATCAATGTTAGCCGTCGCTTTGTTTCCCCGACCGGAAAGTCATTGACGGCACTGCGCGATTTCAACATGACCGTTGGCCGCGGAGAATTCGTTGCCGTCGTCGGTCCAACGGGTTGCGGCAAGTCGACCACTCTCAATCTGGTCACAGGTCTTGCGAAGCCTAGTGCAGGTGAAGTTCGCTTGATGGGCGGCCCAATCAACGGCATAGACCCTCGTGTTGGCTTCGTGTTCCAGACCGACGCTCTCTTCCCCTGGAAGAATGTCCTCGACAACGTCATGTCCGGCCCACTCTTCCGTGGCAAGTCGCGGGCTGAAGCCGAGAAGGGCGCAAAGGATTGGCTCGCACGCGTCGGGCTATCCAAGTTCATCCATCACTATCCCCATCAGTTGTCCGGTGGAATGCGCAAGCGCGTTTCGCTCGCGCAGACGTTCATCAACGAACCAGAAATCCTGCTGATGGACGAGCCGTTCTCGGCCTTGGACGTCCAGACCCGCACTGTAATGCACGAAGAACTCCTGAAGCTTTGGGCGGATCGGAAAGCATCAGTCATTTTCGTCACCCACGACCTCGAAGAGGCGGTCGCGCTCGCCGACAAGGTCTACGTGCTGACCGCAGGTCCGGCGACCGTGAAGTCGGTTTACACGATCGACCTGCCCCGCCCGCGCGTTGTGTCTGAGATCCGTTATGACCAGACCTTCATCGACTACTGCAAGACGATCTGGGACGACCTGCGGCAAGAGGTCGAGACCAGCTATCGACGCGCAAGCGAAGCAGCGTAAGGGAGGAAATCAGACATGGCACATACGACTTTCGAGGCCGCAACCGCGCCAATCTTCTCCGCGGGCACCTCTGATGCCGAAATTGAAGCTACTGCGCTGAAAGCCATAAAGCGCCGGAAGAACCTCGTTCTCTTCTGGCAGGTATTTATCCTGGTAGCTGTCGTCGGCATGTGGGAGCTCTCCTCCAACATGCACTGGATAGATCCGTTCTTCTATTCCAGCCCCAGCGAGGTGATGCAGCGGCTTTACGAATGGGCGACGCAGGGAACCACTGAAGGCTCGCTGTGGTACAATCTCTGGGTCACAATGGAAGAAGCCCTGATCGGGTTCTTCGCGGGATCGATCACCGGCGTTTTCGTCGGCATCGGCCTTGGCCGCAACAAGTTCCTGTCGGACATTTTCTCGGTCTACATCAAGGCGATCAACTCGATCCCGCGTGTGGTCCTCGCGCCGATCTTCATCATGATCATGGGCCTTGGGCTGCCGTCAAAGGTCGCTCTCGCCTTCATCATGGTGTTCTTCGTGGTGTTCGCCAACGCCTTCCAGGGCGTCCGCGAGGCGGACCGCAACATGATTGCCAATGCACGCATCCTCGGAGCATCTGACTGGCAAGTAACGCGCACAGTTGTGATTCCTTCTGCCATGAGCTGGATCTTCGCCAGCCTGCACGTATCCTTCGGCTTTGCGATCATTGGTGCGATTGTCGGCGAGTTCGTCGGAGCTCGGTTCGGCATCGGCCAGCTGATTTCAATCGCAAAAGGAACATTCGATGCTGCTGGAATGTATGCCGCGATCCTGCTTGTGATGGTCGTTACGCTTTTCGCGGAATTCATCATGACGTTGATCGAAAACAGGCTTGCGAAATGGCGTCCGCAACAGCACATCGACACGCAATAGTTAGCCAGTCCTCCCAAGGACCATGGGGCTGGGTTCGTACGGGCCCGGCCTCATCTATTTCTTGCGTCCACCGCAATAGCCTATTGATTTAGAGCAATAGATTGCCATTGCCAGACACCTGCAATCGCCCAGCAATTCCTCCTTGGCAGAGAGCCGTCGTTCAAATTCGGCGCTCGGCGACGGCATGTCTGAAGAATCAAAGCTACGAGGTCTCCGACCCGTCCATTTATCCAGCGCAGCAACTGGGGCAGCATCTTTCCTCGTGGGCAGCCAGCCCCTTGTAAGGCCCTTTCTGATGCAACCCTGCGCAAGGGCCAGCTGCTGACGTAGACAACCGCAGTGTGTCGTCGCTTATCGTCAACGCAGCGCCACCGTTGAAAACCAGGATGGTCCGATGCTTACCTATGCGTGTTGCTCAGCTGCGCAGACTTGCCCAAAGAGCGATCCGTCCATTGCTTTATCGACAAAATGCCCGTATATGTTGTGCAGTCGGTGATCAACGTGGGTAATACCTCCCATCCCATGCACCGACCGTTCCCCTCTGGAGGTTTCAAACTCCACACCTTGGGCCTCGACTATCGATGGCCCTATTTTTTTGGTGCTAGCCAACCATCTGTTGCGACAGTCCCGCCTCCGGGTAGCTGAAGGGCTTTCAACTTGACGACCTTGTCCTGTCAGCCTGGTCTCCTGCGAGGCTGAGCATGTTGGGGCCTGCTAACACGCTCAGTGTTTGGCTCTTGCAGGCAGCCGAACGGTTACCACCAGTCCGCCACCCTTGGCGTCATCCAGCCAAACGGTTCCACCGGCACCCGTCGCCACCTCAAGAACGATGGCCAGTCCCAAGCCGCTTCCCTCCCCTTCGGTGCCGATAATGCGATAGAAGCGCTCGAGGACGTGCTCGCGCTCCATTGGGTGAATTCCCGGCCCGTTGTCCTCGACACGAAGCACGGCTGTCCCATTTTGTCGCGTTACGGCCACAGTGACCCGGCCAGGCGCAGGCGTGTAGCGGATGGCGTTGTCAACGAGGTTTACCAGCATCTCCCGCAACATGGTGCCGTCGCCCTCAACGTCGACGGAACCATTTTCCTCCAGCCCGATGTCGATCCCACGGCGAAGCGCTTCCTCGGCTTGCGTGCCGAGTACCTCCCTTGCAACGGCGACGAGATCGACAACGTCTGTCCGTGGCCGTCTGCTTCCAGGCTCCGCTCGGGACAGGGTCAGGAGCTGACTGGCAAGCCGCGATATCTGGTGTGTGCTGTTGCGAAGCGCCTGTAGAGCCTCATCACGGCGCTCTGTATTTTTCTCCCTTGCCGCAACGCTGGCCTGCGTTGAAATGAGCGCCAGGGGCGTGCGGAGTTGATGTGCTGCGTTCGAGACAAATCGCCGTTGAGCGGCCATTTGGTTTTGGACCCGCTCCATATGGTCGTTGAGCGCGAGAACCAGTGGGCGCAGCTCGGATTGCACCATCGACGGCGATAAGGGGTCGAGCCGATCTCGACCTCTCTCACGAACCGCATCGCGCAATCTGAGCACGGGAGCGAGCCCACGCTGGAGACCAATAATCGTGACAACGCCCGCAAGGAGCACGAGGACAAGCTGCTTCGTGAAATCCGAGAACCATAGGCGGCGCCGCAACGCGTACTGAGCGTTGTGGGTGACCGCAACCGTCACGGCGATTTCGCCGTCTTTGGGGAGGCCAACGACCGGGTGGTTCAACGTCAGCGCTCGTACCCCGGCGTTACGAAAGGCACGATCCTGCCCTACGCGCTCGACGGTCGGCAATGGCAGTTCGGGATATCCCGCGACTAGATTTCCCCAAGCCGTGATGACTTGGTAGAAGACTTGATCCCCGTATCCGGTATCGAACATTTCGATTGCCGCAGGCGGGACATCAACCTCAACGGTACCTCCTGCGTCAACGCGAACCGCTTCCGCGATGACGCGGGCCGAGGCAAGCAAGGTATGGTCTGTAACAAGCTTCGACGCGGCGTCTGCGGTTCGGAAGCTGTCGTAAAGATTGAAACAGATCGCGCCGAAGAGCGTCAGGATCACCCACGCAAGCAGTTGCGCTCGCAGGCTTTCGCGAAGCCGCCTGAAAACAGACCGCGGATGGTTGTACCACACCAGCCGCATATCACTGTGCATCTCGGAGCAGATAGCCTAGACCACGCAACGTCGCGATCTGCGCTGAGCTTTTCTCAAGCTTCTTGCGCAGACGGTGAACATAAATCTCGATTGCAGTTGGGTCGGCCTCGTCATCGAAACCGAATACACTTTCGGACAGCGTGGCCTTTGACACCGTGGTCCCCACCTTCATAACCAGGTATTCCAGCACCGCGTGTTCGCGCGGAGTAAGGGCTAGCGGTTCACCGCCGACGAAGAACTGACGCGTTGAGCCAGCAAATCTCAGATCGCCCACCATGATTTCGGGCGCGGCCCTGTCTTGCCCGCGTCGTACGACCGCTCTGATCCTGGCTTCCAGTTCCGCGATTTCGAAGGGCTTCGCGAGGTAGTCGTCCGCGCCGCCATCAAGCCCGGCTACCCGACCGTCAAGGCTGGCATTGGCCGTCAGAATAATCACGGGCACCTTCTCGCCACTTTGACGGATGCGTTTCAACAGCGTCATGCCATCGATCTTGGGAAGGGAGAGGTCAAGAATGACCACCGAATAGCTCGCGACCTTGAGCATCAACTCGGCATCTTCGCCGTCGAAGGCGATGTCCACTGCATACTGGGCTTGCCGAAGCGCCTTGCCGAGCCAATCGGCAAGTTCTTTATTGTCTTCAACGATCAGGATTTTCATAGTCTGTCCCTAGCACATGCGAGCCGTTTGTTGAATGCGAGAGAGCTTCAATACAAACCCATGTGTGCGAGATACCTCAATATGACCGTCGATTGTCGGCAGCGGTTAAGACGGGCTTTCGAGAGAACGCGCCAGAACTGCTGGATTAACGCGCCGCGCCGTATAGGCTGGGCGTTCACCGCGGCCAGCCGACTTTCAGCTTGTCGGCAATCCGGGCTTCGACAATCAGCAATGCCATGAAGAGAATGATCGCCAATAGCCAGCCAAGCAACGCATCAGACGCGTAGTGTGCACCCACTGCGACACGCAAACCTGCCATTATCAACGAGCCTGCGACCAATGGCGGTCCAACCCACAGGCGAATACGGGACGGCAGCAGGAAGAGAAGACAGAGCATCCACCCTGCCCCGGAGGCTTCGCCAGAGACAAAGGAACAGTTTTTCGCACACTCGCCAACGAACGTCCCGGCTGCGGCAAAATCGAAGGGGCCGCCGAAGAGACTCGTCTGAACAGGCCGAGGTCTGCCCGAATAGGATTTCAGAAACCCGTTTACAATTAGCCCCGGCCCCAAGCAAAGGCTTACGATCGCAACCACTAGCCTGCCCATCGGAATGCGCTTGCGGATTTCCCTTGAAAAAAAGCCACTCGCACCGACCACGACAATCAGCGCTGCTGCTGCGTATGGAAGCACGTACAGTATCTGCCTTACGTGTTCGACGATCTGCAGTCGACGAAGTGGGAAGTACCCGCAGACAAAATCTGGAAGAGCTGCCTCACATAGTGGGCCGGTGAAGAAGAACGAGGACACCTCGACGTCAAGGGAAGGATGGAGATAGAACGCGGCTAGCAACGCGAACCATGCGACGATCAGTGCGAGTACCGCCGTAGCCGGAGGGGCTGGCGTATAAGAGGACTGGCCCACGTGCGCCATATTCAAATCTCAACGAATGAAGCCTGAGATTGTCACGTATCCCTCATCAGCCTGACAAACACCTGAACCGGCAATCAGACCGTCGATGAGCTTCTTGCGACAGTTAACGGGTTGCTTCTGTCGGCTCGCTCGAGCTTTGGGACAGCGTCATATAGATCACGATAGCGACGATCAGCCCGAGGAAGAGCAAGCCCGTGTAGGTCGTTCCGATGCCCAACCCGCCGAATTCCTCGTCTACTGCAGTGCCGTCAGTTTCGCGCGCTGGAATCGAAGTTGCATATGCTGATCACCGGTGAATCAGCCGAAGCCTCGCCCGCAACAGCAGCAATTCTGAGTCAGCGCGAGCAAATCAACACCCTAGGACGCCCCCTTCAGGTTCGGGTCAGCAATTTACGCAATTTTTGAAGTACGGGTTTGGGGAAAGAGGTAGCGCGGGGGCATTCTATGAAAGGGACTTTTATTGACTACGAACTGCTGCGGCAGTTCGACCTTGACGCGTTTAGGAAAAGGTCCCCCTTTCCCTGGGAGAACATTGGAGGCTTTTTGACCCGGGAAGGATTTCAGTACCTTTATACCAACTTCCCATCGCTTGAGCTGTTCGAATACCACAACAATAGGCGCCGCTCCCACGATCAGCGCCCGCACAACCGACACTATCTGGCCTACGAGAACTCGATCTATCATAGAGATAGGCCAGCGGAAGCCGGCGGCGTTGTCGGTCGCGGCCAACTACCCACGGCCTGGCAGGGGTTCATGGACGAACTAGAGACGAGCGACGAATACCAACGTTTCATTCGCCGTGCGCTCGGAATTTCCGCATTCATCCCGCGCTATGCCTGGCACGTTGGCTCGCGGGGATCTGAGGTCTCGCCGCATCTCGACACCCCAACAAAGATCGGGACGCATATTCTCTATTTCAATACGAGCGATGATTGGAACCCCGAGTGGGGTGGCGCCACGCTGGTACTCGGCGGCAAGAAGATCAAAGCTATGAATCCCGATTTCGCGGACTTCGAGACGAGCACTGCGGCTCGTATCACCGACAACCATAGCTTTCTCTTCAAGAACACGTCGTCGGCCTGGCATGGCGCTACCGCACTTACCTCTCCCGACGACAGCTACCGCCGCCTCTTCAACATCATTTTTGAAATGCCGAGACGCTCCGTCGGGCGCAAGCTGGTCGATCGTGCGCGCGCGCTATTCAAGCTACCAGACTAGCAGGACCACACCGGGCACTTATACGTTCCTTCGCATTCCGGCTGCCCAGAAGTGCTCAGTTACCCGCAAGATCGAATTCGAAGAAAAGCGGCACAGAGAAAATAAAGCCACCCAAGGGGTGAGCAGATGTGGAACCCGTTCACGACAGAACGCCTGGCAGGCAGACAATCCTCGGCGTCGGCTCGTCGGTGAAACCGGCAGCAGGCCAGTCATAACGGTCTTCAAGATCGCCCAGTCCGAGGGCACTCTCCGGCAGCTCCCCACGCTTAAAACCGAACTCCAGGACTTTAGCCAGCCCTGCAGTTCGGCCCGAAGAAACTCACGTGAAAGAGACCTGAGCGTGCGGCTTTCAGCTCGTCAAAGACACCCATTTTCTTCATCGAGCTCACCAGACCAGTGAGTGCAATCACCGCAACGAAAAGCCCGACAAGCACCATCGCGTAAGTGAGCTCCTGATCCGATATGGAATCGGCCGCCACCCTGTAGAACTCGGTAGCCAACAGCGCGATCAGCGTAGACGACATCGTCGAGTAGTCCTTGGCAATAACGCGCCTCATATTGAATGCCATTCCTTCCGTGGATGCCGAGAACGCACTCAGCTTCAGTCCCCACCTGGGGACGTCCCGGCAGTACGCGCTGTAAGCCTCCCCGAACTTGTCAGCCAGGAACTCCTCTTCGGCGTAAACGATGCACTGGTAGATAAACCCGAACAGCAAGCACCCGACGGCAACGACTACTGGATTGCCGTGGAACAGGAAGAGCCCCGAATAAATGAGCATGTTGCCCACGTATAACGGGTTGCGGCAAACACCGAACATGCCTTCCGTGACCAGGTCCTTGGCATAGACCCGCTTATTCAGGCCGCCACGCTTGATGTAGGCATAACCGATCACGGTTGCGCGCAGTATCAGCCCCGCGGATACGATGAGCAGTGCGGCCGCGTCTTTCCACTTTTCGAGCGTCGCACTACCCAGAACCGTCGTCGCCGGTGGTGCAGCAACAAACAGCGCGACGATGATGAGCGGAAACGCCTGGTTTCGATATTTGAAAAAGAAATTCCCGATCGACAGCATGAGATTCTTCATGGCATTTTGTCTCACTTAACCGCGACGATGCCGCAGAAATTATACCAACGGAAGAACACTTCCGTGCTCTTGAAGCCCACCTCCTTGAGCAATTGGGTGTTCTCCTCGAGGCGGTAAGGGATGAGGACGTTTTCCAACGCCTCCCGCTTCTTTGATATTTCGATCGAGGAATACCCGTTACGCCGCTTGAAGTCGTAGTAGTGGTCGATGAAGAGCCTGTTGAAGGTCGTGTCCTCGCTGGTCAACTTCTCGATCAGCAACAGGCATCCGTGTTCGTTGAGACCGTCGTAGATCGTTTTCATGACCCGCTCGCGGAAGAGCGGACGTACAAATTGCAGAGTTAACAGCATCGTCACGACGCTGGCGTTTTCCACGGAGAAGCCGCGGTGAAGGTCGCCTGTGACGAGCTCGATAGATCGGTTTGTTCCCGACTCCTCGATCTTCTCAGCAGCTTTTTTGAGCATCTCCGGGGCATTGTCGATACCGACGAAGTCCACGTGGTTGTCGACGACGTGGTCGAGTGCGAGGAGCGTCGTGGCCGTCGAGCAACCAATGTCGTAGAGGTTGGACTGAGGCTGAGCAAAGTCCCGGGCCAACTCGCAAACCATCCGCTGCATCTCTCCGTAGAACGGGACAGAGCGGCTCACCATGTCATCGAAGACATTCGCGACAGTGGAGTTGAATGAGAAATCCTCAACAGCATTGCGTTCGTCGGCAAACACCTCGTCACGCGAATTTGTGTGCAGCACAAGACGGCTAGACTTATCGGTCATGTCCGCTCCAAATGTATAGCAATGTCAAAAGGGCGTGCTTTTCCCCTGCACACCCGGCGCGCCACAATTTAGTCACAGCATTCTGACGGCTACCTGAAAGCGACGCCATTGACACGTCTGGCGGAATACATCGCCTGAAGGCGAGCCAGCACGCGAACGGCCAAAGAGCCGCGCGCACCACACGCACTAAGCTGGCACACGTAGGAATCGGGAGGCGACAATTGCCTGTGCCAGATAGGTTGCCGCCGAAACCATAGCGTGACCGCTCGGAAAACTCCGACCGTCAAAGACGGGTCACAACATCGGCATGAGGAACATAACGTCAGGCTGTTGCTGTGAAGCCAGTCGCCTGAAAGCGAAACGGGAAAAGTCTGATCCCCAGCCCGCTGTCGCCCTCACCGACTTCAACCGAGAAATGGAAGAGAACCGCGGTAGCCAACAGCAGCAAAGCAAAGGGCATTGACCGATCGGCAACTGCAGAGTTCACCCGCGCGCGCTTCGCCAAACGGCCATTTCATTGGGTGATATGCCCGCTTCATCGCCTGATCTTCTTCAATCGTGCGGAGAGTTCGTCCAGGTCGAAAGGTTTGACGAGGAAATCGTCCGCCCCTCCCTCAATTCCCGCCAGTCGATCGCTATATCGGTCCTGCGCCGTCATGATGATAACCGGGGTCTTGTCACCTTCCCTTCGGATAGCTCGCAGGAGGGATAGGCCATTGCCGTCCGGCAGGCGAAGGTCCAGAAGCACCAGGTCATACTTCTTCGATGTCAGTCGACAGGCAGCGTCCTTCAGGTTCACACACCAGTCAACGAGATGGCCCTCAGCCACCATATGAGACGATACCGCGTCCCCGATGTCGACGTTGTCCTCGACGACAAGCACATTCACCCGATTGCGCTCCTATCTGTTGTGTTCTGTCGCGTGGAAACGATGTTCACGAATTTCGACTCCTGCACTTTGCGAATACGTCGAGCCGCTTGTCGTAAACCGATGTCTCCACATTCATCATACCGAGCACGCTGTGGAACAGGTTGTCGTGGGACGTCGCGGCAAGTGCCTCTTTTCGGAGGCAAGCCGTGTCCAGATCCATCGACTTACTGAAGTCGTTGTCAAACCAGGTCAGGAACGGCACGTGTGTCTGCTGCGAGGGAGCAAACATGTACGGTGTTCCATGAAGGTAGAGCCCCTTCTCGCCAAGGGACTCCCCATGATCGGACATGTAGATCAGGCCGGTCGCCATCTTGCCCGAACGGGACTTGAGGCGGTCGATGATGGTCGCGATGAAGTCGTCCGTATAGAGGATCGAATTGTCATAGGCATTGACGATCTCCCCGGTCGAACACTTGCCAAGCTCCGGGGTACGGCAGTCGGGAACGAACCTACCTTGATGTTCAGGATATCGAAGATAGTAAGCGGGTCCGTGGCTGCCCAGCTGGTGCAGTACCAGAACGCTATCGCCTTTGACATGGTCCAACCAGCCATCAAGTTTGTCCAGGAAGATGCCGTCCAGGCACTCACCATACTGGCAGAACCGCGGATCTTTCGAATTCGCCAAGTCAAGGTATTGGACACGATCCGCAACGCCCTTACTGCCCGTGTTGTTGTCGAACCAGGCAACGTCAATTCCTGCATGAGCCAGCACGTCTAAAAGTGTTTCATTCGCCATAGCCTTTGCGTGGGTGAAATCCGCACGCGTGAACCGCGAAAACATGCAGGGAACAGAGGTCGCGGTAGCCGTCCCGCAGCTGGTTGTATTTGGGAAATAAATGACATTTGCGGCCTTGAGACGCGGATTGGTTTCGCGAGGATATCCGCCAAGCGAAAAATTCTCCGCGCGCGCAGTCTCGCCGGCGACAATTATCGTAACCCGCGGCTTGTTGATTGGCGGATCTGACGGTTTGACTGTGGCGTCGGCACCGACCGGCTGAACAACAATCGATGCCTCTTTCCCTGCGTTCAAGACGTAACGAACCGTGCTGACAATCGGCGCGACGGGATTGACGCTCTTTGCGATGTCCCGCCGTTGTCTGACGGCAGCGGTATACTCCCGCGAGTAGGTCACGCCACAGATTCCGAAGATCGCGAGTGAGGCGAGGATTGCAGTCAGGTTCCAGAAAACCTTTCTCATGAACGGGCGGTGATCAACCTTCGCCCAGCCGATCACAAGAGATGGCAGGATCCCGAAGATGGCAACGTGAACAATGAATTCGGACGTGATCAGGTGTTGCGCTTCTGCAGGCGTTGTCTCCATCGCGTTGCGGATCATGTCACTGTCGAAAAGCGCCCCAAACGTGTCTGTGAAATGGGACGCCACGGCGGCGACGAGGATCAGGAAGATCAAAACCGGCTTGACGAGGTACTTGGTCGAAAATGGAGTAATTACAGCGACGAACAGGGCCAGCATCGCGAGGTACAACGCCCATAGCGAACCGCTTCCGCTTCCCAGATAGTCGGTTGCCTTCCGCCAGAACGTGTTGTTGCAGAATAGGAGGATGTAGCAGCTTGTCAGTATGCAGAGCGGGATGCTTCCGATCCTCGGCCGCAGCGAGCTCATATGTCCGGGCATTTTCGTCAATTTCACCACTCCACTGCAAACGCGCGTTTTGGAGACGGTTGCTGACAGTAACCTGAAACCGAAAAGACGACGGCGATCCGATTGTCGCGGCTGCCATCACGGGAGCCCGTGGAGGAGCTCAACGGCAATGTCGCCAAGGGGATGAGACGGATACAGATGGCGCCTGTACGAGGAATTGGCTGACGGCGACACCTCCGCCCATATTGGACGCCGTCATAAATGCCTTGCGATACGTTCGATAAGGCGAGGAGCTTCCTCGGCGATCGCCAAAATGACGCCTGAGTTGAGCGCGGAGGCAAAGTCAAGGCCGGCAAAATAGAGGCCCGGCAGGAAGCCCAGCTAACGGATGGTCCCAATCTATGGCTGGTGCGATGCAGGAAATCCGTAAGGTCTCTCCCTAAGCCGTTATCAACGAATTGGGGCGTCTCTCTCGAGCTTTCGCGCGTACTCAGTCAACGGATAGCACAGGGCAAAGAAGATTGCAGCAACGAGGCCGTAAACCTTGAAGGGCTCGAATGTCGCATTGTTGATGGCATTTGCTGTCCTCATCAGCTCCTCGAAGCCGAGAATGGACGTCAAGGCGGTGCTCTTGATCAGCTGCACCAGAAACCCGACGGTCGGCGCGCGAGTTATCCGGAAAGCCTGCGGCAGGATCACAAGTCGAAGTTCCTGCAGGCGGTGCAGACCAAGGCTTGCGCCCGCGTCCCACTGTCCACGCGGAAGTGCCTCGACACCGCTGCGCCATATCTCGGCCAGATAGGCACTGGCATAAAGCGTCAGCCCGCACACGGCAGCCGTCCAAGGCTCAATCCGGAATCCCAACATGGGCAATCCGAAGAACATCAGGAAAAGCTGCATGAGCAGCGGTGTTCCCTGGAATAGCGCTATGTAGCCTGACGCAAGCCGCCGTGGCCAAAAGGACTGCGATATCCGAGCAAAGAGGATTGCTATGCCGACCGTTGCCCCGCCGACAAAGGCAGCGATCGACAAGAGCACTGTCCAACGCGTCGCGAAGGCAAGATTGCGCAAAATATCCCAGAACGTGAACTCGATCATGATATTCCCGCTCCAAGAAACCGACGACCACCAGCGATCAGCAACCGCCTGAGGCTTGCCGACATGGCAAGATAGATCATGGTTACGACCAGATACGTCTCAAATGAACGAAACGTGCGGGCCTGCAAAAGGTCGGCCTCCTGCGCCAGTTCCCGAACGGAAATCTGCGAAACCACGGCTGATTCCAGCATCATGATGACGATCTGGCTTGTAAGGGCCGGGAAGATAACCTTTAGCGCCTGAGGCAAGACGACCTTGAAAAACACGTGTCTCGGCTTCAGCCCAAGCGCCAGCGCCGCTTCGCTTTGCCCTGTCGGGATCGCATCCAGGCCGGCGCCGACGACCTCGGTCGTATAGGCCGCCATGTTGAGGGTCATGGCGAGGATTGCCGCTGTTACGGGATTGAGATGGATTCCAATGCTTGGAAGGCCAAAGAAGATGAAGAATAGCTGGACGAGAAACGGCGTGTTTCGGATCACTTCAACATAGATGCCAACTGCACGTCGCAACCAGCCGAACCGACCTCTTCGCGCGGCAGCACCGAAGACACTGAGGAGCGTCCCGAAAACGGTGGTGCAGGCAATCAGGAAAAGCGTCATGCCCGCACCATATGCGAGCGCTCCCGCACCGCCCCAGAGCCAGTCGAAGCCAAGGCTATAGGACATCGCCAATCCTTTCACGGCGGGGAGCACTCATTTCGATCAATCCTTGAGATTTTCAGGGTTGAGTGGCGTCTTCAACCAGGCCTTCGAGCTTGCGTCGAGTTTCCCCTCGGAGATCATCTTGGCAACTACGTCATTGACGGTGCTCTTGAGACCCTCCTCGCCCTTGCGGAGGGCGATGTGCGAAGGCGACGTCAAGAGCTGGAACTTTTGCTCGGGTTTCAACGCGTCCTGGCGTGCAAGCACCTGCGCTCCAACGTCGTTTCCGACCACCATCAACTCGGTCTGACCAGAAATGAAGGCCTGTATGACGGAATTGTAGTTTTCGAAGCGCTGGATCGTTGCCGATGCCGGCGCTGCAGCCGTCAACGAGGTGTCCTCGAGCGTACCGCGGTTAACCGCAATTGTCTTGTCGGCGAGGTCATCCTTGCCTTTGATCGAGACAGCTGCCGGGCCTATGACCGCGATGTAGTACGGGGCGTAGGCAGCAGCAAAATCGATGACCTCGGCACGCTCCTTGGAAAAGCCGACGCTCATCAGAATATCGACGCGCTTGTCGTTCAGATAGGCAATTCGGTTCTGTCCGGTGACGCTTACGAGGTTGAGCTTCACACCAAGACTGTCGGCAATGCTCTGGGCGACATCGACATCATATCCCTTGAGGCTCATGTCGGCGCTGGCCGACGAGAATGGAGGGAAATCAGAGAAAATGCCGACACTGATTTGGCCGGCGGCCTTGATGTCGGCGAGGTCGTCGGCATGTGCCGACAGCCCGACCAGAGTGAATGCGGCAGCAGCGGCGATGGTTCTTCCTAGTTTGCTCATATTCATTTTATGTTCCCTTTTTCTTGGTTCCGGATTTTGACGATTGGTCAGACTGTTTCAGGTGGCCCGCTTGCGTGCGGACGGACTGAACATGGCAAGGCAAAGCAGTTCGAACAGTACCTGTGCTGCTATCTGGGCAGTATTGGTAGTCGCGTCATACTGCGGTGCGACCTCTACCACGTCGCCGCCGACGAGATTAACACCTCGGAAACCGCGCAGCATGGCGAGAACTTCTCTTGGAAGCAGTCCACCAACCTCCGGTGTTCCAGTTCCCGGCGCAAAGGCGGGATCCAGGCTGTCGACATCAAAACTGATATATGTCGGGCCGGAACCGACAACATCGAGGGCGCGCGCGATGACAGCCTTGATGCCCATCTCCGCGACTTCCTCGGCGTGTACAACCGTCATGCCCGAAGCGAAAGAGAATTCCCAGAGGTATTCGGCTCCGCCTCGAATGCCGATCTGGATCGTTCTCTTGGGGTCGAGGACACCGGCGAGGACAGCCTCCCGGAACGGTGCGCCGTGATGGAACTTGGAGCCCTCATATGGCCCGGCCGTATCACAATGGGCATCGATGTGGATCATTCCAACGGGAGTACGGCTTGCAAATCCCTTGAGGATCGCGCCGGAAATGGAATGGTCTCCCCCCACGGACAAGGGGATCACTCCGGTATTGGCGATCATGCGGTAGCAGGCCTCGATGTCCGCGTGGCAACCGGCGAGATCAAAGCGGCTTCTCATCGGAACGTCACCGACATCAGCGACCTTGAGCTTGCCCATCGGCGCGACCCGAAGAACATGCTCGTAGGGTCCGACACGTTCGATCGCCCTGACAGCCCTCGGACCCAACCGTGATCCGGCTCGATTGGTTACGCCAAGGTCCATTGGCACGCCGATAAGAGCTACATCAAGGGCCTCCAGAACCTCCGGCCTGATGCCATTCTCGATGAAGGACGCGCCAAGGAAGGTCGCCGGATCGGCAAACGGCCATTTGCGGCTGTCGCCATCCTTGAAGACGCTTGCCGCAACTTCGCGAAAATGTGGATCCTGCATTTCACCGCCGGCGGCATTGCCGAAGCGACGGCGTAGGTCCTCCAGAAAATCCTGGTCAATCGTCAAGATAGGCTCCCCCGTTTGATCCGAGATGCCATCATTCGCCGAGCCAAAAGGCTTTACAACCTTGATATTTCGTGAGGGCCTATAACGATTTCTGATACTCCAGTCGCTCCCATTGCAGCATTCAGCGCCGGGTCCGTTCAGAAAACCTTATAGGCTGAGCGTGGGAGGCGATTGTGACATTACGGACGACGGCAAAGCTTCTTGCCGTTGCGCATGAACTTCAGATCGTACAATGTCCAGCCTAGCCGAAGACGGGGACCGTCACACGGCTGGTTTAACGCAGACGAAGAACCCGCCTGATGCTTGATCTCGATTCATATTTGTTGCGGGCGTTCCTGACGGTCGCCGAAATCGGCACGGTCAACGGCGCTGCTGCCAAATTGCACCGAACTCAAGCGGCAGTGAGCATGCAGATCCGCAAGCTCGAGGAGCTCGTCGGGGTAACGCTCTTTTCCCGGTCGTCCAAGGGACTTGAGCTCACCGCTCACGGCCAGATCATGGTGGCCTACGCCCGAGAGATCGTGGTCCTTTCCGACGAGGTCGGCCGCAGGCTCACCGGAAAGATACTTCAAGGGCGCATCCGTCTCGGAGTCGTCGAGGACTTCGCGGCCAGTCGACTGATAAACATCCTTCGTGACTTCAGGGCTCAGAACCCCAAAGTTGATATCGACATAATCGTCGAGCCCAACCGGCGTCTGGCAGAGATGTTTGAAGAAGACAAACTCGATCTCGTTGTTTGCGATATCACCGTCCTCAATCGGAAACCCATCCTGATCTGGACCGAGTATCTCACCTGGGTTGTCAGATCGGATTTCGTGGTCGACGCAAGCAAGCCGCTCCCGGTGATCATGTTTGATGAGAGCTGCCCCTGGAATGTCCGCACCATCGCGACGTTGTCGCAGCGGAACATAAAATGGAAGACGGCATGCGTTGCTTCCACGTTGGTCGCGATGGCAACGGCGGTAAGGGTCGGCATTGGTGTCGGTCCTATGCTTGAAGCCACGATCCCCGAGGGATGTCGTGCGCTGGACAAGGCCGCTGACCTACCTGGCGCAGTGCGGATCGAGATTGGATTCTATGCCCAGTCCGGGGCATCCGAGGGCGTTCGTTATCTTGTCGAGTTCGTGTCACGACACACCGCCATGGCGGACCGTCCATAACGACCCGTTATAGCCGCGAAAAATAAAACAGCCTGTTCAACTGGCGCGATGGCTGCAATCTGACCTTCGGCAGCAACCGGCATGCCAAGTGAAACAAGGATACCGGCCGATGGCTATCGAGCACTCGTCCGTGGACGAGGAAACGCCACTCCAAACAGTTCATATTATCGGCCAGATCGCCATCTCCGCCGCGGGGGAGAGCGTAAGTGCGCAAACGACCGAAATTCTTCATCGCATTGATGTCCTTCTCAAGGAGGCGGGCACCGATAGGGACGAACTGATTCAAGCAAACATCTGGCTTCGGGATCTCATGGGTTTTGACGAAATGAATGCCGTTTGGGAAGGATGGGTAGCTGCCGGCACGACACCTCGGAGGACCACTTTTGAAGATCGGACCCTGCCACGCTTGTGCGATATCCGGGTAGACGTGATCGCTTGGCGGAAGACCGAAGAGTTTGCCTCGCCGTGAAGGCGTTGACGGTATGCTTATTGCAGTAGCAGTCGTCGCGACTTGCGCAACCCGACAACGCCAGTCGAGGAAGCGCTTGAGCAGCGGGCGACCCTTGCGTCCCGTTCATTCAACTCGGCAACCAGGCTGTCCACCGTGGGTACGGGCAGGCCATCGACGGAATAACCCGAACTGGCCGGTCACCTGAAAAGGTGTCAATCATTGCCCCACCGCCGTTTGATGAGCGTGTTCTCGAGCGTTGTTGCTTTCTATCCATCGGTCGGCATAGGCAAAACGTAGATTAAAAAAAGCATCGGGACACAAGTCGATACATGGGCCCAGCTGCGGACTGGATTTGGTGACTGTTTCTAATCAGTAGTCACACGCGTGATCGTGCGTGCCTGTAGGAACAAACGACGTGTAACGCCATTTACCTTCTATCAATGGAGGAAATGCGATGCCCTATGATCCTAATTCTGAGAAAGGCCTCGACCTTCGCTCGACGCCACTTGCACGTCGAGGCGGAGCCTGGGGCCCTTGGATTGCTCTCGCCGCCATCATTTTGTTAGCTGCATTTGCATGGATCCAGTGGGGTGGCACGGCAACCGACCCAACTTCAACTGCATCCACAACGCCCCCGATTTCTCGATCTATTCCGAAGCCAGTGATTCCCGTAAGCCCGCCGGCCGCCGCTCCGGCAAATCCGTCAACCGGTACTCAGCCGTAAGCCGCGACGATGGAATGGCCGCTTGGAACCATCGTGGCAGTTTGCTCGAGACCTTCACTTCACCTAAACAGTCGTCATTTTCCTCTGCCAAGTGTGGCCTTGATGGCGGTGACTTTGCCCTCAGGCGATTAAAGTGAAAGCTCAAGAAAACAATTCAACCCGATATGACAATGGGCAAAGGAATACGCGGTTGAAGAGAGCGTGACGTGATGGGGCATCACGTCGGGAGCGGGAGCAGAAACCAAAATCATCGACAACATGTGGCCTCGGCAACCTCTCAAGGAGAGCATGGTGGGTATCGGCACCCGTTACCCGCCCACGGAGTCGCCGATCTCGAAGCGCGGAACGCCAAATTATCCGCCAGGATCATTAGCAGCACCTTGGAAATCCGTTCGATTCAGGGCAAATTCAAGCCGCTCTAGTGTTTGGGGAGGTTTCGATGGAGAACCACGAGCCATTTTTGCACGAGGCAATTGCACTTTCGAAATCCGCGGTAGAACACGGGGACGAACCGTTTGGGTCGCTGCTGGTCAAGGACGGCGACATAATCCTGCGTGCTGAAAACAGTGTCTATACCGGCCACGATATGACCAATCACGCCGAGATGAATCTGGTTAAGCTGGCGGCAAAGCACTACGATACTGCTTTTCTCGATCACTGCACGATTTACACAAGCACGGAGCCTTGCGCGATGTGCTCGGGAGCAATTTATTGGTCGGGTATCGGGCGCATGGTGTTTGCGTGCTCGGAAACGCGGCTTGGCGAAATCGCTGGGATCGGGTTGAACGTGCCGAGCCGGTCGATTTTGCAAACCGGCGCGCGCGTCGTCAGTGTGGTTGGTCCGACGAACCTCCAAGACGAAGCCGCAAAAGTACATCAGGAATTCTGGCCGAAGCATCTGGCAGGGCACAGCTTCGTTGGGTCGTTATAGTCCAACCGCGCAACTGAGGCCCCTTGCGATCGATGACCTGCGGACGACTTCAGATAGTCGCGACAGCGCAAATGCTTTAAGCGGCCCCTTCCATGTGCGCTAGCAGCATTCATAGGAGGCGCGGGTGAGACCGATCTGAAGGGCGTCTCATGAGAATTCGGTACGTCGTGCTGGCAAGCCTGCTGGCCGCCACTTCTTGCGCGAAACGTTCTGACGCAATCGTTCCGGTAGATATTCCGATGGCGGCATAAACTGGATCGAGCCGTCCCGTCACTCGGTCTTGCAATTAACGCTGTGGTCTTGCAATTAACGCTGCGTTCTCGAACGACGACCTTGCTTATCCTTCAACTGCAAAACTGAAGTGGTAGGTACCCAGCCCGCGAAGGCTTCCCGCAAATTGTCAGGATCCGCATTAGGACTAAACGTAGCCTAGCCGATCATGGCTGCATTGGGCGAAGCACGCTTCCGCTTCTCAAGGCGGGTCGGTCTCACCAAATTCCCGGCAGAAGCCGCCATCGGACCCGCGCGGCGTAATCCGAGTAGCCCGCAAGCTCCGCGCGAAGTATTCGGTCCTCCGTGATGGTGCGATAGAGCAGAAACGGCAGGCTAAAGAGCACAACAAGCACAGCAGCAAGCCACGATCCGAGCGCGGGTCCGCTTGCCGCTATGATCAGAAATCCAGCGGCGTAGCCAGGGTGGCGGACGAAGGCATAAGGTCCCGTGCTGATGACGTGCTGACCGCGGTCGGCCTGGATGCGAATGACTGAGGAGAAAAACCGGTTCACACGCATAGCCCATAGTGCAAGGGCGTACCCGGCCGCGACCGCGAACAGGCAAACGCCCTGAAGCCAATCGGGCACGTTGTCGCTCCAATGGAAACGGCCACGGTCAAGTCCGGCAACGATCCAGTGCGCGAACAGAACGAGCGAGAAGACCCTCAGCGAGAGCGGCGGCTTCTTGCCACCCGGCCGCATGCGTTCGCGTAGGAGGTCCGGATCGAGCGCTGCGAATGAAACGATCATGACAACAGCGAAGATTGCGAGATAGGCCCAAAAGCCCGGGACAGCCATCGTGCCGGCCGCTGCGAACAATGCGGCAGCCGCGGCGACTACAAACAAACCCGCCTTGAAGTAAGCCGAGATGGGCATCCGCTACCGTACCACCTCAAAGGAGAATTAAATCACGACTTTTAGGTTACCCCGTTGTCTTGCTTGCGTCGACAGAGACGGCAGAATTTGGCGCTGGCGGACGGATTTCTGCCTGCTCACGCAGCATTGGTCGACGGCTTCGAGAAAGCGACTCCCAGGGAAGCTACTTGACGCCACGCGATACGACAGCAACGAAAAACCCGACCATCTGAAAGATGCAGATCGAAATTCGCTGGAACAGCAACAGCGCCGTCCATAACCAGACGCGCGCCGCCTTCTGATAGGTCCTTGACGACACAATCTAGAACGCTGGAACCTCCATTGAGGAGTATTTTCGCGCCGATGAGCGTGCGCCTCCTTTGGGTCTTTCTGCCGTCCATAAAACGCCCTGCCAATGCCACGCCACCGTGTACGCAGGGGAACGTAAAAACCGAGTATACGAGCCGGCATTGCAGACCTTCCACATCGTGATGGCGCGTATTTCTAATGACCTAATTTCAAATGAGGGATAGGATGTAACGTTGGACCAGATGCACGGCACGGTTCAATTGAGAGACCTCTCCGCGCTCTTGCCATTATGGGAGGAACGCAACCATGCAAATCCCCACATTCAGCCTGGAAAATGGCGAAGTTGACGTTCTCACCTCCGTCATCGGTGCCTGGTGCGACGCCAATCAAATGGATGCGGAAAGCGAGTGCGCACGTGCCGTAATTGCCACGGCACTTAACCTGATGGAGGCCGGCTACAGGACCCGTGAGAGTTTATCGATCGCACTCGCCAATGCATTGGCGCCTGATGACTTGAGTTTCAGGTGACGCGCATCAACCCAGACAAAGGAGAAACGATCATGGCCTCCGTCCGATATATCGTCATTGACGTTGACGAGGCGGTTGCGTTTTATCGAGACAACCTCACCTTCAAGCTCGACAAGCACAGTCCGGGCAAATTCGCAGCACTCGTGCGCGATGACCTGACGCTTTATCTCAGCGCGCCCGGAGCAGGAAGCGGTGGCCAGGCTGGTGGCAATCCGAAGCCGGGCGGATGGAACCGGTTCATGATCGTCACAAACGAACTCGATGCGCTGATTGAGCGCTTGCGCCGGGCCGATGCAAGTTTCCGCGGCGATATAAGCGACGGCGGTGCTGGCCGTGCTATCCTGCTTGAAGATCCGTCGGGCAATGTCATCGAACTGTTCGAGTTCAAGAAGGACTGAGACCGCCCCCTCTTCCCCGGCAAGACGCACGAAGTCTCTTGGAGGAGAATGCCATGTCCACCGGCGATAGCTGGATATTCAAAAGCACGTTGAAGCACGCGAACGTCCAAGCATTGAACCCAGAACAGCGGGAGCTCGTCGATGCTTATCGGCTAGGGAAACTCGACGAACAGGATTTCCAGTGTCAGCTTTTAAAAGATCCCGCGTTGGCCAAGTGGGTGCGTCAGGTATTGGAAGCCGCAAGCCGTGAGCCCCTGAGTAAATGATGCGCGCGTTGTTCGGCCGCTTGATCCCGGCATCCTCTCTACGGCGATCCCGCGGCCCAGCGCCTCGTCCTGCGCTTCCCGCGTTGTCGATGACCTCAAAGCAGTGACCGCGCTTCCCGGCACACGTGGATCGTGCCTCCGTCAGGCGAAGGAACAAAATTGAGTCCTGTCGATTGGCCTTGAAAGTATGGAAGAAAAGCCAATGAAGCCGAAAACGACGGCTGCATGACAGCGTTCGTGGCCCGGTGGCTTACTTTATCGCTACTCGCACGGGCGGCCGCGATCAGCTGCCTGGTGGCAGCATTCGGAGGCCTGACAATGGAGCCATGGGATCTTCTGCTGAACCGAATGTCTGAGGAGCTCACGTGGCCGGACATTCTCTTGCGCGTGCTACTGACCGTTGTCGCGGCGTCCCTGATCGGCATCAATAGGGAAAAGGGCGGTCATGCCGCCGGCTTCAGAACAACCGTCCTCGTCGGCCTGGCGGCGTGCCTTGCCATGCTACAGGCGAACGCGTTGCTGGTCGTGGAAGGAAGTCACGAACATTCCGGCTTTGCGCGCATGGACGTTCTACGCTTCGCACTTGGTGTGCTGACGGGCGTGGGCTTCATTGGCGGCGGTGCCGTCCTGCATCGAGGAAACTTCGTCACCGGCGTCACAACGGCTGCGACCATCTGGGCCATGACCACAATCGGCCTTTGCTTCGGCGGCGGACAGCTAGGAATCGGTGTTGTCGGCACCGTGGTTGCCTTTTTCTTTCTTTCCCCGATGCAAGCCCTGGACAATTGGCTAGCAAGGCGGCAGCGAGCGACGGTTGAAATCCTAGTCGATGGAACGCTGAGAGAGGAGGACGTGAGACGGGCGCTTGATGTTTATGATTGCACGGTTCATTTCGTCTCAAGCCGCACTCGCCACGACACCAAGAATTTGCTGGTCTTCGACGTCAGATGGAAATCGAGGACGTCAGCCAATACGGAAGTGGTTTATCGTGAACTTCAGCGGCACTTCAAGGTAGAGCATTTTGCGCTCAGCGAACACCCGGTCTGAGGTCGGCAGTTATCTCGGTTGGCAGTGAAAGGCCAAGCTCACCCAATAACCAGCGACGCGCTTTGTTCCGAGTAAACGAATAAACATGCCGTCCCCAGGGAGCGAACCTTCGGGCCATTGGACGCGGAAACGCGTTGCCTTAAGATCGACCCAGATCCCGAGCCAACGTTTTGTCTAAGCGATCGCTGGCCGATTCTGGTCACAGCCTATGGTCAGCGGCCCCCCGCCGTCATTGCAATCAGCGCTGGGTTCGCTCAACTCCCAGTGACGCTCCTACCACCAGGGCACGCAGACCCAAGTAGTCAGGCACGGCCGGCCGGTTCTGAAGGGTCGCACTGTTGGTGTGGGTAATAACAATAACAGAAGCACCAGCAGCCTCCGCGGCATGTATCCCCGCGTCAGCATCCTCGAAGACCAGGCATCGCATGGGATCAACGGAAAGACGTTCGGCGCCGGCAAGAAACGGGTCGGGCTTCGGTTTTCCTCGCCTTACATTCTCCGCGGCAATGATGGCCTTCGGTTGCGGCAAGCGGGCGGCTGCAATACGCCTCAATGCAAGCTCCTTTGGAGCAGAGGTCACCACCGCCCATTTCTCACTTGGAAGCGATGTCAGGAACTCGAGCGCTCCGGGGATTGGAACAACGCCGTCGAGATCCGCGAGCTCGCGTTCTGTGATTTCGGCGGCGGCCCTTTCCGGATCAATTCCCGAAGCCCTCAGGTCAGCCATCGTGTCCTCCACCCGCCGACCATGATAGGGCGGCGTCGGAATTCCGTTGTCCCTTGCCCAGCCTCCCCAGACGCGCTCCGACGCAGCACTGGAATCGAGGATCGTTCCGTCCATGTCGAACAGGAACGCGTCAAAGAATTGGGTTTCGAGCGGGTTAAACGATAACATTCTTTCTTCTTCTGCCTGATGAACGAGTATTGAAAGGAATGTGCCGTCGGGGCGCGGTTGCCGCTGACGTGCGCGGACTGGAGTGTTGGGCGTTGCCGTTGCCGGCGCCGCGCTATTCACCGGACGGTGACGCCTGGACCGCATAGTGCTGATCGTCCAACCCGTCAATGACCAAGGCGCATTAAAGGCCCTCAAGCTCGGTGGCAGAGCCCGGCAGATCACGCTCGGCGAGACACTTGTTGCGACGCCATTTCGTCGATTAACGTTCCGGTACGCCGCGGGTCCGCAGGTAGCAGTTGACATTAAAAATCCATCCGTTATTCTGGATATATGGAATCAAAAGTGGCAATTGCGGCGCTTGCCGCCCTGGCGCAGACGACAAGGCTAGAAACCTTCCGCTTGCTTGTGAAGTCCGAGCCGGACGGCATTCCGGCCGGGGAACTGGCGCGAATGGTGGATGTCCCCCAGAACACCATGTCCGCCCATCTTGCGACCCTTTCGAGGGCGGGCATCGTCAAGAGCGAGCGACGTAGCAGGTCGATCATCTACCGGGCGGACCTGGAAGGTTTCCGCGAACTCACGCTCTTTCTGCTCAAGGACTGCTGCGGCGGAAACGCCGAGCTGTGCGCTCCGCTGATCGCCGACCTCACACCCTGCTGTTCGCCGGAGACCGGGCCGTGCGTGAACTGAAACTCGATCCGGTCAGTGTTTCTGACGAGCTGACGACCGGTCTTGCGGCAGCTGGGCTACCGATCGACGACATCGGCGAACCGGGGCGATCATACTTCCGGCTCGCTGACACCGAGAACCAGATCTTTGGCTACTCCGGGATCGAAGCGGCCTCGCACGATGCTGTTCTCCTGCGGTCTATGCTGATCCTACCGGCATTCAGGTCACAGGGATATGGCCGCCGCCTCGCGGTAATGACGATCGCGCGAACGCCAAACGGATCCGCCGTCTATCTCGCGACCACCAACGCTGCACGGTTTTTCGAGCACCTCGGCTTTGCGGCTGTTGGGCGCGATCAAGTTCCCCAAGCGATCCTTTCCACCCGCCAGCTCTCGGGGCTCTGTCCCGCGTCGGCGACGATCATGAAACTGACCAGGCGGCCCGCGACCTAACCAGGGAACACGACCATGACCGACAAGACTTACAACGTGCTCTTCCTGTGCACGGGCAATTCCGCACGCTCTATCCTCGCTGAGTCCATCCTCAACAAGGAAGGCGCTGGTCGCTTCAGGGCATTCTCCGCCGGCAGCCAGCCCAAGGGTGAAGTCAACCCGCATGCGCTCAAGGAGCTGGACGCCCTCGGCTATCCCTCGACGGGTTTCTCATCGAAAAGCTGGGACGTCTTCGCTGAACCTGGCGCGTTTGAAATGGATTTCATCTTTACGGTCTGCGACAGCGCCGCTGGAGAAGTCTGCCCGGTCTGGATCGGCCACCCGATGACGGCGCACTGGGGCGTCGAAGACCCCGCTGCCGTGGTGGGAAGCGAGGCCGACATCCAGCGCGCCTTCGCGCAGGCGGCTCGCTTCCTCAAGAACCGCATTACCGCCTTCATCAACCTGCCTTTGGCTTCCATCGACCGCATGGCGCTCGAACAGCATGTCCGGCAGATTGGCTCGCTCGAAGGCGCGTCCGTCAAATCCGCAAAGGCTGAGTGAGATGTCCACGTTCGAACGATATCTGACCGTCTGGGTCTTCCTCTGCATCGTGGTTGGGATCGCGCTCGGCCATGTCATGCCTGGCGTGTTCCATAGCATCGGCTCGGCCGAAGTCGCCACGGTAAACATCCCGGTCGCCGTGTTGATCTGGCTGATGGTCATCCCGATGCTGCTGAAGATCGATTTCGGTTCTCTGGCGAAGGTCGGCAGCTATTGGCGCGGGATCGGGGTCACCCTCTTCGTCAACTGGGCCGTCAAGCCATTCTCGATGGCACTTCTCGGCTGGCTGTTCGTCGGATGGCTTTTCCGCCCACTGCTGCCGGCCGAGCAGATTGACTCATACATTGCTGGTCTGATCATTCTGGCGGCCGCGCCGTGCACCGCCATGGTGTTCGTGTGGTCGAACCTCACGAAGGGCGAGCCCCACTTCACCCTGTCACAGGTAGCCCTCAATGACGCCATCATGATCGTCGCTTTCGCACCGATCGTCGGACTGCTATTGGGCCTCTCGGCGATCACCGTCCCCTGGGATACTCTGGCGATATCAGTGGTCCTCTATATCCTCATCCCGGTCGCCATCTCCCAGATCGTTCGCAAGCGCCTGACTGCCGATGGCACGACGCGAACCCTAGACAGTTTGCTGGCAAGGCTGCAGCCCCTTTCGCTTCTCGCCCTCCTTGCCACCTTGATCCTGCTCTTCGGGTTCCAGGGCGAGCAAATCATCGCGCAGCCCGCCGTCATCGGCTTGCTCGCGGTGCCGATCCTGATCCAGGTCTACTTCAACTCCGGACTGGCCTACCTGCTGAACCGGATATCGGGCGAACAGCATTGCGTCGCCGGTCCGTCGGCGCTCATCGGAGCCAGCAATTTCTTCGAGCTTGCGGTCGCGGCCGCCATCAGCCTGTTCGGCTTCCAGTCCGGAGCCGCGCTCGCGACTGTTGTCGGGGTCCTCATCGAGGTCCCCGTGATGTTGTCGGTGGTCTGGATCGTGAACCGCACCAAGGGCTGGTACGAGGCCGCACCCGCCGTATCCCGAAACACCATCCCCGAAAGGACATGACCATGAACGTCACGATCTACCACAATCCCGCATGCCGGACGTCGCGGAACACGCTTGAGATGATCCGCAATGCGGGCATCGAGCCGAGTGTAATCGAATACCTCAAGACGCCGCCGTCACGAGCCGAACTGGTGAAAATGATCGCAGACGCGGGCCTCACCATGCGTCAGGCGATCCGTGAGAAGGGAACGCCCTACGAAGAACTTGGTCTCGACAATCCGGCACTCACCGACGACCAATTGCTCGACGCCATGCTCAAGGACCCGATCCTGATCAACCGTCCGTTCGTCGTCACACCGCTCGGCACGAGGTTGAGCCGGCCGTCTGAAGCTGTGCTCGATATCCTGCCGGATACCCACAAAGGTGCCTTCACCAAGGAAGACGGCGAGAAGGTTCTCGACGAGAAGGGAAAGCGCGTTGTCTGAGGAATTCCCCGCTCTCGAGGAGCGGCATCTCCCCCAGCCTGACCTCGAAGCGCTCCGCCCGCGGTTCTCGACACACAAGCCGCGCATCCTGATCCTCTATGGCTCGCTTAGGGAGGTCTCCTACAGCAGGCTTCTCGCTCACGAAGCGCGCCGCCTGCTCGAACGCCTGGGTTGCGAGGTTCGGGCGTTCGATCCCAAGGGATTGCCGCTGCCGGACGAAGCGCCGACATGCCATCCCAAGGTCCAGGAGCTCAGGGAGCTTTCCGAGTGGTCCGAGGGCCAGGTCTGGGTGAGCCCCGAGCGCCACGGCGCGATGACAGGTGTGATGAAGTCCCAGATCGACTGGATACCGCTGGCGGTCGGCTCAGTACGGCCGACGCAGGGAAAGACGCTCGCGGTAATGCAGGTATCTGGCGGCTCGCAGTCGTTCAACGCCGTCGGCCAGCTCCGCATCCTCGGCCGCTGGATGCGGATGATCACGATCCCCAACCAGTCCTCGGTCGCCAAGGCCTATCAGGAGTTCAATGCCGACGGACGGATGAAGCCGTCGTCCTACTACGATCGTGTCGTCGACGTCTGCGAGGAACTGGTAAAGTTCACCTTGCTCACCCGCGACGCCTCGACCTACCTCACGGACCGCTACAGCGAGCGGAAGGAAGACGCGGACAAGCTCGAACAGAGAGTGCAGCTGAAGTCGATCTGACGGCTACCTGTGTCGCCAGACCTTGGTGGCGGACAGAAGCAGGATCACGGTGAGCGCGGGCAGAAGTACCGCGTTCGGAACGATCCCCAGCAGCAAGCCGCCGATGACCATTGGCGGAGGGCACAGGGGAAAGTAGCGTCGATTGATTCTGGACCGGCACGTCATCGCTAACCTGCAATAGTTGCATTGTCTGGGCCCAGGCACGACAGCGTTCGTTGGTCACCGTAACCTCCCTGCTCCCTCGTCCTTGTACTTTGCGCCAGTCACCAGATTGAAGAGGCTGTCCATCGCGCTAGATGCCGCCACGCGGACCAAGGCCCGTTGCTGTGGCGACGTCGCTACACGTGGAACCTGGCACAACGAAATCTGAGGAGGGTTCAATGCCGAGCATGCGCTGTGTTGAAGTAAAAACCGCAAATCAATCATTGCAAATGGTCGAACGCGAGATTCCGACCCCGACCGCTGGCCAGGTCTTGATCAGGGTTCAGGCATGCGGAGTATGCCACAGTGACAGTTTCACGGTGATGGGAGCGTTTCCCGGCATCGCCTACCCACGCGTGCCGGGTCACGAGGTGGTCGGCGTGATCGATAAGGTCGGTGAGCGCGTGCCCAACTGGAAGCCCGGTCAACGGGTGGGTGTTGGTTGGCACGGAGGCCATTGTGGGCATTGCCCGTCCTGTCGGCGCGGCGATTTCGTAACCTGCCAGAACGCACAAATTCCCGGCATCAGTTACGACGGCGGCTATGCGGAGTATATGATCGCACCATTTGAAGCTCTAGCCGCAATCCCTGATGGGCTCGATGCAGCCGAGGCCGCTCCACTGCTATGCGCCGGGATCACGACCTACAACGCGTTGCGCAACAGCGGTGTTCGGGCGGGCGACACGGTTGCCGTGCTCGGCATCGGCGGACTCGGTCATCTCGGCGTACAATTCGCCGCGAAAATGGGTTGCCGCACGGTCGCTATCGCGCGGGGAGCCGACAAGGAGCCATTGGCGCGTGAGCTCGGTGCTCATCTCTATCTCGACAGCACCACCCAAGACGTTGCGGCCGAATTGGGAAAGCTGGGCGGAGCCCGCGTGATCCTGTCGACCGTCACCAATTCGAAGGCGATGAGCGAGGTGCTTGGTGGGCTGGCGGTTAATGGCAAGATGATCGTGCTTGGCGCGTCGTCCGAGCCAATCGAAGTCTCGCCACTCCTGTTGATTGGCGGACGTCGCGGAATTCAGGGATGGCCCTCAGGGACGTCGAGCGACTCGGAAGACACCCTGGCATTCAGCGCTCTCGCCAATGTTCGTCCGATGATCGAAACAATGCCGCTGGAGAGGGCCGCAGAGGCTTATGAGCGGATGATGAGTGGAGCGGCACGCTTCCGGATGGTGATCACGACCGGTAGGTGACCCAACGCGGACTATGCAGGTCTGTCCTTCCCGCAATCGCACGCATAAGCGCGCAGATGGCCCGCGGCTGAGTCCTCGATTAAGCCCTCGGTGGTAGCGAACGCCAGATGGGTCGAGCAGACTAGCTGCCGAGTGCATCATCGGACCTGGGAGAGCTGACCTCGCGTCTCTGGGAGCCCCTTGGCGCAAAAACCCACCCGGACGAGGATCTGAACGGGACGATCTCCTCGAGAACTTTGGCATGCTCGTCGTTGCGCCTGAAGTTCCGTCACAAAGAAGCTCATGAGGATTCAATCAGTTCCGGGAAGCCGCGTTACCCATTCATGTAGCGAAATGAGGAGACTTCGGACGTTCGCAAGACTCCCTTGTTTTCGGGAATCCGGCGCGCGCGTCCGAAAAAGACAAGGAGCGAAGGTCAGGCTTACTACTGCTTCGCCAGCTTTACCTTCAAGGCCTCAATTTTCGGGGTGATCGTGTCGCCGCTCGACAGCTTCGGCGTGAACTTCGTCCAGCTTCCGCCCTTGCTCGGCTCCGCGCGGTATAGAACCTTCGGCTTCGCGGTATCGCGCGCCCAGAGCTGACATTCGTCGGAATGGTTCGTTCCCCATGCTCCGGCCCACTGATCCGAGACACAAAGCTTCCCGTCCGCTGTCGACCAAGTGCCTGCGGCATGGGATGGTCCGTTTCCCGTATAACCCAGCATCTTGCCGTCGGCGCCAAGGTACCAGGAGATTGGTTCTTTCTCGCCCTTGTGGCCTTTCTCGGTGAAATTATATGTCTTCCCGGAGAACATTTCCTTGATCTCGGCCGCCGGAATTGGCGCGGCGCCTTTGGGCGCGGCCTGAGCGAGGGCCATGGTGGGGACGGCAGCAAGCACTGCCAAGGCAATGATCGGTCTCATGATAACCTCCAGTTGTCAGCAGAATCAAAACCGCGTTCGACCTGGACCGACAAACGGCGCCACAAGGCGCGCGGAACGGCCACAGCTCGAGCGGGCCAGCTCGGGTATTCCCTTGCAAATCGGTGGCCGGACACCTTCCGGCGAAATCCCTCGTCAACGCCGCAAGGGCACCCCTCCGGCCACCACAGTGCAGGCTATCAAATGCTGGGTTGGCGCGCATATATCATTTGATAGACGAACGCTTCAGTCGCCGCACTTGGCGAGACCGAAAATCAGCCGAGCGAGCTCAGCCTGCCGCTTCGAACCCGTCTTGTCGAAGACCGAGTGAAGCTGGGTTCGTATCGTGCCCACGGACACTGCGCGGGCCCTCGCCACTTCGTCGACGCTCTTGCCGAGGCCGATCTCGCGGGCGACGGACGCTTCCGCAGGAGTGAGGTCGTAGAGGCCAGCAAGAATGCCTTCGTCGACCGTTGCCTCCTTCGACAGCGGCGTGATGGCCAGCAGCAGATCGGCTGCATTGAAGATGTCGTTCGCGGCTCCGGCTATTGGAAGCGCGTGGACGACCATTGCAAGCTGATCCTCCTGTGCGGCGATCGGGAAGGAGCCGCCGTATTTGGTGACACCCGCTTCGAGCAGCGACTCCCAGCGGGCATCGGCTGTCTTCTGGTCGATGACCAGGCGATGTCGACAGTCGCGCATGGTACTCGGGATCAGGCGTTGGAAACTCTGATTGGCTACGACCAGCCGACCGTTCTTGAGGGCGCCGGCCCAAATGCCAAGCGCTTCCATTGCGTCGACTGTCGACTTGATCTGCTCGAACTTCAGCCGCGACGCCAGGAGAGCGGCGCGAGCGAGGTGTGGCCTAATCTCCGTCAGCGATGCGGTAACGTTTCTCGGGAGCGGCCCTTCCTCGAAACTGCGATGGATCGAGAGCTTGATGATATCTCCGGAAGGTGAAGTTATGCCCGTTCCGGCATGCCAGAAGCATCCGTGCGGTCGCATGAAGCCCTGATAATACTCGCTCGCCATCATTTCCTCGTAGGTCATGATGTCCGTGTCCATCAGGAATCGCGGTTCAGAGAACCTGCGGGTTCGCTCCTCGCTCAGGAGATATGGATTCTTTGAGCCCCAGTTCTCTGCGATGTAGACCTTCATCTTCGGAACGGCGGAGTCGTTCCCGATCCAACGAAAATCACCGTCCGGCGAGACGCCCATCAGAACGCCGTCGTGGGCATGGCTGCGGCGTGCCAGTTGATCGAGCAGTCCGCCACCCTTCCACAGCTCGGGAATGACTGCTGCTTCGTAGATCGATGCGATGAAATCGTGGTCCATCGGCGCCTCCGGTGCGACATTATCACAACGGAAAGCGCCCGGAAGCAACATGGTCGACGAGCAGCTACCTTCGATGGAGGTAGCCTTCCGGCGTGTGTGGGGGTCAACGCGCTTGATACGGCCATCAGCTCGCCGAACAGCGGTCGTTGTCTGTCGTCATGGCCCGACCTACAGGCAATCGCCGCCGTGCGTCGCCGGATGCGGCGGACGGCACGTAAAGACACCCCTTTGAACGCATTGTACGATCTCGCTTGCATAACGGTCCTCGCTACTGCATCCACTATCAGCTTCCGGAGATGAAGCGGACGACGTCCAATATTGCCGTTCCGGGGTTGAAGATCGCCTGTTCCTTGACGGGTGCTACTTCGGGCTCTACACCCGCTCCAACATTCCAGAGTCTGGGGCCGAGATGGTCAACTAGCGCTATCCTCGGATCAATCGTCAATGAAGTTTCGTCAACTTGGCGCCTCGCCGCTCAGACTGTCAGAAATCGGCTATGGCGCCAGCCGCATTGGCGACCTCGGCAGTGTTCTGGATTGCGAGGCTGTTCTGGAAGCGGTCTGGGATTGCGGGATCCGCTATTTTGACACAGCTCCGGGATACGGGCTGGGGCTTTCCGAACGGCGGCTCGGCGACTTCCTCAGAACGCAGGAACGGTCGTCCTACGTCCTGTCCACCAAGGTCGGCAAGATCCTGACACCGGTCGGCGGGCGTCCCTCGAATGTGATGCCTTTCGACATCGCGTACGACTACTCCTACGAAGGCGTGATGCGCTCCTTCGAGTTCAGCATGGCCAGGTTGGGATTGTCATCAATCGACATTCTACTGGCTGATGATCTCGAGGCCCCTACCCTTGGTCGCGCGGACTATCGACGGCACCTTGCCAAGTTCCTTGAAAGTGGTGTCAAGGCGCTGGACGAACTGAAGGCGAATGGAGACATTGCCGCCTTCGGCATCGGCGTGAACGATGTCGGCGTATGCCTTGACGTAATGCAGCGGGCCAAGCTCGACTGCATCATGCTCACGGGCCGCTACACGTTGATCGATCGGACCGCCGGAACTCGCCTCTTGGGACTGTGCCAGCGAACAGCAACGCCCCTGATCGTTGCAGGGATTTTGAACGGGGGAACGCTTCTTGAGGAGAATGCAGAGCGTGACGTCTCGGATCCTCTAGCGCCTTTTGCGAAGACAGCGCAGGAAATTGCCCGGGAGTCAGGCGTCAACTTGGCAAGCGCCGCCTTGCAATTTCCTCTTGCGAATTCATCAGTCGCTTCCGCTTTGCTTGGAACCACCGATGCCCAACGTATCAAGGGCTTGGTGGCGGGGATCAAGGAGCCGATCCCTGATCACGTCTGGTCAAGATTCAATTCTGTAGCCCTCAACTAGGGACGCCGGCGTCCAACACTCTGGATTCTTGTGGCGAGCACCGCACTCGCGGCTCTCATACATCCGAGACATCTAATTGATTTGATTGCGTTCTTTTACGTTCCTCGCTTGAGTATCGAATTATCACAATGCTCACCGAGCTTTTCGCAGCCAGCTGGAACTTTTCTCGCCGCCATCAGTTTTCCCCACCGTAGCGAATCCCAACACGCTACAAGGACCGTTGCATCGCCCAAATGCTGGTCCACTATAGGCCCGGCGGGACCCCCTCCCTGCCGGGCTTTCGCTTTCTCATCACAGGGAACCTAAAGCACGCTCAGCAGTTCTGGGAATACGATGACCATTCAGCCGGTCAGCGCAAGCTGGAAGCCAGTCCCAACTGATGACCAGCCCAATGAAAGGCTCGGCGCATGATGTGCCGGGCCTTTCTTACTTCAGATGTGTCCCGGGGCGCCCGGATCTTGCGCTTTTAGCTCTTCACATCGCGTTCCTGAGATCTTCGGCAATTTGGGGCGATACCAATGAAGCGCATGTTTCTTCTGGCCGCGGCCCTGGCTTCAGTCACTGCCCTTGCCGTCAGTCGCTGCGCAGTGAATGTAGGCACAAGGGCGTTGGTGGTGGGGCATCTCTCGTGGTGAGCATCCTTTGCAAACCTGACTTACGGGCGCGGGCACTTGCAAATGAGGGTCGAACCGCGCACCGAACATGACGGGTCTTTCACAGGTGTCCACTTCGATAGTTCTGTAGAAAAGGTGGCTTTCAGGAAGTCCTGAATTTCATCCTGAACAGGACTGACGTCGCGTGGAATGCTGAAGCAATTCCTCCCAATTTGACCGGATGTGAAGCCCAGTTGGTCAAACGTGGTCCAGCCTCCGGCCTTTTGGAGAAGGGTGTCTCCCTTAAACGCTGGCGAAAGGACGGCCGTTTCAATCTTCCTCAACCTGGCGGGATCCTCGTTGCAAAACCAGTTTGGATTGTCTTCCTGCCAACTCTCCACCGTGCAATTGGCCCCGGCGTAAACGCTCGTGATGGTGTTTCCCCATGCATCGGCCTCATTGACATCAATGATTTTGAGAAGATCCGGCCAAGTGGCCTCCAAGCCCGTATCGAAAACTCGAACCATCTTGAGCGTTCCGTTGCGAAACTCTCCCTTAAGGCCAATTCCATCGGCGGCCAACTCGTCAACGATGGACAAAAAATCTGGGCGTGGAAGCCCGTTGACTGAAAGGAGGCTTATGTTCTCTTTCACCCCGCGGATATGTTCGAACTTTTTACTCCTCAGCGCCCTTATGATCCGAAGCGTAGATTCTGCACCGCGTCTTTTGACGCCTCCGACGGCGACAGCATAGGCACCCGAGGAACGACCGGCGAAATAGTCCCATCCCTCTTGGTTCGCGCCGTTCTCCATCAGCAGGTCAATCAAACTATCATCAGCCTGCGTCAACAGGGCTTCCTTTAAAAAGCTCCGCTTGAACCGCCCGTCAGCATAGCCATTTCCGTCAACGTTACCGCGACGTAAGATCGTGCGAGCGACAAGAAAATCGTTCTTCCCGATTGCCGCCATCAAAGCGCGACCATCGTCGGTAACAGGATCTGCGACTGCAACCTTTGGCCATCCGCAATCAAGAAAGAACGCCAAAGCGACTGCGATCAAATGCGGCCATCGTCGCATGATAGGTCGACGAGCGACGATCATGTCCCACCTTGAACTAGCCTCTTTCCCCGCTGTCGCCTGCTCGCCTGTAGATTGCCTCTATGGAAACTGCCGAGGGATTTATCGGGGTTCTGGATTGTGCGGACAAATCTACATCAAGGCTACGCCCTAGGAAATGCTACAAAACTTCGTGTTCGTCGGCTTGGGTGTCGCCGTGAGCCTCGCAACCAGTTTCATCCGGGCATACCGAGCACTGCGTTCGGCGGCGTACGTTTCATTTGTTGAATTCACACGGGTGCTCAGCGCGGCCTCGCAGCCTCAGAGTGGCCTCCTATAAGCGCGGAATATTTCGCACGAACTGAACGAAGCTATCGATTTCTTCCTCCGTATTGTAGTAGTGAGGCGAGGCCCGAACCACAGCAGGCAGACCTCGTGCGGTTGCGTCGAGTAATGTACTAGACGGAGCGGAGGCGCTAACGTTGAAGCGGTAACGGGCTGCCAAGGCCTTGATGTCCCCCGCAGTGTGGCCAGCAACGGAAAATGTCACGATTGAAGCCGGCTTCGGCCCTAGATCATGAACAACAACCTCTTCGATGTCCCGAAGGCCGTTGCGAAGTTGCTCCGAGAGAATACCGCACCGAGCCTCAATCTCCTGCAATCCTAAATCGAGCGCGTATTCCACAGCACGCCCAAGACCAAGTCGAGCGGCGTAGTTATTTTCCCATGTTTCGAATCTTCGTGCGTCGGATCTTAGCTGATACCGATCACCGGCAACCCATGGAGCCGCGAAATGGTCGATCATTGGAGGTTCCAAGGTCAACAAGAGGTCTCGACGGACGTACAGAAATCCGGTTCCGCGTGGTCCACGAAGAAACTTGCGACCAGTTGCTGTCAGCAAATCGCAGCCAAGCTCATCGATGCGGGTTGGCATCTGTCCCACGGCCTGGCAGGCATCGAGGAGATAAGTGATGCCATGGCGACGCGCAACCACTCCGACCGCAGCCGCAGGATTGCGCAGCCCGCCGTTCGTTGGAACCCAGGTGATGGCAATGAGCTTCACGCGTTCGTCGATCATCCGTTCGAGGGCTTCGGGGTCAAGAACGCCATTCTCATCGACCGGTATGACTTCAATTGCCACACCGGTACGCTCGGCAACCTGCAGAAACGCGACGTAATTTGCTGCATATTCAGCTCGAGCCGTGAGGATGCGGTCTCCGGGTTGGAATTTCAGGGCATAAAAGGCGAGCTGCCAGGCCACCGTCGCATTCTCTGTCAGGGCGATCTCGTCCCGACTACTTCCAAGCATGCGCGCCACACTGTCATAGACGCCATCAAGATCACTGGCAGCTTCATCGGCGGCCTCGTACCCACCAATCTCGGCCTCACGGTTTAGATGGCCGACCATGGCGTCCAGCACCGTTTGTGGCATCAATGCTGCACCTGCATTGTTGAGGTGGATCCGGTTCCGGACGCCGGGCGTCTGAGATCTAACCTTGTCGATATCTACGGCCATCAGGCTTCCTCGGATTCGCACCAGATTGTCGAAGAGCTAACATCGGGCGTCCTCGAATTCCAGATGGCAGGAAAGGCGGTCGGGCGCGCTGATCGGGCGCTTCGAAGGGCAACCTGAAATCTCTGTGGCTCTCGGGACGATCAATCTCCGCAGTGGTCTTCGGTTCCTGAAATCTGCCACTGAAGAGTTCCTGGAATAGTCGAAGCCCGAAAAGGCCCTAATATGACGCCTGTCGAGAGATAGCCAAGGACCGAGCCAAATCCGCTTCAACACGCCGCAGACGACAGGGAGCGGCTTTTTGGGCGGCATGGTGCTTGCGGCCGCCTGTGGCTACTGGAATAGCCCGTTTGGCAGCGGTGTTGATCCGACCAAGGTGGTGATCGCGGGAGCGAGAGACATCGACGATGCAGAAGATAGGCTCTTGCGAGAGGCAGGCGTCTACCTGCTGTCTCCAGCACGGACGACTGCGGAATCCGTCCTATCTGCGATCGGAGATGCGGCCTCCTTCCGGAGACGTTGCGTGGCATCTTCGAAAGGATTCCGGCACAACAGATCGAGGGGATAGGACTCGCGGAGCTCGAGGCATCACTGGACGACGCGAAAGACGCTGCGGCCCTGAAATTCATGGTTGATGCCGTTTTGCCATTGCTGACTGCCTCCGGCATCCGCGCTCCGTAAAGCCCGGCTTAGCCGCGCCGTCATTTGCCACCGGCCGCGACCAGAACCGGATCGCGCCGGAAGTCCTCAGGAAATAACCGCTTGAGGTTCTCGATCTTTGGAAGATCGTTGATCACGATATACGGGTAGGTCGGATTGTTCGTCAGAAAATTCTGATGATAGGCCTCTGCCGGATAGAAGCTCTTGCCTGGCTCGATCTTGGTGACGATCGCAGCATCATAGACGCGGGCATGATTCAACTGGCCGATGTAGGCCTTGGCGACCTTGGTCTGCGCGTCGGTCTGCGGGAAGATCGCCGAGCGATACTGGGTGCCCGTATCCGGTCCCTGGCGATTGAGTTGCGTTGGGTCGTGCGCTACCGAAAAGTAGATCTGGAGCAGATGGCCGTAGCTGACCTTACTTGGATCAAAGACGATCTCCACGGATTCAGCATGCCCCGTCGAGCCCGTGCTGACCGTCTCGTACTGTGCCGAGGAGCGCGGGCCGCCGGCATAGCCCGAGGTCGCGCTCACGACCCCTTTCACATGCTGGAAAACCCCCTGGACGCCCCAGAAGCAGCCTGCGGCGAGAACGGCGGTTTCGGACGCGGCGCTGACCGGCTCGTCCTCGACCGGCGCCGGGATTACCGTTGCCTCCTCCGTGGCCGACGCCGGCAGCACCAGACAGGCGCCGACACTCGCCAACACCGCCGCGCCGAGAATCATGAGACGCAGAGAACTTCCTGCTTTCTTGTCAGAAATATGCATCGTAGCGATCTCCTCTAGCCAAATGTAAACGCATAAGCTTGGACACCTGGATCCAAGAACCGAATTTCGAACGTGTGGTCCGCGACCGGTCCCGCCTCGCGCACGAGTTGATAGAGCCGCTGACCTGTCACCGTCCGTTTCCTTCCGAGTCGATATCGACACCACGGATGTCACCCGGACGCTTGCCGTCGATCATCACCTGGAACCGAACCGGCTTTCCGTCCGCTCCCGGGCCGAGCACCAGATGCAGGTCTCGGGCGTGGAAGCGGTAATAGATGCTGCCGTTCCTATCGTTCAGCCCAGCATTCTCTGCACCGACGGCCTAATTTCCAGTCAGACCTCATTCATTCAGCCGCGGTAGTAAGGCGGCCGTACTCATTGGACTGTACCGCCCAACCGCCACCAACCGTAGCAAGTGTTGCCAGGCCGCAAAGGTCGCTGCCATACCAACGAGCATCGGAAGCGTGCTGCGAAGGAAGGGCTGGCCGACGCGCGCGAAAACGAAAGGCAATACCGGCAATATACAGGGACTGACAATCGTCAGCGCACCGCCGAGATAGGCAAGGATGAAAAGGAGCATAAGTCTATCTCGCAAGCGTCATGCCGGGTGAAAAGTCATGGCAACGCCGTTCATGCAGTATCGCAGCCCGGTCGGCTTTGGACCGTCGTCAAAGACGTGGCCGAGATGGCCGCCACAACGGCTGCAGTGAACCTCGGTACGCACCATGCTCCCTGAACTGTCCTGGCTAGTCGATACCGCCCCCTTGAGCGGTGCCCAGAAGCTTGGCCAGCCGGTACCGCTTTCGAACTTCGTGGTCGAGGAGAAGGCGTTCTGATCGCAGCCCGCACAGGCGAAATTGCCCTTGCGGTGTTCGTTCAACAGTGGGCTGGTGAAGGGATACTCGGTCCCCTCCTGCCTCAGCACCGAGTACTGGTCGGCCGTGAGAATCTTTCTCCACTCTGCATCGGAATGGGAGACAGGGAAGGATTGCGCTGCGACTGCCTCTCCGTCATCCCAGCCAAAGCGCGAGGCCACGACACTGAGCCCCGCACTAAGAAACAACAGACGTCTGGTAAACATATTCGCTTCTCCTCACCTAACGTGACACACCAGGTCCGCTTGCTTGGAGCAATATATTCCACTGAATATACTACTTACCGGAACTACGTGAGAAAGCCCGACCTTGTTACACACATGATGGTGAAAACACCGAAACGTGAAGGCCCGCCTAGTCCTCGGCTGCGGATTAGGCAATCGCCGCCAGGAAGCTCGCGAGTGGCGGCGGCGTCATATGTCGTAATGAGTGTCGTCATATCCGTAAGGCGCTGGCTCTGCCGACGCTTCTCCGGCGCCACTTGTCGAAGGCATGCAGTGGAATCTTGACCTTACGGCAGCCTATGGCAACGCCCGACAAGAAACGGTTCAAATCGCTGATGCGCTTGGCCATTAGAAGCTTCGCTCCAACCGCAAAAACATGCTCGGAGCTGTCTGACGCATGGCCGCCTGTCAGGGCAGTTGGTCTCCGCAGACTTTTTCAGTAAGTATTGGCCGCCCTCGAAATGTTTCCCAGGATACAGAATGCTTCGCCTCTCCGAGCTAGCCAAAGGTGATTTCCTAGCTTTGGATATTGAAGGCGACGGTAACAAAAACCAGCGGCCAGTAGAGATTTCGGTTTGCGAGTTTAGTCACGGTGCGTTCGTGCGAGAGCACCATTGGCTGATCAATCCCGAGCGCCCGATTAGCTATTTTGCGAGTGTGAAGCACGGGATAGGAGACCGAAAGGTGCGATCTGCCCCGAAATTCACGGAAGTCAAAGAGGAGATTGCGAACTTGCTGGCCGGAAGGGTCGTTGTCGCCCACGATATGACTGGCGACTTGCTTATGCTCGGCGAAGGTGACCCATCGATTATCGAATATCCAGGACGGATAGTTTGCACCTACCGTATGGCAAAGCACGCCCTTCCCGCGCGCCAGCCCGTGACGCCTGGCGTCACAAGTCTGAGTGCATGGCTAGGCATCGACCGAGAAATGCCAGACGGCCTAAGGCGGAAAACAGTCCATTCGAGCTCGCTCGACGCGTGGCGGACGGGAAAGATATTTGTTGCGCTGGCAGGTAAGTTTCCCCCTGACGACAGGACACAGGAGATGCTCTGCCGGCAATTTTCGCTCAGCGTCAAATCACTTGAGGCAATCCGGTCGAAATTGGCAAAGCGCGCGATGTCGGCTTCAAGTGCCCAAATTACCTAGTGGATGGCCAGCGAGGTTGGAGCGTTAACTCTCGTCGAATACAGTCCGACGTAGGTGCCGATCAGCATCGCAGCGATGTCCTCAGCATTACGATAGCCGTCGTTGTAAAATTCTATCGCCGCGCTGGATAGCACGTTCGACGCCCTCTCATCAGGGCTCTCCTCGTAGTAAAGAAACCACGCCCGAACGGCTTTGGACATCGTTCTGAAATCGAGCTCGCCGCTTCGCTGCATTGCACCCTCCTTGATTAGCCAAAGGCTTTCTTCGCAGTGCACTCTCTGTGACGTCAGGGAGCAGAAGCCATTGACGACGAGATCGCGCGCAGTGCGGTCAAACTCCCTCGGCCGCACCTTCCGGCCAGTCTCATCTTTGAGCACGTCCACATTAAGGCGGCCGCTGATACCGTAACTCACTTCCAGTCCTAACAGACCAATCGGACGTGTCCGCCACAGCTCACAGCTGCAAGAACACAGTCGTCGAAGTCGCGGAAGGCGTCTTACCGCCCTGCCCTTGCCAGCGACCGTGCGATTTCGACGATATCATCGCGGCCAGCGGCAGATGCGGACATCGGGATACTTGCGGGCGATCTTGGCACGGAAGGTCGGCAGCATGCCCATGGTGGCCGGATAGATGCTGCCGATCCTGATCTGGCGGATGCGGCTGCCGCCGGCTGCTCGCGTCAGTTCGGTGGTCAGGTCGATGTCGCTTAAGATCCGCACACAGCGATCATAGAAGGTCTCCCTGCCCTGGTCAGTTCCACCCTTCTGGTCGAGCGGATGAACAGCGGACAGCCAAGCTCCCTTTCCAGCGACATCACATGATTGCTGAGCGCCGGCTGGGCAATGCGCATCCTGGCTGCTGCCCGGCCGAAGTGCAGTTCCTCGGCCACTGCTTTGAAGTAGGAGAGTTGGCGTAGCTCCATAGGTTTCACAGCCTCGCACAGGTAGCTGGCAGTTCTGGCGGTAGTCATTCAACCCACTCTGATGGGTTGAAAAATTTCTAAAAATGCATTATTTGAACCATTAAAAGGGTCAATTAATGCGCCTAACGCTCCAAACCCATTTTGATGACGAGTGGCATCACGCCGCGACCCTAGAACTTAAGGACGACGCGGCCGGCTTCCAGGGCGCGCCGATCGTCGATTACGATCTCGATTATTTCGTCACGATGGCGTCCACGGAATTCGCGACCGGCAAAACGGTCCGCGACCATCGTGCCTTGTCAGTCCGTTATCCCGTTGACCTCGAAAATCGATACAGCCGCAGCTGGCCACCCTTCCTCTTGGATCTTATGCCCCAGGGGCACCCAAGGCGAAAGCTTGCCGATCACCTCAGCCTTGCTGAGGGTTCGCGCGCTTCCGATCTGCCGCTGCAGCTGTCTAGCGATGGCGGACAGCGTTCTGGCGGCGTGTCAATGATGGCGAACCGCTAAATGGCTCGATGGAAGAAGCCGACGAAAGAGGAGATCCTTGAAAACCGGCGAACACTTGCGAAGCGTGCTCGAACTGGGGACCTGAGGCTGCCCGGTGCTGTGGCGGAGATCCGCAAAGGGTTCGGCATGACGCAGGAGGAATTTGCCAAGATGCTGTCGCTTACTAGGCGACAAGTTGCGGAGATCGAAGCCGGCTCCGCGAACCCCACGCTGGAAACGTTGGAAAAGATTGGCCGCTTGTTCGGATTTGGCGTTGGGTTTGTTCCAAAGCAACCGGGGCCAACTTGATAATCACGCAGCGCGCTCAAGTGATATTGGTTCAATTGACGGCTTACGGCACGCGCCGCGGCGGCAGGAGCCTGAATACCTACGATGCGGCCAGTAACGGCAACTTCGATGACGACCAGCCGCTGATCGACACCTCCGATCACTTTCCGATTTTCACCGCTTGGACCACCGGTCCCTGATCGTCTGCCACCCTTGGGGATTTATGAATCGTGCGACGCTGCGCTCGAGCGGTAACGACAATCAGGGGATGTCGACTTCCACCGAAATCACGGCGAAACATGGAACCGAAACCGCCCCCTGCCGTTTCGTTATCTTCCCGAATTGGAGGTGTCGAAATGGACACTGCCCAACTTCATCGTGGCCGACTAATCGATCACATCCAATTGGTCGTAGCCGATCTTCCGGCAAGCCGCGCCTTTTACCTCCCACTTCTAGAGGTACTCGAAATTCCAATTGGTGGTGAGGCCGATGACTATTTCTGGGCTGACGAACTCTTCATTTCATCCCGAGCCAGCGACGCTGCCCTCGGTCAGCTAACTGGGCGGCATCATTTGGCCTTTCAGGCAAAGGATCGTGCCACTGTCGACGCATTTCACAGCGCGGGCATCGCCAACGGCGGTACCGACAACGGTAAACCGGGCGAACGATCATATCACCCGGGATACTACGCCGCCTTCCTGCTTGACCCAGACGGGAACAACATAGAGGCGGTGTATCACGGACCGGCCAACCGCAGCGCTCAATCAGTCGTAGTTGACTTCTGACGACGGTGGTTGGCGGCGAGGACGAAAACGACGGGCAATGCATAGCTACGCTGCAGTAACTGGTGTTGCCCGACTCGGATTCCGTCGATAGATGGACGACCCAAGCAAGCGGCCTGCCACGCAGTTGGTTTTTGTCGCTAGCAAACATACGGGCGCTCCCCAATCGGGTTGAGCGCCCGTAATGTTTTGTCGATGTTCCCTCGTCTTCGGATATTTCCGTTGGGTCAACTCCCCCCAAACTGAACCGTGCATCTTGCCAAACGGGCCTTCGTGACTATTTTGCAGATCGCAAATCAACCGAGGACTTACATTGGCTACTGGTACAGTGAAATGGTTCAACTCTGAAAAGGGCTATGGTTTCATCGCCCCCGATAATGGCTCTCCGGATGTGTTCGTGCACATCTCGGCAGTAGAGCGTTCCGGGCTTTCAGGCCTCAAGGATGGTCAGAAAGTCAGTTACGAACCGAAGCAGGATCGGCGTTCGGGTAAAACAGCGGCTGAAGATCTCCGCGCACTTTAATTGAAGGCTGCCGCGCGAGACGCGGCAGCCGAAACAACAACAGTAAAATTTATCCGCAAGCAGCGACTTTCAACCACACGCTTGTCAAGGCGGCGACCAGGGGCGGGCAAATATGTTCACCGCTTCGCGCTGCGTCGCGACTTTACCCCCGTTTGCCATGTGCTGAACTGCCAATCGCGTGGCCAAGGCTTTACCCGCAAAGCCAACGTGGGATTGCCCATAATCTTCACCAAAAAGCGCTCGTCTTTCGCAATTTCTGCATTCTTACGTTTCAAATCGGAAGCACACGGTCGAGTGAGGCAATCTAACCCGGCTCAGTTCGATGGACGGCAAGTGAAGCGCTCACCATAACCCTTGCGTATGACTGTCCAAAGTAGCGTTCTCAGGTATGTTACCTGAGATCCAACGATAGGATAGGATTTCAAATGACGCGTTGCAGCCATCAGAACTCCGTTCAATCCGTCAAGCCCAAGACCATGGGGTGTGAAGAATGCCTGGCAATCGGACAAGCTTGGGTCCACTTGCGACTATGCCGTGAATGCGGACACGTTGGATGTTGCGATCAATCAATAGGCAAGCATGCGACGGCGCATTTCCGGAGCACGGGCCATCCCATCATCGAAGGCTACGATCCGCCGGAAGGCTGGGGTTGGTGCTACGTGGATGGGACAATGATTGACCTTCCTGATCAGACCCCTCAGGTCGGACCGATTCCGCAGTTTTATTAGACAGGAGGTTGAGTGCATGGACGTCCACTCTCGCCAAGCCCAGCTGTTTCCCGTCCTGACCCCGTTGCAGATAGAAGTAGCCAAGAGATTCGCCAGCGGAGAGCCAAAGACGTTTGGTCCCGGAGAACAGGTCTCATCGATTGGTGACCGGCAAGTCCCGGCTTGGCTAGTCCTTTCTGGGCGGCTTGATGTCTTCGGGAGAATTGGCTCCCACTCGGAGACCGCAATCGTGTCGCATGGGGTGGGCCACTTCTCAGGCGAACTCAATCAATTGTCGGGACGGCCTGCTATGGCGGCTTCACGGGCTGGCCACCATGGTTGCGTCGCCATCCCCTTTGACGCCACGCACGTCAAGGCGCTCATCATCGGCTCGGCCGAGGTCGGCGAAATCATCATGCGGGCCTACATTCTTCGGCGCGTCGCGCTGATCGACACCGGGAATTCCGGCACCGTGCTGATTGGACACGACGGAAAATCGGATCTGCGTGCCCTTCAAATCTTCCTCTCCCGGAGCGGATATCCCTACGTCGTGGTCGATGCCTCCAGCGAGGGCGAGGGTCACGATCTGGTGGAGCGCCTGGGTATCCAGGACAGCGATCTACCGGTCATGGTCTGCCCAAACGGGACTGTCCTGAAAAAGCCCACCGACGCGGAGGTAGCATGCTGTCTGGGGATTACACCGGAGCTGGACCCGGAGATGGTGTACGACACTGCGATCGTCGGGGCTGGTCCCTCAGGACTGGCTGCGGCGGTCTATGCCGCCTCTGAAGGCCTGAGCGTTATCGTCCTGGACGAGCGTTCCGCAGGAGGACAAGCAGGCAGTTCTTCCCGCATCGAAAACTACTTGGGCTTTCCGACCGGCATCTCGGGCCAAGCCCTGGCCGGTCGAGCACTCAATCAGGCCCTGAAGTTCGGCGCCGAAGTTGCCCTGCCCTTGAGAATTTCTGAGATGTCACCGCCTGTTCCCGGCAGTCGGCGCGATGGTCTAATCAATCTCCGCACGACCGACCGGCGAGCAATAATGGCGAGAACGGTCGTGGTTGCATCTGGAGCACGATATCGCAGACCAAGTATCTCGAATGTCTCAGACTTCGAGGGTGCCGGGGTGTCGTACTGGGCAACGCCCATCGAAGCAAAGTGGTGTGAGAACCGGGATATTGTCGTCGTCGGTGGCGGCAACTCTGCTGGTCAGGCAATCGCCTATTTGGCCCCCAAGGTCAGCCGTCTCCATCTGGTGATCCGAAGAGACCTCGCCGATACGATGTCGACCTACCTGATTGAGCGGATTGCCGCCCTCCCGAATGTCGTAATGCACGTCGGGTGCGAGGTAGCCTCCTTATCGGGGGATGCGTCGCTTCTGGCAGTGACGATCAGAAACTTGAAGTCCGCAAGAGAGACGGAATTCGAAGTCCGCCAGCTTTTCATGTTCATTGGTGCTGACCCTAACACCGGCTGGCTATGCCCGCACATTGCTACGGACCGCGCCGGATTCATCGTGACGGGATCTGCTTTCGATCCCTTCGTCGAACAAGAGGTGGGCCGCGCAGCTCTGGCCCTCGAAACCAGCATACCGAACATTTTTGCCATTGGAGATGTAAGAGCAGGCTCCACCAAGAGGGTGGCAGCAGCTGTGGGCGAAGGTGCGGCGGTAGTCAGCCAGATTCACACAGCTTTGGGATTTCGAGATGGTGACCGCAATCCACCTGCGTTCCCCGAGCCTTCACCCCCGCCGAACTGAGCCTGAACCCGGGAAAATTCCAGCT
>NZ_LNCD01000065.1 GCF_001542405.1 Rhizobium altiplani
CCAGGAAGACCATGACCATGAAGCCGGTGCGCTTGCGCTCCTCGAGATGCGGCTCGGCGGCCCACATCAGGAAGGAAGCGACGTCCTTGGCGTACTGGTCGACCGTCGCCGGCGAGCCGTCGTCATAGGTGACCTGGCCGTCGGAGAGCGGCTTTGGCATGGCGAGCGCAGCAGCACCGGCGAAGTACGGGTTGTAATGCGTGCCCTCGGCCACCTGGACGCCGGCCGGCGGCTGCTGGTCGTAGCCGGTCAGCAGCGAGTAGATGTAGTCCGGACCGCCTTCCTGATAGCCGCCGACGAACGGGATCATGTCGATCAGGAACTGCGGGAAGCCGCGCTCGATGCCGCGCGCCTTGGCGATCAGCGAGAAGTCCGGCGGCGCCGCACCATTGTTGGCGGCAGCCGCCGCCTCGTGGTTCGGGAACGGCGACGGGAAATGGTCCGACGGAATGGCCTTGCGGGTGAACATGTCACCGCTGGCATTCGGGCCATCCTGAACCTCGTAGTTGGCGGCCAAGGCCTTCACCTGTGCGTCCGAGTAGCCGAGAGCTCCGAGCGTGCGGAACGGCACGAGGCTCATCGAGTGACAGGCGGCGCAGACTTCCGTGTAGACCTTCAGGCCGCGCTGCAGCTGGCCCTTGTCGTAATGGCCGAGCGGGCCGGCAAAGGTCCAGTGCTCATGCTTCGGATGCATGAGCGGATAGTGCGGCGTTGCGCCTTCGGCATGCTCTGCCGGCGCGGCCCCGTTCGGGGTGGTTTCCTGGGCAAGTGCCGCGCCGCTCAAACCAGCGACGACGGCCAGCGACAGGAGGCTGGTAACAAGCTTGTTCATGTGTCTCTTCCCTTCCTGTCGCACGCTCAGGCCTTGACCGGCTCGGCGGCCGCCACCTTGTTGCGCTTTTCCAGAACCGCTTCCGTAATCGAGTTGGGCAAGCGGCGCGGCGTCTCGACGAGGCCGAGAACCGGCATGATCACCAGGAAGAAGGCGAAGTAGAAGAGAGTGCCAAGCTGCGACATGATCACGTAGGTGCCTTCGGCAGGACGCGAGCCGAGCCAGCCGAGGACGATGGCATTGGCGACGAACAGCCAGAAGAACAGCTTGTACCAAGGGCGATAAGCCGCCGAACGCACCTTCGAGGTATCGAGCCAGGGCACGAAGAACAGCACGATGATGGCGCCGAACATGACGAGGACGCCGGCCAGCTTCGAGTCGATCGGTCCGATGTTGAAGGTGATCGAGCGCAGCATCGCGTAGAACGGCAGGAAGTACCATTCCGGAACGATATGGGCCGGCGTCTTCAACGGGTCAGCCGGGATGTAGTTGTCCGGATGGCCGAGGAAGTTCGGCATGTAGAAGACGAAGTAGGCGTAGACCAGCAGGAAGATCGAAACGCCAAGCGCATCCTTCAACGTCGCGTAGGGCGTGAAGCGAACCGTGTCGGTCTTGGTCTTCACCTCGACGCCGGTCGGGTTCGTCTGGCCGACGACATGCAGCGCCCAGATGTGCAGGACGACGACGCCGGCAATGACGAAGGGCAGCAGGTAGTGCAGCGAGAAGAAGCGGTTCAGCGTCGGGTTGTCGACGGCAAAGCCGCCGAGCAGGAACTGCTGGATCCACTCGCCGACCAGCGGGAATGCCGAGAAGAAGCCGGTGATGACGGTCGCGCCCCAGAAGGACATCTGGCCCCAGGGCAGAACGTAGCCCATGAAGCCGGTCGCCATCATCAGCAGGTAGATGAGGACGCCGAGGATCCAGAGGATCTCGCGCGGCGCCTTGTAGGAGCCGTAGTAGAGACCGCGGGCGATGTGCAGGTAGACGGCAACGAAGAAGAACGACGCGCCGTTGGCGTGCATATAGCGCAGCAGCCAGCCGTGGTTGACGTCACGCATGATCTTTTCGACGGAGTTGAAGGCAACCGTCGTTTCCGCCGCATAGTGCATGGCCAGCACGACGCCGGTCAGGATCTGCACGACGAGCATGACCGAAAGCATGGCGCCGAAGGTGTAGGCATAGTTCAGGTTGCGCGGAACCGGATAGGCGACGAAACTGTCATAGACCATGCGCGGCAAAGGCAGGCGCGCATCGATCCACTTCTCAAGGCCGGTTGATGGCTCGTAGCTGGAATGGCCACTCATAAATCAGTCCCCCTCAACCGATCTTGATTACTTTATCGGAAACGAACGAATAGGTCGGGATCGCCAGGTTCTGCGGCGCCGGACCTTTGCGGATGCGACCGGCCGTGTCGTAGACCGAGCCATGGCAGGGACAGAACCAACCATTGTATTCGCCGGCCTGGCCGAGCGGGATGCAGCCGAGATGGGTGCACGAGCCGATCATGACGATCCAGTTTTCCTTGTCCTTGCCGGCCGAACGGTCGACGCCGGTCGCCTGCGCGTCGGACGGCAGGTTGGCGTTGCGCGCCACCGGGTCCTTCAGGTCGGAAAGCGGCACCTCATCGGCAGCCTTCACTTCCTCGGGCGTACGGTTGCGGATGAAGATCGGCTTGCCGCGCCACTTGGCCGTCAGCGACATTCCCGGCTCGAGGCTGGAAACGTCGACCTCGATCGAGGCCAGCGCCAACGTCGAAGCATCCGGACGCATCTGGTCGATAAACGGCCATGCAACCGCCACGGCCCCAACCGCCCCCGCCATGCCTGTGGTGAGATAAAGGAAATCACGGCGAGTCGGCTCGCCCGTGATCTCGCCTGTCGTTTCGTGTTCGCTCACGGCTTATAACCATCCTCTACGCAAATTTTGCGGAACTCCGCCCCTGCTCCTCGCGGCGGCGAATCTGTCGCGACACAATTCGACCATAGATTCCCCACCAATCCGGCGCGTTCTAAGCTTGATCGCAAATTATGTCCAGCCTTGGCAAGGCCATGTGGGCACAATGTCGCGGGAATTTTCAGATGATTTTCGAAGACAATCACGTGCTTGCCACAGCTGCGCATTGCACCAACTCGAGCCTTCGGCACCAGCGTCGACGGCGTTCCCGCCGACCGGCCACTACGGCTGAAACCATTCCAGTGGACCGAGGGCAACACTGCATCTCAGACGACTTTGGCCTCGTCGCCGAGTTTACGGTGTGCCTTTGAACCGGGCGGTGGCGCCTCGACATCGGTTGCGATGAACCCACCGGATTGCCGTGCCCAGAGTTCGGCATAGAGACCACCCTGTTTCAGCAGAGCTTCGTGCGTCCCCTCTTCTATAATCGCCCCCTCGTCGACGACGATCAATCGGTCGAGGGCGGCGATGGTCGAGAGCCGATGCGCGATGACAAGCACCGTCTTGCCTTGCATGAGGCCGATCAGATTGGATTGGATCGCCTCTTCCACCTCGGAATCCAGCGCCGATGTTGCTTCGTCGAGAACGAGGATCGGCGCATCCTTCAGCATGACGCGCGCAATCGCGATACGCTGGCGCTGACCGCCGGAAAGCTTCACGCCACGCTCCCCGACGTGCGCGTCGAAACCCCTGCGGCCATTCTGGTCCTGCAGGCGCTCGATGAAGCCAAGCGCTTCCGCGCGCCGAGCCGCTTCGACCAACCGCGCCTCGCCCGCATCAGGGCGCCCAAACAAGATATTGTCCCGGACGGAACGATGCAGGAGCGACGTATCCTGGCTGACAACGCCGATCTGCATGCGCAGGGTTTCCTGCGTGACGGACGCAATGTCCTGGCCGTCGATCAAGATCCGTCCACCTTCGAGGTCGTAGAGCCGCAGCAGGAGGTTGACCAGTGTCGACTTGCCGGCGCCCGAGCGCCCGACGATGCCGACCTTCTCCCCCGGCTCGATCGTGAGCGAGAAGTTGTCGATAACGCCATCTGGTCTGCCGTAGTGGAAAGAGACGTTCTCGAAGCGGATGCCGGGCTGTCGAATAGTAAGGTCGCGGGCACCGGGGCGATCGACCAGTCCAAGCGGCTGCGAGATCAGCTCGGCAGCATTCTGGATCGTGCCGAGGTTGCGCATGATGCCGTTGAACTGGGTCATCAGCCGGCCGAGAAGGAAGTTGAGGCGCAGCACAAGCGCCAGCGAGAAGGCGACCGCGCCGGAACTGATGAGCCCCGCCAGCCAAAGATGAACGCTCAGTCCGGCCATCGTAACGATCATGACGCCCGAAAGCAGTGCCATCGAGGCGCGTACCCCGGTGATGAAGCGCGTGAACCGCAGGACAGTGTGCTGATAGAAGTCGAAGCCTTGCCGCATGTAGCGGTCGCTCTCTTCGTCACGCGCAAACAGCTTCAGTGTCTGGATGTTGCTGTAGGCGTCCACCATGCGCCCGTTGATCATCGACGCGGCTTCCGCCGTTTCCCGGGAATGCAATCGGATGCGGGGCACGAAATAACGCGCGAGAACGCCGAACACGCCGAGCCAGCAGAGCACGACCACGGCAAGCGAGAGATCCAGCCGCGCGACGAGCACCAGCGTTGTCGCCGCATAGATGCCGACGAACCAGACGCTCTCCATCAGCGACGTCACCAGATCGCCCGTGGCCTGGCCCGCCGACCAGACCTTGGTGACGACGCGGCCGGAGAAATCGCTTTGAAAGAACGAGAGCGATTGCCTCGAAACATGCAGGTAGGATTGCCAGCGCGCGAGGTTATAGAAGCCGGGCGTGATCACCTGCTGATCGACGAGCGCAATCAACAGCGCGACGACAAAGCGGACGATGCCGATAAGGACGAGCATACCGAAGAGTTCGGCACCGTGCGCGGCAAGAAGGCCGCTCCAGCCTGCGGCCGGCGTGATCGTCGCGAGGATATCGACAAGCCGGCCGACGAACCAGAAGAGCGCCGCCTCGATTGCCGCCGACATCCCGCCGAGCACGAGCATCGCGACGAAGGGCGTCTTCGCCTGCCCGATATAGAACCAGATGAATCCAAGCGTGGAACGCGGGGGCTGAATGTTTTCCCGCGGCGCAAAGGGATTAATCCAATTTTCAAAGACACGAAGGAGTCGTTTTATCAGCATAAATGCGATATAGGCTTATTAGCCAGGGCGGGAAAGCAACGGCCCCAGGGCGCAACCTTATATTTTCGTAACAATCGGTAACAACAACGGCATCGTTGTTGAATGAGACTGACCTCGTCACAATCTCGAGGTACAATGGATTCTTACGGGAGACGGCCGCGATGCAAGCAAGGAAGACAGTATTGTCGAGTATTCCGCTGCCCCTTGCGGAACGACTTGATGCAATCGTTGAACAGTTGGAAATGTCCTACGACGAGGCAATCGCCGAGGCGATCTCTACGTGGGTCGATCGCGAGGAAGAGCGACGTCTGTTCGCATTGCGTACGCTTGTGTCGACCAATAGCATGCTTGTCGAAGGAAACCGGGTGAAAGACTGGGCAGACAGCCTCTGACACCACATCCATGGACACGAAAAGAGAAGCCCTCCCCGCATCCGCAGGGAGGGCTTCTTTCTATTCGGCCGCCTCTTCCGCCTCTTCCGAGTGATCGGCCAAGAAGCCGCCGGACTGACGGTTCCACAGGTCAGCGTAAATACCGCCCTGCTGGACCAGCTCTGCGTGTGCGCCGGCCTCGATGATCCTGCCCTTGTCGAGCACGATCAGACGGTCCATCTCGGTCAGGGTCGACAGGCGATGCGCGATCGCAATCACCGTCTTGCCTTCCATCAGCGCAAATAGGTTTTCCTGAATCGCTGCCTCGACCTCGGAGTCGAGCGCCGATGTCGCCTCGTCGAGCACCAGGATCGGCGCGTCCTTCAGGAAGACGCGGGCGATCGCGACGCGCTGACGCTGGCCGCCGGAGAGCTTCACGCCGCGTTCGCCTACCTGCGCGTCGAGCCCTGTGCGGCCCTGCATGTCGACAAGCCCTTCGATGAAGTCCCAGGCATTCGCACGCCTGGCGGCTTCGATCACCTGGGCGTCGGTCGCGTCCGGGCGGCCATAGGCGATGTTGTCGCGGATCGACCGGTGCAGCAGGGACGTATCCTGCGTCACGACGCCGATCAGTTCACGCAGGCTTTCCTGGGACACGCCCGAGATGTCCTGCCCATCGATCGTGATGCGGCCGGCCTCCAGATCGTAGAAGCGCAGCAACAGGTTCATCAGCGTCGTCTTGCCGGCACCGGAGCGACCGACCAGGCCGACCTTCTCACCCGCCTTGATGTCTAGGGAGAGATTGTCGATGACACCTTTGCCCTTGCCATAGTGGAAGCGGATGCGCTCGTAGTGGATTGCACCCTTCCTCGCTGACAACTGCGGCGCGTTCGGCTTGTCGACGATGTCATGCTTCTTCGTCATCATCTCCATGCCGTCATAGACCGTGCCGATGTTCTCGAACAGCGCCGAGACTTCCCACATGATCCACTGCGACATGCCGTTGACACGCATGGCAAGACCGATCGCAATAGCAATGGCACCGACCGAGATCTGTCCGTTCAGCCAGAACCAGATGGACAGGCCGGACACCACGAACAACGCCACGCAGTTGTTCATATAGACGGATATATGAAACAACGTGACGCGACGCATCTGCGAGTGGACAGTTTCGAGGAACTCCTCCATGCCGCTACGCGCATAGGTCTCTTCGCGGCCGGCATGCGAGAACAGCTTCACCGTCGCGATGTTCGTGTAGCTGTCGACCACCCGCCCCGTCATCATAGAGCGCGCATCCGCCTGCTGTGCCGCGATCTTGCGAAGCCGCGGCACGAAGTAGGACACGATTCCGATATAGACAGCGAGCCAAACGAGGATCGGTATCATCAGCCGCCAGTCGGCAGCAGCGATCACAATGATCATCGACAGGAAGTAGGTGACGACATAGACGAAGACATCGAGGATCTTCATCGTCGTTTCGCGAACCGCAAGCGACGTCTGCATCACCTTCGTCGCAACGCGTCCAGCGAATTCGTTGGCGAAAAAGGTCATGCTGTGACGCAGGAGGAAACGGTGCATCTGCCAGCGTGCGATCATCGGATAGTTGCCGAGTAGCACCTGATGCATGATGAGTGAATCCAGCCCCGCCGCCAGCGGCAGGCCGATGAGGATCAACGATCCCATCCATGCCAACCTCGGCCATTCCGACTCCAGAAATGTCGCCTTGTCGGCTTTAGTCAGCCAGTCCACGATATCACCGAGGAACTGGAAGAGCGCCACCTCGCCGACGGCGATCAGCGCCGTCAGCACTGCCATGATGGCGAGCCACGGTGCTGCCGGCTTCGTGTAGTGCCAGCAAAACGCAAAAAGACCCTTCGGAGGAGCAACCGGCTCCTCGGTCGGGAAAGGATTAAGTCGCTGCTCGAACCAGCCAAACATGAAAATGCTCCGAAACCTGATCGGTCCAGCCTCCCCGGCTCGCGCAAAACGGCGCTTGAGAGCTCATATGGGAACCGGACGTTCACGGGACGAGGCCATAACGGCCGCGCAAAGGTTAGAAATGGGAACTCAGGAGAGAAATGGCACTACGCGTGCCAGGTCGCCACTCGCGGGGTCACGCATCGAGAGCGCATACGCGGCAATATTTCCATCTTGGCGCTCCCTTCTGGCGATTAAAAGATGTGCACCCTTAACGCGAATCAAGCAGAATTTCCAGCCCCGACCGGCCGGAAATTGAACAATTATCGGCCAAAATGCGCCCTATTGCGCTGAAATCACAGTTGCAATAGGCGTCCTTCGACGAAAACCGAAGAATACGGCCTAAACCATGGCGATCCTCAGACTAGCGCTCTATCAGCCTGACATACCCGGCAATACGGGAACCATCCTGCGTCTCGCCGCCTGTCTTGGCTTCGCTGTCGACATTATCGAGCCTGCTGGTTTCGACATATCCGACCGCAACCTCAAACGGGCAGGCATGGACTATATCGCCGCAGCCGCCCTCACCCGCCATGTCAATTGGGATCGCTTCGAGGACTGGCGAAAGGCTACCGGTCGGCGTTTGGTGCTGGCGTCCACCAAGTCGTCCGACCGCTATACCGACTTCGTATTCCGTGACGACGACATCCTTCTTTTCGGCCGCGAGAGCGCCGGCGTCCCTGATCATGTCCACGCGGCAGCCGACGCCCGGATCCTCGTTCCCATGGTGGAAGGCCAACGCTCGATAAACGTCGCCGTCTCGGCTGCGATGATCGTCGGAGAAGCCATGCGGCAGACCGTCTGGCGCTGATTTCCGACCTTCGCGACCTCGACGACGATACCGCTTCAAAATATGTCGCGAACGACGTTGTGAATTTCCCCAAGCAGCGTATAGTTTTTAGCCGAGCAATAAAAACTGCGCGTATAACGCCATATTTTCAAACACTTGAGAACCTATATTCGAATAGGAACACCCTTCCCGCATAAGAGGCAAAGAAACGGCAGCATGGAATCGACGATCGTCATGATCAACCTGTTCGGCGCGGTAGCGCTGCTGCTGTTCGGCCTAGCCCAGGTGAAAGACGGCGTGTCGCGTGCGTTTGGGGCGCGGTTGCGCACCGGCCTTGCCACCGGCACGCGCAGCGGCCTGCGCTCGTTCGTCTCGGGCTTCTTTGCGACGATTGCGCTGCAGAGTTCGACGGCAACCGCGCTGATTGTCGCCTCCTTCGTCGAGCGCGAGCTGGTGAAGCCGCGCATGGCGCAGATCGTCCTGCTCGGCGCCAATGTCGGAACCGCGGTGACCGCCTGGATCGTCGCCACCGGCATCGCGTGGCTGTCACCACTGGTGATCCTTGCCGGCATGGTGCTGCATCGCAGCGGCTCGTCGTCGCGCCAGGGCGGCGGCACCGCACTGATCGGCATCGGCCTGATGCTGTTGTCGCTGCATCTTTTGAGCAGCGCCACCGAACCGATGCGGCAGTCGCCGGCGCTCGGCGCCTTCATTGCCCTGCTCGACAATGCCTGGCCGGTCGCACTCGCCTTTTCCGCAGTCATCGCCTTCATCTCGTCGTCGAGCCTTGCCGCCGTCGTCCTCATTCTCTCGCTGGCCTCGACCGGCATCCTGTCAGCAGGGCTGATCATCGTTCTGGTGCTCGGCGCCAATCTCGGCGGCGCCATTCCGCCGGTGATCGCCTCGCTTGCCGGTCCGGCAGCCGCCAGGCGCGTCACGCTCGGCAATCTGATCGTACGCGCCATCGGCTGCCTGATCGCATTGCCGCTCGCAGGCTACGGCGCCGACCTGCTTGGAACGCTGCCGCTGACGCCGGCAAAACTGCCGGTCGACGCCCATCTCGGCTTCAACCTGATGCTGGCTGCGCTCGCCTGGCCGTTCTCCCGCCCCCTGTCACGGCTGATGCTCAGGCTGGTGCCGGAAGAGGCCCAGGCGGAGGGCGGACCACGCTATCTCGACCAGCAGGAGCTGGCGACACCGGTCGTGGCGCTGGCCAGTGCGACAAGGGAGGTGCTCGGCGTCGGTGACCTGATCGAACGCATGCTGATGCGCGCCTCGGATGCCTTCGAGGCCAACAACCTGGCGAAACTCAAGGAAATCCCGTCGCTGGAAAAGCGGGTCGACAGCCTGCAGCAGGAGGTGAAGATCTATCTCTCCAAGCTCGGCCATGCCGGGCTCAGCGAAGAGGACGGGCGCCGCTCGATCGTGATCATCGACTACGCCATCAATCTCGAACACATCGGCGACATCATCGAGAAGGGGCTGATGCCGCAGGTGACGAAGAAGGTTTCGCTCGGCTTGAAATTCTCCGAGGAAGGCTATGAGGAGCTGCGCAAGCTCTTCCACCTGACGATCGACAATCTGCGCATTGCCCAGACGATCCTCGTCACCGGCGACTTCAATCTCGCCAGGCAGTTGATGGAGGTGAAGGTCGAGGTTCGCCGGATGGAAAAGCAATCGTCGGAGCGGCATCTGGAGCGCCTGCGCGACGGTCGCGCCGACAGCCTGCAGACAAGCTCGCTGCACCTCGACATGCTGCGCGACCTAAAGCGCATCAACGCCCACATCGTCTCCGTCGCCCACCCCATCCTCGACGAAAGCGGCCTGCTCATCGAAAGCAGGTTGAAGGGTGCGGCCGAGTAGACCGATCAATCGGCGGACGGCAGCCGGCGCATGGTGAATTCGATCTGGTCGCCTTCCAACTGGCGCCAACTCTCGACTTCCGTCCAGTACGCGGCCTTGGGATACTCGTCGAACCATTCGCGCGCCTTGGCGCGCGCGTCGAGCAGATTGAGGCAATAGGTTTGTCGCACGAAACGATCGTTCTTCCGGGGTGTGCCTTCCGCCCGGTGGGTAGCAATCCGTCGCTTGAGACCGTCGAACGACGGAGGTCCAGGGATTTTCGTCATGAGCCTACCTCTGTGACAAAAAGGTAGTATCGAAAGCCGCCTTTTGCGAGTCGAATCTGAGGAGCCCTCAGGCATCGCCTCTGCTGGCAGGACCCTGCCCTACCTGCTATCAGAGCAGCAAAGACGAAAGCGCGAGTCGATAGCGACCCGCTCGGAGAGAGATGAAATGGAACGACCCGAACTTCCGATCGGCCTGCCGGACGATATCGAAGAGAAGAAGTCAGTCGCCCGCGCCTGGTTTGAAAGTCTTCGCGATACTATCTGCGCCTCATTCGAAGCGCTCGAAGACGAACTCTCGGGCCCACTCTCCGATAGAGAACCCGGCCTCTTCGTGGCGAAGGAATGGACGCGCGAAAATGGCGCCGGTGGCGGCGGCCGCATGTCGATGATGCATGGCCGCGTTTTCGAGAAGGTTGGCGTGCATACATCCACCGTCTATGGCGAATTCGCGCCTGATCTGCGCGCCCAGATGCCCGGCGCCAAGGAAGATCCGCGTTTCTGGGCCTCTGGCATCTCGCTGATCGCCCATCCGGTCAACCCCAACGTACCGGCCGTTCACATGAACACGCGCATGGTCGTAACCTCGAGCCGCTGGTTCGGCGGCGGCGCCGACCTGACGCCAGTGCTCGACCGCCGCCGTACGCAGGAAGATGAGGACAGCCAGCTGTTTCACAAGGCGATGGAGATCGCCTGCCGCAGCCACTCGGGCGTCGCCGATTACTCCGCCTACAAGAAATGGTGCGACGAGTATTTCTTCCTCAAGCACCGCAACGAAGCGCGCGGCATCGGCGGCATCTTCTATGACTGGCTGCATTCCGGCGAGGAAGCCGGCGGATGGGACGCCGATTTCGCCTTCACCCGCGACGTCGGACGGGCTTTCGCCATGGTTTATCCACGCATTGTTCGCACCAACTTCAATAAGCCGTGGACAGACGCGGATCGTGACGAACAATTGATTCGCCGTGGGCGCTATGTTGAGTTCAATTTACTCTATGATCGAGGTACAATCTTTGGCCTCAAGACAGGAGGAAACGTCGAGTCCATTCTCTCATCGTTGCCCCCTCTTGTCCGTTGGCCGTGATCAGACAAAAAAGACGTCTGAAGGGCTTAAATTCGGAGACTGGACCACTAACTCTGTGCATGTACGCGTAACAATCGGAGGAGGATTGTCATGACGGTACAAAGTAGCTCTGCGGCATCGGCGGGTGCGCCAGAGCAACCCCCATCTATGGATGCACCCGAATTTTTGAGCCGGATTGCAGAACGGCTCCGGGCGAAAAGCGGCTCCGACCTTCCCCTTTCCTGCTTTGTGGAACAAGTGAAGCTCCAGCTGGCAGGCGGCAAGACACCGGAAGAACTGGACCGTCTGGCAAAGCGTCCGGACAACAAGGCGGCGACAGATTGCTTCAGATCCTGGGCGATGCCCGAATAACGAGAAAATGACCAACCGGCCGGTCCTTCGCGCCGGCCGGAACCTTCTTACCCCTCGAGCATTCAGCCATTGCAGCATCGCGCAATCGCATGAAACCGAAGGAGGAAAAGAATGAGACTCTTCGAATGCGGAACGCTCGTTCCTGGATGCGACTGGCATACCCGCGCGAATGACGATGCCGAAATCGTCCGTCGCGTTGTCGAACATATGCGCAACGCCCACGGCGAGACCGTGATCCGCGAAAACATGGTAGAAAACATCAAGGCCCGCATCCGCAACGAGGCGACAGCGGCCTAACTACCCCACCAGATCCTTCAGCCGGGCGAGCAACGCCGCCCGGTCCGGTATGAAGTTTTCCTCGATCCAGGCGTTTTCCAAGACCGACAGCGTCTCGCCGACCTGCTTCCCGGCCGGGACACCGGCAGCCATGACGTCGCCGCCATTGATCGGGAATTGCGGTTTCTTCCAGTTTTCCGCCAGTTCGAGCAGCTTGCCGAGCCTTGCCGAGCGAGCCATCTCCTGTGTGTCACCTTCCGCCTTGCCGCGTGCTGTTGCCAGCGCAAGTTTCAAGCGGGTATTGATGCCGTCGGCGCCGTGCCGATAAAGCAGTCGTGAAAGGGCGGCCGAGGACAATTCATCATTGATAACAGGCGCCTTGGCCCATGCCTTGAACCAGGCGGCCTCGGCATTGGCCAGCTTGAGGCGCGCCGCCATCTTCTCCAGCCGATCGGCATCGGGCGGAATGATGGCAGCAAGACGCAGAAGCGGATCTGGCTTCCAGGCAAGCGTTTTCTCCGTACCGATCAATGTCGGAATGGTATCGATCCCCCATTTCTCAGTCTCTGGCAGGATTTCGCTGAGCACGCCGACCTGTCGCATCCACAGAAGTGCCCGTCCGGGATCTTCGGCGCTGAGTAGCTTGCGCAGTTCCGACCAGACCCTTTCGGCTGAAAGCGTCTTCAGCTTGGCGCGAGCCGATGCGCAGGCTCTCAACCCATCAGCATCCGGACGACCGGAGCCATAGTAGGCGAAGAACCGGAAAAATCGCAGGACACGCAGATAGTCCTCGGCAACACGCGTCGCCGCGTCCCCAATGAAGCGGATATTGCGCTTCTCGATATCGGCGAGACCACCGACCAGGTCGATCACATCGCCTTTGGCGTCGACATAGAGCGCGTTGATCGTGAGGTCGCGGCGTTCCGCGTCTGTCCGCCAATCGGAGCTGAAGGCTACCTTTGCACGCCGCCCATCGGTTTCCACGTCTGCCCTCAGCGTCGTGACCTCGAACGGCTTGCCATCGATGACGAGGGTCACAGTGCCGTGCGCCACGCCGGTCGGCACAGCCTTGATCCCAGCGGCAACCGCCCGCTCGATGACCTGCTCCGGCGTAAGGGTCGTGGCGACATCAATGTCACTGACCGGAAGCCCCATGAGGCTGTTGCGGACCGCCCCACCGACGACGCGCCCTTCTCCATCAGAGTTGAGCAACGCAAAAACACGCGTCAGAGCCGGATCCTTGAACCATGCCTCGTTGCCAAGGTTGGTCATGCATAGAGCCTTTCATAGAGGGTGCGAACGATGCCGGCGGTAATGCCCCAGATCATCCGGCTTTCATAGGGCATCCGGTAGAATTGTCGTTCGAGACCGTCAAGCACGCGCCTGTCGCGGCTGTGGTTGGCCGGGTTCATGAGAAAGGACAGCGGTACTTCGAACACGTCATCCACCTCGGTGGGGTTGAGTTTCAATTCGAAGCCGCGCCGAACAACGGCGAGCACTGGCGTTATACGGAAGCCGGTCGACGCCAGATAGTTCGGAAGCCGCGCCACGGTCTCGACAAAGGAGCCGTCGATGCCGATCTCCTCTTCGGTTTCCCGGATTGCGGCCTTTTCGGCGGAGCCGTCGATGGCGTCAATCTTTCCACCCGGGAACGCGATCTGTCCGGAATGCTTGCGCAGCGTCGCCGTGCGCTGCGTGAAAATCACATGCGCATCGTCACCATCGTCGATAACAGGCACCAGCACCGCGGCATCGCGAAGTTTGAAGGTCTCCACCTGCGTGACGATATCGGGGTTGAGAATGTGATCGCCATGATCACGCCAGGAGAGATCCACCGGACCACCGCTCTGGTGAAGAGCGCGACGGCGGAATTCAGCCGCTGAATAGAGCGAACGGTTTTCGGTCAAAACATTGTTCATCGGGAGAGTGCATCCAGTTCTTCCGCCGGCATGACAGGAAAGGTCACACCGCCGGAGCGCAGACAGAACATCGTCTTACCGTCGACTTCAAGGCGTTCGCCGAGCTCGACGAGTTCGTACATGATTGGTCGCGAAACCAGCGCCTCCAGCCGCCCGCGAACATGAAGATAGGGCTTCAGCTCGCTGTTTTCGCCATGAACTACAAAACGCAGCGGATGCTCCGGCCCAGCCTCGACCACGTCACCGACATTGGTCCGGAAAGTTAGCAGCGGCTCGCCGTCCCTTTCTCCGGCATTCATTTCAACGGCGACGAACGGCGCATCGACAACCCGGATACCAACCCGTTCGACGGGGGTTACAAGGTAGGTCTTCTCATCTTCGTCCTTGCGCAGGACCGTGGAGAACAACCTGACGAGCGGCGCCCGGCCGATCGGCGTTCCCATGTAGAACCATGTTCCGTCCGCTCGGATTTCCATGTCGATATCGCCGCAGAACGGCGGATTCCACTTGTCGACGGGCGGAAGGCCCCGGGCTTTGGCCCCTGCATCGCCGGCGGCGCGCGAAATCAGCGCAGCAAGACCGGCCGCGTCTGTTGTCGCCTTGATCTCTTCGGCTGCCATTCTTCTGTCCCGGTTTGTCTTTAACTCAAGAAGGTCACGAGATAGTCATTCGGAACGAACTTGTCAGCCCGCAACATCTCCATAACTCTATCTGGTATGACGCTTGCGTGTAAGTCTGCCGATTCGCGACGAATGATATCACCCGCTGGAGATGCCTTATGGGTATGATGAAGACCGAAGCCCCCCTCGATGAAAAGGCGATCATCGCCGCGGCCGAGAAGGCCCTTGCAGATATTGCCGCCGTGCGGGGTGAAGTCTCGAAGGTGATCTTCGGCCAGGAAAGCGTCGTCGAGAACACTCTCCTCGCGGTTCTTTCGGGCGGCCATGCCCTGCTGGTCGGTGTGCCGGGCCTTGCCAAGACCAAACTCGTTACTACCCTCGGCGAAGTGCTTGGCCTCGCCTCCAACCGCATCCAGTTCACACCGGATCTGATGCCTTCCGATATCTTGGGCTCCGAAGTGATGGACCAAGATGACAGCGGCCGCCGTTCCTTCCGTTTCGTCAAGGGTCCGGTGTTCGCCCAACTCCTCATGGCCGACGAAATCAACCGCGCGTCGCCGCGCACGCAATCGGCCCTGCTGCAGTCCATGCAGGAATACCACATCACCGTTGCCGGCCACCGCTACGATCTGCCCGCGCCCTTCCACGTCCTGGCCACCCAGAACCCGCTGGAGCAGGAAGGCACCTATCCCTTGCCCGAGGCGCAGCTCGACCGCTTCCTTCTCCAGGTAGACGTCCACTATCCGGAGCTCGCCGCCGAGCGACAGATCCTGCTCGAGACGACCGGGATCAGCGAAACGACGCCGCAAGCGATCCTGAACGCGGAGCGCCTCGTCGAAATCCAAACGCTCATTCGCCAGATGCCGGTCAGCGACAAGGTTGTCGACGCCATCCTCGCGCTTGTTCGCTCGGCCCGTCCGGGTCAGGGAAATGCCGCGACCGACAAGAACGTCGCCTGGGGCCCTGGTCCGCGCGCCGGCCAAGCCATGATGCTTTGCGCCCGCGCCCGTGCCCTCTACGAAGGCCGCCTGGCGCCGTCTATTGACGACGTCCATGCCCTCGCGGAACCGGTGCTGCAGCACCGCATGGCGCTGACATTTGCGGCCCGCGCGGAAGGCATGTCGGTTCGCGATGTCATCGAAGGGCTGGTCAAGCAGGCCAAGGGATAAGGAAGCGTCTGCGTGGCACCCATCGGACAGATCGTCAATCCGACCTCGGGCAATGACGCCCTCGCTCGCGCAAGGCAGCGGGCGAGCCTTGTGCCGGATTGTCTGGTCGAGGCCAAGCGGATCGCCAACACGGTGATCGCCGGCTGGCACGGTCGCCGCAAGCGCGGCATCGGCGAGAATTTCTGGCAGTTCCGTCCCTATACCGAGGGCGAAAGTCTATCCCGCATCGATTGGCGCCGTTCGGCGCGCGACGACCATACCTACATCCGCGACCGCGAGTGGGAAGCAGCCCATACGATCTGGCTCTGGGCCGACATGTCTCCCTCGATGATGTACAAGTCGACCTTCGGAAACGCCTCCAAGGAAGGCCGCGCGCTCGTCATCATGCTGGCGCTTGCCGAAATCCTGGCGCGTTCCGGCGAACGCATCGGATGTCCCGGCGTCATGGAACCGATTGCCGCACGCAATGCCGCGGAACGGCTTGCGACGGCATTGATGCACGCGCCGCTAAGCGGAGGGCTGCCCGACACGGCGATGATCCGCGGCTGGAGCGAGCTCGTCTTGATTGGCGATTTTCTCGATGACGCGCGAGCAGTGATGGCGCGCATCGCTCCCTTGGCGCGGCGCGGTCTGCGCGGCCACGTGATCGAGATCGCCGATCCGGCCGAGGAGCTCTTCCCGTATGATGGCCGCACCGAATTCACCGACCCCGAGACAGGGTCGAAGCTCACATCCGGCCGCGCCGAGCATGTTCGCGAAGCCTATACCCGCGCCTATCTCGACCGCCGGGACGATCTCGGCCAGGCGCTGCGCCACATGGGCTGGACCTTCGTCAGCCACCGCACAGACCACCTAGCCTCTGAAGCGCTGGTCGCCGTCCACATGTACCTTTCGGGCATGCCCGCAAGGATGACGCAGGGAGAACGCGCGTGAACGCTCTCCCCTTTGCCTTTGCCTATCCCGCAATCCTCGGCGCCCTTGTGGCCTTGCCGATCATCTGGTGGCTTCTCAGACTGACGCCGCCGCGCCCGAAGACAGAAGTCTTCCCACCTCTGAAGATTCTCGCCACGGTCCTGAAGCGGGAAGAAACCCCTGCCCAGAGTCCCTGGTGGCTGACGCTGCTGCGCATGCTGCTTGCGACCGCCGTCATCCTGGCCATCGCCGATCCGGTCTTCAATCCGCGCACCAATTCAATCGCTTCCGGCGGTCCGCTCGTGCTCTTTGTTGACAACGGCTGGGCCACCTCGCCGGATTGGGATCGCCGCGTGAAGACCGCTGACGCCCTGATCGACGACGCGGAATCCGCTGGTACTCCGGTGGCGATCGCCTTCACCGCCGACCCGACCAACGATGCCGTCCCCGGAACGGCAGCCGTCGCCCGCGACAAGCTGCGTGCCGCAGAACCGAAGCCGCTTGTGCCGGATCGCCAGCGTGCTTTCGAGGCTCTTCGCGCCGCGCTGAACGGCGTCCATCCCGGCACTCTCGCCTTCCTTACGGATGGCGCCGCCGCAAGAGAGAACGACACGACCGTCCGCCAGCTTTCCGACCTCTCGCCTGCCCAATTGCGATTGATCTCAGGGGACGCAAACGAAACGATTGCGATCACGTCCGCAAGCAATGCCGCCGACGCGATGACGGTCACCGCCACGCGCCTCGACAGTGGCGCTGCCGCCTCGCGCCCGATCACCGCGCAGGACACGCAGGGACGCGCGATCGCGACCGGCTCGATCGACTTCCAGCCGGGTCAGAGCGTCGCGACCGGATCAATCACCGCACCGTTTGAAATGCGCAACGATTTCGCGCGCGTCAGCATCGACAACCACGCGACGGCTGGCGCCGTGCATCTGCTCGACGACGGTTTCAAGCGTCGCCGCGTGGTTCTGCTATCGGGTGAGGTCGGTGACACGTTCCAACCGCTGCTTTCGCCGCTTTATTACATCCAGCGCGCTTTGCAGCCTTATGCCGATTTGATCGAGCCGAACACGCCTGATCTCGCGACCTCGATCCCGGATCTCCTGTCGCAGAATCCATCTGTCATCATCATGGCGGATATCGGTCGCCTACCCCAGGAAACCTACGAGCCGCTGGAGCGCTGGATCGCAAATGGCGGAACACTTGTCCGCTTCGCCGGGCCGCGCCTTGCCGCCGCCCCCGCCGACGATCCGCTGGTGCCGGTGACGTTGCGCCAGGGCGAGCGTGCATTGGGTGGCGCGCTCTCATGGGCCGAACCGCAGCCCCTCGCCGAATTTCCAACCTTCGGCCCCTTCGCCGGCATGCCGAAGCCGACCGATGTTACGGTCAAGCGGCAGGTTCTCGCAGAGCCGACGCCGGATCTTGCCGAGCGCACCTGGGCGAGCCTCGCCGATGGCACTCCGCTGGTGACGACGAAGCCGATCAATGCAGGCAGGATCGTCCTGTTCCATGTCAGCGCAGAAGCGACGTGGTCTGACCTGCCGATCTCGGGCAATTTTGTCGAGATGCTGCGCCGCCTCGTCCAGTTGTCGCGTTCCGGTGGCGTTACCGCTGAAGCCGGCGGTGCATCGATCGCCGAGGCGCTGCCGCCTTTCCGATTGTTGACCGCCAAAGGCGCACTCACGACCGAAACCGGCACGGCGCGTCCGCTGATCCCGAACGCGAAGGTCACGCCGGTCGCAAGCTTCGACAACCCGCCCGGCCTTTACGGCTCCGAAGAAGGATTTACCGCGCTGAACATCCTGCCGAAGAATGCCGAACTGAAGCCGCTTGATACGTCGGGTCTCACAGTCGTGCGCGAAGGGCTGATCGGCGGCGAAACCTGGTCGGCAAAGCCCGCGCTGTTCCTGATCGCCTTCCTGTTGCTGCTGGCCGACAGCCTGATCGTAATGTTCATGAGCGGCGCTTTCTCGAGGCTGCGCCCGGCGGCGCGAACAGCGGCGCTTGTCGCTGTGGCGGTCAGTGCGGCCTTCTTCCTGCAGCCGGGGCAATCGCATGCCGACGACTCCAAGCCCGGCGACGATCAGATCTTCCAGCGGCTCGACAATACGCACCTCGCCTATGTCGTCACCGGCGAACAGGACGTCGACCACATATCCGAACGCGGGCTGGAGGGCCTGACGGAATTCCTGACATACCGCACCACGTTGGAGCCATCGCCGCCTGTCGGCGTGGATCTCACCAAGGATGAGCTCACCTTCTATCCGATCATCTATTGGCCGATCTCGGCCACCGCGCCGATGCCCTCGGCAGCTGCAATCAACAAGATCGATGCCTATATGCGCGCCGGCGGAACCGTGCTCTTCGATACGCGCGATCAGTTCAGCGCGCTCGACAACAATGGCGGCTCGGTCAGCGCCAACGGCGAGCGCTTGCAGCAAATCCTTGCCAATCTCGATATTCCGCCGCTGGAACCGGTGCCGTCGGACCACGTGCTGACGAAATCGTTCTACCTGCTCTCAAGCTTCCCCGGCCGCTACACGGGTAGCCCGCTCTGGATTGAAGCACGCCAGGAAAGTCGTCCCGAAAACGCCAAGTCGGCGGCCACGGCCGACGGCGTTTCCCCGATCCTCATCACCGGCAACGACTTTGCCGGTGCCTGGGCCGTCGATGACAATGGGGTACCGTTGTTGCCGACGGTCCCCCCGGACGAGACACAGCGCGAATACGCCTACCGCAGCGGCGTCAACATCATGATGTACATGCTAACCGGCAACTACAAGACCGATCAGGTCCACGTCCCCGCCCTGCTGGAACGGTTGGGACAGTGATATGACGGTTGATCTTTCACCCTTCATTCCTTGGTCGCTCCTGGCGGGTCTGGCGGTCATTGTTCTCGCAACCGCTGCCTTTGGCATCTGGCGCGGCGTGCGCGGCGCATGGATCCGTTCGATCGCGGCCCTTGCCTTGCTGGCTGCCCTCGCCAACCCTCTCCTGCTGCAGGAAGATCGCGACCCACTGTCGACCGTCGTGCCCGTCATTGTTGACCGCAGCCAGAGCCAGCAAACGCCTGATCGCATCAAGATGACCGACGATGCCCTGGCGCAGTTGAAGGATCGCCTCTCGCGCTTCCCCAATGTCGAGCCGCGCTACGTCGACGCGACGGAGCCGCAAGATTCCGATGCTCCCTCGACCCGGCTGTTCAATGCGCTTTCGGCGGCTGTCGCGGACGTGCCGCCCGCGCGCATCGGGGGCGCGATCATGCTGACGGACGGCGAAATCCACGACGTTCCAGGCGTCAATCAGGCGCTCGGCTTCGACGCGCCGATCCACGGCCTGATCACGGGCAAGGCCAACGAGTTCGACCGCCGCATCGAGGTCGTGAAGGCACCGCGCTTCGGGATCGTCAATGAGGAGCAGCAATTGATGCTGCGCGTCTTCGACGACGGACCGAGCCCCGGCGGCACGGCAAGCGTCACGGTGAAACTCAACGGCAACGAGATCGCCACGCTCCAGGCAACGCCTGGCCGCGACACGCCGTTTTCGTTCAAGGTCGAGCGCGGCGGCAGCAACGTCCTCGAATTTTCGGTCGCCGATCTTCCGGGCGAAGTCACCGACGCCAACAACCGCGCGGTCCACCTGATCGACGGCATTCGCGAAAACCTGCGCGTTCTGCTCGTCTCCGGCGAGCCGCATGCCGGCGAGCGCGCCTGGCGCAATCTCTTGAAGTCGGATGCCTCGGTGGATCTCGTCCACTTTACCATTCTGCGCCCGCCCGAAAAGCAGGACGGCACACCGATCAACGAACTGTCGCTGATCGCCTTCCCAACCCGCGAGTTGTTCGTCGATAAGATCAAGGACTTCGACCTGATCATCTTCGACCGCTATCAGCATCGCGGCGTGCTGCCGATCCTCTACTACGACTATATCGCCCAGTACGTGGAAAATGGCGGCGCGCTGTTGATCGCTGCCGGCCCAGAGCATGCCGGCCAGGATTCGATTGCCCTGACGCCGCTATCGTCGGTGCTGCCGGCCGCGCCGACCGGGCAGATGATCGAAAAAGCCTTCTACCCCCGGCTTTCGGAGGAAGGCCGCAAGCACCCCGTTACCCGCGGCCTCGATGGATCCGCTGACGAACCGCCGCATTGGGGCCGCTGGTTCCGCAGCGTCGATGTGGAGCCGCCGCAGGGCCAGACGGTGATGGTCGGCGCTGACAACCATCCGCTGCTCGTTCTCAATCGCGCCGGACAGGGGCGTGTCGCCATGCTGCTCTCCGACCAGGGCTGGCTCTGGGCCCGCGGCTTCGAGGGCGGAGGCCCGCATGTGTCGCTCTATCGCCGCGTCGCCCACTGGCTGATGAAGGAGCCCGCCCTTGAGGAAGAGGCCCTGACGGCACGCGCATCCGGCCGCACGCTGGAGATCACGCGTCAGACCATTGGCGGCGACCCGGGCAGTGCAACGGTCCGATATCCCTCGGGAAGGACGGAAACTCTCCCCCTGACGCAAGCCGAGCCGGGCCTCTTCAAGGCCGAGAAGAAGATGGACGAGATCGGCCTTTTCGAGATCAGAAACGGCGACATGACGACGCTGGCGCATGTCGGCGCAGTCGATGCTCCTGAATTCAAGGCCATGATCTCGACGACCGAGGCGTTGAAGCCGATTTCCGACAAGTCGAAGGGGCTCGTCACCCGCGTTTCCGATAGCAGCGGCGCGATCAGCATCCCGCCGATCCTGCCGGTTCGCGGCCAGATCCGCGTTGCCGACGACGATCGCATGCAGATCCACCTTACCAACGAAACGGTGCTGAAGGGCATCAACACCCTGCCGCTGTTTGCCGGTTTCGCCGGTGTCGGCATTCTGCTGCTTGCCTTTGGCGCCATGTGGTGGCGCGAAGGGCGTTAACGGCATGGCCGAGTTTGAAGTGACCGGCTCGCCCGCCGCCGATGATCTCAGCACGATCGGCGACGCGCTATCAGCCTTCAACGTCCATGACGTCGGCCCAGCCGAACGGCAACCGCTCGCGGTTCTCATTCGAGATACCGACGGGAACGTCACCGGTGGCCTGTCCGGCTATACCGCCTGGGGATGGCTCTTCACGCAGTTGCTGTACATTCCCGACGAGGAACGCGGCAAGGGCATGGCCGGCAAGATCCTTGCTTTGGCGGAAGAGGAAGCAGCGGCACGTGGCTGCCATGGGGCCTGGATCGACACCTTCAATCCGCTAGCCCTGCGATCGTATCAACGGCAAGGCTACGAGATATTCGGCGAACTACCAGAGTTTCCGAAAGGCCGTACCCGCACGTTTCTGCGCAAGATGCTCTAGCTGAGCGCCGCCTGGCGTGTTTCAGTATCGATCGCCGTTGCCGCAAAGGCCGCCACGACCAGCAGGCCCGCAAACAGGCCGATGGCCAGACCGAACCCACCCGTGACGATGAACGCCATCAGGGATGGAGCCAGCAGTCCGCCAAGGCGGGCCATCGCCCCCGCAGCGCCCATGCCTGTCGCCCGTGAGGCGGTGGGATAGAGTTCCGGGGTGTAGGCATAGAGCGCGCCCCACGTCCCGAGTAGCGCAAAACTCATGACCAGCAGCGACACGCCGATCAGCATGTCCTCAGGAGAAACCACGAAGAGCAGGCAACCAAGCGCAGACAGCAGGCAGAAACCGATCAAGGTCGGCCTGCGACCCCAAGTCTCGACCCCGTAGGCGGCAAGTACATAGCCCGGGATCTGAGCCAGGGCGACGAAGACCAGAAAGCCGTATCCGCGGACGAAGCCGAACCCATCGCTGGCCAGCTTCGCCGGCATCCAGGTGAAGACCCCGTAGTAGGAAACGGAAACCAGGAACCAGATCGTCAGGATCAGTACACTTCGGCGACGAAGCTCGTCGGAGAAGATGCCCTCAGCCACCTGCGGCGACGCGACGATTTGATCCTCGGGCAGCAGTGGTGCTTTCCGGTGCAGCGCGAGCATTCGGTTGACGATCACCTTGGCCTCGCCCGCCCGCCCGGTCCGCAGCAGGTAGAGTGGCGATTCAGGAACGAAGAAGCGCAGTGTCAGGCCCAGCAGCGCCGGAACTGCGGTGACGGCGAAAATGTAGCGCCAGGTATCGGCTACCCCGGCGACGCTCGCAGCCCAGGCAGCCAGTGCGACGATCAGCGTGCCGACCGCCCAGAAGCCTTCCAACGCCACCAGCCAGCGGCCACGGCTCTTGGCGGGCAGGAACTCCGCCATCATCGCGTAGTCGACAGGCAACGTGCCACCGACCGCCACGCCTGTCAGGAAACGCAGCACGAGCAGGCTGGCAAAGCTGGGAGCGAAGATGGAAAGGGTGCCGAAAAGCGCATCGCAGGCAACAGTGGTGATCAGGACCCGACGCCGCCCGACCTTGTCGGCCAGGCGCCCAAAGGCGACAGCGCCGATGAGCATGCCGAGAAAGAACAGCGTACCTGTCTGCAGGGCTTGCGGAACAGTCAACCCGAAGGTGGCCGCGATCGAGGCTGCCGTAAAGCCGACGGCGAGGACCTGCATCGCGTCCGCTGTCCAGACAAGACCGAAGATGCCGATCAGGCGCCACTGGAAGGGCCCGGTGCCGGCGCGATCCAGCGCCTCGTCCATGGAAACGTTGCTCATGCTACCTCTCAAGCCCCTGAAAAATCACGCGAAGCGTGTCTCAGGCCTATGGCTCTCAATACCGCATGCAACCTATTTTCGCCAGCCGATAGTTCCCTTCAGCCTGCTATGCGCATCCTCGACAAGCGGCACGACCAGCACGCGAGACGGATCAACGGGACCGGGAAACGTGATCGCGTTGAGGGCCACCCGCTCGAAGCCGAGGGGGCAGTAGTAAGGCGGATCGCCGACGAGGATGACCGCTTCCGATCCCTTGCGACGCGCGGCGTCGATGGCAATCCGGACGAGTTCCCGGCCGATGCCGCGACCCTTGTGCGACGGCCGTACGGCAAGCGGCCCAAGCAGGTGCCCATTCACCGAGCCGGCCTGAACAGCCGTCATGCGCACCGATGCAATGGTCTCGCCATCATCGGCGCAAATGAAGGAGAGCGAGAGATCGTGCGGCCCCTGCTCGCGGATCCGGGCGGCCGCACGCGTATGCCGGCCAGGGCCGAATGCTTCTTCGTTGATGTGTTCGATAGCAGCGTCGTGCGACGCATCCTCAGTGAGGTAGACCAGATCGTGCTTGTGCATGATGAGACGGAAACCGGATAGACAGAGTTGATGGATCTCGAGCACGCCGTCAGGCGTTCGGGAGCATCAGCGTCGTCGCAGGTTTCTCGGTGCAAACATCAAATCGGTTTCCAGAAATGTGAAATCGCCGATAGCAGGAAAAATTTCAGTCGTCCAATGGAAATTTAGAAAGCGACGGCGCGGCGTGACGCAGTGTTCAATCTTTACCGCCCTGCAAATCGCCAGGACGTGGGATATGTTCGAGCCAAGGATAATTTGAAGGATCACAATATGGGCATGCTGGTTGATGGCGTCTGGCATGACGTCTGGTACGACACGAAGGAAACCAAGGGGCACTTCAAGCGCGCCGCCTCGCAGTTTCGGAACTGGATTACAGCGGACGGAGCGGCTGGCCCGTCCGGAACGGGTGGTTTCAAGGCAGAGGCAGACCGCTACCACCTTTATGTCTCGCTGGCGTGCCCGTGGGCGCATCGGACCCTGGTCTTCCGCAAGCTGAAGAAGCTCGAAAACCTCATCAGCGTTTCGGTCGTCGATCCGCTGATGCTTTCGAAGGGCTGGGAATTCAAGACCGGCGACGGCGCCACCGGCGACCATCTCTTCGACGCCAAGACGCTATACGAAATCTACTTGAAGGCCGACCCGCACTATTCCGGCCGGGTGACCGTTCCGGTCTTGTGGGACAAGAAGACCAACACGATCGTCAACAACGAGTCCTCCGAAATCATCCGGATGTTCAACAGCGCCTTCGATCATCTGACGGGCTCGACCGCCGATTTCTACCCGAACGACCTGCACGCCGATATCGATGAGCTCAACGCTGTCGTCTACGACACCGTCAACAACGGCGTCTACAAGGCCGGCTTTGCCACGACACAGGAAGCCTATGGCGAAAATGTCGTCAGGCTCTTCGAAACGCTGGACATGCTGGAAGACCGTCTCGGCAAGGGTCGTTATCTCTTCGGCGATCGACTGACCGAGGCCGATTGGCGGCTGTTCACGACTTTGGTGCGCTTCGATGCTGTCTATGTCGGCCACTTCAAGTGCAACATTCGCCGCATCGACGACTACCCCAATCTGTCGGCCTATCTGCGCGATCTCTATCAGACGCCGGGCGTCAAGGAGACGGTCAACTTCCGCCACATCAAGGACCACTATTACCGCAGCCACACGACGATCAATCCGACCGGCATCGTGCCTGTCGGCCCGGCACTGGATCTCGATCGCCCGCATGGCCGTGCCCTACTGGCAGCGGCCTAGCCCTGCGCTCTACCACACGTGGGCGGGCTCCCGCTCGCCCGCGAGTTCAGCCAGACGACGACGCGTCGCGTCCGTTGTGCCCACTGGCAGATCATCGATCGCGAAGAAGCCGCACTCGACGATTTCCCGGTCTGGCGGGCGCGGTGCCGTCTGCTCAACCTGCGTCTTATAGAAAAGGACATGATCGCGGCGGCTGGCCGCCGTATTGAAATAGATGTGGAAGAGCTCCGGCCGTCCGAGGATGCGCAAATTCCCTTCCTCGCGAAGCTCCTTGATCAAGGCTGCCTCGGCAGTCTCATTACGCTCCAGCCCGCCGCCAGGCATGTGCCAGCCCGGCAGGTAGCTGTGCCGCACGAGAAAGATACGACCCGCCGAATCGAAGCAGGCGGCCCGCACGCCCATCGTCATTCCGCGCGCAACCGCGAAATACATATGCACGATGCGCATCAGCACTCGCGACTGCCAGGGGCGTATGGTTCTGGTCACGCTTTTTCCAATTCCGCTAATCCGTTCAAGCAGATGTGTTTGAATTGCAGACTGACTGGGCTATGTGTCGTCGCATGTTCAAGCTCGCACACATCTCCGATATCCATCTCGGCCCTCTCCCTCGCCTTTCGGTCCGCGAGCTCTTTTCCAAACGCATTACCGGCTTTGTGAACTGGCATCGCAACAGGAGCAAGCACCTTTTCGGTAGCACGCTCGATCTGCTGCTCGATGACATACGCGCGAAGCAAGCCGATCATTTGGCGGTTACCGGCGATCTCGTGAACCTCGCAAGCGGACTGGAGATCCGAGCCGCAGCCGCTTGGCTGAAAGAACTCGGTGATCCCGAAGACAATTCAGTCGTGCCGGGAAACCACGATGCCTACGTGCCCGGCGCCTACGAAAAGTCGGTGCGCGCATGGTACGACAATGTGCGCGGTGACCTCGCTCCAGCCGAATGGCAGGAAAATCGCCACGTCTTTCCCTATCTTCGCGTTCGCGGCAAGGTCGCGATCGTCGGCTGTTCGACGGCGGTCGCGACGCCCCCTTTCGCGGCCAGCGGCTTCTTCGGCGAGCGCCAGGCCCGCGATACGGTGAACATGCTGCGTGCCGCTGGCGAGGCCGGCTTGTTTCGCGTCGTGATGATCCACCATCCGCCGATCCGCGGCGCGACCTCCTTCCACAAGCGGATGATCGGCATCCGCCGCTTCGGCGCCGTGATCTCCACCGGCGGTGCAGAACTGGTGCTCCACGGCCATACCCATTTGAACACGCTGCACTGGCTGCGCGGCCAGACTGGTCCGGTTCCCGTCGTCGGTATCGCCTCTGCATCGCAGGGGCCCGGCGGGCTGAAACCCCGTGCCGGCTACAACCTCTTCTCGATCGATGGCGCACCGGGTGCTTGGGAGCTGACCGGGGAACGGTTCAGCATCAACTCCATGGGCGATGGCGTGTGCAGCGAAAGCGTCGATATTTTCAAGGCTTAGCGCCGTTTTTGGATTCATCTTCTTCGCCAAGCTGATTCAGGAATTAAAGATGACGATATCTTGAATTTGGCAAAGCATCCGATGTCTTGGCAATTGGCGATTGCCACGTAAACTTGTCGCCTCGGCAGCACCAATTCACGGAGTTATTGCATGCCCATCGCGTCGATCAGTCTTCGCAGTCTGGCTTTGGCCGGCTCGCTTGCCCTCGCAGTCTCCTCATCCGCCTTTGCCATCGGCGACGAAAGCGACGAAACCAAGCCGCCGCCAAAGACCGAAACGACGACAAAATGTGCCGGCGGCAAGGTTTGGGATGCGAAGCGCAAGGAATGCGTGGTCCCGAAGAAGAATTCGTTCAACGACGATGAACTCTACAAGGCTGCCCGCGAATTTGCCTATGCCGGTCAATACGACAACGCCCTGACGGTTCTTCAGCTTGCCAGGAACCAGAACGATCCGCGCATCCTGAACTATCTCGGCTATGCCAACCGCAAGGCGGGCAGAATGGAGCTGGGGATGTCGTATTACCGCAAGGCGCTGCAGGCGGACGAGAATTATATTCTGGCACGGTCATATATGGGACAAGCTTTGGTGGAACAGGGTGACATGCAGGGAGCCCGCGTCCAGCTCGTCGAGATCCGGGATCGGGGCGGCGAGCAGACCTGGGCCTATCGCTCGCTGCTGCAGGCACTGAATGGTTATCGTACATACTGACGTTGATCCGAGCCGAGCCTAATGAAGAAAAGCTTTGAGAACCCGTGGGATAGGCCGCCGGATGCTTGCGAAGCATCCGGTACTTGTTTCATAAAGGACACAGAAGCAATATAAATCGATCTGCTGCTGGGCGCTCTCGCCGATCGCCCAAGCATTACCTGGAAAGACTATGCGTCAACCCGTGACGACCATCGATATCAGACGCGACCTGGTGGGCCTTCTGCCCCGACTGCGGCGTTTCGCGATGACCCTTGCAGGTGACGCAGCGAGTGCGGACGAACTCGCACAAGTGGCGTGTGAGCGCGCCATCGCCAAGAGCGGACAATGGAATGGCGAAGGCCGCCTGGAAAGCTGGGTCTACGCCCTCGCCCGCCAACATTGGACGGACGAGCATCGGCGTCGGAAGCCACACCCCGCTCCCAGGGGCAATGTCACCGATATCCGGGAAGCGAACCGCGATCGCACCTCGCTTGTCGATCCCGATGTCATCCACCGCATGATCGCCGACATGCCGGAAGGCACATCCAGCGCCTTTTTGCTGGTTGTTGTCGAAGGGCACAGCTATCAGCAGGCCGCCGACATCATGGGTGTCACCATCAACATCGTCGTATCCCAGCTTGCCGCGGCGAGACTGCATTTCGCCAGTGTCGCGGACAACTATCCTCACAGGTACTGAATTGCTCGATTTCAAGAAACTGCCGCTCGATGCTCAGCTAGCCGCCCTGCTGGATGGCGAGACGACGCCCGAACAAAAGCAGGAGCTTGAGCAGCGCCTGGCCACCGACGAGGGTGCCAAGCGGCTCTACGACAAGCTGCGACACGGCGCCGACTTCGGAAAGCACCGCCTCGACGACGTTCTCAGGGAGCCGGTTCCCCTCGCTCTCGTGCGGTCGATCAAGAGCGCGCAGCCACCAAAGGCTCCGGTTGCACCGCGCGTTTCGCGGCCCTCCTTCAAACTTGCGCCGATCGGCCCACAGGCTCTTGCGGCTGCAATCGTCCTCCTCATTGCCGGCTGTGGCATCGGCTTCTTCGCCGCCGGCAGCATGAGCACCATGCAATCGCCTGCCGCGACAACGATGGAAGCCATTCCTGACTCCAACGAGTGGCTGACCGACGTCATCGCCAACCAGCGGCTTATCGCCCGCCAGCCCCGTCATATTTTCGAGGTTCCGTCGACCCAGGCAGAGGAAATTTCTACCTGGCTGACCTCAACGGTCGGCGTTGCGTTCCGTGTCCCTGACCTGTCGGAACAGGGCTGGACCTTCCAGGGTGCCCGCGTCTTCATCGGCGACAGCAGGCCGGTCGGCCAACTCGTCTACACCAGCTCCGATGGCGACCTGGCTTCCATCTGTTTCCGCAAGGACAACCTGCCTTCCGAGGCAGACGATTTCAAGGAAACGATCAAGGACGAGATCGGCGTCGTTTCCTGGCACAATGCCGGCACATCCTATGTGCTCGTTGGCCCGTCGTCGGAAGCCTCGCTTGGCCAGCTCGCCATGCAGGTCGCCACATCGATCTGAGCCTTTCAGGGTTGAATTGAAGAGCTTTAGGACACCAGGACCACCTTCCCCGTTGCCATGCGGCTTTCGATAGCCCGATACGCCTCCGCCGTGAAGCGGAAACTGGCGCCCGGGTAAGAGCCTCAGCTCCCCGGAAGCGGCCAGTTCGAAGAGCGACTGGAGATCGGGAACAAGACCTGCTCCCAGCAACGGCAGAAGCGCAAAGCCTCTCAGCGACTGGTTCTTGTCGAGCGTACGGGCAATGTCCTCGGCTGTGGCTGCGAACCGCCCGCAAAGACAAGTTCGCCTCCATCCGCGAGAACCGCGAGCGACGCACGCGTCTTGTCGCCACCAATCGTGTCGTAAACAACGTCCGGGCGGGGGCCAGCTAGAGACGTTTCCCAGCCGGGGGCGCTATAGTCTATAGCCAGATTAGCCCCCATCTCCAGCGCCAGCGATCGCTTTGCTGCGCTCACTGCCGTCGCGATCACGCGCCGAGCACGGCGACGCCTGGCAAACTGGGTCAGCAAGGAACCCACGCCACCTGCCGCGGCATGAACAAGGACCGTTTTGCCCATCAGCGTGCTTTGCTGGACCGTATGCAATGCTGTCAGTCCCTGCACCACCAGGGCAGTTGCGCCGGAAAAGGGAGCCTATCGGGTATAGGCACGGCATATCCTGCGTCGACCGCCACATATTTGGCGTATCCGCCTCCGCCACCGAGGGCAAAGAGCGGCACGGCAACTCGCGTCCCAAGCCGAGTGCCGTCGACGCCTTCGCCCACTTTCTCGACCACTCCGGCAACTTCGACGCCCGGCAGCATCGGCAACAGAGGCGTCACCGCGTAGCGGTCAGCGCGCATCAAGACTTCAAAGAAATTGACGCCTACGGCGTGAACCCTGACGAGCACTTCGCCGGCCTGCAGTTCGGGCACCGGCAGCTCGACACAGGTCAAGACCTCGGGCGAACCGAAATGGTCGTAGCGGATGGCTTTCATAGCAAACCTCACGTTTGAATTGGCGTGAGATGCGCCTTAACAATAAGCTACGCTGCCAAAATACAGAGAATTTGGTGCTATACCCACCAGGAGGTGACCATAACCGCTCCGATCAAGAAGCTGCCCAGATTGCCTGTCGAGCGGGCGCTCAAGGTGATAGCCGGACGCTGGAAGCCCATCATCCTTTATTATCTCTTCGATGGCCCGAAGCGCCTGTCGGAGCTCAAGCGGATGTTGCCACAGATCACCCAAAAGGTGCTGATCCAGCAGCTGCGCGAGATGGAGAAGCATGGTCTGGTGACCCGGCAGATCTTCGCAAAGGTACCTGCACGCGTCGAATATTCGGCAACTGAGGTGGGTTTGGAGTTGGAACCGGTTCTGTTGGCGCTCTGCAAATGGGGTCAGAAACATGCCGAAGCACAGGACGAGGCAAACGATATCGCGGACTGCATCGTGCGGCCACGCAACCGGGCACGGCTGGCTGCCTGAGCCGGATAAAGTGCGCAGCAGAATACTCCGCTGCGCTGATTTCGTCAGGCCTTTCCGGCCCGCACCTCAAGCACGCGGTTCGCAGCCGAGACGATCGCCTCCAGCGACGCCCCGACAATGTTCGTGCTGATGCCGGCGCCAAAGAGCTTGCCGCCAGGATAGGACGTCTCGACGTAGGAGATCGCGGCAGCGTTCGAACCGTGCTGCAGCGAATGCTCCGAATAATCCTCGACCGACATCTCGATGCCGAGATAGTGCGAGAGCGCGTTGATAAAGCCGTCGACCGGGCCGTTGCCCCTGCCCTCGATATGCTTCGTCTCGCCGTTATCAGTGATTTCGGCGGCAACGATGCGTTGCCCCTTGCGCTCGGGATCGGCATAGGTGTGGTGGTCAACAAACTTGATGCGGCCTTGCGGCTGCGTCACGTAGCGCTCGACGAAACGGTCGTAGATCCGCTTCGACGGCAATTCCTTGCCTTCTTCATCGGTGATCCGCTGAATGTCTTCGCGGAATTCGACCTGCAGGTTACGCGGCAGATTAAGCCCGTAATCCTGCTGCAAGATATAGGCGATGCCACCCTTGCCGGACTGCGAGTTGATGCGAATGATCGCCTCGTAGGAGCGACCGACGTCCTGCGGATCGATTGGCAGGTAAGGCACTTCCCACACTGGATGGTTGGCGACCTTGATCGCCTTCATGCCCTTGTTGATCGCATCCTGGTGCGAGCCGGAGAAGGCTGTATAGACCAGTTCGCCGACATAGGGGTGGCGCTCGCCGATCGGCATCTGGTTCGAATATTCGAAGACTTCCTTCATCCGTACGATATCAGAGCAGTCGATCTCGGGGTCGACGCCCTGCGTGAACATGTTCAGCGCCATGGTGACGACGTCGACGTTGCCGGTGCGCTCGCCATTGCCGAAGAGCGTGCCTTCAACGCGGTCGGCGCCCGCCAGCAGGGCCAGCTCGGCGGCGGCGATGCCGGTGCCGCGGTCGTTGTGCGGATGCAGCGAAATGATCAGGTTTTCGCGGTTGTCGAGATTGCGGCACATCCACTCGATCTGGTCGGCATAGACGTTCGGCGTCGCCATTTCGACGGTCGACGGCAGGTTGATGATCAGCTTGTTATCGGGCGTCGGCTTCATCACCTCGATAACTGCGTTGCAGATGTCCAGCGCCACGTCGAGCTCGGTGCCGGTGAAGCTCTCCGGCGAATATTCGAAACGATAGCCGCCGCCGGCCTTCGCCGCCATATCGGAGATCATCTTTGCCGCATCGACGGCGATTTGCTTGATGCCGTGGACGTCCTTGCCGAACACCACGCGACGCTGCAATTCGCTGGTGGAGTTGTAAAAGTGAACGATCGGGCGGTTCGCGCCTTCCAGCGCCTCGAAGGTGCGGGTGATCAGCTCCGGACGGCACTGCACCAGCACCTGCAGCGAGACGTCGTCGGGCACATTGCCCTGCTCGACGCACCAGCGCGCGAAATCGAAGTCGGTCTGCGACGCGGACGGGAAACCGATCTCGATTTCCTTGAAGCCCATGTCGAGCAGCAGCTGGAACATGCGGGCCTTGCGGTCGTGGCCCATCGGATCGACCAGCGCCTGATTGCCGTCGCGCAGATCGACCGAACACCAGATCGGCGCCTTGGTCAGCGTCTTCGACGGCCACGTACGGTCAGGGATATTTACCTGCGGATAGGCGCGATACTTGATCGCCGCCTCGGGCATGCCTTTGGTTTGGGAGCGGGTGTTCGTGTCCATGTCTTGTCTTCCTCTTCCCGTCATCTGGCCAGCCGCGTCATAGCGTATCGGGTCTGGCTTGGCGATGACGAATCCGGTGCGAAAGCATCCGGCTGATCAGTTTTCGGGATTGGTCACGAGGAGCGATGGCCTGGGCGGGCTTTCGGCCGCCGGGCGCTCCTCAACGGACCCGGCAACCGCGCGTAAGGCCGAGGAGAAGAAGCGAGGTAAGGGCACGCGTGTTGTCACGGAGCGCGATGCGCCCGCGAGCAACCTGCTCAGAAATCGTGATGCCCGTGTTCTTCATGGTCGCGCTTATAGCCGGGGTACAAAAAACTGGCAATCCCTCCGTCTATTTTTTCGCCGCTTGCACGATACGTGACAGGGCCAGCATCAGCCCTCCGGCGAGCAATCCCCAGAATGCGCCCGAGATTCCTCCGAAGGAAACGCCCGATGCCGTCACCAGAAACGTGATGGCTGCCGCCTCCCGCGAGTCCTGTGCCTGGAAGGCCGACATGGCGGAACTGGAAAACGCCCCGACCAGTGCGAGACCGGCCACTGCCTGGATCAGGATCGGCGGCGCCAAGGCAACGAACGTCGTCACCGCGCCTGCCAGCAGGCCGAGAATAACGTAGGAGATGCCTGAGACGAGGACAGCCCAATAGCGTCGCGCGGGATCAGGGTGCGCGTCCTGGCCGGCGCACATCGCGGCGGTAATCGCCGCGAGATTCACCGCATGGCCGCCGAATGGCGCCGAGACTATCGAGAACAGTCCGGTCACGGAAAAAAGCGGCCCGGGCTTCGGCGTGTAGCCGCTCACCTTCAAGACGGCGATGCCGGGAATGTTCTGCGACGCCATGGTGACGATGAAAAGCGGCAGGGCGATGGAGATGAAAGCCGGCAAGTTGAAGACGGGCATAACGAACTCGACGGGCGGCCGCAGCGCTTGTTCGATCGAGCCGAGCGCTCCATCGGGAATGTCCACGCCAAAGGCAACCACCAGCACAAAGGCTGCGAGCGCCGCAGGCACTGCCCAGAGCCGCTTGAACGCGCCGACGACAATCCACGCCAGCGCTATCGGCAAGCCTAGCAACGCATTGAAACTGATCGCCCTGACCGGGGCAAAACACAAGCCGATCAGAACGCCAGCGAGCATTGCATTGGCCAGAGGCGCCGGAATCGCGGCCACCGCCCGGCCGAGCGGCTTGAACAGGCCGGCGATGACGATCAGCACCGCGCAAATCAGAAACGCACCGACCGCCGCATTGAACCCACCCTCAACCACACCGGTACTTGCAAGCAGCGCCCCACCCGGCGTCGACCAAGCAATGCTGATGGGCAGCCGCGTCACGCTGCTGAGCAAGATCGCACAGAGCCCCAGCGCGATCGACAGCGCCATAAGACCCGACGCCGCCTGCGCATCCGTCGCGCCGACACTCTGCAGGCCGTGCAGGACAACGGCAAACGAACTGGCAAATCCCACGAAGGTGGTGAGGATGCCCATGAACAGGGCCTGGATGGAAAAATCTTTGAGCATCGCGGGACTCGAGCAGCGGAAAGTCCGCATGGAGCACGAGGGAACGCGGCGAGGCAAGGGCAGAAAGAGCCGATATGGTTCTGCTTCCTGCTAGCCCGTTGTCTGGCGGGCCCGATGGCCAACAGAGCTCGCTCAGACTAGCCACATCAAAGGGTCACGACGCATCAGACGACAAAAAAGCGCCCTCGCCCGCTGTCTGGCAGGCAAGGGCGCTTCTCATAGTTCAAAATCAGATCTCGGCCTGCGACGTGATGATGCGCGAGACGAGGCCGTAAGCCTTCGCTTCTTCAGCAGACAGCCAATAGTCGCGGTCGGTGTCGGCAGCGATCTTCTCGTAGGGTTGGCCGGTGGCTTCAGCCATGATCTTGTTCAGGCGCTCGTTCATCTTGATGATTTCACGAGCCTGGATCTCGATATCGGAAGCCATGCCGCGCGTGCCGCCGGACGGTTGGTGCAGCAGGAAGCGCGTGTTCGGCAGGCAAAGGCGCTGTTCCTTCGGAGCCGCGACATAGATCAGCGCGCCGGCGGATGCGACCCAGCCGGTTCCGATCATCCAGACTTTCGGCTTGATGAACTTGATCATGTCATGGATCGAATCGCCGGATTCGACATGACCGCCGGGCGAGTTGACGTAGATGCGAATATCGTCATCATTGGCCGCGGCAAGCGCCACGAGCTGCGTGCAGACCTTCTGCGCGAGTTCCTGCGTAATCGGCCCGTAGATGAAGATCGAACGCGACTTAAAAAGGTTCGCCTCCGTTTCCTTGCCGAGCGGCAGTTCCTTCGTCTTGTCGTCCTGTTCTTCTTCTTCGTACATTCGAACCTCTCTTACGTCCAATTCGGTTCACCGCACATAGTGCGACTCCATGCGTAAAACAATGCGGGAAAAAGACAAGCCACGGAACGGGTGAAGATATGGTTAGGCAGCCGGGCCGGGTTACGGCGATGTAACTTAGCGCGGCTTTGAAAAGTCGGAATCGGTTCCTACGTCATCCCTAGGCGCAAATCGCCAGCAACAAAGGAGACCGGCCATGTCACCTGAAGAACGCCAATTGCTGACCGCCCTTTTCGAGCGCGTCCGCACCGCATCGGCAACGCCGCGTGACCATGACGCCGAAGCGCTGATCGATCAGGGAACGCGCGAGCAGCCTTATGCCACCTATTATCTTGCGCAAGCCGTGATCGTGCAAGAGAAGGGCCTCGAAGCGGCAGCCAACCACATCAAGCAGTTGGAGGAGCGCATTCGTCTGCTCGAGGCCGACCAAAGCGAATACCACAAGGCCGAACAGGGTGGCGGCTTCCTTAGCTCGATCTTCGGCAGCAGCCAGGCACCGCAGCAGCCGGCGGCGCCTCCGCCCTCCTCCGGTCCGTGGGGAAGCGCCCCGCGTCAGCAGATCCAGCAGGAGCGCGGCTTCGACACGTCACCTCGAGCCGTGCCGCAGCAGCCGACCGGCCCCTGGAGCTCACAGGCGGCGGCACCTTCCGCGGGCGGTAGCTTCCTGCAGGGCGCGCTCGGCACGGCGGCTGGCGTTGCGGGCGGCATGTTGCTTGCCAATTCGCTGAGCGGGATCTTCGGGAGCCACATGTCGTCGCTTGGCTGGGGTAGCCCGCTTGCCGGCAACAATCCCTTCGGCAACGCGCCGACTGAAGAGACTGTCATCAACAACTATTTCAACAGCGACGGCGACAAGCAGCAGGCATCGAATGATACCGGCAACGCACAACAGGTCGTCGACGATAATGACAACGATAACGACGATGCCAGTCTGCAGCAGGCCGCTTACGATGACAGCGACGACGACCAATCCGACAATGACGACAGCTTCGACGTCTGATCCGAGATCCGGCATCCGCCTAATCGGCCATTGGCCCCGAGTTTCCGTGGGCATGGCACCGCATCGATTGATAAGCCCCCGCCGGGCGGATAAGGTCCGCCGACATTGTCGAGCAGGCGGGCATCAGTGAAGATCCTTATCATCAGTCGGAAGGCCGAGGAGAAGAGACGACAGTTCCAGACGCAGCAGATGCGCAGACTTGGCCTCGATTTCAAGTTCCTGGATGCGTTCGAAGCCCGCGACCTTTCTGAAGAAGATTGCCAGAAGGCAGCAAACAGCTGGCCGAGCCCGACGCTGCGCGAAGACGTTGCCTGTTTCACCTCGCACAGGATCGCCTGGCAGATCATCATCGACCGCAACGAGCAGACGTTGATCCTCGAAGACGATGCGGTGCTTGCCGAAAGCTTTGCCGATGTACTCGCCAGCATTGAAGCGCGCGCCGAGGACGGCGACTGCGCCTACGATCTCGAATTCGCGCCGCGCCCGCATATCCTGGCAAGGACGCCCCTCTGGACCGACGGCATCTACAGGGCAACACGGGTGTTCCAGAACCGTGTCGGGACAGCAGGCTACGTCATCGGCCCGCGCACGGCAAAACGGATGCTCGAGGATACCAAGATTTACGGCCTCCTCGATGCCTATATGTGGCATCGCGCTTGGCTGAAGGCCTACCAGATCGAACCGGCGCCGGTAATCCAGATGCAGTTCCTGGACGGCAGCGCCGACAAGACGGCTTTCGTACGCAGGTCGATCGACCGCGCCTTCACCCCCCGGAGCAAGCTGCGCAAGAACCTCATGCGGCTCTGCCTCGAGGGCATCAAGACGAGAAACCTGATCCGGGGCTGGCTCGGCGGCGAGAAGCGCCCGCTGCGGATGGATCGCGCAAGCTTCCCGCTCGATCCCACCAAATCAGGCGACTGATACGGCGGCGATACGAGACGATCGCCACCGACTCTTTTCAAATCATCAGCCGCGGCCGCGATAGGTTGCGACACCCTGGTCGGGCAGCCACACGCCCTCCGGCGGCTTGCCGGTCTGCCAAAAGACGTCGATCGGAATACCACCGCGCGGATACCAGTAGGCGCCAATTCGAAGCCACTTCGGGTCGAGCAATTCGACAAGCCGCTTGGCGATATAGACCGAGCAATCCTCGTGGAATGCACCATGGTTGCGGAAAGCATGCAGGAAGAGCTTCAGCGACTTCGATTCCACCAGCCATTCGTTCGGGATGTAATCGATCACGATGTGGGCGAAATCGGGCTGGCCCGTCATCGGGCAGAGCGACGTGAATTCCGGTGCTGTGAAGCGGACGACATAGTCGGTGCTGGCATGACTCGACGGCACCTTCTCAAGAACCGCCTCTTCGGGTGATTTCGGAGATTCCGTCTGGCTACCCAGCATGGACAGGTTGGATACGTCTGTTGTGGGCATTCAAGCCTCCTTGATGACTTTGACGCGGATGCCATGAGCCTTTTCGCCCTCCGGCTCCACGTGAATGGCGATGCTGGAGCCCCGATGCGCTGCACGGATGGCATCTTCAAGGCGATCGCAGATATCGTGCGCCTGCCTTACAGACATGGCTGCCGGCACGACAAGATGAAAATCGACAAAGGTGACCGCGCCCGCGCGGCGCGTCTTCAGATCGTGCACGCCGATCGAGCCGGCGGCATGGGTGGCAATCGCCTGCTTGATCGCCTCCTCCTCCTCGGATGTGACAGCCTGATCCATCAGGCCACCGATCGAATTCGAGATCACCTTCCAGCCCTGATAAAGAATGTTGACGGCAACCAGAATGGCAAGCACAGGGTCGAAGATTGCATAGCCGGTGGCCAGCGCCAGAAGCAGGCCGATAAGAACGCCGACCGAAGTGAAGACGTCAGACATGATATGCTGGCCATCCGCCGTCAGCGCTGCCGAGCGATACTTGTGCCCGGTCCTGATCAGGATCTGCGCCCAGACGGCATTGATCACGCCGGCGACGAAGTTGATCGCAAGACCGAGCGCCGGCGCATCCAGCATCTGGGGATCGAAGAGATGCCCAATCGCCTCGTTGACGATCAAGAGCGCCGCCACGACGATCAACGCGCCCTCGGTTACGGCCGAAAGATATTCCGCTTTATGATGACCGAACGGATGATCGTGGTCGGCCGGTTTCTGCGCATAGCGGATGACGAAGAAGGCGATGAAGGCGGCAACGACGTTGACCGTCGATTCCAGCCCGTCCGACAGCAATGCCACCGAACCGGTTATCCACCATGCAAGCATCTTCAGGCCCATCACGCCGAACGACATCGGGATGCCCCAGAGCGCCAACCGCCGAACCGTAAGATTGCCCTTCTCGTCCATCTTCATCCCCTGCGCAGACATCGGTGCGGATGCGAATGAATTGCAGAAACCAACCTATCCAAACGCAAAACCGCCCGCGCGAAAATCGCACAGGCGGCCAATGGGGTTCATATGGGCGAAGCCGTACCGTTTGTCAAAGGTCAAGGTCACAAAACCAGGCCCTCTACAAGACGCTCGGCTTCGAAAAAGCGCCTGGAGCCGAACCTTAGGGTCGTCAAGCGTCGAGACTGACCGACGCTTGACGCCGTCTCATCATCCGGCCGGACAGGCGGCTCCCGTGTCGACCCAGGCCTTGATCAACTCACCGAACTCCGCCTGGGTGCCCGGCGCGGGCTCGCGGCCCTCCCCGGGGTTCCAGCCCCAGCCGACGAGGCTGTCATGGGACATGTGCTCGACGATCTTGCTCAGATCCCTGCCGCCGTTGCGGGCCGGGTCCTTGAGCTGCTGACAGATTTCGCCGAGCGACTTGCCCACCCACGCCATTTCGATCGGCGCCAGATGCCAGGCCGGATTGCCGGGAATGCTCTTCAACGTCGGCGATTGCCCCACGACAGTGGCATTGTCCGCGCCGTGACAGGTATTGCACATCATGCCGGGCACACCCATTCCGCCATCGCCGCGGGTCACCGGCGGCTGATGCGGATGCATCGCCATCGTCTGCAGCGGCCTGTCGCCCGCCGGATGGCAGTTCAGACATCGGGGATGCTCGATCACTTTGCTTGCCTCTTCGAAGAGAGCGACCGAGCGCGCCTTCTGATCGGCGATCGACGAAAAGGATGCCGCGGGCTTGAGTGTCGACATGTCGGACGCGGGCGCCGTCTGCGCCAGCGCCATGAACGAGGCGGGCAAAGCCGCAAGAAGGGAGAGGCCGCCTGCTGCGCAGGCGAGTGCTAGTCTGCTTTTCATCTCCGCCTCCCTCAGCTCGTCGCCACGGCAACGATCGGAAGGCTGCGAACCGGCGCACCGGTCAGTCGCCGCCAGGCATTCGCCGTCGCGGGTCCGACGGGCGGTACGCCTGGCTCCCCGACACCCGTAGGCGGCGCATCGGATTTGATAACGGCGACCTCGACATCCGGCATCTCATTGATCCGGATCGACCGATAGTCGTGGAAGTTCGACTGCATGATCGCGCCGCCCTCCCCAAGCGTCACGGCATCGAACAGCACCGCGCCGAGACCATAGCCGATGCCGCCTTCCATTTGTGCTTTGATGACGTTCGGGTTGATCGCCACGCCGCAATCGACCGCACACCAGACCTTGTGGACACGAGGCACGCCATCGGTCCCAGCCGAGACTTCGACCACCTGGCCGACATAGGTGTTGAAGCTCTTGACCACCGCCACGCCGCGCTCTCTGCCTTCGGGGACCTTCCCTCCCCAATCGGCAAGCTCGGCGGCCTTGTTCAGCACGCCCGCGTAACGCGGGTCCTCCTTCAACTGCTGGAGCCGCCCCAGAACCGGATCCTTGCCAGCCATCTGGAACAGTTCGTCGAGGAAAGTCTCGACCGCAAATCCGGTATGCGTATGCCCGACCGACCGCCACCACAACGGCGGGATCGACAGGCTCACATTATGCGACACCACTCGCAGGTTCGGCACGTCGTAGGGCAGGTCCGAGGCCCCTTCGACCGAAGTGCTGTCGAGATCCGCCTTGGCCAAGATCGATTGGCCGACGATCGCCTGATCCCAGGCGACGATGCGGCCATCCGCATCGATGGCGCCGCGCATCTTGTGAAGATACATCGGGCGGTAATAGCCGCCGCGAATATCGTCCTCGCGCGTCCACATGTGCTTGACCGGACGCGACTGGTCGGTCGCCGCAAAGACTGCCGCCGCCTCCTGCATATAGGGCGAACCAAACTGCGCCTTGCGCCCGAAGCTGCCGCCGGTGATCTGGGTATTCAGCCGGACCTTCGACGGGTCAAGCCCGACGATCTTCGCCGCCGTCGCCTTGTCCATTCCGGGAAACTGCGCACCATTATAGACGTCGAGACTTCCATCCGCCGCCTTGATGAAGACCGCGTCGAGAGGCTCCATCGGGGCATGGGCAAGGAACGGAAAGATGATCTGGGCCTCCAGTATCTTCAGATTTGCATCGCCGAAGGCTTTTTCGACGTCGCCTTTCTCAGATGCCACGATGCCCTTTTCGCTCAGCGCCTTGGCGTAGTCGGCAGAGAGTTGGTTGCTGGAGCGCGTTTCCGCCTTCGACAGATCCCACTCGACCTTCAGCACTGACCGGCCCTTCAGTGCGGCAAAGGTATTGTCGGCATAGACGGCAACTCCCTGCGGCAGCTGCTTGACATCGACCACGCCTTTTACCTTGCGGGCTTCACTGTCGTCGAAGGATTTGACCGCAGCTCCGAAATGATCCGGGTGAGCCACCACCGCGACAAGAAGATTGTCGGGCACGATGTCCAGCGTATAGATCGCCTGGCCATTGGTCTTGGAGAACGTGTCGAGTTTCGGCAATTCCTGACCGATAAGCGTGAAGTTCGCGGGGTTCTTGAGATTGACGTTAGACGGCGGCTTGATGCCCGCGGCTTGCGTTGCCAGCGCACCGAAGCCGCTCTCCTTGCCCGAACCGGCATGCTTGACGCGGCCCTTTTCGACCGTGATTTCGCTAGCCGGCACGTTCCATTCATTGGCGGCCGCCGCAACCAGCATGGCCCGTGCCGTTGCGCCCGCCTTGCGGAACTGCTCGTAGGAATTGGCGATGGATGACGAACCACCGGTGCCCTGCAGGCCAAAGGCGAGGTTGGCATAGACCTTGTCGTCGGCGGGCGAATGCACGGCGCGCATCTGCCCCCAATCGGCATCCAACTCTTCGGCCACCAGCGTCGCGAGGCCAGTGAACGGCCCCTGCCCGAACTCGATATGCTTGGAAAGGATCGTCACCATATCGTCGGTGCCGATCCTGACGAAGGTGTTCAGCGTCACCAGCGAATCCGGGCCACCGGCCTGCACACCGCTTTCGGCGGCGAAGGCGGATACCTTCGGCATCAGCGCAAAGCCGATCACCAATCCACCCGTGCCCGCAAGAAAGGCGCGGCGCGTTGTTGAAATTTCCTGGATCGTCATGGCTCAACCCTCCATCGAAGCAGCGGCGTTGTGAATGGCCGCGCGTATCCGGTGGTAGGTGGCGCATCGACAGATATTCCCGGCCATGGCACCGTCGATATCCTCGTCGGTCGGCTTGGGAATGTTCTGCAGCAACGAGACGGCCGACATGATCTGGCCCGACTGACAGTAGCCGCATTGCGGCACGTCGATCGCGATCCAGGCGGTTTTCACAGCCTCCGCTTCCTTGCCTTCGACCCCTTCGATCGTAATGATCTCGGAGCCCTCAGCTGTCGAAATCGGGGTAATGCAGGAGCGACGCGTAAAGCCGTCCATGTGCACAGTGCAGGCGCCGCATTGGGCGACGCCGCAACCGTATTTCGTGCCTGTCAACCTTTCGAAATCGCGGATAACCCATAGCAGCGGCGTATCCGGATCGCCGTCAAAAGTTCTTTTCTGTCCATTGAGCGTGAACGTAACCATGGTCGAGCCTCGGGATTGGCTGGACCCATTGCGGCCCCAGCGAGCGTCGCAGCATTTTTCACAACGGGTAAGCTAGGGCGATTGGAACGCCGCGACCACGGGCCTCCGATAAAGGTTGCGTTACTGGAGGTCCGGCCTATCGACCGCCGCACGTAGCTAAGCCGGCGTTCAATTGCGCGGTCCTGTAGCCAACAATCTTGGGGCTGCGTGCGCACAAGTGCTATGCCGGCGACCACTGCTCATTCCGGATGGCGTCAGAAATTCTCCGCCGGGTCAACGATACCGCCTTCAGCAGCGATGCTGACGGATTGCGGCCAGCGGAGGAGCGCCGCTTCGCCCACTGCCGTCAGGGCATAGACGCCCTTGTCTCGCCGTTCGAACCAACCGTAGACATTGCCGAGCAGGATCTTCCCCGCGTCCGGCGCCAGCGTCTTCATGTCGCGCGGTCGCACCAAACCCTGCTGGAGTGCTGCAGCGCAGATCAGCGCACGCTGGCGATAGGCCGTCATGACAGGCGCACGCGTACTGCCGCCGACGGCGGGATCGCCGCGCCGGCGCTGATGTTCCCTGACCAGCCGCGACCGGCGTTTCGGATTTGTGCGCGGCATCGGCGAAACCGAGCTGACGATGACACTGACGTCGCCGCCGTCGGACACGCCGAGCATGCCGATCCCGAGGCGGCGGCAAAGATCGCGGTAGCGCTTGTCAGCCTCGCGCCCGCGTCCCTTGGCGGACACGCGGGCAGCGATCCACACCTCGTCGCTCATGGCGGCGCGATCGACCGCCTGCAGGACGAGCTCGAGGTTGAAGCTGAGCTTCAACTCGCACACCACCACGACAGGCGGCTCGCCCTCGGTCAAGCCGACGAGATCGCATCCGCCGATCTCGCCTTTGACGACATAGCCTGCCGCCTCCAGAAAGCCTTTGACCGGCAGATAGAGCGAGGTTTCCATCGAGAGCCGCGCCGCCGTCAGGCCGCCTTGGTCTTTGCCTTGCGTGAGAGATGGGCGACGACGTTCTCGATCATCCGCATGCCGGCATCGCCGCCAAGCGTCATGATCGATTCCGGGTGGAACTGCACCGCCGCGATCGGCTCCTTGGTGTGCTCGATACCCATGATCGTGCCGTCTTCGCTTTCCGCCGTGATCATGAATTCACGCGGCAGAGTCGATGGATCGGCGAAAATCGAGTGATAGCGGCCCACCGTCACTTCCTTGCCAAGGCCGGAGAAAACCAAACCAGGTTCAAGAATGCGGATACGCGACGGCTTGCCATGCATCGGCACTGCCAGATGGCGAAGCTCGCCGCCATAGGCTTCCGCCAATGCCTGCAGGCCGAGGCAGACGCCGAAGATCGGCAGGTTGCGCGCCCGCGCCTTCCTGATCGTCGCCTTGCAATCGAAGTCCTTCGGATTGCCGGGCCCCGGCGACAGCACGACGAGATCAGGATCCAGCCGGTCGAAGATTTCCTCCGGCACCGGTGTGCGCACGGTGGAGACCGTCGCCCCTGTCTGGCGGAAATAATTCGCCAACGTGTGCACGAAACTGTCTTCGTGGTCGACGAGCAGGATCTTGACGCCCTTGCCGACGACGGCAACGTCGCGGCTGACCTTGCCGGAGTTGCCGGCCTTGGCATCGCGGATGGCGGAAAGCATGGCGGAGGCCTTCAGTTCGGTTTCGGCTTCTTCTTCGTGCGGATCGGAATCGTTGAGCAAGGTCGCCCCTGCCCGGACTTCGGCGATGCCGTCCTTGATGCGCACGGTGCGCAGCGTCAGGCCAGTGTTCATGTCGCCGTTGAAGCCAACCATGCCGATCGCGCCGCCATACCAGGCGCGCGGGCTCTTCTCATGGCTTTCGATGAAGCGCATGGCCCAGAGTTTCGGCGCGCCGGTCACCGTCACGGCCCAGGCGTGGCTGAGGAAGCCGTCGAAGGCATCCATGTCGTCGCGAAGTCGGCCCTCGATGTGGTCGACGGTGTGGATGAGACGCGAATACATCTCGATCTGGCGGCGACCGATGACCTTGACCGAACCTGGCTCGCAGACGCGTGACTTGTCGTTGCGGTCGACGTCCGAGCACATCGTCAACTCGGACTCGTCCTTCTTGGAATTCAAGAGCTTCAGGATCTGCTCGCTGTCGGCGATCGGATCATCCCCGCGTTTGATCGTGCCCGAGATCGGGCAGGTTTCGATGCGGCGGCCCGACACTCGCACGAACATCTCAGGCGAAGCACCGACGAGATATTCCTGGTTGCCGAGATTGATGAAGAAGGAATAGGGCGACGGGTTGATCGCCTTCAGCCGCTTGGAAATGTCGGACGGCTTGCTGTCGCAGCGTTCCATGAATTTCTGGCCGGGAACCACTTCGAAGAGGTCGCCCTTGCGGAAGCTTTCCTTCGCCTTGACGACAAGATCGGCGTATTCGCCGGGGCGATGATCGCTCTTCGGTGGGATGGCATCCGTGCGCTGGAAGGGTTCGGCAGGAATGTCGCCCGCCTTGCCCTCGGTGGAAAGCCCGCCCTTTTCGAAATCGTAGCGGTCGATCCAGGCTTTGGCCGAGTAGTTGTCGACGACGAGGATCTCATCCGGCAGGTAGAGCACCATGTCGCGCTGGTCGGCCGGGCGCGTCAGCTTCAGATTGATCGCATCGAACTGGAAGGCAAGATCGTAGCCGAAGGCGCCATAGAGGCCGAGGCTCGCATCCGCCTTCGAATGGAAGAGATCGGTGACGGCGCGCAGCACCGTAAAGACGGTGGGGATCTTCGAGCGTTCTTCCTCGGTAAACGCGCGCTCCGGCGTCTTCACCGTTAGGTCGAGACGGCGTGCCGAGGACGCACCGAGCACGAGGTCGGAAATTGTCTTCAAGCGCTCGGCGACAAAGGCGAGGATTACCGCACCACGCTCGTTGTAGGCTTCGATCCAAACCTGGCGGCCATTGCAGGAAATACCGAGCGGCGGATCGACGACGGCGGTGTCCCAACGTGTGTAACGGCCCGGATATTCGTAATTCGACGAGAAGACGGCACCGCGGCGCTCGTCGAGCTTGTCGATATAGGAGGAGACCGCATCGGCGTAAGGAATCGCGCGCCGCTGCCGGGTAACGGTGATACCGCCCCGGGTCTCGTAAATTTCCGCTCCGTCATCCCGAAGGATCGTTACCATTGTTCCACTCCGTTATCGGGCCCGGATGACAGGCAGCCTTAAAAACAAAAAAGCCGCCTGGCGTTTTCCGGGCGGCTCATCGTCGTCTTTGGACACGATTGGTCGAGGCCGCCTCAGCGAGCCCACCACCAAACTGCAATGTTCAAGGACGTGTTCATGGGCGAAATTGTTAGCGTGAGATCGGACCAAGCGCAAGAGCCGAAATCCGGGAATAAAAAGGGCGGCACAACGGCCGCCCTTCCCTCGCGTTAGAACCGCTGTACGAGCGAGATCTTGAACACCCGGCCAGGCTCCGAATAGAAGTCCAGCGGTTGCGCCGTATTGCTATTGCTTGGGACCGTCGTGTTGTTGAGGTCCTTAAGCGCAACGGCGTTGTAGTAGGTCTTATCGAACAGGTTGTAGATGCCGCCCTGGATACGCAGCCCCTTGGTCTGTTCCGGCTCCCACCAGGCCGTCAGATCGACAACGCCATAGCCAGGTGCGTCGAAGGTCCTGGTGTTGCCGTCACTGCGCATGCCGGCGGAGGTGACAAGCGACAGGTCCGTGCCCCAGGTTTCGCGCTGATAGCCGGCGCCGACAATTGCCTTGAGCGGCGCGACCGAGCGCAGATACTCGTTCGTGTCGGTGTCCTTGCCGTAGGCATAAGCAAGCGAGCCGTGGAGGTTGATGCCGTTGTCGAAGAGCTTATGTGCCTCCAATTCGACGCCCGATATCTGGACGCGATTTCGATTGAAATAGCTGGTCAGGCCCGCCGGATAGAGCGGATTGGCGAAGCTGGTCTCACTGTCGATGAAGTTCCGGTAGAGATTGTGGAACGCCGTGACGCGACCGCCCGTATCGCTATCACCGAAGTTCGCGCCGATCTCGAAACCGTTCGCCGTTTCCGGCTTCAGGTCGGGATTGCCGACGGTAGCGTAACCGAAGGCAGGGTTGGAGAAATCAAGATAGAGTTCATTGATGGTCGGCGCGCGGAAGGCCATTGACCATTGCGCAAAGAGTTCGACTGCGGGCGCGACCTGATAAGTTGCAAGCAGCTTCGGCGAGAAGCGCGAACCGTCGCTTCCATCAGGCAGGCCGTTGGCCGCAAAGCCCGGATTGTCTTCAAAGGCGGCCGTCTGCTTCGGGTCGTAGTCGTACCAGTCAAAGCGCAAACCGGGCGTGAGGGCAAAGCCGCTATTGCCGAAGGAGATCTTGTCATCGACGAAGAGGCCAAGGCGTGCTCCATCGACATCAGGAATATCAGCCTGGTCGGCATGAAGATTCGGGCATGAAAAGGCCTTCGCGGTAGCGCTGGCAGTTCCGAGAATGCAAGCGTCGAGGCCGTCGATGAAGGATGTCGCGTTGAAGAGCGAGACATCCCCGCCAATATTGACCTCGTGCTCAAATGTGCCCGTCGCAAAGCGGGACGTGAGGTTACCCGTCAAACCATAGTCGTTTTCCTGAATCTGGTTGTTGCGCAGCCAGGGGCCGGCGACGGTGCCGACGCGGGTACCCTCGGCACCTGCCTCACGGGTCAGACGCTGCCAGTAAAGGCTCATCCGTGCCGCATCAAAGGTCGAGTCAGCACTGGGCGCCTCGAACTGGTAATCCAACGAAACGCGTTCACGCCGATTGTCTTCCGTACCGTCATAGTCGCCGATCTTGTAGACTCGGGAAGAGCCGGTTGTTGCGCCCTGAAGGGTTTTCAGATCGGTCGTCGTATCGCGGCTGAAGCGTTCGGCGGTGATCCCAACCATGTGGCCGCCTTCCAGCTGCTGCCGCAGCTTGAAGAGCAGGTTGTTCTGGTCGTAGTCGGCCGGATTGGCCTCCGTGCGGGTCGGTCCGATGGTATCGACCTTGCCGTTGTTCTCGATCTCATGCCCCTTTCGATACGAGCCCTGGAACAGGACAGAGGTGTTGTTGATCTTCTTTGCAACAGCCAGAGAACCGCCAGCGCTGCGGTCGGTACCGTCATAGTCGAACTTGGTAACGCCGCCCCAATCACGGCCGGGCTCGATCAGATCCTCCGGCTCCAATGTGCGCAGGACAAATGCACCGGCGAGCGCGCCCGAACCGGCGCGGCTGGAGTCCGCACCGCGTACGACATCCAGCGTCGAAAGCGATTGGAAGTCGAAGGTATTCATGCCGCCGTCGGCGTTGGTGGTGTCCGTGATCGGGTTGGCGGCACGCGCAGCGTTCGACAGGAACGGGATCGGAACGCCATCCACCATCGTCGTAATGCGGGGACCACCAAGGCCGCGCAGGAAGGCACCGCCCTGCTTCGGCACATAGGTTACGCCCGGATCCACCGTGCGGCCAAAATCCGCAAGGTTGTTGACGTTCTTCTTGAGGATCGTTTCCTGCGTCGTCTGCGAGGCGAGCGGCGTGTCGGCAACGCTGCCGGGCTTAGCTGCAACGCGCTTGCCCTTGACCACGATCGGCTGCAGCACCGTGCTGTCGCCGGCAGACGCGGCGGGCTTCTCCGTCGTCTGTGCTAGTGAAATGGATGTAAGGCCGAGCGTGACGAATGCCGTGCAAGCCAAAAGAACCGAGCGCGAGTGCCGGACGATCATGAAAACAACCCCTTGAGAGAAATGTCACCGGGCTGGCTGGTCGTGGCGCGGTTGCGCTTTCGATGGGCTGGCTAGGCTTTCAGGCGAAGATTTCTCGCCTTCTTTTCGCCGCATAAAAAACATGACTATAATTGTCAATATATCAGACCCGCGATATCTTGATTTAATAAGTCATATTTACACCGCAGCAATCAACGTTGCGAAATTGCAACGAAAACCGCATCCGCACGTTCTCTCCCGGGGCGAACGTACAAGGGTGGATGTGTGAAGAAGATCATCGTGATACTGGCGGCGCTGAGCTGCATTGGCCTCCTGACCAACGCAGGCCTGCCGGAGAAAGGCCCTCGACCTGAAATCCGTCCGGGTAAATCAATTACAGCAAAACCCACGCCAGGACCTCCCCCTAAGCCCGAACCAAAACCGGAAAGGCCCGATACCGAAACGCCGCCGGTCACTCAGCCGCCTTCCGGCTCTTCTCCTCCGTTGGAAAAGCAGGGGCCGAAGCTCCCCTCCCAGCAGACGCTCGAGGAGCAACACCTGACAATCGCCCCCGAGAGCGATGCGGAACATTCTGAATGTGTGAAGGAGCTTCAGGCCCTTGGCGTCGTCTTCAAGGACATCTCGCGCATCGATGATGGCAACGGTTGCGGCATCGACAAGCCCATCAAGGTCACCGAGGTCCTTCCGGGCATCAAGATAAAACCGGATGCCGTCTTCCGATGCCCCGTGGCTCTCGGCCTCGCCCGCTGGATGAAGGAGAGTGTCATCCCGGCCGCCCGCGTTGCCGCGCCGGATCAGGGGAGCATAGTCGGCATCAACCAGGCATCATCCTACATCTGTCGCCTGCGCAATGGTGCCGAGACCGGCAAGGTGTCCGAGCATGCCCGCGGCAACGCGATCGACATCGCAAGTTTCAGCTTCGAAAAAGGGAAGGATATCGCCGTGCAGCCTCGCCGCGAGGATTCGACTCTGATCGGTGCCTTCCAGCGCACAGTCAGTTCCGCAGGCTGCCTCTTCTTCACGACAGTGCTGGATCCGGAAAGCGATGCAGCACACGAAACCCACTTCCACCTCGATGTCTTGGAACGCAAGGGCGGATATCGCTACTGTCATTAGCAAGCTTCGCCAATGTCCCTTATCGCGGCTCTCGGCCATCCGTCGACGTCAACTCACTTGTCCGAACGCCGCGTACAGACATAAGGCTTCTTGATGCAGGCTATCTTAGGCGTGGAGCAATTGGCCTTGGCGTCGACCACGGTACAGATCGAACATTGATCGTTGAACTCCACGCAGTCGGGATTGCCCTTCATGAAGTCGGCCATGCTTTGTTCGGTAGCAACCGACTCACCGGTCGCAGCGCTGCTTGCCATCACAGAAACAACTGCAGCCACGGCAAAAACGCAGCTTCGCCAATAGGCCGACATTATCGGTTCCAAATTGATAGGCTGGGACAATAAGCTCTCCCCGTCCATAATCGAAGATTAGAACAACCCTTCGATATACCCTTGATCGTTCAAGTAAATCCGCTCCGCCGACGGCGATCTCGGCAGGCCGGGCATGGTCATGATCTCGCCTGTGATGGCAACAACGAAGCCCGCGCCCGCCGATAGGCGAACTTCACGGACCGGCACGATATGCCCTTCCGGCGCACCCCGCAGGTTCGGATCGGTTGAGAAGGAGTACTGCGTCTTGGCCATGCAGACCGGCAGGTGTCCATAACCCTGCTCTTCCCAGGCAAGCAATTGGTCCCTCACCGCCTTATCAGCGGTCACCTCTCCTGCGTGATAAATCTTCGAAGCGACGATCTCGATCTTCTCGAACAGGGAGACATCGTCGGGATAAAGCGGCTCGAATCTCGACTGTCCCGATTCCGCGAGCTCGACCACCTTGTAAGCAAGCTCCTCGATACCGGCAGAGCCCTCGGCCCAGTGCCGGCAGAGGATCGCTTCTGCCCCGAGGCGCGAGACATACTCCTTCACCGCAGCGATTTCCGCATCGGTGTCCGAGATAAAATGATTAATGGCAACGACAACCGGAACGCCGAACTTGCGAACGTTGGCGACATGGCGCCCGAGATTGGAGCAGCCCTTTCTTAGCGCAGCGACATTCTCCGTTCCGAGATCTTCCTTCTTTACACCGCCGTTCATCTTGAGCGCACGCACCGTCGCAACGATGACGGCGGCATCCGGCTTCAGTCCCGCCTTGCGGCACTTGATATCGAAGAATTTCTCGGCTCCGAGATCCGCGCCGAAGCCCGCCTCGGTCACGACATAGTCGCCAAGCTTCAACGCCGTTTTCGTCGCAATCGCCGAGTTGCAGCCGTGGGCAATGTTGGCGAAGGGGCCGCCATGGACGAAGGCCGGATTGTTTTCCAGCGTCTGGACGAGGTTCGGCTGCATGGCGTCCTTCAGAAGAACCGCCATAGCCCCATCGGCCTTCAGGTCGCGGGCATAGACGGCCGACTTGTCGCGACGGTAGCCGATGATGATGTTGCCGAGGCGTTCTTCCAAATCCTCGAGGTCCTTGGCGAGGCAAAGAATGGCCATCACCTCGGAAGCGACCGTGATGTCGAAGCCGTTCTGCCGGGGAAAGCCGTTGGCCACACCACCCAGCGAAGAGACCATCTCGCGCAGCGCCCGATCGTTCATATCCATGACGCGCCGCCACGTGACGCGCCTGAGGTCGATATCCTGTTCGTTGCCCCAATAGATGTGATTGTCGACCATCGCTGCGAGCAAATTGTGGGCCGACGTGATCGCATGGAAATCACCGGTGAAATGCAGGTTGATGTCTTCCATCGGAATGACCTGGGCATAGCCGCCACCCGCCGCCCCGCCCTTCACTCCGAAGCATGGCCCAAGCGAGGCCTCGCGGATGCAGACGATCGCCTTCTTGCCGATCCGGTTCAGCCCGTCGCCGAGACCGACGGTCGTTGTCGTCTTGCCCTCGCCTGCCGGGGTCGGATTGATTGCCGTGACGAGGATCAGCTTGCCGTCGGGCCTGTCTGCCTGCGCGGCAATGAATTGCGCGCTGAGCTTAGCCTTGTCATGCCCATAAGGCGCCAATTGCTCGGCCGGAATACCGAGCTTTGCACCGATCTCGAAGATCGGTCTCTTGTTCGCCGCGCGCGCGATCTCGATGTCGGACTTGTGTGCTGCCATCCCCGTTCCCCGGTTTTCTGCGCTCGATAGGCGCGCCCATATTGTTTCAACGGGATAGCGAAATATGCCGAGACTGTGAATAGCGCGCTGGTTGCCCAACGCTCATCCAAGCCGCTATCTGTCAGGCATTGATTCTAACATTGCGAGGACCGGACATGAAATCACTCGAACTGATTGTCGAGCGCATCATCCTTTCGAGCCGTTGGATACTCGTCGCCTTCTATCTCGGTCTCGCTCTTGCGCTCGCCGTGTACGCCGTGTCCTTCGGTTACAAATTCCTTAAGGTGGCCGGCGGCGTGTTTGTCCTCAACGAGGGGGAAATGATCCTGGCCATGCTCGGCCTGATTGACGCAGCCCTGGTCGCGAGCCTCATCGTTATGGTGATGATCTCCGGGTACGAGAACTTCGTCAGCCGCTTTGACGAGAGCGAAGAGGACGTCTCGTTCATTGGCAAGCTCGACGCCGGCAGCCTCAAGGTCAAGGTGGCCTCGTCGATTGTGGCAATTTCATCGATTCACCTCCTCCAGGTCTTCCTGAATGCCGAGCAATACACCGACAGCAAAATCATGTGGCTGACGGCAATGCATCTTGCGTTCGTCGTCTCCGCGGTGATGCTCGGTTTCCTCGAGCAGCTGACAAAAAAGGCCAAGGGTGAAGGACAAGGTCTGATCGCCAAGTGATTCGAAGACGCTTTGCGCTATTCTCCGGCGAACCCGTGTGCTTTCCTGCGGCGTAGAAGAGGAACTCGATTGTGCCTGAAGTTGCGTTTTTGGAAAACCAAAACGCAACCATGGGACGATCCGCTGTGGTTAAAGTAATACATTTGAAATTAATCGCTGCGCGCCTCCCCGTTTCGCACTAGCAAATATATCAGTTTGCATATTCTATGGCGCTGATATGAAGGTCAGCAGGGACGCATCGATGTCTTACATGACTACCTTGGAAAGACAGTTGTCCCTGGCCACAGAGATTTCAGCTGTCAATACCAGGGCCGAATTCGCGCAAGTTCTTGTAAAGGTAGCCCGCGCCTACGGCTTCCGGCATATCACGCTGTTGCTCGCGCCCGCTCCTGAAAGCGTCCTCCTCAAGGCTCTGGTCATCGAAACGACGCTTCCGTCCGCATACTTCAGTCAGTTCGACCGCGCCCGCATCATGCGTTTTCCAATGCTGGCAATGGGCATGAGCGAGTCGGCCCTGCCGCGCTCATGGAGCCTTCTGGACAGTTCCTCCGCCGAAATTTTCCCCAATGAGTTGAGCAAACTTCTGCATCACTTCGGCATACCGACAGGCGTTGCGGTGCCCGCCTACACTCGCGACGGCGAGCGCATCCTGTTTTGGCTGGCCGGCGACCGCCCACTGCTCGCGCAGACCGAGCTCAACGAACTCACCATTGCGATCCTCCATCTGCTCGACGCGTATCATCGCACGCAGCATTCGAAGCTTCCGGAACACACGCCCCTTTCCGCTCGCGAACGCGAGGTCGTCCGGTGGACGGCGCAGGGAAAAACGTCGATCGAGATCGGCCAGATCCTCTCGCTATCCGACCACACAGTGAATGCCTACATGACGAGCGCCATCAAGAAGCTCGACTGTGTGAACCGGACGCAGCTTGTCGCCAAGGCGATCCGTATGAAGCTGATCAACTAAGCAAGCGCTCAGCGATCGAGCACGGAGCGGACCTCGACGAGGTTCGACCGGACGCGGAGAATATAGAAGCCCATCGTTGCCAGATGGCTCGGCATAAGCCAGCCGTCTTCCCGGCCGTTAGAAATGATTGCCGGCTGGATCTTCAGTGCCGCCTGGAACTGTCTCATTGTTGCGCCAAAGATGGCGCCCAGATTGCGCTCCGCGATAACTTGAGAAAAGTCTGACTGTGCAGCCGCCAGGATGGCGTAATAAGCGTAAAGCTGACCATAGGCGAACCAGAAGCGATCGTCTGCACGTGTATCGAACCAGCCCCGATGATGGTTCTGCGAGCGGTCCGCGAGCACGTCGGAGGTACTGCCGAGATCGTTGGCGATGCGGTCGATGAACTGGATCAGGTTATCCGCCCGCCCATCGAAGATGGCGTTGCAGGCGGCGAGGTCGGTATTGAACTTGCGCAGGCTGTCGAGCGCCGAGCGATAATAGCTCGGCGTCGGTGTCTTCGGTCCGAACGGATCAAGGCCGAAGTACCAGCTGTACTCGTCGAATTGCAGGTTGCCGCGCGCCTTCTGCAGATCGTTATTGATCCCTGACGTCCCGCGCACGCGCCCGAGCGTATCGACGAGTTCGACCGAGGTGCGGCGAACCGCCTGGTTTACGCCCCGCTGGAACGACGCCTTGTTGTCGAGAAACGGCGTGTGATCCCAGTCGATGCCGAAGAAGCCGAGACGGTAGAGAAGCATGGAGGAGATCCACGCATTCTGGTTGACGTTGAAATCGGTCAGGTCGGCGGCGACATCGACGATCGCCGACCGCTGGCAAGTCTTGGCTGCCGCTCCGTCTGTTGACGGCAGCTCCTGGCCGGCAGGAACCTTGCGCTCGGAAAGTCTGTACTCATTCACGAAGGAGGGATTGAAGTTAGACCAGACCTGCGTCTGCCAAATGAAATAGCAATAGAGGACAGCAAGAAGCGCGATCAGACCAAGGATCGGCAAGCGGATCATCCAAGTCCGCTGAACGTACCAGCCGCGAGCAGCGATGAATGGCCAGAAAGCCCAGGCAAAGAAAACCCGCGCCCAGCGTCCGATTGTTCGGCCGATCAGCCTGAAAAAACCGGCGATCCGGTCGAGCATCGTCTTCTCCTTGATAAGCTTGGTCTGCGCACTGACATATGCGCTCGCTCCAGGAAGAACAATATCGTGCTGATATTATTGTTTCTTCGGCCAGAAGCCAGGACGCAGAAAACGGAAGCGCAGTCGCCTGGAGATTTCCGTCGTATCGATGATCGGCACTGCGAAGCCCTTCTCCGGCTCCTGCCGGAAAGCTTCGAACTTGCTCGCGAAGACGGCGTCGGCGGCCCGCTTGCGCTGCTCCAATTCCTGTGGCGCCAGCATGTTGCGCTCAAACAATTCAATCGGACCGGCGATGGCGGGAAAGAGCTCCGCTGAAATCTGAACCTTCGATCCCGGGATGTCGGTGTCGACTTGCGCCTGATAGATCAGCAGCCGCTCTTCGGTGTCTATCAACATCTTGCGCCTGAGGGCGTTGCACTGGCCCACCTGGCTATTCAGCGCATCGACGAAAACCTGGAAGAGATTGATGAAGCGTTCGCGGCGCTGGCTCTCCTCGCGCATTCCGTGTTCCTCATCGGCAACGCGGTCGGCCTCCGCTTTCAGCGAGCGCCGCTCCTGTTCCATAAGCTCCCATTCGGCTCTGCTTCCGTATAGGCCGATCCTGCCCTGCGTCGTCAGTGCCTTGGCGTTCAATTCCCGGATGCGAAGGCGGGCGATGTCGATCTTTTCGACAAGCCGACGGCGCTGCTCGACGATGCCGATCAGCCCATGCTCACCCAGCTTGTGAAAGTCGATCGCAATCGTGCGGTAGATCGCGATGACACCTGCCGTGGCTTCGGACTTCACCAGCAGGTCGCGCAGCCGCTCCACGACAGGGGCTGCGCGCACGCGCGCGCTGTGGCGACGCCACATCCGCTGGCGCGAAAAACGACCGATAAATTTTTCGCCGGCGGTCAGGCCACGGAAACCATCGAGATCCGCCGAAATCTTGACCGTCAGCGTGTCGAGGACGAAGACGAGCTCCGCAAGGAGATTGGTCAAGCTCGCGCCGTTTGCGACAAACGCCTGGAAGCGGCCATTCTCGACCAGAAAGCGTTCGTCATCGACGGCAGCCGCCTGTCGTGCGAACTCGTTGATGAATTCGACGCAGACCTTGGCTTCAAGACGCAATTGCTCCACGAGTGCTCGCGCGGCTTCGAGCTGGGTATCGAAGGAGAAGGGCTTGCGCACCGGGCGGCTCCATGAATCGGTTATCGCGAACCTAGCGCATAAGCTGCCAAACCGGAATCACTTTGAGGACCGGTCACACCGCCGTGGCGAGCCATTCCCCGTTCACTGCATCATCCCAGTGACGCCGGCAGAGCGAGACGTATTTTTCGTTGCCGCCGACATCGATCTGTGCGCCTTCGCGCAGCACCTTTCCATTTGCGTCGAGACGCACCACCATCGTCGCCTTGCGTCCGCAATGGCAGATGGTCCGCACCTCACGCATCTCGTCGGCAATCGCCAGAAGCTCCTGGGATGCCGGGAAGAGTTGGCCCTGGAAATCAGTCCTCAGGCCATAAACCATGACGGGTATGTTCATGCGATCGACGACCCGGGCGAGTTGCCAGACCTGCTCGCGCGTCATGAAGTGAGCTTCATCGACAAAGACGCAGGCGATCGGCTCTCCCTCCTTGCCGAGTTCGCCGATCAAGGCCTGGAGGTCAGCTTCCGGTTCGAAGGCGACGGCGCTTGCCTGCAGGCCGATCCGAGACCCGATAATCCCCTTTCCAGCGCGCTCGTCGAAGGCCGCAATCAGCAGAACGACACGCATGCCGCGCTCCTCGTAGTTGTAGGCGGCTTGCAGCAGCATCGTCGACTTGCCGGCGTTCATGGTCGAGTAGTTGAAATAGAGTTTTGCCATCGTTTTCTCCGTCTTTCGCTTCTTGGAAGCTCGAAACCTCGAAGAAAAGTCCCTCATTCTGATAGTCACAGGAAATTCAGGACCAAAAATCGCCAAAAACCTTTGAAATCTCAGCGCTGGCGGAAAAATGACCCACGTCGCAATCGAGTACTGCAATGCGGCGCAAACGCGCTGAGGTCGCTTGTAAAACTCGGCTATTGGTGCTTGGCTTGGGAACGTAAGACTGGGAGTCTATAAATGAAAACGACAAGCGCATTCAGACTGATCACCGCCACCGCAGTTGCCGCTCTCTCTGTCGCAACCGCTGCATTCGCCGCAGATCCGGACAGTTGTTCCACCGTTCATTTTTCGGACGTCGGCTGGACTGACATCACGTCCACAACGGCGACTGCAGCAGTCGTGCTGAAGGGACTAGGCTATACCCCTGACGTCAAAGTTCTTTCCGTGCCGGTAACCTACCAATCGCTAAAGAACAAGGACATCGACATCTTCCTCGGCAACTGGATGCCGACACAGGAAAAAGACGTTCGCCCCTTCCTTGATGATAAATCGGTCGAATCCTTCGGACCGAATCTCGTCGGCGCAAAATACACATTGGCGACCAACGCCAAGGGCGCTGAGCTCGGCATCAAGGATTTCAAGGATATTGCAGCTCACAGGGATGACCTTGACGGCAAGATCTACGGCATCGAGCCCGGAAACGACGGTAACCGCCTCGTCATGGATCTGATCGAAAAGAACACCTTCGGCCTCAAGGGCATGGAAGTGGTCGAGTCTTCCGAACAGGGCATGCTGGCGCAGGTGGCTCGCTCCGAGAAGGAAGGCAAGCCCGTTGTCTTCCTCGGCTGGGAGCCGCATCCGATGAACGACAACTTCAAGCTGACCTATCTGACCGGTGGTGACGATGTCTTCGGGCCGGACTTCGGCGGCGCGAAGGTTTTCACCAACGTGCGCGCGGGCTATCTCAATGAGTGCCCGAACGTCGGTGCATTGCTCAAGAACATGGTTTTCTCGCTCGAGATGGAAAACCAGATCATGGGCAAGATCCTGAACGACGGCGATGAGCCGGAAAAGGCAGCGACAGAGTGGCTGAAGGCCAATCCTTCCGCGCTTGACCCGTGGCTTGCCGGCGTCAAGGCGCGCGATGACAGCGGCGATGGCCTCGCGGTCGTCAAGAAGAGCCTCGGCCTCTGATAACGACGAGCGGGGCGGCTCGCGCCGCCCCATCTCGCTATCGTCGCGAAATGTTGTTGTTCCCAATGGATAGGCGCTCCCTTGACCTGGCTCACCGACACTAAAATTCCCATCGGCTCCTGGGCGAAAGCCTTCGTGGACTGGCTGACCTCCAACGCCGATTGGTTTTTCAATCAGCTCGCCTTCATTCTGTCCCACGTCATCGACGGGCTGCTTTTCATTCTGCAGAAACCTCACCCACTAATCGTCATCCTCGGGATCGGGGCGATTGCCTACTGGCTCCGTCGCTCGATCGTCGTGGCCGTCTTCACCTGTCTTGGCCTCCTCTTCATCGTGAACCAGGGGTACTGGAAGGAGACGACGGAGACGCTGGCGCTGGTACTCGCCTCAACCTTTGTCAGCATGATCGTCGGCATTCCTCTTGGCATCGCCGCCGCGCGCCGCGCCTGGGTCTATTCCGCCCTGCGCCCGATCCTCGACTTGATGCAGACCATTCCGACATTCGTCTATCTCATTCCTGCACTTATCCTTTTCGGACTCGGCATGGTGCCGGGCTTGATCGCAACCGTGATCTTCGCAATCCCCGCCCCCATCCGCCTCACGCGCCTCGGTATCATCTCGACCCCTTCCTCCCTGGTGGAAGCGGCAGAATCTTTCGGCGCTACGCCGATGCAGGTGCTGCGCAAGGTCGAGCTGCCCTTTGCCATGCCACAGATCATGGCAGGCCTGACGCAGACGATCATGCTATCGTTGTCGATGGTGGTCATCGCCGCGCTTGTCGGCGCCGACGGCCTCGGCGTGCCGGTGGTTCGTGCACTCAATACGGTCAACGTCGCCAAGGGCTTCGAAGCGGGTCTCTGCATCGTCATCCTGGCCATCATTCTCGACCGAATGTTCCGCACTGCGGGTGAAGGAGAAGGCGTATGACTGCGGTCCGTTTCGACAACGTCAGCATCGTCTTCGGCGACAAGCCGGAAAACGCCCTGGTTTTGGCCGATCAGGGCAAGAACCGCGACGAGATCGGTGCTGCGACTGGTCTTGTTCTCGGCGTGGCGGATGCCTCGCTCTCCGTGCAGGAAGGCGAGATCCTCGTCCTCATGGGACTTTCTGGGTCCGGCAAGTCCACCCTCCTGCGGGCCGTAAACGGGCTGGCGCCCGTCGTGCGCGGCGAGGTTTCGGTCGCAACGCCAAACGGCCCCTGCAATCCCTACAAGACCACCGCCAAGGGCCTGCGCGACCTGCGCATGCACACCGTTTCCATGGTGTTTCAGCAGTTTGCCTTGCTGCCGTGGCGAACGGTCGCGGAAAATGTCGGCTTCGGCCTTGAGCTTGCGGGCATGCCCGAGGCCGAGCGCAAGAAGCGCGTGGGCGAACAGCTCGAACTGGTCAACCTGACCAAATGGGCGGACCGCAAGGTCAATGAATTGTCCGGCGGCATGCAGCAACGCGTTGGCCTCGCTCGTGCCTTCGCGACCGGTGCGCCGATCCTGCTGATGGACGAGCCGTTCTCGGCGCTCGATCCGCTTATCCGCACGCGCCTGCAGGACGAGCTTCTCGAGTTCCAGCGGCGGCTGAAGAAGACGATCCTCTTCGTCAGCCACGACCTGGATGAGGCCTTCCGCATCGGCAACCGCATCGCCATCATGGAGGGCGGGCGCATCATCCAATGCGGCACGCCGCAGGAGATCGTCAAAAACCCCGCCGACCGGTACGTCGCCGATTTCGTCCAGCACATGAATCCGATCACCATGCTGACGGCCCAGGACGTAATGCAGCCAGGCCTCGGCCACGCCGCCGCTGGCGCAAGCGTCAGCGGCACCGCGCGCGCCGAGACGCCATTGATCGACATTCTCGATGCACTGTCGCGCCAGCCCGGCAGTATCGGGGTGGTGGAAAACGGCGCGATCATCGGTACCATTTCGGCCCAGGATATCGTTGAGGGTCTGACGCAGCATCGCCGCAAAGAAGAAGCTTGATCCGACCGTCCGCTTCGGTCAGAAAAGTGGACATGAAAGATCAAGCTTCCGTTCTCAGGGAAACGGACGGAGAAGCCCGCAAGCTCGCGCGCACGCTTCTCCGCTCCGCCCGTTATGCTGCAATCGCCGTCCTCGATCCCGAGACCGGCTTCCCATTTGCCAGCCGGGTACTTCTCGGCACCGACATCGATGGCGTTCCCGTCATTCTCGTGTCGGGCCTGTCGACGCATACCCGCGCGCTCGACGCCGATCGCCGTGCGTCGCTTCTGACGGGCGAGCCCGGCAAGGGCGATCCGCTGGCCTATCCGCGCTTGACGACCCAATGCCTTGCCGAACCGGTCGAGCGCGACAGCGTCATCCATGCCCGGATTCGCAGCCGCTTCCTCAACCGGCATGCCAAGGCAAAGCTCTATATCGATTTCCCGGATTTCCGCTTCTTCCGGCTGGTTCCGCAATCCGCGAGCCTGAATGGTGGGTTTGGTCGCGCCTATCTTCTTGATGGAGACGACCTGACGATTCGATCCCCCGGCAACGAGAACGTGGCGGCGCAGGCCGATGCGATAGTGCAAGAATTACTAGGTACAAGCCCCGATCTCGCCGCCATGACCGCAGCGAGCTTGAAGGCCGGCAACGGCGGCGATTGGCGCATTTGTGGAGTGGACTGCGCCGGTTTCGATCTGATTTCGGGTGATTTGCTTCTGCGTTGCGAATTCGTTGCCGTCGCAGAGGACATCGAGGACGTTTATTTCCATATATCTAACATAAAATCCGCAATACCTGAAATTTAGCTATATACAATCTTGACGCCGTATTGATAGTTTTCGCCGTCCGGCATTGAGCGGGAACATGCGTTTTTGAAATTAGTTTCACATCGGGAAGAAGATATGGACACAATCGATTTAACCGCCAATGCGAATATTGCCGCTGCGCTCTTGTCCGCAATGGCAAACCCGAAAAGGCTTCTCATTCTCTGCAACCTCGTGAAGGGCGAAATCCCGGTCGGTGCGCTGGCGCAGGAGGTTGGCTTGAGCCAGTCCGCGCTGTCGCAGCACTTGTCAAAGCTGCGCGCCCAAAAACTGGTGAAGACGCGCCGCGACGCCCAGACGATCTACTACTCCAGCAACTCCGAGCCGGTCCTCAGGATCCTCGAAGCCCTCACCGACATCTACTCTGTTCAAAGCCAGGCAAAGTCCGCGGCGTAAGGACAAGCTGACATAATGTCAGCCGATAAGCCCCACTGCCGTGAAATGCATCCGGAATAGTGTGGCAACCTCATTTCAGCACGTTTACATACTTTTAGACCGGCAGCGATGCCGGTCTATTTTTTGCGCGTATCTCCGATGCAGCGGCCTGACGGCAATGTCAGCGGCTTGACGCCCGAAGAACCGCTGATAATTTGACCAGGCAGTAAAAAAACCGCATCAGCCAATACCGGGAACGGCCTCCGAAACGGCCATGGAGAACAGCATGTCCAATCGCCTCAATACCACGCCAAACGACCTTCGGGCCTTTTGGATGCCCTTCACTGCGAACCGCCAGTTCAAGAAGGAGCCGCGTCTTTTCGTCAGCGCCAAGGACATGTACTACCAGACCCATGACGGCCGTCAGGTGCTCGACGGCACCGCCGGCCTCTGGTGCGTGAATGCTGGCCACTGCCGGCCGAAGATCACCGAAGCGATCCGCGAACAGGCTGGTGAGCTCGACTACGCGCCGGCCTTCCAGCTCGGCCACCCCAAGGCGTTCGAACTCGCGAACCGCCTCGTCGACATCGCGCCCGAAGGCATGGACCACGTTCTCTACACCAATTCGGGGTCTGAATCGGTCGAGACGGCGCTGAAGGTCGCCCTCGCCTACCATCGTGTGAAGGGGAACGGCTCGCGCTTCCGTCTGATCGGCCGCGAACGCGGCTATCATGGGGTCAACTTCGGTGGCATCTCCGTCGGCGGCATCGTTTCCAACCGCAAGATGTTCGGCACGCTGCTGACGGGCGTCGACCACATGCCCCACACGCATCAGCCGGGCAAGAACGCCTTCACCCGCGGCCAGCCCGAGCATGGCGGCGACTTGGCGACCGAGCTCGAGCGCATCGTCACGCTACACGACGCTTCGACGATTGCCGCCGTCATCGTCGAGCCGATTGCCGGTTCGACCGGCGTGCTGATCCCGCCGAAGGGCTACCTGCAGAAGCTCCGCGAAATTTGCACCAAGCACGGCATCCTGTTGATCTTTGACGAAGTCATCACCGGCTTTGGCCGCCTCGGCGCGCCGTTCGCTGCCCAGTACTACGACGTCAAGCCGGACATGATCACCACCGCAAAGGGCCTGACCAACGGTGTGATTCCTATGGGCGCGGTCTTCGTGACTGCAGAGATCCATGACGCGTTCATGAGCGGCCCCGAGCACATGATCGAGTTCATGCACGGTTACACCTACTCCGGCAACCCTATCGCCTGCGCCGCAGCACTCGGCACGCTCGACACATACAAGGAAGAAGGCCTCCTGACCCGCGCCGCCGAGCTCTCGGATTACTGGGCCGACGGGCTGCACTCCCTGAAGGACTGCCCGAATGTCATCGACATCAGAAACACCGGTCTGATCGGCGCGATCGAGCTCGATCCGATCGCCGGCGAGCCGACCAAGCGCGCCTTTACCGCCTTCCTGAAGGCCTATGAGAAGGGCCTGTTGATCCGCACTACCGGCGACATCATCGCGCTCTCGCCGCCGCTCATCATCGAAAAGCACCACATCGACGAGCTCTTCGGAAAACTGCGCGAAATTTTGCAAAATAACATCTAAACGACGCGTTTTCGGGGCCCGCTTTTGTCAAATCAGGCAAAAGCGGGCCCTATTTCTTTATCTTCTTGCGAAATCGACGGTAAATTCCTAAGAAACTTGCAAAGCGTCCGTCGAAGCCAAATATGGAGGGCGGGTGTTTCGGCGCGCGGCTGCTCATCGTCTTTTGGCGCATCCCCCTGCAAGGGCTGTTGACGATCTGGGCTCGCCGCCGCGGCACTTAAATCGCGGGTTTTGATACCCACCCAAGGAGAAAGAAAATGAGTCTGAAGACTTTGTCGGCGGCCCTCGTCGCCTCGCTTGCCTTTGCGCCGCTCGCCCATGCTGACGTCACCATCGGCCTCATCGCGCCGCTGACTGGCCCCGTTGCCGCCTATGGCGATCAGGTGAAGAATGGCGCGCAGGCTGCTGTTGACGAGATCAACAAAAAGGGCGGCATCCTCGGCGAGAAAGTCATCCTCAAATATGCCGACGATGCCGGCGAACCCAAGCAGGGCGTTTCCGCTGCAAACCAGCTCGTCGGCGACGGTATCCGCTTCGTCGTCGGCCCGGTCACCTCGGGCGTCGCGATCCCGGCTTCCGACGTTCTTGCTGAGAACGGCGTGCTGATGGTCACCCCGACGGCAACCGCACCAGACCTCACTAAGCGTGGCCTCGCCAACGTCCTGCGCACCTGCGGTCGCGACGACCAGCAGGCCGAAGTCGCCGCCAACTACGTCCTGAAGAACTTCAAGGACAAGCGCGTTGCGATCATCAACGACAAGGGCGCCTACGGTAAGGGCCTGGCCGATTCATTCAAGGCCACACTGAATGCTGGCGGCATCAAGGAAGTGCTCGACGACTCCCTGACCCCTGGCGACAAGGATTTCAGCGCGCTGACCACCCGTCTGAAGGCCGAGAACGTCGATGTCGTCTATTTCGGCGGCTATCACCCGGAAGGCGGCCTGCTGGCCCGCCAGCTGCATGACCTGTCCGTCAAGGCCGTCATCATCGGCGGCGACGGCCTCTCGAACAGCGAGTTCTGGAACATCGGTACCGACGCAGCCGGCGGCACGATCTTCACCAATGCCATGGATGCGACCAAGAGCCCGGATTCGCAGGCAGCTGCCGATGCGCTGAAGGCCAAGGGCATCCCGGCCGAAGCCTTCACGCTCAACGCCTACGCCGCAGTCGAAGTCCTGAAGGCAGGTATCGAGAAGGCTGGCAGCGCTGAGGATTCCGAAGCAGTCGCCAAGGCGCTGAAGGGCGGCGAAGCGATCCCGACGGCAATCGGCAAGCTGACCTACGGCGAAACCGGCGACCTGACTTCGCAGAGTTTCGCGCTCTACAAGTGGGAAGCTGGCAAGATCGTTCCGGCCGAATAAGCCTTCGATCTCCCGATTTCGATCGCCGGGCGTCCCTCTGGGGCGCCCGGTTTTCGTTTGTGGACCGGCCGACAAAGCCGATCTCGCTTTGTCAGACACATGGGCTATAACTGGTGAAACGCCAGCACGAGGATGCCATGACCGCCAATCTCGAACGCCTTATCGACCAAGGGACGGGCCGCCTGCCCGCCGACATCGTTCTGAAAGGCGGACGCTTCTTCGACCTCGTGACCGGCGAACTGGTGGCATCCGATGTCGCGATCGCACAGGATCGTATCGTCGGCACCTGCGGCAGCTACGACGGCGAAACCGAGATCGATATCTCTGGTAAGATCGTGGTGCCGGGCTTCATCGATACGCATCTCCACATCGAGTCGTCGCTGGTGACGCCGCACGAATTCGACCGCTGCGTCCTGCCCTATGGCGTAACGACAGTCATCTGCGACCCGCACGAGATTGCAAATGTTCTCGGCACCGAAGGCATTCAGTATTTCCTCGATTCGTCCCTCGAAACGATCATGGACATCCGTGTCCAACTCTCCTCCTGCGTGCCCGCCACGCATCTGGAAACATCGGGCGCAGATCTGCCGATCGAACGTCTCCTTCCATTTCGCCATCATCCGAAGGTCATCGGCCTCGCCGAGTTCATGAACTTCCCCGGTGTGATCCACAAGGATCCCATCTGCATGGCCAAGCTCGATGCCTTCCAGGGGCAGCATATCGACGGCCACGCTCCCCTGCTCTCGGGCAATGACCTGAATGGCTACCTCTCCGCCGGCATCCGCACCGAGCATGAATGCACCAGTGCTGCCGAAGCGCTAGAAAAGATGCGCAAGGGCATGCATATCCTCGTGCGCGAGGGTTCCGTGTCGAAGGATCTGGCGGCCCTGATGCCCATCATCACCGAGCGCCTGTCGCCGTACCTCGCCCTTTGCACCGATGACCGCAATCCCCTCGACATCGCCGAGCAAGGCCATCTCGACTACATGATCCGGACCGCGATCAAGAACGGCGTCGAGCCGCTGGCCATTTATCGCGCCGCGTCGATCTCGGCTGCCCGTGCCTTCGGCCTGAGGGACCGCGGTCTCGTAGCCCCCGGCTGGCGTGCAGACCTCGTGGTCATCGACAGCCTCGAAAACTGCCGCGCAGATCTCGTTTTTGCCGCTGGGCGCCAAGTGACCCCAGAGCTTTTCGCCACGCGCAAGCCCGTCGAACCGGTCGGCCTTGATAGCGTCAAGGCCCGGTCCGTCAACGCCGCGCACTTCGGCGTTCCCGTCGCCGACGGCGAAACCCCTGTGATCGGCGTCACGCCCGGCAAGATCATCACCGAACATCGCCGCTACCGGCTACCGGTGAAGGGCAACCAGACTGACGTCGATCTCGGCAATGACATCATCAAGGTCGCCGTCATCGAGCGGCACGGCAAGAACGGCAACCATGCCAATGGTTTCGTCCAGGGCTTCGGCCTGAAGAAAGGTGCGATCGCCTCGACCGTCGGGCATGACAGTCACAACATCTGCGTCGTCGGCGTCAGCGAGGATGACATGGCCCTCGCCGCCAATCGCCTCGGCGAAATCAACGGCGGCTTCGTTGTCGTCGAGGATGGCAAGGTCACCGGCGAGATCGCCCTGCCCATTGCCGGCCTGATGAGCCTCGAGCCCTACGAGACGGTGCGCGACACGCTCCACCATCTACGCAAGGCCGCCTACGCGCTCGGCACGACGCTTGAGGAACCCTTCCTGCAGGTGGCCTTCCTGCCGCTCCCGGTCATTCCGCACCTGAAGATCTCGGATCGCGGAATGGTGGACGTCGACAAGTTCGCCTTCATCGGGTGAGCGTCTAGCCAGCCACCCGTGCGCAGAGTGCATCGAGTGCGGCCAGCTTGATTGGACCGGTTCCGGCTGCCGCCGCGAAGCCCGGTATCGCCAGCCGTTCTCCGATCACCATTCCGGCCGGCGGGATGAACTGCGCGGGCTTGCGCGTCAGGTTGAAGACGAAGAGCAGCTTCTCGCTTCCCTTGCTGCGCGTGAAGGCGAGAAGGTCCTGATTGGTGCCGATGAATTCCATAGTGCCGTTGAGCAAAGCCGGGTGGCTTTTCCGGAAATTGAGCGTCTGCCGGTAGTGGTGCAACACGGAATTCGGATCGCTCTCCTGCGTATCGACGGAAAGCGCCGCCTGCTCATAAGGCACCGGCAACCATGACTTCTCGGCGCTCGTAAAGCCGGCATGCGCCTTGGCAGCCTCCCAGGGCATCGGAGTGCGGCATCCGTCACGTCCCTTGAACGCCGGCCAGAAGCGGATGCCATAGGGATCACGCAGATCCTCGAAGGCGAGCTCGGCCTCGGGAAGCCCAAGTTCTTCTCCTTGGTAGAGGCAGATCGAGCCGCGCAGCGTCGCCAGCACAGACATGGCGAGCTTGGCGATCACGGGCCGCTCTGCTGCCGTCTTGGCAAAGCGGCTCAGATGACGGTTGACGTCGTGGTTCGAGAACGCCCAGCATACCCACCCATCGGCAACCGATTTCTGGAAGGCATCGACGCAGTTTCGAATATGCGTCGCGGTAAAGTCCGGTCCGAGCAGGTCGAAGGTGTAGCACATGTTCAGCTTGTCGCCGCCGCCCGTATAGGCGGCGACGGTCTTCAGCGAGCGGGCACCGTCGCCGACCTCGCCGACCGTCGCGCGCGCCTCGTAGCGATCAAGCAGCGCCCGGAACCGCCGGAGGAAGCCGACATTCTCCGGCTGCGTCTTGTCGTAGAGGTGGTTCTGCATGCCGTACGGGTTGGTATCCGGCGCATCGAGACCGGTATCGCTCTCATCGGGCGCATGCGGAGGGTTGTCGCGAAGCAGCCTGTCGCAGAAGTAATAATTGACAGTGTCGAGGCGGAAGCCGTCGACGCCGCGGTCGAGCCAGAACTTCACGGTGGCAAGCACGGCATCCTGAACCTCCGGACTGTGGAAGTTGAGATCCGGCTGCGAGGTCAGGAAGTTATGCTGGTAATACTGCCGGCGCACGCCGTCCCATTCCCATCCTGGTCCACCGAAGATCGAGAGCCAGTTGTTGGGGGCCGTCCCATCCCGTTTCGGGTCCGCCCACACATACCAGTCCGCCTTGGGATTGGTCCGGCTCGAGCGGCTTTCGACAAACCAGGGATGAACATCGGAGGTATGGGAAATGACCTGATCGATGATGATCTTGAGGCCGAGCCCATGGGCGGCCGCCATCATTTCATCGAAATCATCAAGCGTGCCAAAGATCGGGTCGACATCGCAATAATCCGAAACATCGTAACCCATGTCGGCCATGGGTGACTTGAAGAACGGCGACAGCCAGATCGCATCTACGCCAAGGTTGGCGATATAGGGCAATCTCCGGGTAATGCCCTTCAGGTCTCCGAGACCATCTCCGTTGGTATCCTGAAAGGATCGCGGATAGACCTGATAAATGACAGCACCCCGCCACCAGTCCGCCGTCTTGCCTGCAACCGACATCAGCCAATCATCTCCCGCATCACGCAATCATGCCAAGACTAAAGCGGGCGCGCCAAAAAACAACCTTCAGCCGGGATCCGTCGCACATCCAAGTTTCTGCATTCTGCGCTTTATCTTGTCGCGGCGCTTGATGTCCTTGCTCGGTAGCTTGCCGCCCACGGAGTTGCGCTCCTGCATGGCGAGTGTCTGGCAATCCATCTTTCGGCCCTTGCCTCCGCCGCGTGCGAAAGCGGGAATAGCTGAGAGGGATAGTCCCGCGACAAGTGAAATGGCGATCAGAGAAACTGGGATCTTCTGCATGAACATATCCCCATAGCTACGCGGGTCATTATGCGCCCCGTCCACACGGTCAACAAATCCGGCCTAATGCCGCAGACACATGCCGCTCGCGGCTTGTCAGGAAGGTGCTCTGCGCGTATCAGCGAAACGGGAAAATTCAGGGAGGCTTTCTGTGAGCGGGCGTTTTTTATCGATCGGTGAATGCATGGTGGAGCTTTCGCAGGCAGGCGCCGGATTGCTACGCAAGGGCTTTGCCGGCGATACGCTGAACACCGCCTGGTATGCCCGCGCCTGCCTGCCGGCAGATTGGTCGGTGGAGTATTTTACCGCGCTCGGCGACGAAGCCATGTCCGATGAGATGATCGCCTTCTACAAGCAGGCTGGCATCGGCACGGAATTTATCAGGCGCATCAAGGGTAAGGCGCCCGGTCTCTACATGATCAGCCTCAAGGACGGCGAGCGCTCCTTCAGCTACTGGCGCGACAACTCGGCCGCCCGCCAGCTGGCAGCCGATGCGGAGCTCCTGCGCGAGGCGATCGAGGCATGCGACGTCATCTATTTCTCCGGCATCACACTTGCGATCCTGTCTCGCAATGACGCCGATACGTTGCTCGCCGAAGTCCGTCGCGCCAAGGCCGCCGGCAAGATCGTGGCCTTCGACCCCAATATCCGCCCGCGGCTTTGGTCCGGCTATGACGTGATGCATGCGACGATCAGCGAAGGTGCGCGCGCCTCGTCCCTGGTGCTGCCGAGTTTTGACGACGAAGCAACGCACTTCGGCGACGTCTCGATCGCTGCGACGATCCAGCGGTATCGCACGCTTGGCGCGACCGATGTGGTCGTTAAGAACGGCGCTGAGGGAGCGACCCTGAGCTTCGACGGCGTCGAGAGCTTCGTCCCAGCCGAAAAGGTCGAACAGGTCGTCGACACGACCAGCGCCGGCGACAGTTTCAACGGCGCATTTCTCGCCCGCTATCTCGAAACGAAGGACGCCCCTGCTGCAGCGGCGTTTGCCGCGAAGGTCGCCGCACGCGTGGTTAGCGAACACGGCGCCCTCGTCGCATGGGAAAAACTCGGCATCGACAAGACCTGAGCAACATCGAACGATCGGCGCAGTGCGACTGTAATATTTCCATCATCGACGACCGCCAGAATGTGAGGCGCGGGAATCGAGTCTCCGGGTCAGCCGGGAATTGGGCCGGCGCCCCCGCGGGCGCGGCATGGATGGGATTGGGGCGTGCTGCAACATATGTCGGATGTTGGAGGCAACGAAGGCCGGTATGCATCTCGGCTGGGCATGGCGGAACGGCTCGTGATTGTCAGCGATGCCTGGCATCCGCAGGTCAACGGCGTCGTCCGTTCGATCGAGAACACCAATCGCGAACTGGCGAAGATGGGCATTGACGTGGCGATGGTGACGCCGCAGGGCTTTCACAGCGTGCCCTGCCCCACGTATCCCGAAATTCGTCTCTCGATAGCGAGCTACCGCCGCGTCGCGCGCGAGATCAAGAAACAAATGCCCTCCTACGTTCATATCGCGACGGAGGGCCCGTTGGGACTGACGGCGCGGCGCTGGTGCCTGAAGAATCGCATGCCTTTCTCCACCAGCTACCACACCCGCTTTCCGGAATACGTTTCGGCTCGCCTGCCCATACCGAAGAGCTGGCTTTACGCCTTCGTTCGCTGGTTTCACAACTCGGGCGCCGGTTGCATGGTCGCGACCCCAAGCCTCGCGCGCGAACTCTCCGAAAAGGGCATTCGAAACCTCATGCCGTGGAGCCGCGGCATTGATGCCGATCATTTCCGCCCCATGCCCCCGGAAGATGCGCCGTTCAGCCTTACCCGCCCGATCTTCATGACAGTCGGCCGCGTTGCCCTGGAAAAGAACCTGCCGGCCTTCCTCGATCTCGACCTGCCCGGATCGAAGGTCGTCGTCGGTGACGGGCCGGCCCGCACGGAACTCGAGAAACGCTATCCCGATGTGCATTTCACCGGCCTAAAAGTCGGCGAGGAGCTGGCAAAGGCCTATGCCCAGGCCGATGTCTTCGTCTTCCCGTCGCTGACGGATACGTTCGGCAATACGATCCTCGAGGCCCTCGCGTCAGGCGTTCCCGTGGCCGCCTACCCTGTCACCGGCCCGTTCGACATCATCGGAGACGACAACGAAGTCGGAGCACTCGACGACGACCTGAAAACGGCCTGCCTGACGGCATTGTCTGCTTCCCGCGAGAAAGCACGCGAACTCGCGCTTCAATATTCCTGGGAAGCGGCAACCACGCAGTTCATCAACAACATCCGCGCTGCCAACGGTGTCATTACGCCGAAATGGAAAAAGGCCTGGCAATTTGCCGCCAAGTCGCTGCCAAGAACGAAAAAGCCCGGCGAAGCCGCCGGGCCTGTCTCTTCGGGAACCTGAAGGCGTTACTTGCTGAGCGCCTCGCGCAGCGTCTGGCTGGCGACCGAGACCGCGCTGCGCACTGCCGGTGTCTCGGCAATGGCGTTCAGAAGCACGAAGTCATGGATCGTACCGTTGTAGCGGATGGAGGTTACCTTGACGCCGGCTTGCGTCAGCTTGCGGCCATAGGCCTCGCCTTCGTCGCGCAGCACGTCGTTCTCATCGGTAATAATCAATGCCGGCGGCAAGCCCTTCAGTTGGTCGAGCGATGCCTGGAGCGGCGAAGCGGTCGGCTCCTTGCGCTTGGCTTCGTCAGGCAGATAGGCGTTCCAAAACCACTTCATGGCCTCCTTGGTCAGCCAGGGACCATTGGCGAACTGGTTGTAGGAGCCGGTCTCGAAGTTGGCGTCGGTCACGGGATAGAACATGACCTGCTGATCGATTGCGGGACCGCCCCGCTCCTTGGCTAGAAGGGTCACTGCTGCCGTCATGTTGCCACCGACGCTATCGCCGGCCACTGCCAGGCGGCTCGCATCGACGTTGAATTCCTTCTGATGCTCAGCGACGTATTTCGTAGCGGCATAGGCCTGCTCGATCGCGATCGGATAGCGTGCCTCAGGCGAGCGCTCATAATCAACGAAGACGACGGCGGCCTTGGCGCCGTTGGCGATCTCGCGAACGAGCCGGTCATGCGTCTCGGCATCGCCGAGAACCCAGCCGCCACCGTGGAAATACATCACGACGGGCAACTTGCCCTTCGCGCCTTCCGGACGGACGACGCGCAGCTCGATGCTGCCGGTCGGACCAGCCTTGATCGTGAGGTTGTCTTCCTTGGCGGCGAGTTTCTTGACAGCGCCCTTCTGCGCTCCGGCAAGTACGTCGCGGGCGTCGGACGGAGACAGCGTGTAGATCGGCTTGGCGCCGGCCAGCGCGTCGATGAACTTCTGCGTCGTCGGTTCCAATACCGGATCGGCAGCGGCGCCGAATGTGGTGGCTGCCAGGATCGTGGCTGCGGAGAGTGCGGTCTTGATGGTCGACATTGTCCAGTCCTCTTGGTTGCGGTTCGTCGTGAACACGCAATTTGTTTATCGCACGATTGTTTATCGCACGATAAATATTCTGGCATAGCTCCTATGCAACAAACTTGGTTGCGATTATTTATTGCGCGATATAACTAGATCAATTTCGGAGAACACGACATGAGCGACGATCTCAACCTCGACGATTTTATGTGCTTCGCCCTCTACACCGCGAACCACGCGATGAACCGCGTCTACAAGCCGATGCTTGACGCACTGGATCTCACATACCCGCAATATCTGGTAATGGTCACTCTCTGGAAGGAAGACAGACAGACTGTCGGCGGCATCGGCGAGAAGCTGCATCTCGAGTCGAGCACCCTTACCCCCCTCCTCAAACGCCTGGAAGCGACCGGCTACATCAAGCGGCAGCGCGGCAAGGAGGACGAGCGTGTCGTCATTATTGGCCTGACTGAGGAAGGCCGCGAACTCAGGAAGCGTGCGGCATCCATTCCCGGCTGCATTCTGGATGCATCGGGCCGGGAATTTGCAGAACTGAAGCGGCTGGCGGCAGATGTCATCACACTACGCGATACGCTGTCGCGTTATGAGACGTAAGATTGCTCGCTTGATCAGCTCCGTCTTTTCTTCGATTCGTACGGATTTTCGGGCGAGCGGTAGTGAATGCGGATCGGCACGCTCGGCATGTCGAAATCGTTGCGCAAGCCATTGATCAGATAACGCGTATAGGATTCCGGCAACGCGTCCGAGCGCGTGCAGGAGATCATGAAGGCCGGCGGGCGAGCCTTCACCTGCGTCATATACTTGAGCTTGATACGGCGACCGGAGACTGCCGGTGGCGGATGCTGAACCTGCTGCTGCTCCAGCCAACGGTTGAGGCGAGCGGTCGAGATGCGCTTGTTCCAGACCTTGTCCGTATCGATGATCGACTGCATCAGCTTGTCGAGCCCGCGACCCGTCTGGCCGGAGATCGGTACGGCGCGGATTCCTCGCGCCTGCGGCAGCAGCCGGTCGGTCTTTTCGCGCAGGTCCCCGAGAACCGCCTGCGGCTCCTCGATCATGTCCCACTTGTTGAAGGCGAGCACGGCAGCCCGGCCCTCGCGCAGCACGAGATCGACGATGTGCAGATCCTGTTTCTCGAAGGGAATCGTCGCGTCAAAGACGATGACGACAAGTTCGGCGAAGCGGATGGCGCGGAGCGTATCTGCAACCGAAAGCTTTTCCAGCTTCTCGATCACCTTGGCCTTGCGGCGCATACCTGCCGTGTCGAACATCTTGATGGTGCGGCCGCGCCAGTCCCATTCAACCGAGATGGAGTCGCGTGTGATTCCGGCTTCCGGTCCGGTCAGCAACCGGTCCTCACCCAGGAAGCGGTTGATCAGGGTCGACTTGCCGGCATTCGGGCGGCCGACGATCGCCACACGCAGCGGCTTGGTGTCGTCGTATACGGCTTCTTCCTCTTCCTCGCCTTCCTCGCCGGACGACTGAGGGATATCGACGTCGGTGACGGCGACATCTTCCTTCGGCGGAAACGCCCGGTCTTCGCCAAGCGCGGCAACGATCGCATCCCTGAGATCGAGCATCCCCTGCCCGTGCTCCGCCGAGATCGGAGTCGGCTCGCCAAGGCCGAGCGAATAAGCGTCGTAAAACCCAGCGTCCGAGCCGCGAGCTTCCGACTTGTTGGCCACGAGCACGACCGGCTTGCCGCGGCGACGCAGCATTTCCGCGAGCGCCGTGTCGACAGGCGTCAGGCCCGTCTTGGCATCAACGACGAACAGAGAAAGGTCGGCTTCATCGATCGCCGCTTCGGTCTGGGCGCGCATGCGGCCCTGCAGGCTCTCTTCATGGGCCTCTTCAAGACCGGCGGTATCAACGATGGTGAAACGCAGGTCGACGAGCCGCGCCTCGCCGGGGCGACGATCGCGGGTGACACCCGGCGTGTCGTCGACAAGCGCCAGCTTCTTCCCAACCAGGCGGTTAAAAAGCGTCGACTTGCCAACATTCGGGCGACCGACGATGGCGACCGTGAAGCTCATTGATAGTCCTTACTTTCAGCCCTGTGCGGCGGGCGCCTTGCCGGATGCGGTGATGTTATCAAGCATCATCTGGGCGCGATTGGCAACATTGCGCGGGCTCTGCACGTCGTCGACGATCGCCTGGAACCACTGGCGTGCCTGCGGCATGTTGCCAGCCTTGTAGGCAGCAAGGCCGAGTGCTTCGCGGGCGGAGTGACGGAAGGCGTTGCCGGGAACAGCCATTTCCTCAACCTGGGCCGAGACCTGTTCGTAGGTGCCACCTTCGATCAGCAGCCAGCCGGCGCGCATTCTGGCGGCATCGCGCACAGCTGCCGGCGCGGCGTTATCCTTGCCGATCACCTCAAAGGCCGCCACAGCACCCGCCGTATCGCCCTTCTGGGCGAGAACGCTTGCGGCACGCATCCGCGCGAGGATCGGATAGGCTCCGTGGCCTTCCTTTTCGAGCGTCTCAAGCGCTGCCAGCGCCTCGTCGTGCTTGTTCTCGTCGGCGAGTTTCATGGCAGCGATAAACTTGTCACCCGCGCCGGAGGACTGGTTGTCGTCCCAATATTCATAGACCTTGTAGCCGACGGTGCCGAGAACGATCAGGACGGCGAGCGCGATCAGGTAGCGGCCGAACCGGCGCCATGCGCCTTTCACCTGGTCGGAACGCAGTTCCTCATTAACTTCACGAATGAAGCTGTCGTCGTTGAATGCCATTCTCGTCTCCGGCCGCGGATATGCTTCGGCATGCGGGTTGCACGCACATTGTGGGGCCTTCTACCCCATTTTTCAGCAGTTGTAAGGGGGATTGGAAAGATTCGTCACATAACGATCGGAGCCACGCCAATCAATAGCTCGTGTAGCTTGAACGTGATGAGCGCCCAGGCGATCGCGCCGATGATGACGGCATAGAGATCATACTTGCCCGAGACGAACGGACGAAGGGTGAGCTCGCCGGCGCGCTCACGACGCTTCAGCGCAATCCGCAGGATCACACCCCATGCCAGGAAAGCACAAAACAGCAGTACCGAAGAGGTCTCGCCATTGGCCAGCGGGTGCGAGAAGGCCCAGATCTTCACCGAAAGCACCATCGGATGCTTCGCCTTGACGGCGATATACCCCGCCGGCAGCAGCGAGGCGACCAGACAGATCATTGCGAGCAGCATCAGGGTCAGGGTGATGTGCGCCATCCAGACCGGCGGCGTGTAGAGCAAGCCGGTCACCTGACGGGCCTGACCAAAGCCGTAAATCAGCAGGATCAGCGCGAGAATGCTGACGATGGAATACGCCAGCTTCCAGCCGTTCTCGCCGAGACTATCGATCATGGACTGGCGAAAGCCGGGCGCGATGACGCGTATGAGATGAAGTCCGAGGAAAATGATGATGCCGACGATAAGCAATGTCATGGCGATCTCCTGTGCGTTTTCCGAGACTTAGCCGGAGCCGCGCAAAAACGCCAGCGTCACCGCAGCTTCGCCGCATTTCTGTAACAGGAAAGCCGCAAACAAATTTTCGTGGTGTCCATGTTTCGTTCTTTTTTCCAGGCCTCCCTCGCCCTCTCTTTGTGTATTCCAGGCACAGCGGGCGCTGTCGACCAGCCGAAACAGCTGGTGATGATCTCGTTCGACGGTGCGCACGACAATGCGCTCTGGCAGAAAAGCCGTGAGATGGCCGCCAAGAACGGCGCCCGCTTCACCTACTTCCTCTCCTGCACCTTCCTGATGAACCAGGCGGCCAAGAAGGCCTATCAGGCGCCGCACCAGAAGCTTGGCAAATCCAATGTCGGCTTTGCCCAGGGCGACGACGAGATTCGCGAGCGGCTCGGCAACATCTGGCACGCCCACCTCGAGGGGCACGACATCTCGAGCCACGCTTGCGGCCACTTCGACGGACGACAGTGGAGCGAGGCAGATTGGGGCAAGGAGTTCGCCACCTTCCACGCCACCTTGAAGAATGCCTGGAAGAGCGTCGACCTCGAAGAACCGAAGGGCTGGCAGGACCTGGTCGACCATGGCATCCACGGCTTCCGCGCGCCCTATCTCTCGGCAACGCCGGGCGCCGATATGATCGCCGCGGAAAGGAAGGCCGGTTTCACCTATGACGCCAGCCTGGTGACCAAGGGGCCGACCCTGCCGGTCGAGGAAAGCGGCATCATCCGCTTCGGCCTGCCACTGATCCCCGAGGGCCCGCGCGAAAAACCGATCATCGGCATGGACTACAACCTCTTCGTTCGCCACTCCAACGGCGAGGAAGACAAGGCCGATTCGAAGGCATTCGAAGACCGCTCCTATGCCGCCTTCAAGGAAGCCTTCGACAAGCAGTATTCAGGCAGCCGCATCCCGCTGCAGCTGGGCTTTCACTTCGTCGAGATGAACGGCGGCGCCTATTGGCGCGCGCTCGACCGGCTGGTCAGCGATGTCTGCCGTCGCGCGGACGTAGCCTGCGTCAGCTATTCGGAGGCGATCCCGATGATCGAAGCGCGGGGTAAGCTGCAGGACCAGACGCAAACATCGGGTCTGTAAGCAGGCATTGCCATCCCTTCCGCCTTTTGCCGGCGCGGCCATCTGGTCCGTTTGCAATTAGCGCTTACGCGACTACCTTCTGTCCTACGCCACCCTCCTCGTAGTGGCGGAGAGAAGACGACCGGGAGCTAGTCATGTGTCGGAATATCAAACCCCTCTTCAATTTCGATCCGCCAGCAACGGACGAGGAGATCCATGATGCGGCGCTTCAGTTCGTGCGGAAGCTGAGCGGAACGACCAAACCATCGAAACGCAATGAGGCGGCGTTCGAACGTGCGGTCAATTCGATCGCGAAATGCGCCCACGAGTTGCTTGATTCACTGGAGACTTCCCAGCCTCCTCGTGACCGTGAAGAAGTGGCCGCAAAGGCTCGCGCGAGAACAGCGATGCGGTTCGCCTAGGAGGGCCTCACAGCCGACGACTCTAGCCGTCGGCGTGAACGATGCCAGCCTCGCGCTCCAGATAGCGTTGGTCGATATCCGGCAGCGGCTCGCCTTCGATCGCGGATTCGAAGGTGCGAAGGCGCTTGTAGATCGACAACAGCTCGACGATGGTCGTCCAGGAATTGACGAGATACTGGAACGAGCCGCGCACCTGGTCGAAGACGTTGTTGATCTGCGTCATCAAGCCGAGCGTCAGCTTGCCGGCGACGATCGACGGCACGAGCACGATCAGGCTGAAGAGGTTATCCGCCTGCAGATAGAAGATGCGGGCGACGTTGAAATACATGTAGTGGAAATAGAGCCGGAAATAGTTGCGGCGCACATTGGCGAAAAGCTCGGCGACAGTCGGCGGCGTCGCGCGGTCGGCATGGTCTTCGCCGTAGACGAGTTCCTTGCGGTAGGAGGCTTCGACGCGCTGGTTGCGGAACTCGAGGCCCGGCAGCTTGATGCCGACCAATCCGAGGAAGACTGTTCCGAAGATCGACCAGAAGATTGCGGCCCAGACGAGCGCGTGCGGCACCTCGCCGATCAGCGGCAACTCGGTGATATTAGCGCCGATCTTGAATAGCACCGGCAGAAAGGCGATCAGCGTCATGACCGAGCTGACGAGGCTGACGCCGAGGCTTTCGACCGTGGAGGAAAAGCGCATTGTGTCTTCCTGGACACGCTGCGAGGCGCCCTCGATGTGCCTGAGCTTCGGCCAGTGCGCCATGTAGTATTCGTTCATCGCCGTGCGCCAGCGGAAGATCCAATGGCTGACGAAGAAGAGGTTGAGCACGCCGACGGTGATCGCCACGAAGGCGATGCCGGCAAAGCCCAACATGCCGAGGTAGAGTTGCATTGCGGTCACCGGCGCCGTCTTTGCGAGCGCCTGCTGGATCAGGTCATAGAACGGTCCATACCACGCATTGATGGCGACGCTCACCTGAACCGAAAAGTAGGTGTTGAAGATGATCAGTGCCGAGCCGAGCACCGACCACATCTGCCAGCGATGCGGGCTGTAGGTAAACCAGAAGGCGGCGAAGAGCGCCACGGCCAAAGCATAATAGATGTAGAACCACAGGAACGGAGCCGACCAGAAGACCGAAACACCGATTGGAGCCTCCGCCCCTGGAGCCAGCGGCGGGAGGCCGATCACCGAGCCGAGGCCGGAACCCACGAAATACCAAAAGAGAACGGCCAGAAGTGCCCAAGCAACAGCTGAGATGAAGAAAAGCCTGGGCCTGGGGAAATACGATACGAACACGGGAGAGCTTGCTTTCCTGAACTGGAGTCTTCGGTGTCTCTAAACAGACAGATTGCGGCGAAAACTACGGCAGTTCGCAAAGAGCGGCAATGGCCTCACCCCATTGTTACGCACTTGTAACGCGCTATGACAGCTTTTTGGCGACCGGCATCACCAGCATTGCGCACACCAGCAGCGCCGCCGCGGCAGCGTAAGTCGGCGTCGTAAAGCTGCCGGTTCGCTCTGCCATCCAGCCAGCAACAATGGGGCCCACAATCTGCCCGACTCCGAATGCTGCCGTCATCGTCGCCAATATCCGGCGCGGGCTGGCCGGCGAAAGTTTACGGCCGATCTGCAGGCCATAGGCGGTGATCGCGAGGAAGGTCGCTCCAAACAACGCTCCCCCAATCAGCGGCGCAACAGAGTGCGGCAGTAGAACAGTCGCCAACACACCGACCGCCTCGATAAACAGCGCCGCCACGTAGACCCAGCCCAATCCTAGCGGACGGACGAACGGCTTCCATGCAAAAAGCGCGACCGAAGCTGTCAGGCCGGCGATGAACCAGCAGAGAAACTCAACCATCGGCCCGGCGGCATCCATGCGCGCGATCGTCACCAGAAATGTGCCTGTAATCACATAGCCGAACCCGAACAGGCCATAGGACGCCGTGACAAGCAGCATCGGCAGGCTCCAAGCGATCCGCGGTTCCTTGCCGGTCTGTGCCGCGGCAGCCGGGCCCGACGGCAGCAGCCACCAGACTGCCAGCAGGCTGAGAGCCGAATAGATCGCGCCTCCAACCCAGGACGCCCGCCAGGCGTCGCTGCTTCCATCAAAGAACAACCCGACCAGCAGCACCATCACCGATGAAAGCGCGATGCCGGCACCCGGGCCGCCGAAATGGGCTGCCTGCACATGGTCGTTACCGGCCATGGCTCCGTGGCTAAGTACGATCTGCGAACTGAATACGAGAGCAAAGGCACTCGCAACACCCGCCAGGAAGCGGATGACTGCAAAGACCATGACGGATGTCGTCGTCGCCATCGCAGCAAGAAGCAATGCTGTCGCCGCAAGCGCAAGGAGTGCGACCTTGCGCTCACATCCTGTTGCCCACCCGTAGGCGGCGAGAACAGCGCCCACCAGATAGCCGACGAAGTTCGCAGAGGCGATGAAGCCGGCATCGGCGGCCGAGAGCGGCACGCCGCTGATCATGCTCGGCAGGATCGGCGTGTAGGAAAAGCGTCCAAAGCCCATCGCGGCGGCCATGGCGATGGCGCCTGCAAGGCCAGTTCGAAACAAGTTTTCGGGGAAAGTTTCATTGCGTGCCAACATGGCGTGTTTATCGCGCTGCAGCACGGCGCCGACAATCAAGAATTTCTGATCGATTGATCAATCTCACGAAATGATACCGCCAGCCCTTGAAAGGGACCATCTTACGATATATGTTTTACGACATAGTGAAAGATACATCTAAGGAGTGACCTATGAGAGGTTTTAGAGGCGGAATGATGGGTGGTGGCGGTTTTCGCATGGGGCGGAAATTCGCATCAGGCGACCTGCAACTGGTGATCCTGGCCCTGCTGGTGGAGCAGCCCCGCCACGGCTACGAGTTGATCAAGCTCTTGGAAGAGCGTTCGGGCGGTTTCTATGTTCCAAGCCCCGGCGTAATCTATCCGGCGCTAACCTACCTGGAAGAAACCGGCCTTGCCGACGTGGAGAGCGAAGGCACCAAGAAGCTCTACCGGATCACGGAGAGCGGCCGCCGGCTCGTCGAGGAGAACCAGTCGATGATCGACATGACGCTCGGAAAGCTGGAGAAAATCGGCGCGAAGATGGCGCATGTCCGCAAGATTTTCGACCCAGAAAGCCGCAATGGCGATCGGGACGAGGACGCATTTCCGGAAGACAAAAGCGAAGTCGCAGCTGCACGAATGCTGCTGAAATCGGCCCTCCGGCTCCGCTATCCCTGGTCGAAGGACGAGGCCAAGCGCATCGCCGGCATTCTGGAGCGCGCGGCCGGCGAAATTCTTGCCGGCGGACGTTCGGGCGAGTGAGGCCTCAGCCTTCCGGCAGCGTCAGGATCAGCGGGCCATTTCGCGTGGCGACGACCGTGTGCTCGTATTGCACGGTCGGGGCCTCCGGGTCCGCGTAGAGCGTCCAGGCGTCGTCGCCGCCTTCCGCCCATGTTGCGCCGAGCGAGAGGAACGGCTCGACCGTGAAGACGAGGCCTTCCGTGATCATTCGCTTCTCGGACGGATCCGGCCAGGTCGAGAGCTCGGCCGGCTCCTCGTGCAGCGAACGGCCGATCCCGTGGCTCGCCAGATTGGCAACGAGCGTATAGCGATTCTTCAGGGCGAAGGCGCCGACAGCCTGCCCGATCTTGGCGAGCGGCTCGCCCGGTTTCACCTGGTTAAGCCCAACCCACAGCGCCCTTTTGCCGTCGCGGCAGAGCTTTTCGATCTTGGACCTGTGCGGCGGAACACTGAACGACGCGCCGGTGTCGGAAAAGAATCCGTCCTTCTCCGCTGAGACATCGATATTGACCAGATCCCCCGGGCGAATGACGCGCGGGCCTGGAATGCCGTGGGCGATTTCCTCATTGACGCTGATGCAGGTCGCACCGGGAAACTGGTAGCAAAGTTCGGGCGCAGAACGCGCACCGGCATCTTCCAACACTTTGCGGCCGATCTGATCGAGCTCCAGGGTCGTGATACCCGGTTCAAGCGATGCGCTCATCACTTGCAGGGCATTGGCGCAGATTCGCCCGATTTCCTTTAGCTTGAGGAGTTCGTCTTCGCTTTCAATGATCATGAATGTCTACCCGGCCTTCTTCGGCCGGTCGGCCGGCTCTCGATCAGGATGAGAGCACGACGGCGTTCAGAATCCAATTCATCCTTTACGGCATCATGCTCCAGCTTCAGGCGGTGGCTTTCGCCTCTTCGTCGCTTTCAGTCAATGCCTTTCTGACGAGCGGCGCGACTTTCGTGCCGTAGAGTTCGATCCCGCGCATGATCTGGTCGTGGGGCATCAAGCCGATCGCCATCTGCAGCAGGAAACGGTCGTTCTTGAACAACCGATGGTGCGCGATGATCTTCTCCGCGACCAATTCCGGATCGCCCACGAAGAGCGCGCCGCTAGGTCCGCGGGACATGTCGAAATGCGCCCTGTTCGTCGGCCCCCAGCCGCGCTCGCGGCCAATTCGGTTCATGACCTCGGCCTGCGGGCCGTAGAACTGAGCGGCAGCAGCGTCCGTCGTATCGGCGATGAAGCCGTGCACGTTGATGCTGGTCTTGAGCTTCGATGCCTCCTGCCCGGCTCGGCGAGCCGCCTCGCGATAGAGGTCGAACAGCGGCGCGAAACGGCGCAGCTCGCCGCCGATGATCGCCAGTGCCACTGGCAAGCCCATCGCGCCCGCGCGCGCAACCGATTGCGGCGTGCCACCAACGGCGATCCACAAGGGCAAGGGGTCCTGCAGCGGCCGCGGGTAAACGCCACGCCCATTGATCGGCGCACGCAATTCACCCGACCAGGTGACCACTTCCTCGTCGCGGAGGGCCATCAGCAGGTCGAGCCTTTCCTCGAACAGTTGGTCGTAGTCCTCGAGATTGTAGCCGAACAGCGGGAAGGACTCGATGAACGAGCCTCGTCCGGCCATGATCTCGGCACGCCCGTTCGAAAGCAGGTCGAGTGTTGCGAACTGCTGGAAGACCCGAACCGGATCGTCTGAACTCAGCACGGTCACTGCGCTGGTCAGCCTGATGTTCTTCGTTTTCATCGCAGCGGCCGCGAGAGCGACGGCCGGAGCCGAGGCCGCATAATCGGGCCGGTGGTGCTCGCCCAATCCGAATACGTCGAGCCCCACCTGGTCCGCGAGTTCGATTTCATCGATCAGATGCTTCAGCCGCTCGGCCCCTTCCTCACCCTTGCTTCGGCTCGGGTTCGGGTTCACGTCGGCAAAGGTGTAGAGGCCCAGTTCCATCGCTCGCATCCCGTTGTATCTACTGATGGAGATAAGGACTGAGCGGCCTCAGGGCAAACATAAATTCTGGAACCGATCGTTCGAAAAATATCGATAAGCAGTACCGCCGCGACCTGGGATCGCGGCGGAACTTTGATTCTGAAATCAACGGTTTCAGCGCCTGAATGGAATCATTTTCCGAACGGCTTCGTATCTGAGATAAAGGCCACCCCATGCAATGAGCCCGAGATAGCCGCCGAACAGCAGATGGGAAAAGACCGGGCTCCCGACACGCAGATGCGTCGCGATCGCGCCTCCGAGCAGACCGGTGAGTAGGATTGCGCCGAGCACCGACGTCCGCGGAATTGCATAGAGCAGCGCGCACAACAGCGTCAGGGAACCGAGGCCACGAGCAAGCATCGGGTCGCCCGAATAACCGAGCGCCGCCATAGTCTCCGTGACCGGCACGATCGGCACCAGCTTGATCGCGCCGTCGAACACCAGGAAGGCCACGATCAGCCCGCTCATGACAGTGCCGGTGACGGTCTGCCAGCGCGGAAGCCCGGCAGTTGAATCAACAATTGCAGACATGCCTCTATCCCCCTGTTTCGATTCTAGTCTCAGATCGCGGGCAGCAGCTCGGCGAGCTGGTCGGCGCATTTGCCCCAACCTTCGTGGAAGCCCATCTGCTCGTGCTGTTCCTTGTCGGCCGCAGTCCAGTGCCGCGCCTTCGCGGTATATTTCGTCCGGCCGTTGCCGAGGTCTTCGAGCAGGATGATGCCGACGAAGAACGGCTTTTCGGATGGCACCCAGGCGCTGGTGAACGCATCGGTGAAGACGATCTTCTCGTTTTCGACGATCTCCAGATAGACACCGCGGTTCGGAAATTCCTGGCCCTCGGGGCTGCGCATGACGATGAGGTTCGAGCCGCCCGGCCGTGCATCGACTTTCACATCAGCAAGGGTCCAGGGACGTGGTACGAACCATTCCTTCATCAGGACAGGATCGGTCCAGGCCTTGAAGATCTTCTCGCGCGGAGCGTCGAATTCCCGGACGAGAACCAGTTCGTGTTGGGCTTCTGCGGTCATCTCGGCATTCCTCCTATTGAGTGAAACCTGTTTTCGATCAGGTTGTTACAAGGACGTGGGAGGTTTTCCGGTTCCGACAACCCGGCGCAATTATTTCTGGAATTATTTGGCGATCGGCTGCGCGGCCCCATGGGCGAGGCTGTCGATCTGCTGGCGGATATGCGCGGCTTCCGCTGCCGAATGAGCAAGTGCTATGGCGCGATCGAAGGCCTCGTGCGCCTCGCGGGCACGACCGATCTGCTTCAGCAGACCGCCACGCAGGCCGTGATAGTAGAAGTAGCCATCGAGCTTCTCGCCAAGCGTTTCGACGAGTGCCAGCGCCACGTCCGGCCCTTTGAGTTTGGAGACGGCGACGGCGCGGTTGAGCGTAATGACCGGCGACGGTTGAACACGCTCCAGCGCCCGATAGAGCAGCTCGATCTCTTCCCAGTCCGTATCCTCGGCGCGCCTGGCCCGCGAATGCAGGGCAGCGATCGCCGCCTGCAGCTGGTAAGGCCCCGGTTGGCGATGACGGATCGCCTTGTCGAGCAGCGCCAGCGCCTCGTTGATCAGCTCGCGGTTCCACAGCGAACGATCCTGATCCTCGAGCAGCACGATATCGTCCTCACCGTTGAAACGGGCCTGGCGCCGCGAGATCTGTAGGAGCATCAATGCGAGCAGACCCATCAGTTCAGGCTCGCCGGGGAAGATGCGCAGCTGGAGCCGCGCGAGCCGGATCGCCTCGTCGCTGAAGGCACAGGCGTCGTGCTTCGGATCCGCCTGGCTGTAGCCCTCGTTAAAGATCAGGTAGATCATCGTGCTGACGATCGAGAGCCGCTCGGCCCGCTCCTGCGCGTCCGGCGTCTCGAAGGGCACGCCGGCCTTGGCAACGCGAGCCTTGGCCCGCGTGATCCGCTGCTCCATCGCGCTTTCGCCAACAAGAAAGGCACGCGCGATCTGCTGTACGGACAGGCCCGAGACGATGCGCAGCGCCAATGCGATCTGTTGCGTCGCCGGCAGATCCGGGTGGCAGCAGATGAAGAGCAGCCGCAAGATATCGTCGCGATAGTTGGAATCATCAAGCCGTTCGGCAATATCGCTCTCGGCATCGCTGGTATCGGAGATCAGTTCTTCATCCGGAAGTGCCTGCGTCTTCGAACGCTTGCGCACGGCGTCGATGCCACTGTTGCGGCCGACGAAGATCAGCCATGCCGTCGGATCGCGCGGCGGCCCCTTATCCGGCCAGGTGCGGATGGCGCGCAAACAGGCCTCCTGGAAGGCCTCCTCCGCGATATCGAGATCGCGGAAGTACCTGAGCAGCGCACCAAGCGCTTTCGGTCGGGCCGAAGCAAGCGTCACGTCGATCCAGGCAATGTCTGTCATGCCGAAGAAACTCCCGGTCGGAACACGTAGAACGGCCGAATTTCGTAAGAGGTAGAACCCGGGTTGACCGTGGAGAGCTCCTTGGAGAACGCAACGGCCTCCTCCAGACTGTCGAAATCAACCACGTAAAAACCGAGGAGTGCTTCCTTCGTTTCTGCGAAGGGGCCATCGAGAACGAGCGGTTCCTCCTTGCCCTTGCGCACGGTGGTCGCCGCCGTCGTCGGCATCAGCCGGCCGACAGGACCAAGCTTGCCGCGCTCGGCCAGAGGTGCCTGAACCGCATAAAGCTTCGCCATTACGGCGTCTTCCTCCTCCTTGGTCCAGGAGAACACCGTCTCTTCATTGGCGTAGCAAAGGATTGCATAAAGCATGTCTTACTCCTCTTCCTGAATGACGAAGGAGTAGCGCGACATCCGACAGGACGCAGCAAAAAATTGCAGCGCGCAAAAGGAGATGCCGCGGTTCCGCCGGCAGCGGTCGGCGTGCCGAATGCTGCAAACGGACAACGCCTTTCGCAAGCCCTCCTTGCTAAAACGGTCGGGCCTGAGGAGCGCCAGCTATCTCCGCTCCATCCAGTCAGCCTGATTCGACGCTGATGGCCTCCTGTACGGCCAGCTCCGCCATCGCCAACGCAGCCTCGCGAGTCTTGGCTGCGGCGACGAAGCGGCCGTTGTGGCAGAAGGTTGCGCCCTCGACGCCGCAGACGGCCTCCAGTTCGTGATTGGTCAGGCCGGCCCAGGCAGCAGGCAGATCCGCGCGAAGTGCGAACCCCTCGTCCCCGCGGCGAATGCCGGTGACGCACCAATCCCTTTCTCGCGGATGAACGACAAAGAGCAGGTGATCGGCGCCCGCCTTGACGATCGCGGGACGGAAAGGCATTCCCATCGGAAGTTCGAGTACGCGCCCCTGACCCGTACGCTCTATTGCCTGAAGCACGAGTGTCTCGGCCCGCAATTTGGCAGCGCTTTGGGCGACCTTCGCCTCGACAAAGCTGCGGGCGATGGCGACGGCGTCCTGAAATCTGCGATCATCGGCATTCGCGTCCGTTTCGTCGAACACCGGCTTCAAGGTTTCCAGCAAGGTCGGCAGCGTCAGTCCTGCCAGCGGTCCCGACGGGCTGAGCGCACCATTGTCAGTCAGATCGATCGGCAACACGAAGGAAAGGTCGAACGAGGCATGCAATGCCGCGACGTGAGCCTCTGGAATGCCGGTGACAACAAGATAGTCGTGGCCGTAGTGCTTCCAGACCAGGCCGAACGAACTGTAGGGCTGCCCATCGTCACGCAGCGGTGCGCCACGCTGATGGTGGTCGAAGATACGCTGAGAGGCATCATACGCGCCGCCGACGTCATAGATGATGCGGTCGGCGCCCGGCCTGATCCACTCCGGCGCCCTGCTGCGGATCACTCGAGCCTGCGGGAAGAGCCGGGTGAGGATGACGCTCGACAGCACCTCATCCGCATGGAAGCCACCGGAATGAGTGACGAGGAACTCTGGAGTCATGCAGGATGCGCCCTTGTTGGTTTGCGGAAGCCGCTTGCGGTCGGCAGCTCATAGCCCTTGCTGGCGGTCATCTCAACCCGTCACTGCCCGTCGTGCCCGCTTCAGTTCCGGCTATAGGGCCTAGTCTAGGCGGCATGCTCAATCGAAACTGCAACCCCACGCCCCAGCGAATTGGCGACCATGCAGACCTCCTTCGCCCGTTCGATCACACGTTCGGCGCCGTCGCCATCCTGCTTTTCGCAGAGAACGGTCATCTCGGCCGATTTGGCGAGCTGCGGGCTCCCCTCGAGCTCCAGGACTACCGAGACCGCAATCCTGCCAAGCAAGACGCCCATCTCTTCGGCGACATAGCGCAGGTCGTTGCAGAAGCACCCGCCGAGCGCCAGCGCCAAAAGCTGCGCGCCGTTGAAGCCGAGCCCCTGCCCACCGGCCTTCCCCTCCGGACGATCGACAACGATGGTGTGCGAACCGGCCCACCCCATCGCCGCTTGCGTACCCTCGACATTCCGCAGCTCCACCGTGATCGCAACCATGCCAACTCTCCGTGACTGAAACAGGCAAGTCCGAACACGCCGCAGTTTCGCGCGACCTGACGGGAAACTCGGTGCATATTATCCGCATCGATCCGACGGGAGACAAGGACATGACGCCTCCACCGTATTTGAATGACCCCAAGGTCTACATCGATACCGACACCTTCATTGACCTCGTCAGCAAAAAGACACGGTGCCTGATCTGCTGCGAACCCCTCGACAGTAAAGTGGTCAACCGGGAACACGTCCTGCCCAAGTGGATCCTGCGGAAGTACGACCTCTACGACAAGGAGGTCAGCCTGCCGCACGATTACCATGGCCGGCGATACGGTCGCCACACGATCCCCTGCTGCAAGGACTGCAATTCGATGCTCGGAAGAAAGCTTGAACAGCCGGTGCGGCGATTAATGGAAGGCGGACACTCGAAACTTCTGCGCCATCTCGACGGTGACGCACAACGCCTGCTGTTTGCCTGGCGTTCCTGGATCTTCCTGAAGTTCCTGATCAAGGACGGCGCCATCCCGATCAACCCCGATCACCGCGTGGAAGCGGTGATGCAAGACAAGAACACCGACTGGGCGACGCTGCATCACATTCATTGCCTCGCCAGATCCCCCTACACCGGCGCGCATATCGCGCCAGAGGTGTTGGGCTCGATCGTCATCCTCGCGATTGACGACGATCGCTATCGTGAGGACTTCGACTTCGTCACCGTGCACGAAACGCAAACCATCATGATCCGTCTCGGCGATCTCGCCATCATCGCCAACCTGAGCGACAGTGGCCGCTCGATGGACATCATGCACCGGTTTGTTCTGCCCACAAGACAGGAGAGGTTTACGATCCTGCAGGCGCTTGAAATCTGCGCCGACATGTCGGCAACGACAACGCGGATCAAAGGCAAGCCAGTCTATTCCACGCGCATCGAACAGGCCACGGGCCGCCCCTCGATCCACGCGGACCTACCCGTCTACGAGGCCAACCCTGTCGATCCGGGCACACGCGCCGCAATATTCGAACTCGTTTACCGAGAGCATCTGCCACACCTGAAGATAGCGGGCAGCGACATGTCCGCCCTGCAAGCCATCAAGGAGAACCGTTTGACTTTTCTCGAGCATCGCATAAGCCGAGCCGCTGGCGAGATCGAGGAATAGCCGACCTACCTGCACCCTCAGCGAACGGGACCACGCTCGTCAGACGTCGGCAAGCGTGCGTTTGATGGCACTCCGCCATCCCTTCAGCTTCGCCGCACGCGTCTTCTCGTCCAAGCTTGGTTCGAAACGGCGGTCGCGTTTCCAACTCTTGGCAAACCCAACGCGGTCCGGCCAGACACCGGCCTTGCTGCCGGCAAGCCAGGCAGCGCCAAGCGCCGTGGTTTCGAGAATGACGGGCCGATCGACAGGCGCGTCGAGAATGTCCGCAAGCCGCTGCATCGTCCAGTCGGAGGCGACCATGCCGCCATCGACACGAAGGACGGTGCTCTCCACGCCGCCCTTCCAATCCTTGTGCATGGCATCGAGCAGATCGCGGGACTGGTAGCAGACCGCCTCGAGCGCGGCCCGAGCGAATTCCTTCGGCCCACTGTTGCGCGTCAGGCCAAAGATCGCCCCACGGGCGTTGGCATCCCAATGCGGCGCGCCGAGGCCGGTGAAGGCGGGAACCAGGTAGACCTCTTGTGTCGGATCCGCGGCATCGGCCAGCTCGCCGGTGCGCGAGGCGGTATCGATGATGCCAAGCCCGTCGCGAAGCCACTGCACCGCGGCTCCCGCGATGAAGATCGAGCCTTCGAGCGCGTAGGTGGTCTCGCCATTCAGCCGATAGGCGATCGTCGTCAACAGCCGGTTCTTCGAGCGAACCATGTCGCTGCCGGTGTTGAGCAGCGCGAAGCAGCCGGTGCCGTAGGTCGACTTCATCATGCCCGGCTCGAAGCAGGCCTGCCCGATGGTCGCGGCATGCTGATCCCCGGCGACGCCGAGGATCGGGATCTCCGCTCCGATGATTGCTTTCTCGGTCGTGCCGAAATCGTCGGCGCAGTCCTTTACCTCGGGCAGCATGGCGACCGGAACGCGCAGGATGTCGAGGAGATCCCTGTCCCACGTGTTGTCGGCAATGTTATACATCAGCGTGCGAGAGGCGTTCGTCGCATCGGTCGCGAACACCTTGCCGCCGGTCAACCGCCAGATCAGGAACGTATCGACCGTGCCGAAGCACAATTCGCCCTTGGCGGCGCGTGCCCGTGCGCCCTTGACGTTCGCGAGCAGCCACGAAAGCTTGGTGCCGGAGAAATACGGATCGAGGAGAAGGCCGGTTTTCTTCGTAAAAGTCTTTTCGAGATCCTGTCTCTTCAGCTTGTCGCAATAGCTTGCGGTGCGGCGATCCTGCCAGACGATCGCGTTGTGGATCGGCTTGCCGCTCTCGCGTTCCCAGACCACAACCGTCTCGCGCTGGTTGGTAATGCCAAGCGCCGCAATGTCCTTTGCCGTGATCCTGGCCTCACGGATCGCCATCTTGATCGTCGAGATGACGGAATCCCAGATTTCCTCTGGATCGTGCTCGACCCAACCGGATCGCGGATAGATCTGGCGGAACTCCTTCTGGCCCGCACCGGCGATCTTCATCTCGCCGTCGAAGACGATCGCCCGTGTCGACGTCGTCCCCTGATCGATTGCCAGAACATACCCGCTCATGCCAGCCCTCCCGCTGATCGTGATTGTCGGGAGAAATCAATAGGACAGGAGGGCGATTGAGGAAAGAACCCGCCATCGCTTCGACACAGGAGTTTTGCCTTGACCGCAATTGCCAGCAGAGATGCTTTGCGCATAACCTCAGCTCTATTGCGTCGCAAAACACCCTGAGGAGAAGCGCATGGCCAGAACAGTCGTCGTCACCGGATCCACCAGCGGCATCGGGCTTGCGATCGCGACAGCCTTTGCCGGCAAGGGCGACAACGTCGTCATCAACGGCTTCGGAAAGCCCGAGGAAATCAAGGCGATAGTCGAGAAGCTTGAATCAGTCTCGGAGGCAAAGGCGATCTACCATCCGGCAGACATGACAAAGCCGACCGAAATCGCGGATCTGATTGAAACGGCCGCCAAGACCTTCGGCAGTGTGGATGTGCTGGTCAACAACGCGGGCATTCAGCATGTCGAGAAGATCGAAGACTTCCCGATCGAAAAGTGGGACCAGATCATAGCCATCAATTTGTCCAGCTCGTTTCACACGATGCGGGCGGCGATTCCGTTGATGAAGGCAAAGAAGCTAGGCCGCGTCATCAACATCGCCTCCGCGCACGGGTTGGTCGCCTCACCCTTCAAATCCGCCTATGTCGCGGCAAAGCATGGTATATTGGGCCTGACGAAGACCGCCGCGCTCGAACTTGCCGAATTCGGCATAACCGTGAACGCGATTTGCCCAGGCTACGTGCTGACGCCCCTCGTCGAGGAGCAGATCCCGGATACGGCCAAGGCGCGCGGCATCACCGAGGAACAGGTCAAGACCGAGGTGATCCTAAAGGCGCAACCAACGCATGAATTCGTCAAGGCCGAAGAGATTGGCGCGCTCGCTCTCTACCTCGCAAGCGACGAGGCTCGGCAAGTGACCGGGACCCACATCTCGATTGACGGAGGCTGGACCGCGGCATAACCATTCAAAACAAAGATAAAAACCAGGGAACAATATGAACGACAGCATCCGCTTCATCCTGAATGGCGAGGACATCACGCTTGGCGATGTCCGGCCGACCGAGACGCTTCTCGATTATCTCCGGTTGAAGCGCCGGCTGACCGGCACGAAGGAAGGATGCGCGGAGGGCGATTGCGGCGCCTGCACCGTCCTTGTCGGACGGCTGATAGACGGCAAGCTACACTATGAGTCCGTCAACGCCTGCATTCGCTTCATGGGGTCGCTGAACGCCACCCATGTCGTCACTGTCGAGCATGTGGCCGCCAAGGACGGCACGCTTCATCCGGTACAGCAGGCGATGGTCGATTGCCATGGATCGCAATGCGGCTTTTGCACGCCGGGCTTCATCATGTCGATGTATGGCCTCTGGCTTTCCAACGACAAGCCGAGCCGCGCAGACATCGAAAAGGCACTGCAAGGCAATCTCTGTCGTTGCACCGGCTATGAGCCGATCGTGAAGGCGGCCGAGCAGGTGAGCCACACCCGCCCGAGCGCGCTCTTTGATCCGCTGGAGAAAACCCGCTCCGAGATCATCTCGCGCCTCTGGGCGATGCGAAACAGTGAGACCGTCACGATCACCACGGTGGAGGGCCGACTGATCCTGCCCGGATCACTGGACGCGCTGGCCCGTGTGCTGTCCGAAGAGCCGAACGCCACGATCGTCGCCGGATCGACCGACGTGGGCCTCTGGGTAACCAAGCAGATGCGTGCCCTGGACCCCGTCGTCTTCATCAACCATCTGACCGATCTGCAGTCGATCACCGCTGGCGACGGCGGCTTCACGATCGGCGCGGGTGTCACCTACAGCCGCGCCTTCGAGACTATCGCCGGTAAGGTTCCGACGCTTGGCCGCCTCATCAACCGCATCGGCGGCGATCAGGTGCGCAACATGGGTACTATCGGTGGCAATATCGCGAATGGTTCGCCGATCGGCGATATGCCACCACCGTTGATTGCCCTTGGAGCGACGGTGAAGCTGCGCTCCCTGGCCGGAACGCGCATGCTGCGGCTGGAAGATTTCTTCATCGACTACGGCAAGCAGGATCGGCGCCCCGGCGAATTCGTCGAGAGCATTTTCGTGCCCTACCCGGCAGAAGAAACCCAGTTTGCGGTCTACAAGATCACCAAGCGCCGCGATGAAGACATCACGGCGGTTCTCGGCGCCTTCTATCTGACGCTGGACGGCGAAGGCGACGTTAACGACATCCGCATCGCCTTCGGCGGCATGGCCGCAACGCCGAAGCGTGCGCGCAACGTCGAGAATGCGCTCATGGGCCGGCCATGGAACGAACAAACGATCGAAGAAGTGCGTGCAGAGTTCGACGCCGACTTCCAACCGCTGAGCGATTGGCGCGCAACGGCCGAGTATCGCCAGTTGACGACGAAGAACCTGTTGACGCGCTTCTTCCTGGAAACATCCGGCGCACCAGCTGAGCTCCACCGCTTCGAGGAGGTGGCATAATGGACAAGTCGACTTTCGCCGATCCCAAATTCATCATCAACGGCGCGATGCACGATGCCTTGCGCCACGATTCCGCGCACAAGCATGTGACCGGATCGGCCGACTACATCGACGACCTTCCGGAGCCCGCCGGCCTGTTGCACGGCGCACTCGGCCTGTCCGAACGGGCGCACGCCGAAATCGTCAGCATGGATCTCTCGGAGGTCACGGCGACGCCCGGCGTTATCTGGGTTCTCACCGGCAAGGACGTTCCCGGCGTCAATGATGTCAGTTCCAACGGTAGCCACGACGAGCCGCTGCTCGCCGAGAAGAAGGTCGAATTCCACAACCAGCCGATCTTCGCCGTCATCGCCGAGACGCGCGAGATTGCCCGGCGGGCCGCCCGCAAGGCGAAGATCGAGTATCGCGACCTGCCGCATTGGAGCGATATTGACGGTGCGCTCGAGAACGGCAGCCCACTCGTCATCACGCCGATGACCCTGCAGCGCGGCGATGCGAAGGCGGAAATGGAAAATGCCCCGCGCCGACTGAATGGCCAGATGCGGATCGGCGGCCAGGAGCACTTTTATCTGGAAAGCCATATCGCCGTGGCCATCCCCGGCGAGGACGACGACGTTGTCATCTGGTCGTCCACCCAGCATCCGAGCGAAATCCAGCATATCGTGGGTCACGTGCTGAATATTCCGTCGAATGCCATCACCGTCAATGTCCGCCGGATGGGCGGCGGTTTCGGCGGCAAGGAAACGCAGGGCAACCAGTTCGCGGCCCTGGCAGCGATCGCCGCCAAGAAACTGAAGCGTGCCATCAAGTTCCGACCTGATCGCGATGAGGACATGACGGCCACCGGCAAGCGCCATGACTTCCTTGTCGACTACGAACTCGGCTTCGATGATGACGGCCGCATTTACGCGGTCGACGCGACCTATGCGGCGCGCTGTGGCTTTTCTTCCGACCTTTCAGGCCCGGTCACGGACCGCGCTCTTTTTCATGCGGATTCCAGCTACTTCTATCCGCATGTTCATCTAAGCTCGAAACCGCTGAAGACGCATACGGTCTCCAACACTGCCTTTCGTGGTTTCGGCGGACCGCAGGGCATGCTCGGTGCCGAGCGCTTCATCGAAGAAATCGCCTATGCGACTGGAAAGGATCCGCTGGAGATCCGCAAATTGAATTTCTACGGCCAGCCCGGCTCTGGCCGCACGCTGACGCCTTACCACCAGGAAGTCGAAGACAACATCCTCGAACGCATCGTTGGCGAACTGGAAGAAGGCGCCGAGTACCGGGCGCGCCGCAACGCCATCATCGAGTTCAACCGCAATAGCCGCTACATCCGCAAGGGCATTGCCCTGACGCCGGTGAAGTTCGGCATCTCCTTCACCATGACCGCCTTCAACCAGGCGGGCGCGCTCGTGCATGTCTATCAGGATGGCTCGATCCATCTGAACCACGGCGGTACGGAGATGGGCCAGGGTCTTTACACCAAGGTCGCGCAGGTGCTGGCCGACAGTTTCCAGGTCGATATCGAGCATGTGAAGATCACGGCGACGACAACAGGCAAGGTGCCGAACACCTCGGCGACGGCAGCCTCCTCGGGTTCCGACCTGAACGGCATGGCCGCCTACGATGCCGCGCGCCAGATCAAGGAACGGCTGGTCGCATTTGCCGCCGACAAGTGGGGCGTCCCTCCAACGGACGTCGTCTTCCTGCCAAACCGCGTGCGCGTTGGCGACAAGGAGTTCGCATTTGCGGATTTCGTCAAGCAGGCATACCTCGCCCGCGTCCAGCTTTCGGCTGCCGGTTTCTACAAGACCCCGAAGATCCACTGGGATCGGGCCGCCGGCCGCGGCACGCCCTTCTACTACTATTCCTATGGCGCAGCCTGCTCGGAGGTATCGATTGATACACTGACGGGCGAATACCTCATCGACCGCACCGATATCCTGCACGACGTCGGGCGTTCTCTGAACCCGGCGATCGACATCGGACAAGTCGAGGGCGCCTTCGTGCAGGGCATGGGTTGGTTGACGACGGAAGAATTGTGGTGGGATGAAAAGGGCCGGCTGCGCACGCACGCACCATCAACCTACAAGATTCCGCTCGCCTCTGACCGACCGAAGGTCTTCAACGTACGGCTTGCCGAATGGTCGGAGAATGCCGAGCACACGATCGGCCGCTCCAAGGCAGTCGGCGAACCGCCTTTCATGCTGGCGATTTCGGTGCTCGAGGCCATTTCGATGGCTGTCGCCAGCGTCGCAAATTACAAGGTCTGCCCGAAGCTCGATGCACCGGCAACGCCCGAGCGGGTGCTGATGGCCGTCGAGCGGATGAAGAGGGCCTGACATGACGGGCAGCACGTCGCGGTGCTGCCATCGTTCCCATCCCGGGCCCTACCGCTAGAACTCCCTGTCGTAGCGCGGCTCGCGTCCATCCATGAAACCAAGGTCGCGCTTCACGCGATCCGGCATACCCTCGAGCTCCAGCCTGTCCCATTCCGAAAGCCGGCGCAGCAGCCTTCGGCCAAAGCCGGAGAGCCAACTGGAAGTCCCGGCAGCCCTTGCATGGCTCTCTTGTTCGATAACGGCGCAATCCATAACTTCACCTCAATAATCTGATCCGTTGAGTTGCAGATTGCGCCAATAAATGCTGCAATTCCAATCGAACAATCGTCGGAACACATAAAGAGAACTTATCCATGAAGCTGTCGAAGCAGTTTCCGTTGAACGCCCTGCGGGTCTTCGAGGCGGTCGCGCGGCTCGGCAGTTTTACGCGCGCGGGCGAAGAACTCGGCATGACTCAGACTGCCGTGAGCTACCAGATAAAGCTTCTGGAGGAGAATGTCGGCGAGCCGCTGTTCCTGCGTCGTCCACGTCACATCAGTCTGACCGAGACTGGAGAACGGCTGGCTCCACAGGTCACAGAAGCCTTCGAAATGCTGCAACTCGCGATGGCCGAGGCACGCGGCGAAACGGAGGTAACGCTACAGATCACCTGCCTGGCGACATTCGCGTCCCAATGGCTTGCGCGTAAGCTCGGCAATTTTCAGCTCGCCAATCCGAATATCGCCGTACGGCTCAGCACTTCGGATTCGCTGGTCGATTTCGGCCGCGAAGCGGTCGATGTCGGCATACGCTCAGGCAGGGGCGAGTGGCCCGGCCTGCGGGCGGACAAACTGATGGACGTCTACTTCACGCCTATGCTGAGCCCGGCACTCGCGGAAAGCATTGGCGGCATTCATGAGCCCGCCGACCTATTGAAGCTTCGGATTTTCGATCCCACTGATCCTTGGTGGCACCAATGGCTGGAAGCAGCTGGTGTACTGATTCCCAGCCTCGAGAAGCGAAGCACAAGCTTCTACGGCGCCCAGGCCTATGAGGCCGCGGCTGCCGTCGCCGGCCAGGGTGTCGCGATCCTGACGCCCGACTTCTATCCGGAAGAACTTGCAAGCGGGAAGCTGATCCGCCCATTCGAACTGCAATGCACCGATGGCCGAGGCTATTGGCTCGCCTATCCGGAGAACCGTCGCAACGTCCCTAAGATCAAGGCATTCCGAAATTGGATTCTTGCGGAAATGAACGCCGCCGGGATCGACGGCAGCTAATAGCCCATCTGTGGCGCGTAGAAACAGCGCGGCGTATCCTCGTTCGGGAACAGGCAGAGATGGTAGTCGCCATCGCCCGAACGCATCGCCTTGCCCATGGGAAGAAGGAACACATGCGCATGCGTGACAAGCCGGTGATCCCCCGGCAGCAGCGTCACTCGATAGCCGTGCGGCGTGATCGCTACGCTCTTTGGTGGGATCATCTGGCAGTCGCCGGTCTCGCTGTCACCATTGCAACAGAACGGCTCATAGCTCCAGCCCGACGGCGCATCATGCGCGTAAGCACAGGATGCGAATGCAATCATCACACACACAAGAATGCTGCGCATGGGCATCATCTCCGTTGATGAAAGCGCCGCCGGGACGAAGCGGTTTCCACCTCAGCCCGACGGCCTCAAAATGAAATTGTAATCGAAACGTGACATTTCAAGCCACTTTCCATGCTGCACAGCGGCGCTGACAGCCCCCTTTGTTCGGGGGCGCCGTACCATTTCGCGCGCCCACCTCTCGACAGCCGGCAAGCGGTCTCTAGAGTGCCGAGCGTCGCCGGCACAGAGAGCATCCAATGAAAAAACGTCGACATGTTGGCCTAGTATGCTTTGTCTCGATGCCGCTCGCGCTGCATGCCCAGGAGCGCAGGCTTCAGGTAGAGGATCTGATGGCGATCGACGTCGGCGAGGTCCGCAAGGTGAGCAGCCCGTAAAACGGCGTTGATATGGTTTATGTATTGCAGCCTTATCAGGATCGGGTTTTCTTCGCGTTCGAGGGCCGGGACAGCTCAATGAGACACTCGACACGATCGGTTACAAGGGCAACGAAGGCAGTTGGGCGGTGCTGTCCATCACCGGCTCCCACGTCGACATGCTCCGGGTAGGTCGCTCCCGCAACCTTGATCTCCTCAACGAACATGAAGGGAACCACCTGGCTCTACCGGCAGGTTTCGAGCCTCGAGCGTGCGCGGACGGATCGCACGCCGCCTTTTCAAAAGTTCGTTACCGTGATCGGCTCTACGTTATTCTCGGCAATAGCTCCGAGTAACCGCAATCCTCTTTCCTCCGGGCGCGTCTTTCTGCAAAGTGACGAGTCGAGGGAAGAACAGGGGAACTCTATGTATGAATATGCCATAGCGTGGGAATGGTTGGCTTTTGCGGCCCGCTGGTTTCACGTCATTACCGCGATTGCGTGGATCGGCTCGTCCTTTTATTTCATTGCGCTCGACCTCGGCCTAGTGAAGCGGCCGCACCTTCCGCCCGGCGCCTATGGCGAGGAATGGCAGGTTCACGGCGGCGGCTTCTATCACATCCAGAAGTATCTGGTGGCGCCCGCGCAGATGCCCGAGCACCTGACCTGGTTCAAATACGAAAGCTATTTTACCTGGCTCTCCGGCTTCCTGATGCTCTGCATCGTCTACTATGGCGGCGCCGATCTCTTCCTCATCGACCGCCATGTGCTCGACATTACCGCTCCGGTCGCGATCCTGATCTCGCTCGCCTCGCTTGCGGTTGGCTGGGTCATCTACGACCTCTTGTGCAAGTCGCCGCTCGGCAAGAACACCTGGGGCTTGATGGCGGTTCTCTACGCCGTGATCATCTTCATGGGCTGGGGCTACACGCAACTCTTTACCGGCCGCGCCGCCTTCCTGCATCTCGGCGCCTTTACGGCAACGATCATGTCGGCCAACGTTTTCATGACCATCATCCCGAACCAGAAGATCGTCGTCGCCGACCTGATCGCCGGGCGCACGCCCGATGCCAAGTACGGCGCGATCGCCAAGCAGCGCTCACTCCACAACAACTACCTGACGCTGCCCGTGATCTTCTTCATGCTGTCGAACCACTATCCGCTGGCCTTCGGCACCGCCTATAACTGGGTAATCGCCGCCCTCGTCTTCCTGATGGGCGTCACCATCCGCCACTGGTTCAACACGACGCATGCGAGGAAGGGCCGCCCGACCTGGACCTGGATCGTCACCGTGATCCTTTTCATCCTGATCATGTGGCTGTCCACGGTGCCGCAGGTGCTAACCGGCGAGAAGGATGCGCAAGCGGTTGCCCCCGCCTTTCAGCAATTCGCCGGCGACCCGCATTTCCCCGCGGTCAAGCAGCTTGTCGGCACGCGCTGTTCCATGTGCCATGCCGCCGAACCGGTTTATGAAGGGCTAGCGCGGCCGCCAAAGGACGTCGTCCTCGAAACCGATGCGGAAATTGCCGCTCATGCGCGCGAGATCTATATACAGGCGGGCCGCAGCCACGCCATGCCGCCCGGCAACGTGACCGATATCACCCCGGATGAGCGCGAGCTGCTCGTCGCCTGGTTCGAAAGCGCAGTCGAAGGCAAACAGGAATGATCTCAGCCGCCCTTCGCGCCCTGCTCCTCGCCGCCACCCTGACCGCCTGCGGGCAGAGCGGAGCGGATGCTTCGGGATCGGAGGGCGGCGCGGCACCAGCCGCTGGCAATTTTTCCGGCGATCTGAACGCCCTTGGCACCGAGCCCTTCTGGGCGATCAAGATCCGCACCGACGGGCTCACGTTCAGCCGTCCAGGTATCGAGGACGTCAAGAGCGCCAACTCCGGTCCGGTCATCGAGAACGATCGCGCCACGTGGACGATCGCCGACGGGCCGGCACCCTTCAAGCTGACGCTGACCAAAGGGGATTGCTCAGACGGCATGTCCGATCGTCACTACACGCTGAACGCGGTTCTGGCATTCGGAGACAAGACCATGTACGGCTGCGCCGACACTCCGGCGGCCATTGCCGCCCAGCCGGCGCCCTGACGCCAACGGCGCAACAAGAAGACAATCGACAGAGACAGAAAGCCATGACACATACCCTCCTCCGCGGCCGCCTGCTTTCCTTCCTGCGCGCACCCCAAGATCTTAGCGATAGTGGAAGCTATCTCTACGAAAGCGACGGCGCCCTCCTGATCAAGGATGGCCTGATCGTTGCCTGCGGCGCCTATGACAAGGTGAGCCCGCACGCCCCCGCCGATGCCGTAACCGTCGACCATCGTCCGCATCTGATCATGCCTGGCTTCATCGACATGCACCTGCATTTCCCGCAGATGCAGGTCATTGCCTCCTATGCGGCAAACCTGCTGGAATGGCTGAACACTTATACTTTCCCCGAGGAATGCCGCTTCGTCGAAAGCGATCACGCCCAGCGCATCGCCACGCATTTCTACGATGAGCTCGTGCGCCACGGCACGACGACGGCCGTCGCCTACTGCTCCGTCCACAAGACCTCCGCCGACGCCTTTTTCGCAGAAGCGCTGAGGCGCAGCATGCGCATGATCGGCGGCAAGGTGATGATGGACCGCAACGCCCCGCAGGGGCTGCTCGACACACCTCAGATGGGCTATGACGAGACCCGCCAGATCATCGCAGACTGGCACGGCAAGGCGCGCTGCCACGTCGCCATCACCCCGCGCTTCGCGATTACCTCGACGCCCGCACAGATGGAGGCCACCCAGGCGCTTGCCCGCGAGTTTCCCGACCTCCACATCCAGACTCACCTCTCCGAGAACCACGACGAGATCAAGTTCACCTGCGAGCTTTATCCCGAGGCGATCGACTACACCGACATCTACGCGCGCTACGGCCTGCTCGGCGACAAGACGCTCTTCGGCCATTGCATCCATCTTTCGGATCGCGAGGCCGATGCGATGAGCGAAGCAGGCTCGGTCGCGGTGCATTGCCCGACGTCGAACCTCTTCCTCGGCTCGGGTCTTTTCCCGCTGAAGGCGCTTGCGCGCCGCGAAAAGCCGGTGCGCATCGGGGTCGCGACCGACATTGGCGGCGGCTCCAGCTATTCGATGCTGCGCACGATGGATGAGGCCTACAAGATCCAGCAGCTGCTCGGCGAACGCCTGAACCCGTTGGAGAGCTACTACCACATAACATTGGGCAACGCCCGGTCGCTGTCCCTTGCCGACAGGATCGGTACGCTCGATGTCGGCTCCGACGCCGATATCGTCGTCCTCAACGCCGCCGCAACGCCCGCCATGGCGCTCAAGATGGAGGTCGTGAAGACGCTGCCGGAAGAACTCTTCCTGCTGCAAACCATGGGCGACGACCGCGCGATCGTGGAGACCTATGTGGCAGGCGTCGCCGCCAAGAGTGCCATCTGAGATCTGCCCGTTGAGGTCGGCATCGGTCCGCAGCGAGCAGGCGAATTTCGTATGCCTCACCCCCGGTAGCGAAGCGCATTGACCAGCAGGGCGAAGGCCGGCGACGTCTGCCGGCTGCTCGGATAATAGAGATGATATCCGGGGAACGGCGCACACCAATCCTCAAGGACGCGAACGAGCCGTCCATCGGACAGTGGCTGCCACACCAGCGCCTCCGGCATAAACGCCAGACCGAGGCCAGAAAGCGCTGCGTTCAGCCGTAACTGCGCGTTGTTGAACACCAACTGCCCCTCCACCCGCACCTTTACCTCTCGCCCTTCTTTCTCGAACTCCCAGGCATAGACCCCGCCATAGGTCGGCAGGCGCAGGTTGATGCAGTTGTGGTCGGTGAGGTCGGCAGGCGCCTGCGGCTTGAGCTGCCGGTCGAAATAGGCAGGCGCTCCGACGACAGCCATCCGCATGTCCGGCCCGATGCGCACAGCGATCATGTCCTTCGCCACCTGCTCGCCAAGGCGGACGCCGGCGTCATAGCGCTCGGCGACGATGTCGGTCAGCCCGTAGTCGACGATGATCTCGACATTGATATCGGGATAATCAGGCAACAGCCTCTCCAGCGCGGGCCAGAGTATGGCCTCAGCGGCATGCTCTCCCGCCGTGATGCGGATCGTACCCGCCGGCTTCTCGCGAAATTCGCTGAGCGCAGCCAACTCGCTCTCGATCTCATCGAAACGCGGCCCGATCGAGCTCAGCAGACGCTCGCCTGCCTCCGTCGGCGACACGCTGCGTGTCGTGCGCGTCAGCAGCCGCAGGCCGAGGCGTGTTTCAAGGCCGCGGACGGTATGGCTGAGCGCCGATTGCGACACGCCGAGCTTGGCCGCGGCCTTCGTGAAGCTTCTCTCCCGCGCCACGGCCAGAAAGGCGATGAGGTCGTTGATCGATTGCCGCGTCATTCATGAATCTCACTCATAAGCTTATGCCGTTTATACCATCTAATCGCAGGAAAGCATCCGCACTAGATCTTCTTCCGAACGTCAGCCGAGCAGCACGCTCCTGAGCTCACGAAAGGACGAAAGATGAAAATCAAGCGAAACGGCTCCGATCCATCCGCCAAGGGACCGGCGGATTATTTCACTGGGACGGTCCGCATCGATGCGCCGTTCAACGGGGCGGCGCCAGCACGCGTCGGCGGTACAACGGTGACCTTCGAGCCCGGTGCCCGCACCGCCTGGCACACCCATCCGCTCGGTCAGACGCTGATCGTCCTCTCCGGTACCGGCCGCGCACAGCGTGACGGCGGACCTGTGGAAGAAATTCGCGCCGGCGACATCATCTGGTTCGAACCGGGCGAAAAGCACTGGCACGGCGCATCCGCGACAACAGCCATGACCCACATCGCGATCGCCGAAGCCCTCGACGGCAAGGTGGTCGACTGGATGGAAACGGTCACCGACGAACAATACCAGGGCTAGGAAAGGGAAATTCCATGCAGAAGCGCACACTCGGAAAAAGCGGCCTCGAAGTCTCCGCGCTCGGCCTCGGATGCATGGGCTTAAGCTATGGCTACGGCCCGGCAATGGACACCGCGGACGCGATCAAGTTAATCCGCGCCGCCTTCGAACGCGGCGTCACCTTCTTCGACACCGCGGAAGCCTACGGTCCCTACAAGAACGAGACCCTGCTCGGCGAGGCGCTGGCGCCATTCCGCGACAAGGTCGTCATCGCCACCAAGTTCGGCTTCAACTTCGGCCCGGATGGCGGCCAGAGCGGCATGAACAGCCGCCCTGCTCGTATCAGAGAGGTTGCCGATGCGGCGCTGAAGCGCCTCAACACCGACGTGATCGACCTCTTCTACCAGCACCGCGTCGATCCTGACGTGCCGATCGAGGATGTCGCCGGCACGGTCAGGGACCTGATCAGCGAAGGCAAGGTCAAGCACTTCGGCCTTTCGGAAGTCGGCGCCAGGACGATCCGCCGCGCGCATGCAGTGCAGCCGGTCGCCGCGCTGCAGAGCGAATATTCGCTGTGGTGGCGCGAGCCAGAACAGGACATCCTGCCGACGCTCGAGGAGCTTGGCATCGGCTTCGTTCCGTTCAGCCCGCTCGGCAAGGGCTTCCTGACCGGCGCGATCAATGAGACGACCACCTTCGACAGCAAGGATTTCCGCAACGTCGTTCCGCGCTTTTCCGCCGAAGCCCGCAAGGCCAATCAAGCGCTCGTCGACCGCCTCGGCGAGATCACCCGCGACAAGGGCGCGACCCCGGCACAGATCGCGCTTGCCTGGCTGCTGGCCCGCAAGCCCTGGATCGTTCCGATCCCCGGAACGACAAAGATGCACCGTCTGGAAGAGAACATCAGCGCCGCTGCCGTGCAGCTGACGGCGGAAAACCTTGCCGCCATCGAAACCGCGCTCGCCGGCATAAAGGTCGAGGGTGACCGCTATCCGGCACACCTACAGGCAAGGGTCGACCGCTGAGCGGTGACCAAGCGAAGGGAAAGGACCTGTCATGACTGACGGTATCAAGGACAAGGTCGTCGTGATCACCGGCGCGAGCAGCGGCCTTGGTGAAGCGGCGGCCAGACGCCTGGCGCGAGACGGCGCCAAACTCGTTCTCGGCGCCCGGCGTCTCGACCGGCTGAATGCGATCGCCGACGAACTCGGCCTCGGCAGCGACGCCGTCGGCGAGACCGACGTAACTAAGGTCGATCAGGTCAAACGCCTGGTCGACCACGCCGTTCGGCTGCATGGCCGCGTCGATGTCATCATCAACAATGCCGGCCTGATGCCGCACTCTCCACTGGAGCGCGGCAAGGTCGAGGATTGGGACCGCATGATCGACGTCAACCTCAAGGGCGTGCTCTACGGCATTGCCGCAGCGCTGCCCTATATGAAGCAGCAGAAGAGTGGCCATGTCATCAACGTCTCGTCGGTCGCCGGCCACAAGGTCAATCCGGGCAGCGCCGTTTATGCCGCGACCAAGCATGGCGTGCGCATCATTTCCGAAGGGCTGCGGCAGGAGGTAAAGCCCTACAACATCCGCACGACGATCATCTCGCCGGGCGCCGTTGCGACCGAGCTGCCCGACAGCATCACTGAACCTGACGTCGCCGAGCGCGCCCGCAAGGTCTACGCAATGGCGATCCCGGCCGACTCTTTCGCGAGTATGGTTGCCTTCGCCATGAGCCAGCCGGAGGATGTCGACGTCAACGAGATCCTGTTCAGGCCGACCAAGCAAGAATATTGACTAGGGGCGGCCGGCTCAGGCCGCCTCTTAGCCCCAACCACCTGCGCTATTGCCCACGGAAATGCCCGCAGCTGCTAGCCGGACCACGGAATCGACTTCAGCGCCTCCATCACAACCCGGATGATCGGCACGTTGCGGATGTCGGCATGGACGACGAGCCAGAACTCCCGAGTCAGCGGCTGCCGCTGAGGAATAGCCTCGACGAGATCATCACGACCCGCCAGCATGAAATTTGGCAGCATGGCGATGCCGCCGCCAGCGCGCGCCGCCGCCAGCTGGAATTCCAGCGTCGTTGCCCTTAGTGCCACCTTCCTTCCCTCAGTCGCGTCGGCGAGCCGGACCGACTGCGGTGCGCTCGCCATCGTTTCATCGTAGGCGATGAAAGTCCGCTGTTCCTCCAACGTCGCGGCCAGATAGGCAGCCGTGGCATAGAAGCCGAAGCCGACATTCCCAAGCTTGCTGATGACGAAATTGCCCTGTTCCGGCTTCGTCATGCGGACCGCAATATCCGCCTCCCGCCTGTCGAGTGACGCATAGCGGGTCTCGCCGACGATGGTGATACCAATATCTGGGTGGCGGGCTCGCAAGGCGACCAGCGCTGCCGGCAGCATTGCAGCCGCGAGCGTCGGTGGCGCGCTGATCCTGACCTCGCCGGCAAGCGTCGCGCCGGCCGCAAGCCCCAAGCGTTCGATGGCCTGCGCCTCCTGCCCCATCCGCTCCGCCATGCCCGCCACCCGCTCGCCCTCCGGCGTCAGCACGATGCGCCGACCGCGCCGGTCGACCAGCTTCACACCCATCTGCTCCTCGAGCCCGGCCACTCGACGGGCAACTGTCGCGTGCTCCACTCCGAGGGCGCGCGCAGCTCCGAGCAGCGTGCCGGCACGAGCGAACGCCGCGAAGTAGCGAAGGTTTTCCCAATCGATCATTGTTCATTTTTTCCCATGCAATGAGAAACGATAGGGAATTTTCGACCATAACGCCATGGGCGATGATGGCTGCAGCAGCAATCGGAGAGCACGTTTCATGGATAAGGCCGTTACGCTTCTCGCACCAGGAGGCATCGAGCAACTACAGGTATCAGAACAGCAGCCGCAGGAGCCTGGCGCAAACGAGATCCGCATCCGTCACGACGCGATCGGTATGAATTTCCTCGATATCTACCACCGTCGCGGGCTCTACGCCCTGCCGGCCTATCCCGCCGTACTCGGGGTCGAGGGAGCAGGCACTGTCGAAGCCGTTGGAAGCGCCGTCACGAGACTGAAACCCGGCGATCGCGTAGCCTATGCCGGCGCGCCTGTCGGCGCCTATGCCGCGACAAGGCTCTTGCCGGCGGCCCGCGCCGTTCTCCTGCCCGATGGCGTACCTTCAAAGGTTGCGGCCGCGTCCATGCTCAAGGGGCTGACAGCGTACATGCTCTTGACGAAGACCTATCGCGTCGAGCCCGGAACGACCGTTCTCATTCATGCCGCCGCCGGCGGGCTTGGAAGTATTCTCGTGCGGTGGGCAAAGTATCTCGGCGCTACAGTCATCGGAACCGTGAGTTCGGAGGAGAAGGCCGATCTCGCCCGCAGCTACGGTGCGGACCATCTGACCATCGGCCGAGACGCAGATGTCGTCGCCGCAGTGAAGCGGTTGACGGACAGCCGCGGCGTCGATGTCGCGTATGACGGCATCGGGGGCGGCATGCTGGCAAAATCCATAGCGGCCGTTCGTCCCTTCGGTGTCGTCGCCACAATCGGACAGGCCGGCGGGCCGATCCCGCCTGTCTCAGTTGATGAGCTTCGCCCCGGAAAATCGCTGACACATCCCAGCGTCATGGTCTACATCACGGACACTGCAGCCTACCTGACGGCAGCTGAAGCCGTGGTCGGAATGCAGGCTTCAGGCATAACGTCGACAATTGCCCGCGAATACCCTCTAGAGGCGGCTGCGGAAGCCCAGCAATTCCTTGAGGAAGGACGGGCGGCAGGCAGCCTGATTCTTGTCCCATAGGCGACGAAAGAGATACACAAAGCCTCGGAAATCATGTTAAGGGCCATGGCGTTATTCAGATGTGAAAGTCTTATCCATGGCCACTCCTCTCACAATCGCCGACCTCAAGAGCCTCGCCCAGCGCCGCGTCCCGAAGATGTTTTTCGACTATGCGGATTCGGGTGCCTGGACGGAGTCGACCTACCAGGCGAACGAGAGCGATTTTGCCAAGATCAAGCTGCGCCAGCGCGTCCTCGTCGACATGACGAACCGGACACTTGAAACGACCATGATCGGCCAGAAAGTGTCGATGCCAGTGGCGCTCGCCCCGACTGGCATGACTGGCATGCAGCACGCAGACGGCGAAATGCTGGCAGCCCGTGCTGCGGAAGAAGCCGGCGTTCCCTTCACGCTGTCGACGATGAGCATCTGCTCGATCGAGGATGTCGCCTCGGTTACCACCAGGCCATTCTGGTTCCAGCTCTACGTGATGCGCGACAAGGATTTCGTGCTCAACCTGATCAACCGCGCCAAGGCGGCGAAGTGCTCGGCTCTCGTATTGACCGCTGACCTGCAGATCCTCGGCCAGCGCCACAAGGACCTGCGCAACGGTCTCTCCGCCCCCCCGAAATTCACGCCGAAGCACATCTGGCAGATGGCGACACGCCCCTTCTGGTGCCTCGACATGCTGCAGACCAAGCGCCGCAGCTTCGGCAACATCGTCGGCCACGCCAAGAATGTTTCCGATCTCTCGTCGCTCTCCTCCTGGACCGCCGAACAGTTCGACCCGCAGCTCTCCTGGGCCGACGTCGCCTGGATCAAGGAGCAGTGGGGCGGCCCGCTGATCATCAAGGGCATCTGCGACGTCGAGGACGCCAAGGCAGCAGCCGAAACAGGCGCCGACGCCATCATCGTTTCCAACCATGGTGGTCGCCAGCTCGACGGCGCCCCCTCTTCGATCAGCATGCTGGAGCCAATCGTCGATGCGGTCGGCCACAAGATCGAAGTGCATCTCGACGGCGGCATCCGCTCCGGCCAGGACGTGTTGAAGGCAGTCGCCCTCGGCGCCAAGGGCACCTATATCGGCCGCCCCTTCCTTTACGGTCTCGGCGCCATGGGTAAGGACGGCGTTACACTCGCGCTCAGCATCCTCCGCAAGGAGATGGACATCACCATGGCGCTCTGCGGCAAGCGCGACATCAACGACGTCAATTCTTCCATACTGCTCGGTCGGCAGTAAGAAAAGAAGCTACGGCATCCAACCGGTCGCGAGCGCGCCTGCCCAATCCGGGCGGGCGTTTTCATTTGCGAGGCGCGACATGGCCATGTAGTCGTAGGCGACCGTGCGGAAGGCAGGGAGCCAGCCGGTCTCGCCCTTTTCCAGGATACAATAGGACGCCAGCGGGTGGCCGGTCTCGACCTTGTGGTAATGCGGTCGATCGTCGTCATAGGCCGGGCAGCCGACGCTGCCGGGATTGACGATCAGCCTGTCATCGCTGAGGCGAACCAGTCGCGGGATATGGCTATGGCCACAGAGGATCAGCGGGAAATCCGCGCCCGTGGCCAACGCCTCGATCTCTGCAAGCGGCTTCAGGAAGACATGGCCTTCCGTAGACACGGATTCCAGCCAATAGGTGCTGTCGTTCGCAGGCGTCGCGTGGCAAAGGTAGACCTCGCTCCGATAAACGGCGCTCGTCGGCAGGCCGCGCAACCATTGCAGGTCGTCCGCCGTCAGCTGATCAAACGCTGCCGTGTCCGAAAGATGCATGGCCTCGCGCTGCTGTTCGATCAGATAGCGATCGTGATTGCCGCGGACGGTTAGCATGTCTCGCTCCCGCAGAAGCTCCGCAGTTCGCCCTGCCGTCAGCGGGCCGCTGAAACAATCGCCGAGATTGACGATCTCGGTAACGCCCTGCGCCGCGATATCGGCCAGCACCGCCTCGAGCGCCAGATGGTTGCCGTGTACATCCGCGATCGCCGCAAACCGCATCACCTAGCTACCGCGATAGGTCGAATAGCCGTAAGGCGAGATCAACAAGGGCACGTGGTAATGCGCGGTGACGTCGGCAATACCGAAGCGGATGGGCACGAGATCCAGAAAGGCCGGGTGTGGCAGAGCAATACCCTCGGCGCGCAGATAGTCTCCGGCATGAAAGACGAGTTCATAAGTCCCCGCCTTGAAGCTATCGCCGATCAGGATCGGCCCGCCGTCGACGCGGCCGTCGGAATTGGTCTTGACCGTCTTCATATGGCGACGGACCTCTCCTTCAAGGTGAAAGAGATCGATCCGCAATCCCTCGGCCGGCTTGCCGGACGCGGTATCTAGTACGTGGGTGGTCAGTCCGGTCATAGGCTCGGCTCGCTGATGATGAAGGGCCTTTCGAAGAAGTATTCTTCCAGATTGTTGCCGGGTCCCTCGCGGTCGACAACAAGGAAATCGCTTACGGCGCCAAGCGACATCAACGGGTGGTGCCAGGTATTGCGGCGATAGTTCACGCCCTGATCGCCCCGCGCCAGAAACACCCGCGGACGACCGGGCCTGCCGCCCTCGTCCTCGGAGACGACGACGAGATAGGGGCGGCCGGAGATAGGCGAAAAGCTCTGGCTGCCGAACGGATGCCGCTCCATCATGTCAACTTCATAGGGAAAGTGACGCGGCTGGCCGCGAAACAGGTTGATGACGACGCGCGCGCCCTCGCCTGCCGCTTCGGCAGCGGCAAGCGCATGGAAGCGCTCGGTCGTTCCGTTGTTGATATAGCGCATCGTTACCGGATCGGCTTCGATGATATCACCGAAGGGCGCAAAGGCGGATTTGGTCAGCGGAACAATATCGAGGATTTGAGACATGTCTTTATTCGCCTTCGGCACGCCAATTGCGCACGAGGTCAAGTCTGTAGAGCAGGTCGGGAACATCGTCTTTCGCGGTCGCCCAAACCTTGTCGAGATCGATGTCGAAATAGCCATGAGCAATACGATTGCGCATGCCTCGCATCGCGCCCCAAGGGAACTCGGGGTGCTCTACCATAAACTCGGGATGGATCTTTATGAGTTGTGCAGCGATCTCCGAAGCCATCAGGAGGCTCATTCCGACCGCCCGCTGAAGGATGATATCAGCCAGAAAGTGCTCCTTACTGACATCGGTGACCATTTGATGGGCATCGGTAGCGGCTTGCCGCATGCGCTCCAGCAGGTAGGAAATTCGCTCGAGGTTCATATGGGCTTCGCTTCCGAAAGGACACGGATACGCACGGGTTCGGGAAAGTCGCCGGGCGTCAGCAGATGGATGGACGTACCCAGCATCATCTGTTCCAGTGCGTCCTGCAAGCCGCCCAGCGTCAACAATGTGCTGCCCGGCAGCGCATCCACCAGAATATCCAGATCGCTGTCCGGCCGGTCCTCGCCGCGCGCCACGGAGCCGAAGACACGCGGGTTCGCCGCGTTGAAGCGCTTCGTCACTTCGCGGATCGCCTGCCTGTTCTTCTCCAGCACTTCGGATGGCCTCATGGCGCAACTATAAGTCACGGGCGCAAAAGAGAAAAGCACCAAGGAGCTGCCTGTCTCAACGCCCCGGCAGTATCATCTCAAGGCGCAGAAACGCGATACGCTCGACCTGTGCGGTGGCTGTTTCGAACTCTTCATCGCGCGTGTTGTCGATGCGCTTTTCGAAGGCAGCCAGAATGTCATCCTTGTTCAGGCCCTTAACCGCGATGATGAAGGGAAAGCCGAACTTTTCGACATAGGCCGTGTTGAGCTCGGTGAAGCGGCCATGTTCCGCGGCGCTCAGCCGATCGAGCCCGGCGCCTGCCTGCTCTTTCTTGCTGTCTTCGGTAAGCTCACCCGCTATCGCGAGACGTCCGGCAAGATCGGGATGGGCACGCAGCACGCCGAGCCGCTCCTCCGGACTCGCCGCCCGGAAGATGGCGACGAGCGCCGTGTGGACACGATCCACCGTCAGTTCGTCGCCGACGAAACCGTCGTCATAGGCACGCTCAGCAATGAACGGCGAATGTTCAAAGACACCGCCGTAGCGTGACACGAACTCGTCCCGCGAAAGCATCAGATTGTCTCCGGCTTGTGGTGGGCATGCCAATGCTGCGCGATCTCGATTCGCCTGGGTATCCACACCTTGTCGTGCTTCAGCACATATTCGATGAAGCGTTTCAACGCTGCGGCGCGACCGGGACGACCGACGAGACGGCAATGCAGGCCGACCGACATCATCTTCGGGCTGCCGGCCTTCCCCTCTTCATACAGCGTATCGAAGGCATCCTTGAGGTAAGTGAAGAACTGATCGCCGGAATTGAAGCCTTGCGGCGTTGCAAAGCGCATGTCGTTCGTCTCGAGCGTATAGGGTATGATCAGGAACGGGTTGTCATCGACACCCTTCACCCAAAACGGCAGATCGTCGGCATAAGAGTCAGAGGAATAAAGGAAACCTCCCTCTTCCATGACGAGGCGCAGCGTGTTGTCCGAAGGCTTGCCTTGGTACATTCCGTAGGGACGTTCGCCGGTCAGTTCCGTGTGGAGGCGCACGGCTTCCTGGATATGCTTGCGCTCGACGTCTTCCTGGAAGTCCTTGTACTCAAGCCAGCGGTACCCGTGGCTGGCGATCTCCCAACCGGCTTCCTTCATGGCCGCGACCGCCTCCGGGTTGCGCGCCATAGCAAGCGTCACCCCATAAACGGTGGCCTGAACCTTGAGCTCCGTGAACATGCGCCACAAGCGCCAGAACCCGGCGCGCGAGCCATATTCGTAAATCGATTCCATATTGAGGTTTCGCTGACCCGGCCAGGACGCGGCACCGACAATTTCCGACAGAAGGTTTTCGGAGGCAGGATCGCCATCGAGAATGCAGCTTTCGCCGCCTTCTTCGTAATTGATAACGAACTGAACGGCCACGCAGGCATCGCCCGGCCACTTCGGGTCGGGCGTGTTGCGACCGTAACCGATCAGATTGCGCGGATAAGTTTCGGATACCATGAAATCACCTTCCTGAAAGTCGGCGAAACGGTAGCATCCAGAGTAGGAATGTCGAGACGGAAAGTACGCAACAGAGTTTTGCCTTTGCGGCGCAAACTCTTAGGCCAGTGTAGGAACACGATCTCGACGTGCGCTGACCTTGCCCATCGGATGCAGCGAATGCACGCTAAACGGCCCGCCATTCCCCTCTTCGACCATCAGCGCGACATTGGCGACCTTGACGGGATCGGCGAGGACTGGCTCGAAGGCGTTCCGAAGCGCCTGCTCGACCCGTGGCATGTCGCAGTGGCTGACAGGACCGGTCAGCGGCATATGAAAGCGAAACTCGTCCATCACAAAAGGGCTGCCCCAGCGATACAGATTGGCGAACTGCGCCGCCGACAGGCCACCCGGGTCCGTCCGCTCGATTTCTGCCTCGCTCAACGGCGCCCGGAATCGGTCGAACTCTTGAACGACGGCACTGGAAAGATAGTGGACATGTTCGCAAGGCCGCGACGGAACGAGACTGTAGAATACACCGAGCCTCGCCACCTCAAGCTGATGGATGTGAAACGGCGTCAGCGTTCCACAGAAGCGCATCAGATCCCGCAGAAGTTGCGCCTCCGTTACGTCGGCGGCGAGGCGGAAGGGCGCCTTCAGAACACCTTGGAAGCCATAGCGGCGCGGTAGCGCCGTATGGAAGGCAATCTCGTGAATGCTCAGGCCGCGGATCGCTGTCGGCTCGACCATCTCGCCAGAGAACACGTTTCGACCCAACCAGTTTGCAGCCACGTGCGAAAGCGGGTCGCTCGCAGCGGGTGTAAAGCAAATGGCATAGCGCATCCAATTTCCTCCGTCGAACAAACGGCACAGCCCTCCGTCGGCGCCGCGGTTGCGCTAGCAGATAGGTGATTTGCATGACAGAATAACGAAAGGCAGGAGGTGCTAATTCACGTTTAGCGTGAAGCGACGCAGATGTGATTGGCGAGCAAGAAGCTTTCCGGCAGCGCGAAGGGCGGCTGGCGGCCGGCCGCGAGGTGGATCGCTGCCGCAGCCAGACGGTGCGCCAGGCCGAAGCTGACCTTGAAGCCGCCGGTCAATGCGATCAGGCCGGCATGGTCGGGATGGACGCCGATCATCGGATCACGATCGATCGCTTTCGGCCGCAGACCGGCCCACCGCTCAACAACGGGCGCGCCTCGCAACGCCGGCACCAATTGGGCAGATGCCTCAAGCAGCGCGTCGAGCTGCTCGTCCGTCGAGAATGGTTCGTCGAAGCGATTCTCGCTGGTGCTGCCGACGGCGACATGGCCGCCCTCATGCGCAACGATATACAGCCCGTCGCGAAAGATCGTCGGCAAGGACGGGGCTATGTCGACTTTCAGCAGGGCTGCCTGGCCTTTGACAGGCTGGCCCAGCGGCTTCACAAGGCCACCCGTATACCGCTGCAGCAATGGAAAGGATTGGTGGCCGGCAGCGACAATGCACTGTCTGAAAGCAATGTCACCTGCACTGGTAATCGCAACCTTGCGCTCAAGATCGAGATCATCGACCGAAACGTTTTCGGCAACGCGGACGCTCCGTGCGTCGCGCAGTGATGCCGCTAGCAGCGCGATGAGCGACCGCGGCGCGACTCTGGCGGCAAGCGTGTCGTGCACGAAGCCGCTTTCACCTGCCGCTGCGTCCAGCCAGTTGTCCTGGGGAGGCTTGTCGAGCACGCGCCAGTGGTAGCGCTGCTCGCCGGCGATCCAGCGATGCTTGGCATCCCGGGAATGACCGAGCGCGATCTCGCGCAAATGCGGCTTCGGCAGCGGAATGAGGCGGCCCGAGCGCCGATAGCCGGCGGAAAGACCGGTCTGCCGTTCCAACGCTGCAATCTCCGCCTCCAGAGAAACGAGCGCATCGAACTGAAATTGCTTCTTGGCATTCCACTTGTCCGGCATGTGCGGCATCAGCGCCCCGAGCAGGCCGCCGCTCGCGCCGTGACCAAGCCGGCCGGCTTCGATGAGCCATGCATTGATGCCCAGGCGTTCCGCCTGAACCGCTGCCCATAGCCCCATGATACCGCCACCGATGATCAGCAGGGCAGTCGATGATTGACCGGAACGCGCGGTCGGACTATCGGCTTTTGGCATGACAGATACTGATCCCGAAAAGAGTGCTGGCCCCCACCAGCCGCTGGAGTGGCGCGACGGCGATATGCCCTATTCACCGGCCTTTGGCGACCATTTTTATTGCCAGACCGATGGCCGGCTGGAATGCGGACACGTTTTCCTCGCCGGCAACGGCCTGCCGCAGCGCTGGCAGGATAACGGCGACTTCCTGATCGGCGAGCTCGGCTTCGGCACAGGTTTGAATTTCGCCGAAACGTGGCGGCAATGGAAACTCTTTCGGCGCAACGGGCAGCAACTGCACTTCATGTCGTTTGAACTTTATCTGATGCGGCGTGGGGAAATCGACCGTGCGCTTTCTCATTGGGCCGAGATCGACATCGAGCGGCAAGCCCTGGCGGCCGCCTGGCCGGAAACGCCGGAAGCAAGCGTCTTCCTGCGGCTCGATGACCAGACGTCGCTCAGCGTAATCCGCGGCCATGCTCTCGAAGGCGTCGCGGCCGCGCAAGCCGGCTTCGATGCCTGGTATCTCGACGGCTTCGCCCCATCGCGCAATGCCGACATGTGGTCTGAGGAATTGATGCGCCTCGTCTGCGAGAAGACGAAGCCAGGCGGAACCTTCGCGACCTATGCGGCGGCCGGCTTTGTCCGACGAAACCTGATCGCCGCCGGCTTTGCGGTGGAGCGTCGTGCCGGCTTTGCCGGAAAACGCGAGATGCTCTGCGGCATCAAATCCTAGACCCCGCGTGCTGCTCGCTCGCGCGCAGCCACTGCGCAAGCTTCTCTTCGAGCAGTTCCGGGCTGATCGGTTTTGACATGTAATCGTCCATTCCGGCGTCCAGGCAGAGATCGCGGTCGACCTCCAGCGTATGCGCCGTCACTCCGATGATCGGCACGCGATGACCTTGTACGCGTTCGCGATCGCGTATTGCGCGCGTCGCGTCGTGGCCGTTCATGACAGGCATCGAGACATCCATCATGATGATGCGTGGTGCGCAGCGATCCCATGCCTCAACCGCCTCCTCGCCGTTGCCGACGACGAGAAAACTGAGGCCGGTTTCCTGCAATATCTGCGTAAAGACGATCTGGTTGACTTCGTTATCTTCCGCAACCAGCACGTCGATGAACTCCGCCGGCGGCCATTCGGAAGGCTCAGCTTTGGCGAGCGGCGGCGGCGCTGCCTCCGGAACCGTCTTCCCCGCCGCAGCGATCTGTGTCGTGCGACTTGCCCGCACGACGTCAACGATGGTGTTTCGCAGCACGTTGGCCCGCGCCGGCTTCATCAAATAGGCTTGACCGTTAAGCGCGGCGAACTCTTTCTCCGTCCCGGAAATGTCCATTGAGGTCAGGAAGATGATCGGCAGCCGTTCAAAGCGGCTGTCGGCGCGCAGCTTCCGTGCGATGTCGGCGCCGTTCATGCCCGGCATCTGGTAATCCAGCACGACCGCATCGATCTCGATGCCCAACTCGTTCGCTGCGGCGATTATTGCCATGGCCGCCGGTCCGTCCTCGGCGGCGGCCCCATCGAAGCCCCAGAGGTCCAGCTGCTCGGCCAAAATCTGTCGGTTGACCGCGTTGTCGTCGACGATGAGAACGCGCGCACCTGTCACGTTGACCGGCAAGGGCTTTGGAGCAAGGCGCGCCGCTGCCACGGTGAGAGGCAGGTTTACCGTAAAGACCGAGCCCTCCCCCGGTTCGCTGTCCACCTCGAGGTAGCCGCCGAACAAGTCGACCAGCCCTGCCGTGATGGCAAGGCCAAGCCCGGTTCCCTCATGGCGACGCGTGGAGGATGAGTCGATCTGCGAGAACTTGTCGAAAATGGAGTCGAGCTTGTCGCCCGGGATGCCGATGCCAGTATCCTCGACCCGGATGCGCGCCATGATTTCGTCTTCCGCGCCCGGCGTAAAGCCGACGTCCACAAGGACGTGACCGCGCTCGGTGAACTTTATGGCATTGCCGACGAGATTGGCGATGATCTGGCGGAAGCGGCCGGCGTCACCGATCACGGCCGACGGCAAATCGGGTGCCGCGCGCACCAGCAGCTCTATGTTCTTCTCAGCCGCCGGCGAAGACAGGAGCGTTGTAACGTCCTCGATCGCCTCGACCAAATCGAACGTCGTGCGCCTGAGGGTCATCTGGCCGGCGTCGATCTTGGAGAAGTCGAGAATGTCGTTGATAATCGTCACCAAGGCGTTGCCCGACTTGGCGATGATATCGATGAACGTCTTCTGGCGCGTGTCGAGATTGGTCTTCGCCAGCAATTCGGCCATTCCGAGAACGCCGTTCATCGGCGTTCGGATCTCATGGCTCATATTCGCCAGGAACTCCGACTTGACGCGATCGGCGGCTTCCGCCCGGGATAGCAACCGCTCAAGCTCGGCCTCACGCTGCTTCGCTTCGGTGACATCGGTGAACAGCGCAACCCAGTGCTGCCGCTCGCTGATCGTCGCATCCAGGTTAACCCAGCGCTCTCCGGCGACATGGAACGGCGTCGAAATCGGCTTCTTGGCCGCGATGTTATCGCGCCAGCTCTGCAGGATTTCATCTTCCTGCCCGTGAAAGTCGCCACGTTCGGCGCAAAACCGGAACAGATCGATCCACCCCCGTCCAACTGCGAGATATTCAGGTGGTATGGCGAGGATCTCGCTGAGTGGCTCGCTGGCAAGCAGGATGTTGCCGTCCTGAACGATCAAGAGGCCCTGCGACATCGCCCGTGTCGCGTCCTCCATCAAGTCGCCGAGATGCGCGAGAGCCGCCCGCGTTTCGTGAATTTCCTTCTCCCGCTGGCGGACCGCAGTGACATCAGTATAGGAAAGCAGGACGCGACCGTTGGAAAGGCGGCCGCCCTCGAACAGGACCCGCTTGCCGTTAACCCAGCCCAGTTCTATTGGCGGCTGCTGTTCCGCAGCAAAATGCTTCTCGCGCCGGGCAAGGATCTGCTCCGGCGTGAGCCTGTCCCCATAGCGACCGAGTTGGTGATTGCGACGGATGACGTCGATGAAGGCCAAGCCGTCGAAGCGGTCGTCACGTGGTAGATCCCAGACATCGTAGAACTCGTCATTGGCGTAGAGGACGTTGCGCTCTTCGTCGAGGATCATGACACCGACTGGGAGAGCACGAAGAATGCCTTCAAGATCGTCCGTCAGCGCCCGGCTGCGAGCCAAGTCGGATGCCGAAAGGGTCGGCTTGGCCCCTGTCAGCTGATCGCCGCCGTCTTGATGTGGAGCTGTCCTTTCAAAAATACCGAGTACATAGACGCAATCTTCGGACGGCGAGAAACTCTCGATCCGCACCCGCTCGCGCCCGAAGCCCCTGCTGTCGAAACAAACGGCACTTTCCTCACTCGCGAAGACGAGTGCGCGCCGCTCCTTGTCTTCGCGGGCCTCCTCTTCCGGCGTATCGATAAGTTCTCGGCTCCGGCAGCCGATGAAATCAGGGATCTCCCTTCCGAAGAAGGATGCATAGGCCTCGTTGACGGCCACATAGCGAAGCTCGCTGTTCTTGACATAGGCGGGGCGCTCCAGATCCGCGATCCGGCGGCAGGCCAGCTCGAGAAGGTCCCCGCTCGATGTCAAAGTTGGTCCTCAGTCAGGAAAAGCTTACTCATCGAGCAAGTATAACGGGCGCTCTTTAACAACCCTTTAACCATAATGCAGCGGCACCCTGCAGGACGCAGGCAACCTGTGCTCTAGCGCCGGCGCGGCCGCTGCGATGCAGCAGTTCAAACCGAATAAACCCTGCGGAACTGTGGTATAGTTTCACTCGTTTCTAAAATGAACTCGTTCAGTTGGCCCGTATACCCGAACGGTTTCGCCTGACGGCTTCAGGAACAAGCATCGTCTACGAAAGGAGACGACCATGTCCGTACTTCATAAAAGCATGGCGGCGGGCTTAATGGCATTGACCCTGACGGGTACAACCCTCATCCCGGCAACGCCCGCGAACGCCAATCATGACTTCTGGGGAGGCGTTGCCGTTGGAGCAGTCGGCGGCCTGCTGCTGTCGCAGGTTGGGCGCCCCTACGCCTATTACGGCTATCCGGGCCCATACTATCGACCGTACTATCGGCCGTATTACAGGTCCTACTATAGGCCGTACTACCAACCCTATTATGGGGGCTACTACAGGCCGGCATATCGGAGCTATTACAGGCCTTATTCGCGGTACTACTACGCGCCTCGGTGCCATATCGTATGGCGGCACAACGGTTGGGGTGACGCTTACCGGACACGGGTCTGCTACTGAGAACGCGCTGGCATAGGGTGTCGCTGCGGTGGGCGTTGAGCCTGTGCTCTTGACTTTTGGCCCCAACTAGACCAAATGCAGGCCAGCTTTCACCTTCCGGCCGCCGCGTGAGCGTGCCCCTGCCAGCAAATAGGAGCAGGAAGAAGGGCAAAAGCGCATTTCGTACAGGCCGCATCCCAAGACGCGGGCAAGAAGCGCTGGAAAGCTTTTTCCAACAAGACAAGTTCCCACTTCACGCGGGGTTCTTGACGCCAGAATGACACCGGGTCGCATTTTGCGATCCGGCCGATTTTTTTGGCGCGCCCTAAAAAGGTTATGACTTGACCAATTTTGAATCGCTTGGCATCTCCAAGCCGATCGTCGCCACACTTTTCCAGCTCGGCATCGAAAAGCCGACCCCCATTCAGGAAAAGGCGATCCCGCTTCTTCTCGAAGGCCGCGACCTTATCGGCCTTGCTCAGACAGGCACCGGCAAGACGGCCGCCTTCGGCCTGCCGATCATCGAAAAGATCATCCCTGAAGAGCGGCGTCCGGACAACCGTACCACCCGTACGCTGATCCTCGCCCCAACCCGCGAACTGGTGAACCAGATCGCCCAGAACCTTAAGAACTTCCTGCGCAAGTCGCACCTGCGCATCAACGTCGTCGTGGGCGGCGTCTCGATCAACAAGCAGCAGTTGCAGCTCGAAAAGGGCACCGACATCCTCGTTGCCACGCCCGGCCGCCTGCTCGACCTCGTCGCCCGCCGCGCCATCGGCCTCACCGCCGTACGCTACCTCGTTCTCGACGAGGCCGACCAGATGCTCGACCTCGGCTTCGTCCACGACCTGCGCAAGATCGCCAAGATGGTGCCGAAGAAACGCCAGACGATGCTGTTTTCGGCAACCATGCCGAAATCGATCGCCGACCTCGCCGGCGAATACCTGACGGACCCGGTCACCGTCGAAGTGACACCTCCGGGCAAGGCTGCCGACAAGGTCGAGCAGTATGTCCACTTCGTCAACGGCAAGAACGACAAGACGGACCTCCTAAAGAAGTCACTCACCGAGAACCCTGACGGACGCGCGATCGTCTTCCTGCGCACCAAGCACGGCGCCGAGAAGCTGATGAAGCACCTCGACCACGTTGGCTATTCGGTCACTTCCATCCATGGCAACAAGAGCCAGGGCCAGCGCGAGCGCGCCCTCAAGGCCTTCCGTGACGGCGACGTAAAGACGCTGATTGCGACCGACGTTGCCGCCCGCGGCATCGACATCCCGGCCGTCAGCCACGTCTACAACTACGACCTGCCGGAAGTTCCGGATGCCTACGTCCACCGCATCGGCCGTACGGCCCGCGCTGGTCGTGACGGCATCGCGATCGCATTCTGTGCACCTGACGAAACCCGTCTCCTGCGCGACATCGAACGCCTGATGAACATCAACATCGCTGTAGCCAGTGGTGAAGCGCCTGCCAACATGAACGCCACTCCGCGCCGCGGCAATGGCAGTGGCAACAGCAATGGCAATGGCAATGGCGGCAACCGCGGCCAGGGTCGTGGTGGTGAAAACCGTGGCGGTGAGCGCCGTGGCGAAGGCCATCGTGCAGGTGGCCGCCCGGAGCGTCGTCCGCGCCCTGAAGCTGGCGACGAAGTCCGCGCCAACAATGAGGAGCGCCGCGAGCGTCGTCCGCGTCCTGAGCGCCAAACCCAGCGCAACGAAGACTTCCGCGGCCAGCGCCGTGGCGAGGCTACGCCGATGACGTCCGGCCCCGACAACGATCTGGCGACAACGTCGGACTTCCGTCCGGCCCGCAAGCCGCAGCGCCCCCAGCATGGCAACCATGCCAATGGCGAGAACCGTCATCATCCCGGCGGCGGCGCCCGCAATGCGCACGGCCGCCCGGCCCGCAAACACGGTGAAGATCGTGGCGCGCAGGCCCACGGCGGCGGCGAACGTCGCGAAGGCAACGGCGGAAACCGTCGCGGCGGTCCGTCGCGCGGTGGCAACGGTCAGCGCCGTGAACGCGCCTAATTGAAAAAAGAAAGGGCGGGACAAATCCCGCCCTTTGCAATACGCGTCTCACGACGCCAAATGATCCCGCGGCCTTACAATCTCGCCTTGTGGCAATTGGCCCATTGCATTAGGATGCTGGTGCTGCTGTAGGGCGCGTCGGCTTCGGGCCGGAGGGGCATTGCCCGCCTACGTACGACAAAGTCAAACGTAAGCCGCGCCCATGCCAAATATCGAAAACCTCAGAAAACAAGCCAAGACATACCTGCGATGGCATCGCGAACGGTACTATCCGGTTGCGGCGCAGATCAGGTGGATCCTGCCCAGATATCGAGATCAAAGCGATCGAGAAATATTGGACGCCGACTTCAAGCTCAGCGATGCTCAGGAGCTTGTTGCCCGAAAGCATGGCTTTACGGATTGGCCGGCCTTGGTCAGAGGGATCGAAACCATGACGAAATCGAAAGCGTCGGACAGTAGACATCCGCTCGTCCTCTCCGCGGAGCCGCAACTCTTCGTCTCCGATATCATTGCCTCGTGCCAGTTCTATGTTCGGAAACTGGGTTTTGAAGTGGCGTTCCAGTACGGAGAGCCGCCATTTTATGCCCAGGTGTTTCGCGACGGCGCGCGCCTGAACCTGCGAAAGGTCGGCGGGCCGGTCTTCGACGCTGGCTTCAGAGCGCGAGAAGTCGACGCCCTCTCCGCAACGTTAACGGCCGACGATCCGAAGCGGCTGTTCCTGGAGTATCAGGCCGCCGGCGCATCGTTCCACCAGCCCCTGCGCACCGAGCCATGGGGCGCACGAAGCTTCATCGTGCAGGACCCCGACGGAAACCTGATCGCGTTTTCAGGCGAGGCGACCTAAGCCCGCTGCAGCTCGGTCGTATTTGAAGCATTGATGCTTTACCTGAAGTTTCCCTGATGCTCGCGCAACCGTATACCCGGCACTCAGCCCGAAATTGAATCGGTCTTCGGCTCGAAAATGTTCATCTGCTCACATTTTGAGCGGACGCTGAGGATTGACGACGGGCGTGTCGACGCCAGCTATCGATAAATGCCCAGTTTTTCGTCTGTTTTGGCCTTCGAGAAGGATTCACGAATCTCGCGTTCAAACTGTGCATGGTTCTTGCATTGCCATTTGCGTTGTATTCAAATGAACAAAAAAGGGGAGCCACACCTTTGGCATTTGATGAAATGATCACCGGGGGCGAAAGTCCGCGACAGCCATATGAAAAATACTTTGAGTGGTACAGTAACCAAGATCGAGCGCATCTGATTGCAAAATCCCGGGACGCGGAGAACATCTTCCGCAAGACCGGCATTACCTTCGCGGTCTACGGACACGCAGACTCTTCCGAAAAGCTCATTCCCTTCGACATCATCCCCCGCATCATCTCAGGTCGCGAATGGCGTAAGCTCGCACAGGGTATCGAGCAGCGGGTAATCGCCCTCAACGCTTTTCTCGATGACATCTACCACAAGCAGGAAATCATCCGCGCCGGTCGCATACCGCGCGAACTGATCGAGAGGAATGACGCCTTCCTGCCCGAGATGATTGGCTTCCGGCCGCCCGGCGGCGTCTACACGCACATCGTCGGCACTGATATCGTGCGCACCGGCGAGGACGAGTTCTACGTGCTGGAGGACAACGCCCGCACACCCTCCGGTGTCAGCTACATGCTGGAAAACCGCGAAACGATGATGCAGATGTTTCCGGACCTGTTTCATGCCAACAAGGTCCGGCCGGTCGAAGACTATCCCTATCTGCTGCGCCAGAGCCTGGCATCGCTCGCGCCTCCAGGCTGCAAGGGCAAGCCACGCGTTGCGGTCCTGACACCCGGCATCTACAACTCGGCTTATTACGAGCACTCGTTCCTGGCTGACACGATGGGCGTCGAGCTTGTCGAAGGCTCGGACCTCCGCGTCATCGACGGCAAGGTGAAGATGCGCACGACCCGCGGCTATGAGGCGATCGACGTGCTCTACCGCCGCGTCGACGACGACTTCCTCGATCCCCTCACCTTCCGGCCGGATTCAGCACTCGGCATCCCCGGCATCATGGATGTCTATCGTTCCGGCAACATCACCATCGCCAATGCGCCGGGCACCGGCATATCGGACGACAAGGCGATCTATTCCTACATGCCCGAGATCGTCGAATTCTATACCGGACGCAAGCCGATCCTCGAAAACGTGCCGACCTGGCGCTGTTCCGAGCCGCAGAGCCTCAAATACGTGCTCGAGCACCTCGAGGAACTCGTGGTCAAGGAGGTACACGGCTCCGGCGGCTACGGCATGTTGGTCGGCCCGACGGCGACCAAGAAGGAGCGCGCCGATTTTGCCGAGAAGTTGAAGGCGAAGCCCGCCAACTACATCGCGCAGCCAACACTTTCGCTGTCGACCGTGCCGATCCTCGTCAACAAAGGCATTGCGCCACGTCACGTGGACTTGCGGCCATATGTTCTCGTCTCCGACAAGGTGCAGATCATTCCCGGCGGATTGACGCGCGTGGCCCTGAAAGAGGGTTCGCTGGTGGTCAATTCCAGCCAGGGCGGCGGCACAAAAGATACCTGGGTATTGGAGGACTGATGCTCGGAAGAACTGCAAACGGACTCTACTGGATGTTCCGTTACATCGAACGCGCAGAAAACATAGCGCGCCTTATCGATGCCGGCCTGCGCATGTCGCTGACCCGAAGCGGAACCGGCGACGACGACTGGGACGGCGTCCTGCAAAGCGCCGGCGTGCGCGAGACCTTTGATGAGGGGCACAGCAAGCTGACGAGCGCCGACGCGATCGACTACCTGCTGCGAGACCGCTCCAATCCCTCAAGCGTCATGTCCTGCGTCGACTACGGGCGAAACAACGCCCGCATGGTGCGCACCGCCCTGACCCGCGAGACCTGGGAAGCGACCAATGAGTTCTGGATCGAGCTAAAATCGCTACTTTCGAAGCGGCTGAAAGCCGCGGAGATGCCGGAGGCAATCGATGCCATCAAGCATCGCGCCGGGCTGATCCGCGGTGCCTTCCACGGCTCGATGCTCAGAAACGAACTCTACAATTTCGCCCGCATCGGAACCTTCATCGAGCGCGCGGACAATACGAGCCGTATTCTCGACGTGAAGTATTATGTGCTCCTGCCCTCGGTCTCGGCCGTCGGCACGTCGATCGACAACATCCAGTGGGAATCGATCCTGCGTTCCGTCTCCGCCCACCGCTCCTACAGCTGGGCGTATGACGGCGAATATCGGTCGATGAATATCGCCGACTTCCTGATCCTGAACGGCCAGATGCCGCGTTCGCTCGCCTATTGCTACGAGAAGATCGTCAGCGAACTCGGCTATCTCGCCAAGGATTACGGTGAGCGGCTGCCGGCGCATGATACGGCCGATTCCATCCGCAAGACGCTCCAGACACGTGCCATCAAGGAGATCATGGATCAGGGCCTGCATGAATTTCTGGAAGATTTCGTCACGCGCAACAACCAGCTCGGCATGGAAATTTCCGATGGTTACCGGTTCTATGCATAGGCGGGCATGAGATGAAGCTTAAGATAAGCCACGTCACCGAATATCACTACGAAGAACCGGCGGCCTTCTCGCTGCAGCGGCTGCGGCTGACGCCGCTCTCCGTTCCCGGACAGTCAGTCATCAACTGGTCGCTGCAGGTTGAGGGCGCTAGGCCCGAAGTCGAATACGACGATCAGTTTGGCAACCACGTCAACCTCGTCTCGCTGGAAGGCGAGCAGCGGGCGACACGCATCGTGGCCGAAGGCGAGGTCGAAACGGAAGATCGAAATGGGGTACTCGGCCCCCATAGCGGCTTCTGCCCGCTCTGGCTTTTCCTGCGTGAAACGCCGAGGACGAAGTCCGGAAAGCTGATCAAGGAACTCACCAAGGGTGTGAGCGGCGAGAACGAGCTTGCTCGCATGCACGCGCTGATGTCCGGCATACATGAGACCGTGACCTACTTGCCTGGGACCAGCGACACGGAGACCACGGCTGAGCAAGCGCTTGAGAAGAAGAGCGGCGTCTGCCAGGACCATGCCCATATTTTTGTCGCCGCCGCACGCAGCCTCGGCGTGCCGGCCCGCTACGTTTCCGGCTACCTGATGATGGAAGAGAAGATCGAGCAGTCGGCGACCCACGCCTGGGGCGAAGCGCACCTCCCGGGCCTCGGCTGGGTCGGCTTCGATCCGGCCAACAATATCTGCCCCGACGCACGCTATGTGCGTGTCGCCTCCGGCCTCTGCTACCGCGATGCGGCTCCCGTTTCAGGCATGCGCATCGGCACGCCGGGGGAAAAGCTCTCTGTCGTGGTCAAGGTTGAAGATCGGGGGCAGATGCAAAGCCAGAGCCAGAGCTGAAGGGCTGGCTTCCGAAGAACTCATATCGAGATACCGTTGTCCGAGCCGCTGCATAGCGGCTCGGATCGTTTTGGGCCATCGTTAGGCCAGCGTATAGGCCGTCTTGACGCTCGTGTAGAACTCGGCCGCGTATTTGCCCTGCTCGCGCGGACCGTAGGACGATCCCTTGCGGCCACCGAAAGGAACGTGGAAATCCACGCCTGCGGTCGGCAGGTTGACCATCACCATGCCCGCTTCGGAGTTTCGCTTGAAATGCGTCGCGTGCTTGAGGCTCGTCGTGGCGATACCGGCAGACAGGCCGAATGGCGTGTCGTTGGCGGTTGCCAGCGCTTCTTCGTAGTCCTTGACGCGGATGACCGAGACAACCGGTCCGAAGATTTCCTCGCGCGAAATGCGCATCTGGTTCGTGGCCTCCGTGAACAGCGTCGGCTGCAGGTAGAAGCCGGGCGTTTCGCGGGTGACGAGTTCGCCGCCGAAGGCGAGCTTGGCGCCCTCCTTCTTGCCGATCTCGATATAGTCGGTGTCGGTCTTCAGCTGCTTTTCATCGACCACGGGGCCGATGTGCGTGCCCGATTTCAACGCATTGTCGACAACAAGCGTCTGCAGCTTTTCCGTTAGCGCCGCGACGAACTTGTCGTGGATGCCTTCGGTAACGATCAGGCGAGAAGACGCCGTGCAACGCTGGCCGGTGGAGAAGAAACCGGAATTGGCGGCTGCTTCGACGGCGACGCCAAGGTCGGCATCGTCGAGGACGACCATCGGGTTCTTGCCACCCATTTCCAGCTGGAACTTGCGGTTATGCTCGATCGAGGCGCTAGCGACGCGGCGGCCGGTACCGGTGGAACCGGTAAAGGTGATGCCCGTAACATCAGGACTGTCGAGCATGGCCTGGCCGACAACCGAACCCCTGCCCATGACGAGGTTCAGCACGCCCTTTGGCAGGCCGGCACGGTGCAGGATGTCGACGATCGCCCACGAGCAGCCCGGGACGAGTTCGGCCGGCTTGAAGACGATGGTATTGCCGTAGCAGAGCGCCGGCGCGATCTTCCAGGCGGGGATCGCGATCGGGAAGTTCCAGGGCGTGATGATACCGATGACGCCGAGCGGGTCACGGGTGATCTCGACGCCAATATTCGGGCGAACAGACGGGATGACCTCGCCTGCAAGACGCAGCGCTTCGCCGGCAAAGAATTCAAAGATCTGCGATGCACGAATGGTCTCGCCGATTGCCTCGGGAAGCGTCTTGCCTTCTTCGCGGGCCAGCAGAGCGCCGAGCTCGTCCTTGCGAGCCATGATCTCGTCGCCGGCCTTCTTCAGGATGACATGACGCTCCCAGATGCCGGAGCGCGACCAAGCCGGGAAAGCAGCCTTGGCGGCGGCGATCGCATTCTTCGTGTCTTCGGCCGAACCATCCGCATAGAGGCCAACGACCTCGTTGGTATCCGACGGATTGATGTTCTTCGTCGCGTCCGTGCCGACCCATTCGCCGGCAATGAGGTTCTTATAAATGGTCATGGGCCGACTGGGCCTCCTTCACCGTTCCATTAAAAACGGTCCGGCCGCCGAAGCGGCCGGGCCTTGCGAAATCAGAGCTGCTTGACGGCAATCTCTTCTTCGGCGGCAATCTTCAGAGGGTTGCGCAGCGGCAAGCCGAATTCGGCGACTTCGATTTCGAAGACGTCACCCTCTTCAGCCTTGATGCCTTCCGCGAAGGAGAGCGTCGCGGTGCCGAACATGTGGACGTGGACGTCGCCGGGCACACGAAACAGGCCGTACTTGAAGTGATGGTATTCGAGGTTGGCGAATGTGTGCGACATGTTCGCTTCGCCCGACAGGAACGGCTTTTCGAAGATCACCTTGTCGCCGCGCTTGATGCGCGAGGTGCCGCGGATATCCTCAGGCGCAACGCCAATGCGGATTTCCGGGCCAAAGCTTGCCGGGCGCAGCTTGGAGTGCGCGAGGTAGAGATAGTTGATCCGCTCGGTCACGTGGTCGGAAAACTCGTTCGACAGCGCAAAGCCGATGCGGAAGGGTGTGCCGTCTTCCGCAATGACGTAGATCCCCGCCATTTCAGGCTCTTCGCCGCCATCGAGCGCGAAGGAGGGAGAAACGAGCGGCGCGCCCGGAGCAGCCGAACCATAGCCGTTGCCCTTGTAGAACCACTCGGGCTGAACGCCCTTCTCGCCGGCCTTCGGCTTGCCGTTCTCGAGACCCATCTTGAACATCTTCATCGAGTCGGTGAGGGTTTCTTCAGCCGCCTCGGAGGTCTTCTTGTGCATGGAATCGCGCGTTGCAGCCGAGCCCAGATGCGTCAGCCCTGTGCCCGTCAGATGCAGGTGCGCAGCGTCGGGATGCGTCATCGGCGGCAGAAACTTGCCTTCGGCATAAGCCTTTTCGAGGTCGACTGCATCGCCGAGGCCGTGTGCTTCAATCACCTGCAACAGCGACTTGCCGCCGTTTGCGGCTTCCATGGCCAGCGCATAGACGCTGCCTGCGTTCTTGACGGCCTTCGCGGTACCGCCCGGCTCGCGCACGGCGACAATGATCTCTCCGTTCGAACCCTTGATCTGCGAAATCAGCACGGTCTTCATCCTTTTTTCGATAACGCGGAAAATGCTTCGCCAATCCGGCTCCCAGAATGAGCCGGATTGGCAAGTTCACATGACTGCGAATGCTTGGGCAGCGCCGGAGCGCTTAGCCCTTGTTCTTGTTATAGACATCGAAGAAGACGGCGGCGAGAAGCACCAGTCCCTTGACCATCTGCTGGAAGTCGATGCCGAGACCGACGATCGACATGCCGTTGTTCATGACGCCCATGATGAACGCGCCGATGACGGCACCGGTAATCTTGCCAACGCCGCCGGATGCCGAAGCTCCGCCGATGAAGCAGGCCGCGATAACGTCAAGCTCGAAGCCAACGCCTGCCTTCGGGGTCGCCGAATTCAGGCGAGCCGCGATGATCATGCCGGCGAGACCAGCCAGGACACCCATGTTGACGAAGGTGTAGAAGCTCAGGCGCTCGGTGTTGATACCGGACAGCTTGGTTGCCTTCTCGTTGCCGCCCATTGCGTAGATGCGGCGACCGATCGTGGTACGGCGCGTCACGAAGGTGTAGGCCGCGATCAGCACGAGCATGACGACGAGAACGTTCGGCAGGCCCTTGTAGGTGGAAAGCTGGAAGCCAAGGAACAGGATCGCCAACGAGATGATTACGTTTTGGGCGATGAAGAAGCCATAAGGCTCGACATCGATGCCATGGCTCTCGTTGACCTTGCGGCGACGCCAGGCGAGATAGAAGAGCACGACAGTTCCCAGCACGGTCAGCACCAGCGACGTGGAATGCAGCGGAATTCCGGCGATATCGATCATTTCGCCTGGCAGGAAGCCCGTCGAGATAACCTGGAAGTCCTTCGGGAACGGGCCGATGTTCTTGCCGCCCAGAACGAACAGCGTCAGGCCGCGGAAGACGAGCATGCCGGCGAGCGTGACGATGAAGGCCGGAATGCGGTGATACGCGATCCAGTAGCCTTGCGCAGCACCGATGGCGCCACCGATGACCAGGCAGAGAATGCCCGCAAGTACGAAGTTCATCTGCCAGTTGACGGTCATGATAGCCGCCACCGCGCCGACGAAGGCAACGATGGATCCGACCGAAAGGTCAATGTGGCCGGCCACGATGACGAGCAGCATGCCGAGCGCCATGATGACGATGAACGAGTTCTGCAGAACGAGGTTCGTTAGGTTGACCGGCTTGAATAGAATGCCGCCCGTGTAGAACTGGAAGAACACCATGATCGCGACGAGCGCGATAAGCATGCCGTATTCGCGAATGTTGGCGCGGATATAGTCCGCAACGGAAACGACGTTGCTTTCCTCGGTGGCTGAAGGGTTGACCGGAGTCATTGTTTCTTCTCCCCTGAGCGCATGATAGCGCGCATGATGGTTTCTTGGCTCGCCTCTCCCTTTGGCAGTTCCGCAACGATACGTCCTTCATTCATGACGTAGATGCGGTCGCACGTACCAAGCAGTTCCGGCATTTCCGATGAGATCATCAGAACACCCTTACCATCGGCTGCGAGCTGGTTGATGATAGTATAGATTTCGTATTTTGCACCGACATCGATACCGCGGGTGGGTTCGTCCAGGATCAGGACATCGGGGTCGGAGAACAGCCACTTCGACAGCACAACCTTTTGCTGGTTGCCGCCGGAGAGATTGACCGTTTCCTGGAAGATGCTGGAGCTACGGATGCGCAGCTTCGAGCGGTATTCCGATGCGATCTTCGATTCCTTGATGGTGTCGATGACCGTGGCTTTCGAGACCCCGGCCAGATTGGCGAGCGTCGTGTTGTGAACGATGTTCTCGCCGAGTACGAGACCAAGATGCTTGCGGTCTTCGGTCACATAGGCAAGACCCGCGTCGATGGCCTTGCGAACGGTGCTGACATCGACCGGCTTGCCGTGCATCGACACGTCACCATGGATCTTGTGTCCATAGGATTTGCCGAACAGGCTCATTGCGAATTCGGTACGGCCGGCGCCCATCAGGCCCGCGATGCCAACCACTTCGCCCTTGCGGACGGTGACGTTGATGTCGTGCAGAACCTGGCGGTCACGGTGATGCTGGTGGAAAGCGTTCCAATTCTTCACCTCGAGGATCGTTTCGCCGATCGGCACGGAGCGCGGCGGATAACGATCGGCGAGTTCGCGGCCCACCATGTTCTTGATGATGATGTCTTCGCTGATCTCTTCGGTCTGACAGTCGAGCGACTTGACGGTCATGCCGTCGCGCAGAACCGTGATCTGGTCAGCGACCTTGCGAACTTCGTTGAGCTTGTGCGTGATGATGATCGACGTCAGGCCCTGGTTGCGGAACTCGATCAGGAGGTCCAGCAGTGCATCGGAATCCTTTTCGTTGAGTGACGCCGTCGGCTCATCGAGGATCAGCAGCTTCACGCTCTTAGACAGCGCCTTGGCGATTTCGACCAGCTGCTGCTTGCCAACGCCGATGTCGGTGACGAGCGTTTCCGGCGACTCCTTGAGGCCAACCTTGCTCAGCAGCTCTTTCGTACGCTTAAAGGCTTCTTGCCACTTAATGATGCCATTCTGAGCAACTTCGTTGCCGAGGAAGATGTTTTCGGCGATCGACAGGAGCGGCACCAGTGCCAGTTCCTGGTGAATGATGACGATGCCGATTTCTTCGGAATCCTTGAGCGCCTTGAAATGACGGACGTCGCCTTCGTAGACAATATCGCCATCGTAGGTTCCGGCTGGGTAGACGCCGGAGAGAACTTTCATAAGGGTCGACTTGCCGGCCCCATTTTCACCCACCAATGCGTGGATCTCACCCTGTCGAACCTTGAGGTTCACATTCTCAAGCGCCTTTACGCCTGGGAACGTCTTGGTGATGTTCCGCATTTCGAGGATTGTGTTGTCCATGGTCATAATCCAACGCCAGCAGCCAAAGGGACGCGGCGATCATAAAATTGAAGACCGGAACCCGCAAGCAGCGGGTTCCGGCCAACTTGGTACAATTATTACTTCAGCTGGTCAGCCTTGTAGTAACCGCCTTCTACGAGGATCTTCTCGTAGTTGGTCTTGTCAACTGCGACCGGGGTCAGCAGGTAGGACGGAACGACCTTGACGCCGTTGTCGTAGGTCTTGGTGTCGTTGACTTCAGGCTCCTTGCCTTCCATCAGAGCGTTGACCATGCCGACGGTAACCTTTGCGAGGTCACGGGTGTCCTTGAAGATCGTGGAGTGCTGCTCGCCAGCGATGATCGACTTGACCGACGGAACTTCAGCGTCCTGGCCGGAAACGACCGGGAGCGGCTGATCGCCGGAACCGTAACCAACGCCCTTCAGCGACGAGATGATGCCGATGGACAGACCGTCGTAAGGCGACAGAACTGCATTGACCTTCGCGTCGGTGTAGTTAGCCGAGAGCAGGTTGTCCATACGAGCCTGGGCCGTTGCCGGGTCCCAACGCAGCGTGCCAACCTTGTCCATGCCGGTCTGGCCGGACTTTACGACCAGCTTGCCGCTGTCGATGTAAGGCTGCAGAACAGACATTGCGCCGTCATAGAAGAAGAAGGCATTGTTGTCGTCCGGCGAACCGCCGAAGAGCTCGATGTTGAACGGGCCCTTGCCATCCTTGAGGCCGAGGGCGTCAACGATGGAGGTTGCCTGCAGAACGCCAACCTTGAAGTTGTCGAACGTTGCGTAATAGTCGACGTTGCCCGAGTCGCGGATCAGACGGTCATAAGCGATGACCTTGATGCCTGCGTCGTGAGCCTTCTGGAGAACGTCGGAAAGCGTCGTGCCGTCGATAGCGGCGATGACGAGAACCTTAACGCCCTTCGTGACCATGTTCTCAATCTGAGACAGCTGGTTCGGAATGTCGTCGTCAGCGTACTGCAGGTCGGTGGCATAGCCAGCGTCCTGGAGCTGCTTGACGATGTTGTTGCCGTCGTCGATCCAGCGAGCGGACGACTTCGTGGGCATCGCAATGCCGACAGTGCCCTTGTCGGCTGCCATAGCCGGCATAACGAACGAAGCGACGCCAAAGGCCGCCGCTGCCATCAACGAGATAATGGATTTCATATCTCTCTCTCCCTTAGTTAATAAACGCGCGTGCGAAAAATCGCCCGCCCCGAAACTGTGGCAGGTTCCGTCTTGGATAATTACTTCAGATGGTGAGAAACGAAGTAGGTCTCCTCCACGCTCTCACGTGTTGAATGCCAACCAGCACACGGCGGCAAACTGGTATGGAATCCCATAACTGTCAAATAGAATAACTGGTAAAGTGCATAACAATTTTGGTATATCGTTAAAAAGTATTACTTTTAATGGAACGCGGATGGGAGGCCGCAACCATGGCGATCATTTCGGACCCGCAGACGCATGGTCACGTCGACATTCATACGGATGTCTTTGCCGATGACGCCTTTTTGCGATTGGGTCTCAAGCTGAATCATCTGCGAATGATCGTCGCAATCGAAGATAGCGGGCAGATTTCCGCGGCGGCCGAAGCGCTGAACATTTCACAGCCGGCAGCCTCGCGAATCCTGTCCGAAATGGAATCGATCGTTAAGACGCCACTTTACGAACGCGTGGCACGCGGCGTCGTGCTGACGACCTTCGGACAGGCGCTCGCCAGACGCGCGCGCAAGATCATGCTCGAGCTGCGCGAGGCGGGCCGGGAAATCGCCGAACTGAAAACGGGCAAGGGAGGTACCGTCTTTATCGGCGCCGTCACTGCCCCAGCCATGAGCCTGGTCGTGCCGGCGATAAAGCGCGTTAGAAGCGCCCTACCCGGCATAGAGGTCACCATACAGGTTGAAACGAGCAACGTGCTTGCCCGCGAGTTGCTCGCCGCCCAGCATGACTTCATCATCAGCCGCATTCCCGATGATCTCAACCCGCGCCTCTTCCAGGTCCAGGAAATCGGCGTGGAGAAGGCCTGTTTGATCGTGCGGGGCGGCCATCCGCTCTTGAAAAAGAAGGTCGCCTCCCTCGAGGACCTTCCACAATATGATTGGGTTTTCCAACCAGCGGGAACGCTCCTGCGCCGGACGATCGAGGACCTCTTCCTTTCTCGCGGCGTGCTGCTCCCGGAAAATATCGTCAACACCTCTTCGCTGCTGCTCACCTGTGCGACGGTTTGCCAGACGGATGCGATCGCGCCGATCGCGCTCGATGTGGCGCAGTTCCTGGCGACCCATCGGTCGAAGGCTTCGGATGTGCGGGTGTTGCCGATCGATTTCGAGATCAACGTCAGGCCCTACAGCCTGATAACGGTCAAGGAACGTGCGCTGCCCCCGAGCGCACGGCTGCTTTATGACCTGGTACTGGCCGAAAGCAAGAAGGCGGGAGTGCTCTGACAAGCCTTGCACCACCTTGTTCGGATCTAATGCGCCCCTCCAAGGGAGGCAATCATGCTGTTCGGCCAATCCGTGTTCCAGTCCGTGCTCGACCGCCTGAAGGCGGAGGACGACGAAACCGTCGAACAGGATGCACCCGCCGCCGCCCGCGTAAGCGGTCTCAATACCGGCCTCGCCTTCGACGTCATGGAAGGCGTCTCGGCGTCGTCAGCGCGACCCAACCAGGCATATTTCGAGACAATGGAATTCGCCGCGTCGGAGACCGTGGCCGAGCGGTCGCCTGAGCCCTTGCCGCCTCCTGAACCAGAGCCCGAGCCGGTGATGCCCGATCACCTCGAGCGCATCGCGCCTGAAGATATTGCGGCCGAACTGGACATTTCTGCGCGCGATACAGCCCAGAGCCTCAGCGAAAAGCGCCGCGCCTTTGCCAAGCAGAACCATCCCGATCGCGTCAACCAGCTGTTCCGCGAGAACGCCACCAAGCGGATGACGATAGCGAACCTGCTGATCGACCAGGCGCTGCGTCGCCTTGCCCGCTGACTAGTCAGCGTCCTTCTTGGCTTCTGTATCTTCTGCCTCTTCCGCGTCATCGGAAGATGGCGCCGTGTCCGCCTCCGGCGACTGCGGCTTGTAGTTCCAGAACAGCATATAGGCCGCATAGACGCCCGCGCCGCCCGACAGGACCGCCCAGAATGGATCGCCAGTGATCATTTCGACCAGCGCCCAGCCAAAGCAAACGGCCACAATCAGGATGCGAGCCCACAGCGGGCGATAGGCCGGATGGTTCGGATCGATGAGTTGCATATTTATCCCGCGCGGTATTTCGATGACATGTCTTTAGGATGGATTCCGTAAATGTGAAAGAGCGCCGGGCTTGACGCGGCAGCCATTAAATGGAATGAAAATTCCACAAGCATCACAGTTCGGTTCATTTGTTCCGAATTCAAGGGAGGTTCTCATGACAGTCAGATTTGGTCTTCTCGGCGCCGGCCGTATCGGCAAGGTTCATGCGAAGGCCGTCAGCGGCGATGCCAATGCCAAGCTCGTTGCCGTCGCCGACGCCTTTCCGCAGGCCGCCGAAGCGATCGCATCGGCTTACGGCTGCGAGGTCCGCACGATCGACGCGATCGAAGCCGCCAAGGATATCGACGCCGTCGTCATCTGCACCCCGACCGACACCCACGCCGAACTGATCGAGCGATGCGCGCGCGCTGGAAAGGCGATCTTCTGCGAAAAGCCAATCGATCTCGACGTTGCCCGCGTCAAGGCCTGCATCAAGGTCGTCGACGAGACCAAGGCGAAGCTGATGGTCGGCTTCAACCGACGCTTCGACCCGCACTTCATGGCTGTTCGCAAGACGATCGATGATGGCCGAATCGGCGATGTCGAAATGGTAACGATCACCTCGCGCGATCCTGGCGCCCCGCCAGTCGATTACATCAAGCGTTCGGGCGGCATCTTCCGCGACATGACGATCCATGACTTCGACATGGCCCGCTTCCTGCTCGGCGAAGAGCCAGTTGCCGTCAGCGCGACCGCCGCCGTCCTCGTCGACAAGGCGATCGGCGAAGCCGGCGACTACGACAGCGTTTCCGTGATCCTGCGGACCAAATCCGGCAAGCAGGCAATCATCTCCAATTCCCGCCGTGCCACCTACGGCTACGATCAGCGCATCGAAGTGCATGGCTCGAAGGGCATGGTCGCTGCCGAGAACCAGCGTCCGGTCTCGATCGAGGTCGCCAACGGCGACGGCTATACCCGTCCGCCGCTGCATGACTTTTTTATGACTCGCTATACCGAAGCTTACGCCAACGAGATCGCGAGCTTCATCGCCGCAATCGAAAAGGGCGCGACCATCTCGCCGTCGGGCGCCGATGGCCTGGCTGCCCTCGCGCTTGCCGATGCCGCCGTGCAGTCCGTCAAGGAAGGCAAGCTCATCAAGATTGGCTGACGGCCCTCTCCCGACCGAAAGCCACCTGTGAAATGGCCGGGTCCCTGCCCGGCCATTTCTCGTTCCATCCGCACGATCCGCTAGGCGCACCGCTAATCCGATCCCTGGATACCGGACAAGACCAGCTCCTGATCGATCACCGACAATGCCCGGTCGAGATGACCCTCGAACACGAGGATCGATTCGTCGGGCACGGCTCGGATCTCCGGCATTCCCTCCATCCGCACGACATGCGTCTGGCCAAGCCCTTCCTCGATCCCCGGTCGCAACAGATCATAGTAACGCGTTCCCGGCCCGGTGATGGCGATCGGCATGCGTTCTGTCAGACTTAGCAGACGCGAGAGCCCATTTCCGAGTGCAATACCGGCCTGCCTGAATGCGAAGGCAGACATGCGGTGCCCCTGTCGCGCTTGGGCGGCGATCTTGTCGAGCTCGGCGACCGGCACGAACTTGGCTGGGATCGTGTCGAGCGGCACTTCGAAGGCCATGCGCAAAATGGCGTAGAAGCCAGCATAAGCCTCGATGCATCCCCTGCTGCCGCAGCGACAAAGGCCGCCGTTTGCCATATGCAACATATGTCCAAAATTTGGGGCCGACACTTCACGCTCGCCCTGCCCCGTGCTCCGGACGATGCCGAGCCCGACACTATGTCCGAGCGACAAGGCGGCGAGCGACCGAAAATCAACCGGCCTCGCATTCGCTTCATGTGCGCCGAGTGCGGCTGCGACGAGCTGTGTCTCGTTCCCCAGAAAAATCCTGGCCTGCCAATCCGGCCGCAAGGCCGATTCGAAGTCGATCTGATTGCTGCCGAAAATCGGCGACCACACCAGTACAGGGTCGGTCGGATGCACCAGGCCTTTGCTGCTGATCGATATCAGCAGCACCTTTTCCTGGGGCAGCTTCGAGCGTGAAAGAATGCGCGCAAGCCCCTGTTTAATAGAGGCAATAAACCGCTCGGCACCGGCAGGATCATGCGACCTTTCCTCGCTGAACCGGTCGATGAGTTTGCCTGCGTAGTCGACCAGCGAATATTGCACGCCGTCCGATGAAATGATTACGACGACAAGGTAGCCGCAGTCGCGCCGCTGTCGAAACAGCACGCGCGGACGCCCTCTTCCGCTACTTGGCTGCTGCTCGGATTTTTCAATGATTTGTGCTTTTTCGAGGTCAGCCGTGATTGCTGAAATCGTCGCGGAGGAAAGCTTCGTAAAGTCGGCAATCTCTGTATGCGCCAGCGCCCCATGTCGTCGAAGCGCAGCTAACACAAGGACGCTGTTTCTCTGCCGGACCAACTCCGTGCTCGACTTGGTCAGCATATATGCCGGCCTCTCCCCCTCGCATTCCGCCCTCGCTCACACCCCATCTCCAGCAATTTTTTCGCGACGCAACGAAGCCGGTAGTGCGGTGTTGACAGTTGAAAAAATCTCTGACACTTAATTTCTCGACTGTCGAGAAAATAATTCAAATTTCTCGCCAGCGAACCGCGGCGGCCGGAGGAACCACTGGCTGGGGCTGGCCGCTATTCACTCGGGAGGATATTTATGAAGTCTGTTTTGAAGCTGATGGCCGGGGCGGCCATCCTCGTGTCGGTGCACACCGCCGCAATGGCAGCTGATCTCGTCGTCGGCGTTTCCTGGTCGAACTTCCAGGAAGAGCGTTGGAAGACCGACGAAGCCGCCATCAAGAAGGCCCTCGAAGCCAAGGGCGCAAAGTACATTTCCGCTGATGCGCAGTCGTCTGCCGCTAAGCAGCTGACCGATGTTGAATCGCTGATTTCGCAGGGCGCGAATGCACTCATCGTTCTCGCCCAGGATAGCGATGCTATCGGCCCTGCCATCGAAAAGGCTGCTGCTGAAGGCATTCCGGTTGTCGGCTACGACCGCCTGATTGAAAATCCGGCTGCTTTCTACATCACCTTCGACAACAAGGAAGTCGGTCGCCTGCAGGCCGAAGGCGTGTTCAAGGCCAAGCCGGAAGGCAATTACGTCTTCATCAAGGGTTCTTCGTCCGACCCGAACGCGGACTTCCTGTTCTCGGGCCAGATGGAAGTGTTGAAGGCTGCTGTCGATGCCGGCAAGATCAAGAACGTCGGCGAAGCCTACACCGACGGCTGGCTGCCGCAGAACGCCCAGCGCAACATGGAGCAGTTCCTGACCGCCAACAACAACAAGGTTGACGCCGTTGTTGCTTCGAACGACGGCACCGCCGGTGGCGCTGTTGCCGCGCTCGACGCACAGGGCATGGCAGGCACCGTTCCGGTTTCCGGGCAGGACGCCGACAAGGCTGCTCTGAACCGCATCGCGCTTGGTACTCAGACGGTTTCCGTCTGGAAGGACTCGCGCGAACTCGGCAAGCGCGCTGCTGAAATCGCGCTCGACCTCGCTGGTGGCAAGACGATGGACAAGATCGACGGTGTCACCACTTTCGAGGGCGGCCCGAAGAAGGTGAAGATGCAGTCGATCTTCCTGAAGCCGGAGGCCATCACCAAGGACAACCTGAACGTCGTCATCGACGCCGGCTGGATTTCCAAGGCTGAAGCTTGCCAGGGCGTAAAGGCCGGCAGCGTCAAGGCCTGCGATTAATCTTCGCCAGGTCAATCAACACGCCGGCGCCGCAGCGGTCTCGTTGCGGCGCCGGATGCGGATGGTGCCTCCTCCACGGACACTCCCGCCTCGTAACGCACCGAACGCTTTGATTCCCTGCCAGAATAGTGCCGCGCCTTGAGCGGCCATTTCGGAAGTCTCTCGGTGGTCAATTCAAGAACAGGGCAACCTCGGTTCGGGCTTTTCGGGCACCCGCGCCACGGCCCCAAACAATGGGGGAAACGGCAAACCCATGGCAAACATCACGCAATCCTCATCGAGCCATCCGCGCTCGGCGGAGGGCAACGCTTTTACGCGCTTCCTGCGCGCAACCGAGATCGACACGCGCCTGCTCGGCATGGTCGCCGCGCTGCTCGTCATCTGGATCGGCTTTCATCTCTACACCGGCGGGCTCTTCCTGACGCCGCGCAACCTCTGGAACCTCTCGGTCCAGACGACCGAAATCGCGGTTCTCGCGACCGGCATGGTGCTTGTCATCGTCACCCGCAACATCGACCTGTCGATCGGCTCCATGCTTGGCCTTGTCGCCATGATCATGGGCGTCGTCCAGGCGAAATTCCTGCCGCAGTACCTCGGCTTCGACAACTCCTGGACATGGCTGATCACGCTGGTCTGCGGTCTGGTTGCCGGAACGCTGATCGGTCTTTTCCAGGGCGTCATCATCGCCTTCCTGGGTGTCCCCTCCTTCATCGTCACGCTCGGCGGCTTCCTCGCCTGGCGCGGTCTTGCCTGGTACGTGACATCGGGCCAGACGGTCGCACCTCTCGACACGACGTTCCGCATTATGGGCGGGGGCGCTGAAGGGGCTGTCGGAGCCACTTGGAGCTGGATCATCGGGCTTGTCGCCTGTGTGCTGATCGTCGTCGGCATCATCGGCTCGCGCCACCAGCGCAAGCGTTTCAACTTCCCACGCCGTCCACTCTGGGCAGAGTATTTCTTGGCAGTTCTCGGCTGCACCCTAGTCCTTGGCGCCATCTGGGTGTCCACCATCTATTACTGGCCGGTGGCGATCGCCAAGAAGTACGCCGAAGCCAACAACATCGCCTGGCCGGAAACGGGGCTCTTCATCTCCTACGGCATCGCCGTGCCGGTGCTGATCGCCATTCTCGTCGGCATCGTCATGACCTTCATCGCCACCCGCTTGCGCTTCGGCCGCTACGTCTTCGCGATCGGTGGCAACCCTGAAGCAGCCGAGCTCGCCGGCATCAAGACCCGCTGGGTCGCCGTCCGGATCTTCGCGCTTATGGGCTTTCTCGCGGCTGTTGCCGCGGCGATCTCGACCGCCCGCCTCAACGCCGCCGCCAACTCGCAAGGCACGACCTACGAGCTCTATACGATCGCCGCAGCCGTCATCGGCGGCACCTCGCTCGCCGGCGGCACCGGTACGATCGCCGGCGCAATGCTCGGCGCGCTGGTCATGCAGTCGCTGCAATCGGGGATGGGCCTCGCCAACGTCGACACGCCCATACAAAATGTTGTCGTGGGCGCCGTGCTTGTCGTTGCCGTCTGGCTCGACACCGTCTATCGCTCGCGGTCGAAGTAAAGAGGAGTCCTAGATATGACTGATCAACGCACTCCCCTTGTGGAAATGAAAAACATTTCGATCTCCTTCGGCGGCATCCACGCTGTGGACAATGCTTCGGTCGATCTCTACCCCGGCGAAGTCGTCGCCCTTCTCGGCCACAACGGCGCCGGCAAGTCGACGCTCATCAAGATCCTCTCCGGCGCCTACAAGCGCGACAGCGGCGAGATCCTGATCAATGGCGAGCCGGCAGACATCCGCAATCCGCGCGATGCGAAGAAGTACGGCATCGAGACGATCTACCAGACGCTCGCCGTCGCCGATAACGTCGATGCCGCCGCCAACCTCTATCTCGGCCGCGAGATCCGCACGAAGTGGGGCACGCTCGATGACGTCGCCATGGAAGCCTCCGCGCGTGAGGTGATGGGCCGCCTCAACCCCAACTTCCGCCGCTTCAAGGAGCCGGTGAAAGCACTTTCCGGCGGCCAGCGGCAGTCTGTGGCGATCGCCCGCGCGATCCTCTTCGATGCCCGCATCCTGATCATGGACGAGCCAACGGCGGCTCTCGGGCCCCAGGAAACGGCGCAGGTCGGCGAGCTGATCAAGCAGCTGAAGAAGGAAGGCATCGGCATCTTCCTGATCAGCCACGACATCCACGACGTCTTCGACCTCGCCGATCGTGTCTCGGTGATGAAGAACGGCCAGGTCGTCGGCCATGCCCGCACCGAAGATGTCACCAAGGACGAAGTGCTCGGCATGATCATCCTCGGCAAGGTGCCGCCAAAGGCCATCCCCGGCCCCGGCGCCATGCAGGTCTAACCCGCAGACGTGAGACATAAAAGTCCGCCGGCCGCAAGAACGGCGGACTTTTCATTTTGTAGATTGAAGCCAGCGAGAAGCTAGGCTAAGAACCTCGCATCGGACAAGGCGATTCAAGCGCCTCGGCATGCACCCGTAGCTCAGCTGGATAGAGTGTTGGATTCCGATTCCAAAGGTCACAGGTTCGAATCCTGTCGGGTGCGCCATTAACTCTCGTGTCCGACCCGGACACATAGGTCACAATCGGTACCTAAGACATCGGTGACAACCTCGTGCCGAACGGGTTGTCGATTGTTTGCAATGTCCTCTGTTCGAGGTCGATGTATCCGCGATTATAGCGCAGGAAGCTGACGAGCCAAATGCCGTCGTCGACTTCTTGAGGCCGAGCTTCTGGCCGGCCATGACGGTTGAGATGTTGATCTTCTTGCGATGGATGCGCAGACGGCCGCAATTGGTGACGATGGCATCGCGGTCGTGGAAGGGGTAGCTGATCTCGGGCAGCCCTTCATAGGTGCCGGCCGAGGTCTGGTAGACTTCGGCCGGCACCTTCATCGACAGGGCCTCGTGCGGTCTTTCCGTGTTGAATTCGCTGATGAATGCGTCGAAGCGCATCTGCTGCTGCAGGATATTGCGTCCCGGCGGGCGGGTGGCTTCCTTCTTCAGCGTCAGATGCATGCGCTCATGGCGGCCGTTCTCCTGCGGATGGCCGGGGCGGATGCGCTCGAAGACGATGCCGAGCCTCAGCCACCAGACCGACAGCTTCGAGAGATTGTAGAGCCCGTTCGGGCTGGCGAAGGGCAGGCCGTTGTCGGAGCGGATGGCAAGCGGCAATCCGCGTTCGGCAAACACCCGCGCGAAGGCATCGAAGACGCCGCGTTCACGGGTCGTCTCGAAGGC
>NZ_LNCD01000066.1 GCF_001542405.1 Rhizobium altiplani
TGATGCTGAAGGTCTCGCTGGTGGCGAGGCCGGCAATGTCGGTTGCCGTCACCTTGATGTCTGACGTGCCTGATGTCGTCGGCGTACCGCTGAAGGTGCGCGTCGAGGCATTGAAGCTCAGCCAGGTGGGAAGAGCGGTGCCGTTGGCAGAGGTTGCCGTGTAGGTAAGCGTGTCGCCGCTGTCGACATCGGTGAAGGTGCCGGCCGGCAGCACGAAGGAGAAGGCGGTGCCGGCCGTGGCATTCTGGGTGGCGGTCTGGGCCGCCAGAACAGGGGCGTCGTCGGCACCGTGGATGGTGATCGTCAGTGAGGCCGTGGCGGTGGCGCCTGCGGCGTCACGCATGGTGTAACTGAAGACCTCGTTCAGCGTGTTGGTCGATTGCCGCAGCGCCTGCACCGCGGAGTTGGTCTCGTTGATCGTATAGCTATAGGCGCCTGTCGCATCGATCAGCAGGCTGCCATAGGTGCCGGAAAGTGCGGTGCCGAGCGTGCCTGTCGTCGCGCCGAAGCTGATCGCCGTGACGGCCTTGGTGTCGTTTTGATCCGGATCGGTGTCGTTGGCAAGCACGTTGCCGCTGGCGACAGAACCGCCCGAACCATTGGCAATGCCGCCCTTCTCGGTCGCATCGCCAGCGTCGGCAACCGCCGTCGGCGTCGTGTTGCCCGCGATCGTCGTGGTAATATTGAAGGTCTCGCTGGTGGCGAGGCCGGCAATGTCGGTTGCCGTCACCTTGATGCCTGAGGTGCCTGTTGCCGTCGGCGTACCGCTGAAGGTCTGCGTCGCGGCGTTGAAGCTCAGCCAGGTGGGAAGAACCGAGCCGTCGGCAGATGTTGCCGTGTAGGTGAGCGTTTCGCCGCTGTCGACATCGGTGAAGGTGCCGGCCGCTAACGCGAACGAGAAGGCGGTATTGACCGTGGCATTCTGGGTGGCGGTCTGGACCGCCAGAACCGGCGCGTCGTCGGCGCCGTGGATGGTGATCGTCAGCGCGGCCGTGGCGGTGGCCCCGGCGGTGTCACGCATGGTGTAGCTGAAAACCTCGCTCAGCGTGTTGGTCGACAGCCGCAGCGCCTGCACCGCGGAGTTGATTTCGTTGATCGTATAGGTATAGGCACCCGAGGCCGCGAGGACGAGACTGCCATAGGCACCGGCAAGTGCGGTGCCGAGCGTGCCTGTTGTTGAGCCGAAGCTGACTGCCGTGACCGTCTTGGTGTCGCCGGCGTCAGGATCGGTGTCGTTAGTCAGTACGTTGCCACTGGCGACAGAACCACCCGAGCCATTGGCAACACCGCCCTTCTCGGTCGCATCGCCAGCATCGGCAACCGCCGTCGGTACCGTGTTTTGGGTCGCTGGCCGGAAGACCACATCGGCCCAGTAATTCGATGACTGGAAGGTGGCGTTCGGGAAAATGCCTGCCGTGGCGGATCCGCCATAACGGTAGACACCGTTTCCACCCGCGGCGGCACTTGAGAGCGCCGTCAGTGGGCCGTTGGTGACAGCTGCCGTGAAATAGTTGCCGGTCGCCACATAGGCACCGGTCGTGTGGTAGGACGCGATGTAGGTGGTGTTAGCGGTGATGGTGACCGCGGTTGCAAAGTTCACCGTCTGCCAGCCGCTGCCGGTGGTGCCGGAATAGGTGGCGGTGGCGAGCTTGGTGCCTCCGGTCGTCCACAGGTCGACGACGTTCTGGCCGTTGTCGTTGGCGCTGCGGTAGAACTTGATGCCGGTAATTGTACCGGCAACGTTCGCCTGGAACTTCACGCCGAGCTCGATCTGCCTGTTGTCATTGAGGTTCGTCTGCGCCGGCGTGCTGGTAGCGCTGAACAGGCTGTAGGTGGAAGGCACTGTCGTGGTGATGCTGAAGGTCTCGCTGGTGGCGAGGCCGGCAATGTCGGTTGCCGTCACCTTGATGTCTGACGTGCCTGATGTCGTCGGCGTACCGCTGAAGGTGCGCGTCGAGGCATTGAAGCTCAGCCAGGTGGGAAGAGCGGTGCCGTTGGCAGAGGTTGCCGTGTAGGTAAGCGTGTCGCCGCTGTCGACATCGGTGAAGGTGCCGGCCGGCAGCACGAAGGAGAAGGCGGTGCCGGCCGTGGCATTCTGGGTGGCGGTCTGGGCCGCCAGAACAGGGGCGTCGTCGGCACCGTGGATGGTGATCGTCAGTGAGGCCGTGGCGGTGGCGCCTGCGGCGTCACGCATGGTGTAACTGAAGACCTCGTTCAGCGTGTTGGTCGATTGCCGCAGCGCCTGCACCGCGGAGTTGGTCTCGTTGATCGTATAGCTATAGGCGCCTGTCGCATCGATCAGCAGGCTGCCATAGGTGCCGGAAAGTGCGGTGCCGAGCGTGCCTGTCGTCGCGCCGAAGCTGATCGCCGTGACGGCCTTGGTGTCGTTTTGATCCGGATCGGTGTCGTTGGCAAGCACGTTGCCGCTGGCGACAGAACCGCCCGAACCATTGGCAATGCCGCCCTTCTCGGTCGCATCGCCAGCGTCGGCAACCGCCGTCGGCGTCGTGTTGCCCGCGATCGTCGTGGTAATATTGAAGGTCTCGCTGGTGGCGAGGCCGGCAATGTCGGTTGCCGTCACCTTGATGCCTGAGGTGCCTGTTGCCGTCGGCGTACCGCTGAAGGTCTGCGTCGCGGCGTTGAAGCTCAGCCAGGTGGGAAGAACCGAGCCGTCGGCAGATGTTGCCGTGTAGGTGAGCGTTTCGCCGCTGTCGACATCGGTGAAGGTGCCGGCCGCTAACGCGAACGAGAAGGCGGTATTGACCGTGGCATTCTGGGTGGCGGTCTGGACCGCCAGAACCGGCGCGTCGTCGGCGCCGTGGATGGTGATCGTCAGCGCGGCCGTGGCGGTGGCCCCGGCGGTGTCACGCATGGTGTAGCTGAAAACCTCGCTCAGCGTGTTGGTCGACAGCCGCAGCGCCTGCACCGCGGAGTTGATTTCGTTGATCGTATAGGTATAGGCACCCGAGGCCGCGAGGACGAGACTGCCATAGGCACCGGCAAGTGCGGTGCCGAGCGTGCCTGTTGTTGAGCCGAAGCTGACTGCCGTGACCGTCTTGGTGTCGCCGGCGTCAGGATCGGTGTCGTTAGTCAGTACGTTGCCACTGGCGACAGAACCACCCGAGCCATTGGCAACACCGCCCTTCTCGGTCGCATC
>NZ_LNCD01000067.1 GCF_001542405.1 Rhizobium altiplani
ACACCGCTCTGATGTCCGTTGTCAATGCTTTGGGCGCGAGAAACCGACCGCCCAACCGAACGCTGTTCATGATGATGATCGCGTATGGGTGGAGGCGGAACTGAAGGACGTCGGTGATCAAACTCTGATGCGCGGGTTGGCTACCGCATTCCCGATTGTGCGTCCGGGGCTGTTCCGATCTTACTACGGGCGTCGGTCAATTGCCGGCCACAAAGCGTCTGACGGGTGTTCCCCTGCCGTTGTCCCGCCTCCGCCCATGCGCGAGGTGCAAGTTCGCTTCGGCGACTTATGATTTGATCGCCTGCGCCTCCCTTGCAACAGCCCACATGAAGCCGGTCAGCTCGCGGGCAATGGCGGTGCAAACCACTGTCGTTCGCTTTCCCCGAGTGGCGAGCATTCGATATCGAGATGTCAGCCGGCTCTGAGCCTTCCATGCAATTTCTCGAACTTTCGATGGGGCTTGCTCCATGAGGTAGAGCTTTCTCGTGCCGACCTTCGGCGGATGCCGATAAGTCCAGGCGCTCTCGACCAGCATGTGCCGAACCCGACCGTTGCCGGCCTTGGTGATCCCACCCCGTCTGACCGTCTCACCCGTTGATCGCTCACCAGGGACCAGGCCGAGATAGCCCATCAGTTGGCGAGGGCTCTCAAATCGGCTTACGTCGCCGACCTCCGTGGCGAATGTCACGGCGACGATCAGATCGACCCCTCGCAGGGTCTGCAGCGCTCGAATGACCGGCGCCAGCGACCAGGTTGGGACGAACTCCTCGATCACCTTCTCCAGTCGTTCGACGCGCTCTTTCGAGACGCGCACCGCCTCGACCATTTCCTGCAACGCAATCTGATGCGCCGGATGATCGAACTGTTGCTCCTGCAGCCAGCGCAGGTAGCGCATCGTCCAGCCCTTCTTGCGTGGATAGATGCGACTGTGTTTGAGCATAAAGGCACTGATCTGTTGTCGGTGAACCCGCAATGTCTCGACAGCAGCAGCTCGAGCGCGAACGAGGTCGCGCATCGCCTCATGGCCCTCATCAGGAACCCACACTGCCGTGAGCTCGCCGGCCCTCAATAGCCGGGCGAGCGCGAGTGCATCTCGACGGTTCGTCTTTACTCTGTCGCCCGGCCTCCTGGGGATCAATGATGGAGCGACCACCACACATTCATGGCCAAGCGATCGGATAAGCCGATGCAGCCCGTATCCGGTCGGACCCGCCTCGTAGCAGAAATGAACTCGGTCAAACTTTGCTGCTATCCGCTGGATGATGCGGCGCATGCTGGTATCAGAGGCGTCAACCTCACCCCAAAAGCGGACCTCTCCCTCCCGGCCGGATTCAGCGATAGCAATCGCATTCTTTAATTTGGCGACATCGATTCCTATAAAAGCTTCTTTATAATCTGCCACGGCTCGTCCTCCTGTGATGAGGATCGGCTCGGCCTATCCGAGCAACCCTCGGAAGACCAGTGTAGGGCGAGCCACCTCAGGCACGAAGACGGACATACGGTCTTACGGTTTTCTCAACTTTTGCTTCACTGATGGTGAGATCTCGCTCGCAAAGAACTCTGTGCAACGTCGGCGATACGCCGGTACTCGTATTCATTCAGCGGGGCCAGAAACGCGAAATGACGATACACGATACGGCGGGAACCCGGCTCATAAATGCCTCTAGCTGGAACCGAAGATCAAAGGCCTTGCGATGTGGGCAGAATAGGCGTTTACGTCGGAAACGGAGTTATTGTCCAATCGATTTGATCGACGGCATTCTGAAGGATCGCCTCGCACTGAGCTAGGCTCGGTGAAGCCGCTATGACGTGCCCAATCCAGTCTCGGGCATCTCCTTTCCTAATGATCGCTGTGTTCGTAGTTAGATACAATTTGACCTCTGCGACACCTGGTAAAACGGCCAACCGGCTCTCGCTATCAGACCACGTTAGTGTGCCGTCGCGGTCAGGAACTAGTATTCGGGCGGCCGCAGTGTGCGAACGTCTCCTGTGCAACGTCGATTGCTCGCCGATAGCAAGCTTGATGTGCTCGGTGATGAGGTCGATACCGTATGCTAACAGAACCAATTGTGGGTCCGGCGTTCCAGCAAGGCGCGGATTGACTTCTATAACGACGGGTCCACGACTCGTCCACCGGAGTTCGATATTGGCCGGTCCCCATTCAAGTCCGAGAGCTCGCAAAGAACTCTGTGCAACCTCGACGATACGCCGGTACTCGTATTCATTCAGCGGGGCCGGAAATGCGAAATGACGATACACGAAGTGCGGCGGAGGGCCGAAATCAGCAGCACAGACCCCTATAACGTCAGTCCCCATTGTTTCAACCGAAAAATGTGGGCCTTGCGCCAATTCTTCAATCAGTATGCCTGACGAGAAATGTCGCACGTCTGTGCTGTTCAGCAAATGGCTCGTCTGCTCACACAGCTCATCGACATTGCAGCAGAGTCGTACACCGGCACTACCAACACCTACGACTGGCTTAACAACTACAGGGAAGCCAATCTCTGCAGCAGCGGATATAACTTCGGTAGTATTCACTGCTAGAAAATATGACGGTACGGAAACGCCTGCTTCCTTAAGGAGCTTACGTTGCGTGAATTTGTTGCAGCATCTTTCTACCGCCTCCGGATTGGGGCCTGGCAGCCCAAAATGCCGACAGAGTTTGCCACTAGTCGCATAGAATGCCTCTCTGGCGCAGGTGATCCCAGCTACGTCATACGTTGAACGGAGGCGGGAACATTCGCGGATAAGCGCATCAAGATCTTTCGTATCAACTATGATTGCCTCGATACATTTTTCCGTAAGATAGTCGTATTGAACGGGCGGAGCTGCCAGGACTATTGGATGGAGCCCAAGATCCTGCGCGGCCCGGACATAAAGTTGTCCGGTACCGGCGGTATTACCTTCGATAAAAACTAGCGCTCTTCTCGTCACTCTCGTCGGCTCCCGCCTCTTCAATTCAGACCAAGCAAGAGTTGTGCCAGCCCCGCAAACATCGAGGCACTTTCTATGATTGATGTTCAGTGCTCAGATGAGGGAGAAAGGAACGATGTCTGACTATCGTCAATGTCATATATGCGACAACGGCGTTTCTATGGACGTGAGAAAATTGCTGAGTCTGCGGGTTACGCCCGTCCGCGATATATCCGTCAAGGATTTCAAGAGATTGGTCAGCCAAAGGAAGAACGAGGGCGAAACGAGTCTTGCGCTGTGCTACCCGCAGTGTATGCCGCAGCAACCCAAAACCGCTGGAGCGAACTCAAAGCTGGATAAAACTTGGGGGCAAGGTCAATGTTGGAAGAGGTGCTCGGGATAGGTCGACGGTCGGCATAAATGGGGAAGATGAACAACGTCGATCCACTTGTCTGGCTCACTCAGACCCTCAACCCGCGCAACCTCGCAAAAGCTAACTGACGTTATCCTACGACTTCTTGCCTCCTTCTATAAAGCCATGACAGCAGAACGCGACAGGCCCGGTCATGACAGCCATGTCTCCGTTTACGATCTCGATTTTCAGCAATCCGGCCGGAAGGTGGACCGCAATTCTGGTGGAAGTGACGAGGCCTCGTTTCAGTGCCGCATAGGCGGCGACGCATGCGCCGGTTCCGCATGCCTTGGTCAATATGCCCGGACGCTCCCAGACGGCGAGCCGCAGTGTCCGCCCGTCCAGAACCTCGGCGGCGTCCACATTAATGCCCTCGGGAAAGAGGGGGTCGTTTTGCACCACCGGCGCATGGTGAGCCATGTCAAAGAGTTCGAGGCAATCGACGAAGAAGACAGCGTGCGGGTTGCCTATATCGAGCGCGAGGCCGTCCTTCAGTGGTCCGCTTTGTACGGGCAGGTGAAGCGTATCTACCTCTCTGGAAAGGGGAATCCTGCGCCAGTCCATGCTGATTGGCCCAAACGTGACGCTGATTTGCATTGGCCCTGCTCTCCGGCAGTGAAGGACACCTGCTTTTGTTTCAATCTGCACCTCGTCCTTGCCGGTCTCCTCGAGAAGAAGATACGCAATGCAGCGCGTGGCATTGCCGCATGCACCGACTTCCTTGCCGTCTATGTTAAAGATTCTCATCGCCGCGTAGGCACCGACGTTGCGCCCCTTGTCCGAGGGTGGTTCGATGGTGAGCAGCTGCTCGCCTCCCGGACCGGTGTGGCAATCGCAGATGCGGACGATGTCCTCGTGATCGAAAGACTTCGACCCGTCGCGCCGATCTACAATCACAAAATAGTTTTGTAGGCCGTGCATCTTGATAAATGGCCACTGCCCGGGCAAGTCAACTGGTGGAGGGCATGAGAGAAAGTTGATGTGTCTCATTGTTCTGTCCAGCTAGATAAAGTGTTCAACTCAAAGCAATCCAATCGTGTTACGCCAGACTGCGATTACGGGTTCACCCGCTCCTTGGCTCGTGTGGCGGGACGCTGCATGCTGAGCCCTTGCGCGTTTCAACAGCGCTCCAGATTGCGCCGATGTTAGTGCACTCCAAAGTCCCCTCTACTAGCCCCGCAATGCACTTACGCGTCTAACACTCGGTGGCAGCGCCAGCCGTCACCCCCTAGCCAGGTGGCTGCCTAGCCGGCCTCTGGCTTGGTACTGAAGCCGCGGCGGTCCCGTGTCTTGGCAGCCAATCGGCACCGGCGCGCCAGCGTAGCGACCCTAATGCCAGACACTCGCGCAGTTGACGCCGATCTATCGGGCGATCTCAGTCTGGGGAAGCCGCCCCTGGCGTAACGCAGCCGCGGCTGTCAGACAGCACTCCTCCATCTGCTCCGGCGTCAAATGCGCCGGCCGGAGACGTTTCCATTCATCACGCGCCTCCTCACGACACTAGCCTACGTCACACAACCTTGGTGGAGATCATCAGCTGCCCGGGTATTTGCGCAGCAGTGCTTAGTGTGATGAGATCTTCGAATGAGAACCGTGATTGGAACGAGAGTGGCGCATTGCTTTCAGGGAGCAGTCCTGGGATGGTGTTAACCTCGAGGTAGACGGGGGCGCCGTCATTATAGATAAAGTCGAAGCGTACAAGCCCCTTACAGTCCAGCTGTTTATAAAGCCTGAGGACATCATCGCGAATACGTTCTGCCGCCGGTCCTTGGAGTATCTTGGGTATAGCATGCTCATCGACCGACCTCTGCTTCAGCCGGTCATCGTAGAAGCGCCAGCCGATTGGAAGGTCGAATAACACGGCATCTCCGATGATAAGCTCTGATCCCACTTGAAAGATACCGACGGTGCCGGATGCCCCTTCGATGAATTCTTCAAGGCGCCACCTGGAGCGATCAGTAGGTTCGATTCGGGCAATCGCCTCCGCGGCTGCAGCATGGCCATCCAGCATCTTGATTCCAATACTGGACCCCTCGCCAATCGGTTTAAGGACCAGTACCTGCGACTGCTGTAGTTCGAGCGGCCAGGAGCGAGGGTCTCCCAGGGCTGTTACTAAACGGCCGCGCGGGACTGGATAGCCCCAATCTCGAAGCAATGAGACAAAGATGTCTTTGTTCATTCCAATTGCGGAGGGCAGCGTTGATGGCCCGGAGTAGGGAACGCGCAGGATGTCAAGGAACCCCTGCATCGTACCATCTTCGCCTCCTGCTCCATAGACCACACTGAGCACGAAGTCGCATTGGAGGACGGCGCGGAGCAATTGCTCTACATCGTTCGGCTCAACAAATTCAACTGAACGGCAAAGTTTCTGGAGGTGCGGCAATAGTACATCTTTAGTTTCAAGAGAGGCTGCGCGCTCAGTTGATGATCCTCCAGCAAGAAGAACTAGCCGCAACTGGGATAGAACTTCTCGTGCGGCCGATAGCAGTTTCGCGTCATGCATTTTGTCGTCCTCCTTGCTGGCGAACTCGTTCTGATTACCCGCCTGGGCGGCATCGTCGAACAACTCGACGTGCCTTTTCGTACATATCGCTCCAGACCCGGACGCCCTCCCTTCGATGGCTCTGGGCTGGGCGTGAGGGCCTACAAGTGAAACAGCGCGTTTCTCGGTTTGAATGGCGATGCTACCCTGACTTGGTGCTTTTCTCCTCGGCTCGTCGCTCACACTGTCGCCCAGACCTAAAGTCCGGTTGGCAGCTACAGGCAACTTGCATCGATAGCAGCAACAGGCGTGCCAACTGGGCCAAAAAGAGCCTCCCACGAAATGTCTGCTTATTATTGAATGGGCTTCGATGAGAGTGCGGCAGGACGCGGGGCTGAACACCGCCGTGTCATCAATTGCACAAAGTCGACGAAAGGTATGTCGGGTACTGTAGTCCCAACGTTGCGGCCCCCAGTTTGTCCTCGCCTCCAAGAGGTCGAACTTGACCTCCGTCTTCCCGGTTTCCGTCAGTGGCGCAACCAACCCCGATGACAGTAAGCGTCCGGTCAAGCCCTCCGCGGGGAAGTTGATGGAGTGGATGCCCCTCCTGCCTCTGTCGCGCGATGTGGCAGATTGGCAATGCTGGCAATGTCACAGTTAGGAGGATTAATATGGACAACGTCACCATCATTGGTATCGATTTGGCGAAGCGCGTCTTCCATGCCCATGGCGCTCGCGCCGACGGCGGTGTCGCATTCCGGAAGAGATTGACGCGGGCTCAGCTTCTTCCGTTTCTCTCCGCCCAACCGAGCTGCATAGTTGCAATGGAAGCTTGTGCGAGCGCACACGATTGGGGTCGTGCCATCGGCGGTCTCGGCCACGACGTGCGGCTGATCCCTCCGACCTCCGACCTACGTCAAGCCATATGTAAAGCGCCAAAAGAACGACACGGCCGATGCGGAGGCTATCGCTGAGGCCGCATCTCGGCCGACCATGCGCTTCGTTACTGTCAAAGCCGAGGAACAACAAGCGAGGTCGGCGGTCTTCCGCACGCGTGATCTTCTTGTCAGGCAGCGCACGCAACTGATCAATGCTTTGCGTGGGCATCTTGCCGAGCACGGTGTTGTTGCGCCGCAGGGTCCAACACACTTGAAGACGTTGGCCGTCGCATTGCGCCGCCATGTGAATAGCTGTGAGGGGTCGATCCCTATGCGCCTTGCCACCGCCGAAACGCTCGCACCCGGCTCCATGCTTTCGACTACCGCCTGAGCCTTGAACTCATCTGACCAGCGTCGAACCTCTCGCGGCGCCCCCTCCAGGCGACCCGCAGCGGCTTCGATCATATGGAACGTTCTATGTTCGGACATAGCTTCAGACATCGCAATTCATACCAAGCTCATTCCCTGAGCTCACATCAATAAGCGCCATGCCTTGCTATCGCCAGACGGGGTCAATGCACCGCTTACGCTAAAGTAGCCTGCAGCACCAAGATTGGAACCATTGCAAGCATCATAGCGTTGGGCCGTCGCGGAAAAATGGCCGTCGAGAATATCACCCTCGTCAACGTTTGGATTGGAGAAGAAGCGATACGCCGCTTTTTTGTGCTGGCCCAGTCCTGGCAGGCGAAAGAAATAGAGCAGCCAATATGCTCGCCCAGTTGTCGTAATAGCGCCGAGCAGCGTCGCCCGAGGCGGCCATCCTTGAAAGAACCCGCGTCTATTTCCTGCTTGTTCCAATGGCCGTCATTCTCAGCAATTAGATCGTCTCGAACCGACATAATGCAATAGGGGAGTGCCCGCAATTCAAAACCCGCGGCAGAACCCGCAACGGCTTGAGCAGTTTTCACGGACGAATGCTTAGACCTGCCTGCGTGAACTGATTGAGTGGCTGCTTGAGCCCGAGGTTCTCTCTTAGAGTTTGGCCGCAGTACCTAGATCTGAATTTTCCTCGTCGGCATAATTCGGGAACGACGAGCTCAACAAAATCCTTGAGTCCGCCAGGAACGGTCGCGGGCATTACGTTGAATCCGTCAGCCGCACGTTGATCAAATACATCGATCATGGTGTTGGCAATTTCGCTAGGTGTCCCAACAACCAGTCGATGACCACGGCTGTCCGATATCAAGCGGATTAGTTCTCTCCAGGTGAGTTTCTGTCGCGCGGCCAAGTCGAGGAGCAGTTTCTGACGGCTCTTGATGAAATTCGTCTGCGGTAAAGCCTCGGGGACTAGCGAGTCAAGATCCGTTGAACGCAGGTCGATGACAGACCCCAGCCAAAGTTGGGCCGCGCCAATCAGAGCGTCGATGTGCGTATACGATTGTAGTCTTTGAAGCTTCTCAAAGGCTTCTTGCTCGGTCCTCCCGACAATCGGGACAATGCCCGGCATGACTAGCGTTTGATCGTCCCCCCGTCCAAGCGCACGCGCCTTCTCTTTAATTGTTGCGTAGTATCGTTTGCCGTTTTCTAAAGACGGTTCGGCGGTGAACACGACCTCAGCCACTTCCGCAGCGAATGCAATTCCGGCATCGGATGCGCCAGCCTGAACCAACACGGGGTAGCCTTGCGGCGGCCTTGCAATGTTCAGCGGGCCTCTGACTGAAAAGTGGTTCCCTCGGTGGTTAAGCAAATGCAGCTTCGTAGTATCAGCGTAAATACCACTTTGCTTGTCGCGGATAAACGCGTCGTCCTGCCAGGTGTCCCAAAGAGCTTTGACAACTTCTACGAATTCCCTTGCTCGAGCGTAGCGCGCGTCATGATGTGGAAGTTCCTTTTCCCCGAAATTTTGGGCTTCGTAATTACTTAACGAGGTGACAATATTCCAGGCTGCGCGTCCCCGCGACAAGTGGTCAAGTGATGCGAACATGCGCGCAAGGTGAAAGGGTTGGTAGTACGTCGTCGTCGCTGTCCCGACAAGGCCGATGTCATGAGTTCTCGATGAAAGCGCCGACAACAGCGTAATCGGCTCGAACCCATCGTTGCCACCCATTCGAGCTAGGGCTGCGTGATCATATATTACAGCTTGTTGATCGGCGACAAACACGAAGTGAAACTTCGCACCTTCGGCAAGTGTTGCCAAATGAGCACATAGGTCGATATCAACTCCACCATTTGCGGGCGCGTTCGGATCGCGCCATGCACCTTGGTGAAATCCCGCTGGATCAAGAAACAGTCCGAGTTTCATTTCATTATCGCGTCGCATGACACACCTCCCTTCAAGTGGGCGCTCGCGCTCATAGCAGACAGATGCCGCTTGCCGCTCAATCACGGCGCCTGTCTCTCATGATGGCTCCGCTAAATTATCTAAGAAGCGAAAATAACGAACCTACTAGCCGTGGTGGTATCTGGGTGTAAAGTTTCGTGTGTTTCCTGCCGCATCTGGCCCTACGGTATGTCTTCAGAGAAGGCGACTGCGTCTGGGAAGCCCCGCCTCGCATCAGCCGCCCTACTCAACCCTGACAGCCGGGACGGCGCTAGCACTTCAGGCAGTGTTCCGGCTGGCACTGCCTCAACCGGGCATACTCGTTCGTGCCTCGAACTCCTAGATCGCGATCTGGCCGTGCCGGACTCGACGCTGAGTCGGCGTGCCAAAACCCTGCAGAACATCAAGCCATGTCCAAGCTTCAGCCAGCCCGTTCACCGGGGCGGGCTGGACGCCACAGGGTCTCGGATGTTGACAGCCGGGCTACAAGGCAGTCGCTTAAAGATTCTACTTCGCGTGCCGCGGTTCTCTCGATAGTCCGATCACCGGCGTCCTCGCACCGCCGTCAATATCGCCAGTTCCAACTCGGGCGCCGCTTGAGCCATAAGCGTGGCGTGACGACCGGGAGGTGTTCGGTCTGGAATTCGATGGTGTCCACTGTGGAATTAAGTGGACACTATGATTGGTGAGACCAGTTCCAAGGAAGGAGTTCGCCGATCCTTTTTGCGGGATGATCGCGATGCGATTGATGATGTAGGCGAGATAAGCGTGCGGGTTGATGCTGCCCATCTTGGAGGTTTATGCCGACCGCCAAACTATGCCGAGCGCCTCTTCCGATTATGGCGGTATGAAGCGCTTTGCCCGCCATTTCGATCGAGAACCGGTCGTTGACACTCGGCATAGTTCTCATGCTCAAAGGGCGTTCAGGAATTCAAGAAGTCGGTCGTTTAGCCGAAATCGTTCGGCCTTTGCGCGTTCGTATGGCTTCAGCTTGGCGAGTGCGGATTATGCACGATGCGGTCGAGTATGGCGTCGGCGACCGTGCTGTCACCAATGATTTCATGATGCCTGTTTCCTCGATCGTCTATTGCGTTGAGCGCGAGCGCGTAGAATGTCGATCTGGTCCTCCATCAGTTCGATCTGCCATGGTTGTCCTTTCACTAGCTGCCGGCCTTGAATCAGGCCTCGTGCCAGGTATTTGAAGATGGTCTGCGGCGTAATGCCAAGAGCTGCAGCAGCTCCTTGAACGGAATAGGTTCCGTCTGGCCACCTGACGGGGTTGGAGCTCGTTCCGTTGATTTTGACGGTTGGAATGCCCCAACGCCTGCGCAAGAGCCAGACATTGTCACCTTTGAAGGCGCAATTCTGTGCGGCACGGAAGCCTTCCGCGTTCAGTACCGACGCAATTTCCTTGTCCATTTTGCCTGCGGCGTTCAGCTCCGTCACGCGCGCTCGTAATTTGTCGATATCGATATAGTCGCCATAGGTATGAACGCGCCTTTGGACAGAGTGCTCGCTCGTCGCTCCCGTTTGCCACAAGATCTTGATCCAGACCTGTCCTTGCAGCCGTTTTTGATCGAGAACGACCTCGCAGATAATGAGGCGTAAGATGCTCTTTCGCTCGGCCGCCGTGGTCAATGGGGCATGCCAGATGCCAGGCAGGTTCTCTCCGAGTGCCAATAACCCGTCGCGATCTGCCTCGCTGAGAACCAGGGGCTCGTCGGACCGCCACCGTTCATAGTCCTGCTCGATGGCCGCGGCCGCGCGCAACTTTTCCTCCCATCCGCGTTCCAGCGAACGGGCCACCAAGCGGTTCTCTGGCTCGACTGCATCATATTGGCGCCGTGCCCTTTCCGCCTCGTAGCGCGCACGTTCGCGCCGCAGAGCCCATTGACGCTCGAGTTGACGGGCCTCCTCTTCCATCTGGCCCAGTGCGGCGACGGCGATAGCAATCCTGTCCGGCGTCAGAGCCTCGAGTAGAATGCTTTCGACGCGTGCATCGACCGGCAGAGCGCGCACCTCCTGGCATAACGGCCCTCCGTCGTGGCCGCGGTCGGCGCGGCATGCGTAGACGGGATAGTTTCCCGCAGGGCCGCTATAGCGCAAACTCATCCGGCGACCGCACCGCCCGCAGACAGCGATGCCCTGCAGCAGCGCGGCGCCCTTGCGCGGCAAGCCCGAATGGCCGGCTTCGTAGCGGTTGATGTTGTTCTCCAATCGCCGTTGGTTCTCCATGAACTGCTCCCAGCCGATGTAACCAGGATGGGCCGCTTCCAAACAGACCTCCCAGTCCGCGATGGGGACCTTAGTCGTCCGCGGACGATAAACGTCCTGGCGAACGCGTCCACCCGTCTGCCGCCGCCGACCATAGACATAGGCCCCAGCATAGCCGGGATTATGGAGAATGCTGAGCACCCGCGGGTTGCTGGCCTCACGCCAAACCACTTCGTGCGGCGCCGGACCACGAAGGGGGCGCATTGGCAACGGCAAATTCTCCTTGCGTAGGTAGCGCATCACTGCCCGCGCGCTTCCTAACTCGCGGAATTTGCTGAAGACCAGGCACAGCCTTGCCTGCACCTCCTCATCGGGGTTGAGGATGATTTGGCCTGAGCGGTCGTAAGCCAATCCGGCGGGAAGGCCAAGGCGCAATTCGCCGCGTGCCGCTTTCTGGCGCTCACCCTGATGCAGGCGTTGCTTGATCTGGTGCAGCTCCGCCTCGCTCATGATGCCGGACAAGCCCAGCAGCAGGCGGTCGTGATAAGCGCACGGATCGTAGAGCCGTTCGCCGTCAGCGATGATGACGCCAAACAATGAGCACAGATCGAGGAGTTGATGCCAGTCGCGGTTGTTACGGGCGAGCCGGGAGGCGTCAAGACTGATGACAAGCCCCGCGTTTCCCAGCCCGATCTCCGCGATTAGCTTCTTGAAGCCCTCTCGCTCGACGCAGCCCGAACCGGATTTGCCGAGATCTTCATCGATGACGTGCACGCGTTCATGTGGCCAGCCAAGAGCGACGGCACGATCGATCAGACGATACTGCAACTCCGTGCTTTCCTGATGATGGCGCACCTGGTTTACGGAAGACTGGCGGACATAGATGTAGGCGAGCTTGCCGCGATGCTCGGCCGTGACGCGCTCGTCCGGGTTATTCGTCGCTCTCAGCATGCCGATCCACCTTTGTCGGCGCGCGTATTGACCGCATCCGCATCAACAGGGGGGCAAGTTTTTGAGCAAGTTGTTTCCGCGTCTCCGGCGGCAGATCGAGCCACGGACGCGGGACTGTCGTGCTCGGGGTAAGAAGCTTTACGAGGGACTGAGACGCTACGCGGTACGGTTTTGATTGCACGTTCATCGCGAATCACCTCCTTGGAACGGGAGGTAACCATGCTGTTCAAATGGTGCATCAATGTGAGCAGGGTTCGAACGCTGATGCGAGGCGCCGACTTCGACTCGCTTCGCGCTTCCGGCGAAGCGGTTACAAGATCGGTTATCGATCGGCGAATTGAACGGCGGCGTCCGTCAGGTAATCGAACGACAACGAATGCCGCACCGCGGCCGGACTGGACCGACACCAGCTC
>NZ_LNCD01000068.1 GCF_001542405.1 Rhizobium altiplani
CGTGTTAGCCCAGCGCGCAAGACCCGCATCGGCAATAATCTTTGTGATGGCCGCTTTCTGTTCTTCCGCCAGCGGGAGCAACGGCAAACGTGGGCCACCGGCGTCGCGACCTAGTTGGCTCATGGTCTCTTTGATGGCCGCATAGTATGCTCCTGACTGGAAGCACCGATAAAAGGCGAAGACATCGCGGCCGAGATCGTCCAAGGCCTTATCGCCCGTCAGCGCCTTGTCCCAATAGTCGCGGATCAACGGCCCGGCGATCTGATGCGCCATTGCGACCACCCCATGAGCACCCACGGCGCGAGCTGGAACGATCATTGTTTCGTAGCCGACGAAAACACGAAGCCTCTCACCGACGCGCTGTACAAGCTCGGTTACCTGTGTGATGACACCAGAGCTGTCTTTGATCGCGACCACAGTCGGTAGGGCGGAGAGTTGCTCCACGAGGGCCGGCGTGATGTCGATCCCCGCACGTTTTGGGCTGTTGTACAGCATCAGAGGCAGCGGCGTGTTGGTGGAAATGTACTGGAAGAAGGCCACGATTTCACGCGGGCTCGGCATGGCGTAGATCGGCGGCAGGATCATGCCACCCGCGCAGCCCGAAGCCACGGCCGACTGGCACGCTTCCAGAACATCCTCGACACGGAGGTCGGCAACACCTGCCAGTACGGGCACGCGACGAGCCACATGCTCAACGGTCAATTTGTAGAGGCGGGCGCGTTCGGTTGTGGTGAGTGCATAGAACTCGCCGGTGCTACCAGCCGCCACGACCCCTTGCGCGCCATTCGAGATAGCCTCGTCGATGAGTTCCTTGTAGCGGGTCTCATTGATGGAGCCATCGGCTCCGAAGGGAGTGACGAGAACGGGGAAAATACCGCCCCAGTTTACATTGGCCATTATCGGTTATCCTTTGTTTTCAGACAGCATGAAGGTGGGACTGTAGAACCCACCAGGGGACTGAGAAGACGGGCCTGCTCCGTGAAGCGCCCGACGAAAGCCGCTAGCCTCGGATTGGCGTCAGAAAGCAGTAGTTCACGCGGATCGCCACTGGCGGCGACGACCCCTTGGTCCATGAAGATCACCCGATCGGCCAACTCATAAGCCAAGCCAATCTCATGCGTGACGATGACCATGGTCATGCCTTCGGCGGCGAGCTGGCGGATTGCAGCCAGCACCTCGCCCACTAATTCCGGGTCCAACGCCGAGGTAGGCTCGTCGAAGAGCATTATGGTGGGCTGCATGGCTAGAGCCCGGGCAATTGCGACACGCTGCTGCTGACCACCCGAGAGCTGTGACGGATATTTGTGGCCCGCGTCCGGAAGGCCCATACGAGCAAGGAGTTCGCGAGCCTGTGCCTCTGCCTCAGTGCGGGGCACATGCTTCACCACCACCGGGGCTTCGATGATGTTTTGCAACGCGGTCCGATGCGGGAACAGGTTGAAGCTCTGGAAGACCATGCCGGTTTTGCCGCGCGCAGCATTGAGTTGTGCACTGGTAAGTTTCAGCCGTTCGGTATCCGTGCGGCGGAACAGAGGCGCCCCCCCAATGACGACCTCGCCCTCATCGGGCTCCAGCAATAAGTTCATGCAGCGCAGGAGCGAAGTCTTGCCCGAGCCGCTGGCGCCGATCAGGCAAACAACCTCGCCACGATGAACGTCGAGATTGACGCCACGCAAAACATGCTGCTTTCCAAACGATTTGTTGATTCCGCGTACACTCAGTACGACGTCAGTGGATTTGGCGGTCATCACACGGCCTCCTTGCGCTCGTACCGGCGTGACAGGGCGCTGAGGGGAAACAAAATGAGGATGAACATGACGCCGATAACGGTGTAGACCTCCATCGGTCGGTAGGTGAAGCTGGATATGTATCCCGCCTGGTAGAGCAAATCTGGGATGGTCAGCACCGAGAGCAGCGTGGTGTTCTTGAGCTGCATGATGGTCTGGCCCACCAACGGCGGCACCATGCGTCGCAATGCCTGCGGCAGGATGATCCGCTTCATGCGCTGGAAGTAGCTCATTCCCAGCACCACGGCGGCGTCTGTCTGGCCACGGTCGATCGATTGGACGCCGGCTCGCAGAATCTCGGCATAGAACCCACTTGCATAAAAGCCGAGACCCATAATACCCGCTGTTTCCTTGTCAATTTGGATTTGAAGGAAGATTGGCAGGGCGTAATAAATCCACAGCAGCAGCACCAACAGTGGGATGTTGCGGAAAAACTCCACCCAAATTCGACCGGTCCAACGCAATAGCGGCAAGGGAGTTAACTGAAGCAGCGCCACTAAAAGGCCAAGCGCCAACCCAATGGCGCAGGTGTAGACGGTGTATTTAAGGGTGATGAGCAGGCCGAACGCTAGGAGATCCCAATTCTCAAAGACGATTGACGGATCGAATTTCATGGCGCTCTCCATCACTTGGGAAGAAAGCCGGCGGGCAGCGGATCGTCCGACTCCAGCACGAGGGTCGAATATGCGCTGATGTGAGCCATGCCACGCACCTCGGGGATTACCGCTGGCTGGCCCTCCGCACCCTGGCCCAACTCAACGACCTTTGCAGCAAAGGGAACGCCGAGGATATTCTCAGCGCGGTATGGGGCACCGAGAGCCAACTCACCGCGCGCATGAAGTTGCGCAATGCGCGCTGAAGTACCCGTGCCACAAGGCGAGCGATCGAATTTGTTGGCGGCCAAAACCACAAGGTGACGGCTTCCGCCATCTATCGCCTCATAAAATAGCACGCTGCTGATCTGCGGGTGCCCGGCGCTGGAATTGACCGCTTCCTTGATTGCCATGCCCGCTCGACACCACTGGCTGGCATGGTCGATGTCGAAAGGTAGGCCGATCTGGCGCGTATCGACCAAGGCGTACATAATGCCGCCATAGGCGATGTCGCACGTCACTGTTCCAAAACCCGCGGCGTCGACCACAATATCTGCAGAGGCGACATAAGACGGAACGTTGCACAAAATCACCGACGTGAGCCGGTCGGCTTCGAAGGTGCCGGTTACATGGACGATGCCCGCTGGAGTCTCGATCGACATGCCGTTCCGCTCGAAGCCTTGGGGGAGAGTCCCCACCGCGGCCATGCTGGCGATATAGCCAATCGTAGCATGCCCGCACATGTCGGCGTACGCATACGAGAAGATGAAGAATAATCCCTGATCCGCTACGCGGGAAGGCACAGGGACTGCCGCGGCCATGGCGGCATGGCCGCGCGGTTCATGAAGGAGAAGAGATCTGAGGGCGTCATGATTTCTGCTGAAATCATCACGCTGTTCGCGCACGCTTTGCCCGCGCAACGGAGGAATACCGGCTGTGACCGTTCGCGTGGGATGTCCCGCCGTGTGGCTGTCGATGACGGTGAAGAGACGGTTGGTACGCATGTCAGCAATACTTTCCCGACTGCGGAACTACCTTCATGTCGATGCCGCGGTCGAGCAAGCTGCGGGTAATGCGCGAGCAAGCGAAACCCAGTGTGTTCTGCTGCGACATCCAGTTGGCCAGAAAGTTCTGAAAGCCTTCATTGCCCGGTTCGCGGCGAATCCCGATGGTTGAAGGACTACGCAGGAGCGGCATGGGCACGACGGCTTTGGCGATGCCCTTGGCATCCAGCAAGGCAGCATCCTGATCCGCGAGAATGATGGCGTCTACTTTGCCCGACTGGAGTTCTAGAACGGCCTGATCGCGCGTAGGAACGACGTCGAGAGTGGCGTTGGGGATGACCGCCTCGGCAATGACCTGCATCGTGCCGCCCTTTTGTACGGCAATGCGGGTTTCCTTGTTGTCCATTTCACGCCAGGTCTTGGGCTCGAAGCCCGGTCGGGCGGCCAGCACCCAAATTCCTTCGACGATGGCTCCTGGTACGTAGTCGACAACGAGACCGCGACGGGGATTGGGATTCAGTCCCACTGCGAGATCAATCTTGCCGGCTTGGAAATCGGCAGCAAGGTTGCCCCAAGTGGTTTCGTAATATTCGAGCTTCACGTCGAGCAGGGTGGCGATATCCTTGCCCCAATCCACAAAGAAGCCACTCCACTCCCCTGTGCGCGGATCTTTGATGTAGCCCGGCTCCTCTGCGACCATAACCGGAAACTTCAATTTTCCACTCGCCTTTATGCGCTCGAGTACCAGAGAGAGGTCCTCTGCTCGAGCCGGGACGGAGGCCGGGCCGATCACGGTTGCTAAGCTGATTGCAGCAGCGACGAGTGCACTTGTCCAACGGTTCATAGACGTCTCCT
>NZ_LNCD01000069.1 GCF_001542405.1 Rhizobium altiplani
GCGCTTTACGTCTTCCGCTCGAAACGGGCCGACCGTATTCGCATCGTCTGGTGGGATGGCAGTGGGGTTTGCCTGTATTCGAACGATCGGCGTTCATACTACACCTCTTTCCTCGCCAGTTGATGTTCTTGGCTCGGTTTGCATTTGTCGATACGCAGCAGCGCGATCTTCGAGTGGATTCCATCGGCTGCATTGCTTTTGCGGCAGGTCTCCATCGGCGATTTCGTACAGGCTATAGTGCCCGTTATAGGCATGTCTGGTGATGAGGCCAAATTTGGCCCATCTGGCGACGGTTTGCTCGCTGATATTGAGATGCGCTGCCGCTTCCTGTCTTGTCAGCATTCCCCGTTGTCGCAGTCGATCATATCGTGATCGCAGCTTATATTCGTGGATGAGATAGGCGACTTTGAGGGGTGTAAAGCGGGCGTCCTGGCAGCCGCGACGCGTGGTTCCACCTGGGCGATGTCCCTCCTCGTTCAGAATCTCGGCGATCTCGGGATAAATGTAATCGTCGAGAAGCCTATCGACCAGTTCAATGATACTGGGCTTTGTCTTGACCTGCTGAGGAGAGGATTTTGGGCTCATGGTGGTGAGCGTCTGGATTTTGCCGCCCTTGAAGCGAACGTGAAGCTTGGTGGTTCCTTCCGCTGGCAACTTTAAGAGAGTGACATCCTCAATGATGTGGGCCAGCAATCGCTTGCGTTCGCGGCTTGGGGTATCCGGATCTTCCAGAGTTGGTTGAAGTCGGCCGTCATCGCGACTAACCGTTCGTGGACAGCTTTATCGAGGATGAATTGATCGTTCTCTCGGCCACGTTCGCGCTCTTCGCGGGCACTGGCCAGCGTGCGAAGCTTCTCGTTCCATTCACCTTCGAGCGTGTCGGCGACGAGGCGGTTACTAGGATCGACAAGCATGAAGCGGCGCTGAGCGAGCTCGGCTTCCGTTTGGGCGCGTTCGATTGCGCGACAGCGTAGCCGGTCTGCTTCTTCATGCCGGGCTTGGATCTCCTTGCGGACTTCGAGAGCGAGTTCGACGGCCGCCGGCGTCATCTGCTCAGCAATCAGCATACCGATGGCTTCATCGACGGGAGGCCCGGCGATCGACTGACACATAGGCTCCCCACGATAAATGCGGGCACGATTACAAATGTACCAGGCTTCCTGCCGGCCACGCCGCGCCGCATAGCGAACCCTAAGATGGCTGCCGCATTGCCCACACACGGCCCGGCCTTGCAGCAGTGCCGGTCCCTCCCTTGGGATTGACGCTCGTGCCGCTTCAAATCCACGGCCATTCGCCTTGAGGATCTTCAGATTCTCCTGATGTCGCTCCCAGCTGATATAGCCGGGATGAGCATTGGGAATGCAGGCCGGCCAGTCATCAATGTCGCGCGCACGCAGAGTCTTTTTGCCGTCGATGGTGCGTCGAAACTGTCGTCGGCCATAGGTATAGGCGCCAGCGTAGCGCGGATTGTTCAGGACACGCATCGCCGTCGACGCGGTGAGCGGCCGAAACAGTGTGTCGCCGTTGTGTAGGCGCGACGGAAACAATAGGCCTTCATTGCGAAAGACCTTGACGGTCTGGGAGGCGGACCCGAGGCGAGAGAACATCTCAAAGAAATGAATGATCGTTTCTCTGACTTGCATGTCTGGATCAAGAGTCACATTGCCGAAATGGTCATAGACCAGCCCGGTCGGCAGGAGGCAACGAAACTCGCCACGCCGCACCTTATTGAGAATGCCGCCGCGTAGCCGGGCTTTGATCACATGCAGCTCGGCCTCACTCATTGTTCCCTTCAGGCCGAGCAGGAGCCGGTCGTTGAAACTTGCCGGATCATAGACGCCGTCCTCGTCGAGGATCAGGGTGTCGGCAAGGGCGCAGATCTCCAGCAGACGCTGCCAGTCGGCATTGTTGCGCGCCAGACGGGAGACCTCCAGGCCCATGACGATCCCGGCATGCCCCATGCCGACATCGCTGACCAGCCGCTGAAACCCCTCGCGCCACGCCGCCGATGCACCGGACTCTCCTTGATCGTTGTCGATGACGATAATCTGCTCGTCGCGCCAGCCGAGGGCGACAGCGCGTCCCCGAAGCGCATATTGCCGCCTGGCGCTCTCGACGTTCTCAACGACTTGCCGCATTGAAGACTGGCGGATGTAGAGGTAGGCGCCGCGTTCGAGGTGATGAGGCTGGACTTTGAGATGTACATTCATGGTGACCTCCGATCGTTGGTGCTCATGGCGATTGTCGCAAGGACGTGAACGACGGCGCTGTGTCCGACATGCAGCGGACAAGCAATTGACGATGGGTAACTCTGCTCTCGCGGGGTGGTTGCTGTTGCGGTCAGCGCCTGAACCCATCCCCACATGCCCCGGCGCAGAAAGAGCATCAGGCCGCTACGGGCCATAAGCGGCAGCGCTGCGCCGAGGGCAGCCTTGCGCAATACCTCGTACTGGTGCGCGATGGTCGACGGTTGGGTCGGGCATGCCGCCGTCGCGGCAATGTTTACGTGCCGCTTTTTTTAGAACCCGCTCGATCGATCTGGGATGAAGCTCGATATCGAGTTCCTGGCGGAGCAGCTTGGCCAGTTCCCGGGCGCGAACGGGTTCTCCTGGGGCGAGCTGCGCCTGCAGAAATGCCAGGACTTTGTCGTCGATCTTGTGGGGACCGCGGGGGCCCGGCTTTGTCGGCACCAATCCGGCAATCCCGGCCATGTCGAAGTTCACCTTGGCCTGGTAGTAGGTTGGCCTGGAAACACCGTACTCGTCGGAGGCCTCCGTCACCGACACCTTGTCGATGGAGACGCGACGCAGCATCTCGTATTTGACCTGCACGGCGTCGTGCGGATCGAAGAACTCGCTGCCCCGAAACTTTGGATCGCGCACCTTCTCGGGGGTGGGATTGAACGTGCCCTCTTCGATGAGGACATCCGTCTTTGTGCGCTTGCTGTCGTACTTCGCAGACATCGATGGCTCCGAGGACATGAAGCGGCGTTAGCGTAATGCTAATTATGACGCATTTTGCTGCCTCGTCAAGACGATGCTTATGGTCTATTTGGCGAGATACTTCGCATTTGCAGGCGTAACCTCTCATAAAAGCGACCTCTTGCGGCATAATCCACTTTACAAATGCGGCATATTTATCCTTACACTTCCGCACGTCAGCGCGGCCCCGATTTGCTCGAAAGGCGCTCCACCAGAGTGGCCAACTCCATTAAGTCGACCACCCGCAAGAGCGATCGTCCGTTGCTCATGACGACCTCAGGATCCAAGCTCACAAGATCAGTCCATTGCGGAGGAACCGACCAAACAGTGGCGTCCTCGGTCTGCAGCAGAAGGCGTTCACCATGCCGGTTGTAGCGCTTGCCGACGCACGGCAACTGCCGTGGGAATAAAGGATGAAACGGATGCATTACCCGCACTAACTGCGTATCTGCGTTGGCAGTGGCTGCATTCTGTTGTGAGGTACAAAACCCTGGAAGATCAAGGCTTCTGCTGGCCGGGCATATCGGCGGCACGGATACGTCTGGACCATTCGCAACTGATGGCTTGCTGGCCGGAATGGATTGGAAAAAGATCCGCCCGGCCAAGGTCAGGCGACCCTTGTTGACGGGCTGACAGTGCCTGCGGCAAGATGAATCATGCCGCTGTAATGGTTGGGAAAACGGCTATTTTTGTGCTCTATTTACGTCTCCGGCCTCTTTGATCTTTGGGAAAAGGAACTGGCCAAGGTCTCTGGCAAGTCGAAGACCGCCGAAGCGATCCGCTACGCGCTCACCCGGCGCGAAGCACTGGAGCGCTTCTTGACGGACGGCCGGATCGAAATCGACTCCAATATCGTCGAGTGCGCGATCAGGCCCCAAACCACGTTGTGTTCATTATGCACCCCCTGTTCAAGTATCTGTAAACATTGGAATTTGAATTTCCGGCGACGACTGACACGGGCGCCCCTTACGCCTCATCGCCGTGGCGACTTGAGGATTGCGAAGATCCGAGGCGTTAATCTGGTACGGAGCGCCCGGAACAACCTGTTGGGCAGGCAGTATCCCAGTCGCGATCAGGCTGCGGATGCGATGAGCGGTAACATTGCAAGCCATGGCCGCTTCGGTCAGCGTCAGCCATTCTCCGTCTTTCTCCGCTGATTTATAGGCGTGAATTCCGCGCACGCGGCGGATCGAGCCGACGCGCTTTGCTGTCCAGGTCTTGCCTTGAGCAGTCGGTAGTCCCATCCGATTCAAGGTCGCAGCGATGTGCTCATCAGACCAACGGCTCGCCATACTCTCTATGACGGCCAAGGCATCATCGGATGTGACACATTCGTGCTCGCCTGATTGTGGTTTGCGTAAGCGGAGGGTGGAATGTCGACCACCCTTCCAATGAATCGTCAGCACAATCTCGCAGTCAGCCTCATCGATGTTGACGGTAATGTCGCTTATGAGCGCGCGCACCAATTGCTGGCGTGTTCGCATCGACACGGGCGGCGCGTCATACTGCTCATCTAATGATGTCCTTATAATAAAAGGGGATTTTGAACCAGATCCTGAGATCTCGGGCGCCGCGATCGCCTGGCATCGGCTTCGTGGCGCACGGCGTCGTGCTGGAGGTCGGAAATTCGGACGATCCAGGGCGCTCCGGTGCATAGCTGGCGCGCCGGAAGGACGCCGCTGCTGACCATCCGATAGGCCGTAGCTCGACTTACCTTCAGAATGTCCGCGGCCTCATCGAGGGTTCTCTCACCGCGTTCGGCCCGCTCACCTTCTCGATAGACGGAGATACCATGGATGTTGCGAAGACTGCAGACGTGGCTTCGCGTCCAACTGGCGCCGTGCCCGGTCCGCTTGCCGGAACGGTTCAGGATCGCTGCGATTGACAAATCAGGTAATTGCCTGGCCAAAGCGCGCACGAGATCAACGACATCAGCCTCAACTGCCCAGCGGGTCTGGCCGATCTTGTTCTTCCTCACTGTCATCCGGGTATGATCGCCACCTTGCCAATGAATGATGATCGCCAATGTGTCGTCGACAATATCGACGATAATTTCCGTGATCAGTAACCGAATGATCTTTTTGCGCGTCTCGGTGGATACACTGGGGTTGTCCCATGCCTGCCCCAGGTCGCTGCCCAGCTTCATCAGTCTTGCACGGTCATCTGTCGATAGTGCGGGCATGTCACGGTCGGTCGAGAGCGTCTCAAGCTCGATCTCTAGGTCACGCAATTGGATCAGCTTCTCATTCCAGCGCCTTTCCAACTCGCCCGCGACCAACCGATTGTCGGGATCGTGTCAGGCGAAATGAGAAACTGACCCCGCATTGCCTCAAGCAAAATGTTACCGATAGGGTTGATGCTCCTGACGGGGCGCTGCTGATTTGCTGTCCCGGCTCGGGGGGCGGATGGCACGGCGGATCAGTATGGCGAGACGGACGGAATTGGTTGAGGCAATCATCGAACGATATCGATCTAGCTGTCGTGCGGACAAGCAAAGGATTCTCGACGAATTCGTTGCGGTAACCGGCTATCACCGCAAGCATGCAATCCGAGTGCTAGCTCGGCGCAAGCAACCTTCACGCGGGCACAAGAATACCAGCCTCCGTTATGGCAGCGATGTCCGCGACGCACTCATTGTATTGTGGGAAGTATCAGAGCGCTTGTGTTCCAAACGGCTCAAACCGTTGATACCTGTCCTGTTACCTGCGCTTGAGCGCCATGGCCGACTAGAGCTTGACGCCGCGCTCTGCGGCAAACTGATGACGGTGAGCCCTGCAACGATGGATCGGCTTTTGACGGAAGTCCGTATCGTAGCGCGCGGCGGTCAGCGTCGACGTGCTGGCATGAGTTCGGCGGTTCGCCGGTCGGTTCCGGTGCGCACCTTCGGAGATTGGAACGATCCTCCGCCTGGCTTCGTCGAGGTCGACTTTGTAGCGCATTCCGGCACGTCTTCGTCGGGGAGCTTCGTACAGACAATGGTGCTGACCGATATATCTACGGGGTGGACCGAATGCGTTCCGGTCCGTACGCGTGACAGCGGCAATGTGATCGTGGCGATCAAACAGGCCCGTTCGCAGTTTCCCTTTCCGCTACTGGGTGTCGACTTCGACAACGACAGCGCCTTCATGAACGAATTCGTCGTCTCCTGGTGCCGTAGCGAGAATTTGGAAGTGACACGCTCTCGCGCCTATCGGAAGAACGATCAAGCGCATGTTGAGCAAAAGAACGGCGCGATCGTGCGTCGTCTGGTGGGGTACGGTCGGTTCGTCGGTACGGAAGCGACGATTGCCCTTAGTCAACTTTACGCGGTTGTCCGCCTTTACGGCAATCTATTCCAGCCGTCATTCAAGCTGCAGGATAAGACGCGGATCGGGGCGCGCGTGATTAAGCGCTATCATCCGCCGGCTCCACCCGCCGCTCGTGTCCTTGCGAATTCTAGCGTGGCCGAAGCTGACAAGAAGCAGCTACAGGCAATGCTGGAAAATAGCGACCCCGTTCTGTTGTTTGCCAGCCTGCGTGCTGCACAAGAAGAGCTTGGAAGACGAGTTGATCGTCGTGGTGCGAATCAGAAGCTTGAGGAGCCCGTTGTTGTCGATCTCCAGCGCTTCGCCGCAAATCTAAAGATTGCCTGGAAGAATGGCGAGACAAGACCAACGCATCGGCGACCCTATCGACGGACCAAACCCTGGCCCAAAAGACCCAGCATGTACGAGCCTTTCGAGGCGCAGATCAAGGAATGGCTGAAGGACGAGCCAGCTCTCTCGGCAGCCGGTGTGCTGCAACGCTTGACTGAGATCGATCCGGCTCGCTTCAAAGCAAAGAATATCAGAATGGTGCAACGGTTGGTGAAGGCCTGGCGCATGGAAATGGCTGGCTTGGTCATCTTGGATGGTGGCTGGATCAAGAGCTTGCCCGCATCACCTGCCGCCGCGGCGGCAGGTGATGCGGGCTTCCTGACGCTTGCTACGTTCGGTAACATCTCCCGGTGAGGCAATATGCGGGGTCAAATCTTCACTTCGCTTGACAGATCGACAGCGTCATACTGGCGACGCGCCCGGGCAGCCTCGTATTGTGCTTGCTTGATTGAGTTCTCGAGTTGGTGATGCTTGTCGCTGTGACGCTGAGTGTGCGCCTCCATTGCTCGCAAGGCCGCCTCAATTCCGAGAGGTTGCAACCGTTCGAGAACCTCCTGCGCGACGGCCCTATCGACCCGCATGCCACCGAAGCCGATACAGTTGCCGACCGCCAGGTCGCCGAACGTGCCGCGACAAACATATCGCTGCGTATTGCCGCCTTTCCCAGAGTATTGAATATGCAGTCGGCGACCGCAGCGACCGCAGCGGAATAGTCCGGGCAATAAAGCTTCGCCACGTCTTATCGAACCTCGTCCCATGTAGCTTTTTCCATTCGCATTCTCGGCGATCAGATGCTGATTCCTTTCAAACTCGGCCCAGCTAATATAGCCTTCATGATGGTCGTGGATCAAAACCTCCCAGTCCTTCGAATTACGCAGCAACGTATCACGGGTGACCCGTTTGCGCCCATCCTTGATCATCACACGTGTTGCACGCCGGCCATAGGCGTAGGAGCCGGCATAGACCGGGTTTGTCAGTATGTGATGAAGGGTGTGATAAACCGGAGCTTTCCACTCGATCGGCCGTTTGCCCCGCCCTTGAATGACAGACGGGACCAAGACATTCTCTTGCCTGAACCAGAGCAACACCTGGCGGACGGTCTGCAGTTCGGCGAATTTGCGAAAGACGAGCAGAATGCCCTCCTGAACGCGCCGATCTGGATCCTTCTCGACACGGGCATCATCCGTCTTCACGTATCCGACGGCAACGGTGAGATGAAGGTCGCCGCGCCGCGCCTTTTGGCGCATGGCCTCGACGGATCGTTGCCGAAACACGGATAACTCCATCTCGCTCATAGTGCCCTTCATGCCAAGAAGGAGACGATCGTTAGGCGAGCGCGGATCGTAAATAGCCTCCTCATCGACGATCAGAGTGCCGACCAGACCACAAAATTCCAGCAAGGTGTGCCAATCACGGCCATTACGCGCCAGACGTGAAGCCTCAAGCGATACCACTGCTCCCACCCGGCCCTCACATATCGCCGCCAACAGCTTCTCGAACCCCGGGCGGGCCGTGCCACCTCCGGATCGTCCAAGGTCATCGTCCACGATCTCGACGGTCTCCCAACCCAACTGTCGAGCACGCTCGACTAAGCTGTACTGCCGTCTTTGGCTTTCCAGATTATTGGCAACCTGGTAGGCCGTCGACTGCCGGACGTAGACGAAGGCGCTAAGGCTAAGATGGTCGGCGGTGATCTTACTCATTGCCCGCCTCCTTTCCGCCGTCGGCGCCCCGCTTGCCGGTCAGCTTTGACGCCGCTTCTGTCAACAGCAGTTGCAGGAGTGTTAAGGCTTCCCGGCGCTGGGTGTCGCTCATGTCTATCGGCCGGGCTGTCACGAACAGATCCAATTGCATGCGAAATTGCTTTCTCATGGCGTATCCCTTCGGCTTCTTGCACCGAGCGACACCCACGCCATGGGCTAACCGCTTACGCCATTTTGGGAACGGTCGCGGCCGAAAGCCGCCGCTTGGAAACGCCACGAGCCTGAGCAATGGCAGCCCGCAAAGGTTCGTCGACAATCGCATCGACCAGGCCGATGGCAAAAGCTTGCCTTCCCTTCACTGATTCGCCTGTGGCAGCGAGAGCCTCGTGGCGCACGAGTTTCACGACAGAGGCATTCATACCCGTCACTCCTTCGATCGGTGCGCGAAATAAGCCTGGTCTGTCGGGCGGACGCCAAGGCCGGTCATCAACCGGTTGCTGAGGTTGTAATAGGCGACCAGATGGGCGAGTTCGAGAATGGCCGGCTCATCCAGCCCTGCGGTTCTCAAGGTATCGAGGTCCGATGGCGCAATGTCGGCGGGATTCACCGTGAGTTTCAGGCCGTAGCGGACGAGCGTCTGTTCGCGGTCTGAGAGCTCCGCATTGTTCGGATCGAGCGCAAGCTTTTCCACCCAAACCGGATCACCCGTCAGGAGCCAAAGGAGCGGGCGGGTGCGGGTGTCATCTGAGACGGCAATGGAGCTCATTCGGCCTTACCCCTTTTCAACGTGCCATTGATTGCCGCAAGCTGTCGTGGGGCAGATGAGATGGGTATGGCTGTCATTCGGTTGTCCTCGATGGCTCCGGCGGCTGGGCCGCGTGTCTCACCGCCCTTGGTTCGACCGCTGATTGCTTGATGCGCGCTATGGCTAAGTAAGGCGGCATATCGTGACCACCGCGAAAGTAGGGGATCTTGTGCCCGACCATCTCACTCAAAATATCGGGTATCTCGCGTTAGACGCAGTCTCAATCCAACTGCTATTGCTGACGATCACCGGCGTGACATTTCTGTCCAGTAAGAACTTCAGGAGCTTAACGGTTTCGCCCATCAGCGTTGGGTCGATGCTGCCATCGACGACGAGGGTGTCGCGCAGGGAAAAGATTGCGCCTTTCAAGGTATACATTTACACGCCCCACTAAAGAAAACTTGTCTGTCGATAAAGAAGGTCGTCGCTTAAAGATTTCTCGACAAAGGCGCGAAATGCTTCGTCCTGCCCTGGCACGGTGAAGACATGTCGGGGGCCTCGCCCGTCCGGAAGATTTATTGATCGAGGATCCCATGTGGGCAACCGCAGACCCGCGATGGCCCGACCGAGGCCTGCTGCGAAGCGAACTGTGTGCGCCGTGCCGCTGCGTTCTTTCCATTGTACCGGGATGAGCGCTCTTGCCAGCGCAGCCTGCAATCTATTGCGGCGGACAAAGTTGATGGCGCTATAGCTTTCGCCAGGCAAATACTCGGTGATTACAGCCCCGCCGGCATCAACTATCTTCTTCCGAATTGGACCAATGTTTTTCGGATAATCCACTGTTATTCCCGTTCCCAAAACGGCTATTGTGGGCACCTTGGCAGCAAGGCTGGCGTTGTGGATGGCCTGATCGATCCCGAGTGCAAGGCCGCTAACCGTAGGGCGACCCCAATGCCTCAAAGTCAAGCCGACGTATTCCGCGAGCCACAAGCCTTCAGGAGAGGGATCACGCGTTCCGACAATTGCAATCGATGGCGCGGTAAGGACTTCTGTATTGCCTTGGACGAAGAGCCAGTGCGGTGGATCGTCGAGATGAAGCAGGGTGCGTGGGTAGCTTTCGTCTGAGCGAAGAACGATCTGGATTTGGCTTGCCTGAAAAGTAGCTTCGAGTTGATCGACGGATCTGGCGAGCGAGCTCATTATTTCTTTCCAATCGGCTTTCGAGCTGTTCGGAAGGCGGGCGCCCCTCGATTTAAGCAGTTGGACCAAGTCCTCCCCACTAGAATTGAAAACTGACTGGAACGATCTTTGCGACTCTGCAATTTGCCAAAGCGTGTGAAAGCCTACGCCCTTCATCATCGCCAGGGAGAGAAACGCCCTCTTTTCCGTGGTCAAATCCTGCTGGTCGTCCACTTCACACTCCACTACACCGCTATGCCGGAACAGCCGCGTGGGGGTTCCGCGTTTCGACGCGTCGCGCGACATGGCAATATTCTCTTCGACTGCCGAAGCGCTCCCGGCTCCCGGCAGCGCCTAGAAGGGAAAACGTTCAAAGAAACCGACGTCCGCGCACGGGCCGGAAGCATGAAATCACGTAACATGGGCGCTCCGTTTTTTTCACATTTATTTTCAACCGCTGGCCGGGACAAGGTCGCTGAATTTTGTCGGTAAATAGGATCTCCGCCTTCGCCGTTCCTACTACCACTCGCTTGGAAGCCGCTCCCCAACAGCCGTTCCCAACCGCAAAATTGGCAACAGCAAGAAAAATGGCCGACGAGAGTAGGCCGCGATTAATACAATTGTTGGTAGGTCGGGCAAACGTCTTCCAAATAACCAAAAAGCTTGTTTATTTGGACGTTACAGATTTCAGGGCGCGCGGTGCTGGACGCCGATGAATTCAAGACCCTCTTCAGGTCCTTCGTTGCGAGGCAATAACATGCTCGGTTATCTGACTTCGCTAGCCAAGGCGCCGGAGGAGGCCGATGTCGACGCTATGCTTGAGATGCGACCTACCTTCGTCCGTCAGCTGGAATTAATTGACCTATCAGAGGAGGATAGGTTCAGGGCGGTGTAGCGACTACCTGCGTACGTCGCCGACAAAACTCTCTGGGCCGAGAGTGGGTTGATTTTTGGGCCGGGAATGGCCAAGTGGGATCAATCCTAGAAGGGCCTGTCATCGAAATCCCACGCCGGATTTCAGCGAAGACTCACAACGTTGATGCGATAAAGGGAAAATGAACAGTCTGGCCGGGCTGACGGGCTTGGCAGTTGATCCCTCCCCCGAGACGGCCGGAAAGGAACGTCCCAGTTTCCGCGACCTGATGGCCTCATTTTCCAACCCAGAACATTGTCGCGAACCCGGATGTCCTATTTTTCAAGGCGGACACAACAGAGCACCGCGAAAAACTCCGAATAATATTCCCCTACGTGGTGACGTCACAAATCCTGCTCGCCCGATTGGAACTCGACCGTCTCGGCCGGATTTTACGCCGCAGGGAAGCCGAACTGCGTGCCGTCGTATCTTCGACTGCGACGTGGCAGCGTGAAGCACAGGCCTGGCTCCGGCAGGCAATTGAATACGGCCTGCTGCCCGCCGGTCAGCGAATTCCCGAGGAGTGGCCGCAGATCGTGGATTTGCTGCGCTCGATTGTGCGAGCAAAGCGATCGACGCTCAACCAAGTATCGAAGGCGTAGACGCAAGCCTCGTCAGATTGAACGAGCTAAGACGCGCCGAGACGGTTAGTGCAGGAAAGCTTTCCGAGAACCGTCAACGCCTGAAAGAAATCCATCGGCTGATAGAAAGCAGTGAGGCGTTCGGCGGCGCCATGCAAATCCAACGAGATCGTCTGAGCCTTTCGGGGTGGTTGCGCGGGCTCTATCTCGACGCCGACGAACCGTTGGCATCACTTGTGGGTGTTGGCCGCGACCAGTTGATAGCGCTTTGTGATGCCTTGGAAGGCATAGAAATCAGGCTTCGGTCTCATCCTTCGATGTCGGACACGCATCGATCGTCTCAGGTCGCGCTCGCGACCAGATCAAAGTGGCTTTGGGCTTGTCAGGAAGTCCCGACCACGTTTGGTCGGCAGCAGCCTGTCTTTTTTCGGCGAAGAAGTTTGAGGTGGCTGAGCATGTCGCGCACCGCCCAAGGCGGTGGCACCGAAGTCATCAGCATTTCGCGCGCTTTGAAGATTTTGGGAAACGTTCGCGCAGTTTCTCCACGATCCCCGGCAGCACTTCAAACACCCGGTCGACATCCTCCTCGCAGTTATAGCGTGAAAAGGAGAAACGCACCGCCCCGCGAGCCCGCCGGATGCTCATGGCTTCCAGGACATGGCTCCGCTCCAAGAAGCCGGAGGTGCAGGCAGAGCCAGAAGAGCAGGCGATGCCGTCACGATTAAGGAGAGACTGTATGGCCTCGCCATCGATGCTGTCGAAGGCAATGTTTGCGGTATTCGGCAACCGCGCCAGCGGATCGCCGGTGACGAAGGCCTCAGGAATGCGCTCAAGAAGTCCCTCCTCCAACCGGTCGCGGAGCAGCTTTACCCGTGTGGTTTCGTCGTCCATGCACCCTAAGGCGAGTTCGGCCGCCTTGCCGAGACCTACGATTCCGGGCGTATTCTCCGTGCCAGCACGTCGGTCGCGCTCCTGATGGCCTCCTTTAATTAGCGAGGAGAAAGGCACACCCCGCCTTACATACAGTGCGCCGATACCCTTTGGTCCATGGAGTTTGTGACTGGAGAGCGACAGCATGTCGATAGCGGTCGCCTTCAGGTCCATCGGAAGCCTGCCGACGGCCTGCACTGCGTCCGTATGGAAAAGTGCACCGACTCTCTTCGCCATCTCGGCAAGCTGAGCCACCGGGAATATCGTACCCGTCTCGTTGTTTGCCCACATGATCGAAACAATTGCCACGCGAGGGGTAAGGGTCTTGCCATAGGCGTTAAGGTCGAGTCGGCCATGATGATCCACTGGAATTCTGTGAACCTTGACGCCGCGTGTCTTCTCAAGATGGGCGCAGAGCGACAGCACGGCTGGATGCTCGACTGCGGAAGTGACGATCTCTGTGCGGTCGGGCATCACATCGAGCCCGGAAAGGATCGCCGTGTTGTCGCTTTCGGTCCCGCCCGAAGTGAAAATGATCTCATGGTCGAACTTCGCACCGACCAGAGCTTGCAACTGCCGACGCGCCGCCTTCATCACGACGCCGGCAGCGGTGCCAATGTCATGCATCGACGATGCGTTGCCAAACTGATCTGTAAAGAACGGCAGCATCGCCTGGAGAACGTCGACGTCGACGTGTGTCGTCGCGTTATTGTCGAGATAGACAGGTCTCAATAAACCCTCCGTTTAACCGAAACGACATAAGGCTCACAACTTCTTTGGTGCCGCTGCCAGCGGGATCGGCGCCAGTATTCCTCGACCGCCTCACTAAGATCCTGCAGCCGTTCTCCGGGTCTCTGGTACTCAGCCGGCGGACTCGCCGCGGGCGCATCTTTCCTACATGCTATGATTGTCGAGGAGACCCATTTCCTCTTAGTCTTGGCTCCGAGACGCGTTTGCGAACGAGGATGCACGGGGCGTGCCAACTAGAAAACCACGCTAAACAAATGAAGGCTCAAACACCGCTTTGTCGTTGTCCGACATTTGTCAACGATCGGACAATGCAAATGCGGATCGACAGGCACGAAATGGGTCAGACGCTCCTTGAGAGGCGCCGTGTAACCGACATATAATCCCCATCGGGTTTGCTCGGGCCCGTGCGACGGTGACGTTCAGCTTGACTTGCTCTTGAACTCGGTGGGGACCTCGAGCGGGCACTCCCAACGCTGAACCGGACAGCTTCAGGAATACGCAGATTACGCGCAGCCGCCGTTTTCATGAAGGTTGCCTTGGGAAAGAAGTTGATCGCCCAGTTTAGGAGGTCGTCCGTTGCTGCAATGGGAGACCATAAACCCGCATTTTGTTGTATAAGGTCTTGCGCGATATCCCGAGGTAGCGCGCAGCTTCCCCGCGGCGGAAACGATGCCGCTGCAAAGCATCAAGAATCCACTCCCTTTCGTCCGCCGAGTGCGGCTGAGGCTCGGATGAGGCATCCACCGGAGGCAAACACGCTGCTTGGATCCAGTCTCCCTCGCAATTCATGGCGGCAGTCTCCAATACAGACCGCAGCTCACGGACGTTTCCGGGCCATCCATATGTCATAAGAATGCGGTAGGCTGAGTGGTCAACTGATAGCTTTCGGCTGCGACGATCTTTTCTAAGTTCCTGAAGGAAGTGTTCTGCAAGAAGTGGCAGGTCTTCGAGGCGATCACGCAAATCGGGGATGAATACGTGTCCAGGAGACAGGCGCGACGCTAGCGAAGGTATCAAAAGCCCGCTTGAGCCCAGCTGGGATAGTGTTTGCTTCGAGGTCAGGATCAGGCGGCCTTCGAAGCGCCCTCTGTCGTTATCTCCGAGACGGCGATAAATACCTGTCTCAATCACTTCAACCAGCCGTTCCTGGGCGTCGATGCATAAGCACTCGACGTTCTCGATCAGTAAGGTGGCCTTTGGATGGTATTGTAGCAGCCCAAGCGCCTTCTTACCGCCCTCCATCTGGGCGGAGCCGAAAAGCGATACACCGCTTGCGTCGACAGGGCCGACATTGATTAGCTTGCTCCCGGAGCGTCTGGCCGCCTCATGAATCCCTCGACCCAAGAGCTTTTTGCCTGTTCCGGCGCCGCCGGTAATCAGAACCGGCAGCGTCGACGCGGCAAGCTTTTCGATGCGTTGCTTGATTTGCTGAATAGAGGGTGACCGCCCGACGATTGAATATTCGCGCTGCGCATGCTCGAGTTGGCGCTCCAGTTCATCAATTCGCTTTTGTAATGTGCCGACGGATTTAAAGGCGGACGTAATCTGCTCCATCGAGGCTTCGAGAGGCACCCGATCAATGGTAGAGCCGCCGATGTATCCGTCTGCCTTGGATACCGCCGATACCTCATACATTTGGTCCGGACTGACGATGGGTCCGCCCTCTAGAACACAAAGAGTCTCTTCTGAGATGCTGCGTATCCGACGGAAGACAATCTTGGCATACTCGGCCGCCTGGGTGAGGCTGAGCCCGGTGCGGCCCCCGACGGTTCCTCCGACGTTCCAGCCGAGATTGAGGTTGATGACGTCCACACCGGCCTCAGCGGCTTGCTGAGCCTCTGCCACTGTTCGAACATAGGCGAGAGTCGCCATGCTCCTTCTCTGGGCGGCACGGAGCATTTCAAGTTCACGCTGGAATCCCAGCCCTGCGCGCTCGATGTCGGTGCGAAAGCGTCCATTAAGGAAGATGGACGTGGGAAAGTTAACGATTCCGCCGAAGCCCGCATCCGCGATCCTTTCCAGTTCAGACTCTATCTGGCGGCGGGGATCGAACGCACAAGCTCCGAAGAAAACCGGTATTTTGGCGAACGGCAGGATCTCTGATTGGGCGAAATCCAAGACGAAGTCATTGCTGCTTCGCAATGCGAGCAGGGAAAAGATTGACGGAGCGCCCATGCTACGCAAACGGCCGGCGTTCAGTGCGAGTATAAAGTCGGCGCCGCCTCGAGAGGCAGCCTGGGCGGCCAATCCTGTGCCGATTGCAGCGCCCACGAGAGTGGTGTTAGGCTTGTCGAGGGTAGCTTTAAGGGTCGCGACAATATCTGCTCGTGCGAGTGCGCGAGTTGACGACGAAGTTAGCGATTCCGAAGCGTGAACGACAAGCTCAGCCATTGTGAGGCCAATCTACAGTTTATTGAGGCCCGATCGAAGCCCCCTCCCAATAGGATTGGAGGAATTCCTGTACTTTCACCGGCTGGCCCACGCGTGCGCTTTCGATGGCCGAGAACACGAGCGCAACAGACTGCAGGTTGTCCCAGACATTGGTTGCCATCGGCGGGCCGCCGTCGAGCCACTGGCAGAATTGCTCGATCAAAAGTGAATTCTGCCACTTCTGACCAGGAAGCAGCGACACCTGCTGACCTTTTCCTTGACGGCTCGTATGTCGAAGTCGCGTAGGATAGCGGTGGAATACCTCGATCTCACGGTGGTCGAGAATAGCCGCCCCGATTTCCCCCTCCACCCGAAAATATTCGAATGTCCAGTCATTAAGGCCGGTGGCTTGTGCCGACGATCCTTCATATACACCACGAGCGCCGTTGGCAAAGTCCATCAATACTATGGCGTCTGTGTCGCCCTTGTAATCTGCCCATTCTGGCTTCCAAGTTCGGGCATAAATCGACGTGCAGGGCGCTCCGGCTAGATCGGCCATGATATCCAGGTGATGCACGGCACCCTCGATCAGCATAGGATGCATCATCTCGTGGCGAAAACGCCCCCAGGAATCATAAACGCGGAAGTCGCCGGCGAACCGACATGACACCGTATTGACGCGGCCGATGGCGTCCGCATCGACGAGCGCTCTCAGCGTCGATTTATCCTGATCAAACCGGTGGCTCATTGTGACGCCCATCTTTAAGCCCGCCGCTCTTACCTTCTCCGCGATACGGACGGACGCCTCAATAGTGTCGGCGATCGGCTTCTCGGACAGGATATGCATGCCGCGGGCGAGCGCCAGGTCGACGATTGCCTCGTGCAAAGCGGGCGGGATGACGATGGTGCAGAAGTCGGCATCGACTGTCTGGAAGGCCTGTGCGGCCGAGGTGAAGCACTGTTCCGCCTTCAAGCGGAGATGCTTCCGGCCGGCTTCGAGCGCTTTGACGTCTATATCCACGAGGCCGGCAACCTCGATCGTTCCGTCAGCCACATTCGGCGGCAGGAACGTGTCGCACCAGCGCTCTCCGAAGCCGCCGGCACCAATATGGAGAACCTTATACGTCATGAAATTTCCCTCTAGATGAGCAGGACTTGCCGCACACCGATCAGACCCGCTCCGGGCGAATATCAGCAGGTCCGTGGGTGTGCTCCCAGAGGTGACCGAAACGCTTCCTGCCTTCGAGCGTCGTCTCGAAATACGCACCCTTAACGTCGGCCCGAACCTCAGGAAGATCGTGATGGTATCCCATGCCGATAGCGACGCAATCACCGACCTCTACCTTGAAACTGTGCGCGCCAACAACGACGGTACCCGCCCCCTCGATAATCACCCAATATTCGTCACAGTCGTGATAGTGAGAATCGAAATTGGTTGACTTCGGATAGCTGACCGGATCGCCTTTGACCTGAATGGGCGTGTCCGGAGCAAGCTTGAACACGCCGCATCCGCCCAGTTCATTACCCCAGCGGCCGTAGAAAACGAGGATCTGGGCTGTGCCGTCGCCGGAATCAGCGGTGAAGGGGCCGTTCGCCGCATCCATATCGGCGAACTGGCCTTCGCTGTAGACTTGCGCTCCCCTTGCGCCGGTCAGCCGGCACGATCCGCGCGTGACGAGCAGGCGCTGCTTTTGAGCCGTTACCCAAATTGGCAGCGGCTGTTCGGAAAGCTCGACGAACTCAAATGATGTGAGTTCGCACCAGCCTGGCGGCTGTTCTCCGCTTCTGAAGACGGACATTTTCCCGCTCCCTTCTTCTGTCAGGCGCTCTTGCGACGAATCGCCTTGAAGGCGAGCGTCTGCGACCTGATCGCTTCCTCCGTCGGCAACCGTTCCATGCTGCTCGCCCCATAGAAGCCGTGGCATCCTGGGCAGGCGTCGAGAATGAAGCGGGCATCCTCGGGATTGGCGATCGGACCGCCATGGCAGAGGATGATAATGTCGTCGCGGATCTCTCTCGCCGCCCCAATGCATTGATTGATCAGAGTGACGCAGTCCTCCATCGACTTGCCCGACCGCGCACCGATCGCGCCACCCGTTGTCAGCCCCATATGGCAGACGAGGATGTCGGCGCCGGCCTTTGCCATTGCCACTGCATCCTCCGGGCTGAACACGTAAGGCGTGGTCAGCAGATCGAGCTTGTGCGCCTCGGCGATCATCTCGACTTCCTGGGCGTAGCTCATGCCCGTTTCTTCGAGGTTCTGTCTGAATAGGCCGTCGATCAGACCAACGGTCGGGAAGTTCTGCACGCCGGCAAAGCCGATCTCCTTCAGTTCACGCAGGAAGGTCGGCATGACGACGAACGGATCGGTTCCGTTGACGCCTGCAAGCACCGGGGTGCGTCTGACAACCGGCAACACCTCGCTCGCCATCTCGACGACGATCTGGTTGGCGTTGCCATAGGCGAGCAATCCGGCAAGAGAGCCGCGGCCGGCCATGCGATAGCGGCCGGAATTGTAGATCACGATGAGATCGATATCGCCGGCTTCCTCGCTCTTGGCGGAAAGGCCCGTGCCGGCACCGCCCCCGATGATCGGCTCGCCGGCGCGAATCTTCTTGTGAAAATGCTCGAGCAGCTCCGATCGGGTGGGACGCTTGGCAAAAATATCAATGCTCACGAAGGGCCTCTCTGAAGTTAGTGACGAGGAGATCCGCAAATTGCGGATCGTTGATGTGAAGGGGAACGCGGATCAGCTTCCGCTTGTCGGTACGACGGAGCGTGCGCTCGAGCGCTGTGAAGAGCGCGATGTCTGCTTCGGGATCGTGGAAGGGCTGCCCCGGCGCATCGATTGCCGAAACGCCGAGTTCGGGGATCAGGAAGCGCACTGGCCCCTCACAAAGGTTGAGGCGCTGGCCGATCCATTCGCCGATCCTGTTGCACTCCTCCGCGGTCGTGCGCATCAGGGTGACCTGGGGATTATGGACGTGCAGGCGGCGCGAGCGAAACTGGCTCGGGACCGTGTCCATGGCGCCGAAATTCACCATGTCTAGGGCGCCGCAGGAGCCGACATAAGGCAGTTTGGTCCGCGCAAAGGCTCGGAAACGATCGGCCGTGCAAGGGAAAACCCCTCCAACCAGATAATCACAAACCTCGGTGGTGGAGACATCGATAGCGCTGACCAGCAGCCCGGAATCGGCGAGCTTCTCCATCGACTGCCCCCCCGTCCCGGTGGCGTGGAATACGAGGCAATCGAACTCTGCCTCCAGCGTCCGGGTAACCGCCTGGACACAGGGCGTCGTGACGCCGAACATGGTCAGGCCGATCGCCGGCCGCTCATCGGCCGCGATACCGGTCGGCTTGTTGAGCACCATCCCGGCAATCGAATGTGCGGCGTTGGCGAGGACCACCCGCGAAATGCGGTTCAGCCCCGATACGTCCGTGACCGAATACATCATGGAAATATCGGTCGGTCCGACATAGGGGGCGACGTTGCCCGAAGCGACGGTCGAGACGAGCATTTTCGGCGTGCCGATCGGCAGCGCTCGCATGGCAGGAGCAATGAGAGCAGTGCCGCCCGTTCCGCCCGCGCCGATGATGCCGTCAACGTCCGGACGGGAGCGGATGAACTTGACGAGCGCCTCAGACATGGTTGCGACCGCTTTGCCCCGGTCCTTGAGCTCCTCGGCCTTAGGTCGGTTCGGATGAAAGCCCGCCACCTCCGAGGGCTGGACGTCGACATCGGCGGCTTCCTTGTGAAACTCCGATACCGACACATCGACCAGAACGACGTCGCAACCGGCGTCGCGGATCAGATCGCGTAGATAGCGTAGCTCGCCGCCCTTGGTGTCGCAGGTACCCACCACGTAGACTGTGTTCATTGTTCTCCTCCCGGCCGCGCTCCGTCAGCCTTCCTCACCTCAGCAAAAACCTAGGCGCCGCGCCGGCAGCAAATCAATTGGTGCGGAGCGATGATTTGGGTAGAATTGGGTAATCATTTCTCGCAGGTTCAAAATGCACGTTTCCTCCACTCTTCGCCCCGTCGAGATCGTGACCCGCCTTGCGGCGATCTCCGATCACGAGCCGGACTCTGTCACCATCTTTTGCCCTTCCTGCGATGGGCTGGCTGGCAGCGCCTATGACAGCTTGGTGCTGCTTCCTGTCCACGACGCCAACGGGCGCCTTCTCGCCGAAATCAAGAACGGGCTCCCACAAGACGGCCATATGTTCGCGGGCGTGCTTGCGCTCGACCCGTTCCGCCGCCACGTCGACATCCTGAAAGCGCTTGAAGCCGCCGGTTGCCGCGGCGTCGTCAACTTTCCGAGCGTTACCGCGATAGACGGCGAGATGCGGGTCAGCCTCGAGGATTTCGGCTACGGGGTGGCAACCGAAATCAATCTGTTGCGTGCGGCGGTCGCAAAGGGGTTCAGTGCACTCGCCACGGTTGACAGTTTCGCCATGGCGCAGGACGCCGTCGCGATCGGCGCCAGCGGCCTGATCGCGGCGCGCCACGCCAACGAGGCGATGCTTGCCGAGCTTTCCGGGCTTGCGCATGAGACCTCCCTGGGGCTGTTTCGACTTGCCGACGCCGTCGGCGAAACGTGAAGCGACGATCAGCCTGTGATCCGCATTCCGGATTTCGGATCGAAGAGGTGGGCGCAGCCCTTTCTGGGGGCGAGCCAGACTTTCTCGCCCGGCCGCACATCGACCCGGTCCCGCAGGACGACGTTGACGTCGCGACCTCCGACCGTGACGTAGAGTTGCGTTTCGGAACCGGTCGGCTCTACCACCACGACCTCCGCCGGAATGCCCGTCTCGCCAAGTTCCAGGTGCTCTGGCCGAATACCGTAGGTCACTTCGGAGCGTCCGTTGAGGCCCATACCTTCGATCGGCAGGTTCACACCTTCAGGAGTGTTCAGAACCGGACCACTTGAAGCACTGACTGTCGCCGGCAGGAAATTCATCGATGGCGATCCGATGAAGCCGGCCACGAAAATGTCGGCCGGTCGATCATAGAGTTCGAGTGGAGTGCCCATCTGTTCCACCCTCCCCTCGTTCATCACCACGATTTTATCGGCCATGGTCATGGCCTCGATCTGATCGTGCGTGACATAGACGGTGGTGATCTTCAGCCTCTGATGCAAGGCCTTGATCTCGGCCCGCATCTGCACCCTGAGCTTGGCGTCGAGATTCGAAAGCGGCTCGTCGAACAGGAAGACCTGCGGGTCGCGCACGATCGCCCGCCCCATGGCGACACGCTGGCGCTGGCCGCCGGAAAGAGCGCGTGGGTAACGGTCAAGCAAGCTGCCGAGGCCAAGGATCGCCGCAGCCTTGTCGACGCGTTCGTCGATCTCCGCCCGCGGCCGTTTGCGCAGCTTCAGCGCAAAGCCCATATTCTCGGCCACCGTCATATGCGGATAGAGCGCATAGTTCTGGAAAACGATCGCCATGTCGCGTTCTTTGGCGGGGCGGTCGTTGATCACCTCTTTGCCCATCAGAAGCTCGCCGCCGGAGATCTCTTCCAGACCTGCAAGCATGCGCAACAGAGTGGACTTGCCGCATCCCGACGGTCCGACCAGGACGACGAACTCCCCGTCCTCGATCCTGAACGAAAGCTGAGGGATGACGGTCAGCGCACCGTAGCGTTTGGTGACATTGCGGATGGTAAGATCAGTCATGATTTACTCGGCCTTTCTGCAAAGATTGTTCAGCCATGCCTGTCATTTGACGGATCCCATGGTCAGGCCCTGCACCAGATAACGCTGCATGATGAATGCGAATACGATAACCGGGGTCGAGACAAGCAGTGCCGCGGCACCGACCGCATCCCACTGCACGCCGTACTGAGTCCTGAAGCCCAGCATCGCAAGCGGTGCCGTCGGACTGACCGAGGTGGTCAGGATCAGCGCAAAGAGGAACTCGTTCCATACCGCGATGAAGACGAACACCGACGTCGCCAGCATCCCGCCAAGCACAAGCGGCAACATGATCTTTGTGAACACCTGCCACTCGCTGCAGCCGTCGGAGATTGCCGCCTCGCGCAGGGTCGGATGGACCTCCATGAAGAAGCTCCGCATCAGCCACATCGCAAAGGGGATGTTGACGGCCACATTGATCACGACGAGCGCCTGGTAGGTGTCGAGCTGATGCAGACGCGTGGCGAGCAGGTAGACTGGCACGCCGATCGCGATACCCGGAATGATCCGCGCGACGAGAATGGCGACCAGCAGCATGCCGCCACCCTTGCTCAAATGGGCAAGGGCGTAGGCGGCCGGCGCCGAGACCCCAATGACCAGCAATACGCTGGCGATGGTGACCACCGCGCTATTGAAGAGATATTTTTGGAAGCCCGTCACCTCGAAGAGGTGGCGAAACCCGTCAAGTGTTGGTTGGAAAATGAAGCGCGGCGGCACCGAGATCGTGTCGACCCCATGCCGAAATCCGGTTAGCACCATCCATGTGTAGGGAAAGAGATAGACGAAGGCGAGCACGCACCAGAAGAGTGTCAAGAGCGTCTTGCGCGTGGACCGGGTAGCCGCGTAGGAAAGGATCATGGCGTGCCTCCCTTAGTGTCGGTTTACGCTGGCGCCACGGAACAGGCGCCAGATCAGCGGAGCGCTGATCAGGAGAACGAAGACGACGTAAATCCAGGAGATTGCTGTGGTTCTACCGATGTCGAAGACTTTGAACCCTGTGTTATAGGCGTAGACGCTCAGCGTTGTCGTCGCGTTCCCCGGTCCGCCCAGCGTCAACAGGAAGATTTTGTCGAAGTCGGCCATCACGCCGATAATGCGAAACGCGGCTGCAATCGTGATGTAGGGCACAAGGTGCGGCAGTGTCAGATAGCGGAAAACCTGAAGCGCATTGGCACCATCTGCCTGCGCGGCGCTCACCGTATCTCGGTCGAGCGACTGCAGGCCCGCCAGGATGATCAGCGTGAAAAATGGCGTCGACTGCCAGAAGTCCATGATGATGACGGACGCGAGCGCAAAGGTGAGACCGAGCCACGGCACCGGCTCCAAGCCAATGGTGCCGAGCAGATAGTTGAAGACGCCGGAATCCTGTTCGTAGAGCAGCTTCCAGAAAATGCCGACCACCGCGGGGGTGATCACCATGGGGATCAACATCAGGGATCGAAATAATCCCCGGCCGAAGAATTCCATGTTCAGGAGCACCGCAAAGAGGATGCCGAGGGCGCATTCCAGACTGACCGCCACCACAGCGTAGATCAGCGTCACGCGGATCGCGGCCCAAAATTCGCTACTGCCAAGCACATCGGTGTAGTTGAGAAGCCCGATGAAATCCTGGTCGCTGCCGGGCAAGACGAGGGACCAGCCTGTGAAGCTGTAGTAGAACGAATAAACGAGCGGCACGCCCAGCACGAGCAGCATGATTGCCGCGGCCGGCAGCGTAAACCAGAACACCGAGCTCATACGGATGCGCCGCCGCCGTGGCGCCACTCTGTCGCCGGTCACTGTCTGTGAAATCGTCATCAACTAACCACCACGGATTTGCCGTTGTCACTGAAGGGGCAGGCGGGGAGGACCACCTGCCCCTTGCGGGAGCGCGGCTTCAAGTCTTGAGATAACCGCGGCGCCGCATGAACGACTCCACCTTGCCCTGCAGATCGGTGGCCGCCTGTTCCGGCGTCTTGATCTTCGCCACCGCCGCATTCACCTCATCATAGATCATGATGTGGATCTGCTCGGCTTCCTTGATCGGCGGATATTCGGCAACGTCACCCTGCAAGCCGGCAAGGACGGCGGGGCGGTTCGGTGCCTGCTTGACCAGTTCCGGATCCTTAAGCGCTGAAATGCGGGCCGGAGCACCGGCCATCAGACCCATGCGACGAACAATGTCGGGTGATGTGAGCCAGGCAACATAGAGCTTGGCTGCATCCTTGGCACGGGAAGAATCATTTACACCCATCGCCCAGCCACCTAGCAGTGACGCCTGTGGCGTCGGCGACCAGGCGACCTTGTCGTGGACCTGGGATGTTTTCGGGTTAAGCAGATCGCCGAACGCTCCCGGCCACATCATCGATTGCGCGGCCTGACCCGTGGAGAGGCTGTTGAACATCTCCGGGAAATCCCAGGTCAGATTGCCAGGCGGGCTGATCGGGGCAAGTTTCTCGACCAGGAATTTCATGGTCTTGACGCCGGCTTCGCTACCGAAGGTCGGCGCGCCGGAGGCGTCGAAATATTCGCCACCCATCGACTTAAAAATCAAAATCCAGGTGACTGTCGTCTGAATGCCTTTGCCTGCCGGCATGGCATAGCCGAACTGGCCGTTGCCAACGAGCTTGGCTCCGCGCTCTGCGACTTCGTCCCAGGTCTTCGGTCCAACGGCCGGGTCCAGTCCCGCAGCCTTGTAGGCATCCTTGTTCCAGACGAAAAGCGTAACGTCGCCGATCGTCGGTAGACCGACAAGCTTGTCTTTGACGCGACCGTAGATGTCTAAGGCGCGCTTTGGGTAATCATCGAGGGCGAGGTCTGGAGCGCCGGGAATTTCGGTTGCGATGTTCGCGAGATCAGCGGAATAAGGTTCGATCTCATACTTCCACTGGTAGGCGAAGTTGAAAACGTCGAATGAGGCCGCACCGCTGGTCAGATCGAGGATCAGCTTCTGGTACTGCTCATTGTAGGAAAGATTGACGTACTCAACCGTAACGCCGGTCGCCTCCGTGAATTCCCGACTGATGTTTGCCATGGACTCCCAAACCGCGCCGGTCGAGGCGAGAGCACGAATCTTCTGTCCCGAATAGGTTTTCGGGAGCGGAGCAGCAGCGCTTTGTGCGAAAGCGCGGGTCAGGCTGGTGCCGAGGAACGGCAAAGCCGCCAGCCCAGCGGTAAAGGTGCGACGTTTCATGTTCTCCTCCGTTTTGGAGCACTTGCGACCCCTCCGATCGCTTCTCCCGCTCCATGATGAAGGGCTTACGGCAGCCCCATTTCTGGCGCAACGGCGACGAAGGCAGCGATTGGGTAATATTGGGTAAGGGCCGGCGATGGCTCAGCTCTCGGGTTTAGACCAGGTGCCGTTCGACCGTGGCCTGGACTCGATTCGCTGCTGAGCAAGTCGAGATCGTAGGAAACTTCAAGCGACACCCGCTGTCGATCTTGTCAAGTCCGCGACACAGGGCTGCCCAGCAGCATTCCTGCCGGCACTCATGCGCGTCATTGAAGGATGTATAGAAAGTCTCTTCCGCTGCTCTTGTCGCACAATTGGCACGAGTCTTGATGCTCTTTCGTCGCAATACGCCTGGAGGTGCGGACCTGTGGTCATCTCGTGGGTGATGTTGCGATAAAAAGGCGGCAAAAGCATTACGTCAGGCCCACGACACGTAACCGCACTTTTGGATCCTTATCGGGAGATCCGCCCGGACGACGTTTGCCTCTGATGATGATGTCGCGATCAGCGAGGTGAAGATGCTGGATCTGGACTGCTTTGATCGTCAGCTGCCTTTGGTTTGCGACTTGGACGGCACCCTAATACAAACAGACAGCCTTCATGAGAACTTTTTTGAAGCCATCGTTCATTCGCCGCAACAGCTGCTCCGCGTCATTCCAAGCTGGTTCAAGGGTCGCGCAGCCTTGAAGGAAACGCTAGCGAACGTTCGTTCGATTGAGCCGCGCGTACTTCCTTATCGTGAAGAGATATTGGAATTGATACGTTGCGCGAAAGCCGACGGACGTAAGACTTATCTCGTGACGGCAGCAGATCAGAGCATAGCAGATAACGTCATTTGTTATCTTGGCATTTTCGACGGTGCGAGGGGCAGCAATGGTTCATCGAACATGAAGAGTCGCCACAAGCTGAGATGGCTTCAGCAGAACTTCCCTCAGGGTTTCATTTATGCGGGCGACAGTGCCGCCGACCTGCCGATCTGGGAGACTGCTTCGGGCGCCGTTCTAGTTGGCAACGGGGTGAAATACGCACGCCAGCTCCGCGAGGCTGGCGTCGAAGTAAGGACGATCAGTCCCGAGAAAAGCAATCCGGTGCAAGATTGGCTGTCTGAACTTAGGATCCACCAGTGGTCGAAAAATGTGCTGATTTTCGTTCCCTTGTTTCTCGCCCATCTTGCGGACGACATTTATGCCGAGCTGAAAACGGCAATTGCCTTTCTCTCCTTCAGCCTGATTGCTTCGGCAACCTATATCATCAACGATCTGGCTGATCTGAAGGCGGACCGGGCGCATGCGACCAAGCGCTTCCGGGCGATTGCTGCAGGCAAAATCAGCATTATGAACGGCTTCCTGGCGAGCATGACTATGCTGGCCGCGGGCTTTGGGATCGCGTTGCTTTTGCACCGTAAATTCGCGCTCGCTGTTGCAGTCTATCTAGTGCTGACATTAGCCTATTCATTCCGCCTGAAGCGTTACGCGTTGCTCGATGTGACGGTCATCGGCGTGTTGTTCACATTGAGAATTGTCATGGGTCAGGTGCTGCATGATCTAGCATTCTCGCCTTGGCTTTTGTCCTTTTCAGCCATGTTCTTTTTGTCGCTTTCGCTGGCAAAACGCCATGTGGAAGCAATGCGCGCATGGTCAAAAGGGAAAGGCGCCATCAAAGGGCGCGGGTACCTGCCCAATGATTGGCCGCTCACACTGGGCTATGGCATTGCTTCGGCCGCGGCTTCGATCGTTATCATGCTGCTTTTCATTGCCCTCGAAGCCCAAGGGACGCAAGCGTATGGCGAACCAGAATGGCTCTATGTTGCGCCGGCGGGCGTGTTCATATGGCTGCAAAGGATCTGGCTTCTGAGCCATCGAATGGATTTGCACGACGATCCAATTGTCTTCGCGCTCAGGGACAGGATCAGCTTGTTCATCGGCGCCATCATCGCATTGGCGTTTGCGCTGGGTTTGTAAAATAAGGCGATTGCCGGGATGCAAGACACGAACCTGAGACCTCTGAATGCGCCTCTCGTACTCCTGACCGGAGCTGCCGGCTGGTTGGGCGGCCGCGTGGCGGCGGCGCTAACGACGGAGGTGCCGGACGTAGGATTTCTCGCAACCGGCAGCTTTCGGGTAAGGGCGCTCGTACCCGCGGGAGAAGACGTATCACAGCTGCGCGAACAGGGCCTGGAGATCGTGACAGGCGACATCCGGAATATGGAATGTGTCCGATCATTCGTGGCAGGCGCCGAGGGCGCCGTATTGATCCACATGGCCGGCATCATTCACCCCAGAACGGTTGCGCAGTTCGAAGCGATCAACACACAGGGCACGATCAACCTGGTCACGGCAGCGCAAAAAGCAGGCGTGCGGCGGGCGGTCGTCATGTCATCGAATTCGCCGATCGGCTGCAATCCACACCCGGACCATCGATTCACGGAGGAAAGCCATTATAACCCCTGGGGTGGTTATGGCCGCTCCAAGATGTTAATGGAAGAGGCACTGCGTGAGGAAATCGCTGCTGGCGGCCAGATGCAAATTGTCATCGTTCGTGAGCGCAACGAATGGCCCACGGCTTTCGTGATTTGACTAAATAGGTTTCTGGCTTTCTGGCTCTCGGTCAGAACTTCTGCTTTGCCCGCTTCGGCATAAAATAGGTTCGGATATTGACGAGTGCTTCGGCGACGGCAGCAGCATCCTGGTGGGTCGCTTTCCGTTTTACCTCGCCGAGCTTGCGGATCGGCGCAATGATATCCCCAGTGACGGCATGACCTCGAAGGACAGGCTGCCAAAGCCTTGGCGCGTGTCGTGTTCCAATGAGAAAGCAGATGTCCCAATCAAATGGATCAAGGGTCTGATCATCGATCTGGGTGAACCTTGGCCGGTGGTCTTTCGGTCTCTCGGAAAGGCTTGCAGATATCCGATTATACTCTGCAACGATCGTCTGCACGGCCCGATGTTCGGTTGTTTCCATCGGCAGGTTTAGGGCATCCGGGCCGGTCAGTTCCGGGATCCATTGCCGTGGGTCGATGAACCTGGGGCCGATGATGAGGGCCGTAAGATAACCATCGAGTCTGCTCATTGACCAGATAGGCGATGGCGGACGACGTCTCCTGATAAAGGCTTCGAATGCGTCGTCATCGAGCTTCGGTCGCGGCGTCATCTCCTGGCTGTTCTGTGTCATGCCGCTTGTCGCTCCTGCTGTGTCATCGCTTCGCGTTCCGCCTTCCAGGCCCAAGGCAAAAGGCTCTCCATCTCGTTGGCTTTCACTTTGCCGGAGATGATGCGCTCCAGCACATCGGCAAGCCAGACGTCGGGGTCCACGCCGTTAAGCTTTGCCGTGTTCACGAGCGATGCCAGGACAGCGAAGGTCTTTCCACCCCGCTCGTTGCCCACGAATAATGAGTTCTTTCTCGTCAAAGCCACGGATTTCATGGAACGCTCGACGACATTGGAGTCCACCTCGATCCGGCCATCCTCTAGAAAGGCTGTCAATCCGCTCCAGTGGTTGAGCATGTAAGTGACTGCCTTGCCAAGTGCCGATTTCGACGACACCTCGTCGCTCAGTTCGGTGAGATGGACCTTCAGTTCTCTCATGATGGGAGCTGCCTCACGACGCCTGCCGCTAAGCCGGGTATCTTCATCTTCCCCTCGTAGTTTTGCTTCGATGCGATAGATTTCGGCAATCCTGGCAAGGATCGACAAGGCCTCCGAAGAGCCGGTCAGTTTGACGACGTCAACGAACTTTCGCCGTGCATGAGCGAGGCAGAAGGCCAGCCGCATGGGGGCAACGTTGCTCTTGCCGCGTCGTTTGACCATGGTTTTATAGGCTTGATATCCATCAACCTGAAGCACGCCGGCGAACGACGACAGTTGCCCCTCGATCTCGCGAGCGCTGCGGCTTTCGGCAAAAATGTAGGCCACCGCCGGCGGCGCCGGACCGTTCCATGGCCGATCGTCAACCGCTTGTGCCCATAACTGGCAGACCTTGGTTCGTTTGCGCCCCGGATCGAGGCGCGGAAGTGGCGTCTCGTCACAGAACACCCTCGGCTGCGAGCGGATGAAGGCGGTGAGTGCATCGTAGAGAAGTTCGAGCCACCAGGCGACCCGCGTGACCCATGCCCCGAGCGTACCGCGATCAATGATGACGCCGCAGGAGGCCAGCATCTGCGCCTGGCGATGCAGCGGCAAATGCCAGGCAAACTTCGAAACGGCGACATGGGCTGCAAACGCCGTGGTCACCATGCCGCCGTCCATGATGCGTGCTGGTGCGGGTGCTTGCACGATGCCACTCTCGCAAGCCCGGCATGCATAGCGTGGCCGGATCGTCCGTTTCACCCGGACTACTGCAGGCACGATGTCGAGCGCCTCGCTGACATCAGTGCCGATGCAATGAAGTTCGAACGAACAGCAGGGGCAAGTCTTGCTCGCTGGCTCGATGAGCTCGTCATAACGCGGAAGGTGTTTCGGCAAACGGCCGATATTGCGGGCTGGCGATCGCCGTGCCTGCGTTTTGTCTTCATCGACCGGCGCGACATCGTCATTGGCAGCAACGGGAATGTCGCCTAGATCGCCAAGATCGAGCATTGCCTGCGTTGGATCGATCGTCGTCATCTTCTCCGATTTCGTCCCGAAGAGCTGGCGCTCAAGGAAGGCAACGCGCGCCTTGAGATCGGCATTCTCTTCGTCGAGCGAGAGAATGATCCGGGTCAATTGCGCAGCATCCTGGGGCAAGGGATCGGGTCGAAGCGGCATGACAGACCCTACCACACGGGTCTGAATCTTCAAGCAAAACCAATAGGATCAGCCTGCTTTTGAGGGCCTCCTCACCGCGTTTCGTTTGACGCGCGTCCAGTCAATGCCGGCCAGCAAAAGCGAGAACTCCTGGGCACTCATCTGCATAGCGCCATCGCGGATCGGAGGCCAAACGAACTTGCCCGCCTCCAACCACTTCGTCGCTAGGATCATGCCTGATCCGTCCCAATAAATGCAGCGAAGCCGATCAAGACGCTTGGCGCGGAACACGAACACGTCGCCACAATAGGGATCGGCCGCAAGGGCTGACGCCACCAAAGCTACCAGGCCATTCATGCCGCGCCGGAAGTCGACGGGTTGCGTCGCAACCATGATCTTCACGCCATTTGGCGAAACTCCGATCACCGGCGCCCTCGCAACGCCGCTACCATCGCCTGCGCCAGTTCAGGCGCTACCGAGCCGATGACCGTCATGCGTGCGCCCGCAATCTCGATCTCAATTCGGCCAGCGAGAACCTCTGGGGCATTCGATGGCGAGCCTTCGTGTCGTGCGCCATCCCCAACCACTGTCACCGGCACGAACACGGCAGGCGGCAAACTAGTCTTTGCCGACCGTTGAGAGGTTAGTCCGGCTTCCCGTCGCCACACATTCAGCAAGCCGCGATTGACGCCCCAGCGCCTCGCAACAGCCGAAATGTTCACTTCAGGTTCTGCGCTCTCCGCGAGAATCCGCGCCTTCTCCTCGTCAGTCCAATTCCGCCGCTGCCGCCGACCGGTGATCACCTCGATCCGCCGATACTTTCCCTCATGCCTGGCTTCATGCATGCCTTCATCCATGACTTCAAGCATGGCATCAGCGCGATCTCCAACCATCCCGGTCCACTCCTATCAATGATAGAGCTTATCTCGAGGCCTCATTCACAAAAGAAAAGGTGGGCTGTTCGTCGCGCTCAC
>NZ_LNCD01000070.1 GCF_001542405.1 Rhizobium altiplani
TTCGTCAGCGTTGCCGTGAACACGTAGCTGGCAGTTGAGCCTTCGGTTACGGACGAGCCGGAAAGGTTGACCGTCGTCACGTCCGTGGTGTTCGAGACATTGAACGACACGTTCGCCGTCGAGGTATCGCCATCGCTATCCTTTACCGTAAAGGTGAAGCTTGCCGAGCCGGCATCCTTGTAGACGGTGTCGGAATGCGCGGTGAACTGATAGTTTCCGTCAGCTGTTACCCGCAGCGTTCCCTGCGCCGTCGTGACGCCCTGCGACCAACCGTCATTTCCAAACGTCAGGTTGACGCCGTTGATTTGAGAGACAGTGGCGCCATCGGTGCCCCGGGCGAAATCGAGCGTGCCTTCGGCGACCGAGCCTTCGACAACCGACCGCGCAACCATGTCGTGCGCCACCGGACCGTCATCCTGGAACTGGACCGTCAGATCCACCTGCGATACGGCGCTGGTCCTGTCGCCGTCTGCGTCGGTCAGGGTTGCCTGGATGTGGAGGCCACCGTCGACGACAACCTTTACGACGTCGTCATAGGCTGCCTGGCTGGAGCCGGCTTCGTTGTTATGGATCGGCTGGTACTGGGCGATCCAGACATGACCGTCGGCATCAACGTATACCTTGAAGATCTGGTTGGCGGCCGGATTGTTGCCCGTGTAGCCAATCAGCGTTCCGTCCGAGGCTGTCGTCATCTTGATCGAGGTGCCGTCCAGCGTGGTCAGACCGGAATCCACGCCGCTGAAGGCGCTGGCGTCGGCCTTGGTGATGGCGAAGGACCAGGTACCGCTCTTGTCAGCGCCGACGCTGCCGGTGAACAGAGCGTTCGGTCCGGAAAGCACGCTCGTCGCGGACTCGGCATAGCCGATGGCGTTGGCCATGTAGATCGCCGCCGGCGGGGTGTTGGCGGTATCGTCGGCGGCGTTTGGACCCGACGCGGCAACTCCCGCGCTTTCATCGATGCTGACCGCCAACGTCTCATGGTGGGTAACGGTGGTATAGACAGGCACTTGCTTCGAGTGCTCGACCTCCACAGTCACAGACGTCTCAATATTGGAAATGCCAAACTTGTCGCCGTGGTATGTCCTGTTAAAGCCGTAGTTCACGTCATCGTAATTGCTAACCTTGAGCACGTCGAAGGTGCCGTTTGCATTTGCCGCCTTGACGCTGATCACCGCGTTATCGGGAACCTTGGCCAGCACATAGCCAGTCAGCGTATTGCCCTGATAGACCGCGTCGGCGCTAACCGCGTTCCCGTTGACCAGGAAGGTCAGCGCTACAAAGTTGCCGTTGTTGGTGGCATTGATGAAGACTGCGGCGGTGTTGCTGTTACCAGTAACATCAACCTTGAACTGTGCCGACGAATGCGGATCCGCTGCCTGATTACTCTTCCCAGCATTGGTTACGAAGTTCATGGACAGAACTTCGCTGGGGCCGTCGATCCACGGGTTGGAGACGCCGATATTGTTGCTGCTAGTGTTGACCGTATCGCCATAGCCACCGCTCTTGGCCGTCAGCAGCAGGTCATGTCCGGCCGCGCTGCCGGTACCGACAAGCGTGCGCTCCGACTGATTGCCGCCCTTGAACGCGAACGTATCAGCGACCACTTCCGTCGTGGTCCAGGTGTAGGTCGTCGTACCGGTCAGAACCTGTTCGGTCGTATCGTTCGAGGCGCGGGTCGTAAGGACCGGAATGTCGTCCAGCACGCTGACCTGAAGGCTGCCGGGTCCAAGATCGATGGTGTCGTTGTCGCCGTCGGTCGCGGTGACATAGTTGGAAAGGTCGAAGGTCAGCGTGTTTTCGCCGTTGCCCGTCGCGTGGTCGAGCTGCGCGATCAGCGTGAAGATGTAGGCGCCGTTCGCCCCGAGAACCAGGGTGAAGACAGGTTTGTCGTACGCCGCATTATAGCCGACGCCACCACCTGCCTCGACATAACCGGTCAACGTCGAGCCATTCGACGACAGGTAGACCTGTTGCTCATGCGACGTAACGCCGGAAAGTTCGGCCGCGCTGACCGGCTTCAGGGCGAAGCCGCCATTGGGACCGGGACCGTCCGCGCCGAAATTGACCAGAGCCGACAGGATTCCCGTCGCCGTCAGGCGGTTGCTCGGCGTGCTAGTGTCGGTGTCGGCATGCTCGCCCGTGCGGTTGGCATCGGCATTCGCCCAGGTGAGGCCGTCTTCGTCGACTTTGGCTGTCACCGTCGCACTAGCGATCAGCTTCGGACCATCGTCGGCGAAAGTGATATTGCGACCGATCTCGATCGTGGCGCTGCTGCTCTTCGAGTCGCCGTCATAATCAATAATCGTCGCCGTCGCCGTCAGCTTGATGAGATTGTCAGCAAGCGAGACCACCGTGCCGTCGCCGCCGTGATCGATAGCGTCGTACTGGGTCAGCGTGACCTTGCCGGTATCGTCCACCGTGACCTTAAAGATGGTGTTGCTCTGCCCGACACCCTGGAACGTGGAGGCGGTCGAGCCGTAGATCACTCCATTGCTCTGATAGAGATAGATAGTTTGGTTATCGCTCTTGAGCCCGGAGGTGCCGCCCTGGGTCACCGAAAGCGCATATCTCGTGGCGAGATCGCCCGCGCCGTCCGCGCCGTAGCTGGAAACAGCGTTGAACACGCCGGCGAAGCTCTGGCTAGCCGTATCGTAATTGGCGCCAATGGTGTCGGCGTCCTGCGTGGCCAGCACAACGTTCGCCTCACCACTAGCGGTCAGCGTGATCGACGGGGTGTGGTCATCAAAGCTGATATTTCCGCCGAGATCGACCGTGGCGCTGCTGCTCTTGCTGTCATTGTCACCATCGGTGATCGTTGCGGTCGCCGTAAGCTTGACGAGATTGTCGGCGAGCGAGATCACCATGCCGTTGCCGCCATGATCGATCGCGTCGTACTGGGTCAACGTGACCTCACCAACGTTGTCCACGGTGATCTTGAAGATGGTGTTGGTCTGCCCGACCTTGTCGGACGAGGAAGCCGTCGAGCCGTAGACGGTGTCACCGATCTTATAGAGATAGATCGTCTGCCCGTGGCTATCGAGCTTGGAGTCGACGCGGTTTTGGCTGTCCGGCTGGCCGGTCACCGAGAGCGCGTAGCTGGTGACGGTGCTTCCCGTGCCATCCGCGCCATAGCTGGAGACAGAATGGAACACGCCGGCGAAGTTCCGGCTGGCTGTGTCGTAATTGGCGCCGATGGTATCGGCGTCCCGTGTGGTCAGGGTGAGCGCGGCGTCGCTGCCCGCTGTCAGCGTGATCGACGGCGTATGGTCGTCGAATTTGATATTGCCGCCGAGATCGATCGAGGCGCTGCTGCTCGCCTTGTCGCCGTCATCGTCGGTGATCGTCGCCGTCGCCGTCAGCTTGACGAGATCGTTGGCGAGCGAGATGCTCGTATTATTGCCCTCGCCGAGATGATCGATGGCGCTGTACTGCGTCAGCGTCACTGTGCCGCCGCTGCTTACCTCGATCTTGAACACCGTGTTGCCAACGTTGATGTCGTTTGCCGAACCGGCGGTGGAACCGTAAACAACGCCGTTCTTCACAAACAGGTGGATCGCTTGGTCGTCATGCGACAGGCCGCTCAATCCGCCCTGAGCGCTCACCGAAAGCGCGTAGCTGGTGACGATGTTGCCAACGCCGTCCGCGCCGTAGCTGGAAACGGCGGTGAACACGCCGGCGAAGCTCCGGCTGGCCGTATCGAAATTGTTTCCGATGGTGTCGGCGTCTTGCGTGGTCAGGTTGAGCGCGGCGTCGCTGCCCGCTGTCAGCGTGATCGACGGCGTGTCGTCGTCGAATCTGATATTGCAGCCGAGATCGATCGAAGCGCTATCGGTCGCCTTGTCGCCATCATGGTCGGTGATCGTCACGGTCGCCGTCAGCTTGACGAGGCCCTCGTCGAGCGAGATGACCGAGCCATTGCCGTTGCCGACATGATCGATTGCGTCGTACTGGGTCAGCGTGACCTTGCCAGTACCGTCCACGGAGATTGTGAAGATGGTGTTGCCCTGCCCGACGCTGTGGGACGAGGAGGCGGTTGAGCCAACAATTACACCATTGATCTCGTAGAAATAGATCGCATGGTCGTTGCTTTCGAGCCCGGAGTCGACGCGGTCGCCGAAGCCGCCACGATCCCAATCGTCATGGTCATCATGATGCGAATTGCCGCTGAGGCTGAGCGCATAGGTGGTGTTTGTAGTACCGGCGCCGTCCGCGCCATAGGAAGAGGTGATCTTGAACGCCCCGGAGAAATCGGCGCTCGCCGTGTCGGTACCGCCGACCCCGCTCCCGATCGTGTCGTGATCCTGCGTCTCAAGGGTCGGTGCCTTCGACGCGGAGGCAGAGATCGCCGCCACCGGCACGTCGTCGATGACGCTGACGAGGAAGCTCTTGGCGTCCAACGTTACGCTGTCGTTGTCGAAATCGGTGTACTGGACCAGGCTTGACAGGTCGAGCTTCAGCACGCCCTCGCCATTGTTGCCGTAGCTGTGGTCGAGATTATCCTTGAGTTCGAATTTCCAGCTGCCGTTGTCATAGACGGTGAGAGTGAAGACGTCATGCGCGCCTTCGCCAGTGGTCCCGGCCGTGATGGTCTGATAGTGGCCGTTGGCGTCGGCGCCCTCCGCGACCGAGGTTACCGAAACGAGGCTGCCGCCCGACTTCACGCTCGCGCCGCCGTCGGTCTCGATGGCGTTGCCGACCAGCTCCGAGTTGAACGAGAAATGCCCGCCTTCGTCGGCGCCGGTGTTGACCAAGGTGGCGAGCGAATTCGCGCCGCTGCCGCTGACGACCGCGGTGGTATTGTCGTGGAAATGGCCGTGGTGGCTGATGTCGTCGTCCGTGGCCGAGCCCGAGCCGCCACTGGTATCCTCATTGCCGTTGAGCTGCTCTTCCTCGACCGTACCCGAGACATGGGCGCGACCGGCCGTAGTCGGCGCGTCGTCGGTGATGGCGATTTTCAGGCCGCCGGTCAGCGGAATGCTGTCGCCATCGCCATCGGTCGCCTGGATCAGGCCGCCGAAGTCGATGGACAGGCTCCCATTGGTGGCGTCGGTGCCATGGTCGAGCTGATCGAAGAGCTTGAAGGTGTAGTCGCCGTCATTCGACAGGGTCAGCGTGAAGACGACGCGCGCCCCCTCACTCTCGCCCGCCGTCGCGGTGAGGACGCCGTTCGCGACGGTGTAACTCAGCGCGTCGCCATGCGAGGACAGCGCACCGAGGCTGCTTAAGTCGCCGGTGAAGGAAAAACCGCCCTTGCCGTCATTGCCAAAGTTCACGACGTTCGCGATCGAGCCGCTGACTGTCGCGGGGCCTGGCAGATTGTTAGAGGCATTGCCGGTATAGGAGCCGTCCGCGTTGCCGTCGTTCGGGCTCGTACCCTGCGAGAACGACGTCTTGATGTCGTCTTCGGCGACCGTGGCGCTCTGAAGTGCCTGCTGGTTGATGCTCGGGCTGTCGTCATCGACATTGACGCTGATCTTCCCGGATACGTGGTCGCCGTCGCCGTCATAGATGTCGAAGCCGAAGTTCAGTACGAGATTGTCCTCGGTGCCGGTTGCGGGGTGAGCGAGGGCGGCGTTGAGCGTAACCGAGTAGGTGCCGTCCGCATTGACCGTGACGACGATCGCGTTTTGGACGTGCAGGCTGCTCCAAGTCATGGAGCCGCCCTGCCCATTCGGCGTCCAGACCCCTTCGCCCAGTGCCTCTGCTGTACCCTTGCCGGTGTCGTCAATGTACATGACCGAAAGCTCAGCGTTGCCGAGGCCGGCGACGGATTCCAGGCCGGTGATTTGGATATGGCCGAGCCCATCCGAGCCCGCGTCGAAATCGATCGTGCCGAACGCGGTGGCCCCGTGACCGTCGTCACCTGTGCCGCCCTGGTTGCCAGCTTTGCCGACGTCCTCGTCGTCAAGGATGGCACTGTTGCCGGTCACCGACACATTGGCGAGGAACGTGCCGTAGTAGTCGGCGTGCCCGGTTTCCTTGAATTCCAGCGTGTTCGATGCATTGCCGGCGCCGCCGACAATGGAGATGCTATAAGTCGTCATCTGTGCGGGCGGGTCGATTTCGAGCACGACGACGCCGCCGAAGGTGACGACCAGGTGCTTGCTGCCCGCCTGTGCCGCGCCGGCCTCGAATGTGAGGGTGTAGCTTTCGCCCTCTGCCAGTTTGAGCACCTGCGAGACCGCTACATCGCCCGGCGATGCGTCGAGGTCGATCATGTATCCGTTCGTCGAGGAATGCATGCCGAGATAGCCGTCGCCGACGCGCTCAAGCTGCGGGGTACCCTCGGAACCGTCCGCCCAGGCGATATGCCAGTTGCCCGAGACACCGGTGCTGTTGACGCCGCTGTTCTCGTTCCAGGCATTGCCGTTGGAGGTGAAGCCGTCGAAGAAGAATGAGCCCGAATAGTCGCCGGCCAGTGCCGGGACCGAGATCAGAATTGGGCCATCGTCGCTGAAGCCAATTTTGTCGCCGATATCAACGGTTGCGTCGACTTTGTCGCCGTCGAAATCACTGACCGTGACCTTGGCGAGGACCTGGCCGGACTTGATGAAGTCGATCTCGTCTTGTGAGTTGCTATCGGCGTTGTAGATCGAGACATACTGGACCATCGACAGCTGGCCAGTGACTGGATCGATCGCAAGGGCGAATGCGGCGGAATCAGCACTGGTGACCTCGCCGTTCTCGGCGTCATAACGACCGACAATTAGGCCATTTTCCTCGAAGAAGTAGATTTCGTGGCCGCCCGTGGTCTTGAGGCCGGAATCGTGATTGTTGCCGGAGCCGAGTTCGAGCGACCACTGGACCGCGTTCGTGGCGGCAGGACCATTGATGCCGAACTGGATATCGGCCTGCAGGAGGCCGGCGGTCGCGTATTGCGCCCCGTTCATATGCCCATCGGAGCCTTGATTGCTAACACCTTTGAACCGGTCCGCAACATCGGAGAGCGCCGTATCGTTGTCCGGGCTGGTCTGGATGCCTGCCGATTCATCGAGTACGAGCGTCGCGGCAAGGTTGCCGAGGTTGATGACGTGCAGGCTGACTGTCGGCGAACCGTCCGGGACCGCTGGCGATGTCGGTGGGGTTGCATCTTGGCCGTGCCTGCCGACTCCGCCGAAGAGGCGGCCGGGCTGACCATCCGGCTGGTCCGTGTTCTGCAGGAGGTCCGCTATCAGCGGTGGCAGATGGGGAGGCTGCTGGATCGTGTCGAAGTTGCCGCCCGAGCTTGGGGAGCCGGAATGGGCCGAATAGGAGCCGTCGGGACCCGCCGCAACGTTGATGTTGTTCTGCTCGAGGGCAGCGATCACGGCCTGCTGCGGCAGCTCGACTTCGCCGAGCAGGAAGGTCGGCACGTGCAGGGCGCCGTTGACGATGACGATCTCCGTGCCGTCTGCTTGGATGAGCACGAGATTGTTGCCTTCGACGCGGATGTCGTCGATCGATACGTCAGCCGGCAGGTGGGCGACGTTGTTCTGATCCGGAACGATTTCGGCCGGATGGGCGCTGGCAGCTGCCGTCTGGGGAGCCGCCGGCACGCGGTCGGTCTTCTCCGGCTGCTGGTTATTATCGGCCTGCGCGACCTCAACGCCCTGACGAGCGGAAGTCTCAATACTTGCGTCTTCATGAATGTCCTGGCGGAAGTCGTGCGAGACGTTTTCGCTTGCAGTAGCGGAAATGCGCGGATCTTCGATAGACATAACAAAACAACCCCAATGAGAAACTGGGGCCAATCAATTACGCGGAAGAGCCAAAATCAATACTTGCAGCCGCTTCAGGCATAGCCGGTTATGCTTCCACCCAAAAATGTTTTAGGAAGAGTTAACGCGGCGGCCCCGAACCTCGCCGGAAACGCTAAAATTCTAATAAAATTAATGAAGTACAAACGCGCTCCGGCCGCGTATCCCGGCTTCCTCGATTCTACGCTCACGCTGCCATCAGCGCTTTCCGCTAGACCTCCTGGACCCCTCAAACAGTTCAGCGCGAGACGGCGTCCGGCCATCTCGCGCTGAGTTGAAAATCGTCGTTTAGCGCGCTTATCGAGCGGGCGCGACGAGGCAGAAGAATGAACCCTGAGGATCGGCCGCCTGGATGATCCAGCTGCCGCCGGGCACTTCCATCGGGCCGTTCAGCACCGTGCCGCCACCCGCCTTGACGCGTTCGATAGCCGAATCGATGGCCGGCACATTGAAATAATAGGCCCATGCCGGCATGGGAACGGTCGGCGGCTTGGTCATCATGCCGCCAATTTGCGTGCCGTGCTCCGCGAAGATGGTATAGGCGCCCATCTCCCCCATGTCGAAGTCATGATCCTTCGTCCAGCCGAAGACCTTCGAGTAGAATGCGAAGGCTTCGGCACCGTTGCCAGCATAGAGCTCGTGCCAGCCGATATGGCCGGGCGTACCCATCGGCGGCGGCGGCGACGGATTGTCCCTTGGCAGCGGCGTCATGATGCAGATGACCGCCCCATGCGGATCGGCAACGACGGCAAAGCGTCCGACCGTCGGAATATCCGCCGGCTCGCGACGAACCGAGCCACCGTTGGCGGCAAAGTCCTTCGCCGACTTGTCGACATCATCGACCGCGACATAGCCCGTCCAGTTCGGCGGAATGCCTTTCCCTTCCAGCTCGGCGGGAAAGTCCATCAGGCCGGCGACGCCTGCGCCATTCGCTTCGAAGATCGTATAGGGCGGTAGGTCCTGGATCGTCATGTCACTTGTCGTCCACCCGACAACCTTGCCGTAGAATTCGGCGGCGGCCTTGGGATCGGGGGTCATCAGTTCGCACCAGATGAATTTGCCGTGGGTTTCGGACATCGTGATCTCCATTTGGGTTTGGATTTTCGACGAACGGCAGCGCCGTCCGCAGACCGCAGCTATTGCTTGCGGGTATAGTGCGCTTCCATGAACTGCTTCCAGGAACCGTCGGGCTGTCTGGCAGCAGAATTGAAAGTGCGGTGGTCGCGATCGTGGAAGATGATCTGCTCGCGATACTCGGCAAGCTTCCTTGCGTCGGCGAAATCGGGGCCGGTCGTATAGAGGCTCAAGGTCTTGCCGTCGTCGGAGAGCTCGCCTTCGTAGACCCACATGTGATCCATCATCGTGCCGATCCAGGTGCCGACGTATTTTCCCTTGTCGGCGCTGTAGCCGAGAGTGAGTACCGTCGTTGCCGCGCTACCGCCCGGCATGGTGCCGGAGCCTTCGGCGACGAACCAGATGCCATGAAGCGACCGCACGATCTCCGTCCACGGTTCCTGTCCGGTCATCTCGGGTGCCGTCACGTCCCATACGCCAACGAGGTCTTCCAGGAACTCGTGCTCCTTCAGAACTTTTGCTTGCTGCATCGTCCTTCTCCCTTGGGATGATGGTCGCAGATATCAGTGACAGCAGGACGGCGCGCTCTTGGCCGGCTCGTATTCGTCGTGACGCTTGACGAAATCCATGGTCGCGTCTTCGTTACGTCCCTTCGGCGCGCGATCGAGGATCATCAAGGTGCCGACCGCTTCTTCGAGGCCGCGGGCGTAGCTCGAGTAGGTATGGAAGACTTCGCCTGCGTCGTTCTTGTAGAATACGCTGAGACCGGGAAGCTCGTCATTGGCGTTGGCCGGATCAATCGCCTCGAAGTTGTAGAAGACCTTGTCCTTCGCCAGATCGTCCGGGCTGAAGGACACGTGGTAATCGAAGTTGAAGCTGTTATCGAAGGATGAGACCCAGGGGAATTTCCACCCCATGCGCCTCTTGTAAGCCTCGATCTTTGCGAGCGGCGCGCGCGAAACCGCGACCCAGGTGACATCATGGTTGTTGAGATGCGGCAGCGTTCCGTCGACATGATCGGACAGGAACGAGCATCCGGGGCAACCGGCTTCCCAATCAGGCCCAAGCATGAAGTGATAAATCAGGAGCTGGCTGCGGCCGTCGAAAAGCTCGGCAAGGCTTTTCTTGCCCTGCGGCGTATCGAAAACATAGTTCCTCTCGACCTTGACCCAGGGCAAAGCCATACGCTCGGCGTTGACCCTGTCTCTCAGATGCGTTGCTTCCTTCTCCTTGAGAAGCAGCGCGCGGCGGGCTTCCAGCCATTCTTCACGGGAAACGACTTGGTTCTGCATCACGTGCGCCCTCCTCCGGCGCGATCGAGACGTGGCGGTCCATGCTCCTTTTCCTTGACTAATTACATTGATATCAATAGAAATTGAGCATGTCAAACGCGGTAGAGATTCCTTTTTCGACGACGCTTCTCGTACGTGACACGTGCCTCTGCCTGCATGTGCAACGGGCGGCGCGCGCGCTGGCGCGCCTGTTCGACGATGCCCTTCGCCCTGTCGGGCTCACCAACGGCCAGTTCTCGCTGATGACGTCGCTGAACCGCCCGGAACCGCCGCCTATGGGACCGGTCGCAACCCTGCTTGCGATGGACCAGACGACATTGACGGCTGCACTCAAGCCGTTGCAGCGCCGTGGTTGGGTAAATGTAACGCAGAATGCGAAAGACAAGCGCCGGCGCCTGCTAAGCCTGACGCCGGAGGGAAAGGCCGTGCTCGCGGCCGCAGTGCCGATCTGGGAAAGCACCCACGCCAGCCTCGAGGAAGCCCTTCCGGACGGTGACATGGGAAGGTTGCGGCGCGACCTGCAGGCGCTCGCCTGAAGCTCGGGCCGCCTGCGACATCGTCAGTCGCGCGCCATGCGCGGGTCGCTGGCGAAATCCTCCACCGAGAATCCAATTCTGACTTTCGGGAAATCGCAGAGCGCCTGGACGCCAATACCCGAAAGTCGGATCCTCCAGGTCTGACGCTCGACAGGCTCGCGGGCGGCAAATGCCGCTGCCGTCAAGAGCGCGATATTACGGCGGCGTTGCGGATCGCGCACGGATTCGTAGAGGATTGCCTGGCAACCCGCCTCGCGAGCAGCGTCGGCCAGGGCCTGACAGGGCGCATAATTCTGAGGATCCGTCCATATCGCCCGATCGGCATCGAGAGGCGCGCGCGTCAGGTCGATTGCCGATGCGGTCGCGATGGCCGCGGAAAAAGCCGTGTACTCGGCGGCATTGACAGGAAGCGATGTCGCGGGCGACTCCGAATAAAACAGCAGTCGGTAGAACGCCATTTCGGCAAGCGCGGTTTCTACCCCCTCGGACGCATAGAAGACGCCCAGCGTGCGCCCTGCCCGGCGGAAACGCGACCCATGCGGATAGACGGCGCCATAGCGGAACGGGGTCGCCAGCAAGTAGTCCAGCCCGATGCATTCCGGCGGCAGCGCCGGCTTGCTTTCTTCGAGCAAGGCTTCGAGCAGCGCCTGCTCATCGAGCGTATCGACGAGCTTCAGCGTCGAAATCTGGTGCTGCGCCTCGACCAGACGCCAGAACCTGCCCGAGATCGCCCGCGTCTCAGACGATAGCGCGGCGGGCGTCCAGATAGGCAAGGACATCGGTCAATCCCGAAATGCTGACGATCTTTTCGAGCGGCGTGGCGCCGAGCGCCGTGTTGGCGTTGCGCAGCCATTGCCGGGCAACGGTCTCGTCGCCGCCGACAATCGCGTCGAGCGAACGAAACAGACGGACCAGCAGGACCGCGAGCTCAAAGGACTTCGAGCCGCGCTCAAGCAGATAATCCTGCCGCTTCATGCGCGAGACAGTCGCCTCGGAAACGCCGAGCACCGCCGAAAGCGTTCTGGCGTTGAGGCCGAGACGACCAGCGGCATTGACGGCGGCCTTGGTGATCACGGCCGCCTCGGGAGCCCGGGCGCCGGAGAGCGGATGTGCTACAGCCATGCCATACTCCTTTCACAGGAAAGAATATAGCATCTAAATTTCATATGAAAAGAGCGCCGCGATGCGCGGCGCTCCCTTTCGCATTGATCAAACAACGGCAACCGGAACCTCCGTCGATGTGCGCATTGCATGGCTATAGGGGCACACGATGTGGGCCGCAGCGGCAAGCTTTTCGGCGGTCGGCTTGTCGAGGCCGGGAATGTTCACCGTCAGGGCAACTTCAATGCCGAAACCCGTGCCGTCGTCACGCGGGCCGATGCCGACCGTGGCGCTGACCGTGGTGTCCTCAGGAATCTTGACCTTTTCCTTGCCGGCGACAAATTTCAGCGCACCGAGAAAGCAGGCCGAATAACCGGCTGCAAAGAGCTGTTCAGGGTTGGTGCCGGTCGCGCCATCGCCGCCGAGTTCCTTCGGAACCGTCAGCGTCACATCGAGAACGCCGTTTTCGGAAACGGCGCGACCTGCGCGGCCACCGGTGGCGGAAGCTTTGGTCGTGTAGAGGATAGGCATGTCAGTCTCCTTTGCGTTGGGGTTGGATTTTGTTTATCGCACAATTAAATTGTCCGCAAGTGAATTTTGCAAATTGCATTTCGAGCTCGAAAAGAGGACAATCGAGCCCGTGGAAGGACGACAATGAAAGCGCATCTGGCCAAGACGATGGAAATTCCGGAAGAGGAAAAGCGGCTCGAGAACCAGCTCTGCTTTGCTGTCTATTCGACGGCGCATGCCTTTACCCGCGCCTACAAGCCGATCCTTGACAGGGTCGGCCTCACCTATCCCCAATATCTCGTGATGCTGGCGCTTTGGGAGAAGTCCGAGCAGCCGGTCAAGGCGATCGGCGAGCAACTCGATCTCGATTCGGGCACGCTGTCGCCATTGCTCAAGCGCCTGGAACAGAATGGCCTGATCAAGCGCACACGCGATTCCCGCGATGAACGGCAGGTTATCGTGTCGCTGACCGACAACGGCCGAGCGATGCGGAGCGAGATCGACACCATCATGGGCGCAATCGGCCAGGCCGCAGGCTGCACGCTCGAGGAAATGAAGACGATCCGAGGGCTGTTGAAGGGCCTCCGCTCCAATCTGACATCGGCGGCTTGAGCACCAAGACATTCAAGCCGGAGCCGAGACGACATCATGCCCACGGCAAGCCCGCAGCCTCCAGCCGCAACCACAAATCTTGCCGGAACGATGAGCCGCGTGCCTGAAGCAGCTGCTCGAGATACCGACCGTTCAACAAAAGCGTGCTTTCCCTCACATAAGCCACGTCAACCCGCGCCATCAGGTCCCTGCCCAGCGCTGCGTATGACGCCGCTCGCAGGAGTCGCGCCCAATGATAGTCCGGCAGCACGGTCAGGAAGCGATCAAGGCAGGCGATCGCTTCCTCATACTTCCCGGAGGCGAAATGGGCATCGCCCCGGAACAGGAAAATCGGATGATAGTCCGGACTGACCTGATCGGCCTGATCGAACGCCATATGCGCCTCGCCGATCAGACCGGCGACGGTAAGTCCAATGCCGAGCCACGTGTGGAATTCGGCGTCGTTGGGGTTGAGGTCGACGGCCCTTTGCAACGCGTCCAGGCCGGCCCTGGCGCTTCCCAGGTAGGCTTCAGCAAGGCCGAAGGCGCTGAGCAGATAGGGTTCGTGGTCATCCAGGCCCAGCCCCACCAGAACGATTTCACGCGCCTGCTGGAAGCCCCCTACGGGATCGTCCAGCCAGCCGTTGAAACAGGAGTGGAAGTGTATCCAGGCGAGGCTCTCGCGGACCAGAACGTGATTGGGATCGATGGCCAGGATCCGCTCGCAGAGACGCCGGGCACGGATCATCCCCTTCAACGTCGGCCGCTCGACATGATTGAACACCTGCAGATACAGTTTGTCCGTGCCGACCTCGCCCTCCGGCTCGGTGGCCGAACTGGCTGCCGCGTGCTTCATCACGATATGATAGAGATTGCCGCTGATCTTGCGGACAAGCCGGTCCTGCCCGAGGTCGGAATTCGTGCGTTCGTCGAGATATTTGCGGCTCCATATCTGTGTGCCGCTTTGCACGAACACGAGTTGCACCATCGCCCAGCCGGCCTCCCCGTCGCCCTGAACCGCAGTCTCCAGGACATAGTCGGCGCCGACCCGTCTGCCGATTTCCTCGACGGTCTCGTGCCTCGCATTCACGGCAAACATCGTCGCGGCGGCAACCACCGAGAGCGGCGAGAACAGGCCGAGTTCCCCGATCAGTTTGCGCGTCAGGGATTCGGCGACGAGACTGTCGTCTCCATCATGTGAAAGGCTCCTGATTGGCAGGATCGCGATCCTGGGCTTGCCATTGGTCAAGTCCACGGACGGCTCCTGCTGTTCGCGAATTCGATCGATGAGCTGCTGCGTTTCGAGATCAGGCGCGACACCGAGATTGGCCTCCAGCAATGCCTTCAGGCCTTCGTAATGCCTGATGGCACGGGCGCGCTCGCCTCGGGCCTTGTGATGGCGCAGGATCGTTCGATGAGATGGCTCGTGGTAGGGATCCTGCCGCAAAAGGCATTGCGCAGCGAGAACCGCCTGCTCCGTGCTGCCCGCCCTCTCCAAACCTTCGGTTAGATCCGCAAGGCAGTCGACCAGCAAATTATGGTGTCGGCCGCGTTCAATCCGAAGCCATGTTTCCAATGTCTCGTCGTTGAAGCTCAATCCCTCGAGAAACTCGCCCTCAAAAGCATCCAGTGACGGCAGAGATCCCGCCTTTGCGCTTTCCGCAAGAGTCTGAATGTCGGTGACAATGGCATCAGTTCTCATCCAGCCGGCGCCGCTGTCGAAGACGAGAGGTGACACGCCGTGGCCGTTGACCGCATGGCGGATTGCAAAGAACGCCTGGCGGAGACTGTTGCGTGCATGCTCCTCGGTGCGCTCGGACCACAGCATGCCCGCCAGTTTCGATCGCGAAACAGGCTTGCCGTTGGACAGCGCCAGCATCGCAATCAGCGCCTGATGCTTGCGCGAAGCGATCACAATGCTCTCGCCCGCGGGGGAGAGAAGCTGGAATCGACCGAACAGGCGCAGCATGAACCGCATCGCTACTATCTCAACTTCTAATTTAGCATGACCAAATAACAGCGGTATAACAGCAGGAAAGCGACCGCTTGTCATAGTCAATTTTGGGCTATGGGCGAACGAGGGATGCGGAAATGCTCAAGATGCTGATTGGTATGGCCGCGGCTGCGGTTTTGATACTGCCCGCGTCTCCATCCTTGGCCTGCGCGGATATCGCGCTGGTTGTGGCCGTCGACGGATCCGGTAGCATCACCGACGAAGAATATGCTTTTCAGAAGTCCGCGATCGCCACTGCCTTCCGAGACAACGACGTCCTGGCCATCTTGAGAAGTGCTGGCAACGTTGCGGTATCCGCAGTCTTCTGGGGAGATGGTGAATTCTCCACCCAAAAACTGGATTGGTTCGTCATACACAACGGGAACGGTGCCGAAGCCTTCGCGGCCGCGATCGACGCCAACCAGCGCAGGGTGTTCGGCAACACCGACATCGGCAACGGCATGTGGTCCGCCCTCGATATGCTCGCCGATTCCCGCTTCTGCGCCGTCAAGACCATCATCAACGTCTCCGGCGACGGCAAGGAGACGGTTGCGCCGAAACGACGACAGACGCCGTCGCTCTATCAGGCGCGACAGCGCGCCATGAAGATGGGGACGACCGTCAATGGACTGGTCATTTCCGACGAGGAACCCGATCTTCCCGACTACTACGAGACGCGCGTCATCCTCGGCGAGGATGCCTTCGTGATGGAAATCAGGAGCTTTGCTGATTATGCGACGGCGATCCGCAAGAAGCTTATCAGGGAATTGTCACCGCCTACAGAAGTTCAGGTCGCCGAGCACCGGCAGTGAATGCGACCAGCCAATCAGCCGGCCGCACCCTCTTGGATCACTGCAGAACCACCACCGGAGCCTTGTTCGGCACGCGGTCATAGAGATCGATAATGTCCTGGTTCAGGAGGCGCACGCAGCCGGATGAAACGGCCTTGCCGATGGAGCGCCATTCCGGATTACCATGCAGGCGGTAGAGCGTGTCTTCGCCATTCGAGAAGATATAGAGCGCCCGCGCGCCAAGCGGGTTCTTCAAGCCCGGCTCCATGCCACCGTTCTCGATCGAATACTTGGCGAGTTCGGGCTGACGCGCGACCATCTCATTCGGCGGCTTCCAACGCGGCCATCTTTGACGCCACTGGATGACGCCGGAACCCTGCCAGGCGAACCCTTCGCGGCCGATGCCGACGCCATAGCGCATGGCGGTGCCGCCCGGCTGAACAAGATAGAGGAAGCGCGAGGGTGTATCGACGACGATCGTGCCGGGCGCCTGACCGGTCGGATCAACCACCTGCTGACGGTAGAAGCGCGGATCGATCTGCTGGTAGGGCACGGCCGGAATGAGAAAGCCGCCGTCCTCGATCGGGCCATACATGACCGCCAGCTCGGCGTCACCTGGCGTCTGCGGTGCCTGGAACATGTTGACCGGACTGCGCATGACGACCGGCTGAGCCGTGGCATAGGGCGGCGGTCCAGCCGTGGATGCACACCCCGTCAGCGCCGAAGCTGCGGTCACTGCCGAGAAGGAAAGGAAGCTGCGGCGGGAAAGGGTTTTTTCGAAGCTCATACGCGGGTCTGGTTTCCTGTTGCGCCGGAAGGACGGACGCCCTTCGCGGAAGGTGGCTCAACGCCGGTGACAAGACAAGAAATCTATCGCCATACGTTAAATAAACCACCACCTCACGAAGTCGTGTCCGTCTGCCGCGAGACGATATCACCAGAGCTGTTGCGCGACTACATCACGACGATTTCGGCCTTTGCCGGAACGCGGTCATAAAGGTCGACCACATCCTGGTTCAGCATGCGCACGCATCCCGACGACGTGGCCTTTCCGACCGACTGCCAATCCGGCGTGCCGTGGATGCGGTAGAGTGTATCCTGCCCGTCCTTGAAGATGTAAAGCGCGCGCGCTCCGAGCGGGTTGCCGAGGCCCGGATTCATTCCGCCGTTCTCCGCAGAGAAGGCCCGGACATCCGGCTGGCGCGAGACCATTTCGGCGGGCGGCGTCCAGCGCGGCCACTTCTGCTTCCACTGGATGACGCCGCGGCCGGACCATGCGTAGCCTTCACGGCCGAGGCCGACGCCGTAGCGCATCGCCTTGCCGCCCGGCTCGACGAAATAAAGGTGCTTGGTTTTCGTGTCGACGATGATCGTGCCGGGCTTCTCGTTGGTCGGATAGCCGACCTCCTGCCGCAGATATTGCGGATCGATGCGGCTGACCGGTATGGCCGGCAGCGTAAAGTCGGTATCGCGCACCTGGCCATACATCGCGCCATTCACCGGATTGGTGACCGGCAGGCCGTAGGTCCGGCTGAAATTCGCGCCTGGGATACCATAGGTCTGGTTATAGATTGTCGGCGGCACACCCGGCCTCTGCGGGACCGGAGTATCCAGCGGCTTGACGCGCATCGGATCCACACCATTATAGAAAACGGGCGACGTTTCCTGCACGAAGCGGGCGGGATCGGTGGCACCGGTATCCGGGACAAGGATGTTGCAGCCGCTCAGGCAAAGAGCAGCGGCCGCAAGCCCGGCAAATGGCGACACCCGGCTGAGAACAGTCATAAAACACCCTCATCGACAACAGCGAGACGTATAGCTGCGGCGAGGATGACACCTGCGGCTGGCGCGAGGCTGGTCACCCGGTCAGCCTCTCATCGATGTCAGACCACGATCAGGCCGCGACGCCGTGGAAGAACCGTATGCTCTGCTCGATCTCCGCCGGCAGCGCCGACGTATGGTTGCCGGTCACCGTATCCGTTTCGATGCGGACCCCGCCGGAGCGGGCACGGCTTGCAAGCAGACCGGCGCGGTCATTGAAATGCGCCTCTTCGGTACCGTGAACGACGCGGACGGGGCACTTGAAGCTCTTGGCATAGCAGAGCGCGCTGCGGACTTCGAACTCGTGGGCGTTGCTGTCGTCGAAGCGAATGTCCTGCGGGTAGCGATTGAAGAAACGGAAGGCATCCGGATTGCCGGAGATCGGTGCCGCCGCACGGAACTTGTGGCTGCTCATCGCCGCAAGCATGGTCAGCGTGCCGCCGACACTGTGGCCGGCAATGAACAGGCGATCGGCATCGACGCCCGGAAGGTGTTGCAGCCGGTCGGCGGCCGAGAGCACGTCGTCGACCTCGTCGTAGAAGCCCGAGAAATTGCCCATCTGGCCGTTCTCGCCGCGCAGCGACGGCATCATCACCACGAATCCGGCATCGACATAGGCCTTGAGCAGGACCCAATGCCCAAGCCCCATCGCGTTGCCGCCATGCAGGAACAGCACGCCCGGCTTCGGCTTGCTGCCGCGCTTGTATCTGGAAACCCAGGCGACCAACTCCAATTCGCCGCCGTAACCCGAACGATAGAAGATCTTCTCACCTTCCGGCGGAGCGTCGAGCGGTTCGTACTTGTCGGGAGCCGGCCCCTTCTGCAAGAGCTTGGTATGGAAGCGCTTGCGGACCTTGGCGTAATCGTGATCGATCAGCCTTGGCACCTCCGGAACCTCGAATGCGCTTGCGATGCGCGGGAGCAGGAGGGCTCCAGCCAGGCCTGCAAGAACCGTGCGGCGCTGTCGGAGAAAAGAATTGCCTTCGTCTGACGTCATTTCACACTTCCATGGTTCCCGGCGATTCGAAAATTGCACCGGAAGCGCGCGACCGCCAACACACGTTGTGTTGAAAACGGTGTCCCTGCGGCGTTTTGCGCCAGAAAAACCTACTGCTCGCCCTTAGCATCGATCATGGCGACCAGCGTCTGGAGGCGATCCGCCTCATAGGACGGTTTGTCGGGACGCAGGCGGGAGATCCGCGGAAAGCGCATCGCCACGCCCGATTTGTGGCGGGTGGAGCGATTGATGCCTTCGAAAGCGACTTCGACAACAAAACCGAAATCCTTGTCTGCCCTGACGGCCCGCACCGGACCGAAGCGCTCCGTCGTATTGTTGCGCACGAACTTGTCCAGCAATTCCAGCTCGGCATCGGTGAAGCCGAAATAGGCCTTGCCGACCGGCACCAGTTGTTCTCCCTCCGGCGTTTCGGTCCAGACGCCGAAGGTGAAATCGGAATAATAGCTGGAGCGCTTGCCGTGGCCGCGCTGCGCATACATCAGCACGGCGTCGACGTTATAGGGATTGCGCTTCCACTTGAACCACGGACCCTTCAGCCGCCCGGCCTGATAGACACTGTCGCGGCGCTTGATCATCACCCCTTCAATGACAGGATTTGGCGGTGACGAGCGCAGCTGATCCAGTTCGTTCCACGACGAGAACTCGACCAGGGGTGAAAGATCGAAACGGTCGTGCGGCGCATGATCGATGACCTCCGCAAGACGCGCGCGGCGATCGACATAGGAGCGGCCGCGTATGTCCTCTTCCCGATCGAACAGCAGGTCGTAGGCACGGATGAAGGCCGGATACTCGTCGAGCATCTTCACCGTCACCGTCTTGCGGTTCAGACGTTGCTGCAGATCGGAGAAGGTACGCGTCGGGCTGTTCGAACGGGTGGTTCCGCCAACGAGGAGTTCACCGTCCATCACCCCGTCGAAGTTGATCGAATCGACGATATCGGGAAACGCGCCTGAGATATCGTCGCCGGAACGCGAATAGATCTTGCGCGTGTCGCCGGAGCGCGACAGCTGCACGCGAATGCCGTCCCATTTCCACTCGGCGGCATAGTCGGACGGGTTGAGCTGTTCGAGATCCCCCTCCTCCACCGGATTGGCGAGCATGACGGAATGGAAGATCGCCGGCGTCGCCAGCACCGGCTTGTCACCTTGCCCTTCCAGCCAGCGAAACAGCGGTTCGTAGGGCGGCTGCAGACCATGCCAGAGCGTCTCGATTTCGGTCACATCGCGGCCGCCCATATCGGCGAGCGCCTGTTTCGCCAGACGGGACGAGACCCCAATGCGGAGCGCCCCGGTCGCAAGCTTGATGAAGGCGAAGCGACCTGATGTGTCCAGCCGATCGAGCAGGTCGCGCACGAAGCTGCGAACCTCGGTGCGCCCAAGCGCGTTCATCTGCCTGACGACATCGCCAAGCCGTGGCTGGGCGAGCGCCGACCGCTCGATGTCCTTCTCGGCGTCCCAGACAAGGGAGATCGTCTCGGCGAGATCGCCGACATAATCATAGGAATAGCGGAAGAGCACTTCATCCATCCGCTCCAGCACCAGCTCGCGCAGCATGGCCGGCTTGACGTTGCGCACTTCAAGCGTGCCGGCAATGGCGGCGAGACCGTAGCCGCGATCCGGATCCGGGGTGTCGCAGAAGTAGTCGGAAAGCAGTTTCAGCTTGTCGTTGCGGCTGGGGGTGAGCACGAGGCGGTCGAGAAGGTCGGAGAATGCTTTCATCAGTCGGCCTCGTCTTCATAACCGACCAGGTGCAGCGGCCGGGCCTTGATGCCCTGCAACTGGCACCAGCGAACCAGCGCCTCCTCGCGACCATGCGTCACCCACACTTCCTCGGGGCGCAGATCACTGATCGTCTCCGTCAATTCCGGCCAGTCGCAATGGTCGGAGATAACAAGCGGCAGTTCGACGCCCTGCTGCTTGGCACGCTGACGCACCATCATCCACCCCGAGGCGAATGCGGGCAGCGGTTCATTGAAGCGCCGCGCCCAGCGGTCGGCGAAGGCGGAGGACGGGCCGACGACGATGGCTCCCTTGAAGGCGGACTTGTCGCGGCTCTCGATGGTCGCCGGGCGAAGCTCACCAAGGTCGATGCCCTGTTCTACATAGTAGTCGCAGAGCTTTTCCATCGCGCCGTGGATATAGATCGGCTGGTCAAAGCCGGTATCGCGCAGCAAGCGGATGACGCGCTGCGCCTTGCCGAGCGCATAGGCACCGATCAGATGCGTGCGCTCCGGAAATTGCCGCAGCGACGCATAAAGCTTGCCCATTTCATCGACGGGATCTGGGTGGTGGAATACCGGGAGTCCGAAGGTGGCCTCGGTGATGAAGACATCGCAGGGCACCGGCACGTAGGCGGCGCATGTCGGGTCTGCCCGCCGCTTGTAATCGCCCGAGACGACGATGCGGGTACCGCTCTTCTCGATGGCGATCTGTGCCGAGCCGAGCACATGGCCAGCCGGATGAAAGCTGACCTTTACGCCGTTAATCAGGATCTCCTCGCCGAAAGCGGCAGCCTGTTCGCTTGCGCAGAATCCATCGCCATAGCGGATCTGCATGATGTCGAGCGTCTGGCGTGTCGCAAGCACGTTTGCATGGCCGGGCCGCGCGTGATCGGAATGACCGTGGGTGATCAGGGCTCGCTCGACCGGCCGCACGGGATCCACATAGAATCCTCCCTCGGGACAATAGAGCCCCTCGGGGGCGGGATAGAGCAATGCATCTGGTCTCATGCCTGCAAAGATAGCGGGAAAGGACGGAAGGGCCAGTGGGCGACGGGAAGATGCCTATCTGTACCAAAATGAAACAGGCGCGCCGGCACGTTTCCTGCAAGGCGGTCGAAATGAAGGAAAGTCCGTTAACCTCCCGTCGTGACCTGCTCCGTCTTGCGGGAGCATCCGCCTTTGCGCTGATGGCATCGCGCAGCTTCGCGACAACGCGCGATGGTGGCCTGCGCGGCGCGATTGACGCGGGAGATTACCAGCCAACGCCAGGCGCGCCGGACCGCAAGCGCGTCAGCCTGCAGAAGATGATCGACCAAGCGGCGGCGGAGAACGCACCGGTTTTCCTGCCACCAGGCACCTACAAGGCTTCCAATCTCGTACTGCGGGAGAATACGCGCATCACCGGCGTTCCCGGCGTATCGCGCATCGTCTACACCGGCGGCGGCAACCTCTTCAGCGCTGAGAAGGTCAAGAACATCGAACTCTCGAACATCATCATCGACGGGCAGAATCGTTCGCTCGGTGATGATGCCGGCGGGCTGCTGCAATTCACCGGCGTCGCCGAGGTAATCATCGACAATTGCGAGATCGCCGCCAGCCGCAAACATGCCGTTCGACTGGAGCGATGCGGCGGCCGGATTACGGGCAGCCGCATATCGGGTGCAGGCCAATCCGGCATCTACGCCGTCGAATCCGACGCGCTTTCGATCACCGGCAACGAGGTCTTCGACTGCGGCAATGGCGGTATTCTCGTGCATCGCTGGACGAAGGCGGCTGATAACAGCGTCGTCAACGGCAACCGCATCTACCGGATCAAGGCCAATGACGGCGGCACCGGCCAAAACGGCAACGGCATCAATATCTTCCGCGCTGACAACGTCATGGTCGCAAACAATCACGTGTCGGACTGCGCATTTACCGCCATCCGCGCCAATTCGGCCTCGGATATCCAGATCACAGGCAACCAATGCCAGCGTTCGGGCGAGACCGCTGTTTATGTCGAGTTCGAGTTTGTGGGCGCTGTCGTGTCCAACAACATGGTGGACGGTGCGGCGAACGGCATCTCGATCGCCAATTTCGACCAGGGCGGCAGGCTGGCGAGCGTTACCGGCAACGTCGTGCGTAACCTGACGCTCAAGGGTCCCTACGAGCACGAGGTCGGCTTCGGCATCGGCATTGCCGCCGAGGCGGATACACTGGTCTCCGGCAACATCATCGAAGGTGCGCCACGCTGGGGCATGCAGCTCGGCTGGGGACCCTATCTCCGCAACCTCGTCGTGACCGGAAATATCATCCGCAAGGCCCCGATCGGCTGCGCGGTCTCGGTGGCGGAAGGTGCAGGCGCGGCCATCATCACCGACAACGTGTTTCAGGAAACGCCCTGTGGTGCCGTCCTCGGCTTCGAATGGGACAGGAAGGTGTCCGGCGAGCTGGCGACCGCGGGCGCTGCCTCGCGCTTTGCGCAGCTGACGGTCGAGCGCAACCGCATCTCCTGAAAAGCATCAAAAGCTTTCATCGATTCATAAGGCTTGGCGGCTTCCGCTGCGACGCTTCGGCTCCTACCCTGCGCCCAGCCGAACAAGGGGTACATCGAGATGCTGACAATTTACGGAGTTTATCGCTCGCGCGCCTCGCGCGTTTACTGGATGGCTGAGGAACTGGGTCTCGAATTCGAGTCCCTGCGGGTCATTCAGGCAAGGCGACTTGCCAATCCGCTTGCCGCCGATGCGCCTATCAATACCCTGTCGCCTGATTTCCTGGCGGTCAATCCGATGGCGCTGATCCCCAGCATCAAGGACGACGACCTCGTCATGCATGAGTCGCTTGCCATTACCCTTTACCTCGCCCGCAAGCATGGCGGACCACTGGCCGGCCAAACCGTCGCGGAAGACGGTTTGATGACGATGTGGACCATTTGGGCGGCCACCGAGGTTGAGCCGCATACGGTGAAGATCGTCTATGTCTATGACGACGAGAAGCAAAACAGCGACGAGGGCAAGGCAACGATCAGCGTCGCCGTCCGATCGCTGAAGAAGGCGTTCGCGACGCTCGACAAGCATCTGGCGACCAACGAATACGTTGTCGGCAACCGCTTCACCGCAGCTGATCTCAATATCGCGGAAGTTCTTCGCTACGCGCAGACGGAACAGGCGCTGTTCGACGCCCATCCCAATGTCAGCGCCTGGATCAAGCGCTGCCAGTCACGGCCGGCCTATATCGCGATGCAGGCGACGCGGTCGCAGGAACCGGTTTGATCAGGGAAAGAGCTTGAGGGTGCTGGCCATTTCCTCGCGGATCCAGGCCTTGAAATCCTTCACCTTCTTGGGTTCGCGCGCGCCTTCGGCCGTTACGAAATAGTGGCCGAAGCCGGTTTTCGCGCGAATGCCGAAAGGCGCAACCAGCTGCCCCTGCTGCAGGGCAAAGTCCGCGAGCGTCTGCCAGGCGAGCATGACGCCCTGCCCTGCGATAGCCGCATCGAGGCAGAGCGAGGCATCGTTGAAGACGTGGCGCGTCTCGAGCGTCGCGCCCGACAATCCGGCCTCTCGCATCCACACTTCCCAAGTGAACATGGCGTGACCGTCGATGACCGCCGGCAGCGACAGTATATCGGCGGGCTCGTGCAGTCGCGCCGCCATAGCGGGCGAGCAGACCGGGAAGACCTGCTGCTGCAGCAGCAGTTCGGCCTTTACGTCCGACCACTGACCGTTGCCGACGCGGATGCCGACATCGACATCGCAGAGCGCCGGATTGACGAGCCGGGTGGTGGCATCCATCCGCAGGCTGATCTCAGGATGCCGTTCGGCAAAGCGATCGAGCCGATAGACAAGCCAGCGCGCGGCAAAGACCGGCGCCACAGAGATCGTCAGAATGCTGTCGTCCCGCCGCTGCGTCGTCGCGACGGCCTGCGACAGCGCATTGAAGCCCTCGGTCAGGCCGGCCAGCAGGCGCGTGCCCGCCTCAGTCGCGACCATGCCTTTTGGCGTGCGCTCGAAGATCACGTGGTCGAGCTGCGCTTCGGCCTTGATGACCTGTTGGCTGACAGCGCCGATGGAGACGCCCAGTTCCTCTGCGGCGGCCTGTAGGGAGCCAAGCCGGCCGACAGCCTCGAGCGCGCGCAATCCGTTCAAGTGAACCGAGTTCAGGTTTCTCATATAGTTTTTCTATACCGAGAGATTGGTAATCTCAATTGAAACCTGGCTGGCCGCCCGCGATAATCCGCCTGTGTTGAACAGATGCTCCGTTCGCCATTCTCGAAGGAAGCGAGGCGCGCCATGCAAATACTAAAGTTTTTCTTGAGCGTGGAAACAATCGAACCGCCCTACAGCGCGGACAGCAAGCGGGATCCGCTCTACCATCCCGAACTGGCCCGCATGTCACCGACGGCGTTGGCAGACCTGCCGCTCGGCCCGCAACCACGCGCGCCCGAGCAGGAACCGCTACAGCTCGCAAAGTGCGCATAGCCCGGTAAAATCTGCTAGTCTTGGCCCGCTTCAGTTTCGAGCGGGCTCACATGACCAGTGTCGATACGATCTTTGCGCGCCTCAAGCGTCTTTCGGCGGAAGCCAATCTGCCTGACGTCGAGGAGAGCACGTCCTACGGTAACCCGGCGCTGAAAGTCGGCGGCAAATCATTCGCGGCGGTCAAGAACAACGAGACCATCGTGCTCTGCATCTCGATCGACGACAAGGAACGGCTGATCGAGATGGCGCCCGAGATCTACTATCAGACACCCCACTATATCGGCTGGCCGTATATGCCCCTGCACGCCGCGATGATCAGCGACGCCGAACTGAAGGAACGGCTGATCGGCGCGTGGCGGTTCCGCGCGCCAAAGAGGCTTGCCGCGAATTTTCATGGCTGATGTGCCCGGCGGCCGGGCGACGTCTGTTTAGGCCTGTTCGCGCTCCAATGCCCGCAGCACGGCCGCGCGCTCCATCATCTGCGCATAGTGCGCCGTCGCTTTCCGGAAGCGGGCCGGATCGACGCCATCGGACCGCAGCCAGCCGGTCATGACAAAGAGGTAGGGATCGGCGACCGAATAGTACTCGCCCATGACCCATGGGCCCTCCAGCATCTTCGCCTCGATGATCTCGAAGCATTCGGCCATGGTTTGCGGCACCTTCGCCTTCATCGCTTCATGGGCTGTCGGATCATCGGCCCACCGGCTGCCCCGGCGGCCGTGCGCGTGGTTCACATGCACGGTCGAGCAAAGATAATTGTTGAAGGCCTGCATGCGGGCGAACTCGAAAGGATCAAGCGGGGCCAATTGCGCGGCGGAGGCGACCTGAGCGATATAGGCGAGGATTGCCGGCGTTTCGGTAATGATGCCGCGATCCGTCACCAGAGCGGGAACCCTGCCCTTGGGATTGATCGCCAGGTACTCGGGAGAACGCTGCTCCGCTTCGGCGAAGTTCAGCTTCTTCGTTTTGAACTGCAGGCCGGACTCCTCCAGCGCAATGAGGCTTGCGAGCGCGCAGGTATGCGGCGCGTAGTACAGTGTCAGCATGATCGACTCCCTTCGATGCTGACTTTATAGCGCGGCTCTCCGCAAACGCACAGATCGAGGCCGGCGAGCCGGCCTCTTAAAAGTCAGGCTGCCTCAAGCGCAGCCGGGGACATCCTCGATCCGGTGCCAGACCGGGATGCCGCGTTCGCGGGCGATGCGAACATCATTGTCGGCGCCTTTCGATTCGCCCTCAAGCCGCAGCACGCCATCGCAAAGCTGCAGCAGGCGGCCGGCAACGGGGTGGAAGATCTCCTCGTAGAGATCATCGCCGACAGCCTTGCCGCCGGCCGCGTTCCACACGGGGAGCGCCACCCATTCCCCAATCATCGGTACATGGCCCGCCTGGAACAGCCTGTGCGAGGGCTGCTCCAGCCGCTGCAGATTGGCAGCCATTTTTTCCGGGTCATCCCCGGTTCCGGACCTGTAGGGACCAGCAATCAAGATCAACATCATCAAGCTCCATTTCCCTCGGCTTCATGCACGAGATGGCCGATAACTGCACGATATTTCTTGAATGTCGATTCATTTCGTGCAATTTCACGATAATTCGTGCAAATACGGGATGAAGGCATGCTTACGACCCAGCGCAGATCGTTGATCCTCGATATTCTCAGGCGAGACGGCCAGGTGATTGCCAAACGTGTCGCCGAAGACTTCTCGCTTTCGGAGGACACGATCCGCCGCGACCTCAGGGAGATGGCGGCGGAAGGTTTGCTGAAGCGGGTTCACGGCGGGGCGATGCCTGTTGCGCCCGAGCTGCCGGATTTCTCGACGCGAAAGAGTGTTTCGTCCGAGGCGAAGTCGCGGTTGGGACGAAAGGCCGCCTCGCTCGTGCAACCCGGGCAGCTGATCTTTCTGGATGGCGGGACGACGACGGCGGAGATTGCCCGGCAACTGCCGCGCGACTTTGCGTTCTCGGTCGCGACGCACAGTCCGACGATCGCTGCGGAGCTGGAACACCACCCGACGGCGAGCGTCATCCTGATCGGCGGCAAGCTCTACAAGCACTCGATGGTCGCGGTCGGCGCCGTTGCGATGGCCGCGATCTCGCAGCTTCGGCCGGATATGTTCTTTCTCGGCGTGACGGCTGTGCATCCGGTACACGGGCTGTCGACCGGCGACTTCGAGGAGGCGGCCATCAAGCGGCACATCGCATCCTGCGCGGCCGAAACCTACGTGCCGCTAACGGAGGAGAAGTTCGACCACGTCTCTCCCTGCCAGGTCCTTCCGATCTCAGGCGTATCAGGGCTGATCGTCGCCTCTGATATCCCAGCGGCAGCCATAGAGCCCTATCGCAATCTTACTGCCGAGATCCTCGAAGCATGAACGGCGGGACGAAGCGCGCTCTGAGTTCCTCGAGGTTCTGTGGCAACAGGCTCGCAGCGAGACCGACGACAAAGACAGCGAAGACGATATAGGCGAACGTGTCGCGGCTGGCCCAGAGGGTCAGGACGTCATGCAATCCGGGCTGTAGCGCAGCAATTGACGTCGAAAGCCGCATCTCGCCAAGCACACGACCCGGGATGGTCGCGAAGGCGGGTGCTTCCGACAGCGCCAATAGCGCGCCATAGACGGCGGTGACGGAAATGATTGTACGCAGCGCACGCCACGCGCCAAGCGGCCGCGCGCCACTCTCTTCAAACGACCAGCCGATATAGGCACAGAAGATCACAAAGAACAGGAACGCCACCGGCAGCCCATCCAGCACGGTCTCCGGCTTCAACTGGCCGGTCCAGCCGTTGGCGAGGAGCAGAGGAAACGGCGCCGATGCGACGAACCAGATTGCGACGATAGCGCCCCAGATCCAGTTCATCGACAGATAGTGGATGCGGGCAAGCGTCACGACGAGGATGATGCCCCCCGCGAGGTAGACGCCCGACGGTTTCATGGAACCGGTCATGGTGACGATGATCGGCCCGCAGGAGCCGGCGATCCGCGCGCAGCCGGACGAGACGACCGTCAGCCAGGTCACATAGTCAAAACACATGGTGAAGAAGAGGAAGATCGCGATGGCGATCAACATCCACCAAAGATAGCGGCCCGCAAACATATCCTGCCCTCATGGCGTTCGATGTACTGGGCAAAGGGTAACTCAGCCCACAAAAACCGCATCCGTTCTCGTGGGCTGTAGTTTCACATACATTAGCAACTTCTATTTTCGCGGCACAACTGTCCCGTTCCGGAACGGCTTATGCCGTCAGCGCAGCCGTCGCGCGAATATCGCCGACATGTATACCGTTCCAATTGTGCATCTGGACGGTCGCCATGGCGGCCAGGCGCGCGCGAATCGCATCGTCCTTGCCGAAGAAGCGGCTGAGGACGGCGGCAACCATTGCCTCGGAGGCACGCGAATGGCCGTCGTCGCATTTCAGAGCGATCGCGACTCCCTGCTCGGGGATCGCCGCGCAGAAGACACCCTCGGCCCCCGTCTTGGCGAAGATGCGACCAGGTGCGGCCTCCATCAGCGCGGTGCAGGCGCGGCCCGTTCCGGCCACATAGAAGGGCTCGGCCATGCAGGCATCGAACAGCCGGCGGGAAGCCTTGGCGCGGAGCGGCTCGAGGCCATTGCCGCTCGCCATCTTGGCAAAGCCCTGCGCCAGGCCGCGCAAGGGAACCGCGTAGGTCGGGATGGAGCAGCCGTCCGTGCCGCAGTTGTCACGGCCGAGCGCCGCACCCGTCAGGCTTTTCATGACGCCGCGAATTTCGACCTGCAGCGGATGGTCGTAGCCGACATATCCCTTCGGATCGATGTCCTGATGGCAGCAAGCGCAGATGAAGCCGGCATGCTTGCCGGAGCAGTTGTTGTGCAATGCCGTCGGCTTGTCGATCGTGCGCGCCTGGTGGATCAGCACCTTCTGGCTCGAGGACCAATGAGCGCCGCATTCGAGCGTTTCGACATCGCGACCGGCTTTCGCCAGCATGGCGGCGGCGAGCGCCAGATGCTCGTCCTCGCCATTGTGCGAGGAGCAGGCCAGCGCCAGTTCCTTGTCGCCGAAGCCATAGGCGTCCGCAGCACCGCTTTCCATCAGCGGCAGCGCCTGCATCGCCTTGCAGGCAGAACGTGGGAAGGTTGGCGCGTCGATGTCGCCGATCGAGAACACGATCTTTCCATCACCATCCACGGCAACGACGGCGCCGCGATGGCGGCTTTCAACGAGCGAGCCTCGGGTGACTTCGACGGTGACGGGATTGGTCATGGCTTGATCCTGATCATGTAGGCAGATGCGTCACGCATAGCGAGTCGCGTCGATAAAGCAATTGCCTTTCGTCGACTCCTGTACCGCGGCGCCGCTCAAAGCGGCGTGACGCGATAGGCGCAACGGCGGGCGCCGAGCAGGATATGTTCCTCGCGCTCGACCTTGGCGCCGAGGACGGCGCGAAAGGTCTCCAGCTCGGAGCGGCAAAAACCGGCACAGACGCTTGCGGCGGCGCAGATCGGGCAGTGGTTTTCGACAAGCAGAAGCGAACCGTCCGCCTCTTCCCAGCTGTCGGCCATGTATCCTTCGCTAGTGCGTATGGCGGCGAGCTGCCGCACACGCGATCCTGTGTCGGCAGCGTCGACTTCCTTGCGGTAGCGCTTGAGGGTATCTGCTTCGCGGGCGGAAATGACGGCATCCAGGGCCGGCGTCCCCAGCTGCGCGACCAGCGTGCTCAGGATCGTGGCGGTGAGTTCCGCATGGCCATCGGGAAAGGTCTGGTTGCCGGCAGTGGTCAGGTTCCAGAGCTGTCTCGGTCTCCCCCTGCCGGTCGCACTTTCGTTCACTGCTTCGACCAGCCCATCCTCCGCCATCTTCGTCAATTGCTGACGGGCGGCTTCCGACGATATGCCGAGCTTTGAGCCGAGTGTCGCGGCAAGCTGAGGTCCTTCCGTTTTGATTAGCAGCAGGATTCGGTTGGCCTGGGATTGTCTCATCTATTTTTCCAAGCTTGCACTTGCTTTAATAACATGGCCGTGTATTTTTTCCAAATAATAACTTGCAAAAATAATGCATATCCCGGGAAGCACACAAGGCATTAGACATGACCGGCATTGAAGAGATTTCCGCAGACAGGCCATCCGTCTTTCACCTGTTTTCCGCGCCGCTTTTGCCCGCGACACTCATGCTCGGCGGTGGCGTCACCCTCTACGCGGTTGAGACCTACATCACCGCGACAATCGCGCCGTCGATCGTGCGCGACATCGGCGGGCTCGAACTGCTGTCATGGATGACGACGCTCTTCGTTGCCGCTGCGGTCCTAGGGTCGATCTTTGTCGCGACGCGTCCTCGAGGCATCGGCTTGCGCAGTGTCTACGTCGCAGGCGCGCTCATCTTCGGCACCGGCAGCCTGGTCTGCGCGCTTGCCCCGGCAATGCCATTTGTGCTGGCGGGGCGTACGGTACAGGGATTCGGCGCCGGTATTCTTGCCGGGCTTGCCTATGCTTTCATTCGCTTCGCCTACCCAGAACCGCTGTGGCAGAAGGCATCAACCCTCTATGCCGCCATCTGGGGTGTCTCGACCCTGGTCGGACCCAGCCTCGGCGGCTTGTTTTCCGAAGGCAACGCGTGGCGCCACGCCTTCATGCTGCTCGTCCCGCTCTGCGTGCTGATGGCGTCGCTTGCGCCCTGGCTGCTGCCACGCGCCGAGGATGACCGCGCCCATGGCAAGACCCCGATGCTGCAGATTGCCTTGCTGCTTGCCGCCGTGATGCTGGTCAGCATTGCCGGAACGATCGATGTGACAAGCTTCAAAGCACTGCTGCTTGCAGCATCGATTGTCGCGATCGTCTCCATGCTATCGGTCGAACGGCGCGGCAGGAACCGTCTCCTCCCGACAGGCGCGGTCACGCTCGCAAAGCCTGTGGCACGTGTCTACCTGACGATGTTCGTGCTACTGCTGGTGCTCACAAGCGACATCTACATACCCTATTTCCTGCAGGCCCTGCATGGCGTGACGCCGCTGGTGTCAGGCTATCTGACCGCCCTTGTCGCGCTCGGCTGGACCTTTGCCGCCTTCTTCAGCGCAACGCTGTCCGAAAAGCGTGCCAGCGCGGCGATCGCCGCCGGCTGCGTGATCGAGATGATTGCGGTTGCCTCGCTGACCATCTTCCTCGCAGCGGATAACCAATCGGGCAACCTGGCCATTCTCGGCCCGGCTGTCATCGGCATGTTCCTGATGGGTTTCGGTGTTGGCCTTGGCTGGGCGCATCTGGTGACCAAGGTCCTGAGCCTTGTCGATAACTCCGAACAAGACAAGGCCTCGGCTGCGATCTCGACGGTACAGTCCCTCGGCAGCGCCTTCGGCGCCGCCGTCGCCGGTGTGATCGTCAACAGCACCGGACTGGTGAACCCTGGCGGGGTTGCCGGCAGCGTCTCGTCTGCCCACTGGCTCTACGTCCTGATGGCCCTTCCAGGCCTGATCGCGGTCGCAACGTCTCTGACCCTCTCGTCGCCCGCCGAACGGCAGGCCCGGTGAGCGACGTGCGAGCGGTCACAGACGCAGCATGACCTGCCGATGTGACCGCTCGTTTCCATCCCAGCAATTGGGCGGATCGGCTCTTGTCGACCGGCCGCGATCACGGCATGGGACCACCCATCACGTGATTTGACCCCTGCCATCACAAACTCTGGTTATTCGAGAGCACACTACTGGTTTATATCAGTGGCATCGGGAATCACGCCATGCCATCCGCTTTTTCGTCCATCCTCCGCGATCGTCAAATCCGTGTCCCAGCGCTGACGCTGGTTGCGCTCGCCTTCACCTATGCCTCGACGATGCCCTATCAATCGATCATCGGCATCAACGAACTCGGCCTGTCCGACCGCAGCTATTCCGGGCTGATCTTCCTTGCGGCGCTGGTCAACGTCGCTACCAGCCTGACGCTCGGCATCTGGTCCGACAGGCTCAGCGATCGGCGCCCGCTGGTGCTGGCGCTGTCGGTGTGCGGCATGCTCGGCTTCGGAATGATCTACGAATTCCGCACTGCCGCAGTCTTCATGTTCGGCATATTGGTGCTGATCCCCATCAGCAATTCCACCTATTCGATCCTGTTTGCCAGTATCCGCGCGACGACGAACACGATGGACCGCGGAAAGGCGGCAGCGATCACGTCCACGGTTCGCGCGCTGTTCTCGGGCTCCTGGGCGCTGGCGCCTGGCCTGATCGGCCTGTACCTCATCAATTCGCAATCGATGACACCGGCCTATGGCATTGCGGCTCTCGCGAGCCTGACCTGCTTTTGCCTCTACCTGTTCGTGGCAAAGCCTGCGCCGGCGGGCGCAGCCTCCCCTTCCCTGAATATCGGCTTCTTCTCGTCGCTCGGCAGGATTTTTTCCCCTCATGTGCTGGTGAGGGTCTGCCTCATGGCGCTGCTGCTCGGCTTGCAGCGGTTGAACAGTGTCGTTTCGCCGTTGATCATTACCGATGCCGCAGGCGGCACGGTGGTCGATGTCGGTTTCATGGCCGGCCTCGTCGCCTTCCTGGAAATGCCGTTCATGCTGATGTGGGGCGCGCTGCAGCGGCGCTTCCGCAACGTGCATGTGCTTGCGCTCGGAGCGCTCATCTATTGTCTGTATCTGATATTGCTGAGCTTTGCCTCGGCGCCCTGGCAGATCTATGCCCTCGTGCTGGTCAACGCCTGCGGTGCTGCAGCCATCCTCAGCATACCGATCACCTACCTGCAGGATCTGATTGCCGATCGCCCGGGACTCGGCAGTTCGCTGGTCTCGGTCAACACGTTCGTCGCAAACGGCATCAGTGCGTCGATCTTCGCCGCCGGGACCGGCTTCACAGGATATTCAGGCACAGCACTGCTTGCCGCCGTGGTCGGTCTCGCTTCGGTTGGCCTACTGCTGTTCCTTGAAAGAGCCCCCCGACCGGTCCCGCGACCGGCCTAGATCCGCAGCATGATCTTGCCGATGTGACCGCTCGTTTCCATCAGCCGATGCGCCTTGGCGACGTCTTCGAAAGGAACGACGGTATCGATAATAGGCGCAAGCTTGCCTTCCTCGAGAAGCGGCCAGACCTGGGAAAGGAGATCGTCCCGGATCGCGCGCTTTTCCTCAGGCGTGCGCGGGCGCAGCGTCGAGCCGGTGATCGTCAGCCGTTTGACCATGATCGGCGCTAGATCGACCTTTTCCACGACAGCGCCGCCGAGGAAGGCGATGATCGAGAGGCAGCCGTCCTTCGCAAGCGATGCCACGTTCCGCTCAAAATAGGCAGCACCGATCATATCGAGGATGATATCGACACCTTGGCCCGTCTCGGTCTTGATGACCTCTGCAAAATCCTCGGTCTTATAGTTGATGGCCCGCTTTGCACCGAGCCTGACGCAGGCGTCGCATTTCTCCTGCGAACCGGCGGTCGCGTAGACCTCGGCGCCGAAGGCCCGCGCAAGCTGGATGGCGGTCGTTCCGATACCACTCGAGCCGCCGTGCACGAGGACCTTCTCGCCTTCGGTCAGCCCGGCCATCTGGAACATGTTGGCCCAGACGGTGAAGTAGTTCTCCGGGAGGGCGGCCGCCTTGACCGCATCGTAGCCTTTCGGGAAACGGAGCGCCTGGCCGGCGGGCAGCAGGCAATATTCGGCATAGGCGCCGCCGTTCGTCAGGCCGCAAACTTTATCGCCGACGGCAAAATCTCTGACGCCAGCGCCAACGGCAACGATCTCGCCCGCCATCTCAAGTCCGAGGACAGGGCTTGCGTCCTTGGGCGGGGGATAGGTGCCCTGACGCTGAGCGACGTCGGGCCGGTTGACGCCGATCGCCTCGGTGCGAACAAGAAGCTGCCCCTCACCCGGTATCGGCAAGGGTCCGGTGGCAATCCGCATCACTTCAGGCGCGCCGAAGCTCGGCAGGTCGATGAAGCGCATCTGCGTGGGCAAAGACATGGTCCGGTCTCCTCGTTCCGAAAGCACGTGAGATAGTCCAGCGCTTCGGATTTGAGAAGGCAGGAAGAACGGATGGCGTCAATTCGTCTCGCCCAGGAGGTGGAAGACGAGCCCCTCCTCGCTTTCCTTAGCCACGGCCTTAATGTGAGCAATTTCGGCGCTGACGCGATTGGTGTCGTCGATGACAAGACCTTCCGGTAGCTCCAGCACGCCGATCGAGCAGCGCATCAGCGGGAACAGTGCCTCGACGCCTGCGCGGTCATGGCCGCGAATGCTGCCAGCGGCGCGATCCGTATCGGAATAGAGGCCGAGCACATCCTCGTGAAAATCGCTGATCAGGCGGTCGAGAATTTCGGTCAGCTCTTCCTTGGCCCAGCCGCGGACGCCGATGAAGAAATCGTCGCCGCCGACATGCCCGAGGAAATGACGTTCAGCGAAAAAATAGCGGCGCATGAGCGCGGCAAAGAGCGAAATCGCGTGGTCGCCGAGATGGAAGCCATAGGCATCGTTGAACGGCTTGAAGTTGTCGAAATCACAGTAGCAGAAGTGACGCTTCTCGTCGCCATCGAGACTGGACTCGCGCATGAAGTCGCGGATCGCCCTGTTGCCCGGCAGTCCAGTCAGAGGGTTCTGGTCCTGGGCCGTCTTCAGCTTCTTCTCATTCATGACCTTGATGAGCGAGGCGGCTGACACGACACCCGCATAGCGCATGTTGTCGGTCAAAAGCAGGCAGTTCGTGCCTTCCATGTTGGCGAAGATCGCCATTAGCTGTTCGGTATCGGAATCAAGCCCGACGATCGGCGCCATCTCGACGAAGTGGGAAATCGTTCGCTCGTAGACCTTGTTCTTCAGGAGATCGCGACCGAAAGGCTGGTAGATGTATTCCTTCAGATGCCGTTCGTGCAGGATACCGCGCGGCTCGCCGTTCGCATTCAGCACCGGGAAGAACGCCTGCTGCGGATTGCGGCGGAACAGCTCGAAGACACTGTCGATTGTGTCGTTTTCATAGACTGTCGGCAGCATCTCGATCTGCTTGCGGATCAGGATCTCGTCGAGCGATTGCGGATTTCGCTTGCTCTTGCCGAGGTCCAACAGGTGCGGAAACGACGGCTGCAACTCGGTGACATGGGTGGTCGGGCGGGAGACGAACCAGCCTTGGACGAGATCGACGCCGAACTCGCGGCAGGCGACGAATTCCGCCTCCGTCTCGATGCCCTCGGCGATGACGCGAGTGCCGAGCACATGGGCGATGTGGACGATGTTTTTCAGAAGATGGCGCTTGCGCGGGCTGCTGTCGATGTCGGCGATGAAATGGCGGTCGATCTTCAGGTAATCGACCGGGTGGTCGCAGAGCAGCTTCATCTCGCCGTGGCCGACACCGAAATCGTCGATCGCCAGCTTGAAGCCGGCCTTGCGGAGAAGCGATACGAGCGCCGCAAATTCGGGCACGCTAGTATTGTCGAAGCGTTCGGAAAACTCGAAACAGATGGAAGACGGAGGAATATTGGCGAGCTTCAGGTGCTGCAGCAGGCCTTCCACCAGGCGCTCGCCATGCGGGATCAGCCGAACATCGAGATTGAGGAACAGTGTCGAACTGGAAAAGTGCGGCAGCGTTGCGAACTTCGCAAGCGCACGGCTTGCCACCATCTGCTCCAGTTGCAGAAGCTGGTGGTTCTTGTGAGCCTCGTCGAGGATTTCGATCGGAGAGTTGAAACCAATGCGCTCCTGGCCGCGCATTAGCGATTCATAGCCGAACGCCACTCCCGTCCCTGCTTCCACGATGGGCTGGAACGCGTTCTCGATGACGAGTTTCGCAAGGGTCACGATCTGATCGCTGGCGTAGCGACGAACAAGCGCCGGATCGACGGTGGCAGCCAAAGACATGCCAATCTCCACTGTGTCTTATTGTTTTGCGCAGGGACACTGGCGGAGAAGGATCAACGAACCCTTTCCCGAATATGAAACTTTTGTGAAGCCACGTCCATTTTCGATCGAATTTTATCGATCAATCAATGGCTTGGTCAGACTGTATGCCTGTTCTCAGCCTCATGATCGGCGAACATGTCGGCGACGCATTTGCCACCCCGGGAGACGCCGCTCTGATCGAAGGCGCCTTCGGGGCATCCGCCGAGTTTGCGGGCGGCCTCCCACATGCGCAGGGCCTCGCGCACAACCTCGCTGCTTGACGCATAGGTGCCATTGTCGACAGCGGCGCGGATATCCGCAGCCTGCAGCGGCGAAATGGATACGGTAACCATCGGCATGAGATTCCTCCCTTTGCCTCGTCGGACAGTGCCTGTCCTCTGGGGAGACGGATTAACCCGTCCACGGCATTGCCAACGCCGCCGCCTCGGCTGCCTCTTATTGGGCGAAATTTTAGACCCCACTCACATACTTGTCAAAAAGGAAACAGTCCGTGATGTCTGCCTGTGAATTGCGGGCATAAGTCAGCGACGGACCGCAAGACCGAAAGCGAGCATCGACCAACCCTGCAGCAGAAGGTCACAGGCGAGGAAAAGTCCCAGGATCCAAAGGCTGTTGACCGGCCATCCGAGCGCAATAACCACGCCAGCCAGCGCCGTGATGATACCGCTCAAAAGGACCCAGCCCCATCCTTTCACGGGGCGCATACGCCAGCCGACCCAGATTCGGAACACGCCAGCAACGAGCAAGGCGATCGCCAGAAACAGCGTCAACACAGCCGATGCCAGAAGGGGATTCTCGAAGGCAAAGAAACCGGCCAGCAAATACAGAACGCCGCTCAAGGCCCAAACCAGCGCCTGCTCCCAGCTTCTCACCTGAAAAGCGTGGATCAGGTAGACCACACCGCCGATCAGCATCAGGATTCCGACATAGTAGACGGAGACAACGGTCGCGAGCGCGACGTTTGCCAACGCGATAAAGCCGCAGACGATCAGCAGCACGCCAAGTGCCGCGAACCAACCCCATTTCGATTGCAGCGACGAAAAACCCAGTCGATCAGAAATATCTGCCATGGCACGCCTCCTGGTTGGTAGAAGACTATGCCGCAAAATCGCGGAATTGGAAGAGGTTAGCCTTCTGGAAGTGTTGTCAGATTTTTATTGATTGATCAGTCAATCAAAATTATGCTGGATGGCATCTTCATGGAGTGATGCGATGCCCAAGGTCGGAATGGAGCCGGTTCGCCGCAAGGCGCTTGTCGATGCCGCGCTGCGCGTGATCGGCGATCACGGCTCGCTGACTGTCACCATGTCCGAAATTGCCCGGCAAGCCGGCGTGTCGCCGGCGCTGGCGCATCATTACTTTGGCAGCAAGGAACAGCTGCTGATCGAGACTGTCCGCTCTCTCCTCAAGCAGCTCCGCGACGACGTCGTGACTGCGCTGAAGGCGGTGGACGCACCGCGCGAGAAGCTCTCCGCCGTCATCCGCGTCAGCTTCCAGGCAGACCAGTTCGCGCCGGCAACAATCGCCGCCTGGCTCGCCTTCTACGCCGAGGCGCAGCGCTCCGAGGAAACCAGGCGCTTCCTTGTCATCTATGCCCGCCGTCTGCAGTCGAACCTCATCGCCAACCTGAAAGCGCTCTGCCCTTACGATGCCGCAGAACGCATTGCCGAAGGCGCGGCTGCGATGATCGACGGGCTCTACATCCGCCAAAGTCTGAGATCGGCGCCTGTCAGCATCGAGGCATCGATCGCGCTTACCGAAGACTATATCAATTCACAGCTTGCCGCCCTTGCGAAAGGACAGATCCAGTGACCCTCAGAGCCCAGCCAAAAGCCTCCCATTTCATCGACGGCGAATATGTCGAGGATGACGCGGGCAGCGTCATCGAAAGCATCTATCCGGCGACCGGCGAAATCATCGCCCGGCTGCACGCGGCAACCCCTGCTATCGTCGAAAAGGCGATCGCGTCGGCCAAGCGCGCCCAGCCGGAATGGGCGGCGATGAGCCCGACGGCGCGCGGCCGCATCCTCAAACGTGCCGCCGACATCATGCGCGAGCGCAACCGCGAGCTGTCCGAACTCGAGACGCTCGATACCGGCAAGCCGATCCAGGAAACCATTGTCGCCGACCCGACATCGGGGGCAGACAGCTTCGAATACTTTGGCGGCATTGCCGCTGCCGGCCTCAATGGTTCCTACATCCCGCTCGGTGGCGATTTCGCCTACACCAAGCGCGTGCCGCTCGGCGTCTGCGTGGGCATCGGCGCCTGGAACTATCCACAGCAGATCGCCTGCTGGAAGGGTGCACCGGCGCTCGCCGCCGGCAATGCCATGGTTTTCAAGCCGTCGGAAAACACGCCGCTCGGCGCGCTTGCCATTGCCGAGATCCTTCATGAGGCGGGCCTACCGAAGGGGCTCTACAATGTCATCCAGGGTGACCGCGAGACCGGCCCCCTGCTGGTCAATCACCCTGACGTTGCCAAGGTGTCGCTGACGGGCTCGGTGCCGACCGGCCGCAAGGTCGCCGCGGCCGCTGCCGGCAATCTCAAGCACGTCACCATGGAGCTCGGCGGCAAGTCGCCTCTAATCGTCTTCGACGATGCTGATATCGACAGCGCCGTCGGCGGCGCCATGCTCGGCAACTTCTATTCGACCGGTCAGGTCTGTTCGAACGGCACCCGCGTCTTCGTGCAGCGGAAAATCAAGGCGGAGTTCCTGAAGCGGCTGAAGGCTCGCACCGAGGCGATCGCCATCGGCGATCCGATGGACGAGGCGACCCAGCTCGGGCCGATGGTGTCCTGGGCGCAGCGCGACAAGGTTCTCTCCTACATCGAGAAGGGCAAGGCGGAAGGCGCAAGGCTCGTCACCGGCGGCGGCATCCCGAACAACGTCTCCGGCGAAGGCTACTACGTGCAGCCGACGGTCTTTGCGGACGTCACCGACGAGATGACGATCGCCCGCGAGGAGATCTTCGGCCCTGTCATGTGCGTGCTCGACTTCGACGACGAGGCGGAGGTGATCGCCCGCGGCAACGCCACGGAATTCGGTCTCTCCGCCGGCGTCTTCACCGCCGACCTGACGCGCGCCCATCGCGTCGTCGACCAGCTCGAGGCGGGCACGCTGTGGATCAACACCTACAATCTCTGCCCTGTCGAAATCCCGTTCGGCGGCTCCAAGCAATCCGGCTTCGGACGCGAGAATTCGCTGGCCGCGCTGGAGCACTATTCGGAGCTGAAGACGGTTTATGTCGGCATGGGGCCGGTGCAGGCGCCCTATTGAGGCAGCAGGCGGCCGGTCCCGGCAGGTAGCATTCAATTTTCGCTTCGTCACGATCGGCTCACCAGCGGGCCCGAGGACGAGGTGGTGAATCGGAAAAGAAGCACATCATGCAGCAGGCAGATTTCGTCATCATCGGCTCCGGCTCGGCGGGTTCCGCCCTCGCCTACCGGCTTTCGGAAGACGGCAAGAATACCGTCATCGTCATCGAGGCGGGCGGCTCCGATTTCGGGCCGTTCATCCAGATGCCGGCGGCGCTTGCCTGGCCGATGAGCATGAAGCGCTACAACTGGGGCTATCTCTCCGAGCCCGAGCCGAACCTGAACAACCGGCGGATCACCGCGCCGCGCGGCAAGGTGATCGGCGGCTCCTCCTCGATCAACGGCATGGTCTATGTGCGCGGCCACGCCGAGGACTATAACCGCTGGGAAGAGCTCGGCGCGCAAGGCTGGGCCTATGCCGACGTGCTGCCCTACTTCAAGCGGATGGAGCACAGCCATGGCGGCGAGGAAGGCTGGCGCGGCACTAACGGTCCGCTGCACGTCCAGCGCGGCGTCTTTCGCAACCCGCTGTTTCGCGCCTTCATCGAGGCCGGCAAGCAGGCGGGCTTTGAGGCAACCGAGGATTACAACGGCTCGAAGCAGGAAGGCTTCGGGCTGATGGAGCAGACGATTTTCGGCGGCCGGCGCTGGTCGGCTGCGTCAGCCTATTTGAAACCGGCGCTGAAGCGGCCGAATGTCGAAGTCGTCTATGGCCACGCCCAGAAGGTGATAATCGAGAACGGCCGGGCGACCGGCGTCGAAATCGAGCGCGGCGGCAGGGTCGAGATCGTCAAGGCCAATCGCGAGGTCATCGTTTCGGCCTCCTCCTTCAATTCGCCGAAGCTCCTGATGCTCTCAGGCATCGGGCCGGGCGCGCATCTGCAGGAGATGGGGATCGAGATAGAGGCAGACCGGCCGGGCGTCGGCGCCAACCTGCAAGACCACATGGAATTCTACTTCCAACAGGTCAGCACCAAGCCGGTTTCGCTCTATTCCTGGCTTCCCTGGTTCTGGCAGGGGGTCGCAGGCGCGCAATGGATGTTCACCAAATCGGGGCTCGGCACCTCGAACCAGTTCGAGGCCTGCGCCTTCCTGCGCTCCGCGCCTGGCGTCAAGCAGCCTGACATCCAGTATCACTTCCTGCCGGTCGCGATCAGCTATGACGGCAAGGCGGCAGCCAAGAGCCACGGCTTCCAGGTGCATGTCGGCTACAATCTGTCGAAGTCGCGGGGCAATGTCACGCTTGGTTCCTCGGAACCGAAGACCGATCCGGTCATTCGCTTCAACTACATGAGCCATCCCGAGGACTGGGAAAAGTTCCGTCATTGCGTGCGGCTCACCCGCGAGATCTTCGGCCAGAAGGCGTTCGACCAGTATCGCGGCCCGGAGATCCAGCCGGGCGAGGCCGTCCAGAGCGATGAGCAGATCGACGCCTTCCTGCGCGAGCACCTGGAAAGCGCCTATCACCCATGCGGCACCTGCAAGATGGGCGCGAAAACCGACCCGATGGCGGTCGTAGATCCCGAAACGCGCGTCATCGGCGTCGACGGGCTGCGCGTCGCGGACAGCTCGATCTTCCCGCACGTCACCTACGGCAATCTCAACGGCCCGTCGATCATGACCGGCGAGAAGGCTGCCGACCATATCCTCGGCAAGCAGCCGCTGCCGCGCTCCAACCAGGAGCCGTGGATCAATCCGCGCTGGGAAGTGAGTGATCGGTAACCTGCCGATTGCCATCAGACAAAGCCGATCCAGCGGCCGGCAAGGAGCGCGGATATCCATACGGCCGCGGAAAGGCCCGCCTGCAGGCGCAAGCTCAACGCGGGCGCAGAGCCTGACACGGCCCGTCGCCAGGCTGCCTGGGCATGGACCACGGCGGCGTTCAGAATGCCGAGGACCAACAGCCCCAGCTTCGCCAGGAAGGCGGGATTTTCGGCGTATTCGATCGGCTTGACGCTGAAAAGGGCAAAGCCGGTGATAACAGCTCCCATGAGCCCGACAGCCGCGGCCCGCGACAGGAACGGGCCAACCACCGCCAGCGGCACCGAGCCGACGCAGCCCATCAGCCGCAGATCCAGCGGCAGGATCGCCCCGATCAGCAGCCCGATCGAAAGGATATGGGCGGCGTTGACGACCATGTAGACAAGCGCCGAGCGCCGCAGCCCTGACGACAGCGGGGTTGCGGCGAGCCATTCGAGGAACTCGATCGCCATTGCTTAGTTCGTCTGGATCCGTTCCGGATAGATGTCGTAGCGCTTGTCGGCGACGGTGATCCGCACCGCCTTCATCCGCTTTTCGTCGGCCTTCAGCGAACGGTTTCCGAGGACAACAATCGGATCCCCCTTCTTCGCGGAGCCTTCGACAAAGCCCGAGCGTTCAGTCTGCCTGGGATTGCCAAGTTCGACGAGCCAGATGCCGTCGGCCGTTGTCGCAACGTCGAGCGTCGGGTGCGGGCCACCCATCGTTACCTTCTCGATGGTGCCGCGCAGCTCCGTCTGCTCACCCTCGGCCCACGACCAGCCATGGTGCGCTGCGGCTCCCGTCGCCACGCTCAGCGCGAGGATCGCACCAATTACCATCCGTTTCGAGTTGATGAGACGCATATTCGTTTCTCCCTGCCTCAGGACAGGGGCGAATTGGCGTAGCGCCAGGCAATTGAAAGCTATCTCACCAAATCTTGAAGCGGCCACGTCCGCGTGCCTGATGGCCTCAAGCAACGGGTCTCAGCATTCGCTATCGTAAAGCCTAGGCGAGCAGGCGGGTGACTTCCGCGACCTTTGCCGGCGCGACAGCATCTGCGATCGTCGTGGAGAACAGCACCTTGCGGGTCGCATCCGCCACCTTGGCGAAGACATGGCGGATCTCGCAGTTCTGCTCGCCATCGCAATCATCGCATTTGCGATAAGCGGTGATCGATAGGCATGGAAGCGGTGCGATCGGGCCGTCGATGATCCGAAGCACCTCACCGAAGGTGATCATGTCGGCCGGCTTCAGCAGCAGATACCCGCCCGACTTGCCGCGGCGACTGACGACGATGCCCTGATGCTTCAGGTCGAGAAGGATCTGTTCAAGGAACTTCTTCGGGATCTTCTGCTGCGCCGCAATGTCTGAGATCATCACCGGCTCGCCGTCATCGGCTGCCGCCAACACCGTCAGCGCCCGCAGCGCATATTTTGCCTTTTGCGTAATCATTTTTGACCGTCGACACACACATGGCGGGCGGAATCACAGACCCGCCGCAAGCAGGATCCTGTCTCTATGGCATGCGCAGCATGAACGGAATTTGAACAAGCCGGCGAAACCCTTGAGAGACAAGGTTTTTGGCCTTGTTTTTTCACGCTCGGCCAATACTGCAAATCTACGTCAAAATGCACTTGCGATGTCATCACTTCACATTTCCGATTGACAGGCAACGCGTTACTCTACTAAATCAATAGACAATTTGGCTGACCGTCGACAAACCATCGCCGGTGCGGCTGCTTTTCCGCATTGCAGCGGCCGGGGAGAGATATTTGCTCCTATCGCGCCTGCTTTCGAAATCCGTTTTTCTGTCCGATCCAAGCCCGACCTGCGATACTCCGGCCAACATCAAGGACAGGATCCCCATGACTGTTGCTGCCAATCCGAACGCTGAAGCGGAAACGCTGAACGCGAACCTCGCGAGCCTTGACCTTGCGGAGCGTCTGTCGCTCGTCGCCGGTCTTGGCGGCCGCGTCGTCTTCACCACCTCCCTCGGCATCGAGGACCAAGTCATCACCGCCGAAATCGGCAACCACCGCCTTCCGATTGACGTCGTGACGCTGCAGACCGGACGGTTGTTTCCGGAAACGCTGGCGCTGATCGACGAGACCGAGAAGCAATACGATCTTCACATCAGCCGTTACGAGCCCGAACAGGCAGATATCGATGCCTATGCCGCCAAGTACGGCCTCAACGGCTTCTACGAGAGCGTCGAAGCTAGGCATGCCTGTTGTGGCGTGCGCAAGCTGAAGCCGCTTGCGCGAGCCCTGGCAGGGGCGACGATCTGGATCACCGGCCTGCGCCGTGGCCAATCGGCCAACCGCGCTGAGACGCCGTTTGCGGAATATGACGCGGAGCGTCATCTCCTGAAGGTGAACCCGCTCGCCGACTGGGACCTCGACGTTATCAAGGCCTATGTCGCCGACAACGGCGTGCCGATCAATCCGCTGCACGCCCGCGGCTATCCCTCGATCGGCTGCGAACCCTGCACCCGGGCGATCAAGCCGGGCGAGCCGGAACGCGCCGGCCGCTGGTGGTGGGAACAGGACGAAAAGCGCGAATGCGGCCTGCACGTGGCTGAAGAGGCCTCGGCGATTGCCGCACAACAGTAACCCGTCGACTTCGGGATCGGAGCGCGGCCCGTCGCCTGCGCTCCTCGAAGTCTGAAATGCACCCATTCCGGATGCCTCCCTTCCGAGAATGATTGAAGCCTGGAGTTAGAAATGCCCGATAGCCGTCCGGATACGGAACTCAACAATCCCCGGAGCGCGAAGCCGCCGCTCGACCCGCATTTGAAGGCGCTCGAAAACGAAGCGATCCACATTTTCCGTGAGGTCGCCGCCGAATTCGAGCGTCCCGTCATGCTCTACTCGATCGGCAAGGATTCGTCGGTCCTCCTGCATCTGGCCCGTAAGGCCTTCTATCCCGGTCGCGTCCCCTTCCCGCTGCTGCATGTCAACACCGGCTGGAAATTCCGCGAGATGATTGCCTTTCGCGATGAAACCGCGAAGAAATACGACCTCGACCTGATCGAGCACATCAATCCGCGCGGTGCGGCTGAAAACATCACGCCGTTCACGCATGGCTCGGCCGCCTTTACCGACATCATGAAGACCGAGGGGCTGCGCCAGGCCCTCGACGCCGGCCAATTCGATGCCGCCTTCGGTGGCGCGCGCCGCGACGAGGAAGCCAGCCGCGCCAAGGAACGCATCTATTCCTTCCGCACGCCGGATCATCGCTGGGATCCGCGCAACCAGCGCCCGGAACTCTGGAACATCTACAATGGCCAGATCCGCAAGGGCGAAAGCGTTCGCGTTTTCCCGCTGTCGAATTGGACCGAAGTCGATATCTGGCGCTACATCCAGGCCGAAGACATTCCGCTCGTGCCGCTCTACTACGCCAAGAAGCGCCCCTATGTTGAGCGCGACGGCATGATGATCCTTGCCGAAGATCCGCGGCTGGAACTGTTGCCCGGCGAAGTGCGCCAGGAAGGCATGATCCGTTTCCGCACCCTCGGCGATTTTCCGCTGACGGGCGCCATCCCATCGAAGGCGACCACGCTCGAAGAGGTGATTGCCGAACTCGAAATTGCCACTGTCTCCGAACGTCAGGGCCGCGCCATCGACCGCGACCAGTCCGGTTCCATGGAAAAGAAGAAGCGTGAAGGATATTTCTGAGATGACCGCAGCCGTAACCGCCGCACACGCCCTCGCCGTGCCCGCCGCAGAACCCGCGACGGCGACCCGCGACTCGCGACCGCTGCGCCTCATCACCTGCGGCAGCGTCGATGATGGCAAGTCCACCCTGATCGGCCGCCTGCTCTGGGATACCAAGGCAGTCAAGGAAGACCAGGCCGCCACGCTACAGCGCGATTCCACCGGCAAGCAGAACGATCTCGGCCTGCCCGATTTCGCCCTGCTGCTCGACGGCCTGCAGGCCGAGCGTGAACAGGGCATCACCATCGATGTCGCCTATCGCTACTTCTCGACTGACAAGCGCTCCTTCATCGTTGCCGACACGCCCGGCCACGAGCAGTACACCCGCAACATGGCAACCGGCGCCTCCACCGCCGACCTCGCCGTGCTGCTCGTCGACGCGCGCGCCGGCATTCTGGAGCAGACGCGTCGCCACGCAACGATCGCCTCGCTGCTCGGCATCAAGCAGTTCGTGCTTGCCATCAATAAGATCGACCTGACGAACTACGATCGCGCCGGCTTCGAGAAGATTACGCATGAATTCCGCGAATTCGCGCTGTCGCTCGGCGTCAAGCAGATCACCGCGATCCCGATGTCGGCCCTGAAGGGCGAGAACGTCGTTTACTCCGGTGAAGCGTCGATGCCGTGGTATGCCGGCCCGACGTTAGTCGAGACGCTCGAACTTGCGACCGTTCGCTCCTCGCAGGCGACCGGCTTCCGTTTCTCGGTGCAGCGCGTCTCCCGCCCCGGCGAAAGCTTCCGCGGCTACCAGGGCACCGTTGCCGGCGGGTCCGTCAAGCCGGGTGATAGCGTCATGATCCTGCCGTCCGGCATGGTCGCCAACGTCTCCAAGATCGTCACCTTCGATCTGGTGCGCAACGCGGCAGTCGCCGGCGATGCGATCACGCTGGTCCTCGACCGGCAGGTCGACGTCGCGCGCGGCGACATGATCGTCTCGATCGACAGCCAGCCGCAGGTCGGCCTCTCCTTCGACGCGCAGATCGTCGCACTGCAGCCGGAGGGTATCGAAGCCGGCAAGCGCTACTGGCTGAAGAGCGGCAGCCGCCGCCAGCGCGTGCAGGTACAGCCGTTGGCGCAGCTTGAACTGAAGACCGGCGCCTGGGCTCCTGTCGATACGCTCTACATGAATGCGATCGGCAAGGTGCGCCTCGCCTTCGACGAACAAGCGATCTTCGACCCCTACGAGCAGAACCGGGCGACCGGCTCCTTTATCCTGATCGACCCCGACACCAACAATACGGTGGCCGGCGGCATGGTCAGCGGAAAGCGGAGCGAGCTCGGCGGCATCCACGGCGGCGATGCCCGCGTGATCCTGTCTCTGCCGGCCGATCTCGCCGACCAGATCATGGCGAGCGAACTCTTCGCCAACCGCCGCCACGAGGCGGAGGTGCGACGCATGACCGCCGCTGAGGCGGCCGACCTCTGGTCGAACGCGGCAAGCGACATCTAGGCAAACGGAAACGGGGCCACATCGGCCCCGTTTCTCATTCTAAACTCGCCGCGTGACCCCTACCACAGTGGCATGTGGCGATTGACGTCCTTGTAGAGCAGGTAGCGGAAGCGTCCGGGACCGCCGGCATAGCAGGCCTGCGGGCAGAAGGCGCGCAGCCACATGAAGTCACCGGCTTCGACTTCGACCCAATCCTTGTTGAGACGATAGACGGCCCTGCCCTCGAGCACGTAGAGGCCGTGCTCCATCACGTGCGTTTCCATGAACGGGATCACGCCGCCGGGCTCGAAGGTGACGATCGTGACATGCATGTCGTAGCGAAGATCGGCCGTGTCGATGAAGCGCGTCGTGGCCCAGGCGCCGTCCGTATCCGGCATCGGTTGAGGCGGGTGATTTTCCTCATGCGTGAAGATCGCCGGCGGCGGCTCCTGCCCCTCGACCTCTTGGAACGCCTTGCGGATCCAGTGGAACTTCACGGGTGCAGCGCTCTTGTTCCACAGCGCCCAACAGGAGCCGGCGGGCAGGAAGGCGAAGGAGCCGGGGCGCATTTGCTGTGCCTTTCCGTCGAACTCGACGGTCATCTCACCGTCGACGACGAAGAGCACGCCTTCGGCGCGCTTCTCCGGTTCCGGCCGGTCGCTGCCGCCACCCGGCTGCACTTCCATGATGTACTGCGAGAACGTCTCGGAAAAACCGGTCAGCGGGCGGGAGATCACCCAGGCGCGCGTGCCTTCCCAGTGCGGGAAATAGCTGGTGACGATGTCAGTCATGACGCTGCGGGGGATGACGGCATAGGCCGTCGTGAACACCGCCTTGCTGGAGAGGAGTTCGGTCTGCGGCGGCAGGCCGCCCATGCTGGAGTAGAAGTTCGAGCTGCTCATTGGTTCCCTTTTCACGGGCCGGGATTGTCAATCTGGTTTAAGCGCCGCATCTCTTCTAGGCAACCTTTAGATTGCCGTCGCCGCGGCAGACTGTCCGCGGTGCCTCGCTAGCTCAGGAGGGATTGATGAGTCTCGAAAAACTTCGGGAAGACTATGTTCAGAGGGTCAAGGAATACGAGGACAATCTCAAATCCATGTCCGAGAACGACGTCAAACACTTCCGCGCGGAGGGTGGCGGGCCGCTCTCCGATATCACCGAGCAGATCCGCAACGAGTATTATCGGCATATCGAGACCTATGCGACCCTGATTGCCGAAATCGATGCCATTCTCGGAGCATAGTGCGCTCGAAGCCGGAACAGCCGCTGCACCAGCGGTGCTGGATCGAAGCAATGGGGGCTGCGCGTCCGTAGCCGGGCCCGAGGGTCGGGGACCCTGGCCACTACGGGTGCTGCATCCGATTGCTGAAATGATTGGGCAAGCCGTCTTACGCGATCCTGGCAAGCCTGACATCGGTGTCATCGGCCAAGATCTCAGCCTGCGCGACGGACACGTTTGCCGACGCCATCAACAGCAGGCACAGGCCGACCGCGCGCGGTACTTCGGTTTCACCCGACGCCCAGCGACGTGTCGTCGTCTGATCGACACCAAAGAGCTTTTGGACACCAGCGGCGCTCAGTCCCGTGACGGCAACCGCAGCTTTGTATTCTGAGGTCTTCATGCACTGTTCCCCGCCCGCCGAAGCGCGCTTGTCTGATATATCTTTATGTGAAGCTGCGTACTTTAGTTCTCGCTTATTTTTATGGATACCGAAATGCGACATATGAGCCTCTGTTTGCGACAGACGATGCGACAGCCATGTCGATCTTTGATGGTGGATCCGATGCTTGCCGTAGAGTCGGTCCAGGACTCCAAGGCTGATCCCGAGAAGTCCGGATAGATCGTGAATCTTCACGAGCCGTAAATTTACTGTTGCTTACTTAACCGTTGGTCTCGTTTGTGATCCGATCCACCCAGAAGACATGTTCTCTACCGACTATTGCGGCTACTGTTCGAGGCACCCGTTTTAACCGCGGATGGCAAAGCGATGGTCTTCAGAGGCTCGATTTAAGGAGGGTTTCGTGAAAAGGATAGTCGGCCTTGCGGCCATCTTTTGCTCGTTTTCTATTTTTGCTTTCGCTGCCGCGCCCAGTGATGTCGCCGATCTCGTCGGTACTCGTGCGACGGACGCCGTGTCCAAGATGCAGGCCCGTGGCTACCGGCACGTCAGGAGCAGCACTTGGTGGAACGCCAAGACAGGCACGTGTGTCGATGTACGCGCGTCGTTTGGCCGCTACTCGCGTATCGATCAATTGAAGCCGTCTGCATGCAGCGAAGCTTCCGCAGGATCGCCGGACTTGAGCAACGTTCCGGCTCGCGCTTTGCGCGCGTGCAGCCGACGGGCCGATCGATATCAGAGTCCCCGAGGGGGAACGAACGTCGTCAAAGCAGCCGAGCGGACCGGTCCCACCTGGCTTCTGACGATCGCGACCCGACATTACACTCTAGAATGCACAGTTACGGCTTCCGGCCGCGTAATTCGGATGGACGCGAAGTAAAGAGTCAAGATCCACTGGAGATGCACCCCACATTTCCACAGCTCGTACAGCGGAGCTTCGGCATCAGCGTTTCAATTATCACTCGTACCCCAAATCGCCGCCCAATATCCAACCTGTCCAGCCAACAGAGATGACGGCATTTCGAGTTGCTCTTTCCGTGTGTCGGCGGCGCGTTTGTCTTCGCCGTCGGCTTAAGCAAACCACAGTCGAGAATTTGTAGCCGCCGACGGCTTTCCGACGGATTGGAATTCCAATCACCTGGTGAATCTGTTGGTGAGGTTTTTGTGCGTCCATTGGCACAAATGAAAAAAGCCCGCTTGCGCGGGCTTTTCGGCTGGTCGGAGTGGAGTGATTCGAACACTCGACCCCCACGTCCCGAACGTGGTGCGCTACCAGACTGCGCTACACTCCGTGACCAGCGGCGCCTCTATAGACCGGCCCATCTCGTTGCGCAAGCACCAAAATTCAAAAGCCGGCGCATTTTTTTTCGACAGGGCCGGCGCACCTCCTGAGAGCACTAAGTGGAGCAAAATGACACACTTGCGGCATATTTTGCGATTGCGAAGGCGGGCCGATTTTCTTTTGCTGGGTTCCGCGTTAAAGCGCTCGGCAGGACAAGCGGAAACCGCTGCAGACCAGCGATTCCCGCCGTCGAATGCGCGACAACTTTTCAAGGACGATAGAATGAAACTCCGCACCTTTGCCGCGGCTGGGCTTGCCATTGCGCTTGCCGGCTGCACGACGATTCCGACCTCCGCAGATCCGATCTCCAGCCGCTGGGTTGGCCAGTCGGCCGGCAAGTTCTTTGCCGCCTACGGCCCGCCGATCAGCGACGTCGAGAGCGACGGCGGCGTCACCTACACCTGGAAGGGCGGCTACAAGACGGTCCGCATCCCGGCGAAATACGCAGAAGGTGCAGATGGCAAGCGCGGCAAGCAGATTTCGGCGGCCCGCACGCAGTATTTCCGCTGCCAGGCCGAAATCGTCACCAACGCCGACTACACGATCCGCAGCATCCATGTCGTCGGCGATATCCCGGGCGTGAACGGCCCGTCCTATTGCGCCGAGTTCCTGGCGCCGGCGCAGCCCGCGCAGTAAGAAACGACAGAGCGAGCGTTTGGAAGGCGGCCCATTGGTCGCCTTTTTCTATATCGAGTGTTCTGAGTTGCTGCGCGGCCTCCGTTCGCGGCTGACACCGCGGCAAAAAGACTTCACCATTGCTGGAATTCAATGGCTGGGGCGCCAGGATTCGAACCTGGGAATGCCGGTACCAAAAACCGGTGCCTTACCGCTTGGCGACGCCCCACCAGAGCTTGAAAGCGGAGACCCGCTTGCCAAATCGACGCCTGCTTAGCAAAGCTCGCCTGAGGTCACAATCATTAAGTTTCGGGCCATTGCATATTTCTGTGCGCTTTTAGCGTCACCATGCTAGGTCTCGCCGCAGCCGTCCAGGACGATGGAGTAACGATGAGCCAGTACCGCGCCCGACCGCCTGCCCTCGCAACGCTGCTGCTCGACGATGCCGTGGTTCGGATCACGCGCTGGGATTTCGAGCCAGGTGCCGATACCGGCGTCCATACGCATGGGATGGGCTATGTCGTCGTGCCGATGACCGATTGCCAGTTTCTGCTGGAGGAAAAGGGCGGCAGTCGCAGGGTCGATATTGCCAAGGGCGCTGCCTACCGCCGCGACGCCGGGACCGAGCACAATGTCGTCAATGCCGGCAATCAGCCGATGTCCTTCATCGAGATCGAATACAAATAAATGGCAAGTCCCGAGTTCAATCTGGCCTTCGAGCCCGCCTATGGCCAGGCCGTGCCTGTTGCCTCAGACGTGCAGCGCATTACGGTCAACAATCCGAGCGCCTTCACGTTTCACGGCACGAACAGCTACATCGTCGGGGATCGCTCCGTGGCGGTCATCGATCCTGGGCCGGAGGACGAGGCACACTTGCAGGCATTGATGGCAGCGCTCGATGGACGCGAGGTCACCCATATCTTCATCAGTCATACCCATCGCGACCACTCCCCGCTGTCTCGGCGCCTGCAGGCGGCGACCGGGGCGCGGATCGTCGCCGAGGGACCACACCGCGCTGCCCGGCCACTGCATCAGGGCGAGATCAATCCCTTCGCCGAAAGCTCGGACCTGGGATTCCGGCCCGACGTCACAATCGGCGACGGCGAGACGATCGAGGGCGACGGCTGGAGGCTGACTGGCGTGCTGACGCCCGGGCATACCGCTAATCACGCGGCCTTCGCGCTCGAGGGAACTGGAATCCTGTTTTCCGCCGATCATGTCATGGGTTGGGCTACCTCCATCGTCGCGCCGCCCGATGGCTCGATGGCCGACTACATGGCCTCCCTCGACAAGCTGATCGAGAGGCACGACCGCCTGCTGCTTCCCGGACATGGCGGCCCCGTCCGCAAACCGATCTCTTTCATGCGAGCCCTGAAAACGCATCGGCGGATGCGCGAACGCGCCGTGCTCGGCCGCATCCGCGCTGGCGATACGAACATCCCCGACATGGTGAAGGTGATTTATCGCGAGACCGATCCGCGCCTGCATGGCGCTGCGGCGCTTTCGGTTCTCGCCCATATCGAGGATCTGGTGGAGCGGGGCGAGATCGAAACGGATGGACCGCCTGCCCTTTTCGGCTCCTACCGACCTGCGACGCGGAAATAGCTCACGTCGCCGCCTGCATTTGCCGACGACAAGCCTGTCATCGTCTTCGATGGCAAATATTGAGGCGGACGAGGTTAGCTGCCGGCGATGCCGAGCAATTCGGAATCGAGCGCCTTGAGGTAGTTCTCCGCGATATCGGCGCTGAGGCCGAGATCATGCGGGCCGTAGCGCGAGGCGACCCTAACGTCGACGAAGGTGGTTTCCGCTTCCTCTCGCAGGCGGATGACGATGTCGAAGCGCAGGCCGAGAACCAAGGTGCGGGTTTCGCCCTGCAGCGTTACGCCATTTGCCCGGCGAATCAGCTGCGCAACGTCGTCGTCGTAGGGCCGTGGCGTCGGGACCGGCACGGCTTCTGGCGCCTCAGCAACCGCAGCATCATCTGGCTGCGGCTTCGCCGGTCGCTTCTCAATATCGGGGCTTGGCTCGCTGTCACCGTCGGCGCGGGTAATGCGGATGCCATTCTCCTTGGCGACCTTCTTGACGGCTTCGAGCACGCGGTCGATAGCGCCGTCGTAGCGACGGCCTGTGAGTTCCGGGTAGGCTTCGAGCTGCTTTTCGCGGTCCTCGGGCGTGACCGCCGGCTCTCGCTTCAGCCAGATCTGATCTACGTTCGGCGTCTTCAGCCAGTCCGGCGCCGAGACGATATCGGTTGACACGTCATAGATCGCCGGCAGCGCGAAATAGCGTTCGGCGGCAATCCCGCCGATCGCGAGCGGAAGGGCCACATAGATCAAGGCTTTCAAGGCATCTAGCCCGCCTTCGGCACCCGTCAGCCAAAGGCTGCGCAGCCCGGCAACGGCAAGCAGGGTCCCAAGCAGCGCGAAGCCCGCGGAAACGAGTAGAACCAGCACAAGGTATGGCGTAGAAAGGCCGGCGAAGCGATGACCAACCAGAGCCGCAAGGCAGAGAACCAGGGCAAACGCTGCGAAGCGCCGCGAGAAGCGGGCAGCATTTGAAACAGGGCGGTCGAAACGGATTGCCATCAAACTTACCGGTTACTCGCAAGCGGCGCGTCCCGCATGAACGCGCAAAATCGCCCTCCACTTGTTTAGTGCAAGATTCGCCTAAATTGAAACTGTTGTGTCATTCCGATGGGCGCAATCCACGGGGAAGACGACAATGGCGTGCGTAAGCATTTTCTGATATTCCTTGATTTTGTATGGTTTGGGTCGCAACCGACCAACAGGAGAAGGGCAATGATTGCACCGGAGCCCGCATCGGGAACCCAGTCGCCGACGCTGGGCGCAGCCGATCATGCAGATCCGCTTCTGCCGATAGAGCTTCTGGAACTGGAATTGTCGCTCGACGGATACGATGGCAAATCCGACTTCTGCGAAACCGTCCGCGTAGCATCCGCCAAGGCTGGCGGAGAATTCCTGTTTGATCTTCCCGCCGAGGGATTGATGGACGATTGCAAGCGCATTGCAGTGCTGCGCATCCCGTCCATGAGCGAACAGATGCGTGTCGTTCTTGCCGTGCTGGATCACAGCGGCACGGAAATTCGCATGGAAGCGCCGGATCCTGCGACGGCCCACCTCATCCGCTTCGCCGACGCCTTCATCAAGGTTCTTGAACGGTTCTGAGCTAGAGAGCCTTTCGGCTCTAATCGCGTTGCGCCGCTGCTTCAGCCAGGCTGCGGAACGGGAATTTGCGCCCGCACTCACACTTGATCATGGAAGTTTCCTGATGGTTGGACGCGCGCTGGATGAAGAAGCCGCGCGGTAGATGATCGACGCTGAAGCCCGGATGCTTGCGCTTCGGATCATCCGTCTCGGACGCTTCCGCAAAGCCGGCGTTGCCGCATTGCGGGCAGGTCAGTTTCTTCGAGAATCGATCGCGTAGTGCCATGTTTATCTTCCAATGTCGTCCGAGCCGTCTTCTTACAGACGATCCTCCACAGACGGAAGGCCACAGGCGTTGAAAGCAGCGATGCAGCGCACCGCTTCGACCTAAGTTATTCTTTTGGTTGACTGTAACCGCCGATTGGCGTCATCTGATGGCGCAGAGTTTTGATTGCAGAGACATGTCGATGCGTACGCTCGTTTTAGCTCTCGCGCTTGCCGCGGTATCAATCGGCCTCTCGGCCTGCCAAACAATGACGCCGGAAGAGCGGCGCGCTGCCGACGAGGCTCAATGCTTGCGCTACGGCTTCCGGCGCGGTACGGACGGCTTCGCAGGCTGCATGCAGCGAATCGATCTCTATCGCCGTACCCAGGCGCGTTACGACAGCGATTTGCTCATGTTGCAGATGTCCTATGATCTCGACCGTCCTTACTACGGTCGCGGATACGGGCGCCATTGGTAATGACCGCCTGCGCGGCGGCAAGCCGGGCGATCGGCACGCGGAAGGGTGAGCAGGACACGTAGTCCAATCCGATTTCCTCGCAGAAATGGATGGATACCGGATCGCCACCATGTTCGCCGCAAATCCCGAGCTTCATGTCGTTGCGCGTGCGCCGACCGCGTTCGGCGGCAATGCGGATCAACTCCCCGACACCATCGAAATCCAGCGAAATGAAGGGATCGTGCTCGATGATCCCCTTGCGCTGATAGGTCGGAATGAAGGCGGATGCATCGTCGCGCGAGATGCCGAAGGTTGTCTGCGTCAGGTCGTTGGTGCCGAAGGAGAAGAACTCCGCCGCTTCAGCGATGATATGGGCCCTGAGGGCCGCGCGCGGCAGTTCGATCATCGTGCCGACCAGGTAGTCGATCCGCATGCCGGCCTCCGCCATGACGTCCCCGGCGATGGCGTCGATGCGCTCCTTGACGTAGTCGAGCTCGGAGCGCAGCCCGACCAGGGGCACCATGATCTCAGGCACGACGGCAGCGCCCGTTTCATGGGCTGCGGCGACCGCCGCCTCGAAAATGGCGCGCGCCTGCATCTCGACAATTTCAGGATAGGAAATCGCCAGTCGGCAGCCGCGATGGCCGAGCATTGGATTGAACTCATGCAGCGCATCGACGCGCTGGCGCAGTGCTGCAGCGTCCATGCCCATTGCGGCAGAAACGTCGGCGATCTCCTCGTCCGTCTTCGGCAGGAATTCGTGCAGCGGCGGATCGAGCAGACGGATCGTCACCGGCAGGCCGTGCATGACGTTGAACAGGCTGGTGAAATCGTGGCGCTGGACCGGCAGCAGGCTATCGAGAGCGGCGCGGCGGCCGGTTTCATCCTCCGCCAGGATCATCTCGCGCATCAGATGAATGCGGTCGCCCTCGAAGAACATGTGCTCGGTGCGGCAAAGGCCGATGCCCTCGGCACCGAAGGAGCGAGCCGCGCGCGCATCAGCCGGCGTATCGGCATTGGTGCGCACGGTCATGCGCCGCGCCCGATCGGCCCATTGCATGATGCGCCCGAAATCGCCGGAGAGCTCCGGCTGGATCATCTGCACGTCACCCTTCAACACCTGCCCGGCCGAACCGTCGATGGTGATGACGTCGCCCTTCTTCAGCGTGACGCCGACGCCGATCAGCCGCTCGTTGCGGGCGTCGATGCGCATGCCACCAGCGCCGACCACGCAGGGGATGCCCATGCCGCGTGCGACAACGGCGGCATGGCTGGTCATGCCGCCACGTGTCGTCAGAATGCCCTCGGCCGCGTGCATGCCGTGGATGTCTTCTGGACTGGTCTCGACACGCAGCAGGATAACCTTGCGCCCCTCCTCGGACGCTGTCACGGCCTCCTCGGCGGTGAAGACAATCTCGCCGGTCGCCGCGCCGGGCGAGGCCGGCAGGCCGGTGCCGATGATCTCGCGGGTAACACGCGGGTCAATCGTCGGGTGCAGGAGCTGGTCCAGTGACGAAGGTTCGATGCGAAGCACCGCCTCTTCTTCGGTGATGAGTTTCTCATCTACCATGTCGACGGCGATCTTCATCGCAGCGCGCGTCGAGCGCTTGCCCGCGCGGGTCTGCAGCATCCAGAGCTTTCCGCGCTCGATGGTGAACTCGATGTCCTGCATCTCGCGATAATGCGTTTCAAGCTCAGAACAGATGCCTGACAGCTCCTTGAAGGCATCCGGCATCAGCTTTTCCATCGACGGTCGTTCGGAACCGGAGCTGATGCGTCCCTCCTCGGTAATGCTCTGCGGCGTGCGGATGCCGGCAACCACATCCTCGCCCTGCGCATTGACGAGGAATTCGCCATAGAGCGATTTATTGCCCGTCGACGGATTGCGCGTGAAGGCAACACCGGTCGCGGACGAATTACCGTGGTTTCCGAAGACCATCGCCTGGATGTTGACCGCCGTGCCCCAGCCTTCAGGAATATTGTGAAGCTGGCGATAGGTGACTGCGCGGACGCTCATCCAGCTGGCGAAGACGGCGCCCACAGCGCCCCATAGCTGCACCTCGGGATCTTGAGGAAACTCCTCGCCCAGCTCCTCCTCAATCAGGCTCTTGTAGAGCGAGACCACGTGCTGCCATTCGTTGGCGGTCAGTTCGGTATCAAACTCATAGCCGAGCCGCGCCTTCTCGTCCTCGAGGATCTCCTCGAACACCTCGTGATCGAGACGCATGACGACGTCGGCATACATCTGGATGAAACGGCGGTAGCTATCCCAGGCGAACCGTGCGTCGCCGGCATCGTGGCCGAGCGCTTGTACGGTTTCATCGTTGAGGCCGAGATTGAGGACGGTGTCCATCATCCCCGGCATCGAAACGCGCGCTCCCGAGCGCACGGACAACAGCAGCGGCCGATCGCCCGCGCCGAACCGCCGGCCGGTAATTTCCTCGATCCCTTCAATGCCGGCGCGGACCTGTGCCTTCAGCTCTTCTGCAATCTGCCGTCCGTTCTTGTAGTAGGCAGAGCAGGCGCCGGCGATGATCGTCAGACCAGGAGGGACAGGCAGACCCAGGTTGCACATTTCCGCGAGGTTTGCGCCTTTGCCGCCCAAACGCTCGCCCTCAAGGGCACTACCCTCTGCCTGACCATTGCCAAATGTATAGACCCACTTGGTCATATTCCCCCCAACACCAAATCAGGATCAACTTAATCCCTTGGTGTTGAAATGAAAATCGACAAATGCGGCCGAAATGTTGCGGCGCACAATAACTGCGACAGACTGAAGCGATTGAGGGGAGAAAAAGCTTTGCGGGACTGCAACAAAGTCCCGCAAAGCCTTATGTCCGTCCAGCCAGGAAAACCGGACGGGGGGTTCCGTCCATACGGACTGTCAGAGCCAAAACCATATTGCTCCGAGCGCGTCGCGCAGGAAACCATGCAGCCGATACCTTTTCGCGGCAATTCGGCGACGCCATGAAGCAATCTCTAATACAAGATCGGTAGGAAAACATTACCTGAATGGTGGAGATAGCCCATTCTGGCAGACTTTTTTTGGGCTTTTCCCAGCCTTTGGCTCAGGCAATCTCGCGCAGTTGTTCGGCGGTCTGAAGATCGACCGACACGAGCTGCGATACCCCCTGCTCCGCCATCGTCACGCCGAACAGCCTGTTCATGCGCGCCATGGTGATCGGATTATGTGTGATGATGACGAAACGCGTCTCGGTGGAGGCAGCCATTTCGTCCATCAGGTTGCAATAGCGCTCGACATTGTGGTCATCGAGCGGGGCGTCCACTTCGTCCAGCACGCAGATCGGGGCCGGATTGGTCAGGAAGACGGCAAAGATCAGTGCCATTGCCGTCAGCGCCTGCTCGCCGCCCGAAAGGAGCGTCATCGTCTGCGGCTTCTTGCCCGGCGGACGGGCGAGAATTTCCAGGCCTGCATCGAGCGGATCATCGGATTCGATCAGTTGCAGTTCGGCCGTTCCTCCGCCGAAAAGATGGGTGAAAAGGCGCTGGAACTGGCCGTTGACCACGTCGAACGCGGCGAGCAGGCGCTCGCGACCCTCGCGATTGAGGCTCTGGATCGCGCCACGCAACTTGCGGATCGCATCGATCACGTCGTCGCGTTCCTTGATCAGCGCCTCGAGCTTCCCGCTCAGTTCCTTCTGTTCTTCGTCGGCGCGCAGGTTGACGGCGCCAAGGCGCTCGCGCTCCATCTTGAGGCGTTCGAGTTCGCGCTCGACCTCGCGAAGATCGGGTGCTGCCTGCAGCGACTCAAGTCCGGCAAGCCGAAGCGCCTCGTGCGGCGCAACGTTCAGCGCCTCACGAATTCGGGCCTCGGTTTCCTGTCGCTTTTCGCGCGCCGAGACCAGCCGCTCTTCGGCGCGACCGCGGCGCTCGCGGCTTTCGGCGAGTTCGGAAAGCGCTGTCGCGGCCTTGTGGTCGGCGTCACGCTGGACGAGATCGGCTTCAGCAAGCACATCGGCCGCGTGGCGACGTGCTTCCTCGGCCTTCTGGAGTTCGGTCAAGAGCGCGCGGCGCTTGTCGTCGAACTCATCGGGCGCCATTTCGAGCTCAGACGCTTCCTCCCGCGCCTCCTCCTCGCGGTCGCGAAGTGTCGCGATGTGGTCCTCGGCACTGGCAGCGCGCTGGCGCCAGGTCTCGCGCTCCTGCCCGACGGCAATGATGCGGCGCTGACGGGCTTCGTTCTCGCGGTTCAGGCTTTCATGGCGTGCCCGCGCTTCTGCAAGTGCGCCACGATCGGTCGCGACTTCCGCCTGCTGCGCTTGAAGCCGTACGTCGATCGCCGTCAAATCAGGGGCGTCTTCCAACTCGATCCGGGCGTTCTCTTCCTGGATCGAGAGATCTTGAAGCTGGATCTGAAGCTGGCTGACAGATTCTGTAATGACATCACGGCGGCGGATGAGATCGCCAGAGGCCCGCTCGGCCGCTGCCAGCGCTTCGCGCGCCTCGGCGAGTTGCCGCGCGGATATACGGCTCTTCTCGCGCGCCTCGGCGAGGCGCTGTTCCTGAAGTCGGATGGCATCGGCCGCACTCGCCAGGCGTTCCTCCGCTTCATCAAGTATGTCGCGGGCAAGCGCGGCTTCGCTTTCCAGTTCGGCGAGCCGGTTCTTCTGTGCCAGCCGGAGTGCCGCCGCACTCGGCGCATCCGCGCCGGTGACATGGCCGTCCCATCGATAGACGGCGCCCTCCTTGGTCACCAGGCGTTGGCCTGGCTTGAGGTCCCTCATCAGGGTTGCCGCATCCGAACCGGAGACGAGGCCGATCTGCTTCAGGCGGCGCATCAGTGCCGCAGGAGCGCGCACATGGTCGATCAGCGGCGTCGCGCCAGCCGGCAATGCCGGGTCGGCGGCACCGTCACCATGGCCGGACCAATGCACCGGCGCCTTAGGATCGAGCGGGGATTCGATGTCGTCGCCAAGGGCCGCACCGAGCGCCGTCTCAAAGCCGCGATCGACGCGAAGTTCATCGGCAACCGGTGCAAATTCGCCTGCCGCGGCACCGGCAGCCAGCATGCGCGAAATGGTCCGGGCTTCCGTTTCGATGGCGTTCAGCTTCGCACGCGCCTGATCGACAGGCGATCGGGAAAGAGCCTCGGTCTGGCGGGCAGCGGCCAAGGCCTGCTCGAGGCCCTGGATTGCGGCTTCCGCCTCGTCAAGAGCCTGCTCGCCCGCCTCGACCACGTCCCGCTTCTCGTCCGGATCGGGCAGGCTGGAAATCTTCTCCCCGATGGCCGACAGCTCGCGGTTGGCCTCATCCATCTGCCGTTCAAGGCGCATCTTGCGATCGGCAAGGTCGCGAATGGCGCGCTCGAGCTGGTTGCGCCCGGCTGCAGCCTCGGCGCGTTCGGCTGTCAACGCGGTAAAAGTGCGCTCACTGTCGGCGAGCTTTGCGGCAGCCTCCTCGAAGGCCTCGCGTGTCTCCTCGGCAAAACGGCCGGAATCGGCAAGAATCTCAGTGATCTCGCTCTCTTCGGCATCCAGCCGCGCCAGGATTTCGGCGTTATCGGCAACCAGCCGCTCCTCGCGGCGGATATCCTCGCCGAGCTGCGCAAGACGGCGGGTCAGTTCGTCGCGACGGCGCAGGATGCGGTTGGCATCCTCCTCGAGCTGGGTCTTGGCGATCTGCAGGCGCTGCAACGCGGCAGCGGCGCGTGCTTGGGCGTCCCGCAATTCCGGCAGCTTCAGGCTTGCAATGCCCTGAACCTTGGCGGCCTCCATCTGCATCTGCGCCTTTTCGGCGACGATGACGGTGGCCTGATTGAGCGCGCTATCGGCCTCGGCTTCGGCCTCCTTGGCCTGAACCCAGCGGATGTGCAGAAGAAGCGCCTCGCGGGCGCGTATATCCGCGGACAGCGACTTGAAACGGCTTGCCTGGCGGGCCTGACGCTTCAGGCTCTCGATCTGGCTCTCCAGTTGAGAAGTCACGTCGTCGAGACGTTCAAGATTGCTTTCGGCGGCACGCAGGCGAAGCTCGGCTTCGTGACGGCGCGAATGCAGGCCTGATATGCCGGCTGCCTCTTCAAGCAACTGGCGGCGGGCCTGCGGCTTTGCCGAGATCAACTCGCCGATCCGTCCTTGCCCGACCATGGACGGCGAACGGGCGCCGGTGGAGGCGTCAGCAAAGAGAAGCTGTACGTCCTTGGCGCGGCTTTCCTTGCCGTTGATGCGGTAGATCGATCCCTGCTCCCGCTCGATGCGGCGCGTGACCTGGATCTCGTCGCTGTCGTTGAAGGCAGCGGGCGCCGTACGCTCGGCATTGTCGAGATAGAGTGCTACTTCAGCGGTGTTGCGGGCGGGACGATTGCCGGAGCCGGAGAAGATGACATCGTCCATGCCGGACGCGCGCATGTTCTTGTAGGAATTCTCGCCCATCACCCAGCGGAGCGCTTCGACGAGGTTCGACTTGCCGCAGCCGTTCGGGCCGACGATACCGGTCAGTCCGCGCTCGATGATGAATTCGGTGGGTTCGACGAAGGACTTGAAGCCGACGACGCGAAGCTTGTTGAACTTCATGCCGCGTCCCCGCGCCTGATAAAGCAAAAGACGGGCGTACGGCTTCCGCCGTCGCCCGTCGATCGGATACGGTTCAGATTAGAGCAGGCTGTCGATAAGGGCCGACATGGTGTCAACCGTCATGTCTCCAGAAAAGCGCTTGCCGTTGATGAGGAACGTCGGCGTGGCATTCACGCCAAACTCCTTGGAACCTCGTTCCCGCGTTGCGTTCACTTCATCCAGCAGCTTCTGGTTCGTCAAGCACTTCGTGAAGCTATCCTCAGTAAATCCAGCAAGTTTGGCCATCTGCAGCAGTGCAGCGCGGCCGTCATCGGCAGCGGCCCAGGTCTGCTGCTGCTTGAAGAGCATGGATACCATCGCGAAATACTGTTCCGGCGTGCTCATTTCTTCCGGCTTCGGCGGATTGCAGCGGGCCAGCATGAAGGCGGCAGCGGCGCGCGGATCAAAGGGGAATTCGCGGATGATGAAGCGGACCTTGCCGGTGTCGACATACTTCTTCCTGATCGCGTCGAAGGTCGTCGTGTGGAAGTGAGCGCAGTGCGGGCAGGTCATCGACATGTATTCGACGATCGTTACCGGGGCGTCTTCCTTGCCAAGCACCATTTCCGGCAGCGCGCCCGGCTTCAGCACGGCGGCCATGTCGACCTCGCCATCGGGCTGAGGCACTTCGACAGCGGCATGCGCGCTACTGAAAACCGCCAGGGTCGCGGTCGCGGCAGCCACGCCGCCCAGAAGCTGGCGTTTCGTCAGTTGCATTTCAGAAATCGGCATGAAGGTCCCCATAAATGAGAGTAGTGGCTGTGAGTCCGATATAGCGCCTCGAAGTCCTGAACAAGACACGGCTCGCGAACTTTCTTCAAAGAATTGTGACCTTGGTTGGACAGCCCGATTAAATTGCGGACAGAATTGCAGGGCCAACACTTGGAAGGCGTTAGCGACCGCGCTTGCCCAGCACGGCCGTGCCGAGCCGCTTCACGGCTTCGCGCAGCTTATCGCCCTCGATCCCCTCCATCATATCCTCCAGCTTTGCCGCAGCCGCCCCCTTCAAGGGAGGAGGCGTGCGGGAGCGCTTCACCACCGGATAGACGGGTTTCTGGACGATACGGATCTGGTGGACGGCGGCAAATCCGAAGAAGCTGTTGACGCGCTGGATCAACTCGCCTTGCGCATGGGTCAAAAACAGCGCGCGTGCGCCCTCGCAGGCGATCGTGAGCACACCGGGCCGAAAGCTGCCCTCGTCGTTGCCGCGCGCCCAGGCAATCTTTTCCGGACGCGTGCAGTCGGCGAACTCTGCACCGGCGATTTCATCCCACGAGCCGAGCAGCGCCGTGTTGATTCCGGCGCGGCGCGCCAGCACGGGATCGATCAGCCCGTTGGCCAATTCGGAGATCTGCTTTTCACCTTTGCGTGGATAACTCATCGAAACCTTCAGATCGCGCTGCGTTCAGGCACCACTGCCTTGATCGCGCGGCATTGCTTCGCCAAGTATAGGGCACTTCCCCTCACGACGGCAAATGATGACATCGACGACACTGGACGCGCCAGCCGCCAAGCCCCTTCTCGACTGGTACGACCGCCACCATCGCGATCTGCCATGGCGCGTCTCGCCGCCGATGGCGGCGCGCGGCATCAAGGCCGATCCCTATCACGTCTGGCTTTCCGAGGTGATGCTGCAGCAGACGACGGTGCCGGCGGTGAAACCCTACTTCGCCAATTTCCTGGCACGCTGGCCGAGCGTGCGCGACCTCGCCGATGCCGCCAGCGAAGACGTTATGGCGGCCTGGGCCGGGCTTGGATACTACGCCCGCGCCCGCAACCTCAAGAAATGCGCCGAGGCCGTCGCGTCCGATCATAACGGCATCTTTCCAGATACCGAGGAGGGGCTGAAGTCGCTTCCCGGCATCGGGGACTATACGGCGGCCGCGGTGGCGGCGATAGCCTTCAACCGGCAGGCAGCCGTGATGGATGGCAACGTCGAGCGGGTGATCTCGCGCCTTTACGCGATCGCTACGCCCCTACCCGCTGCCAAACCATTGATGAAACAGAAGGTGGCTCTGCTGACGCCGCAGGATCGGCCCGGCGACTTTGCGCAGGCAATGATGGATCTCGGCGCCACGATCTGCACGCCGAAGCGGCCCGCCTGTTCGCTCTGTCCCTTCAGGGGATCCTGCGAGACGCTGCGCCTGCACGATCCCGAGCACTTTCCGGTCAAGGCTGCCAAGAAGGAAAAGCCGCTCCGCCAGGGCGCAGCCTTTATTGCGGTCACCGCGGATGGTGACGTTCTGTTGCGGCGGCGCACCGAGAGCGGCCTGCTCGGCGGCATGACGGAAGTGCCGACGACCAACTGGACGGCGCGGCAGGACGGGGAAACCTCGGCCGATGCTGCGCCTTTCCCGGCTGCCTGGGAGCCTTGCGGGACCATCACCCACGTCTTCACCCATTTCGAGCTCAGGCTGTCGATTTACCGCGTCGCGATCCCCTCGCGAATTCAAACGGATAACGGTTGGTGGGAGCCGGTTACAAATCTTGACTCGCGGGCACTGCCGACCGTCATGAAAAAAGCAATCACCGCGGCTATCCCGCTCGCGTTCAAACATGCCAAGGATTGATCGATGCCCATCGACCATATTGTCTTCGACATTGGAAAAGTACTCATCCATTACGATCCGAATATTCCGTTCAGCCGCCTCATTCCCGATGAGGCCGAACGCAAGTGGTTTTTCGAGAATGTCTGCACTCATGACTGGAACGTCGAGCAGGATCGCGGCCGCACCTGGGAGGAAGCTGAAGCCCTGCTGATCGAGGTTCATCCGGATCGCGAGGAGCATATCCGGGCCTTCCGCAAATACTGGCACGAGATGGTCCCCCTCTCCTACGACGACAGCGTCACCATCATGGAAGGCCTGATTGCCGATGGCCAGGACGTGACGATGCTGACGAACTTCGCTTCCGACACCTTCCGCGAAGCGCAGGTCCGCTTTCCGTTCCTGACGAAGCCGCGCGGCGTTACCGTTTCCGGCGACGTCGGTCTCATCAAGCCCGACATCGCGATCTACGAAACACACGCCAAGAGCTTCGGCCTCAATCCGGCGGCGACAATCTTCATCGATGACTCCGCCCCCAACGTCGAAGGCGCCAAGGCGGCCGGCTGGGATGCGGTTCTCTTCACCGGCGCCGACAAGCTGCGCGCCGATCTTGCAGCGCGCGGCGTGAGGCTCTGACGATGGCATTCGATCCGGTTGAGGAAATCAAACGCTTTCACGGCGCGATCAACGCGCTCGACTTCGATATGATCGAGGACTATTTCGCGGACGACGCGACCTATGTCTCGAACGGGGTCGGAAGCCTGTCGGGGCGGGCTGAGATCATGGTCGCCTTCCGCAAGTATTTCGACGACTACCCGGACCAGACGGCAATCAACACGCTGGTCGAGAAGGTCAGCCCAAATGCCGGCCGCGCCGTGTGGTCCGTTCGCGCAACGCACAGCAAGACGGGCAAGCCACTCGTCCGGGAAGGCGAAGAGACGATCACCTTCAACGACGACGGTCGTGTCACTCACGTCGAGGTGACGGACTATCAGGCGTTTTGAAAGAACGCTGCGGAAAGATAAAAAGCGAGTACGAAGAAGAGCCACAGGTCGGAGAGCATCGCGATCTTCCTCGACCTGTTTCTCGGCCGCTCGAGAAGATGCTTCAGACCGGCGAGCCCGTAGAAAAGGCAGGCGGTGATCGCTGCCGGGACAATCCACCGCGGCTCGAAGAGGCTGAATATGCCAAGCATGCCGATCGAGAGATTGCCGAAGCCGATCTCCTGCACCAATGCCTGCGCCTTGTGATCGGTGACACCGAAGATCGTCTCCGCAGTGAAGGCCGGGTTGATGATCTGCTTCAGGCTTGCCACGAGCAGTCGCAGGCCGACACCCCAAAAGACGAACCATTTCCCGACGAGGAAGACGACGTTGGCGTCCGCGCTCCAATGGGCTTCGGCGGCAACCGAACCCAGCGGCAGGACAAGCATCAGCAACAGTATGATCGCAAGATACATGGCGGGGTCCTTGCCTCTTTCAGATCATCAGCCGCCGATACATGACACGGAATTGCGCTGCCGCGCGAGCCAAAATGAAGAGCGCCCGGGGTGTTGATCCCGGGCGCCAGGCCTTCTTCCGTAACTGGAGGTACAAAACACCGGAAGAAGGGAGTCTCGATCAGGTCGAGGCGCGCGTCATTCCGCCTTTGCCAGATCACTGCGGATCACGGACCGCAATTCGTCGATCGGGCGCAGGGACTGCCCGTCATCGAAGTGCCAGAATGTCCATCCGTTGCATGCATCAAGGCCCTGGACCTTTGCCCCAAGGCGATGAATGGAGCCGGCCTCGCCACCGGAGGCGACCGTGCCGTCAGCACGAACGATCGCACTGTAGCGACGGCGCGCATCAGTCAGCACCTGGCCGGGCTTGATCAGGCCGCTTTCGACCAGCACGTTGAACGCCACGCGGACTTCCTGCTTTTTGCCGGTCATGACGGTGAGTTCAGCCTTGCCCAGCGGCTCCACCGCTTCGATGCGGGCGGAGGCCGCGTCGATGTAGTCCTGCTCGCGCTCGATGCCGACGAAGTGGCGGCCGAGGCGCTTGGCGACGGCGCCCGTCGTGCCGGAGCCGAAGAACGGGTCAAGGATGATGTCGCCGGGCTTCGAGGAAGCCATGATGACGCGGGCAAGCAGCGCTTCCGGCTTCTGCGTCGGGTGCACCTTCTTGCCGTCGTCGCCCTTCAGGCGCTCGTTGCCGCTGCAGATCGGAAACAGCCAGTCGGAACGCATCTGCACGTCGTCGTTGGCAGCCTTCATGGCGTCGTAGTTGAAGGTGTAACCCTTGGCCTTGGCGTTCGGGCTCGCCCAGATCATCGTCTCGTGCGCGTTCTGGAAACGACGGCCCTTGAAGTTCGGCATCGGGTTGGTCTTGCGCCAGACGATGTCGTTCAGGATCCAGAAGTTCAGATCCTGCAGCGTGGCGCCGACGCGGAAGATATTGTGATAGGAGCCGATCACCCAGATCGTGCCCGTCGGCTTCAGGACACGGCGGCACGCGAGCAGCCAGGCGCGGGTGAAGGCGTCATAGGCTTCGAACGAGGCGAACTGATCCCACTCGTCATCGACGGCATCGACCAGCGATTGATCGGGACGATGCAGCGTGCCGCCAAGCTGCAGATTGTACGGCGGATCGGCGAAAATTACGTCTACGGAGTGGTTCGGCAGGGCTTCAAGGGCAGCAACGCAATCGCCCTTGATGATCGTGTCGATCCAGGAGCCCGGCTTTGCGGAGGCCTTGAGATCGGCAAGCGGAAATACTGACGCCATCTGGAAACTCGCTCATACACATTACGCTTTTTACTGTCTGTTATGGTTACTCAGTTTGGTTACCAAAGCCTGAAGGCATGAGCGATTTCGGGAAAATAAGTCGCAGGCGCTTTGGCGCCGAAGGAGTTGGGCAGAGGCCCCTGCCCTTCCGGCTGCTCTCGTTAGGCCGCCTCGTCGTGCACCTTGCGGCTATCCGCCGGCGCTTCGCCGCGGTCATTCATGCCGTAGTCGCGGACGATGTGGCCGATGCGCAGCCGATAGTCCGCGAAGACCCCGTTGCGGCCGGCGTGCTGGGCGGCGCGGTGCGCCTCCAGGTTTCTCCACGTCTTCACAGCCTCCTCGTCACGCCAGAAGGAAAGCGAAAGCAGCTTGCCACGATTGGTGAGGCTTTCGAAGCGCTCGATCGAGATGAAGCCGTCGATCTTTTCCAGTTCACCGCGAAGCTCGCCGGCGAGATCGAGATAGGTGTGGCGTTCGCCCATGAAGGGCAGGACTTCGAAGATAACAGCGATCATGGCATCACCAGCTTTGCATGAGGAAGGGAAGTGTTTTTGAGGAAGATACGATCTTCCTTGAGAATGAAACGTTCGCGTTTGGCGAACTCGTAGTTTTCCTTGCCGAGCGTATCGGCGGCAAGACGGGCGCGATAGGCCTCGTAGGCGGCGAGGCTTTCGATATTGTACACGCCGTAAGCCGTCGTGACCGAACCCTCATGCGGTGCGAAATAGCCGATCAGGTCTGCACCGTTGCGCGGGATCGCCTGGCCCCAGTTGCGGGCATACTCGGCAAAGGCTTCCTTCTTGAACGGATCGATCTCGTAGCGGATGAAGCAAGTAATCATCGTCGTCTCCTTGTTGTCTGGAGATAGTTTTCGCACATTGTCCGACGACGATGCTTCGGTTATGATCGAAGTATGAAGGAAGGACCTGATATAGCTCAGATCGGCGCACTGATCGGCGACCCCGCCCGCGCCAACATGCTGACTGCATTGATGGGCGGCAAGGCGCTGACGGCGACCGAGCTTGCAGCGGCGGGCGGTGTTACCGTGCAGACGGCGAGCACGCACCTTGCCAAGCTGGAAGCGGGCAATCTGCTCGTGCAGCGCAAACAGGGCCGCCATCGCTATTTCACGCTGGCGGATGACAGCGTCGGCAAGTTCCTGGAGAGCATCATGGGCTTTGCGGCAGGGCGCGGCCATCTGCGCCATAAGCCAGGGCCAAAGGAACCGGCATTGCGCAAGGCCCGCATCTGCTACGATCACCTCGCCGGCGACTACGGCGTTCGCATGCTCGACAGCCTGATTGCCAAGGGAGCGATCGATGCCATGGGCGACGGTCTTGCCCTGACGGAGAGCGGCGAAACCGAGCTCAAAACTATCGGAATCGACGTCCACGCCCTGAAATCGTCGCGTCGGCCGCTCTGCCGCTCCTGTCTGGATTGGAGTGAACGGCGGGCGCACCTCGCCGGCAGCCTCGGCAAGGCCCTGCTTTCGAATTTCCTCGAGAAGGGCTGGGCCCGCCGCACGGCGGAAAGCCGCTCCGTGGTCTTTTCCCCGGAAGGCGAACGGCAGTTTCTTGCACTGTTTCCAGCCACCAAATAGCCGCGAACACCCGTAAAATCGAAGCCGCCCGCGACACGCAATCCAGCCATGCCCCGCTGTCGGTTGAGCTTCTGCGAGGCATCGTGTAAAGGGGCATCATCCCAAACAAGGCGTGAGTAAATGGAAGGCTTCGACCTCATTATCTTCGACTGCGACGGCGTTCTGGTCGATTCGGAAATCATCGCTGCGGATGTCGAATCCAAGCTTCTCACCGAAGCAGGCTATCCGATCAGCATCGAAGAAATGGGCGAACGCTTCGCCGGCATGACGTGGCAGAATATTCTCTTCCAGGTCGAGCGCGAGGCCAGCATCCCGATATCAGCCTCGCTGCTCGACAAGTCCGAGAGGCTCCTCGATATGCGCCTGGAGCAAGACGTGCAGGCGATAGCGGGCGTCGAAGCCGCTCTTTCGCGTCTGAAGCTGAAGCGCTGCATCTGCTCCAACTCCAGCACCGCGCGCCTCGACATGATGCTTGGCAAAGTCGGCCTGAAGCGCCTCTTCGCGCCCCACATCTTCTCGGCAAAGGATCTCGGGGCCGATCGCGTGAAGCCGAAGCCGGATATCTTCCTGCACGGCGCCGAGCAGATGGGCGTTTCGACCGAGCGTGTTGTCGTGGTCGAAGACTCCGTTCACGGCATCCACGCCGCACGCGCAGCAGGCATGCGAGTCATCGGCTTTACCGGTGCCTCGCACACCTATCCGTCACATGCCGACAAGCTGACCGATGCCGGCGCTGAAACCGTCATCTCCCGCATGAACGATCTGCCCGGCGTCGTCGCCGCGCTCGCCGAGTGGGAAGGCGCAGTGTAACTCCGGTTACTCTCGAGCAGCAGCCGCCGGAACAGTCCCCATTTGAAGTTCAGCTACAAGATCGGTCGCAGAGTCGAAACTCTGCGACCGATCTTGCTATGGGGACCGGGGTCCCCGCATAGCATCGCGACAGAACGAACTCATTCAGCTATCAAAGTAACTGTCTGTGTCTGAATGCTGGTTGTCTCGCATGACTATTTCCGTGGAATTGTGCACCCATCCCGAACTCGACGATCGGATTTCCATCCTCAGGGCGGGAGAAGAGGTTGACGCCGTCTTCGTCCGCACAGAGAGATTCAACGTCCTCGTCGACACTCTCGGAACGCCTGAGTTATGCCGGATGGCATTGGAGTTGCTTGACGAGGACATGCGCGCTCGTCCTCTCATCGTTGTCAATTCCCACATGGACTGGGATCACTTCTGGGGCAACGCCGCGATTGCCGGCAAGGCCCCGATCATTGCCCACACGGCTGCGCGTGCACGTCTGAGCGACACTTCCTGCCGTCAAGTTCTGGACGAGAAGATGCGTGAGGAGCCGCGGTTCCGAAACGTCGAACTCATCGCGCCCGATATCACCTTTTCAGATTCGATGGCCCTTCATGGCGGCGACCTCACTCTGGAGCTCATCCACACACCGGGGCACACGCCTGACCATGTTGCCATCTGGTTTCCGGAGATCCGTGTCTGCCTGGCTGCCGACGCCGTCGAGACGCCCATTCCGGAGGTCTGGAGTAAAAGCTCCAACGACCTTCGGCTGATCTGTTCATCGCTCGAACGGATCCGCGACTTGCACCCCAAGTTCGTCATCCCCGCACATGGACGGACGATCTCGCCGTCCACTGTTGACGACAACCTGTCTTATTTCCGAGCACTGGCGGCCCGGGTCGAAAACCTAAGCGCGACTGAACTCGCAAACCCGGAATTGGGAAAATTGGTGAGCCTTCGACTTCAGGATTTCGTGGCCATCCCGGCCGACATGTCGCCGGAAGCGGTGGCATTCTACGAGACGTTTCACGAAACCAATCTCGGGGCGACGATTCAAGCACGCCTGGAAGGGTTGAACGTCGCATGAGAGCCACGGCCTTGCCGATCGTCCCTTTGTTATCCTGCAATTGCTAGATTTTTAGGCTTAGCGCACCGACCATAATCTCGAAGCGCGCCGGAAGCTGCCCAGGGGCTTCGCCGTCGCTGTCGATCGGCACCGGCTCCCTGCCGATCGGCCAAGCCTCGACGAGCCTTGCGCGATGGATGCTGACGAGCGGGCTTTTCAGATGGCCGCCGCTGTAGATGCTGTTCATCAGCGTCAGGACCTTCAGCCTGCCGGCGCCGCGGATGATGACTACGTCGAACAGGCCATCGGCAACATCGGCATCCGGAGCGACCTTCATGCCGCCGCCGAACCATGCGCCGTTGGCAACGGCAACCGCGGTGATCGGCCCTTCATAGATATCCTCGCCGTCCAGCCTGAGACGGATGTCGCGTGGCGTGTAACGCAGGATTTGAAGCAGGCTGTGGAAGAAGAAGACCATCGGTCCCGGCAGACGCCTGCCCTTGGGCGCCTCGTTGACGGCCTGCACGATGTGACCGGAAACGCCGAAGCTCGCGATGTTGGCGAAGTGGCGGCTGACGGTGTCCCCATCCTCGTCGTCGCAGGTGAGCAATCCGGCATCGATCTGCCGTACCGTTGGAGAGGTCAGGCGGTTGGCGATCGTAGCAGGATCGCGTGACACCGGAAAATTGCGTGCGAAGTCGCATCCGGTGCCGGTCGCAATAAAGGAGAAGGCCGTGCCCGGCCGATGCGACTTCAAAATGCCGCCGGCCACTTCGCCGATCGTCCCGTCGCCACCGACGGCGATCACCAGATCGGCGCCGTCATCCGCCAGTTCGCGCCCGAACCGTTCGGCATCGCCGTGCCCCTTGGTTTCACGCAGGCTGAGATTGGTAAATCTCGCCTCTATGGCGCGCCGCAGCGCCGACCAGAACAGCTTCTTTCCGCGTCGACCCGACGCCGGATTCAATACGATGCCGATTTTCAAGCGATCTGCTCTCCCCGCGCCGATCAGCTTAGCGATACGGAAACGTTCCTCAGGCCTTCTTCTTTTTCGTCGAAACCGGCCCCTGGTCGAAACCGATGTTCACGCGCACCATTGAGCCGGAACCGACCGGAAGCTTGATACCGTCCTTGCGGAACAGCGCCTGGGTGGCTCCGGAGCCGACCTCGACCGGGAAATTCGTTACTTCGGAATAAAGCGCATCCTCGCCGTCAAAGACCGTGATGCGAACCGGGAGCGTGACCTTACCGGGCGAACCGTTCGGGCCGGCGAGAACCCGAAGCTGGGCGACAACAGTCATCGTCAGGTTTGCATCGTTCAGGCTGCACTGGCGCGTATAGTCACCGATCGATGCCTGGAAGGCGAGTTTGTCCGCATCGCCGGTCTTGGCGCCGCCGGCATAGGTGCGGAAGATCGCGTCCTTGTCCTTCATGAAGATCTGCGGGCATGCTCCCTGGACGACAGGGGCAGTGTTGCCCGACGCGGTCTTGGCGGTGCCGATCGATGCGTTATTGGACGAGGGATTGGCCGGCGCCATCGGCATGATCTGCGCATTGCCATTCGGCTGGGCCGGTGCTGTTGCGCTGTCTCCCCCGCCCACACCGAGCGAGTTGCAGCCGGCAAGAATTGCCGCAAAAGAAGCCGAAACGATGAGACGCGAGACCTTGCCAAGCACGATTATTCCACCCTCTTCACAAAGTTTTTTGGCAGGCCCAATCACTTGATGGCAGGCCTTTCGTGACAGTTTGCGATGGTCTATATCAGCGGCGCAAACAAAAATCGATTGGGTAAGAACCGTTTTGATGCACATTTCGGGATCGCGGGCCACGGCCGGCAGGGCAAGCGATATGCGGCGACAGGCAGACTTCCCCTCCAACCCGGATTTCCTCCGGCCGGCACATCAAGGATGACGACAGTGGATTATATCTCGACCCGCGGCGAAGCCCCTCCCCTCGGTTTTTGTGATGCTTTGCTGGCCGGCCTGGCGCGCGACGGCGGTCTCTACGTGCCGCGTAAGTGGCCGCATTTCACGAAAAAGGAAATCCGCGCGCTTCGGGGCAAGAGCTACCAGGAGGTCGCCTTTACGATCCTTTCGCCTTTCACCAACGGCGAGATTCCCGACGAGACGTTCCGCTCCATGATCGACGAGGCTTATGGTACCTTCCGTCACCCTGCGATCGCCCCGCTCGTCCAGACCGGCCCGAACAGCTTCGTCATGGAGCTGTTCCACGGCACGACGCTGGCGTTCAAGGATGTCGCGATGCAGCTGCTCGCCCGGCTGATGGACTATGCCCTGGAGAAGCGTGGCGAGCGCGCGACCATTGTCGGCGCCACCTCCGGCGACACTGGCGGCGCGGCGATCGACGCATTTGCCGGTCGCGAACGCACCGACATCTTCATCCTCTTCCCGAACGGCAAGGTCTCGCCGGTGCAGCAGCGCCAGATGACGACCTCCACGGCCTCCAACGTTCACGCGCTTGCCGTCGAAGGCAATTTCGACGACTGCCAGAACCTCGTCAAAGCAATGTTCAACGATGCACCTTTCCGCGACCGCGTTAAACTCTCCGGCGTCAACTCGATCAACTGGGCCCGCATCATGGCCCAGATCGTCTACTACTTCACGACGTCGATCGCGCTTGGCGGACCGGACCGTAAGATTTCGTTTACCGTGCCGACGGGCAATTTCGGCGACATCTTTGCCGGTTACTGCGCCAAGCGCATGGGCCTGCCGATCGGCAAGCTGGTGGTCGCCACCAACGAGAATGATATCCTCGACCGCACGCTCAAGACCGGCCGCTACGAGATGAAAACCGTGAAAGCGACGACTTCGCCGTCGATGGACATCCAGATCTCCTCGAACTTCGAGCGGCTGCTGTTCGAGGCCTATGATCGCGACGCATCGAAGGTTCGCGCGGCGATGAACAGCCTCAAGCAGTCCAACGGCTTCGAGATTGCAAAGGACGCCCTCGCCTTCATCAAAAAGGACTTCCGCGCCGGGCGCGCCAGCGAAAAGCAGGTCGCCCTGACGATCAAGAAAACCCATGCCGACACCGGCTATCTTCTCGATCCGCATTCGGCAATCGGCGTCTTCGTTGCAGGTAAACACGAGAAGCCGAACGCGCCGATGGTGACGCTTGCCACCGCACACCCGGCAAAATTCCCCGCCGCCGTAAAATCGGCCTCCGGTATTGACCCCGCGCTTCCGACGTGGCTTGCTGATCTGATGCACAAGGAGGAGCGCTTTCAGATTGTGAAGCCTGAGCTCAAAGCCATTGAGACCTTCATCGGCGAGCATACTCGGGCCTAAGTAACGCAGGCGCAGAAAGATAGCCAATGACAGTTGAGTGCACCCGGCTCAAATCCGGGCTGACAGTAGTCACACAGACCATGCCGCATCTGGAAAGCGTTGCGCTGGGAGTTTGGATCAAATCAGGATCGCGCAACGAGACGACAGACGAGCATGGCATCGCTCACCTGCTCGAGCACATGGCCTTCAAGGGCACGGCACGCCGCAGCGCGCGCGAAATCGCTGAAGAAATCGAGGATGTCGGCGGCGAGGTCAATGCCGCAACATCCACGGAAACGACCTCCTACTATGCCCGCGTTCTTAAGGATCATGTCCCGCTCGCTGTCGACATCCTGGCCGATATCCTGACGGAGTCCGCCTTCGAGGAGGAAGAACTCGAGCGTGAGAAACAGGTCATCCTGCAGGAAATCAACGCGGCAAACGACACGCCTGACGACGTCGTTTTCGACAAGTTTTCCGAGACCGCCTATCGCGACCAGACCCTCGGCCGGGCGATCCTCGGCACGCCGCAGACCGTGGTGTCGTTCACGCCGCAGCAGATCCGCGGCTATCTCAGCCGCAATTACACGACCGACCGGATGTTCGTCGTTGCGACCGGCGCCGTCCGGCACGACGAGTTCGCTCGCATGGTCGAGGAGCGCTTCGCGAGCCTTCCCACCTCGCCATCGGCGACGCCCGTCATGGAGCCTGCAAAATACATCGGCGGCAATATCCGCGAGACGCGCGACCTGATGGATGCACAGATCCTGCTCGGCTTCGAAGGCAAGGCCTATCACGCCCGCGACTTCTACTGTTCGCAGATCCTCGCCAACATCCTCGGCGGCGGCATGTCATCCCGGCTGTTCCAGGAGGTGCGCGAGATCCGCGGCCTCTGCTATTCCATCTACGCCTTCCACTGGGGTTTCTCCGATACCGGGATCTTCGGCATCCATGCCGCCACCGGTGGCGAGAACCTGCCGGAGCTGGTGCCTGTTATCATTAACGAACTGCACAAGTCGGCGGCGACGATCGAACAGAAGGAAATCGAACGCGCCCGCGCCCAGATCCGCGCCCAGCTGCTGATGGGCCAGGAAAGCCCCGCCGCCCGCGCCGGCCAGATCGCAAGGCAGATGATGCTCTACGGCCGCCCCATCTCCAACCAGGAGATGATGGAACGCCTCGAGGGGATCACGGTCGAGCGCCTTACGGATCTTGCGGGACGCCTGTTCTTCGATACCGTGCCGACGCTCTCGGCCATTGGACCGCTCGAACATCTGGCCCCGATGGAGGATATTACCGCGTCTCTTTCCTCGCCCGATCACCAGGGCAAGCAAGCCCTCGTCTGATCCCAGATCCATCCTGCCGGGAGTGATCGATGCCAAAATCGGTTTTTCGGTTTCTGTCGCGACAGCCGGATTCGGTCGAGCTCGAGAACGAGCACTATGTGCTGCGCCTGCCGCGCTACCAGGATTTCAACCAGTGGCACAAGCTGCGGGCGGCGAGCCGGCAGTTCTTGGAACCGTGGGAGCCGACATGGCGCCGCGACGAGCTGACGGAGGGCTCCTATCGCGCCCGTGTCATCCGCGGCAAGCAGGAGTACGCTTCCGGCCAGGCCATTCCGCTCCTTCTGTTTCACAAACAGGGCATGACGCTGCTCGGCGGCATCACGATCGGCTACATCAGGCGCGGGGCGGCACAAAGCTGCATGATCGGCTACTGGATGGGCGAGGCTTATGCCGGTCAGGGTCATATGTTCGCCGCACTTCAATTGGTTATACCCTACATCTTCGCAGGGCTCGAGTTGCACCGTATCGAAGCAGCCTGTATTCCAGACAATGCTCGGAGCATCCGCCTGCTTGAAAAAGCCGGGTTTCAGCGGGAAGGCTATCTGCGCGGATACTTGAAAATCAACGGTCATTGGCACGACCATGTAATGTTCTCATTGCTCGCCACCGACACGGATAAAGGCAGGATAACCGACAGCCGATGACCAACAACCGCATGCTGCTCTCATCACCGGCCAGGCGATCGATCGCGGTGATCGCAGCTCTCTTGCTGTCAGCCATCCTGCTAGTGGCTGGCCACGTTCAGGCCGCCGAACCGGTCAAGATTTCCCGCGACGACACGGCACTCGACCTGACTGCCACGACGGAGATCTACGCCAACCAGGGCGAAGCCTTTCAGGTCTCGACCGCTGCCGGTGCCGACGGTATCCGTCGCCGTATTGAGGTACGTGCCAGCTCCGACAATCACCAGGGCGACTGGGCCGTCTTCGCGCTTGCCAACGTCTCCGACGAGCAGCTTGAGCGCGTGATCGTGGCCCCCCACTTCCGCCTCGTGAATTCCAAGCTTTTCTGGCCGGACCTCGGTTCGCAGCGCGTTATCGCCATTACGCCGAGCGAAGGCTTTGCGCTCGACCGGCAGCCGAGCGACGAGGCGGACGTGTTTCGCATCACGCTCAACCCCGGCGCCGTCATCACCTTCGTTGCTGAGCTGACGACGCCGGAGCTGCCGCAGATCTACCTCTGGGAACCCGACGCCTACAAGGACACGATCAACGCGTTCACGCTCTATCGCGGCATCGTGCTCGGCATTGCCGGCCTGCTGGCGGTGTTCCTGACTATCCTTTTCGTCGTCAAGGGCACGTCGATGCTGCCGGCAACGGCGGCACTCGCCTGGGCCGTCCTCGGCTACATTTGCGTCGACTTCGGCTTTCTCGGTAAACTGATCAGCATTGCGTCGACCGACCAGCGAATATGGCGCGCCTGTGCGGAAGTCGCCCTTGCCTCCAGCTTCGTCATCTTTCTGTTCACCTATCTCAACCTCAACCGGTGGCACACGCACCTCGGCTACGTGACGCTCGCCTGGGTGCTCGGCCTGGCGTTGCTTTTCGGCGTCGCGATCTACGACCCGGCAATTGCCGCAGGCATCGCGCGCCTCTCCTTCGCGCTGACCGCGACGTTGGGCCTTCTGCTGATCGTCTACCTCGGGCTCAACCGCTATGACCGCGCGATCCTGCTGGTCCCGGCCTGGGCCTTGATCCTTGTCTGGATCTTCGGTGCATGGCTGACGATTACCGGCCGGCTCGATAACGACATCATCCAGCCCGCACTCGGCGGCGGCCTTGTTCTCATCGTCCTGCTGATCGGCTTTACCGTGATGCAGCACGCCTTTGCTGGCGGCGCGTTCCAGCAAGGGCTGTTTTCCGATCTCGAGCGTCAATCGCTGGCTCTAACGGGCTCGGGTGATACGGTTTGGGACTGGGATGTGGCGCGCGATCGTATCGTCACGATACCCGATGTCTCCGTCAAGCTCGGCCTCCCGCTCGGCGCTATGCATGGCGCCGCGCGCAATTGGCTGCCGCGGCTGCATCCCGACGATCGCGACCGCTTCCGCGCGACGCTTGATGTGCTCCTTGAACATCGCCGCGGGCGACTAAACCACGAGTTCCGCATCCGCGCGGAAGACGGTCATTTCCACTGGCTTCTCATCCGCGCGCGGCCTGTGCTTGGCTCGAACGGTGAGATCATCCGCTGCGTCGGCACCATCATCGACGTCACCGAACAGAAGAACTCCGTCGAGCGGCTGCTCCACGACGCACTGCACGACAACCTGACCGGCTTGCCGAACCGCCAGCTGTTCCTCGATCGCCTGCAGGCCGTGCTGGCATTGGCGCCCGGTGGCGAGACGCTGCGCCCGACGGTGATGGTGATCGATATCGACCGCTATAAGCTGGTGAACGATACGCTCGGGATCGCCGCCGGCGACAATATCCTGATCGCGCTCACGCGCCGCCTGCGCCGCCTCCTCAAGCCGCAGGATACGCTCGCGCGCCTCTCCGGCGATCAGTTCGGTCTCATCCTGACGTCCGAACGCGATCCGACGAAGGTGGCCGATTTTGCCGATGCAATCAGCAAGGCGATCATGGTGCCGATCAACTTCTCCAATCGCGAGATCATCCTGACGGCGTCGATCGGGCTGGCCTCCTTCGTCGATCAGCAGGAAAGTGCTGCGGGCATGCTCAGCGACGCGGAGCTCGCGATGTACCGGGCAAAGCGCGCCGGCGGCAATCGCGTCGAGCCGTTCCAGCCCGCCTTCCGCGATTTCGGCGCCGACCGGCTGCAGCTCGAATCCGACCTGCGCCGCGCCATCGAGCGCAAGGAACTGTCGATGGTCTACCAGCCGATCGCAGGGCTTGAAGACGTGGAGATCGCCGGCTTCGAAGCTTTGATGCGATGGGAGCATCCGAAACGCGGCAGCATTCCGCCTTCGGAGTTCATACCGATCGCGGAGGCATCCGACATTATCGACATGCTCGGCCGCTTCGCGCTGGAGCAGGCGACGAACGACCTGATGGGCTGGGAGAACCAGACGGGCGAACTGCCGATCTTCGTCTCGATCAACCTCTCCAGTGCGCAGTTGCTTAACAACGAGCTTTTCGACGACGTCCGCTCGGTGCTGGCGAAGACCCATTGCGATCCGTCACGCCTGAAACTCGAGCTGACGGAATCCATGGTCATGGAGAACCCGGAACAGGCGCGCCTCGTTCTCGAGAAGCTGCGCGAAATGGGCCTTGGCCTTGCTCTGGATGATTTCGGATCCGGCTATTCGTCGCTTGCCTATCTGACGCGCTTCCCGTTCGACACGATCAAGCTCGACAAGACGATGGTGTGCGACACTAGCGACAAGAAGGCGACCGTGATTCGCTCCGTGATCGCCATGGCGCGCGAACTGGATATGAAGGTCGTTGCCGAGGGGATCGAGTCCAACGAGGATGCGATGGAACTCGCCAAGATGGGCTGCACCTTCGGGCAAAGCTATCTGTTCGGACCGCCGATGGCATCGGAGTCCGTCTTGCGGCTGCTGAAGGAGCGGTTCCCGCTGACGAAGCGCGCCTAGCCGACCCGCGACCCAAGCTATGCCGCTCCCTATTGCGGCGCAGCGGATCCCGCTATCAGCTGATGCATGTATTCAAGCTTGGTGACCACCGGCGCTGAGAGCACGAACGGATAGGAATCGGGCTGTCCCATGCTGCGCTGTATCGAGTTGATCGCAACGCTGAGCGGCACCCACTCATCGACAAGCTGATCGGCACTTGCTGCCCTGTAGGGGTCGAAATCCACCTCGGCCGCCATCTCTTCGTGACCGCGGGGATCAATTGCAACGCCGAAGGCTCGAGCGGTCTCCAAGGTATCGACAATGTGAAGGTAATGAGCAAAACACTCAGCGAAGTCCTCCCAGGGATGAACGCTGGCATAAGCACTGACGAAACTCTCTTGCCAGCCGGGCGGAGCGCCATTCGCGTAGTGCCGTGCAAGGGCTTCGCTGTAGTCTTTGCGCTCATCGCCGAACACCGCTCGGAATCCATCGAAGGCGGTCCTATCGCGCACGAGGCGGTTCCAGATGAAATGACCCGTCTCGTGGCGGAAATGACCGAGCAGCGTCCGGTAAGGTTCGTTCATCGAGGTGCGAGCCTGTTCGCGCGTGACGTCGTCGGCCTCGGCGGCCCGAATTGCGATAAGGCCCTCCTCGTGTCCCGTCATCGCTGGCACGACGCTGCCGTCTTCCTTGACGGTGTCTTCGAGGAAGTCGAAAACCAGGCCGCCTACGGGATCCTGCGTGCGGTCCGGGTGCGGCAGCCGCCAACGCAAGAGGGAGTAGAAGAGGTGCCGCTGTGCCTGGCTGATGCGGCGCCACCGATCGACGCCATCTTGCGTCGCTGAATTCGGCACAAGCCTGTTATGCCGGCAGGCGACGCAGTAATCCCCCGCGTCTCCGTCCTCCACCAGCCAGTTGCAGACGTCGAGGCCGGCATTGGCACAGAAGCGCACCAGATCCGGCTGAGCCACGTATTGCCAGACATCGCCGTCCTGCTGCTGAACTGCATGCATGCGCAGACTATTCGACAGGAAGCCAAGGCGATGACCGCACCGAACACACTGGCGATTGTCGAAATGAACAACCTGGTCGCAGTTGTCACATACAAAGAGCCTCAACGCGCGCCTCCCTCGGGATGGGGATCAAAAACCCATCGTGCAACATGGACGGCGGGCAATTTCCGGTCGTGGTTTCCATCAACCTGCTTCTCCTGACTGGGCCTTATTGCCCGCGCCAGCAGAGAACGCGCTTTTTTTGCAGATCGTTCCGCCGATCAGGCGTGGCCGGCTTCGGCTGAGAGCATGGCGGCATTGATACCCATTGCGGCCAGTGCTCGCTCGTACTTGTCGTCGAGGCTGCGATCGAAGATCAGCTCCTCATTCGCCGCGCATGTGAGCCAGCCATTGTTGCCGACTTCGGCTTCCAGCTGTCCCGCACCCCAGCCGGCATAGCCGAGCAGCATGGTCGCCCGCTTCGGTCCCTTGCCATTGGAAATGGCGCGGATGATGTCGAGCGTTGCCGTCATGCAGATATCGTCACTGACGGGAATGCTGGATTCGCAGAGATAGTCATCGGAGTGCAGCACGAAGCCGCGGCCGCTTTCCACGGGCCCACCCGTCTGGATCGGGCAATCATGCTGAGGAAGGAGGATAGCTTCTTCGTCCTTGATCATTTCGAGATGCAGGAGAACATCAGTAAAGGTCAGCTCTTGCGGGCGGTTGATCACGAACCCCATCGCGCCCGCATCCGAATGGGCGCAGATGTAGATCACCGTGCGGGCGAAATTGCGATCCTCCATGCCCGGCATGGCAATGAGAAACTGGCCATCGAAGAAGCCGCGTTCTCTTTTGTTTTTCACGGTCGCCAAGGACATCACTCCTCCTTCTGCCAGACCGCGCTAGGCCCCGACACCATGAGCATGAGCCAATGTCACGGATCAATCAACTGAAAATGAAAACTTAAATGTACGCGAGTTCTAGCCGAGCATAGGGATTTTCAATACATCATTGATCCATGCAGACTATTTCACTCACCATCCGCCAATTCGGTTCCGCCCTGTGCCTGTTCGTCGCCGTGCTGCAGTTTTCTCAGCCCGCCAGGGCGGAGATGAGCGCCTGGGCCGACAACGAGGGCGGTCGGATGCGCCTGATCGCGCTTCCGCCCGATGCAAACGGAAATATTCGCGCCGGATTGCAGATCGAGCCGAAGCCAGGCTGGATCACCTATTGGCGCGAACCGGGCAACAGCGGCATCCCGCCTCAAGTCACTCTCTCCTCCGAAGGCGTGTCGCTCGACAAGATGAGCTACCCCGTCCCAAAGCACATTGTCGCCGACAAGATCGATGAGGTTGCCTACGACGCGCCTGTCACCTTCCCGCTGCAACTGACGGCGAAAGACCCTGCTCTTCATGAGCTCAAGGCAAACGCCTTTATCGGCATCTGCGAGGAAATCTGCATCCCCTTCCAGGCAGAGCTATCGCTGACCTTTAAACAATTGGCCCAGTCGCGGCCGGCCGAAGAGGCCATTCTCAGGGATGCCGAGGCAGCCTTGCCACAAGCCGCCTCCTCCGCATTCAAAGTCGACGACCACGCGCTGTCGGCCGACATGAAGCAACTTTCCCTCAGCATTACCCTGCCGGAGAGTGGCGAGAGCGCGCCTGAGGTGATCGTCACAGGCCCGAGCGGGCGCGTCTTTACCAAACAGACGGCAACCCATCGCGACGGTCGCAACTTCACGACGACGCTGTCCGTGGACAAGCTTCCCAAGGCATATGACCTCAGCGGAAAGACATGGAGCGCTCTTGTCATCGACGGCTCGCGCGCCATCGAGACACCGCTTGCCTTTGAGTGATCTCGTTCTATAGTCGCGCCAAAATCGCGGCACTAGTGCCGCCATATGACAAGGAGACGTCCATGACCATCGCAATCGGCGACAAGCTTCCTGCGGCCACTTTCAAGGAAAAGACGTCGGATGGCCCGGTCGAAATTTCGACGGAGCAGCTTTTCAACGGCAAGCGCGTTGTTCTCTTTGCGGTCCCCGGCGCGTTCACGCCCACCTGCTCGCTGAACCACCTGCCGGGTTATCTCGAGAACCGCGACACCATCCTTTCCAAAGGCGTCGATGACATCGCCGTCGTCGCCGTCAACGATTGGCACGTGATGGGTGCCTGGGCCCAGTCTTCGGGCGGCATGGGCAAGATCCACTTCCTCGCCGACTGGGACGCGGGCTTTACCAAGGCGCTTGGCCTCGACACCGATCTCTCGGCAGGCGGTCTCGGCGTTCGCTCGAAGCGTTACTCGATGCTCGTCGAAGACGGCGTCGTGAAATCACTGAATGTCGAAGAAAGCCCAGGTCAGGCTACGGTTTCCGGCGCCGCCAGGATGCTGGAACAGCTGTAAGGCTTCGAGCCTCAACCAAACTGAAAGCGGCCCATGCGGCCGCTTTTTTGTTTCGTCGTCAAAGTTCACAGCACGCCATTTTTTTGCCTCATTTGTTATAACATAACTGTAATGTTATTACATTTTGGTGTTGCTATGACTTTTTGGGAGCTTCGACATTCTTCAGGCCTGATGGCGCTCTCTGCCGGCCGTCGCGTCTTCTATGTTGCCTTGATCGGCATCCCGCTCTGGGCGGCAATCCATTGGGCGACGCTGCTGCCATGAGCGCCATTGCGATCGAGCTTGAAGATCTGACGGTCGCCTATCAGCGGCATCCAGCCGTGCATCATGTGACCGGAACCATCGCGGCCGGAAGCCTGACGGCGATCGCCGGCCCAAACGGAGCCGGCAAATCGAGCCTGCTGAAGGCGATTATCGGAGAACTCCGTCCCTCCTCCGGCATGATAAGGCACCGGCTGAAGAGCACGGATTTCGGCTATCTGCCACAGGCAGCCAACATCAACCGCCGCTTTCCTATCTCGGTACTCGACACGGTTCTGCTGGGAGCCTGGCGACAGTCTGGGGCCTTAGGGCACATTGCATCAGCGGAGTGGCAGAAAGCGCACGACGCACTGGAGGCAGTTGGGCTGGGAGGCTTCGAACGGCGCGGCATCGGATCGCTGTCGGCTGGCCAGTTTCAGCGCGTGCTCTTTGCAAGGCTGCTGCTGCAGGATGCGAATGTCATCCTTCTCGACGAGCCGTTCACGGCTATCGATGGCCGCACCACGCGGGATCTTCTGGATATCGTTGCCAACTGGCATGGCGAAGGCCGAACGGTGCTTGCTGTCCTTCACGATTTCGCGCAGGTCCGCGCCCACTTTCCGCAGACACTCCTGCTTGCGCGCGACGTCATCGGCTGGGGCGCAACGGCAGATGTCATGTCCGAGGCGAACCTTCGCAAAGCGCGGGCGATGGCCGAGCGATGGGACGAGAGCGCCGGCATTTGCGAGCCCGCCAGATGACCGCCTACGATCTCCTCCTCGCGCCCTTCGCGGATTATGGCTTCATGCGCCGCGCGCTCGTCGCCTGCCTGTGCCTGGGGCTTGGCTCCGGGCCGATCGGTGTGTTCCTGATGCTGCGGCGAATGAGCCTCGTCGGCGATGCCATGAGCCATGCCGTTCTGCCCGGCGCCGCCATCGGCTATCTTATTGCCGGTTCGCTCTCGCTTACGGCAATGGGATTGGGCGGGCTCGTTGCCGGGCTTTCAGTTGCACTTTTGTCGGGCATGGTCAGCCGCGCGACCTCCTTACAGGAGGATGCGAGCTTCGCCAGCTTCTACCTCTCCTCGCTGGCGCTCGGCGTGCTCATCGTTTCGCTGCGCGGTTCGAATATCGACCTGTTGCACGTTCTCTTCGGCACCATCCTCGCGATCGATGCATCCGCCCTTTACGAGATCGGCGCGATCAGCACGGCGACGCTGGCAACGCTTGCGATCATCTACCGGCCGCTGGTCGCGGAATGCTTCGATCCCGGCTTTCTCCGAGCCATCGGCGGACGCGGACCGATCTATCACTTTATCTTCCTGCTGCTGGTCGTACTCAATCTGGTCGCGAGCTTCCAGGCCCTGGGGACGTTGATGGCGGTCGGCCTTATGATGCTGCCGGCCGCTATCGCGCAGCTCTGGTCGCCTAGCCTCCCGTCGATGATGGCAATCGCGGCGGCGAGTGCCACAGCCTCCGGCTATCTCGGGCTCATCGCCTCCTACCATCTCGAACTCGCCTCCGGACCGACGATCATCATGACGGCGGCGCTGCTTTACGCCATTTCGATCTTCCTTGCCCCGTCGGGCCTTGCCCGGCGGTATCTTCCTCGCCCGCATCTGAAGGGCTGACAACCGGAGACCCCAATGATTTCCCGCAGACTGCTTTTCTCAATGATGCTTCCCGCACTCGTCGCGCTTTCGACGACGTCGGCTTCTGCCGCAACCCTCAAGGTGGTCGCATCGTTCACCGTGCTTGCCGACGTCGTCCGCCAGGTCGGCGGCGACCGCGTCACGGTCACAAGCCTCGTCGGCCCGAACGGCGACCCCCATGAGTTTGAACCATCACCAAGCGACGCGAAGAACCTCAACGCTGCACAGGTTGCCTTCGTCAGCGGTGAGGGTCTGGAGGGTTGGATGGACCGCCTGATCAGCGCCTCGGGCTACAAGGGCAAACCGGTCGTCGCCTCGGAAGGGATCAAGTTCCGCAGCATGGAAGAGGATGGGCAGACGGTCACCGACCCGCATGTCTGGAACAGCCCGGTCAACGTCAAGGTCTGGGTCGCCAACATCGAAGGGGCGCTTGCGAAGGCCGCGCCGGTCGATGCTGCGGCGTTCAAGACCAACGCCGAAGTCTATTTGAAGAAGCTTGATGCGCTCGATGCCTACGCGCACTCGGAGCTTGCCAATATCCCTGAGGACCATCGCAAGGTCCTGACCAGCCACGACGCCTTCGGTTATTTCGGCCGTGAATATGGCGTGCAGTTCCTCGCGCCGGTCGGCGTCTCGACGGAGAGCGAAGCTTCCGGCGCCGATGTCGCCAAGCTGATCGAGCAGATCAGGGCCGAGCACGTGAAGACGTATTTCATCGAGAATTCCAACGATCCGCGCCTCGTCAGGCAGATCGCGAAGGCGACGGGGGCAGAACCCGGCGGCGAGCTCTACGTCGAGTCTCTTTCCGACGCCAAGGGGCCGGCTTCGACCTACGAGAAGATGTTCCGCTACAACGTCGATCTGCTCGTGGCGGCGATGGCGAAAGCCAGCTGACGGCGACGGCCGGATCGCGCCAAGGCGCGGCACGGCCTCAATAGTTGAGATCGAAGACGATCAGGCCGCCCAAGCCGCCGTCGGTCGAGGACACGATGCGCTCGCCGACGCCGACGTGCTCGGGATGCACGAGGTAGACGTCGCGCGCTTCCGCGCTTTCAAAGGTGACCGCAAAACCATCGACGTAGCCCGCATGTAGCCCCTCTGGCGAGACATTCGGGCCACACTTGATGTCGATGATGCCGGGGATCACCTGCTTCAATGCGACGATCGCGTCAAACAAGGACTGCTTCTCTTCCCCTGTCATGGCAGCCTTAAGCCGCATCAGCACGCAGTGCAGGATCATGTGGTGACCTCCCGGATCCGTTTTCAGGCGAGCATAAGGAGAAACGTCGCGGGGGCAAGTGACAAGGATGTGCCGTTTTGCAGAGATCCCCATCTGAATGGCCACGGCAAGACCGGCGTGCGAGACGTGACCAATTCGACGCCCTAAACCGTCGTAAACGGAACGGCGCGTCCTACATTCTCGTCTAATCTGTCGGTATCCAGTGCGCGGGGAAGAGGAGCCCCGCACGAGGCAGCATTTTCAACGGAGGAGATGGAAATGAGCAAGAACCGAGGCGTCGTCTACATGCGGCCCGGCAAGGTCGAAATCCACGACATCGACGATCCGAAACTTGAGGCACCCGATGGCCGCAAGATCGAGCACGGTGTCATCCTGAAAGTGATCTCCACCAACATCTGCGGATCGGACCAGCATATGGTTCGCGGCCGCACCACCGCGATGCCCGGCCTTGTTCTCGGCCACGAAATCACCGGCGAGGTGATCGAGAAGGGTGTCGATGTCGAGATGCTGCAGATCGGTGATCTCGTCTCCGTTCCGTTCAACGTCGCCTGCGGCCGCTGCCGCTGCTGCAAATCGCAGGACACGGGCGTCTGCCTGACGGTCAACCCGTCGCGCGCCGGCGGCGCCTACGGCTACGTCGACATGGGCGGCTGGATCGGCGGGCAGGCCCGCTACGTGACCATTCCGTATGCCGATTTCAACCTCTTGAAATTCCCGGACCGCGACCGCGCGATGGAAAAGATCCGCGATCTGACCATGCTCTCCGACATCCTGCCGACCGGTTTCCACGGTGCGGTGCGCGCCGGTGTCGGCGTCGGATCCACCGTCTATGTCGCCGGCGCCGGTCCGGTCGGGCTTGCGGCGGCTGCATCCGCCCGCATCCTCGGGGCTGCCGTCGTGATGATCGGCGACTTCAACAAGGATCGCCTTGCTCATGCCGCCAAGGTCGGCTTCGAGCCGATCGACCTGTCGAAGAGCGACCGGCTCGGCGACATGATCGCGCAGGTGACCGGCACTAACGAAGTGGACAGTGCCATCGACGCCGTCGGCTTCGAGGCACGCGGGCATTCGGGCGGCGAGCAACCGGCGATCGTTCTGAACCAGATGATGGAAATCACCCGCGCGGCCGGCTCGATCGGCATTCCCGGCCTCTACGTGACCGAAGATCCGGGCGCCGTCGACAACGCCGCCAAGCACGGCAACCTGTCGCTCCGCTTCGGCCTCGGCTGGGCAAAGGCGCAGTCCTTCCATACGGGCCAGACGCCGGTGCTGAAGTATAACCGCCAGCTCATGCAGGCGATCCTGCATGACCGGTTGCCGATCGCCGATATCGTCAACGCCAAGGTCATCCCGCTTGAAGATGCGGTACAGGGCTACGAAAGCTTCGACCATGGTGCTGCGATGAAGTTCGTGCTCGACCCGCACGGCGAAGTCGCCAAGGCGGCGTAATCAACAAGCCTCCCGAGGCTCGGCGCAGCGGGTGCATTCCGCATCCGTTGCGCCACCCCAAAATTCCTACGCGATATCCAGCAAGAGAGCCCGATGGTCGGACACCTCGGGCTGTTCAACGACGTCGAACCCCACGACGTCAACATTTGCCGTGACCAACATGTAGTCGGCGTAGCGGCCTTCCTTGGTGTAGTGCGAGGTTCGAGTATCCTTATGGCCGCGCGAGGTCACCAGGTCGGTGAGACCGAGTTCGGCAAGCGCGTCGAACATGAGGCTGTCAGGAAGCACATTGAAGTCGCCGCAGACGACGAGCGGCTCGCCCTCGCGCCATATGCGGCGGATGAGAGCGACCAAGACATCCGCCTGGCCGCGACGCGCTGGCGTGTCGCCCTTGCCGGCAAGGTCGCGTAGGCCATGCAGTTGGGCGATGGTAATCGGACGATTGGCGCGATAATCGAACAGGCGAAGGCACTGCGCGTTGCGCGCGCGGGGGTGTGCGCCATAGCCATCGCTCGAGAAGTCGCCGTGTACGAAGTCCATCGCCTGGCCAATGACCGGATGCGATTGGCGCACGAAGGTTGCAAGCCCGAATTCCGACACGACAGAGGTCTCGCCTTCGAAAAGTTCGCCCCTTGCGGTCGGCGCGTAGAGGGCATCATGGGCGGGAAGGATCGCCTTGATCTCGGCAAACAGATTGGCGCGTTGCGGCAGGATATGACTGCCGTCGCGGTAGACCAGCCAGTCACTGGAAACGGTTACCGAGCGCGTGATTTCCTGCAGGCAGAGAACATCGGCGTCGATCTCGGCGAGGTAGGGAATGAGAGGCGCATGCAGCTTTCCGCCCCATGCATTCAGCGAGACAATCCGCATCACATCCCCCCGATCTACGCCGAACGATTCCTTGCAGATTCAGGGAAACGCGCGATGTCCTTGTTTCCGCACCATTCCGAGCACCAAGTCTAGCGCTTCTTGAACGGCTCCATGCCCTTGCGGGCGAGCTCGTCGGCGCGCTCGTTTTCCGGATGGCCGGCGTGGCCCTTGACCCAGTGCCACTTGACCTTGTGGCGCTGGTTGGCGGCGTCTAGCGCCTGCCAAAGTTCGCCGTTCTTTACCGGCTTCTTGTCGGCGGTCTTCCAGCCGTTTTTCTTCCAGCCGAAGATCCACTTGGAGATGCCGTCCATTACGTATTTGCTGTCGGTGTGGAGGTCGACCTCACACGCGCTCTTCAGCGCCGTCAGCGCCGAGATGGCGGCCAGCAGCTCCATGCGGTTGTTGGTCGTCTCCGCCTCACCGCCCGACAGTTCCTTTTCGACTTCGCCATAGCGCAGCACCGCGCCCCAGCCGCCGGGGCCGGGATTTCCGGAGCAGGCGCCGTCGGTGTAGATATCGACGTGCTTCATGCCGAGAGTCCGTATTCCGCGGCGTTGGCGATCTGCCGGTGGAAGCGCAACTTGCGCAGATATTCGAGCGGGTCCTTCTTGGTGACCAGCGCCCCCTCCGGCGTCGTCAGCCAGTCGTAGAGGCGCGTCAGGAAGAAGCGCAATGCCGAACCGCGCGAAAGGATCGGTAGTGCTGCCAGTTCGGCATCGCTGAGCGGTCGGACGCTCTGGTAGCCTTCCAGCATCGCCATGCCCTTGGTGATGTTGTAGGCGCCATCCTTCTCGAAGCACCAGGCGTTCAGGATAATCGAGACGTCGTAGGCCAAGAGGTCGTTGCAGGCGAAATAGAAATCGATCAGGCCCGATAGCTCGTCGCCGAGGAAGAAGACGTTGTCGGGGAAGAGATCCGCATGGATGACACCGTCAGGCAGGTCCTTCGGCCAGTGGGCCGCGAGAAAATCGAGCTCCGTGCGGATCTCGTTCTGCAGCCCCTTCTCCACCTCGTCGGCCCGAGCCTCGGACTTCTCCCAGAGTACCTTCCAGCCATCGACCGACAGCGCATTGGGCCGCTTCAACTCGAAGCCGTCGCCGGCGACGTGCATCTTTGCCAGCGCCTTGCCGACCTCGCGGCAATGCTTGGCTTCCGGCTTGCGCAGCCACATGCCTTCCAGGAACGAGATCAGCGCTGCCGGGCGATCGGACAGCGTACCAAGCAAGGCCCCGTCCTTTCGCGGCAACGGCAGCGGGCAGGACAGATCGCGAGCGGCCAGATGCTGCATCAGCCCCAGAAAGAACGGCAGATCGTTCTTCTCGACGCGCTTCTCGTAAAGGGTGAGGATCAACGGATCCTTGGTGGTGTGCAGCAGGAAGTTCGAGTTCTCGACGCCTTCCGCGATCCCCTTGTAGGAGAGCAGCGTTCCGGTGTCGTACTCCGTCAGGAACCACTTCAAATCGTCTTCGGAAATATCGGTATAGACTGCCAATTTACGTCCCACGAAAGCTTGATCAATCGAACGCCAGCGCCCCGCAGAGCGTTGGCAGCCACCGCAATCGTCCCCTCGACGACTGCTCCCCTAACCGGGATTGCGGCTCACCCGTTCACCCACGCCATATCCTCATGCGTCAGCTCTATGCTGCGCAGTTCGCGGTTGACGAGGAAATGCTCGTTTTCCTGAACCGTCTCGGCAAGCTCGACCTTGGCGTCGAAGCGCGCGCGGAAGGCCTCGATGATCTCGTTGACGATCACCTCTGGCGCCGATGCACCGGCTGACAGACCAAGCGTGGAGATCGGGCCGATCTCGTCCCAATCCAGTTCCGAGGCGCGTTGCACGAGGAGCGATTTCTTGGCCCCTGCCCGCAAAGCCACCTCGACGAGCCGCTTGGAGTTCGAGGAATTCGGCGCTCCAACGATGATGAAGAGATCGCAGCCGGGGGCTGCCTGCTTCACCACTTCCTGCCGGTTGGTCGTGGCGTAACAGATCGAGTCGGCCGCCGGTGCGGTCAGATTGGGGAAACGTTCCTGCAGGCGCGCGATCACGCCGGCCGTATCGTCCACAGACAGGGTCGTCTGCGTCACGTAGCCGAGATTGTCGGGATCGGCGGGCTGATAGACCTCGGCGTCCTCGACCGTCTCGATGAGAGAGACCGTGCCCTCCGGCAGTTGGCCCATCGTGCCGATCACTTCCGGGTGGCCCGCGTGGCCGATCAGAACGACATGGCGACCGAGCTTGTTGTGGCGCATCGCCTGCTTGTGCACCTTGGAGACCAGCGGGCATGTGGCGTCGAGATAGAAGAGGTTGCGGGCGCTTGCATCCTCCGGCACGGATTTTGGCACGCCATGCGCGGAGAAGACGACCGGCTGAGCGCGGTGCTCTTCCGGGATCTCGTCGAGCTCCTCGACGAAGACGGCGCCCTTGGCTTCCAAGCCTTCGACCACATAGCGATTGTGGACGATCTCGTGGCGGACATAAACAGGCGCACCGTAGGATTTCAGCGCCAGCACGACAATCTGGATGGCACGGTCGACGCCTGCGCAAAAGCCGCGCGGTCCGCAGAGCCTGATCGTCAAGGGAGGTTTCGCCGCAATATTCATGTCTGTTCCGGTTCGTAGGGATAGGGCTCTCTAGCCCAATATAGGCAAGAATTGAAGCGATACTATTGCGCGGGACCCCGCTTACGGAGACGCGCGGCTACAACGATGATGACAAGCGTTGCCGCAAGCCCAAACCATGTGAAGGCATATTGCAGATGGTTGTTGGGCAGATCGACATCGGTGACCCCGCCGATCGGCAGCCCCTTCGGATTGGGGGTATCGTCCGCATCCACGAAGAACGGAACCACCTCGGCCTTGTCGAGCCCGACGCTCGACGCCATCACGTCGAGGTCCTTCCAGTAGAAGATATTCTTGGCGACATCATTATCAGGCACCACCCAGGACGGCTTGCCCGGAAGTTTTGCACGAGCAAGGCCGGTCACCGTTTGCTGATCGGTGAGCTGGCCCTGCATCCGCATTTCCGGCTCCTTGTTGTCGTAAGGAACGAAACCTCTGTTGACGAAGAGATAGCGGCGATCGGCAACCTGCAGCGGGGTGTAGACATAGAAACCCGTCTGGCCATGCCAGGTCGCAAAGAAGTGCCGCTCCTTGCTGTTGACGTATTCGCCGCTGACCGTGATGTGGCGATAGTCGATATCCTCGCCCGTCGCGGCCATTCCTTCGATATCGGCAAGCGATGCCGGCGACGCCTGCCGGCGCTCGGTGATATTGGCCAACAGCTTTTCCTTCCAGTGCAGCCGTTCGACCTGCCAGGTGCCGAGCGAGAGGAGGATGGCAAGCGCAATGACCACCGCGATGCCGGTGAGGACCGGTCGCTTTCGGCGTGACGCCGAAACATGAAATTCAGTCACGGGAAATGCGCCCCTCGCTGGCGTTGTGGCGATACTGCATCGCGATCAAGATCCCCTTGCACCAGCGAAGGGCAAGCAGGGAGAGAATGACGGTCAGGGGGCCGAACAGCATAATGTGCAGCCAGATGGGCGGCGCGTAGTTGACTTCCAGCCACAACACCGAGCCGATGATAATGAAGCCGACGATCAAAATGACGAACACGGCGGGGCCATCGCCAGCATCGGCAAAGGCGTAGTCCAGACCACAGGCCGAGCAGCGGGGCTTCAGCGCGAGCAGGCCATCAAAGAGCTTCCCCTGGCCGCAGCGCGGGCAGCATCCCCTGATGCCTGTCTTCACCGGATCGACCGGTGGAAAATGCGCGCTGTCCTCGTTCATGCCATCCTTCCAATTGCCTATGGCCAACCTGTGCGTCTGCCTTAACTCACCCATAAAGTATTCGCAGAGGGAAAGGAAATACCTGCGCTCTTTCGCCTCAGCGATTCGCGCCAAACAGAAGAAGAAAACTGATGACATACGACAGCTCGGCCGGACAGATCGTCATTCTGAACGGCGCCCCGCGCAGTGGAAAATCGTCGATCGCCAACGCGATCCAGGAGCACTTCGACGGTCCCTGGATGAACCTCGGCGTCGACACCTACAACGACATGACCCCGGAACGCTATCTGCCGGGAATCGGGCTCCGCCCGGGTGGGGAACGTCCCGACCTCGAGGAGATGGTGCCGTTCTTCTATGCTGCGCTTTACGAGTCGATTGCAATCCATGCCGGCCTCGGGCTCAATGTGGTGGCTGACCTCGGTCATCACGACAGCTACTCTCGGCCGCTCGGTATTCTTTCCGATTGCGCGCGTCGGCTTGAGGGATTGCCGGTGCTTTTCGTCGGCGTCAAATGTCCGATCAAGGTCATCATGAAAAGGCGGAACATTCCTGCGCCCGGACGGCATACGCTGTATGTGCGCGCCGACGAACACGACGCCGTCCCCCATCCGGTCCAGCTCTGGCAGGAGCAGGTGCATATCCCCGGCATCTACGACCTGGAGGTCGATACCTCTGTATTGACGCCTTTCGAATGCGCCGAGGCGATCCGGCAACGCCTGGACCTCGGCATTCCGGAACCCTCCGCGTTCGAGCGCATCGCCGCCATGCGCTAATCCCCAAAACGAATAGGGCGGGTGCCGTGGCACCCGCCCTATTCAAGTTCCAGACAGCCCGCTCAGCCTGCCGCCAACGGAGCGCCCCAGCCGCCCCAGACGTAGATGCAGAAGAACAGGAAGAGCCAGACGACGTCAACGAAGTGCCAGTACCAGGCCGCCGCTTCGAAGCCGAAATGCTGCTTCGGCGTGAAGTCGCCGCGGATCGCGCGCAGCAGGCAGACCAGCAGGAAGATCGTACCGACCAGAACGTGGAAACCGTGGAAACCGGTCGCCATGAAGAAGGTCGCGCCGTAGATCGAGTTCTTGAAGGCGAACGGAGCGTGCGCGTATTCGTAGGCCTGCACGCTCGAGAATAGGACACCGAGCAGAACGGTCAGCGTCAGGCCCTGGATCAGGCCCCTGCGGTCGTTATGCAGCAGCGCGTGATGCGCCCAGGTGACGGTCGTGCCCGACAGCAGCAGGATGACGGTGTTGTAGATCGGCAGGTGCCAGGGGTCGAGGACTTCGATGCCCTTCGGCGGCCACTGGCCACCGGTGAAGGCAACGCGCGAGGCCTGGATCGCTTCATTCGGGAACAGGCTGGCGTCGAAGTAGGCCCAGAACCAGGCGACGAAGAACATCACTTCGGAAGCGATGAACATGATCATGCCGTAGCGAAGGTGCAGCGAGACGACGCGCGTATGAGCGCCCTCATTCGCTTCCTTCACCGTGTCCGACCACCAGCCGAACATGACGTAGAGGATGAGCGCGAGGCCGATGAAGAACAGCCACGGATGCGCCCATTCGACGCCGAAGAGATGCAGCGAGCCACCGTTGAGGTAGCGCATGAAGCCAACGCCGCCGAAGGTGATGATCAACGCGCCGATCGAAGCCAGCAGCGGCCACGGGCTCGGATCGATGATGTGGTAGTCGTGATGTTTCTGATGCGCATCAGCCATGTAAGCTATCCCCGGATCTCTTCCTCTCCGCTCCGGCATCGCCGGACACGAACCTCAATCAAAGTTTCTTTTCAAGCTTTACCGTTCCACCCTCATTCGAAGCCACCGGCTTCGGACCCTCTTTAGGGTAGAACGTATAGGACAAGGTAACAGTGTGGATATCTTTCGATTCCACGGCCTTGGTAATGTCAGGGTCAATGTAAAATACGACCGGCATTTCAAGCTTTTCGCCCGGCATCAACACAGTCTCGTTGAAGCAGAAGCACTGCACCTTGTTGAAATAGACGCCAGCTTCGCCGGGGGTGACGTTGAACACCGCCTGGCCGCGCTGTGGCTCGTTCGACTTGTTCACCGCGGTGAAATTCACCTGAACGGTTTCGCCGATGCGCGGGTTGACCTCGCGCTGGACCGGCTTGAACTCCCAGTCGAGACCCGGCGCAATGTTGGCGTCGAAGGTGACGCGCATCTTGCGGTCGAGAATCACGCTGGAGGCCTGCTCGACGCGCTGTGTCGTGCCGTTATAACCAGTAAGTTGGCAGAACATCCGATAGAGCGGAACAGCCGCATAGCTCGCAGCGCCCATGCCGACGACGAAGGCAAGGCACATGAAAACGACGGCGCCATTGTTGCGCTGTTTCCTCGGCGTGCTCTGCATCTCGCTCATCTTACATGTGCCCCGATGTGAACTTCACGATCGTGACCGCGTAGAAGAGTACGACAAGGCCGGCCAGAACCAGGCCAAGAGCGACGTTGCGATTGCGGCGCGACTTGCGTTGCGCTTCCGTAAGCTTGACGACGTCCATCAGAAAATGCCTCCCGCATGCGAAACGAGCACGGCCGCCAGCCGGTCGAACATCAGGGCGGAGAAAATTGCGAAAAGATACAGGATTGAGTAGCCGAAGAGCTTCTTGGCCGGGATCATCTTCTCATCGCCGTCCGGCATCCGCCAGACGGCGATGGAACAGTAGATGAAGATTGCGCCGAGGACTGCGGCAACCAGGCCGTAGCCGAGGCTCGCAAAGCCTAGGACAGTCGGCAGCACGCCGCACACCGCCGTCAGCACGGCATAGGCAACAATCTGATGCTTGGTGGTGCGCTCACCCGAGACATTGGGCAGCATCGGAACACCGACGGCCTCATAATCCTTCATCTTGAACAGAGCCAGCGCCCAGAAATGGGCTGGCGTCCAGAGGAAGATGACCATGAAGAGCACGAAGCTTTCGATCGTGACGGTACCCGTCACGCAGGCCCAGCCGATCATCGGCGGAAAGGCGCCGGCGGCACCGCCGATAACGATGTTCTGCGGCGTCGAGCGCTTCAGCCACATCGTATAGATCACGGCGTAGAAGAAAATCGTGAAGGCGAGGATCGAGGCTGCGAGCCAATTGACGGCGAGCCCCAGGATAACCACCGAAAAACAGGAAAGCACCAAGCCGAATGCCAGCGCCTCGCGCGGAGCGACACGACCGGCCGGTATCGGACGCTTTGCTGTGCGGGTCATGATCGCATCGATATCGGCGTCGTACCACATGTTGAGCGCGCCTGAAGCGCCTGCGCCAATGGCGATGCACAGGATGGCAATGAGACCGAGAACCGGATTGATGTGCCCCGGTGCCAGAACGAGACCGGCAAATGCCGTGAAGACCACGAGCGACATGACGCGCGGCTTCAGAAGCTCAAAATAATCGCGCGCGCTCGCCTCCGACAGGCGGAACTCGCCGTCGTGTGCAAGAGCTTTGCGATTGCCGATAACTGTCATTCTATTGTCCTGCAAACTTGTAAGCCGACCGCCGCACTGTAACACGCGGCGGTCGCGATTTCTCGCATCTTACTTGATGCGCGGGAGCTGTTCCCACTGGTGATACGGTGGCGGCGAAGACAGCTGCCATTCGAGCGTCGTTGCGCCTTCACCCCACGGATTGTCACCGGCAACGCGCTTCCTGGCGAAGGCTTCGAAGACACCGACGAGGAAGATCAGCACGCCGACGGCCGAGATGTAGGAACCGATCGAGGAAACATAGTTCCAGCCGGCAAACGCATCCGGGTAGTCGATGTAGCGGCGCGGCATGCCCGCGAGGCCAAGGAAGTGCTGCGGGAAGAACACCAGGTTGACGCCGATGAACATGACCCAGAAGTGCAGCGTGCCAATGAACTCGTTGTACATGTAGCCGGTCATCTTCGGGAACCAGTAGTACCAGGCAGCGAAGATGGCGAAGACGGCGCCAAGCGACAGAACGTAGTGGAAGTGAGCCACGACGTAATAGGTGTCATGCAGGGAGCGGTCGAGACCGGCATTGGCGAGCTGGACGCCCGTCACGCCACCGACGGTGAACAGGAAGATGAAGCCGATCGCCCAGACCATCGGCGTGCGGAAGCTGATCGAGCCACCCCACATCGTCGCGATCCAGGAGAAGATCTTCACGCCCGTCGGAACGGCGATGACCATCGTTGCGAACACGAAGTAGCGCTGCGCGTCGAGCGACAGGCCGACCGTGTACATGTGGTGCGCCCAGACGACGAAGCCGACGGCACCGATCGCGACCATGGCGTAGGCCATGCCGAGGTAGCCGAAGATCGGCTTGCGCGAGAAGGTCGAGATGATGTGGCTGACGATGCCGAAGCCGGGCAGGATCAGGATGTATACTTCGGGGTGACCGAAGAACCAGAACAGGTGCTGGTAGAGGATAGGGTCGCCACCGCCTTCCGGCACGAAGAAGGACGTACCGAAATTGCGGTCGGTCAGCATCATGGTGATGGCGCCGGCAAGAACCGGGAGCGACAGCAGAAGCAGGAAGGCGGTGATCAGAACCGACCAGGCAAAGAGCGGCATCTTGTGCAGCGTCATGCCCGGAGCGCGCATGTTCAGGATCGTGGTGATGAAGTTAATCGCACCGAGGATCGAGGACGCACCGGCAATGTGGAGCGCGAAGATCGCAAGGTCGACAGCCGGACCCGGCGTGCCGGAGCTCGACAGCGGCGGATACATCGTCCAGCCGCCGCCTGCGCCGTAAGCGCCCGCCGGACCTTCGACGAACATCGACATGACCAGCAGAAGGAAGGCCGGAACGATCAGCCAGAAGGAGATGTTGTTCAAACGCGGGAACGCCATGTCAGGCGCACCGATCATGATCGGCACCATCCAGTTGGCGAAGCCACCGATCATCGCCGGCATGACCATGAAGAAGATCATGATCAGCGCGTGCGCTGTGGTGAACATGTTGAACATCTGCTTGGCGCCGTCGATGGCGGCGTCGCCTTCATAGCCGTAAACCATCGATGCCAGACCGTGGAAGATCTGGATGCCCGGCTCCTGCAGCTCCATGCGCATGGCAACGGAGAGCGCGCCGCCGACGATGCCGGCCATGATCGCGAAGATCAGGTAAAGCGTGCCGATATCCTTGTGGTTCGTCGAAAAGAACCAGCGATTGATGAAGCTCGGCTTGTGCGAGTGATCGTGATGGTCGTCATGGGCGTGTGCGCCATGACCGTGATCATGCGAATGATCGTGTGCGGAAGGTCCAGCCATGTCCCGTTCCCTCTTCCCTTACTGTGCGACGTTTTCGGCAACGTCGACGGTCTTTGCGGGACCATCGGTTGCGGCCATGAGTGTCTTGTACGCCCCAGGCAGATCAGTAGCAGCACCGGCGAGCCACTGCTTGTACTTGTCCTCGGAAACGACGTGGATAGCGATCGGCATGAACGCATGGTCCTTGCCGCAGAGTTCCGAGCACTGGCCGTAGAACAGGCCTTCCCGCTCGGCACGGAACCAGGTTTCGTTCAGGCGACCCGGTACGGCGTCGATCTTGACGCCGAAAGACGGCATTGCAAAAGCGTGAATGACGTCGGTGGGAGCAGCCGTCACGAGAACACGGACGGTCTTGTTGACAGGCAGGACCAGCTCATTGTCCACGGCCAGGAGGCGCGGATAACGCGACTTGTCTTCCTTGCCGGCAGCGGCGCGGTCCTGATCCTTCAGAAGATAGGAGTCGAAAGCGACCGGGGTTTCGCCCGAGCCTTCATATTCATAGTTCCACTGCCACTGGGTGGCCGTCGCCTTGATGGTGACATCCGGATTTTCCGGCAAAGTCAGCTGGGCGGTCAAAAGGTTAAACGAAGGCACCGCGAGGAAAAGAAGCACGAGAACCGGTCCCACGGTCCATGCGACTTCGATCAGCGTATTGTGGCTCGTTTTGGAAGGCACCGGATTGGCACCGGAGCGGAACTTCAGACAGACGACAATAAGAAGGACCAACACGAAAAGCGTGATCGGAACGATAAACCACAGGGTATATTGCTCAAACCAATGAATGTCTCGCATGATCGGCGTGGCTGCCGGCTGCAATGTTGCCTGCCACGGCTGCGGCTGGTCGGCATAACTGCCGGAAGCAAAAAGCAGACAGACCAGCGCGGTCAGAGCTGCAGAAGCCTTCTTAATCACCTTAATATCTCCCTCGAGCGCTGGTCCGTGCAAAATCGCGCACAGAATCCTTGCCATCTCAGCGCTTCAAACCACAGTTTGTCATTGATCGCAACCGCCCAAAGCGTTTGTTCGTGCGGCATTTTCGCATTCAAACAGCTTGATCCAAGCATAAAGAAACATTCCATCTTTTCGCTATCACCGACGAAATAAAGCTTGTGCAGCGCGCGACTACGCCAACATTCTCCGATAAACGTCCCATTTCCGCCGTAGTCCCCGGCTTTTCAGCGAGTGGGGCTTTTCATTTTTGGTGGCGCGCCCCAATTTAGCGGCACTGATTCGAATTGCAGAGGTTTTCATGGGTTTCCGTTCCCTCGCACGGTCGTTCGTGCTGACAGCGTGCATTGCGGCCGCAGCGACTGCTCCCGCTTTCGCCCAGCAGCAGCCCGCGCCGGCACAGCCCGCGCCCCAAGCTCCCGCCACGCAGGCAACGCCCGGCCAGACGCAGCCGCAGGCACCCGGCACCGTAAAGTCGAACCACGGCGCATGGTCGGTCGTCTGCGACAAGCCGGCCGGCGTCTCGACCGAGCAGTGCGCCCTGATGCAGAACGTCATAGCCGAGGATCGGCCTGAGGTTGGTCTCTCCGTCGTGGTGCTGAAGACCGCCGACCGCAAGTCAAAAATCCTGCGCGTCCTCGCCCCGCTCGGCGTCCTGCTGCCGAACGGCCTCGGCCTTAACGTCGACGGCAAGGATATCGGCCGCGCCTATTTCGTACGTTGCTTCGCCGATGGCTGCTACGCTGAGGTCGTTCTCGAGGACGAGCTGCTGAAGACCTTCCGCAGCGGCGCGAGCGCCACCTTCATCGTCTTCCAGACGCCGGAAGAGGGGATCGGCATTCCTGTCGACCTCAAGGGTTTCGCTGAAGGCTACGACGCCCTCCCCTGATCGTCTCGCCTTCGGGGCTTGCTGGAACCGTCCACCGAACCTACATCGGCTGATAGCATTCCTGCTTCAGCGGAGCATAAAGATATGAATACGGATCTCCTGACGCTTTTCGATGCCGACGAAGCGAAGATGCGCTCGCTTGTTGCCGAGGCGCTTTCCGGCGCTGATGATGGGGAGCTCTACATCGAACATTCCCAGGCGGAATCGCTGATGTTCGATAACGGACGCCTCAAGGGCGGCAGCTTCAACACCGAGCAAGGCTTCGGCCTGCGCGCAGTTGCCGGCGAAGCGGTCGGCTATGCGCATGCGGGCGACCTCTCCGTCGCGGCCCTGAAGCGCGCCGCCGATGCGGTTGGCGCCGTCACCCGCGGTCATGCGGGCAGCTATGCGGCGGCTCCCCAGCGGACCAACAAGAAGCTCTATTCCGACGAGAACCCGATCGGCACGCCGACCTTCGAAGAGAAGGTCAAGGTGTTACAGGACATCGACGCCTATCTGCGCGGCAAGGACGCCAAGGTGCGCCAGGTGACCGCATCGATCGCCGCCAGCTGGCAGGTTGTCGATATTCTGCGCGCCGATGGTCACCGCGTTCGCGATATCCGGCCGATGACGCGTATCAACATCTCGGTCATTGCAGGCGAAGGCGACCGCCAGGAGAGCGGTTCCTACGGCAGCGGCGGCCGCATCGGCTTTGGCGATTTCATCGCCGAGGACAACTGGCAATACGGCGCCGACGAAGCCTTGCGGCAAGCGCTGGTGAACCTGGAGGCGATCGAGGCGCCCGCCGGCACCATGGACGTCGTGCTTGGTTCCGGCTGGCCGGGTGTCATGTTGCACGAAGCGGTAGGCCACGGTCTCGAAGGCGATTTCAACCGGAAAAAGACCTCGGCCTTTGCCGGTCTCCTCGGCCAGATGGTTGCGGCGCCCGGCGTCACAGTCGTTGACGACGGTACGATCGACAACCGCCGCGGCTCGATCACCATCGATGACGAGGGCACGCCGTCCGGCTACAACGTGCTGATCGAAAACGGCAAGCTGGTCGGGTACATGCAGGACCGACAGAACGCCCGCCTGATGGGCATGACACCGACGGGCAACGGCCGTCGGCAGGGCTATGCCCACGTTCCAATGCCCCGCATGACCAACACCTACATGCTGGGTGGCGACAAGACGCCGGAGGAAATCATTTCCTCCGTCAAGAAGGGCATTTACGCGGTTTCGTTCGGCGGCGGCCAGGTGGATATCACATCGGGCAAGTTCGTGTTCGGCTGCACGGAGGCCTACCTGATCGACAACGGCAAGATTGGCGCCCCGATCAAGGGCGCGATGCTGATCGGCAACGGGCCGGACGCCATGAAGCGTGTTTCAATGGTCGGCAATGACATGAAGCTCGACACCGGGATCGGCAATTGCGGCAAGGCTGGGCAATGGGTTCCGGTTGGTGTCGGCCAGCCGCACCTCAGGATGGATCAGATCACCGTCGGCGGCACGAAAGCCTAGTCTAGAACGAGCAGCGGCGATGAGCGAAATCGAAATCAGGCCTTTCGTTGCCTCCGATATCGATGATGTTTTCGCGGTGATCCTGCCGATCCAGCGCGAGGAATTCGGCATCGCGATCACGGCCGACGACCAGCCTGATCTCGGCGCCATTCCTGATTCCTATCAATCCGGAAAAGGTCAGTTCTGGGTGGCGGTGCGCAAAGGCCAGATCGTCGGCACGATCGGGCTGAAGGACATCGGCAACAGCCAGACGGCGCTGCGCAAGATGTTTGTTGCTGCCGATGTGCGCGGTCGCGAACATGGAGTCGCAGCCCGTCTTCTTGCCGGGTTGGTTGACCATGCGGAGGCTCAGGGGATCAAAGACATCTTCCTTGGGACCACGGATAAATTCCTCGCCGCCCACCGGTTCTACGAGAAGAATGGATTCGCCGAAGTTTCGAAAAGTGAGCTTCCGCCATCGTTCCCACTGATGGCCGTGGACAGCAAATTCTATCGGCGCAGGATCACTGCAGCCTAGCGCTGCTCTGGCCGGAAGAGCCATTTGCGCTTGATTGCCGCTGAGAGATCCAGATCGTTCCTGTGCGCGAAAAGAAGGATGTGGCCGAGGACATCGGCCGCCTCGTCGGCAAGGTCCAGCCGTAGCTCCTCATCCGACCTGCCCTTTTTGCGCCCTCTCCCGCTGACACGGTTCCAAGCCTGGGTAAGCTCGCCGATTTCCTCCTGAAGCTTCAGCAGAAACCAGTCGGCGTCGCGCTCGATGCCGTTGGCATCGGCGTAGTTCCGCGACGCACGCTCGAACTTTTCGGCGAGATCACTCAGCATCATGTTCTCCTTTTGTTTACAAAGGAGAACCCTGATTCTGTCGGAAAGTCGAGATGGATCAGCCGTGATCGGGCAACAGCATGCAGTCGTAGGAACGCTGCTTCAGCGCGTCGCAGGCAGATGTAGCGGCCTCGCGGCTCTGAAAGCCGATAAAGCGAGCGCGATAGACCTTGTTCGCGCCATTGCCGACGGCCTCGGTATAAGGCGATGCGGCCTTCAGTGCCGCACCACCTTCGGCCTTGGCCTGGGCCAGAAGGGCACGGGCGGCATCGTCGCTCGATGCAGCCGAGATCTGGATCTGCCAGTCGCCGGATGCCGACGGCGCGCCTGCGGACTTGGCGGCGATCTTGCCGACATTGGCGGGTTCGGCGGCGGCGAACGGGCGCTCCAACGGTACAGTCGTATCGCTCAGAAAGCCGAGCGCCTTCGGCGCGAGATCATTGGTGCGCGGCGCAGTTCCCGGGATCGGCAGATCGGCATCAGCGGCAGCCGAAGCAACTTCGACTGTCTGGCGCGAGTTGGTGCTCGCGACGAGGTTGCCGCCCGCCGAGCGGCCAAGATACTTGTCGAGCAGACCGGCCATTTTGGCGTCGCGGCTGCGGGCAGTGCGGCCACCGAGCACGACGCCGACGACCCGGCGGTCGCCATCCTTGACAGCGCTGACCAGATTGAAGCCAGACGCGTTGGTATAACCCGTCTTGATGCCGTCCATGCCCTGGTAGCGGTACATAAGATTGTTGTGGCCGCGGATCGTGCGCCCACGGAACGTGAAGCTCGCCGTCGAGAACAGGCGGTATTCGCTCGGGAAATTCCGCATCAGCGCCACAGCAAGCGTGGACATGTCCCGCGCCGTAGTGACCTGCCGACCATCCGGAAGGCCGGAGGCATTGTAGAAGGCCGTACGGCGCATGCCAAGCTGCCGCGCCTTCTGCGTCATCATGGCTGCAAAGTTGGCTTCGGAACCGCCGAGCTTCTCGGCCATGGCTGCGGCAGCATCGTTGGCCGACTTGGTGATCATGCCGAGGATTGCTTCTTGAACGGTGATGGAATCGCCCGCGCGAACGCCGAGCTTTGTCGGCGGCCGCGAGGCGGCGTATCTCGACATGACAAGCGGAGTGTTCCAGCTGATCTTGCCGCGCTTGATCGCCTCGAAGGCCATATAAATGGTCATCATCTTCGTCAACGACGCGGGATGATTCAGCACATCGGCGTTCTCGGCACTGAGCACCTTGCCGGTTCGGGCATCCAGGATCAGGGAGGCGCTGCCTGCCATCGCGGTCAACGGCGCCGCAACGACGAGCGTCGCTGTCATAATCGCGGCCAACAGCTTCTTCATGAAATTTCCCCTCAATGAACGAATAGCCGGCGCCATTCGGATTTGTCCCGTTCCACTACAGCAGTCGCCGATATGGCGCGACTTTGCGGCAACCGGTACCATTTTTGTCAAGTTTTACCTTTCATAGTGAAAATCCCGTAAAGAGGACACTCAAAAATCTTCATTCAGCAACACTTAACCGCAGGCTTGCTAGTTTCGCGGCTCCAGAAACCAGCGAGCAGTTGAGATGGCGGCGAGTATCAAAGGGCTTGCAAAGCAGATTGCGATTGCAGGCGGTCTTGAGACGGCCAACCTCCTGCGCGCAGCAGGCGTGATGCGCGGCGCGCGCGGACTTGGGGCCATCTGCACGCTCCATCATGTCCGTCCACGCGAGGAAACCGCTTTCGCGCCGAACGCGCACCTGGAAATCACGCCGGTATTCCTCGATCTCGTTCTCGATCGCCTGAAGAGCGACGGCTATCGTTTCGTGGCGCTCCACGAGATTCCAGCGCTGCTTTCGCAAACCGGGTCGAGCCAGCCCTTTGCCGCCTTCACGCTCGATGACGGCTACCGCAACAATCTCGTCTACGCCCTGCCCATCTTCGAAAAGTACGATGCGCCTTTCACGGTATTCGTCGCCAAGGGCCTCGCCGAACGCACGCATACGATCTGGTGGGAGACGCTGGCAGCGCTTCTTCGGAGAGAGGAGAGGCTCGGCTTCGATTTCGGTAGTGGCCACGAGATGCTTGACATCACGACGACCGAAGCAAAGGGCCGCGCTTTCGCGCGCATCGCCAACCATCTTCATCGACATGACGAACGCGCCGCCGTCGCGGCCATCGACCTGATGGCGCGAAAGCACGAGATCGATCCGGACGAAATCGTCGACGATCTCGTCATGACACCGGCGGAATTCAATCTGCTTGAGGCGAGCCCCCTCGCCTCACTCGGCGCCCATACAATCAGCCACCGGGCGATCTCACGCCTCTCCGATCAGGAGGTTCGCGACGAGATGGAGGTGTCCCGCGACTACGTTGCAGCGATCACCGGACACCGGCCGGGCTCCTTCGCCTACCCTTATGGCACGCGCGAGGCCGTAACCCAGAGACAGGCACAGATCGCGCGCGAAGTCGGTTTCGACCTCGCGGTGACGACACAGGCGGGTGTCGTCACGAAGCGCTCGCTCAACAACATGACCTATCTGCCGAGGCTTTCGATCAACGGTCTCTATCAAAAGGTGCGGTACGTGTCCGGCCTTGCCTCCGGTATTCCGTTTCGGTTTGCGCCAAACAGGAGCTGAACGCTTCACGGATACATGCGAACCTTCGTCCAATCGCCTTCCGGCGAAGCCCGGCGAAACTCGATACGATCATGCAGGCGGAACTTCTGGTCCTTCCAGAACTCGATCGACACCGGCCGGATCCGAAAGCCCGACCAATGCGCAGGACGCGGGATCTCGCCGATCGCGTAGCGGGCGGTGTATTCGGCAACAGCTTTCTCAAGCGCGAACCGGCTCTCCAGCGGCCGCGACTGCTTCGACGCCCAAGCGCCAATCCGGCTGCCGCGGGCGCGCGTCTTGAAGTAAGCGTCTGCTTCTTCGTCCGTCACAACTTCGACAGGCCCGCGCAACCGAACCTGGCGGCGCAGCGTTTTCCAGTGGAAACACATGGCCGCCTTCTTCTGTCCGAGAATTTCCTGGCCTTTCTGGCTCTCGAAATTCGTGTAGAAGACAAAGCCGTCGTGATCGAATCCCTTAAGGAGTACCATGCGGACGTTGGGAAGGCCGTCCTCGTCGACCGTCGCAAGCGCTACCGCATTCGGGTCATTGATCTCGGAAGCTTCTGCCTCTTTCAGCCACTCCGAGAAAAGATCGAAGGGTTCGTTTCGCTCGGTGAAGTCACCGCTTGTTAACTCATTTGCCGACATATTAGCTCAAATGCCCCGGGTTTATTCGAAGTTTGCCCAGCTTTTAGCTACTGGACAGGACGCAGGGTGGAAGTCATAGCAAAGTCAGATCGCCATACAAAGGGTCTGCTGCGTCGCAGCGCGGACCTATGCGTTGTCGGTACGGCGGTGCTCTCCCTCTCCGCCTGCGTCTCCAGCGGATTGGACCTCTTCAGCAGCTCGAAGGTCGATCGGTCGGTTGCGACTGGCACCGTGCCACAGCCAGCGCCGACGAGCGACTCGATTTCCGACGAAATGACCGTCGGCAACGCCGTGACCTCGGCCGATATCCAAAGGTTGGAGGGACGCCCCCTCCCCTGGGCGAATGCCTCGACCGGCAGCGCCGGCGTCATCGACACGATCGTCGAGAACACGGATTCCGGCCAGGTTTGCCGCCAGTTCCGCACGACGCGGCACTCCTATGTCGGCATCGCGAAATTTTACGGCAAGACCTGCTTGGTCGGCGGCGGCAACTGGCAACTGATGAGTTTCCAGCCGGAAAGCTGAGTGCCGCGCGTTGCGCGCTTAACACGCGCGGTTCCGTCCTCTCATGATGTTTAGTAAAAGGCTAACCATTCGGCGCAAAAGCGAGTTGTCCGCCACGCGGGCTAAGAACTGATTAGCAACTTCTACTCACAATCCGCCTGACGTGCGCACGGCTGCTTCCCTGGGGATGAGGCCGAGCGCCAAGTCAGAGGCTTCGGGGTGCTAGGGCAAGGGACAGGCACACCGCATCGGAACACCGGCGGTTTGGGGACATGCGCGATCCTTATAAGATTTTGGGCGTCAAGCGGGACGCGGGGCAGGACGAGATCAAGGCAGCCTGGCGCCACATGGCCAAGGCGGTTCACCCGGACCACAATCAGGGTGATCCGACGGCGAGCGCCCGCTTTGCCGAGATTGGCCGCGCCTATGAGACGTTGAAGGATCCGAAGAAGCGGAGTCTCTTCGACAATGCCGCGCGCATGGCGGAAGCCAAAGCCAATGAGAACACGATCATGCAACAGCGCCAGGCGGCTCGCGAAGCCGCCATGCGTGCCAAGGCAGCGCAAGCCAATGCCGAGCGCGTGATGGAAGAACTCGCGCGCGCCGCCGCCCAGAAGGCCGCGGCCGATGCCGCCAACCAGCAGAAGACTGGTGCTGCCGAACCGGCAGAAGAAATGATCGAACGTATCTTCGGCACGCAGGCACGCGCCGCAGCCGGTGGTGGTCGCGACCAGGGTTTTAGCGCTGGCGCCGCGAGGCGGCCGGAAACGGAGGCCGCGATCGCAGACAAACAGCCGGAGGCCGGCAAGGCCGAGGCTGAGCAGCAGGCTGCCGAGGACGCGGCCGCTCAGGCCTCTGCGATCATGCAGCCACTCAGCTTGCTGACTTCCCTGGTGCGTCGCTTCACCGGCAGCGGGACGCAGCAGGCACCTGAAAAGGTGCCCGACCAGTTCGCAACGAAGACCGTGAGCATCGACGATCTCATCAAGGGCAGCTGGCTGACGGTCGATCTCGGCGAAGGCCGGGAGGCCGGATTTGCGCTGGCCGCCGGTACGACGGAAGGCCACCAGGTACGTCTCAAGGGCCAAGGCCACAAGCTGACCGGCATGCAGCGGGGCGATGCGGTCATCAATATCCACATTGCGCCCGATGAGCGATTTACCGTCAGTGGCTTCGACCTGCACACCGTGCTGCCGGTGACAATCGAAAATGCCGTGCTCGGAACCGATGCGCGCATCGAGGGCCCTCGCGGGCCGATCAACGTCACGGTTCCCGCCTGGTCTGGCTCCGACAGGACGATCCGAATTTCCGGTCAGGGACTTGCGAACGCAGATGGCGGCAAGGGAGATCTCGTCGTCGAACTGCGCATTATGTTGTGGGAAAAACCTGACGACAAAGTCACCGATCTGATGCGAAGCATGAAGAACGGGCTGTTTCTGTGAAATTTAGGTGACAAGCGCACCCTTTGTTACGATCCCTAACAGTTGATGATTGCTACTAATCTTGAACCGATTAGCAGCCTATGCCATAGGCAGGACCTATCAGAATTTCTTAGGGGGCAAAATATGGCTCAGGCAACAGGCCTCATGTCAGGCAAGCGCGGCGTCATCATGGGCGTTGCCAACAATCGTTCGATTGCGTGGGGTATTGCCAAGGCTATTCATGCACAGGGCGGCGAAATCGCATTTACCTACCAGGGTGATGCACTGAAGAAGCGCGTCGAGCCCCTGGTTGCAGAGGTAAACGGCGTTCTTGCCGGACATTGCGATGTCAGCGACGAGTCGACCATCGATGCCGTCTTCGACCACGTCGAAAAGCTGTGGGGCAAGATCGACTTCATCGTTCACGCGATCGGCTTTTCGGACAAGGACGAGTTGACCGGCCGCTATGTCGATACCTCGGCCGACAACTTCGCCAAGACCATGCAGATCTCCGTCTATTCCTTCACCTCGGTGGCGCGTCGCGCCGAGAGGCTGATGACGGATGGCGGCTCCATGCTGACTCTGACCTATTACGGCGCCGAGAAGGTCATGCCGAACTACAACGTCATGGGCGTTGCCAAGGCGGCGCTGGAAGCCAGCGTGAAGTACCTGGCGGTCGACCTCGGACCGAAGAACATTCGCGTCAACGCCGTCTCCGCCGGCCCGATCAAGACGCTTGCAGCTTCCGGCATCGGCGACTTCCGCTACATTCTGAAGTGGAACGAATACAATGCGCCGCTGCGTCGGACGGTGACGATCGAAGAGGTCGGCGATGTCGGCCTATATCTGCTTTCGGATCTTTCTCGCTCGGTCACCGGCGAAGTCCACCATGCCGACAGCGGCTATCACGTCGTCGGCATGAAGGCGGTAGACGCACCGGACATTTCCGTCATAAAGGACTGATCGCACTCCTTTGCTGCGTCGTGCTCGCGACCCCTTCTTCGCGACAGCGATTGAGGGGTTGCGTGCCGTAAACGGAGCCGATCATTGCTTATCTACGTCGTCAGACACGGCCAGACAGACTGGAACGCCGAACGCCGCCTGCAAGGGCAGAAGGACATCCCGCTCAATGCCATCGGCAGAGCGCAGGCGTGGCAGAATGGTATCGACCTCGCAGAAATCCTGAAAGTCGAGGCAATCCCCTTTGACTTCGTCGCGAGCCCGCTCGCGCGAACCCGCGCCACGATGGAGATCATGCGCGAGGCGATGAGTCTTCCGTCGAAAGATTATCGAACCGACGAGCGCCTAGTGGAGGTTTCCTTCGGCGCTTGGGAAGGTTTCACGATCAAGGAATTGAAGGCAACGGCCCGGGACCGCATCACCGAGCGTAATCTCAACAAATGGGATTTCATTCCGCCAGGAGACGACGCGGAGAGCTACGAAATCATGTCCTGGCGCGTGGCGTCCTGGTTGAATTCCGTCGACAAGCCTACGGTTTGCGTGACTCATGGCGGCGTCATACGCAGTCTTTTCAGGACCATTGCGGCCTTACCGAAGGACGAAGCGGCAGAGGGCGAGATTCCACAGGACCGGATCCTTAAGATTGATCGGGACAACGGGTTGATCGGCTGGATCTAGTTCCGATTACTGAACGACATCGAGATCGTTGATGACACGCTTGCCGTCGACCTCGGTATAGAAGACGATAACCTTGACGCCCGCCTTCAGCCCCTCAAAATTGAACTCTTCCGGCGCTTGGTAGGTTTTTCCGTCATCCAGAGTGAGGCTGAGATTGGTCATATCGACCTTCTTGATCGTCGCCTCGACGTCCGCGCTTTCAGCAAATCCGCCGATCGGCGACAAGAAACTCGCTGTGGCCAAAAGCGTAGCTACTACGAAGCGCATGGCGGACTTCCCTCGAAAACGCGACTCGATAACCCAACTGCGCACAGATAACCCCCCGAATATGGCGAAATTTGCCCGGAAGAATGATCTTCCGCGTCCAATTAATGAATAGTACTTTAACAATAACCGCATGCATTCGTTAATTATTTTCCCCGTATGTCCGCCTTTCTGGCAAAGAGGATTTCCGCGAAATCGTAAATTAACCGTCCCTATCTAAAGTCTCCCTCGAATATGGGAGACTGGGTTTTGCTATTCCGCCACAAAGACAGCAACACGTTGCGGCGCGTCTTCAGGAATACACGCCTTGCCCTCCTAGTCTCCGGCCTCGTTGCTATTGTCGTCGTCATCGTCGGCTTTGGGCTCGACCGCGCCAATACTGCCGCTCATCTGCGCGAACTGACGATCCGGACGGAAAACGAGGTGAGTCTGATTCGTGCGCGCATCAGCGCGCAGACCAACATGGACATTACCGTCGTACGCGACTTGGCCAACATGGTTGCGGTCAATTCCAGCGTAAATGCCGAGGAGATGGAGCGGCAGATCAACTGGCTGCTCATCCAGAATCCCCACTTCCTGGATGTCGCCATCGCGCCGAACTTTATCGTCGGCAATGTCTTTCCCTCGCAAGCGGGTAAAGGTCGCATCGGCAAGGATGTCCGCGAGGTCCTCCTCGCCCGTCAAGCGGTGACGCGCGCCAGCGCCGAGCAGGCGCGTTTCTATGGACCGATCGCCGCCAGCGACGGCAAGGAAGCTTTCGGAATCTTCTTTCCCGTCTTCGTGAAGGAAAATGGGCAACGCCGTATCTGGGGCGCAGTCGAGGTTATGATCGACGCGAACATGTTCTATCAGAACACCGGATTGAAGCCCGCGCACAACAGTGAGAATCAGGAGAAATATCCGCACCTCGACCATCTCTCGATTGCGGTTCGCGACCTCGCTCTTGCGGACTCGGCCCTACCCTTTTTCGGCTCACCGGATTTGCGTGACAAGCGGCCGATGACGCGAAAGATCGCCTTTGCCGGCGGGCGCTGGGAAATTGCCGCGGCTCCGAAGACCGGTTGGAACGCGATTCCGGAAAACCAGTCGACGCTTCGGCTGATTATCGCTGCCGCAGGCTGCATCACCATCGTCCCAGTCTTCTTCGCGACCTTGCTGCTCGGCGAGCGAAACCGCAACATCGTCCAACTCAAGGTGCGCGAAGCTACGCTGCTCAAGCTGTCGCAGCGCCTCAATCTGGCATTGGAGTCGTCGAACATCGGCATATGGGAGCTGCATGACCACGGCGAAACGCTCTTCTGGGATGCCCGGGCCGCAGCGCTCCACGGGAAGCCGGCAGAAGATGGCAGTCACTCGCTGGAAGACTGGCTTGCCGCGATCGTTGCCGAAGACCGGCACCTCGCGGAGGTCCATTTCTTCAACTACCACGTCGCCGGTTCAGCCTACGAGACACAATACCGCGTCATCGCCGAGGACGGCAGCGTCCGACACCTGCGGTCGATCGGCTCCTTCTACACGGACGCGGCCGGCGACGACAAAACGGTCGGGATCGTCTGGGACGTCACCACCGACGCGGAAGCGGCCGAAACCCTGCGTAAGGCAAAGGATGTCAGCGACGTCAAGAATGCCGAACTGGAGATGGCGCTGGACGAACTGTCGCGGCGCGAGGCTGAACTCGCCGAACTCTCAGGTAAGCTGGACCTGGCCCTCGACACCTATCAGTGCGGGATATGGGAGGCGACGCTCGGTGATGAAGGCTCGATCTGGGACGACCGGATGCACGAGCTCTATGGCCTGAAGCCAAGGGTCGGCTTCATGACCGAACCGGTCTGGCTTTCCTGCATTCTGCCGGAGGACCAGGCACTGGCTCGCGAAAGCGCGCGTCATTTCAAGCGCCTTGGTGACACTCATACCCTGATCTGTCGGGTTCCCGTCGAGGACGGCGCGATGCGTTACGTCCGCTCCACTGGCAAGGTGCATAAGACCTCAGGCGGCAAACTGAAGATTATCGGCGTTGCCTTCGACATCACCGAGGATGCGCTGATGACGGTGCAGCTCAAGGCCGCCAAGGACGAGGCGATCGCCAAGAACATCGAACTCGAGATCGCCAAGAACCGCATCGAGCACAATTCGCTGCACGACCCGCTGACGGCGCTTGCCAACCGCCGCAAGCTTGATATCGCGCTTGAAAGGCTGACCCTCGACGGGCGGAGCGAGCGGCAGAAATTCGCCATCCTCCACATCGACCTCGACAGGTTCAAGGAGATCAACGACACGCTTGGCCATGCCGCAGGCGACGCAATGCTGATCCATGCATCGCGGGTACTGTCGAGGAACCTGCGCCAAGACGACCTCGTGGCGCGCATCGGCGGCGATGAGTTCGTGATCCTGGCGCACAACGCCAGCGATACGGATATGTCTGCCCTTGCAGGCCGGATCATCGAGCAGATGCGCCAGCCGATCGACTTCGAGGGCTTTGCCTGCCGCTGCGGCGTCTCCATCGGCATCGCGCTCGCCAATGGCGTGCACGTCGATGCACGCAAGGTGCTGATCAATGCCGACATCGCCCTTTACCGCGCCAAGAGCCAGGGCCGGAACCGCTACGAGTTCTTCAATCACAATCTCCAGGCCGACATCATCAACAACAAGCGCCTGGCCGACGAGATCCTTGCCGGCATCGAGAACGGCGAGTTTATCGCCTGGTATCAGCCGCAGTTCTCGGCGCGCACGATGCAACTCACCGGCGTCGAAGCCCTGGTTCGCTGGCAGCATCCTTCCCGCGGATTGTTGACGCCGGACAAGTTCCTGAAGGTCGCCGACGAGATCAACGTCGTCCAGACGCTAGACCGCATCGTGCTCGACACCGCGCTGAAGGACAAGATGCGTTGGGCGGCACTGGGTGTGACCATTCCGAAGATTTCGGTCAACGTTTCGGCGCGACGGCTGCATGACGAAATGCTCGCAGAATCGCTGAGTGGCCTGCAGATCCGCCCCGGCGAACTCTCCTTTGAACTGGTCGAGTCGATCTTCCTCGACGAAAGCGAGGATGTAGCCGCGCATAACCTCGAGCGGATCAAGACGCTCGGGGTCGACATCGAAATCGACGATTTCGGAACGGGTCACACGTCGATTGTCAGCCTCCTCAAGCTGAAGCCGAAGCGGCTGAAGATCGACCGGCAGCTGGTTCAGCCGATCATGAATTCGCCGCAGGAGCGCGCGCTGGTCAGCTCGATCATCGACATCGCCCGCTCGCTCGGCGTCGAAACGGTGGCCGAGGGCGTCGAAACGGCAGCGCATGCCACCCTCCTTGACGAACTCGGCTGTGACCTCCTGCAGGGCTATGCCTTCTCCCGCCCGCTGTCCTTCGAGGATTTCACGGAGATGGCGATCGAAAGCTCCTGGCGCATCGCCTCCTGAGGCCATCGTTCACAATCCGCGGAAACACCATTTCCTTTCGTTGGCGATTTGGAGCAAAGAAAGGCTTTTGCCGCCGCGTTTTTTTGGCCTATGAGTGTCGCGCATTTTCAGATGAAGGACGCCGCCGGTGACGATCGGTTGGCGTGATCCGGTCGGGACACATGTCGCACAATACATTCGGTCATCTCTTCCGCGTAACCACCTGGGGCGAAAGCCACGGCCCGGCGCTCGGCTGCGTCGTTGACGGCTGCCCCCCCGGTCTGCGCTTCAAGCTCGAGGATATTCAGGTCTGGCTCGACAAGCGAAAGCCCGGCCAGTCGCGCTTTGTAACGCAGCGTCGCGAGGCCGATCTGGTCAAGATTCTGTCCGGGGTCATGCTGGACGCTGACGGCGAGACGATGATTTCGACCGGTACGCCGATCTCGATGATGATCGAGAACACCGACCAGCGCTCCAAGGATTACGGTGAGATCTCACGGCAATATCGGCCCGGCCATGCCGACTACACCTACGATGTGAAATACGGCATCCGCGACTATCGCGGCGGCGGCCGTTCCTCGGCCCGCGAAACGGCGGCACGCGTGGCGGCTGGCGGCATTGCCCGTCTTGTTGTGCCTGAGGTCAAGGTGCGCGGCGCCTTGGTGCAGATCGGCAAGCACAAGATCAACCGCCAGAACTGGGATTGGGACCAGGTCGACCAGAATCCGTTCTTTGCACCTGATGCCGCGATCGTTCCCGTCTGGGAAGAATATCTCGACGGTATCCGCAAGAACGGCTCCTCGATCGGCGCCGTCGTCGAAGTCGTGGCCGAAGGCGTGCCGGCGGGCCTCGGCGCCCCCATCTATGGCAAGCTTGACCAGGACATCGCCTCGCTGCTGATGTCGATCAATGCCGTCAAGGGTGTCGAGATTGGCAACGGCTTCGAAGCCGCCGAGATCACCGGCGAGGAAAACGCCGACGAGATGCGCATGGGCAATGACGGCAAGCCCTTGTTCCTGTCGAACAAGGCGGGCGGCATCCTCGGCGGCATTTCGACTGGCCAGCCGGTTATCGCGCGCTTCGCCATCAAGCCAACCTCGTCGATCCTGACCGAGCGCCAGTCGATCGATGCCGACGGCAACAATGTTAATATCCGCACCAAGGGACGGCATGATCCGTGCGTCGGCATCCGCGCCGTGCCGATCGGCGAGGCGATGGTCGCCTGCGCCATCGCCGACCACTACCTCCGTGACCGCGGCCAGACCGGCCGACTGAAATAGGAAATACAGACATGCCTTACGATCAGAAGCGCGTCGTCGATGCGATCCGGGCCTTCGAGGCCGGCGAAATCGTCGTGGTGATGGATGACAACGACCGCGAGAACGAAGGCGACCTGATCGTCGCGGCCGTTCACTGTACCGCGGAGAAGATGGCGTTCATCGTCCGTCACACCTCCGGCATCGTCTGCACACCGATGCCGAAGGAGGAGGCCCGCCGGCTCAACCTGAATGCGATGGTTGCCGAAAACGACTCGGCGCACACGACGGCGTTCACCGTTTCGGTCGATTTCAAGCACGGCACGACGACCGGCATTTCCGCCGACGACCGGACGCTGACCGTTCGCAACCTCGCCAATCCCAATGTCGGCGCCGCCGACTTCGTGCGCCCGGGTCACATCTTCCCGCTCGTTGCGCGGGAAGGCGGAGTGCTTATGCGCTCGGGCCACACGGAAGCTGCTGTCGATCTCTGCAAGCTCGCCGGCCTTCCGCCGATCGGCGTGATCTGCGAACTCGTCAACGATGACGGGACCGTCACGCGCGGGCAGCAGGTCGTCGAATTCGCTGAAACGCATAGCCTGAAGCTGGTGTCCGTTGCCGACCTGATCGCTTACCGCCAGCGAAAGGAAACGCTGATCGAACTCGGCCAGAGCTTCGACATCGAAACACCCTTCGGCAAGGCCAAGGCGCATACCTATTCGCTGCCTTGGGATACGATGCAGCACCTCGCCGTCGTTTTCGGCGACATCCGCGACGGCATCGACATTCCGGTGCGCCTGCACCCTGAGAATGTCGCCGAGGACCTTTTCGGCAAGCGCCGTCCCGTCGACCACTACATGAAGAAGATTGCCGAGGAAGGTCGCGGGATCATCGTCTACCTGCGGGAAGGCTCCGTCGGCGTCGGTCATTCGGACAGTGGTCGCAAGGCACGCAGCCAGGGACGCGAGGCACACGTCGAGGCACAGGTGCGCGACAGCGAGTGGCTGGAAATCGGTCTCGGCGCACAGATCCTCAAGGATCTCGGCGTATCGTCGATCCGGCTCCTGACGAGCCGCGAGCGGCACTATGTCGGTCTCGAAGGCTTCGGCATCAAGATTTCGAAGACAGAGATCTACTAAGCCCGCCATTCGTCGAGATAGGCGACCTTCTCGACGCCGGAGAACCGCGCGATGCGTTGCGACTCGGCGTCGAGCCGGTCCAGGCGACCGGTCGGGGGCGCACGCCCGGCTCCAGCCATAGGCGCTTGACGTCGAGGCTCCCGCCTTTGCCATCTGCTTTCATGTCGATGCGGCCGATCTGCTTGTCGCCTTTAAGCGCGGGAAGACATAGTAGCCGCATGCCCGCTTCGGCTCGGCACGAAAACCTCGATGCGATAGAGGCGGCCGCCTGCTTCGCGCTCAGGCGGCGATGCGCTTGAAGCGACCGCTGACGTTCTCGATATAGTATTTTCCCGGCGATTGGGCGGTGACCATCGCGATGACCTCGGCTTCCGCCACGCCCTCGAACTGCCGCTCTTCGCCGTTGCTCAGACAGACGCGAAGCCGGCCATCCTCTTGGCTGAAATAGACCGCATCGATCAGCGTTGACTTCACTGCCAACGGCTCCATCTTCGCCTGCCGTCCGGCCCGTGTGACGATCGCGGCGGCGCGCGCATCGCGCCGCTTGCGCAGCAAGGCCCTCACTTCACGGCGAAGGCTGTTCAGTGCCGCCAATGCGGCGAATTTGATGGCTCGTGTTTTCATGCAGCCATCCTACGCAGGCGGCTCTTAAAGAGTTCAAGACAAGCATGGTAAAGCGCGCATCAACATTAATTCTTTGTAATTGCGACGCAATTTCCTAAAATATCGACTATCGACGAGCGCCGCTCAGCCTTGCCAACCATCCATTAGGACGACCTGTTCAACGCCAGTGAATTTGGCCAGTCGGTCAAGTTCGGCGAGAAGCTTTTCGATCCGCCCGGCCGACGGGCGTACGCCCGGTTCCAGCCACAGACGCTTGACGTCGAGGCTTCCGCCTTTGCGATCGGCCTTCATGTCGATGCGGCCGATCAGCTTGTCGCCTTCAAGCAGCGGGAAGACATAGTATCCGTATTCCCGCTTCGGCTCGGGCACGAAAACCTCGATGCGATAGAAGAAACCGAAGAGCCGTTCGGTGCGATTGCGGTCGCGGATCATCGGATCGAAGGGGCTGAGCACGCGCACGCGCGGCGGTGCGCCGGGATAGTCCTGCATGCTCGTAAGCAGGTCGGGGACGGCCCAGGAGGGGCGCGGCTTTCCGCCAAGCGCCGGCTCGATCAGGACTTCGATCAACTCGTCGCGATGCGCGTTGACCCAGGCTTTCGCTTCATCGGGCGACAACAGATCCCAGAAGGCGGCGATTTCGCCATGCGTGGCAAAGCCCAGTCGGGTCAGCGCGCTGCGGCAGGCCCAGTCGACAAACTCCTCGTAGGTGACTTCCGGCTCGTGAAACTCAGGCGGAATGACGCGTTCGACGAGATCATAGATTTTCTGGAAGTTCGAGCGTCCGGCGATGGCGAACTTGCCGGTGCGCCAGAAATATTCCAGCGCCGTCTTGTTGGGATGCCAATTCCACCAGCCGCCGGAAACATGCCCGTCCGCCTTGATCTCGCGCGCCATGATGGCGCCGTCACGAGTGACGCGCTCAAATGTCTCGTCGAAGGCGTGTTCGAACCCCTCCCCCTGCCATTTTCGCCAGCGCTCGCCGATTACCTCTTCCTCGTGGCGGAACTTGTGTTTCCAGTATCGGAAGAAGGCGCTCGGCAGGATCGAGGCGTCGTGCGTCCAGTGCTCGAAGAGCGAGCCGTCCTTCTCCAATAGCGCCGTCAGATGCTCGCGTTTGTAAGTCTGGTTGCGGGAAAACAGGATCTGGTGATGGGCTCGCTCCACCGTCTGGATGCTGTCCACCTGCACGAAGCCGAGTTCGTGGATGAGCTCCAGCAGGCCGCCCTTCGTCAGCGCCTTGTTCGGCGGCGCGCTCAGGCCTTGCTTGGCGAGGAATATGCGGCGGGCATCGGAATTCGAAATGAGATTCGTCATGTGCACATCATAGAACGGAAAATGTTCCTAGCCACCCGTTAAGTTAGGACGATCATCAGGTAGGAGCGGCCGGCATTCATTGCGAGATTTTGAGCTTTCAAAGCGCGAAATTCGTTATAGAACGGCCTCTCAATTCACGAGGGACCAGGTGGATATCCGTTTCGAAGGCGCAGGGGTCAGCTATGGTGCGCGCGTCGCGCTGGCGCCCGTGACGCTGCAGCTCATAGAAAAGCGCATCGGCATCATCGGCCTCAACGGCTCGGGCAAGACGACCTTTGCGCGCCTCATCAACGGCCTGACCAAGCCGAGCATCGGGCGGGTGATCGTCAACGGTCGCGACACGGCCGACGCCAAGGCCGTTCTCACCGATGTCGGCTTCATCTTCCAGTCGCCGCAAAACCAGATCATCCTGCCGGTCGTGCGCGACGACATCGCCTTCGGTCTGAAGTTCCGCGGCTACAAGCCGGCGGAAATTACGGCGAAGGTGGAGGCGGTCCTGCAGCGTTTCAGCGCGGCCCGTCTTGCCGACCGCCGGGCGCACGAGCTCTCGGGCGGAGAGCTGCAACTTGCCGCCCTTTGCTCCGTGCTCGCAACCGGGCCCGATATTCTCATCCTGGACGAGCCGACCAATCAGCTGGACCTCAAGAACCGCAGCCTCGTGCAAAGGCTGGTGGAAAGCCTTCCGGAGAGCGCGATCGTCATCAGCCACGATCTGGAACTGGTCGCGGATTACGAGCGCGTACTGGTTTTCCATGAGGGCATTCTCGTCGCCGACGCGCCGGCCGGAGAGGCGATCCGCCGCTACAGGGAGATCGCAAGCCGATGAAGTCGCTTTTCGTCGAAGGCAACAGCGCCATGCATCGGGTTTCGGCCCGCGCCAAGCTGCTTGTTCTTGCGGCCCTCGGCGTCATGCTCTTCCTTACGGCGAACTTCCTGTTGCTTGCCCTTGGAGTGCTCGCGACGGCCGGGATCTACTTCAGCATCGGCCTTCCGGCGCGATCCGCGCTTGCGCGACTGAAGCCGGTCTTCCTGACGATCCTCATCGTGGCGTTGTTCAGCCTGGCCTTCAATCCCTGGCATATCGCCGTCGTCGCCCTGCTCCGTCTCACGGCATTGATGCTGTTTGCCGCTGCAGTGACTGCAACAACTGCTATTGCGCAATTCATCGACGAAATTACCCTGCTGGCCAGGCCACTGGAGCGGCTCGGACTTCTTCGGGCCGACGATGTCGGGCTGGCTGTCGGGCTCGTCGTCCGCTTTGTTCCCGAGATTCTCGATCGTTATCGTGCCATCCGCGAGGCGCACGCGGCGCGCGGTATCAAGGTGCGGCCGACAACCGTGCTCGTGCCATTGATCATTCTGACGCTGAGGGATGCGGATAACATTGCTGCGGCAATTGACGCGCGCGGCGTTCGGCGGCATGTCAATTGAGAACTCGCTAACAGGAGCCCTGCATGAGCACTCGCGACCTCGTTCTCTCCGCCCTCTTTGCGGCCATCATCGTCGCGCTCGGCATTCTGCCGCCGATCACGCTCGGCTTCATACCGGTGCCGATTACGGCGCAGTCGCTCGGCGTCATGATGGCGGGTGTCGTGCTCGGCGCGCGCCGCGGCACGATCGCGGTCCTGATCGTTCTCGTGCTTGTCGCGATCGGCCTTCCTGTGCTTTCCGGCGGTCGTGGCGGACTTGCTGCCTTTGCCGCACCGACCACCGGCTTTCTGATCGGCTGGGTGCTGGCAGCCTTCGTCACCGGTTATCTCAGCGAACGGCTGGTCAAATCCGAACAGTCGGCGTTGGTGCAGACGGTCGGCTTCTTCTTCGCCGCGATGATCGGCGGCATCGTGGTTCTCTACGCCTGCGGCATCGTCTATCTGGCGTTCGCCGCCCAGCTTGGCCTCTCCAAGGCGTTCCTCGGCTCAATGGCATTTATCCCCGGCGACGTCGTCAAGGCCTTCGTTGCGGCACTTGTCGGCCGCGCGGTCATGGTCGGCTATCCCCTCCTGCCGGTGCGCAGCTAATCGACGAAACCATAAAGCCAGTCACGCGTGTCTTCGGGAAGCGGAACTGGCGAACGATCGTCGCGCGAGCGCGCCTGCCAGATAATTTCGACCTCGGCGGAGCGCTCGTCGCCGATATCGGCCGAAATGATGAAGCCGACCGAACGCATGCCGATCTTGTCGACCGACGCCGTGAACACGACCCGCTCATCGTAATGCAGCGGCCGATGGAGGATACAGGTCACCTTACTGGCGATATAAAGCGGCTCATTCGCCAGTTGCGGCCTCGACGACCAGAAGGTCGCCAGCACCGACTCGGCATAGGAAATGTAGGAGCCCAAGAAAACCTGGCCGTTCATGTCGACGTCGCGGAACGGCACATTCATCTCAACGGTACGCGTGACCTCGTTCATTGATCTTTCTGCCAATTCTCCCCTCCCTAAAGACTAGCCGCGGGGCCGGACGAAGTAAACGCAGGACTGGCCCCATGACCAAGGCGCGCGCTTGTTGAAATTGCCGCGCCGAGCCCCATCTGCTGTGGATCATGACGGGACGGAAAGATAGAGTGACACCATGAGCACCCGCCTTTACGAGCACCCGATCTTCCTGGAACACGTCACGCCCGCCGGCCATCCCGAACGGTCCGACCGTCTGCGGGCGATCAACGTGGCGCTGGAACATCCGAACTTCGCAGGTCTTGACCGCAAGCGCGCACCGCAGGCCGCCGAAGAAGCCGTTCTGCTCGCCCATCCCGAAGAGCACCTGCTGTCAGTGCTGCGCCAGGTGCCCGAAGAGGATGGCGAGATCAATCAGCTCGAGGCCGATACTTACGCCAGCCGAAAGAGCTTCGAAGCGGCACTGACGGGGATCGGCGGCGCGATGGCCGCGGTCGATGATGTGTTTGCCGGCAAGGCCGATAACGTCTTCGTTGCGGCCCGCCCGCCGGGCCATCATGCCGAAAAATCAACGGCAATGGGCTTCTGCTTCTTCAACAATGCCGCGATCGCCGCCCGCCATGCCCAGAAAGCGCACGGTGCGGAGCGTGTGGCGATCGTCGACTGGGACGTGCATCACGGCAACGGCACGCAGGACATCTTCTGGGACGATCCCTCCGTGCTCTTCTGCTCGACGCACCAGATGCCGCTTTACCCCGGCACCGGCGCGAAGGAGGAAAGCGGCAAGCACGGTACCATCGTCAACGCGCCGCTGTCTCCGAATGTCGGCAGCGATCACTTCCGCGAAGCGTTCAAATCACGGGTGTTGCCTGCGCTCGTTGATTTTCGCCCAGACCTGATCATCATCTCCGCCGGCTTCGATGCGCATCACCGCGATCCCTTGGCGCAGATCAATCTCGTCGGCGAGGATTTCGACTGGGCAACCGGGCGGTTGCTTGAGGTCGCCGACAAAAGTGCCGCAAACCGGGTCGTCAGCCTGCTGGAAGGCGGCTATGATCTCGAAGGCCTCGCCGAGTCGGCTGGCCTGCATATTCTTAGAATGATGAAGGGTTGAGTATGACTGACAGCGCCAAGCCGGACGTTTCCGGTCTTTCCTTCGAGAAGGCGGTTGCAGAGCTCGAAAGCATCGTGGCCCGGCTGGAACGCGGCGACGTGGCGCTGGACGAATCCATCGAGATCTACGAGCGCGGCGAAGCGCTGAAGAAGCACTGCGAAACGCTGCTTTCGGCCGCCGAAAACCGCATCGAAAAGATCCGCCTTGACCGATCTGGCAGGCCGCAGGGCGTCGAGCCGCTGGACGGGGCATAAGCAAGAGTTTTGCCGAAATCGTCGTCGTGATGAACAGAGCGTCGCCTCCTGGCGATCAAGTTTTCCTAGTCCGCCATCGGTAATCGGTCTAGCCTAGGCACAACGCTCATCGGAGACGCTTTGATGTCCTTTTTCCCCGGTAAAGATCCCCTGCCCGGCGATGCTTTCGCCTGCGATGCGATCGAGAACCTCATAATCCCCCGCACCAGCGATATTGGCGGCTTCGAGGTGCGGCGAGCGCTGCCGACGCGGCAGCGGCGGCTGGTCGGGCCGTTCATCTTCTTCGACCGCATGGGGCCGGCGATCCTGAAGCCGAACGAGGCGCTGGATGTGCGGCCGCATCCGCATATCGGGCTTTCGACGGTGACCTATCTCTTTGACGGCGAGATCCGGCATCGGGACAGCCTCGGCACCGAGAAGGTCATTCGCCCCGGGGACATCAACCTGATGACGGCAGGGCGCGGCATCGTCCATTCGGAGCGCACGCCCGATAATTTGCGCGGCCATCCGCTGCTGATGTCGGGCCTGCAGACCTGGCTCGCACTGCCGGATGACAGGGAGGAGATCGATCCCTCCTTTGCGCATACCGAAAAGAGCGACATGCCTGTGATCGACGAACGCGGCGTGCGCGGGCGTGTCGTCATCGGATCGTTCGAGGGGATGTCTTCACCGGTGAAGGTGTTTTCCGACACGCTCTATGCCGATATCAGCCTTGAACCGGGTGTGAAGTTTCCCTTCGCAGCGGGACACGAGGAGCGGGCGGCATACGTACTGTCAGGCGAAGTCGTGATATCGGGCGATAGGTTTGCAGCCGATCAGCTGCTCGTCTTCCGCCCCGGCGATGCGATCACTCTCGAAGCTGGCAGAGAGGGCTGTCACCTGATGCTGTTCGGCGGCGCGGCGCTGAACTCGAAGCGGTACATCTGGTGGAACTTCGTTTCCTCGTCGAAAGAGCGCATCGAAAAGGCCAAGGAAGAGTGGCGGACCGGCAAGTTCGACATCGTACCGGGGGACGAAGAAGAATTCATACCTTTGCCGGAAGGCTGATCTCCTTTAGAAAGGAGTTTCGGCCATTCTTGAAATCGACTTTTTTCACCGCAATTTATGGCTTAAAGGCATCCTGCCCAAGAAAGACAAGAAAGAGCGCCCGCCCGTGACACAATCGCCGAAGACGCCGCTGCTGGATAAGGTCCCCTATCCAGCCGACCTCCGAAAGCTTGACGATCGCGACCTGCCGCAGCTTGCGCGCGAGGTTCGCGATGAAATGATCGATGCGGTGTCGCGCACCGGCGGTCATCTCGGTGCAGGACTCGGCGTGGTGGAACTGACGATTGCGATCCACAGCGTCTTCAACACGCCTGAAGATCGGCTGATCTTCGACGTCGGGCACCAGTGCTATCCGCACAAGATCCTCACCGGTCGCCGTGACCGTATCCGGACGTTGCGCCAAGAAGGCGGCCTCTCCGGTTTCACGCGCCGCGCGGAAAGCGAATACGATCCCTTCGGTGCTGCTCACTCCTCCACGTCCATCTCCGCCGGCCTCGGCATGGCGGTTGCCTCCGACCTCGACAAGACCGACCGCCGGGTGATTGCCGTGATCGGCGACGGCGCGTTGTCGGCCGGCATGGCCTACGAAGCATTGAACAATGCTGGCGCGCTCGACGCCCGCCTGATCGTCATCCTCAACGACAACGACATGTCGATTGCGCCGCCGACCGGCGCGATGAGCGCCTATCTCGCGCGCCTTGCTTCCGGCCGCACCTACATGGGCTTCCGCGATTTCGGCAAGAAGCTGACGGCCTACCTCGGCAAGAATGTCGACCGCGCCATCACTCGCGCCGTGGAGCATGCCCGGGGCTATGTGACCGGGGGGACAATGTTCGAGGAGATGGGTTTCTATCATATCGGGCCGATCGACGGTCACTCGTTCGAGCACCTGCTGCCGGTGTTGCGCAATGTGCGCGACAATGCCAACGGCCCCGTGCTGATCCATGTGGTGACGCAGAAGGGCAAGGGCTACGCGCCCGCCGAGGCGGCAGCCGACAAGTATCACGGCGTCAACAAGTTCGACGTCATCACCGGCGCGCAGGCGAAGGTGAAGCCGAATGCGCCGAGCTACACGAGCGTATTCGCCGAAGCGCTGGTGCAGGAAGCGGAGCACGACGACAAGATCGTCGGCATTACCGCCGCCATGCCGAACGGGACTGGCCTCGACAAGCTCGCAAGCGTCTTCCCGTCGCGATGTTTCGATGTCGGGATTGCCGAGCAGCATGCGGTGACATTTGCCGCCGGTCTAGCCGCCGAGGGCTTCAAGCCGTTTGCCGCGCTTTACTCGACGTTCCTGCAGCGCGCCTATGACCAGGTGGTGCACGACGTCGCGATCCAGGGCCTTCCGGTTCGCTTCCCGATCGATCGCGCCGGTTTCGTCGGCGCCGACGGCCCGACGCATGCAGGCTCGTTCGATACGACGTTCCTCGCCACCCTCCCCGGCTTCGTGGTGATGGCGGCCGCCGATGAGGCTGAGCTGAAGCATATGGTGCGAACGGCGGCAGCCTATGATGCCGGTCCGATCTCCTTCCGATATCCGCGCGGCGAAGGCGTCGGCATAGAAATGCCCGTCCGTGGTGAAATCCTGCAGATCGGCAAGGGCCGCGTCGTCAAGGAAGGCGCGAAAGTGGCGCTGCTCTCGTTCGGCACCCGCCTCGCTGACTGTCTGCTTGCTGCCGAGGACCTTGACGCAGCCGGGCTTTCGACGACGGTTGCCGATGCGCGATTCGCCAAGCCGCTGGATCATGATCTGATCCGCCAGTTGGCACGCCACCACGAAATCCTGATCACCGTCGAAGAGGGAGCGGTCGGCGGCTTCGGCAGCCAAGTCATGCAGTTCCTGGCCATGGACGGCCTGCTCGACAATGGCCTGAAGATCCGCTCGCTTGTCATGCCCGATATCTGGGTGGAACAGGCAAAGCCGGAAGTGATGAACGCCCATGCCGGCCTCGATCGCGCGGGCATCGTTTCAACCGTGTTCAAGGCGCTTGGCCGGCCCGCCGCATTTGGCGTCGGCGCTGCCGGATAGTTCAATCTCATCGCGTTAGATGAAGACGGCCCTGGAGACGGGGCCGTCTTTTTTGTTTGGCGAAAGGCCGACGGAAGTGTCGATGAACCGCTGCCATCCGGCTGCCAGCGACGCCTCTCCAACAAAAGGCTTGCAACTAACGGCTTTGCCGGTCATGGACAGCCGATGTCCGATCAAAACACACAACGCCTCGACCAGTTGCTCGTCAGCCTTGGTCTTTTCGCCAGCCGTTCCCGAGCGCGGGATGCGGTGCAACGCGGCACCGTGAAGGTCGGAGGCAAGATCGTGACGAAAGCAGGTGCGCTGTTTGGCGAGGATGCCCCAATCGAAATCGACGATCCGGCGCAGGACTATGTGTCCCGTGCGGCGCTGAAGCTCGCCGCAGCGCTCGATCACTTCAAGCTCGACCCGTCAGGACATCACTGTCTCGATGTCGGCGCATCAACCGGTGGCTTCACCGAAGTGCTGCTGGCCCAAGGGGCAACCCATATCACCGCGATCGACGTCGGCCATGGCCAGATGCATCCGCGCATCTCGAGTGATCCCCGCGTGACGAACATCGAAGGCCTCAACGCCCGCAACCTGACGGCGGAGAATATCGGCCATCCGCTCACCTTTATCGTGTCGGACGTCTCCTTCATCTCGCTGAAGCTGGCACTTGCCCCTGCTCTTGAGATCGCGGAAGCTGGGGCTTGCGCGGCTCTCCTCGTCAAGCCGCAGTTCGAGGCCGGGCGCGAGGCGATCGGCAAGGGGGGGCTTCTCAAGGACCCGTCATCGGCGCCCGATGTCGCGGCCGAACTCGAGCGCTGGTTCGTCGAGGATATGGGCTGGAAGAGCCTTGGCCTCATCCCCTCACCCATTGCCGGCGGCGACGGTAATCAGGAATTTCTACTCGCAGGGACAAAACCGTGAGCACGCAAACTGTTACGATCGAAAAGCTGGGCGCCCAGGGCGATGGCATCGTGCACGCGGATGGCGGGCCGGTCTATGTGCCCTTCACCCTGCCCGGCGAAACCGTCGCCATCGCGCGCGTCAAGAACCACGGCACGGTGATGTCGATCTCCGATCCATCGGCCGATCGCCAGGCTCCTCCTTGCCGGCATTTCGGACCGGACGGAGTGAACGGCACCTGCGGCGGCTGCAGCCTCCAGCACATGAACGATCCTGCCTATCGCAGCTTCAAGCGTCAGCTTGTCGTCGACGCGCTGAAATCGAAGGGACTGACGGCTGAGGTTGCCGACCTCGTCGTCGCTCATCCCGGCGAACGGCGGCGTGTCGTCTTCGCCGCACGGCGGACCGAGAAGGACATGCTTATCGGCTTCAATCAGGCCGAAAGCCACCACATCGTCGCCATCGAGGAATGTCCCATCTCGTCGGCGGGCATCATCGCCAGGCTGCCGGCGATCAAGGCGATTGGTGCAGCACTTGCCAATAGCGCCGAAGCGTTCCGCATCACCGTGTTGGAGACCCTGTCGGGTCTTGATCTCGCGGTCGACGGCATCAAGAAACTCTCGGATCAGCAGCGCCGCAAGGCGATCGAGACGGTGCTTTCCCTTCGCGGCATCGCCCGCGTCTCGCTCAACGACGAAATCCTCGTCGAACCATCGAAGCCGATCGTCGATTTCGGCGGCGTCAATGTCGTTCCGCCGCCCGGCAGCTTCACGCAGGCGACCAAGCAGGCGGAAGACGCAATGGCGGAATTGGTTCTGGCGCATGTCGGCAAGGCGAAACGCATCGCCGATCTTTTCGCAGGCGCCGGCACCTTCTCGCTTCGCCTTGCCCGCGTCGGCCGGGTTCATGCGGTCGAGAGCGAGGACAAGCCGCTGGCGGCGCTCGATCACGCTGCTCGCAACACGCAGGGTCTGAAGCCGGTCAGCGTCGAAAGGCGAGACCTCTTCCGCCGGCCGCTGATGACATCCGAGCTGAAGGTCTACGACGCCGTGGTCTTCGATCCGCCGCGCGCCGGCGCCGAGTTTCAGTGCAAGGAACTGGCGCGCTCGACGGTCAAGAAAATCGTCGCCGTCAGCTGCAATCCGGTGACGCTCGCCCGGGATCTCGCCCTGCTCGTCGAGGGTGGCTATCGCATCACCGGTGTGACCCCGATCGACCAGTTCCTGTGGACATCGCACGTCGAGGTCGTGGCGACGCTGGAGAAGTAGCGGCGCGAAAAACAAAACGCCCGCGACGAGCGCGGGCGTTCCAGTTTGTGTGTATCAATCAATCAGGCGGCGCGACGGCTGTAGGATGATGCGCCGTGGGATGCTGCCTGCAGGTTGAACTGGGCAAGGAGTTGCATCAGCTTTGCTGCTTCCTGCGCCAGCCCATGGCTCGCTGCCGTCTGCTCCTCGACCATGGCGGCGTTCTGCTGCGTGCCCTGGTCCATCGTGTTGACAGCAGTGTTAATCTCGGCAAGCCCCGTCGACTGCTCACGGGTTGCCGTGACGATTGCGTCGACGTGACGGCTGATTTCCTGAACCTGACCGACGATTGCTTCCAACGCCTTGCCGGTGTCGCCGACGAGCGTGACGCCCGAGCGAACCTGTGAGTTCGAGGCGGTGATCAGGCTTTCGATTTCCTTCGCGGCATGGGCAGAACGCTGTGCCAGCTCGCGCACTTCCTGGGCGACGACAGCAAAGCCCTTGCCGGCTTCGCCGGCGCGTGCCGCCTCGACACCGGCATTCAGCGCCAGCAGGTTGGTCTGGAAGGCAATGTCGTCGATGACACTGATGATATTGGCAATCTTCTGCGACGACTGCTCGATCTCGGTCATTGCCGAGACCGCCTTGCGGACGATGTTGCCGGACTCTTCGGCGCCGTTGCGGGTTCGAGTGACCAGCGTGCCGGCTTCCTCGGCACGGCGCGCTGTGTCCTTGACGGTCGTCGTAATTTCTTCGAGCGCGGCTGCCGTTTCTTCGATGGAGGCAGCCTGCTGTTCAGTGCGGCGGGCAAGCCCGTCCGCGGCGGTGCGGATTTCTCCGGCGCCCGCGTCGATCGCATGAGCGTTGTCACCGACCTCCTGAAGAACAGCCCGCAACTTGGCCACGGAGGAATTGAAATCACTGCGCAGCCGGTCGAGGTGGTCGGCAAAAGGCGTCTCGATCGTCCGCGTGAGATCGCCTTCCGAGAGAGCGCCCAGCGCTTCGGCAAGCGCATCGACGGCATGTTGGATCTCGCTGGCTTCACGTGCCTTCGAGGCTTCGTTACGGGAACGCTCCTGCTGAGCCTGCTCGCGGGTGTGCTCGGCGCTCCGTTCGAGGTCGAGGCGTGCGAAAGAGTTGTCGCGGAAGATCGCTACGGCAGCCGCCATGTCGCCGATCTCATCCTTGCGCCCGGCGTAAGGGACGGCCGCGTCGAGATCCCCGTCCGCCAGACGGGCCATGCGGGTGGCGATCGTCGAGATCGGCTGAGAAATGCGCGTCCAGGCAAGGAAGGCCGCAGCAACGGCGACGGCAAGCGCGACGACGAGGCCACCGACGATGGACAAGATGCCTGCGTTATAGTTACCGGTCGCGGCAGCGAGAGCGGCATCGGTCGACTGCCGATCCTTTGCCAACATTCCGTCGACGAGCGTCTGAATGTTGTTGGCGGACATGGAAAGTTCGCCGCGATAGAGGCTGTTGGCCTGGCTGCGCTTGTTGTCGAGCGCCAGCGCAATGATCTTGTCGGCAAGCGCAGCGTCGTTGGTGAGCGCCTTCTGCAGCCGGCCGAAATTCTGGCTCATGTAATCGCTCTTCGGCTGCTTGTCGAAGGCGCCAATGGCAGTGGCAAGGCGCTGGCGGCGGGCCTTGAGTGTCGTCTCCGCGTTGCGGAAGTCCGTCTTACCTGTTGCAAGGAGGTAGTCGGCGTAGCTGCGACGAACGTCGTTCAGCGTCGTGACGATCGCGTGGAGCCGTTCGGTGTTCGGAATGTTCTGCGCCCCGATCTGCCGGGTGTTGGCCTCCAGATTGATCAACGAGAAGGCCGCGATCGCACCCTGCACCAGGGCAATGACGACAAGGGACAGAAAAAGAAGCGGAAGAAGCGTCTTGATCTTCAATTTGGACATAGAGCGGCCTCAGTGCGGCTGAACGATGTGCTTCAGTCAATCTCCTGTTGATCGCCTGGGGGAACACTCGTTTTAATGGTGTGGGGAGAACGGTACGGACAACGTCCATCCTGCATCATGCATTGCACGCCACTAAAGCCCAAGATCCGTAAGATTTGATTAAAAGTAATATTTTTTAATCACCGCTGGTCGCGCCCTCCAACGAGAACGCCCGCGACGAGCGCGAGCGTCCGGTCTTCGCAGGATTACATCAGGCCGCGCGACGGCTGACCGCAGCGTGGGATACTGATTGCAGGTTGAACTGGCTCAGCAACTGCATCAGCTTTGCCGCCTCCTGCGCCAGCCCATGGCTCGCTGCCGTCTGCTCCTCGACCATGGCGGCATTCTGCTGCGTGCCCTGGTCCATCGTGTTTACAGCAGTGTTAATCTCGGCAAGCCCCGTCGACTGTTCACGGGTTGCCGTGACGATTGCGTCGACGTGACGGCTGATTTCCTGAACCTGACCGACGATTGCTTCCAACGCCTTGCCGGTGTCGCCGACGAGCGTGACGCCCGAGCGAACCTGTGAGTTCGAGGCGGTGATCAGGCTTTCGATTTCCTTCGCGGCATGGGCAGAACGCTGTGCCAGCTCGCGCACTTCCTGGGCGACGACAGCAAAGCCCTTGCCGGCTTCGCCGGCGCGTGCCGCCTCGACACCGGCATTCAGCGCCAACAGGTTGGTCTGGAAGGCAATGTCGTCGATGACACTGATGATGTTGGCGATCTTCTGCGAGGACTGCTCGATCTCGGTCATTGCCGAAACCGCCTTGCGCACGATGTTGCCGGACTCTTCGGCGCCGTTGCGGGTGCGCGAGACGAGATTGCCGGCCTCCTCAGCGCGACGTGCCGTGTCCTTGACCGTCGTGGTGATCTCCTCGAGCGCTGCAGCCGTTTCCTCGACCGAGGCTGCCTGCTGCTCGGTGCGGCGGGCAAGGCCGTCTGCGGCCGTGCGGATTTCGCTCGCACCGGCATCAATGGCGTGGGCGTTGTTGCCCACGGCATGCAAAGCACCGTGGAGCTTGGTGACGGCGTTGTTGAAGTCATTACGTAGGCGGTCGAGATGCGGGGCAAACGGCGCGTCGATGCGATGCGCAAGGTTGCCATCCGACAGCGCGCCGAGGGCACTGGCAAGCGCATCGACGGCATGACGGATTTCGGTTGCCTCGCGGTTTTTCTGCTGCTCACGCTCATGACGCTCACGCTCGGTAAGGGCACGGCCGGTTTCGGCTTCACCCTCAAGGCGCTCTCGATCAACCGCGTTCTTCTTGAAGACAGCCACAGCCTCGGCCATCGAGCCGATCTGGTCGCGGCGCTGTTCGCCAGGAATGGAGACCGACAGATCGCCGGCGGCAAGCTTTTGCATCGCGGCGGTCATATCGGTGACGGGACGGATCACCAGGCCATGCAGCAGCCAGGCCATGGCGCAGATCATCAGGCCGACGGCGAGAATCGTGGCAATGGTTGCGGCAATGCGGAATTCGTTCGGCGAAGCGAAGGCGGCGTCGCTGTCCACGACGAAGCCGAGGTACCATTCGACCGACGGCAAACCTGCAACCGGCATGAAGCTGACGAGGACATCCTTGCCGGCAAACTCAGTCGGAACGAGCCCGGCCTTGATCGCCGGTGTCTCAGCCGGGAAAGCGTCGGCAAGCGTCTTTGTCACCAGCTTTGCATCCGGGTGGATCAGGATCTGCCCGCTCTTGTTGACGAGGAAGGCCGTGCCTTTGCCGCCGAGATCGATCTCCTTGATCATGTCGACCATGGTCTTCAGCGAGAAGTCGCTGCCGGTCACGCCGGCCAGCTTGCCGCCGTGGCTGACGGGAACGGCCGAGCTGATGATGAGATCGCCGCTCGACGCATCGACATAGGGCTCGGTCATGACGCTGGCGTTGGCCTTGACGGCATCCTGATACCAGGGGCGCTTGCGCGGATCATAGCCGTCCGGCATCGGCAGCTTCGGCCACATGGTGAAGACACCCTGCTCGTCGCCAAAATAGGTGCTGACGAACTGGCTGGTCAGAACATCGTTCTGGAGCACGGCTTCGACGCCCTTCTGATCGGCGGCGCGGCCGATGGCGTTCGCGACCATGGCGGTCAGCGTCACACGACCATTCATCCAGTTGGCCAGGCTGCTTGCAGCCTGCTCACCGGACGAGCTGATGTTGGCTTCGATCGCGGCAGTCGCGGTGCTCCGTTCGACGGAATTGATGTAGTAGGAAAAGGCGGCAAAGGCCACAAGAACAACGGCAGACGCGGCAACGAGGATGCGCGTCATCAAATTCGTCTTCTTTTTCAAGGATTTTCCTTTCGTGAGTGGTCCGCGCCGTACTTGACGAAGCGCGGGCTACTCGATGCGCAGGCTATGGTCAAAACGGGACAAAGCGCCTCATGCGCCCGGACGACTGCGCCATCAGCGCGCCGTCATACCCCTAATATTAGAGGGGTATTTAAAACTGGCTTAAAATTTGACGAAACTCGACTATTCCCACGTCAGCGGCGCATGAAGGCTTCGAAGGCGGCTTTCGCTTCGGCGCTGTGTAGGCGGTCGAAGAAGTGACGCGCCTCGTCATCGATGCGCGCAATGACTTCTTCCCGATCGCCCCGGATCAGGTTGCGCGCGATCTTCAGCGCTTCTGGCGGCTTGGCGGCAAGCTTGGCAGCGGTTGCGAGCGTTGTCCTTTCGACCTCATCGGGCGCACAGACTTTCCAGACAAGTCCCGCCTCCCGTGCTTCCTCGCCGGAGAAGCCCTCACCGAGAGCCAACATCGCAAAGGCGCGCTGGTGTCCGATGATCCGCGGCGCAAGCAGGCTGGACGCCGCTTCCGGAACGAGGGCGAGGTCGACGAACGGCGTGCGGAACTGGCTGCGCGCTGAGGCGATTGTCAGGTCGCAATGCATGTGCATTGTGGTTCCGATCCCGATCGCCAGCCCGTCGACACCTGACACGATCGGCTTTTCGGAGCGAACCATGGCGTAGAGGAATTCGACGATCTCGCGAGGCATGGCACCGCCCATCGCCGCTGCGATGAAATCTCCGAGGTCATTGCCCGCGGAAAAGCAACCTTCGGTGCCGAGAAAAGCCGTCGCCTTGATCGCCGCATCGCCATTGGCGGCAATCAACGCCTCCGCCATTTTCCGATACATGGCGCGGGTGATGGCATTCTTCTTTTCCGGCCTGTTGAAACGGATGATCTGGATGCCGGGGTGTGCCGCATCCTGCTCGACGATGACCTGCTCTGTCATGATGGTTCCTCAGGCGAGAACTATTTTGGCAGCCGCAAGGCTTGCGGCGCCGTTGATGACGCTGTCCTTCAGCGCCGTCACTTCCGAAAGAAGATTTTCCGCGGCAAAACGGCAGAGTGCGATGCGCCCTTCGGCACCTCCCGCCGGTGCCTGCGCGAGCCCGCCCTTGGCGAGATAGCAGCCGGTCAGGACAAGGCCGAAGAGCCGCTGATACGGTGTCGCGCCGGCCAGCGCCTCTGCCACCTTAGCATCGCGAACCTGCGCCAGCAGCCAGTCCGTCGCCTCGCCGAGGTCGGTTATTGCGGAATCGAGGCGATTTGCCGTCGCGCCGAAGCCGCCGAGGTTGGAATGGCGGACCTGGTCGGCGATCTGTTTCAGCTCGGCGATGAAACCGTGCACCTGGTCGCCGTCCGAAAGCGTCAATTTGCGGGTGACGAGATCGATCGCCTGGATACCGTTCGTGCCCTCATAGATCGGCGCAATGCGCGCATCACGCAGATAGCGCGCGGCTCCCGTCTCCTCGATGAAGCCCATGCCACCATGCACCTGAATGCCTGATGAGGCGACGTCGACGCCGACATCGGTGGAAAAGGACTTGGCGATCGGCGTCAGCAGTGCTGCGCGCTCCTGCCAATGCTGCTTTCGATCCGCCGCGCGATGCGACATGTCGATGGCATGGGCACAGGTATAGGAAATTGCGCGGGCGCCTTGCGTCAACGCCTTCATCGTCAGGAGCGTGCGGGTAACATCCGGATGGTCGATGATCGGGCTCATGCCGCCACCCGCCCAGTTCGGCGCCTTGCCCTGAACCCGCTCTCTCGCATAGGCGACTGCCTTTTGCGTCGCCGCCTCGGCGATCGCGACGCCCTGCATGCCGACGGCAAGGCGGGCATTGTTCATCATCGTGAACATGCAGGCGAGGCCCTTGTTCTCCTCGCCGACCAGCCAGCCGATTGCCCCCTTCTCCTCGCCGAACTTGCCGTCGCCATAGATCATGGTGCAGGTCGGCGAGCCGTGGATACCGAGCTTGTGCTCCAGCGAGTGCGCGAAGAGATCGTTGCGGGCGCCAAGCGATCCGTCCGCATTGACGAGGAATTTCGGCACGAGGAACAGCGAGATGCCACGCGTTCCGGCCGGTGCGTCCGGGAGGCGAGCGAGGACCAGGTGAATGATGTTGTCGGCGGCGTCGTGTTCGCCCCAGGTGATGAAGATCTTCTGGCCGAAGATGCGGTAGGTGCCGTCGTCCCGGCGTTCGGCGCGGGTCTTGAGCACGCCGAGGTCGGAGCCGGCATGCGGCTCCGTCAGGTTCATCGTGCCGGTCCACTCACCCGAGACGAGCTTTGCGAGGTAGGTATTCTTGAGTTCGCCGGACGCATGGCTGTTGATCGCTTCGATCGCACCCATGGTCAGCGTCGGGCAGAGCGCGAACGCCATCGATCCGGAATTCCACATTTCCAGGGCGGCGACGTTCAGCATATGCGGCAGCGCCTGCCCACCGAAGTCTTCTGGTGCGGTCAGGCCGTTCCAGCCGCCGGCGATCCAGTTCTTGTAGAGATCGCGCCAACCATCGGGCGTTACTACCCTGCCGTCGACGAGGCGCGAACCCTGACGGTCGCCAACCTCGGCGAGCGGCGCAACTTCATCCGTGGCGAATCGTCCCGCTTCATGAAGGATGGCGTCGACGAGATCATCACCAAGGTCACCGAGCAAACCAGCTTCGATTGCATCGCCCAGGCCGGCAACATGCTTCAGCGTAAACGCAATCTCTTCGACCGGCGCCTTGTACATCAGTGATCTCCTCGCATCGCTGGCCGCCGATTGAACAGCCCTCCAGCCTCTCCAAGGGCAGAGCTAATTGATTTTTACGTAAACGTCAATTTCAAACTTCCAGCGACAAGCTGCCACGGAGTTACACATGTCTTGAATTATTACGCACTTGCACAAACAACCGTCATAGAGAATCTCTAAGGACACTCACCGCCATCGCAAGAGGACCGGCGCATCAATGGATACTTTGCCCGCCAACATCCCCGGACTCGTGTGGGCCTACCGCTTTCCGCCGGACGGCGGCAAGGCAATCCGTCTCCCAAACAGCGCGCCGCAGGCCGAGTTGACCGACGGCGGCGGCTTCTATTGGTTGCATCTCAATCTCGCAGATGCCAGGGTGCCCGGCCTGCTCGACAGTATCGTTGGCTTGAACGACGATGCCAAGGCAGCCTTGACCACCCGTGACACGCATGCCGCGATAACGGTCGACGAACAGCTGCTCTACGGCACGCTTGTTGATTGCCAGCGCGAATTCGATCGTGAAACCGCCGATCTTGGTTGGCTGCATTTTGCGATCTCTGACCGCTTTATCATTACCACGCGGCTGCAGCCGCTACGCAGCATCGAGCGCGCCCGCGCGCTAGTGGAGAAGAACCCGGCAAAATTCGAACGGCCTGTCGACCTGTTCGAGATCCTGGTGATCGAGTTCCAGCGGACACTGATCTCCATCGTCATGGAAATGACCGAGGAGCTCAACGTTATCGAGGATTTCGTCTACGACAACTCGCCACGCGACGAGCGCCGGCGGCTGGCGCCGGTCCGACGTACGGTCGTCCGGCTGCACCGGCACCTGAGAACCGTGCTGGCCCTGATGCGTCGCGCTGCCGCCTCGCATGACGATGAAATGCCCTTCGGCTTCGATGATGTCGCGGGACGGCTGACGAGCCGCCTCGAAACCGTCGATCACGACATTTACGCGCTGCAGGACCGCGCTCGGCTGCTGCATGAAGAAATCGACTCGAAGGCGTCCTCGGAGACGAACCGGCACCTCTACATTCTGTCGATCATGACGGCCTTCCTGCTGCCGCCAACCCTAGTGACGGGCTTCTTCGGCATGAACACGGCCAATCTACCTTTTGCCGAAGGTAGCGGCGGCACCGAATATGCCGTGGCCATCATAATCGCCTCCATCGTGCTCGCATGGTGGCTGCTGAAGCGCGTCCGCATCCTCTAACGCAAAAAGACCCGGCATTGCTGCCGGCCCCGAGAGCGAAAGCTTGCTTCACTCAGTAGTACGGCGAAACGCACTGCTGGCGCGGGCCATTGTACGGCTGGAAGGTGTTGTCGTAGACCCGATAGGAACGGTAACGCGCCTGGCACCAGGCCACGTGACCCGAGCCGAGCGAAGCAGCCGGCGGAGGAGCCACATAGGTCGGCTGCGATGCAATAGCACCACCAATTATCGCACCAGCGCCGAAGGCGGCCAGCGGGAACCAGTAGCCGTCATAGTAGCGGTAGCCACTGCGATAGTAGGGATAGCCGCGATAGCCACCGTACCAGCCGGGGCGATAGGCTGGGCGATAAGCCGGGCGGTACCCCGGATAATAGCCAGGGCGATAGCCTGGATAGTAGCCCGGCCGGTATCCGGGGCGAAAACCGGGGTGACAATAGGGGCCACGGCAATACTGGACGTTCTGGACGTCACCAGATTTTTCGACCTGCGGCAGAGCCGGCATCTGCATCGCCTGCGAGGGCGCATAGCCACTTGCCAGCGTGACAAAAGAAACGGCGGCAATCGCTATCTTCTTAAAAAACCCAGTCATGGAAGCTCCATTTCCAGTTGGAATACGCGCGCACGATAACGCCAAGGCACTGAAAACGTTCCAATGACCAGTTTTCATGCTGTCGGTGCGACTTTCCGTTTTGAAGCGATCGCGGATTAACTGGACATTAACCGCCTTTCACCACGCTCATTCCATGAAGCAATCCTGGAGAAATCTTCTGCTTCGCTTGATGGTTCCGGCGCTTGTCGCGGGACCTCCGACTATGGCTGTGGCGGCTGACACCCTGCCCTGGAACAACCCCAACAACGCGCTCGTCATCGACGCGTACGAACTCAATACGATCGACTGGGATTCCCTGCTTTCGGACAAGCGCATCGCCGCCTTCATTTCGAAAGCTTCCGACGGACTTCCGGAGAGCTTCTCCTGTACCGGCGATCATGCCGGGGACACCGTCGCGCATTGCAAGACCATGTGGCGCAAATATGCGGTGAGCCGTGAGCTCTTTCAGACGCGGCGATTGGTTGCCCGGGCGGCCGGCCTCCTCTGGGGCTCCTATCACCTCGCCCGTCCCGGCAACCCGGTCGACCAGGCCAACCATTTCCTCGAATACGCCGATCCCAAGGACGACGAGATGATGATCCTCGATCTCGAGGGCATCGATTCGCAGAAATTCATGTCGCTGGAGGACGCACAGATATTCGCAGGCCATATCAGGGCAAGGACCGGACGATACCCGGTTCTCTATACCAATCACAACACCGCCCGATATATTGCCGCATATCGCAACGACTATCCGGTGCTGGCGCGGCTACCGATCTGGTATGCGCGATACAGGCCCGACGTGAAGGGCGTGTTCCCGATGGGAAACTGGGACAACTACCTGATGTGGCAGTTCTCGTCGGGACAGAACTGCAGCAAGCGCCGCTGCCCTTACCGCGTTCCAGGCACATTGACGGATATCGATGTCAACGTCGCGCCCATGAGCCGCGCCGAACTCGCAAAGGTGTGGGCGCGGGGCAACCTCTTGCCGGCGCGCGAACCGGACCCGCCGCTCATTCTTGCCAAGATCGAGATGGAGCCGCGCGGAATGCCTGCCCAAGGCCCGGCAACCTTCGCACAGCTTCCGCCGGATCCTATCGTCACATCCTCGATACCGCAGAGCGACGTCGTGCGCACGCGTCGAGACTTCTGAGAAACGTGCGCACAAAAAGACCCCGTCTCCAAGAGACGAGGTCACTTGGGAGGGAGTCTTTTGGATTAGGCGACGACGGAGAGCTTCGCCTGATCGCCCTGCAGGCGGTTGACCATGAAGTTCGAGTACCATTCGAGGAACTGCATGACGCCGCCTTCATGCGCCATCGAATAAGGTCCAGGCTCGTAGGCCGGCGAGTGAATACCGAAGGCATTCTCTTCGACGATGCGACGGTCCTGATCGTTGGTTTCGGTCCACACATGCGTGAGCTCGGCCAGATCGTAGTCGACACCCTCGACGGCATCCTTGTGCACGAGCCACTTCGTCGTGACGGCCGTTTCATTGGCACTGAGCGGCAGTACGCGGAAGGAAATCGCATGGTCGCCGAGAATGTGGTTCCAGGTCGTCGGGTAGTGGAACAGCAGCATCGTGCCGATGCGATCAAGCGTCACGTCGTCCGAAAGAGGCCTCTCGACGGCGCGCCTGCCGGACATGGTGTAACTCTCTGCGTCCTCGATCAACGGCATGCGGGCCGTGCGGAACTGACCGTCGGGGGAAATCTGGAACTTGCTCGGCAAGCCAGCCGCCTCGCAGCGTGCCCAGTGACCCGCAATCTCGGGATCGTCGGCACCGCCGTCCGTGCCGGTGACGCTCGGCGCTTCCGGGTAGGTGCGGCAGAGTTCGGGGTGGTTGGCCGCGCAGTGATAGCATTCGCGGTTGTTTTCCCAGACGAGCTTCCAGTTGCCCTTCTCGATGATCGTGCTCTGGAAGGCGACCTTCGCCTCGCTCAGACGATGCGGCAGCATATAGGGCGCGACCATGTCGCGGATCGGCTGGAAATCCGGTGTATTCTGCGCGAGACAGATGAAGATGTAGCCGCCGAAGCTCTCGCAATGGACCGGCTTCAGGCCGTAACCGCTCTTGTCGAAATCATCGCCCATGTGGCGGGCAAAGGCGAGCTTGCCATCGAGGTCGTAGGTCCACTGATGATAGGGGCAGACGAGGCGAACCGAGGAGCCGTGCTCCTTGGTGCAGACGCGCGAGCCGCGATGGCGACAGCTGTTGTGGAAGGCGCGAATGACGTTGTCACGGCCACGGACGATGACAACGGGATAGTCGCCGATCTGGACCGTGAAATAAGCGCCCGGCTTCGGCAGCTCGCAATCATGGCCCATGAACAACCAGTCGCGATAATAGATCATCTCCATATCGAGCTTGAAATAATCCTCGTCGATATAGAAGGGCCGCTCGAGACTGAAGCCTTCCCGGCGGGTCTTGAGTTGCCGCAATACGTTGCTGCGAATATCCATCTGCATATCCTCGTATAATGGGCCGGCGCTTGATCGAAGGCGAGAGCCGCCGGAAGCTTCGCTCCCTCTCCGTCAGGAGACTTTCTTGATAGACATTTAAACACCGCTGGCGCGCGGCGTTTGGTTGTAAAGCGACATCGGCTTCGAAAATGACGACAGGCGGCAAAGGAGTGCGGAATCGAACGCGGTTCCAGCCTAAAAATGCTTCATTCTCGGCCAGCAAGGCCAATTACGACATTGCCGCAACCCAATTCACACTTGGGCTCTCGGCACGACCTTGCCACAGCTATCGTATTTGCGACATGGCGGCGGTGGCCAATGTCCACCAACCCGCGCATGACGGCCGAATTTAATCTGCCATTAAGCATGATTGCCTATCCTTTCCACATCAATCATCCATGTGGATATCTCTCATGGCGAAGCTTCGCTATTTCGACGCCACTAACAGCAATTCCAGCAACGCGGCACCGGTCACCTCGCATTCTGAATTTCTGCGCACCGGAAAGATCACGCGCACCCGGGCCCACTGGCTCGCCGAGGAGCGGCGCTACCTCACACATGACGAAGTCGCAGAGAAGACGGGCCGCAAGCTGGAGACAGCCGGCGCCAAGACGCATCGACATATCAACGGATTTCACCGTTCGATCCAGTTTCCGAAGCTGCTCTTCCACCGCACGCTGCAGGACAGCCCGCATTTAGGCTATTGCCACGTGACTGCGTCGCGGACGAAATTCGCCCGCTACGAAGAAGTCAGCTGGGCGTTCTACATCGCGAATTTCTACGCCGACATCGGCGACAACGACAATTTCTTCCACAAGATCGATCTGAAGTATTCGCGCATGTATTTCGCGGTGGCGATCAAGCCCGGCGAACATACGCCGGAGAAGATGACGATCGACCGCTCGGTGAGGGGCAACGGGGTGCTTTTCCGCACCGACGATCCGCAAATCGCCATCAAGAACGTATTGCTGCTCGGCGCGCGCAACGAGCAGCTGCGCGAGATCATTCGCCAGCTCTGATCGGCATCATCGGCCCGCTTCGATATTGATCCGATCGCCGGGAAGGCATAAGGACTGCCGGACAGCAATCCGGACAGCGCATGGCACGATCGATCGACATCACGAAGGACAGGCAGCAGGCTATCGAAGCCGGTTGCGCAGTGCTTGGCGAGGGCTTCCCGATCGCGATCCCGACGGAGACCGTCTATGGGCTCGCTGCCGATGCGACCAATCCGGTCGCAATTGCCCACATCTACGAGACCAAGGGCCGCCCCCGCTTCAACCCGCTTATCTGCCACATGGCCGACCTTGCCATGGCTGAGAAGCACGCGGAGTTCGACCCCGTTTCACGCGCACTGGCCGAAGCATTCTGGCCGGGGCCCCTCACGCTCGTCCTGCCGTTGAAGCCAGAGAGTGCCATTCATTCGCTGGCGACCGCAGGGCTTGATACCGTTGGCATCCGCGTGCCGAAGGGTTTCGCGGGAGAGCTGATCCGCGCCTTTGGGCGGCCGCTCGCCGCGCCCAGCGCCAACACGTCAGGCAAGATCAGCGCGACGAGCGCTGCCCATGTCGACGCCGACCTCGGCGAGCGCATCAGACTGATCCTCGATGCCGGTGCAAGCACCGTTGGCGTCGAGTCCACGATCGTCAAGGTCGAGGATGGCAAGCTCAGGCTCTTGCGGCCGGGCGGGCTGCCTGCCTCGGAGATCGAGCGCGTGGCCGGTCAAAAGCTGGTGCGAGCCAGGAAGGCGTCCGCGGCCATCGAGGCGCCGGGGATGCTGGCATCCCACTACGCGCCCGGCGCAACCGTCCGGCTGGACGCAACGCATGTCGATTCCGACGAGGCGCTGATTGCCTTCGGCAAGACGGCCGTTGCCGGTGCCGACGACGCCAGGATCGTCCTCAATCTCAGCCGGGACGGCGATCTCGCGGAAGCCGCGGCGAACCTCTTCGACTATATGAAGAAAGCCGACGCCAGCGGCGCGCAGACGATCGCCTTTGCAGCCATTCCCGACGAGGGACTCGGCGAGGCAATCAACGATCGGCTCCGCCGCGCAGCCGCGCCACGTGAGTAAGCAAGAAGGATCATGTTTCGATGAGCAGCGTTTCCCCCGAACTTCTCGACCGTTTCGCCGCCGTCATCGGTGAGAAGCATGCGCTTAGGAGCGAAGCCGATCTCGCGCCGCATCTGATTGAAAACCGCGGCCTTTACCACGGCTCGTCCCCTCTTCTCCTGAAGCCCGGTTCGGTCGAAGAAGTGTCGTCGATCCTGAAGCTCGCAACCGAGACCGGAACCGCGGTCGTGCCGCAAACGGGCAACACGGGTCTCGTCGGTGGCCAGACGCCGCGCGAAGGCAAGTCCGACATCATCATCTCGCTCGAACGCATGAACAAGGTTCGTGATGTCGATCCCGTCGCCAATGTCCTCGTCGCCGATGGCGGAGCGATCCTCGCGGACGTGCAGAAGGCGGCAGAGGCATACGGTAGGCTGTTTCCTCTCTCGCTTGGCTCCGAAGGTTCGTGCCGCATCGGCGGCAATCTGTCGACGAATGCCGGTGGCACGGCGGTGCTTGCCTATGGGAACATGCGCCAGCTCTGCCTCGGCCTCGAGGTCGTGCTGCCGACCGGCGAAATCTGGAACGGCCTGCGCCGCCTGAAGAAGGACAACACCGGCTATGACCTGCGCGACCTCTTCATCGGCGCGGAAGGCACGCTCGGCATCATCACCGGCGCCGTGCTCAAGCTCTTTCCGCAGCCTCTCGGAAAGCAGGTCGCTTTTGCCGGCCTTAACTCGGTCGAGGATGCCCTTGCCTTTTTCAACCTCGCATCCAGCCTTTGCGGCACCTCGCTGACCGGCTTCGAGCTGATGCCGCGCTTCGGCGTCGAGATTACCGCACGCAACATCGAGGGGGTACGCGATCCACTGGAATCGGCGCACCCCTGGTATGTCCTTGTCGATATTTCCACGTCCGATTCTGCCGAAACCGCCGAGCGCATGATGACGGCGCTGCTTGAGCAGGGCTTCGAGGCAGGTTTGGTTCAAGACGCAACAATCGCCTCGTCGGTCGCGCAGCAGCAGGCGCTCTGGCATATGCGCGAGAGCATGTCGGACGCGCAAAAACCCGAAGGCGGATCGATCAAGCACGACGTTTCCGTGCCGGTTTCCGCAATCCCGGCTTTCATGCACGAGGCCGGCGGTGCGGTCGTGGCGGCCATGCCCGGCGCTCGCATCTGCGCCTTCGGCCACATGGGCGACGGCAATATTCACTACAATATTTCCCAGCCAGTTGGCGCCGACAAACAGGCCTTCCTGGCGCGTTGGCGTGAAATGAACCACATCGTCCATGGCTTCGTGCTGGCGCACGGAGGATCGATTTCCGCCGAGCACGGGATCGGTCAGCTGAAGCGCGACGAACTGGCCTCGATCCGCCCGCCGATTGAAATGGAGCTGATGCGCAGGATCAAGCACGCCTTCGACCCGGCCGGCATCATGAACCCCGGCAAGGTCGTCAACGTCGACTAAGGGGCGACGATTTAAAGAAGGCTTGTGCTGGTCGTGCCGCCATTGGTCAGGATGGTGAGCGCCGGGGATGTGCCAGAGTTGTTCTGCAGATCATACATTGCCGTAAAGCGCTTCATGAGCTTGTCGACCTTCTTGGAATCCTGGAGATCCTCGAGATTGACGAACTTCCCAAGCATGGAAACCTGTTTTTCGACATCCATGTTCGAGACACTGGTCGGCAGGCTGAAGGTGGTTGTAATCACCTGGAACAACGCCTTGTCGCCTAGAATCGTGTAGAGCGATGTGATGTCGGGTGCGCTGCGCGCGAAATACAGCGCGAGGCGTACGCCGTCGTTCGTTTCACCTTCCTGCGATTCCAGCGTCTGCTGAACGTACTTTTGCTCCGTCCGGTCTTCGGCGCCAACATTCTGGACTGTCCCGATCTTGGCCCGCGTCAGGTTACCGTCGGTATCGAAGTTGAAGTCCGAGACAATCTCCTTGAACTTCGACTCCGCCTTCGTGTTGAGGTAGCTCTTGGGATCGGACGGATCGGAGGCAAAGATCTTGCGCAGCGTCTCCTCGTCGTATTTCTTCGGGTCGAGGCCGTTTGCCGTCAAGACCAGGCTGGTCAGCTTGTCGTTCGACAGGAAGTCGTCGAGAGACTTCACCTCCGCCATGCCTTTGGCGAATGCATCGACGGCTTTCGTCGCATCCTCGGAAGCCTTGTCCCTGAGCGGGCCGTCGCTCATGCCCATCAGCATGCGCGACTTATAGTTCGTCGCATATTTCGCCATCACGGCGGACGGCAGCGGCTGTATCTCCGCGGATATCTTGCCGTCAGCTCCAAAATTGAAGGCGCGGACCAGATTGGTGATCCGCTCGTCTTTTAACGAGGCGACGTAGCCGTCGGGATCGTAGGGGTCACTCTTCAGCAGCTTGCGGAACATGGAACGAGACACGTCCTGTTCCGTCAGTCCGTAGGCGCGAAGCGCCATATCGTAAAGTTCAGGTAGGTCGTCGTTCTTCTTGTCAAAGTCTGCGGCGGCGTTCGAGCGCAGCAGGTCGTCAACCTTCTTGATCTTATCGTCGGCCATTCGCGTCTTGTAGTTTGCCACGGCCTCGTCGATCGCCTCGTTCTGCGCGTCCGCATATCGCACGCCGTAGAACGTCGTCGTATCCATCAACTGAGCGCTCGATTGCGGGCCGGATGCAGCGGCGGCCGAACCATCGGCCGCGAAGCTGAACGCGGCATTGAGCGCGCTGAGCCCCTGGCTAGCGGCGAAGCTGGCATCAGTCAGGATGCTTTTGATGTCTGCGTCGCTGACGCTCGTGGGGACGCCATAGGCCGACCGCAGAGTGTTCATCATTTGCCCGTCAGCGATCAGGTCATCGACATTGGAGATCGTCGGGATCACAGCCTGGAAGTAATCGAGATTGGCGCGGACCTGCGAACTCGTGGCCCGTGCCTGCGCGATTGTTTGCGCCCCGGCGCCAGTGGCAACGCTGCCGTCGGCCTGGAAGTTGAAGGCCGAGTGGACGTCGTCGTAACCCAGCAAGCTGGCGTAGCTCGCATCCGTCAAGACGCTGCGAAGGTCGGCATCGCTGACGCTCTGGGGAAGCGAATAGGCATCCCTGATGTACTGGGTCAGCTTGGTATCAGCGATCAGGTCATCGACATTGGTGATGCTGACGATCTTTGATTGATAATAGCCCGTGGTGTTTGCGGCCTGGTCGGACATCGCTTTCATCTGATCCGACGTCTGTGCCGCATAGGACGCCGCAGCGGAATTGATGGTACCGTCCGCGTTGAAATTGAAGCTCTGATTGACGTTGCTGAAATCCAGCAAGCTTGCGTAGCTCGCATCGGTAAGAACCAACCGGAGTGCCGCGTTGCTGAAATCGTCGCCCATGCTGAAGGCCGTTTTGATATAGGACGTCAGCCGCTTGTCGGCGATGATGTCGTCGACATTGGTGATGGTTCCGATCTTGGACAGATAGTAGGCTTTGTTGTAGTCGGCAGCCGCCGAGGTCGTGATCGATGGGACAGTCAGATTGTACTGCTCCATGACGGCGTCTTTCTGGGTGGCCGTCTGCGCTGTGCCGTTAACGGTGCCATCTGCATTGAAGCTGAATTGTGCGGCAAGCGCCTTATACTTGTCGTTGCCGTTGAGATTGACAAAGCTATTGGGATCGTTGACGTCGCTCGTCAAAACCTGCGCCAGGAAATCCTTGGAAACATAAGTGGGATCGATGCCGTAGGCCTTGAGAACATAGGTGCGCACGCGGCTGTCGCCGACGAGATCGGAAACGTTCTGAACCGCGTCTATCGCGTTGCTGTAGTATTTCGTTTCGGCCGCGGCATTCCTGCCTTCGTCGGCGAAGGATTGCGTGTAGAGACCGATCAGGTCGTCTTCCTGCGCGTCGCTCTGGGCATCCGCTGCGGGCGTGTTGAAATTGAACGCAGCAGCGAATTCCTTGTAGCGCGAATCGGAAAGCTTGTTGGCGAAGCTATTGGCGTCCGTCAGATCGCTTTCCAGCACCTTTTTCATGAAGGCCTTGGCGTAAGTCATGTCTTCGAGGCCATAGGCCTTCATCGCATAGCTGTAGAGCCGATAGTCGCCGAGGAAATCGTCGACGTCTTTGACGTTGTTGATGTTGTCCTTGTAATACTCGGCGTCGCGTTTGACCGTCGCCTGGGAGGCGACGCGATCCAGGCTCTGCTTCATGTTCCCGGACAACAAATTGTAGGCCATCGAAGCCGAGATCATAGTGCGTCCTTTTCCGGCAAAGTCTTCAAGCATGACCGATTGGTTCTGCGCCATTTTGCGATAAAAAGCTTACCCGAGACTTACCCATCCAGCGTTGCAATATGGCACAGCAGGCGTTCACCCTCCGGAAACCTTGCCGGCTTCGGTTTTGATAACCATCCAGGGAGGCAAAGTTTTCTTAACCGCGATTTTTAAGCTGTCTCGAACAGGCGGCGCCTATTGTCGGGCCATAGAGGGCGCAAAGCCCCGAGGAGAAGACCGGAAACCGGCTCTCAGGTAAGACAAGGGTAGAATGAACATGAACAACACCGTTATGAAGCCCGTATGGGCTGGAACGACGCTGCGTCTCGATCCGTCTCGCTTTCCCCAGCAGGTCAGCTACGCCATCCATGACTCCTCAAGTGACGTGAACATAACGATCGACGAACGTGGCGCCATCCTGCGCAAGGTTCTCTCCTCCAGCGGTCTGCCGCTTTCGATTGCCCTGCCCAAGCGCGCCTTCAAGGGCGTAGCCGCCCGGGCCATCGACCATGGCAACGGCGAAGTCACTGTCACGCTGGAGCTTCACCACGAGGACCCCGAGCTCTGCATACCGCTGCTGGTCGCCCACGACCTCGCAGATATCGCAGCCGACTGGCGAAGCTGGTCCGAGGCCTTCCGCATTCCGATGCTGATGGTCGAGGCCGACGGCGTTGCCCGCCCGCTGGAAGAGCATCTTGGCGACCTGCGCACCAGCGCATTGAAGCCGCGCCGCCGGCATTCCTACTTCGCAAACCGGCGTCCGCGCTTCCTCGTGCGCCGCACGACGGGCAAGCTCGGCGTCGCCATGAAGATCGAAGGCAAGGAAATCATCGCCCGCAACTAAGCGGTGCGTCATTTCAGACCATCAATGCCCGGCCATTGTGCCGGGCATTTTCATTTCCGCCTCAGGGCAGGACGAAGAGAAGCGACAGGAAGAGGCCAAGAAAGATGATCAGGCCGACGCGATTGTTCGACTTGAACAGCGCAAGGCACTGGTCGGCATCGTCGATATTGAGCGTCACGATCTGCCAGGCGAACATGCCGGCCGCGATGAGCAGGCCGAGATAGCCGAACAGGCCGACGCCTGCAGACAGGAAGGCGCAGAAGGCAAGCACGAGCGTCAGGCCATAGAGGCCGACCAGCCACTGTTTCGTCTTGTCGCCAAACAGCCGCGCGGTCGAGCGGACACCGATCAGCTCGTCGTCCTCTTTGTCCTGGTGGGCATAGATCGTGTCGTAACCGATCGTCCAGACCACCGAGGCGACGTAGAGGAGGATTGGCGCCAGTGAAAGGCCGCCGAAGATCGCCGCCCAGCCCATCAAAGCACCCCAGGAAAAGGCAAGGCCAAGGAAGAACTGCGGCCAATCCGTGAAGCGCTTGGCGAAAGGATAAAGCGCCACGATAGCGAGCGAGAGGACGCCGAGAATGACGGCAAACCAGTTCAGCTGCAGCACGACCAGCAGCCCGACCAGCGCCTGCAGGACGATGAACGCCTTGGCCTGCGTGCGTGTCACCCGACCCGATGGCAGCGGCCGCGAGCGGGTGCGCGCCACTTCCATGTCGATCGTGTGGTCGACGAGATCGTTGTATGTGCACCCAGCCCCGCGCATCGCGACAGAGCCGATGAAATAGAGCACGAGATGGAAAATCAGCTGGCCGCCGGAAAACTGGCCAATATGAGCCGCCGCATTCGCGGCCATGGCAGCCGACCAGAAGCAGGGCCACATCAGCAATTGCCAGCCGATCGGCCGATCCCAGCGCGCAAGCTGCGCGTAGGGCCAGAGCCAGGGAGGCAGGACCCGGTAAACCCAGTTGTTCGAAGGCGCATCCGCAACGCGCCCGTTTATTCCGCCGATCTGTTGCATGACGCCATCTAGCGAGCCGTCGAGGCGCGGGTCAAGATCAATTCACGGCCGCCGGGGCGACCTTTCAGCGCTGGTTCCACCGCCTGATCACCGGCTCCGTCAGGTCGTGCTCGTAGCCGAGAACGCTGATGCTTGCCGTGTCGAGGATGAAGCGCGCGCCATCGGTCGGCGGCAATCCGAGCCAGCGCGCGCCAAGGACGCGCAGGAAGTGCGAGCTGGAAAAGATCAGGATCGGGGCATTGGCCAGCCTCAACTCCGATATGATCCGATCTGCTCGCCCGCCGACATCGCCCGCCGCCTCGCCCTTGGGGCAGCCGTCGCGAAACAGCTGCCAACCGGGTCGGCTCGCTTGGATTTCCTTGGTGGTGATACCCTCGTAGGCGCCGTAGTCCCATTCCGCCAAGTCATCCTTGACGATCGCGCCGGCGCCAAAGCCCGAGAGTTCGCAGGTGTCCCGCGCGCGCTGCGACGGGCTCGACCACACGGCCGCAAAACCTCTACCCGCAAGGCGCGAACCGACGTCACGTGCTGCGGCCTCGCCTTTTGCCGTGAGCGGAATGTCACTGCGACCGGTGTGCCGCCCAGACAAACTCCACTCGGTTTCGCCGTGACGCACGAGATGGATTTCCGGAAGGGTGCTTGCCATTGTCATCAAGCTCCGAATTTAAAGACGGCGCGGCCTTTGCCGCGCCTTTTGATCTGGATCAGAGAATGACTTTTTCGAGCGGCGTGCGCGTCGCCTCGAACTCTTTCAGCTTCGCCTCGTTCTCGGCAATGTAGTCGCGGTTATCGGGGGTGGAATACTGGTTCTTGGAAATCTGGATCTGCATGATGAAAAGTTCGTCCCAGCGGAAGCCCATTTCCGACCCCGCAAGGTAGAATTCCCACATGCGGAAGAACTGCTCGTCATAAAGCGCAACCGCCTCGGCCCTGCGCGCCACGAAGCGTTCACGCCAGTGACGCAGTGTGTAGGCATAGTGCAGCGGCAGAACTTCGACATCGCGGACGAGCAGTCCCGCCTTTTCGATGAAAGGTATGGTCTCGCCAATCGATGGGATATAGCCCTGCGGGAAAATGTACTTCTCGATGAAGGCATTGGTCGCAAAGCTTGGCTTCGGACGTGCGATCGAGTGCAACACCATGACGCCGTCATCGTCTAGGAATTCATGCACTTTCTTGAAGAACTTGCCGAAATTGCCGATGCCGACATGCTCGAACATGCCGACCGATACGATGCGGTCAAATTTCCTGCCCGTCATCGTGCGGTAGTCCTGCAGTTCGAAGCGCGCGCGATCGCCAAGACCACGCTTCTGAGCTCGCTCCCGCGAGATCTTCAGCTGCTCCTTGCTGAGCGTGATGCCGGTGAGCTCCAGTCCCGGCGTGGATTCCACCAGGTACATGCCCATGCCGCCCCAGCCGGAGCCGATCTCCAGGACACGCTGGTTCGGTTCGAGCAGAAGCTTCGCGGCAATGTGCCGCTTCTTGGCGACCTGCGCCTCCTCCAGGCTGATGCCGGGTGGGTTGTAGTAGGCACAGGAGTATTGCCAATCCTCGTCGAGGAAGAGTTCGAAGAGCTTTTCGGACAGGTCGTAATGGTGGGCAACGTTACGCCTGTTGCGGTTGATCGGCATGCGGCTCTTAAGCTGCTGCAGGGCGATGCGTCCGATCAGGAGAGCCGCCATCGGGATATCGAAGATCTCGTTGGTGGTGTTCTGCTTCACCATCGCCAGGAAATCGTAGATGTTGCCCTGTTCGAGAATGAACCGGCCTTCCATGTACATTTCGCCTAGCTTCAGGGTGGGATCGCGGCGGATCAGCTGTTCCGCCTCTTCATCGGCAACGCGGGCGACAACGAGTTCGCCTGTGCCATCACCGACCGCATGCGTCTCGCCATTGGCGAGAGTGAGTCTCAGATTACCCTTACGGATGATTTTTTGGACAATCGATAAGAAAGCCGACGCCATAAGTAAGGCCTCGCAATGTGACAGGATGATCCGATCAACTTAGTATCTCTCATCCGCCTTACAAGCGCCGTAATTCGCACCTCGGCAACATGGTCGCCGAAGTGTGACATTTTTGCAAATTTGGTTGCTAAGCGCTTATTTTCGCTTCATGGCCTCAGCCAGTGCGGCTCCAAACGCACCTTGGCTTTCCTGCTTTGACGAAGCCGACCGCCGGTCATTCTGGCCGCGAACCGGCGGGTTTCCACGTGGCTCGCCACGCGGAGCGGAGGCCGGCGAGCCATCGTCCTTTCTCATCGACAGGCCGATGCGCTTACGCTTGGCATCGACCTCGACGACGCGAACGTTCACAACGTCGCCAGCTTTCACAACTTCGTGAGGATCTTTGACGAAGCGATCGGCGAGTTGCGAAACGTGCACCAAACCGTCCTGATGGACGCCAATGTCGACGAAAGCCCCGAAGGCCGCGACATTGGTCACGGTGCCTTCCAGCAACATGCCCGGCGTGAGGTCGGAGATCTCATGAACGCCTTCGGCGAAGGTTGCTGTCTTGAAGCTCGGGCGCGGGTCGCGGCCGGGCTTTTCCAACTCGGCCAGGATGTCCTTCACCGTCGGCAGGCCGAATTTCTCATCGATGAACTGACGCGGATCGACGGCCTTCAGCACGGCGGTATCTCCCATCAGCGAACGCAGGTCGCGGCCACAGGCGGCGACGATCTTCTTGGCGACGCCGTAGGCTTCCGGGTGGACTGAGGAGGCATCGAGGGGCTCCTTGCCATCGCGAATGCGTAGGAAGCCGGCGCATTGCTCGAAGGTACGCTGGCCGAGGCGGGCGACCTTCAACAGGTCACGGCGGGTCTCGAAGCGACCTTCGCTGTCTCGATGCTTGACGATCGCGTCGGCAATCGAGGCGCCCAGACCGGAGACACGGGAGAGCAGCGGCGCGGAAGCGGTGTTAAGATCGACGCCGACGGCATTCACCGCGTCTTCGACGACCGCATCGAGCGAGCGCGACAGCTTCTGCTGGTCGACATCATGCTGATACTGCCCGACGCCGATCGACTTCGGCTCGATCTTGACGAGTTCGGCCAGCGGATCCTGCAGGCGGCGGGCGATGGAAACGGCGCCACGGAGCGATACGTCGAGGTTGGGAAACTCAAGGGCAGCGGTCTCGGATGCGGAATAGACGGAAGCGCCGGCTTCCGAGACGATCACCTTGGTCGGCTTCGGCGCCGGCAGTTCGGCCAGCATGTCGGCGACCAGCTTTTCGGTCTCGCGGCTGCCGGTGCCGTTGCCGATCGAGATCAGCTCGACATTGTGCTTACGGATCAGGGAAGCAAGCTCCAGCTGCGCGCCGCGCACGTCGTTCCGCGGCTGGAAGGGATAGACGGTCGAGGTCGCCACGACCTTGCCTGTTGCATCGGTTACGGCGATCTTGACGCCGGTGCGGATGCCCGGATCAAGGCCCATGGTCGGGCGCGAACCGGCCGGCGCTGCCAGCAGCAGATCCTTGAGATTGCGGGCGAAGACGTGGATCGCCTCTTCCTCGGCACGTTCGCGAAGTTCGCGCATCAGGTCGAGCGACAGCGACATGGAGAGCTTGACGCGCCAGGTCCAGCTTGCGACGTCCATCAGCCAGCGGTCGCCGGGACGGCTCGCGCCGATCTCGTAGGCGGCGGCGATCATGCGCTCGACCGGCTTGTTGGGAGAGACGGTCTCGGCATCGGCCTCGATGGTCAGCGTCAGCACTTCTTCGTTCCAGCCGCGCAGCATGGCTAGCGCGCGGTGACCGGGGGCGGTCGCCCAGCGCTCGGAATGGTCGAAGTAGTCGGAGAACTTCTCGCCAGCGGCCTGTTTGCCATCGACCACCTTGGCCTTCAGCAGGGCAGCGCTGCGCATATGGGCGCGCAACTTGCCAAGCAGATCGGCATTTTCGGCGATGCCTTCGGCGACGATGTCGCGCGCGCCCTCGAGTGCCGTCTTCACATCCGGCACATCGGCGGTGATGTAGCCCTCCGCCAGCGTCGCAGGCTCCTTTGAGCGATCAGCCAGGATCGCCTCCGCCAGCGGTCCGAGGCCACGCTCGCGGGCGATCTCGGCGCGGGTGCGACGCTTCGGCTTGTACGGGAGATAGAGATCTTCAAGCTCGGCCTTGGTGGCAGCATCGGCGATCTTGCCAAGCAGGTCGTCGGTCATCTTGCCCTGACCGGTTATGGATTCGACGATGGTATCGCGGCGGGCTTCCAGTTCACGCAGATAGACCAGCCGCTCCGCCAGATTGCGCAGCTGCGTATCGTCCAACCCACCCGTCACTTCCTTGCGGTAGCGGGCGATGAAGGGCACGGTCGCCCCTTCGTCGAGCAACTCGATCGCCGCCTTGGCCTGGTCCGGCCGGGCGTTGATTTCGGAGGAGATGACAGCGGCGAGCGAGCGAAGGTCAGCGGCCATGAGAATTCCTGCGGTTCACAAAATTTGCGGGACCATAGCGGCGAAAAACGACAAGGCAATGCCCGCCGTCCCTATCCACAGCAACATAGCACGGCCAGCGGCCGTTTTTGCGGTTGTGCATGTGCGGCATTCTTTGCTAGCAGAGGCGACCGTTTTTAGCCCCGCCTTTGTGGCGCCTTCCCCAGAGAAGGCAAGGAAAGTGACATGCCAGATCTGCTCCTAGAACTCCGCTCCGAAGAGATCCCGGCCCGCCTGCAGCGCAAGGCTGCCGGCGACCTGAAGAAGCTCGTGACCGATGCGCTTGTCGAAGCAGGACTTTCCTACGAGGGTGCGCGCGAATACTGGACGCCACGCCGGCTGACGCTCGATATCCGCGGCCTGACGGCGCGCTCCGCCGATGTGCGCGAAGAGAAGAAGGGTCCCCGCACCGACGCCAACGAGAAGGCGATCGAAGGCTTCCTGCGTGGCGCCGGCCTGTCCTCGGTTTCCGAGGCGCAGATCCAGAGCGACCTGAAGAAGGGCGACTTCTACATCGCTATCATCTCCAAGCCCGGTCGCGCCGCTGAAGAGATCATCAGCGATGTCATGCCCGGCATCATTCGCGATTTCCCCTGGCCTAAGCCAATGCGCTGGGGCGCGGCTTCCGCTCAGCCAGGCTCGCTGCGCTGGGTCCGGCCGTTGCAATCGATCGTCTGCACGTTCGGCACGGAGCATGAAGAGACCGTCGTCATTCCGTTCTCGATCGACGGCATCGTCGCCTCCAACGTGACCTACGGCCATCGTTTCCATGCGCCCGGCGCCATCACCGTCAAGCGTTTCGGCGATTACATCGCGAACCTCGAAAAGGCCAAGGTGATCCTCGATGGCGAACGCCGCAAGGACATCATCCTGCATGATGCCCGCGATGTCGCGTTTGCAAACGGACTGGAACTGGTCGAGGACGAAGGCCTGCTCGAAGAGGTCTCGGGCCTCGTCGAATTGCCGCAGGTCCTGTTGGGCAGCTTCGAGGAAGACTACCTCTCGATTCCGGCGGAGATCATCCGCCTGACGATCAAGACGAACCAGAAGTGTTTCGTGACGCGCCCTGTTGGCGGCGACACGCTGTCGAACAAGTTCATCCTCGTCTCGAACATCGAAGCCAGCGACGGCGGCAAGGAAATCATCCACGGCAACGGCAAGGTCGTGCGCGCGCGCCTGTCCGACGCCCTGCACTTCTGGAAGCGCGACCAGGGCGATCTGCCTGATCTGGAGACGCTGGAGGCTTCGGCAAAGAAATTCGACCTCGACCTCAAGAAGCCGCTCGACCAGCGCATGGCGAAGCTCGATGCGCTTGATGTGACGTTCCACGCCAAGCTGGGTACACAGGGCGAGCGCGTGGAGCGCATCCGCGCCATGGCCGCAAAGGTCGCTTTCCCGGTCGGTGCTGATTACAAGCTGGTCGATAGGGCCGTGGTGCTTGCCAAGGCCGATCTGCGCACCGAGGCTGTCGGCGAGTTTCCGGAACTGCAGGGCGTCATGGGGCGCAAGTATGCCGCCCTTCAGGGCGAGGATGCCGTTGTCGCGACCGCGATCGAGGAGCACTACAAGCCGCAAGGCCCGTCCGACCAGCTGCCACAGGACAAGGTCGCGATCACAGTGGCGCTTGCCGACAAACTCGACACGCTGATCGGCTTCTGGGCTGTCGACGAAAAGCCGACCGGTTCGAAGGATCCGTTTGCGCTGCGCCGGGCTGCCCTTGGCGTCATCCGCATCCTTCTCGAGCGGCGTGTGCGCCTGACGCTGCTGCCGCGCATCACCAGCCACATGGGCCGCATCGATACGGATATCGGCAAGACTGTTGACGACAACGACCTGTCACGCCAGTTCGACCTCCTCTCCTTCTTCCATGACCGCCTGAAGGTCTATCTGCGCGATCAGGGCGCGCGCTACGATCTCATCGATTCCGTGCTGACGCCGGAGGCCGACGACCTCTTGATGATCGCCCGCCGTGTCGAGGCACTAACGGCCTTCATCACGTCCGAGGATGGCAAGAACCTCCTGGTCGGCACCAAGCGTGCCACGCAGATCCTGGCTGCCGAGGAAAAGAAGGGCACGGTGATCGCCGACGGCGTCTCCGAAAATCTCTTCCGACTCGACGCCGAGAAGCAGCTCTTTGCCGCCATCACCACCGCTTCCGCAGAAGCCTCTGCGGCCGTCGACAAGGAAGACTTCCGCTCGGCGATGGAAGCGCTCTCCAGGCTGCGTGCTCCGGTGGACCGCTTCTTCGACGACGTGTTGGTCAATGACGAAGACGCTGCAATCCGTGCCAATCGCCTTGCCCTGCTTCGCCTGATCCGCGAGGCAACCGGCACGGTCGCCGACTTCTCGAAGATCTCGGGTTAAGCGCATCAGATGCGGCGTGCGGATGACGCCTTAACATCCGACATTTGCTGCGTATTTCCATCCTTGCTCAGATTTTGATTCAAGGATGGAAATCTCTGATTTCCGTCAGCCAGCAACTCCGATTGTAGCCGCCGAGAGAACCGCATAACGCGCGGCCTTGGCAATGGTCACAAGCAGCAGGAACATCGGAAGCGGTTCGCGTAGCACACCGGCGACGATGGTGATGGGATCGCCGATAACAGGCATCCAGCTCAGAAGCAGCGACCACTTGCCATAGCGCCGATACCAGCTTTGCGCCTTGTCGAGCGCAGGCTGGCGGACGGGAAACCAGTGCTTGTCGCGAAATCGTTCAATGCCGACGCCGAGCAGCCAGTTGACGGCCGAGCCGAGGACGTTGCCTATTGTCGCCACCGCGATCAGCGCAATGACCGGATGCTGCTTCGCCAGGATGAGCGCGACGAGGCCGGCTTCCGACTGCATCGGGAATATCGTGGCAGCCGCAAAAGCCGCCAGGAACAGCGCGGCATAAACCGCTAGATTGGTCATGGCTTGTCCGCGCCAATGCTTCGCTGCACCCTGCATCCCTTCGTCAAGTCTTACGGCGGACTGGAACTATCACGTCTTTGGCGTTATGCCAAAGTCATGAACAAGATCCTCGTCAGCGCCTGTCTCATGGGCCATGCCGTCCGTTATGACGGCCAGTCGAAGCCGCTCGCCCATCCCGCGATCACGCGCTGGATCGAGGAAGGCCGGCTGGTGACAATCTGTCCCGAGATGTCCGCCGGAATGCCGGTGCCGCGTCCACCCGCCGAAATTGAAGGCGCAGCCACGGGCGAGGATGTCCTCTCCGGCCGTGCGCGCGTCGTCGAGGTCAGCGGCGGCGATGTGACGGGCGAGTTCAAGCGGGCTGCCGAGAATGCACTGGCGCTCGCGATCGAAACAGGCTGCCGTTATGCGCTGCTGATCGATGGCAGCCCCTCCTGCGGCTCGGGCTTTGTCTATGACGGCACGTTTTCCGGGCAGAAGCTCGCAGCAAATGGCGTGACGGCCGCGCTTCTGAAGCAGGCTGGCATTGCCGTCTACTCCGATCGCGAAATTGAGGAACTTGTCGCAAGGCTTACTGCCGACGAGGCCGCGACGGCCGACTCCCCTTAATGCAAAACGGCCGTCGGATCGCCCGACGACCGTTTTCTTGCTTGGCGGCCGAACCTCAGGCGGCCCGGCGAACCTGCGCACTGTAATCCTGGCTGTCACCAACGCGGAAACCGCGGATGAGGTTCAGAAGCTCGTCGGTGTCGCTTGCCAGCGACTCGGCCGACGCAGTGGTTTCCTCGGCCATCGCGGCGTTCTGCTGCGTCGCAGCGTCGAGCTGGTTCATCGAGGACGAGATCGACCGCAGCGTGGTGTCCTGCTCGGAGGCGCTGTGGGCGATCTTCGCAACGATCTCGTTGGCGGCCTTGATCTGGTCAGAGATACGCTTCAGCGCCTCGCCGGCTTCGCCGACCAGACGGACGCCCTGATCGACCTGGCCGGACGAACGGGCGATCTGATCCTTGATCTCCTTGGCAGCCGCAGCCGAGCGCTGTGCCAGTTCGCGCACTTCCTGAGCGACGACCGCGAAGCCCTTGCCGGATTCGCCGGCACGGGCCGCTTCGACGCCGGCGTTCAGAGCCAGCAGGTTCGTCTGGAAGGCAATGTCGTCGATGACGCCGATGATCTTGCCGATCTCGGCAGACGACTTCTCGATACCGCTCATCGCTTCGATCGCTTCGGAGACGACGGCATCGCTACGGCTCGCCTCGCCGCTGACGGCCTCGACACGCTTGCTGGCTTCATGGGCGCCTTCGGCGGTCTGGCGGACGGCGACAGTCAGTTCATCGAGAGCTGCGGAGGTTTCTTCGAGGCTCGCGGCCTGACGCTCTGTGCGCTGCGACAGATCGTTTGAGGCGCGACGGATCTCTTCCTTGCTGACGGCAATGTCGCCGCCCTTGGCGCTGACCTTGGCCATGGCAGCTTCGAGATGCGCAAGCGCATCGTTGAAGTTGTCGCGAAGAGCTGCATACTTCTGGCCTAGATCGGCGCAACGGACCGTCAGGTCACCTCGGGCGATCAGCTCCAGCGCCTGGCCGATAGTCGAGACAACATGGTTCTGGGCGACCGTTTCCTCGCGCTGCAGGCGCTGGCTGTTCTCACGCTCGCCGTCGAGGGCCATCTGCTGCGCGGCCTCACGCTCGGACATGGCGTGACGCTCCTTGACCTTCTGCTGCAGCGACTTTGTCGCCTTGGCCATCATGCCGACTTCGTTGTTCATGTCGGCATGCGGGATGGAGACTGCTATGTTCTCGTCGGCAACCGCTTCCAGCGCCTGATGAACATCCTGTAGCGGTTTGGAGATGCCGCGGATGAAATAGAAGGCGGCAGCGACACCGGCAACCGCGATGATGGCGCAGGCAATCAGAGCCTTCCAGATCGCATCATTGATCTGTGCCTGCAGGTCATCGAGGTAGACGCCGCTGGACACGACCAACTGCCACGGCTCGAAGGCTGCCGAGTAAGAGCCTTTCTCGAACAGCTTGTCGTCGGGCTGGCCCGGCTTGCTCCAGTAGTAGATGGTGCGACCGCCGCCGGCCCGGCCCTTGGCGACCATGTCCTTGCTGAAATAGGTGCCGTTCTGGTCCACCTGCGCGCTCATGTTCTTGCCGATGTTGTCAGGCTTTGGGTGGAAGCGCTGGATGACGTCGTAGTCGTAGCCGAAGAGATAGCCTGCCGGCTCGAACTTGACCTTGGAGAGCACCTTGAAGGCTTCGGCCTGCGCGACCTCATGCGTCATCTCGCCGGACTTTTCGCGCTGGTAGTAGGAATCGAGGACGGAGATACCGGATTGGACCTGCGCCTGTAAAAGATCGAAGCGGTCGTCGTAGATCGCCTGCGACGTCGTCCTGATCTGGAAATAGGTGGCAATGGCGAAAGCCGCCATGAGGACGCCCACGAGGGCAAAGAGTTGATGGGCGATGTTAAGTTTCTTCATGAATGTCTCGCAAAATCGGTGGGTTCGGCAATCCCGGATCGGTGAACTCCCGACCTCTGCGTTGACCACGCGTGGCGACGACAATCATGCGTCTTCCGGCTTTGGTTGTTAGAGTTAGAGTGAATGAATTAACAATTGCCAAGTGCGGGCGCTCAAAGGATTATCAAATATAATCAGTGCATTCTTGCAGTGTGCGGCAAGTTTGATTCATCTGCGCGCCCTTAAGTTGAAGTGGTGTCGCAAGGCACGCCGTACAGTTTTCCGACTCTGGCGGTTGCGCTATACTTGCTGCATGGCTGAGGCTTCGCATGCCTTCGGTGAATTCGTTCTCGATCCCGGCTGCGGCTTGCTGCGGAATGGGCGGGCAGTCGCGCTTGGCCAACGCGGCGCGGCTCTTCTTGAAGTGTTACTTGAAGCCCGCGGCAATGTTGTTTCCAAGGATGCGCTGATGGAGCGCGTGTGGCCCGGAACCGCAGTCGAGGAAAGCAACCTGACTGTCCAGGTGGCGGCGCTTCGCAAAGTGCTCGGTCTTACACCCGATGGGCAGGAATGGATTGCGACGGTGCCGCGTGTCGGTTACCGCTTCATCCGCGCGAACATTGAAACGAAAGCCGCTGTTTTAACCCCGGAGTTGAAGCCGACCCTAGCTGTCCTCCCCTTCAGCAATCTTAGCGGCGATCCAAACCAGGACTACTTTGCCGATGGGATCGTCGACGACATTATTGCAGCCCTCAGCCGGTTCCGAAGCTTTGCCGTCGTCGGCCGGGACTGCTCCTTTGCCTACAAGGGCAGCGGGATGGATGTGCGCAAGATCGCGGCGGAACTCGGTGTCAGCTACGTGCTTGAAGGCAGCATCCGGCAGCAGGGCAACCGCTTGCGCATTGTCGCCGAACTCGTCGAGGGTCAAGGCGGCACGCATATGTGGGCGCAGACCTTCGACGGGACGCTGGACGAGATATTCGACTTTCAGGATCGCATCACCGAGCGCGTCGCAACGCTGATCGAACCGCTGATCCAGACGGCCGAGATCGAGCGGTCACGACGTGAAAGGCCCGGAAGCGTAGCCACCTACGACATCTACCTGCAGGCGCTGGCCAAGATCTCGACCGAAATCGAAAGCGATAACGCTGCCGCCTATGCGCTTCTCATGCAAGGGCTGGCCGTCGAGCCTGACAATGCGCAGTTGCTTGCCCATGCGGCATGGGCGCTCGAGCATCGCTACACGATGGGTTGGCCGTCGCTCACCGAGGACGACGTGCAAACCTGCGGCGCACTGGCGCGGCGGGCGCTGGAGCACTGCGCCGGCGACGCCATGGTTATGGCTCATTGCGGCGTTGCCCTGATGCAGACGGTGAAAGACTACGATTGGGGTCCTGCAGTTCTGCAGGCGGCCGCCGAATCCAATCCCAACAACCCGATGGTCGTTGTCAGGGCCGGCATCGGGCATCTTCATTGCGGCAACGTCAACGACGCACTCAGCCACTTCCACAGGGCCAACCGCTTGACCCCAGGTGACCGCGGCGCGCATTTCTCGCATTGCGGCATCGCGCATGCCCACGTGATCCTCGGAGAATACGAGCAGGCGGTGGCCTGGTCTTCGAGAGCGCTGGCCAGCAATCCGAATTTCGAGCCAACGCTATGGGTGCTCATTGCTGCAAGTGCGCATCTCGGCCGCATGGAGGAAGCCCATCGCCACCTAGCGGCGTTGAGACGACTGACGCCTGATATAACCGTCGAGCGCATCCGTGCCGGCCAACCCGGCAAATATCCGGATCGCATTGCTGCCCTCCTCGACGGGTTGAGGTTGGCGGGTGTCCCTGAGCGCTAGTTTCGGATCGTTTCGGAACTTTTCCTTGGGCCTTTCAGGACCGGAAGGCCGCAACCGGCAGAGACTGCTTCCCACAGCAAAACCGCAAGTGGGAGACGGTCATGATTACGACGCTGACCATCCTTTCCCTCGATCAGGGACGCATCTACTCCCCTCCGCCGGAGCCGGTTCCCGAGCTGACGGCTGTTGAAGCTGCCGCTGCCGTTGCTGATAGCCAGGGCACCAAACACCATTTGCGTTGGCTGGATGTTTCGACTGGATTGCACGCACTTGCGCGCCTGCTTGCGCCGAGCTTTGGCAACTCCCCGTTCGGCAAAGCTCACTAGAAAAAATGCGTCCCTGCTTCTCTCAGGGACGCATTTTATCCACCGCGGGGTGGACCCCGGACGACCGAAACTTTGGTCAGGCTGGGGCAGGGAAATGGAAATCAGGGTCGAAGTTCAAAGTTGAAAACGTCGAGCGGCGCCTTTTGTTCCTTCGGCACGCCTGCCACGCCTGCCGCGACCGGCTTGACGTCGCCACCGACGACTGCAGCCGTCGTCGAGGCGCGGTCGATGTTGTCGGCCGGCTGCGTGGCGGCTGTCATTGGTTCGGCTGGCGCCTTGGTTACAAAAACGACGGGCGAGCCGCCCATCCAGCCTTCGGTGCGATAGAGCTTCTTCTCACCGTTGACGTCGCGAACTTCCGAGGATTGCAGCGCGCCAGGTGCCAGCGTCGGCACGGTGTAGTCCTTCTTGCGCTCGACCTTTTCAAGCGGCGGGCAGGTTTGGCAGCTTTCCTGGCTGATGCTCCCGCCATTGGTGCGCGCGTCCTTGCCCACGACCTCGATCGAGGAGGCACAGGCAGACCCTGCCGTAAACACAGCTATCGCACCCAAGATGACCTGACGCATGGAACACTCCGTCTCACGTTGAGAAGAGACTAGCGTGGCTTTGTTTCCATCCCGTCAGGGGAAAGGGTAAAAATTTAGAGAACTGACCCGATTTCGGGTTTGCTCACGCTTTTTCGCGGTCGATCGCGCGCCAACCGATGTCGCGGCGGCAGAAGCCATTGTCCCAATCGACCTTGTCGAGGAGCGCATAGGCACGCGTATGCGCCTCGCCAACCGTCTTCCCTGTGGCGGTGACGTTCAGCACGCGGCCACCCGTTGCGACCAGCGCTCCGTCCTTGAGCGCTGTTCCGGCATGAAACACCTTGGCGCCCTCGCCCGCTTCCGGGATATGGCGGATCGGCGTGTCCTTGTCGTAGGAGCCCGGATAGCCCTCCGATGCCATGACGACCGTCAGAGCCGGATCATCCGTCCATTCGGCGGACACCTGATCGAGCGTCCCGGTGGCGGTGGCGTGGAGAAGCGGCAGAAGATCGTTCTTCAGACGCATCATCAGCACCTGGCACTCGGGATCGCCGAAGCGGACATTGTACTCGATAAGCTCGGGGCCCTTGGCGGTGATCATCAGACCGGCAAAGAAGACGCCGGAGAAGGGATAGCCGCTCTCGGCCATGCCGCGCATGGTCGGCTCGATGATTTCCTTCATCGTGCGCTCGACCATCTCTTTGGTCATCACGGGCGCCGGGGAATAGGCGCCCATGCCGCCAGTATTCGGGCCGGTATCGCCCTCGCCCACCCGCTTGTGATCCTGGGCGGTTGCGAGCGGCAGGACATGCATGCCGTCGCAGAGGCAGAAGAAGCTCGCTTCCTCGCCATCGAGATAGGCTTCGATAACGACCTCGGCGCCAGCGGCACCGAAGGCACCCTCGAAGCAACCGTCGACGGCAGCAAGCGCCTCATCAACGGTCATGGCAACAGTCACACCCTTGCCGGCAGCAAGGCCATCCGCCTTGACGACGATCGGGGCGCCCTGCTGGCGAATATAGGCCTTCGCCTTCGGCGGGTTGTTGAAGCGCTGATAGGCGCCGGTCGGAATGTCGTAGCGGGCGCAGATATCCTTGGTGAAGCCCTTCGAACCCTCGAGCTGGGCTGCCGCTGCCGATGGGCCGAAGACTGCAAAGCCTGCAGCGCGCAGCTTGTCAGCAATGCCGGCGACGAGCGGCGCTTCCGGGCCAACCACGACGAAGTCGATCGCCTTGTCCTTGCAGAAGGCAAGGATGGCATCATGATCGTCGACATTGACGGCAACCAGGGTCGCGTGGTCGGCAATGCCGGGATTTCCGGGCGCGGCGTAGAATTCCGTCATGAGAGGCGATTGCGCCAGCTTCCAGGCCAATGCGTGCTCGCGCCCACCCGATCCGATCAACAGAACCTTCATGCCCGTCCCTTTCGCGTTTCCGTCTGGCGGTTAAGGGGAGAGCGTCGAAAGGTCAAGCAGGAATGCTTGCCCGGGGTCAAGCAGGAATGCTTGCCACGTCAAGCGGAGCGCTTGACCGGGGGGCTCAAGCAGGAATGCTTGAGGACGCCTTACCAGCCGCCGCCACCGCCACCACCACCCCCGCCGCCGGAAAAGCCGCCCGACGAGCCGCCGCCGGAAAAGCCGGAGGACGAACTGGACGGCGGAGCCGGAATGGTGGAGGCGATCGTCGAGGCCATGGACGAGGAGAAGCCACCGATGCGATCGGAGAAATTGCCGCTGCCAAAATTGCCGGAATACCATGAGGGAGCGTAGGCAGCCGCCGCTCCCGCTGCGGCTACCGCAAGCCATGTCTCGAAGGCACGCGACCATGGCTTTTCGACGCCGAGCGCCACGGCATAGGGCAGCAGTTTCTCGAAATGCTGGGGCGACATCTCAGGGGCGCCCGCCATGTTCATGCGGTCCTTTTCGGCCAGCGTCATGTACTGGCGCAGACCGTCGATGCCATCCATCAGCTTGGCCCCGAGCGGGGTCGGCGCACCCATGATGAAGACGTAGAGCAGGTTCAGGAGAATGATGCCGCCGATCGCAAACAACATCGGCGTCTCGTGGAGTTCGACCAGCGAGGAGAACAGTGCCAAAACCAGCGACGAGACGATGCTGAAGCCGATGAAGACAGCAATGGCGATCGCGATCACCGACATGATCTTCGCGCCGAGCGATCTGCCGGGGCGGAACGACTTGGCGAAGCCAGCGACGAACACCGAGATGAAGACGACGACGCCAATCGGAATGATCATCAGGGCGATCGCATCGGGTTCCAGCGTTCCGAAGACGAAGAGGGCCACCAATGAAGCGGCGCTGAGCGCTATGCCGCCGGTCGTGTAGCCGGCATTCGCGTTGTAGTACTTGCCGCGGTGCTCGCGCTCGATAGCTGTGCGGAAGCTGTCGCCGACTGATTTCACCTTCGTTCCGTTCGCTTCATCGATCGTCAGCGAGCCCTTGGCTCCGACTGAGTTAAGCAGGCTGGCTTCCCCTGCTTCCAGCTTCTCCTTGCCGACCGGCTTGTCGGTGCGGCGGATGACGATCGCGTTCTTGAGGTCCTCCAGCACGACAAAGCCGCGCACCGCGAGATTGAGGGCCGTTGCCGACAGCGCCGTCCAGCCCTGCCCGGAGAAGCCGCGATTGTCGATGTAGTTCACCAGCGCCGGCGAGATTCCATCAGGCGGATCCCAGCGCGGCACCAGCACGCCACGCGCCGGGTCACGGCCGACCTTCAGCCAGGAGCGCGTGTAATAGAGGAAGACCAGAATGAGACCGCCAAAGCCGAGGAAGTAATCGCGGTTGTCGCTGAGCCACCAGCGCCGCTCATCGTCAGCGCTCGGCGGATTGATCGAGCCCTTCGGCATCTTGACTGCGATCGTCAGCCCTTCGCCTGCGTTCAGCGCCCGGGTCGTCGAAAACAACAGTCGACTTCCGCCGCCTGAAATCTTTGCATTCCTGTCCGTCGCGCCCTGCGGGCCGGTGAAGAAAGCAGTATCGATCGAGCTGACGCCATCTGGAAGGTTCACCGTCGCCGTCGCCATCAGGATCGGGAAGATCCAACCATTGCCGGTTACGTTCCAGTAGAGTTCGTCGTGATCGTCGAAGTAGCGGATCTGGCGATTGGTGCGGTAGGTGAAGACATACTCGTGCCGGCCATAGCTCACGGTAACGTCTTCCGAGCCGGCATAGATGCGGATGCCGCCGCTGATGGATTCGGTGTGCCAGGGCTCGTCGCGGCCATCGCGCTTGACCGCGATGACGTCGAAATCGACTCGGCGGAGGCGGCCCTTTTCATCCTGATAAGTCAGCGGAAAATCGCGGAAGATGCCACGCCGAATGCGGCTGCCTTCGGCGGTAACTGATATCGTCTCCGTCACCGTCATCGCGCCGCTCTTCTCCAGCGCAATGTTTGACGCGAAGGCGTTGATCACCTCCGCAGCGATGGCGCCACGCGCCGCAAGCATCAGAAACAGAACGAAGCAAAGGCCGGAAAGCCGTCGGATCATCATACCCCTCGCCTGCGGCGTCCTGGCCGCGTCAGATAATGTCAGCTCTCATCGGCATAAGTCACGCCAAGCCCGGCCAGTGTCCGCCAATAGGCCGGGAAGGTCTTGCCGACGCAGTCCGGATCAAGGATCGTTATGCCCGCGATCTTCAGACCGGCGAGCGCAAAGCTCATGGCGATGCGGTGGTCGGCGAAGGTATCGATCTTGGCAGGCAGACGCTGTCCGGCGAGCGAGGGATCGGACTGGACAATCAGATCGTCGCCTTCCTCGTGAGCGAGACCCGGGCGGATCTGCGTCAGGCCGGTCGAGACGGCGCGGATGCGATCGCATTCCTTGACGCGCAGATTGGCGATGCCGACGAAGCGGACCGGCGTCTCATTGAAGGCGGCGAGCACAGCAAGGGTCGGAACCGCATCCTGCATCTGCGAGCCGTCGATAACCGCGGGAAGATGCGGGAACTGGGCGATCAGGTCATAGGCCTTCGCGTCCGGCTGCGTGAACGCGCCGTTTGCAACGCCGAGGTCGATCTTGCCTGATGTCAGCACCTCCGCAGCCCAGAGGTAGGTCGCGGCAGAGGCGTCGGGCTCGACCACGAAATCTGCTGCCGCGTAGCCGGTCGGCTCGACGCGCCAGGTCACCGCGCTCGTCTTCTCGACCTTGGCGCCGAAGGCGCGCATCGCCGCTGTGGTCAGATCGATGTAGCCGAGCGCGCCGATGTCCTCGCCTAGCAGTTCGATCGTCACCGCCCTGTCGCCGCCAGCAGCCATCATGAGCAGCGCCGAGACATATTGGCTCGACAGGCCGCCATCGATCTGGATGCGGCTCGCCTCAAAACGGCCAGTGCCCTTGACGGTGACCGGCGGGCAGCCGGTTTCGGTCGACGCGTCGATGCCGAGCGAACGCAGTGCATCGACCAGCGGACCGATCGGGCGCTTGCGCATGTGCTGGTCGCCGTCGACGACGACGGTGCCATCCACCAGGGCGGCAGCGGCCGTGAGGAAGCGCGTCGCCGTTCCGGCGTTGCCGAGGAAAAGCGGCACCTGCGGCGGCAGCAGCTTGCCGCTGCCCGTGACGACAAAGCTCGTATCATCCGGCTCTTCGATGATGACACCCATGGCGCGGAGAGCGTCGGCCATATAGCGCGTGTCGTCGCTCTTCAAAGCGCCGGTCAGGCGGCTCGTGCCCTTGGCGAGACCTGCCAGGAGCAGCGCGCGGTTGGTGATCGATTTCGAGCCGGGCGGGACGGCGCGACCTGTCAGCGGCTTGTCCGGCGGGATGATGGTGAGCTTGTCTTTACTCATTGCCTGTCTTTTCCGTCTTTGCGCGAGGGCCACATCAGGCCACGATCATGCCCTGCTCATAGCAGTTTTTACGCAAAGGCAAATGGCGGATATCAGAACTTTACGGTCGGAACGGCGCGATCCGCTTCGTTGGTTATCTCGAAATAGTCCCGCTTCTGGAACCCGAACTGGCCAGCGACAAGGTTGGAGGGGAAGCTTTCGACCCTGACATTCAGATCACGGGCGGCGCCATTGTAATAACGGCGGGCCATCTGGATTTCGCTTTCCATCGTCTCCAGCGAGGTCTGCAACTCGCGGAAATTCTCGTTTGCCTTCAGGTCGGGATAGGCTTCGGCGAGTGCCAGCAGACGTCCAAGCGCCTGGCCGAGCAGGCCTTCTGCCTGAGCGCGACCGGCGACGTCGCCCGTCGGAACCGATTGCGCCTTATTGCGGAGGGCAACGACCTCTTCGAGTGTCGTCTTCTCGTGGGCGGCATAGCCCTTGACCGTCTCGATCAGGTTCGGGATCAGGTCGGCGCGGCGCTTCAGCTGCACATCGATACCGGACCAGGCTTCCTCGGCCATCTGCCGCGCGCGAACAAGGCCGTTGTAGACAAAGACGGCATAGAGCGCGACCAGAACAATAAGGCCAAGAATTGCATACATTCGCGAATCCCCCGCAACGACCGAAAGTATGCCCGGAGACTATGCGGGTTACCGCAGATTGTCATCCCGCTTTCCGGCCCTCTTTCGGGGCAATCACTGGACGGGGTAGTGAAAAATCACGATACCGTCGCACCGGCCGAAGCCTTATTTTCACTCTGCACGTTGAACTAGCGTGCATACGCAAACTGCGACAAGGATCATTCAGACCATGAGCGCGTTTATTTTCCTGCTCAACATACTGGCCATCGCAACGTACTTTTTCCTCCAAAGCAAGGCTCGTCCGGTGGAACGCCGCGTCGAGATCAGAAGCGACGAGCGCCGCTGACTGCCGCTCTTCAAGCGGCGGCTTTCGCCAAGTTGACCCCACCCGCATCCGTCTGCAGGAAGGCCTCACCGCAGGCCTTCGCCAGCGTCCGCACACGCAGGATGTAGCTCTGACGCTCGGTAACCGAGATGACGCCGCGCGCATCCAGCAGATTGAAAACGTGTGACGCCTTGATGCACTGATCGTAAGCCGGGAAGACGCACTTGTGCAGCTTCTGGTTATCGCTGTCGCCAGGAGCGCCGGCGGCGAGAAGCGCCTGGCATTCCTTTTCGGCATCGATGAAGTGGCGATGCAGCATTTCCGTATTGGCGTATTCGAAATTGTGGCGAGAATATTCCTGTTCGGCCTGTAGGAAGACATCGCCGTAGCTGATCTTCTCGTCGCCTTCGCGGCCGTTGAAGTTCAGGTCGTACACGTTGTCGACGCCCTGCACATACATCGCCAGACGCTCGAGACCATAGGTCAACTCGCCCGCGACGGGCGAACATTCGATACCGCAGACCTGCTGGAAATAAGTAAACTGCGACACTTCCATGCCATCGCACCAGCATTCCCAGCCGAGACCCCAGGCACCGAGCGTCGGGCTTTCCCAGTCGTCCTCGACAAAACGGATGTCGTGCAGCAGCGGATCGAGGCCGATCGCAGCCAGCGAGCCGAGATAGAGCTCCTGCAGGTTCGACGGATTCGGCTTCAGGATGACCTGGTACTGATAATAGTGCTGCAGACGGTTCGGGTTCTCGCCGTAGCGGCCGTCCGACGGGCGGCGCGACGGCTGCACATAGGCGGCCTTCCACGGCTTGGGGCCGAGCGCGCGCAGCGTCGTTGCCGGGTGGAACGTGCCGGCACCGACCTCCATGTCGTAAGGCTGCAGCACCGCACAACCCTTGTCCGCCCAATAATTATGGAGCGTGAGGATCAGCGCCTGGAACGAGCGCTTCGGGTTCATGTGGTCGGGAATTGCTGCAGACATGGAACGGCTTCCGAATTCGTACAAAAAGTGTGCGGACAGGTGCCACGCCGCGCCAGACGGGTCAAGGCTTTTGCGGCCCTACTCGTCCTCGTCCTTCTTCAGATGATATTCGCCGGTGACCGGATCCTTGACCAGCGTGCCGATGGCGCCCGTCTGGCGCTCCTTCTCGGCACGCCGGGATCGCTCGGCGAGCCGCTGTGCATCGGCAACGAAGCGGCGGTAGAGAAGCCAGGCTCCGACCACCAGCACGATGATGATTATCAGTTGCGGCATAATGCCAGCCTTTTATCCCTCAGAGCCCGTAGCGGCTCCACAATGCCTTCTCCTCGGCGGCCTCGACAAGTCCAGTCGCAAGGCCAGCTCCGGCGCCTTCCAAGTTGGCTGACGATATACCCGGAATGCGCCTTCCGAAAAGGCCGCGCGCGGGCATCACTAGCTCGAGCTTGGTTTTCGCCCCATAGCGACGCTTCAGCTCCTGCCGCATGTCGCCGAGCCCGTCGATGAGGCCGAGTTCGAGACCACGCGTGCCGGTCCAGAAAAGTCCGGAGAAGACCACTTCGTCGCTCTTCAGCTTTCCGGCGCGGCGTTCACGAACCATGGAGATGAAGACCTGATGAATCTCCAGCTGCAGGGTCTTCAGGTATTCGATGTCCTTTTCCTTCTCGGGCTGGAACGGATCAAGGATTACCTTGTTTTCCCCGGCCGTGTAGACGCGGCGCTCTACGCCGATCTTCTTTAAGAGTTCGGGAAAGCCAAAGCCGCCGGAGACGACACCGATCGAGCCGACGATGGAGGTGGGGTCGGCAATGATTTCGTCGCCAGCAAGAGCGATCATGTAACCGCCGGATGCCGCAACATCCTCGACGAAGACGAGAACCTTCTTCTGCTTTTCACGCGCAAGATCGCGAATGCGCGCGAAGACGAGCCGCGACTGGACCGGGGAGCCGCCGGGTGAATTAAGCGAGATGGCGACCGCCGGCGCATCCTTGAAGCTGAAAGCCTTTTCGAGGACCTGTGCAGTTGCGGCGAGATTGAGGGTCGGCCGGAACTGGCTTCCGCCGCTCATGATCGGACCGTGAAGTCGAACGACGGGGATGACCACGCCTTCCTTGCGGAACCGCTTCGGCAGCAACCTCTTCAAAAATCCGGCCATTTTCCATCCTTTGCGACAAGATCAGCGAACGTCTTCCATGTATGCAACGGCGCGACAAACGCAATGGCCGGCGCAGAAAACATCTGCCACTTCAGAATTCTTGTTGCGAATGACTTGCATTATCATTCTAATCAGACATACTGGCCGCATTGATAGTAGGCGGACACTGCATGGACATCGTAAATCCGAACGCAAAGACCGGCTGGCGACACGAGCGCGAAGAGGCATCGCTTTCCGATGTCTACCGTTCCGTCCAGACGCACAAGCATGGCACACGTTGGCGACGGATCGCTGCGTTCCTCGGACCCGGCTACATGGTTGCCGTCGGCTATATGGACCCCGGCAACTGGGCAACCTCGCTCGCCGGTGGATCGAAGTTCGGCTATGCGCTGCTGACCGTTGCTCTGCTGTCCAACCTGATGGCGATCGTTTTGCAGTCGCTCTGTGCGCGCCTTGCCATCGGTTCCGGTCGCGACCTCGCCCAGGCCTGCCGCGACGCCTTCCCGAAATATGTTTCCGTGCCGCTTTGGGCCTTTGCCGAAGTCGCCATCATCGCCACCGACATTGCCGAAGTGATCGGCACGGCGATCGGCCTCAATCTGCTTTTCGGAATCCCACTCGAGCTCGGTGTGCTTATCACGTCGCTCGACGTATTCCTCATTCTCTATCTGCAGAAGATCGGCTTCCGCTGGGTGGAAGCCTTCGTGATCGCTCTGCTCGGTATCATTGCGGTGTGCTTCGGGGTGCAAATCTTCCTTGCCGATCCGGAATGGGGCGCCGTGATCCGGGGCTTCTTCCCGACGACCGAGATCGTCTCCAACCCCGAGATGCTCTACCTCGCGCTCGGCATTCTCGGCGCCACGGTGATGCCGCACAATCTCTATCTGCATTCCGGCATCGTCCAGACCCGCGCTTACGGCCATTCGGTGCCGGAGAAGCGCGAGGCGCTGACCTACGCCACGATCGACTCGACCATAGCGTTGTGCTTTGCGCTGCTGATCAACGCATCGATCCTGATCCTTGCAGCAGCCGCCTTCCATGCCAACGGCAAGACGGATGTCGTGGAACTGGGCGAAGCATCTGCGCTGCTCTCGCCGCTGCTCGGCCTGGCAATCGCGCCAACGCTCTTCGGCATCGCCTTGCTCTGCTGCGGCCTGAATTCGACGGTAACGGCAACCCTTGCCGGCCAGATCGTCATGGAAGGCTTCTTGAAGATCCGGCTTCAGCCATGGGTTCGCCGCCTCATCACCCGCGCGATCGCCATCATTCCGGCCGCCTTCGTCACGATCTGGTATGGCGACCAAGGGACGGCGGAACTGCTGATCCTGACGCAGGTCGTGCTCAGCCTCCAGCTCTCCTTCGCCGTCTTCCCGCTGGTGATGTTTACCGCCAGCAAGGCGAAGATGGGTGCGCTGGTCGCCCCGCGCTGGCTGAGCGCCATCGCCTATGTGATCGCGGTCCTGATTGCCGGCCTGAACGTCAAGCTGCTGTTTGACTTCGTGACCGGCTAGCGCCTGGCATAGGCCGCCCGGCCATTGTTGAGATCGTCCACGAAGGGGGAGAATTTATGCGTCCCCTCCTCGTGCATGATGAGTGGCGCGCGCAGCGAAAGCCGCGCGCGCGATCCTTTTATCGCCGTGACGAGGATGCGCACGGCGTTCTCGCCTTCGCGCGGATGGATTGCGGTCACCTCGATGCCGCCGAAACGGCGTCCGCAGGCATCGATGATTTCGGCGATCGATTCCGGCTTCGCAATCAAGGACAATTGTCCGCCGGGGATCATGATCGCCCCGGCCGTCCGCACCCAGCTTGCGAACAGTCCGTCCGTCATCGCATGCGCCTCCGCCTTCAAGGCATCGGGCGTCCGGCGATCGCCTGCATCGTTGAACGGCGGGTTCATGATGACATGATGGAAGCTCTCATCGACAAGACCGGCTTCGTTTCGCGCCTTCGCCCTTAGCGTCACATCCGCCTCGACGACTGAAACGCGGCCGGCCATATGCGCATTGTCAGGCAGGAGGATGCTGCGGCGCGCATAGTCAGCCATCTCGCCCGAGCGCTCGAAGAGCACGACTTCCGCGGCCGGCAGCCGTGACGCGACGGCCAAGCCTGCAGCACCCGCGCCGGCACCGAGATCGGCAACCTTGATCGGACGATCGTCGGCAACGAGCGCTGCGAGCAGCATTGCATCCATGCCGGAGCGATGCCCCCTGCCCTTCGGCTGCACCACATGGAACAGCCCCCGGTGAAAGGCATCTATGGTCTCGGCAACATCTTCCGTCATCAAAAGCTCACTTCGGCATCCGCAGTTCGTCGCCGAGCCCGGCATCCACGAGAATGCGGCGCGCCCGATCCGCCTCGTCATCATCGACGAGAAGCCGGCGCGGCAGCATGCCGAGTGACCCTTCCAGAATGCTCATGCCCTGATCGGCGATGAAGCAGTGAATCCCCGCATCCTTCAGCAGACTTTCCGCAAAGGAGAGCAGTACGGGATCATTGGCGCGAATAAGTTCATGCATTTGCGGGAAAATCCCTTTCAAATTTGCGCGACGCGACAATTCACCCCTTGCCGCGCCAATCGCCCCTTTCTATTGTCGAACCCAATAATTTAACAGGAGTCCGGGTCGTTGGGCGTGGTCATACCGCTTGAAGAAAGCAAAAACAAACTGGCATCCGTCAAGCCGCTGGTCGATTTGACCAAGGCGGACATGCAACGGGTCAACCAGCTTATTCTCTCCAAGGCCGGTTCCGACGTCCAGATGATTCCTGAGGTGGCCAACCATCTCATCTCGTCCGGCGGCAAGCGTCTGCGCCCGATGCTGACTTTGGCCTCGGCTGCGCTGTTCGGCTACAAGGGCGAAAACCACATCAAGCTTGCGACATCGGTCGAGTTCATGCACACCGCGACGCTGCTGCATGACGATGTGGTCGACGAGAGCGACCTTCGCCGCGGCAAGTCCACGGCTCGCATGATCTGGGGCAACCAGGCCAGCGTGCTCGTCGGAGACTTCCTGCTCGGCCAGGCGTTCCGCATGATGGTCGAGGTCGGCTCGCTCGAAGCGCTCGACGTGCTCTCCTCGGCTGCCTGCGTGATCGCGGAAGGCGAAGTGCTGCAGCTCTCCGTCGCCAAGAACATGGAAACAACTGAGGACGACTACCTCGCCGTCATCCGCGCGAAGACGGCGGCGTTGTTTGCCGCGGCTGCCGAAGTCGGCCCGATCGTCGCCGATGCCGGCAAATCCGGCCGTAACGCGCTGAAGTCCTACGGCATGAACCTCGGGCTGGCCTTCCAGCTGGTCGACGACGCGCTGGATTACGGCGGAAAGGCAGCCGATCTCGGCAAGAATGTCGGCGACGACTTCCGCGAGGGCAAGATCACGCTGCCTGTGATCCTGGCCTATCGCCGCGGCACCGAGGAAGAACGCGCCTTCTGGCGTCAGGCCATTGAAGGCGGCGAAAGCAGCGACCAGCATCTCGAAAAGGCACTTGGCCTGATTACCAAGTACGGCACGCTGAACGATACCATCGCCCGGGCAGTTCACTACGGCACGATCGCACGCGATGCGCTTGCGCCCCTTCCCGACACGGCATGGAAATCGGCCCTGATGGAAGTCATCGACTTTTGCATCGAGCGCGTCAATTAATCGACGGTCACTGATCGCGGGCTGATTTTATTGCAGGACCGCTTCAAAAAAGCCATCCTGTTGTGAGTCAGTCATTTCAACTGATTTGCAGTCGGACGAGGCCGGCTGCCACAAGAGAGGTTTTCTAATGCGGCAAAAACTTGCCATCCGTCTTCTTTCGAGCGCAGCCATGGCAGCGGTCATATCGCTGGCAGCGCTCGGCGGCGTGAATGCCGAAGAGACGGCCAAGAAGGACGATGCCGCGACAGTGATCTTCGATCCGGATAGCGTCACGAGCTTCTCCGGTGCGTTTTTGGCTGCCCGGACCGCCGATGTCGATCACGATTACGAGACGGCGATCGAACTCTACAAGAAGGCGCTGCAGATCGAGCCGGGAAATCCGGAAATCCGCCAGCGCCTGATGATCTCGCTGCTTTTGAACGGCGACATCCAGGACGGCGTGAAATACGCCAACGACCTGAAGGGTGATCCGACCGTCGAGCGCATCACGACCATCGTGCGCAGCATGGATGCCATTCGCCGTGGCGAATATAAGACGGCTGAATCCCTTCTGAAATATACCGGACCGAACGATCTCGACCGGATGATGAACGATCTGCTCGCCGCTTGGGCCCGCGTCGGCGCCGGCCGTGGCAAGGAAGCCCTCACCACGATCCAGAAGATGAAGGGACCGGATTGGGTCGGCATCTTCAAGTCATACAATGCCGGCGCGATCGCGATCGTGAACGGCGACATCAGGGCCGCTCGCCAGAACCTCAACGACGCCGTGCTCGACAAGGACGGCGGCGCGACCGCTCCTGATACCTTCATGCGCGCCGTCATCGCTCTTGCCCGGCTCGAAGCCTCACAGGGCAACAAGCAGAAGGCGCTCGACGCAATTTCCGTCGGCGACAACCTGCTGCCCAACTACGCGCCGCTCAAAGCGCTGCGCCAGAGCATCGAAAAGGGCGAGAAGCAGGAGCAGCAGATCCAGACGGCCAAGCAGGGTGCTGCCGGCGTGCTCTTCTCCATCGGTGGCGCGCTGAACCGCGACGGCGCCGAGGATATTGTTTCGCTCTACCTGCAGACCGCCAAGACGCTGGATCCCGATAGCGCCGATACGCTCGTCATGCTCGGTGGCATTGCCGAGAAACAGGAGCAGATGGACCGCGCCATCGCGCTCTATCAGCAGGTACCCGAAAACTCGCCGATGCGCCGCATCTCCGAGCTTCAGCTCGGCCTTGCGCTTGCACAGGGCGGTAAGGTGGAAGAGGCACGCAAGCACCTTCAGAACCTGATTGCCTCCGATCCGAACGACGTTCGCAGCTACCTCGCCTATGGCAGCGTGCTGTCGGACGTGAAGGATTACGCCGCGATGGCCGAAAACTACGACAAGGCTGTCGAAGTTATCGGCCCACTGCCGGGCAAGGGCGCGTGGACTGTCTTCTTCCAGCGTGGCATTGCCTATGAGCGCCTGAAGAAATGGGACCAGGCCGAGCCGAATTTCCGCAAGGCGCTGGAGCTCAACCGGGATCAGCCGCAGGTTCTAAACTACCTTGGCTACTCGTGGATCGACATGAACCGGAACCTCGACGAGGGGCTGGCGATGATCAAGAAGGCGGTCGACCTGCGTCCCGACGATGGCTACATCATCGACTCTCTCGGCTGGGCCTATTTCCGGCTGAACCGCTTCGCCGAAGCGGTGGAGGAGTTGGAGAAGGCTGCGCAGATCAAGGCCGGCGACGCGACGATCAACGACCATCTGGGCGATGCCTATTGGCGCGTCGGACGCAAGCTCGAAGCCGTCTACCAGTGGAACCGCGCGCTCGGCTCCGACCCTGAGGCATCCGAGATCCCGAAGATCAAGGACAAGATCGCCAACGGCCTGCCGCAGGATACAGACAACTCCAAGGCTGCGGACAAGAAACAGCCTGACCCGGCGCCGATCCAACCGAAGCCTACCGATAAGAAGTCCTGATCGGCGATGCCAGAGGCGAGTATGGGCGATGACGTGACTGTCATCGAGGACGCTCCGGCAAAAATCAATCTGGCCCTGCATGTGACGGGCCAGAGATCCGATGGCTACCATCGGCTCGACACGCTCGTGACCTTCACCAAACATGGTGACCGGCTGGGCTTTGCGCTGGCGGATAAAGATGAATTCGTGATCTCCGGGCGTTTTGCCGAGGCGCTTGACGACAGCCGCGACGACAACCTCGTCCTGAAGGCTCGGGACTTTATGCGCGAGGCGATCGCTCGCGAGGGCGGCTCCGCTCCCGCCGTCCGCATCCATCTCCAAAAGAACCTGCCGATTGCCTCCGGTATCGGCGGCGGCTCGGCCGACGCGGCGGCTACGCTTCGCGGTCTGATGCGGCTCTGGAATGTCTCGCTTCTGAACGCGACCATCGAGGCAATCGCCATTCGACTTGGCGCCGACGTGCCTATGTGCCTGGCGAGCAGACCGCTGATCGCCAGGGGCATTGGCGATCAAATCGTGCCTGTCGACGACATGCCGGCCTTTGCCATGGTGCTGGCAAACCCGTTGAAAGGCGTATCAACGCCCGAGGTTTTCCGAAGGCTGACGAACAAGGCCAATCCGCCGCTCGACATGACGCCGCGTTTCAACTGGGTCGAGGCGATACGCGCTACGCGCAATGACCTTGAGCCGGTCGCTCGCGGCCTGCTCCCCGAAATTGCCGAGATCTCGACGATGCTCAAGAAGCAGGGCGCATCTTTCGTTCGCATGTCTGGTTCCGGTGCGACCTGCTACGGTATCTTCCCTACGCTTGCGGCGGCGGAAGACGCCGCCGCCGCGCTTCACAGCGAACGGCCGGACTGGTATTTCGAAGCCACGGAAACGACTGCGGGAGGTCATGATGCCGGGTTTGGATGAAACGCGTCCCTTCATTCCTGTCGGCATTGCCGTGCTGACGGTCTCGGATACACGCACGCTTGCCGATGACCGCTCCGGCGATACGCTGGCCGCCAGGATCAAGGAGGCGGGGCACCGGCTGGTCGACCGCGCGATCGTCCCCGATGATCGGCAGGCGATCGCTTCCCGCGTGAAGGCGTGGACCGAACGCGACGATATCGACGTCGTCATCACCACGGGGGGAACCGGCTTTACCGGCCGCGACGTCACCCCGGAAGCTCTGGAGCCGCTCTTCGAGAAGAGGATGGATGGCTTTTCGGAAGTGTTCCACCGTATCTCCTACGACAAGATCGGCACCTCGACGATCCAGTCCCGCGCCACGGCGGGCGTTGCCAACGCGACCTTCATCTTCGCGCTGCCGGGCTCACCTGGCGCCTGCAAGGACGCCTGGGACGGCATATTGAAATCCCAGTTCGACTACCGCCACATGCCCTGCAATTTCGTGGAGATCATGCCGCGCCTCGATGAGCATCTGAAGCGCGGCGCCGGCAAGTAACGGACTGCTTCGGCAGGCGACCGTCTGCCGCTCTATGCCCCTATGCCCGGCAGAGCAGGCATCGTATCCCAGCTATCACCCGACAGCAGGATGCAGCTTACGCCGTGAACATCCGTGACGAGCAGCGTCCACGTGCCGCTCTGCGCGGCGTAGACCTCAAGCATGGCGTTCTGGTTGATCAGCCCGACCGCCGTCAGTCTCTCGGCAAAATTCTTGTCGAGGAAATTGACGACCTCGGATCGGCCTGCGCAACTGCGCATCATCTGCGATGCTGCCGAATGCGGATGCGCGATCATCGATGTCGTCAATATGACGGCCGCTATCAGGCCGCGGATCATATTGCGTTTCATGACGCACCTCCTTTTGCCGGAAACCGGCAGAAGAGGAGACTTCCGCTGACCTGTTCTGCCGTCTGCCGGCATTCCATGGTCGACCGTCACGAAGCGAGGCGCTCGGGCGGCGCCATGATGGAATTATAGCGCAAAATTGTATCGGGCGCCAATTATCTGCATGGGTAGCACGCGGAGCAGCGCCCTACCTACTATCGCGCCGCGCGCGCGACCCAGGATGGAATCAGCTCGCTGCTGAGCTTGCGCAGCTTTTGCCCCTTCGCGAATTCCGCGAGACGCATTCCGCTTCTTGCGGCAGCGATCGCCTGCGCCTTCGGAAGGAGAAGCCCTAGCTCCAGCGGCGACGAAGCACGCCCGATACGCTGCAGGAACGGCCGTCGGTATCCGCGCGACGCGGTGAACCGCGCCGGTAGCTTGTTCAGGGTGATATACTCAGCAATCTCGTCGATCCAGCCGGTCTGCGGTCGCGCCCCCGGTTCCACGAAAAGGAGCCACTCGCCTCGCGCCGAATGCACTATGTCCTTGATATCCCATTGTGAATGGAAGCGGCAGCCGGCGGCGTCGGCCACCCTCGACGTTCCATCCCGCGAGTCGTGGTCCAGCACCACGACGTCGCTGACGAGCCCCTCCACTGCGCCTGCAACCAACACCGATAATGTCTGCGCCAGTTCCGGTTCCTGATCCTGGCATTCCAGTACAACTGTCAACATTGCCTATTCATAGAGCGCCGCACAAAAATTTGCCAGCGACACTTTCCTCATTTTGTTCTTGCATTGTTCTCTTTTTGCCGATAGGAATTTAATCATCAGAACGGATGGAAGCAAAGCTTCCGCCAGCGGAGAATCCGATGAATGAGCAGTCCCTTGCAGGGCAGGCCGCATTTGCGCCTGCCCATACGGCAGATATTGCCGATACGATGATCGTATCTGCCGGCCTGCGGATCGATGTCGACCGCCGCCGTGGGCGTGCGGCCGGGCTTAATCCGAGCGGGCGTTTTGAGCCTCTGCGTCGGGAAGCGTTCGACGATGGCTGGCAGAACCTTGAGGATCTGCCGCCGTTCAAGACCGACGTGCAGATCGAGAAGCCGCGAACGGTCATCACCCGCAACGAGTCGCCGGACATTCCCTTCGACCGCTCGATCAATCCCTATCGCGGCTGCGAGCATGGCTGCATTTACTGCTTCGCGCGGCCGACGCATGCCTATATGGGCCTTTCGGCCGGTCTGGACTTCGAAGCCAAGCTGTTTGCCAAGCCGGATGCGGCGAAACTCCTGGAGCGAGAATTGGCGAAGCCCGGTTACAAGCCGCGGGTGATCGCGATCGGCACCAACACCGATCCCTACCAGCCGATCGAAAAGGAATGGCGCATCATGCGGCAGATCCTTGAGGTGCTGGAAAAGGCGAACCATCCGGTTTCGATCGTAACCAAGTCGGTAATGATCCTGCGCGACCTCGACATTCTCTCGGCGATGGCGGAAAGAAACCTTGTCCGCGTTTCGCTGTCGGTGACGACGCTCGACCGAAAGCTGGCGCGGACCATGGAGCCCCGCGCCTCGACGCCGACGCGCCGGCTGGAAGCCATCCGCGCGCTCTCCGAGGCAGGCATCCAGACATCGGTCCTGGCTGCCCCGATGATTCCGGCGCTCAACGACCATGAGCTTGAGCGAATTCTGGATGCGGCGCACGCGGCGGGTGCCACCGAGGCGGGTTATGTCATCCTGCGTCTCCCGCTCGAGGTGTCGCCACTGTTTCGCGACTGGCTGCTGCAGAACTATCCCGAGCGCTATCGTCACGTCATGTCGCTGGTCCGCTCGATGCGCGGCGGAAAGGATTACGATGCTGAGTTCGGCAAGCGGATGAAGGGCGCCGGACCCTATGCCTGGCAGATTGCGCGCCGTTTCGAAATGGCGACGAAACGGCTAGGCATGACCCGGCGCAGCATACCGCTGCGGGACGACCTGTTCGTTCCGCCCGATGGCAGCGGCGTCCAGCTCTCGCTGCTCTGACATTTCAGCTTCGCGGATGGTCGCCCTGCCCTTCCGCGCTCGAGTCCCCGGCCCGCCGCCCTGATCCGGGGACTTGCAGGAAATCGGGTTGGCGTGCGAGGGTCAGCTTCATGAGCCGTCGCACGTCACCCGATTCTCCCATGCTTTTCGAAGATGTCCCCCTCGTGCCGGATTTCCGGCTGGAGCTGAACGCGCGCAAGGCCGGTCACTGGCCGGTTGCAGGTGCCGATGAGGCCGGACGGGGGCCGCTGGCCGGTCCCGTCGTGGCGGCAGCCGTCATTCTCGATCCGAAACGCATTCCTGAAGGCCTGAACGATTCGAAGCAGCTCTCGGCCCTGAGGCGCGAAGAGCTTTTCGTTCAGATTCTCGCAACCGCGACCGTCTCGATCGCCTCTTCAAGTTCGACGCGCATCGACGAGACCGATATCCGCAAGGCCAGTCTGGATGCCATGCGCCGCGCCATCTGCGGCCTGTCGATACCAGCTAGCTTTGTCCTGACCGATGGGCTTGACGTTCCGCCTGGGCTCGCCTGCCCCGGCCAGGCAGTCGTGAAGGGTGATGCGCGCTCCGTCTCGATCGCCGCCGCATCGATCGTCGCCAAGGTGACGCGCGACCGGATGATGGCGCGCGCCGACAGCACCTTTCCGGCTTACGGCTTTGCCGCGCATGCCGGCTATGGCACCGCGCAACATCGGGCCGGTATCGAAAAGCACGGTCCCTGCTCGCTGCACAGGATGACCTTCAGCCCGCTGAAGAAGGTGCAGGGTATCGAACTCGACAGCGATTGATCCCGTCCGCGACTTACCAATACAGCTCCAAATCGGCATAGGGGACGATCGATGTGATCGCACCGCTGCCACACCACCCGGCATGCGGGTCCGCACCGGGCGGTTCGAGAGATTGAGGTTAGACGAGCCTGGGCATTCCAAGTTGGTCAGCCCATCTAATGGTGAGGGTGGCGTTAAGGAGCTTGCCGCTGTTGCGCCACCAGCGACCGGCATTTGCTGCCACTTGCTGGGCCACCCCAGGTTTCGCTCCCCTTGCCATCATTTCCCGAAAGATCGTCCTGCCGTGCTTCCATTGCTTGAGCTGGATTGCCCTCACACGATGGCGCATCCACTCGTCCAGCGCTTGCCAGACCCGAGGTGTTTGCGCCAGCCGGAAGTAGGCTTTCCATCCGCGCACGAAGAGGCGCAGCCGTTCTGCCACCGCTTTCAGGGATCGACCCGTCACGCGCGGTGTCAGTTCGCGAATGCGCTCCTTGAACGCCTTGATTGCCTTGTCGGCAACCCGTCTCTTGACCACCCGCCCTGGTGCTTTGAAGAAAGCATAGCCGAGGAATTTGCGGCCGAAGACGGTGGCAACGGCGCTCTTGGTCTCGTTCACCTTAAGGCGAAGTCGGCCATAGAGACGCCGCAGCAGAGCCATCACCCGCTCGCCCGCCCGCTGTGACCGCACGTAGACGTTACAGTCGTCGGCATAGCG
>NZ_LNCD01000071.1 GCF_001542405.1 Rhizobium altiplani
GAGGACGTCTACAGCGACGCCTCGACCAGGACAGCGACGATCACCGGCACCAGCGGCGGCAACTTCGAAAGCCTGCAGGTCGGGACTGGCTCCGCTACCGCGTCGGTCAGCGACACAATCGATACTGTAACCGCCACTCTCACAGCCGGTTCGCCTGTCTTTGGTGCTGGTGGCACGACCACGATCACCTATACGGTGACCCTCACGAACTCCGACAACCTGGCGGTCGCGCCGAAGTCGGACCTCACCTTCACGCTCGAGACCGGTCAGACGGTCACGATCCATGCCAACCAGTCAAGTGCGAGCACGGACGTGACCTTCGCCCCGGGTTCGATTTCCGGCACTTCAGTTCACAACTCGATCAGTCTCATCAGCGGTGGAGGCCAATACGAGCATCTGGTCCCGACCGGAACGATAGACACGACGGTGAACAGCGTTCCGACCGGTGGTGGCAGCGTTTCGCTGACGCTCAGCGAGGCGGCACTCGATACAGTTCTCAACGGCTCGAGTGGCGGTATGCCGGCGGATCTCGCCGCGGGCGCGGTAACCGGCAGCGCGCCGGACAGCCGTGGTGAGACGGCTCAGGCAACGACCGGGATCACCTTCACCGCGACTGGCGAGACTATCACCATTGCCTTCGACAATCCGACCGGCAGCAGCTGGACCGCGCCGACCGTCGATGGTCTCGCCCCCGGCTACAGCGTGCACTGGGCGTTGAGCGGCGCCCAGTTGGTCGGGAACCTGTTCTCCTCGACCGATACCAATCTCGGCGCCTTCGTTAGGCTTTCGCTGACGAACACCTCGGCGGCCCCCGGCCAGTCGGTCACTCCGACCGTCACCGCAACGCTGACCGACAACCTCATCGACGGTGTCAATAAGGATGCCGTAACCATCGGGGGCATCAAGGTCGTTGCGACGGACGCTTCGGGTGACAAGGTATCGGGTTCGGTCAACCTAACGATCACCGACGACGCAGCGGTTGCGCATAACGTCACCGAAAGCACGGTGGCCGGTTCGATGAGCACGGTCAACGTGCAGCTGATCGTGGACGTCTCGTACAGCATGTACTCGTCCTACGGCGGCGGTGTCAGCAACGTGCCTGGTGGCTATACCCAAGACCGGATTGGTCTCGCGCGGTATTCGATGGAGCAGCTGCTCGAATCGAACGACCAGATCAAGTACGTCGAGATCGTCAAGTTCGGCGAGAACGCATCCGGCACGGTCTGGATGACCAAGGCAGATGCGCTGGCGTACATTCAAAACAATGCGAACTGGAACGGCTCCGGCGGAACCAATTACGATCTCGGCCTGCAGCAGGCGATGTCGAGCTACGGCACCGGCGCGCCCGTGCAGGCCGACAAGAACGTCGTCTACTTCCTGTCGGACGGTGCGCCGAGCGGCGATGGGATTGCCAGCGGCGCGGATGACGGTAATCACACCAACAATTCCGTGACCACCGGCGAATGGGAAGCCTTCATCAATGCGAAGGGTATCGACAGCGTCTACGCGATCGGCATTGGCGGTAGCATCAACGTTGCCAACCTTGAGCCGGTGTCCTATCCGAACACCGACGGATCGGACGGCAACACGACCGAGGACACCGTTATCCTGGTCGGCACCAGCGATGTTACGGGCCTCCTTGCAACCTTGCAGGGCTTCCTCGGCAATGCCCAGTCGGTCGGCGGCAACGTTGTCATCGATGGCGGCGTCGACGCGAGCTTCGGCGCCGATGGCGGACATGTCCAGTCGATCGTTGTCAATGGCGTGACATATAGCTTCACGCCCGGCGCGATCGCCGGAACAGGAACGGTTTCGGAAAGCGGCACGCCGGCGGGCGCGTACCAGGACCACGGCAGCTGGATCGAGATTAAGACGGCGCTTGGCGGCACTCTGACATTCTATTTCACGGATGTCGGAACCACCCATCATGCCGGCGACTACAGCTACCTCGCGCCGATCAGCAACACTGGCAACGAGTCGTTTGCCTACACGATCGTGGACGGCGATGGTGATACCGCTGGCGCCACGCTGGCGATTTCAGTGACCGCGCCGCCGAATGCCAACCCGGTCATCACCGCTCCGAACAACGGAACCGATACGACAAACCTTTTCGTCGCGGAAAACACGACGGCGGTCACCAACGTCAATGCGACCGATGCCGACGGCAACACGCTGGTCTATTCCATCGTCCAGACAGCGGGTACCGACTACGCCAAGTTCGCGATCAACTCGTCGACCGGCGTTCTCACCTTCATCTCCGCGCCCAACTATGAAGCGCCGGGCGATGTCGGTGGTACGGCTGGCGACAACGTCTATGTCGTCACCGTGCAGGTTTCTGACGGCCATGGCGGCGTCGATACGCAGACGCTCAATGTGACGGTGACGAATGCGAATGACGCGCCGATCGGGAGCGCCGACAATATTTATACCAATGCGTCGAACTCAGGAGATGGCACCACGCTTTCGGTGCAGAATGCTTGGCTTGTCGCCAACGACACCGATGCGGACGGCCAAAGCCTGAATGTTGGAAGCGCGTCAAGCGGAACGGATGTCGACAATGTAAACCGGGGCCAAAGCGCAACGAGCATCCGCGTCGATATCAGCCGCGGCAATACCGGTAGTTTCACGTATACGGCCACGGACGGAACCACAAATTCAGCGAATACCGTAGTCACTGTGAACCGTGGCTCCAGTGACAGCGTGATTACGGGCGGCGCGGGCAATGACATCCTTATCGGCTCGGGAAGTACGGCGGCTACGCTCGACGGTGGTGCCGGGAGAGACTTCGTTACAGGGGGCAGTGGCAACGATACGATCGTGGCCGACGCCAGCGACTATCTGCTGGACGGCGGCGCCGGCAGCGATACGCTGCGTGTCGACGCAAGCTTCACAAGCGGGAGCGACGCCCAGATCGTCAACATCGAGAACGTGAAAATCGACTCCTCGGCCGCGGTGGTGCTCGACCTGTCGAACCAGACCGAGAACTTCACGATCACCGGAGGCACGGGAGCCAACACGATCGAGGCCGGCTCGGGCAATGATGTAATCGTAGTGGCCGGGGATCTGACGAGCGCGGATACGATCGACGGCGGCGCCGGCAACGATACGCTGACGTTCACCGGCTCGAGCAGCAACACGACCGCTCTCAACGGCGTGACGAATGTCGAGAGCATCACGCTGGGCGACGCTACGACCAGCATCACCACGGTCAACTCCCTGGTGGCCGCGGGGCAGACCTTGACGGTGGATGGGGCGGCGCTCGCCTTAAATCACGCCTTGACCTGGAACGGTGCCGCCGAAACCGACGGCAAGTTCGCCATCAGCGGCGGTGCCGGCAACGACACCATCACCGGCGGTGCGGGCAATGATACCATCACCGGCGGCAAGGGGGCCGATACCCTCACGGGCGGCGGCGGCAGCGATGCCTTCGGTTTCGCTGCGGGCGACAGTAACCTGTCGTTCACCAGCTTGAGTGGGAGCAAAGCATCGATATCTGGTTATGACGTCATCAAGGACTTCACGCCGGGAACGACCGGAAGCGCCGATGCGATCACCTTCAGCGGTGGTGCCACGGTTGCTGCTTTCGCCACCACGACGGACTCGACATATCAGTTGCATACGGATGCGACGGTTAAGTCGCATTCGATTTCGAATGGGATCATCAGCTTCGGCGACGCGAATACGTTCAACAGTGCAGTCACGCTTTCGTCGATCTCCGACGTCGCTGCCGTTGTTCAGTATCTGCAGAACAACGATATCGGAAAGACGGGCAGTACCATCGCATTCGAAGCGACGATCGATGGAAAAGAACACACCTATATCTTCATTCAGGGGAGCGATGACGGGAGTAAGAACAACACTTCCAACCCGAACAGCAGCGATGTCCTGATTGACCTCGTCGGTGTGAACGCATCCAGCATCACGGTCAGTGGTGGCCAGATCAAGGTCAGCGGGTCGTATGATGCCGACCCCATCGTCCTCGATCTCGACCATAACGGCATCGCGTTGACATCGCAGGCGAATGGTGTGCAGTTCGACATCAATGCCGACGGCCACAAGGATCAGATTGCGTGGACAGCCGGTACTGACGGCATCTTGGCCTATGATGTGGACGGCAACGGCAAGATCGACAATGGCAGCGAGATCTTCTCGCCGCACTTTGCCGGTGGAAGCTACGTCGATGGTCTCGCGGCGCTGACAACGCTCGACAGCAACCATGACCGCAAGATCGATGCGGCCGATGCGGCGTTCTCGAAGCTCACCATCTGGCAGGACCTGAACCACAACGGCATCACCGACAGCGGCGAGCTCTCGAGCCTGGCGGATCATTCGATCAGCAGCATCTCGCTCGATGCCAGCACGTCCGGCACGGAGATCAACGGTCAATCGATCCTTGCCGATGGCAGCTACACCCTGACGGACGGCTCGACCGGCCACTTCGTCGAGGTCGCCTTCGACACGACGCTCGGCGGCAGCGAAACCGGCAGCAACGCCTACTCGCTGATCGGCAGCGACGGTGACGACATCCTGTCGGGAAGCGGCGGCATTTTCACCGTCTCTGGCGGGGCAGGGGCTGACACCTTCGTCCTCGACGCGGATGCCCTGAACGACGTCAAGCTTGCCGATGTCATCACCGACTACAAGGCAAGCGAAGGCGACACGCTTGACGTCTCGAACCTCCTCGACAGCCTGCTCGGCCACCAGGCAAGCGAGGCGGAAGCACTCGCCAGTGTGAAGACGACCGTCGGCGGTGCGGATACTGTGGTCAGCGTCAATGCCAATGGCGGCTGGCACGATGTGGCGGTTCTCCAGAACACCACGGAAGCGGTCAAGATCCTCTACGACGACAAGCACGACGCGACGACGGCACCGCACGTCGGCTGATGTTCGGACAAACCGGCAAAGGAAAGGGCGCCCTTCGGCGCCTTTTCCATCTCCGGGATTCGGCTGGGTCAGGCGGCCGGCAGCCGCGACAGCGGAATGGCGTCCTCGCGCTCGCCGCCGCGCTCCATGGCCATTTCGTCTGCCAACTGGCGGATATGCGTGAAGTCGGTCGGTCCCTCGAAAACTGCGCCGCCGAGCCGGATGCCGATCGTCATCGGCGATCCCTCGGCCGAGAACGAGGCTTCCGCGACGCGCCGGCGGATGCGGGTGCCGACGTCCTGGGCGTTTTCGATGGTCGCGCCCGGGAGGAAAACCCCGAGCTCGTTGGTGGCGAGGCGCGCAACCAGGTCACCCTTTCGCACCGACGACTGGATGATCGCGGCGAGCGACTGCATGACGGTATCGGCCCATTGCGGGCCATAGCGCCTGCTGATGTCGTCAAGCGTATCGATGACGACGGCGATCATCACGCCGCCGGCGTCGGTGGCGATTCGCTTGCGCCGGTCGATGTAGTGTTCGACGGCCGCGGCAAAGGCTGTCCCGTTCAGCGTCTTGGTTACGGCATCGTGGCGCGCAGTATAGTTAATCGTTTCCTGTAGTTTTTTGAGGTCGCCAACTTTGAGCTGCAAGATCAATAGCAGCGGAAATGCAACAAGAAGCGAAATTAAACCTGCGCCGACAAATCCCACCAAAAATGGTCGATCCGGTACGAGAAGGTTTAAGATAAGTAAAACGCCGACGGATCCAGCCACGTAGCAGACAGCACCGAGGGTTGCGATCCGAAGAGCTGAAACGATTGTGGCGGAAGAGTAACGCTGGCTAAAATTCATCGCGGGTCATGTCCGTTTGAAAGTAATGCCAGATAAACAGGTTCGGGCAAAGCCCCCGTTAAAAAATCCTGTAAAATTCTCGCTTTAGGCAGTTGTCCACTGGGATTAACTGTCTTGGCAGGAATGTCGGAAGCTGCGATTGGAATGTGGAAAGATTGGTGTTACTTCTTTGCCAAAGAAAATCTTTGGTATACGGGTACGCCGAGTGAATCTTTGATGTTGAGGGGCATCGAACTTGTTTAAGAGCAAAAGAATTTTTGCAGCATTGTCTGCGACGGTTGCTTTGAGTTTTTCGTTTTATGCTGATGCCAATGCAATGTCTCTGCAGCAGGCCATCGAAAAGACGATGAAAACGAACCCGCAGATCTTGCAGGCTGCGAAGGATAGAGAAGCTATCGAGTTTGAACTACGCCAAGCGCGCGGTTTATACTTGCCATCCGTAGATTTGGAGAGCGGGATCGGGCGCCGTCGCTTGTCGAATGAAAGCTCCGGCTCGCTAAGAGATGATCATGACTATCTGTCGCCGGGCGATGTTGGTCTGACGATCTCGCAGACACTCTACGATGGCGGCAGCCGCCGCGCCCAGGTCGAACAGCAGGCTTCGCGCGTCGATGGTGCGTCCTTTCGAGTTCTCGAACGGTCTGAGTCGCTCGCCCTCGAAGTGACGCAGGACTATCTGGAATACATGCTCCAGAACCAGATCGTTGCTGCCGCCAAGCAGAACGTTGCGTTCCATACGCAGATGGTCGGCGACATCGACGAGAGCATCAAGGGCGGCGCCCTGACGGATGCTGACCGCCTTCAGGGCAGCGAACGTCTGCAGGCCGCCAAGGCCCGGCTGCGCGAAGCGCTCGAAGAGCTTGAGCAGACGAAAATCCGCTTCCTTCAGGTCGTCGGCGAGCCGATCACCAATGCGCAGACGCCGCCGTCCGTTGGCAAGTACGTCCCGAAGACGCTAAACGATGCGGTCTTCGTCGCCGCCAAGAACAGCCCGCGCATCTATTCGGCCAATGCCGACGTCGATGCTGCCGATGCCGGCGTTCGTGGTGCGCGCGCCAACTACCTGCCGAAGGTCAATCTCGAAGGCTCTGCCCGCGTCGGCAACGACATCGATGGCGACGAAGGCAACACCAACGACTATCAGGTCCGCGTCGTTGCCCGCTGGAACCTCTATCGCGGCGGCATCGACGTTGCGCGCGAACAGGAGCAGATCCGTCGTGCCGGCGAGCAGCGCTACAATCTCGCCCAGGTTCAGCGCGAGGTCTCGGAGTCGGTGCGTTCCGCCTGGAACGAGCGCGTCAGCCGCGGCGAGCTGTCCGGAATCCTCAACAAGCAGGCCTCGATCAACAACCAACTCGTCGGTTCCTACCGCGAGCAGTTCAAGGTTGGCCAGCGCTCGCTGCTCGATGTGCTCGATGCGCAGAACACGAAGTTCAACACTCAGGTTCTCGCTGATACCGCGCGCGTTGCATCGCAGTTTGCCGAGTACAAGATCCTGGCGGCGTCGGGCAATCTGCTTCAGACGATGAAGCTGAAGCCGGTCGAACAGTCCAAACCTTATGCGCGGGAAGAGTTTGTTGTCCCCGCGGGCGTCGCTAATCCTGGATATGTCGAGCTTGATTCACATCAGAAGGCCGGTATGCCCCTGGACCTCCTAGCGCCAATTCGACAGCAGTAGTCGACGTGGCCATGGAACAATGCTGAACGTAGCGCTCGGGACCTCCAGCAGCACACCGCTGCAGACATTCAAATCCGCATTCAAATCCGTGGCTGCGTTCTATGGCCGACCAAGCTCGGACACGGTCCTCTTCTCCGGTCTTCCGGATGAGGTGACCGAGTCGCTTGAGATCGACGATATCGAGCGCATGGCCGAGCGCATCGGCCTGCAGGTGATCAAGCACCAGGAGCGCGAGTGCCGCCAGAGCAATTTCGATTGCCCGGCGATCGTCGCGTTTGCCGACGGCAGCGTGTTGCCGCTGCTCGAGGTCGCCGAGGGCGGCTCCTATGTCACTGATATCGTTCCGATTGCCGGCAACGCGATCCGTCTGACGCGGGAAGAATTCCTGGCGCTGAAGCCGCAACTGGCCTTTGCCTTTACGCTTTACTATCAGAACGCCTCGGAAGAGGCGCTGGTCGGCAATGCCGTCGAGATCGAGAAGCGGCACTGGCTGGCAACGACGCTTGCGCCTTACTGGCGCACCTATGTCCGCGTCATGGTCGCGGCACTCTTCATCAATCTGATCGCGCTCGGCTCGCCGCTCTTTACGATGAACGTCTATGACCGGGTGCTGCCGAACAAGGCGATCCCGACGCTCTGGGTTCTGGCCGCGGGTATCTCGCTTGCCTATGTCTTCGATTTCCTGCTGAAGACCGCTCGCTCGTCGCTGATCGACTATGCCGGGCGCAAGGCGGATCTGCGCCTGTCGCAGCTGCTGTTCGACAAGGTGCTGAATTCGACGCTCGCCTCGCGGCCGATGTCGACGGGCGAATATGCCAACCGCGTGACGCAGTATGAATTCGTTCGCGAGTTCTTCACGTCGAACACCATCGGCGTCCTGATCGACAGCCTGTTCGTCTTCATTTTCCTCGGCGTCATTTATCTGATCTCCGGCTGGCTCGTCGTCATCCCGGCGGTCGCCTTCGTCCTGTCGGTTGCGATCGGCTTGTGGGCGCAGGCCGCGATCGGCAAGCGCATGGCGACGGCCGCCAACGAGGCGTCGCGTCGCCAGTCTCTGCTGGTGGAAACGATCTCGACGATCGAAACGCTGAAGAGCCTGCGCGCCGAAGCCACCATGCTGCGCCGCTGGCAGGAACTGACCAAGTATTCGAGCCGCACCAGCGAGGATATCAAGCATATCTCGACGAATGCCATCAACATGACGATGTTCATCCAGCAGATGGTGAGCGTCCTGATCGTGATTGCCGGCACCTACGAGTTCTCCGAAGGCCGCATTGCCATGGGCGCGATCGTCGCGACGGTCATGCTGGCAAGCCGCGCCGGCGCGCCGCTCGGCCAGATCGCCATGACGCTGGCGCGGTTCCGTCAGGCGACCATGTCGCTTCGCATTCTCGACAAGATCATGGAGCAGCCCGACGACCGTCCGTCCACGGTCGGCTTCGTCAATCGCGAGATCACCCGCGGCGCTTTCAGCTTCCAGGATGTGTCTTTCCAGTATCCGGGATCGGACTATCCCGTCATCAACAAGCTGTCCTTTACCGTGAAGCCCGGCGAGCGCGTCGGCATCATCGGCCGCATCGGCTCGGGCAAGACGACGCTCGGCCGCTTGCTTGACGGGCTCTTTTCTCCCTCGGGCGGCCGCGTGCTGATCGATGGCGTCGATATCCGCCAGTACCACATGGCCGAGGTTCGCTCGGCGGTCGCCGTGGCCGGCCAGTCGTCCGATCTCTTCTCGGGAACCGTCAAGGAAAACCTGCTGATCGGACGCGCCGACGCGACCGACGAGGAGCTGCTCGAGGTCGCCCGCATGACCGGTGTCGACGAGTTCGTCGGCAATCATCCTCGCGGCTTCGACATGCCCGTCGGCGAACGTGGCACCAACCTGTCGAGCGGCCAGAAGCAGGCGCTGACGATTGCGCGTCTGCTGCTGACGAAGCCGAAGATCGTGTTTCTCGACGAGCCGTCGGGCGCCATGGATCTGGCGACCGAGCGTAACCTGATTGCGCGCCTGTCGAAGGCGATCAGCCGTGATACGACGCTTTTGATCGCCACCCACCGCTACAGCATGCTTGAGCTCGTCGATCGCCTGATCGTCATCGACAAGGGCCGCATCATTGCCGACGGTCCGAAGGGTGCGGTCATCGAGGCCATGCAGCGCAAACCGGCAGGGGCGCAGTCATGAGCCTCAGCAATCGCCACGACAATCCTCCGCTTCTCGCCCGCGGCATTCTGGCACTGGTGGCCCTGGTCATTGCGAGCTTCGTCGCCTGGGCGGCGATTGCCGACATCAACGAGATCGCCCGCGGCGAGGGCAAGGTCATTCCGGTCTCGAAGACGCAGATCATCCAGTCCTCGGAGCCCGGCGTCGTCCAGCAGATCGCCGTCGTCCTCGGTCAGGTCGTTCGCAAGGGGCAGCTGCTCGTCCAGCTCGACAATACGACGACGACCTCCACCCTCGGTGAATCCGTTGCCAAGGCGCGTGCTCTGGGTGCCAAGGTGGCTCGATTGAAGCTCGAGGAGGCGGGCCAATACGACGCCGCGTTCGTCTGCCCCGAAGAAATCATGTCGGTCGCCAAGGACGTCTGCAGCAACGAGGAGAAGCTTTTCGCCGCCGATCGTGCCAGCTACCAGAACAAGCTCGGAGTCCTGCAGGAGCGCGTGCGCCAGCGCGAGAACGAGCTCAGTGAAGCCCACGCCAACATCGATCGCCTGGAGCAGAACATCGAAGGCGCCCAGCGCCAGTACGATCTCATTTTCCCTCTGGCGCAGAAGAAGCTGGTGGCGCAGACGGAAGTGCTGAAGACCGAGCGTGATCTCACCGACCAGAAGGGCCAGCTCAAGGTTTACCAGGAAAGCATCGACCGCCTGCAGGCTGCCGTGCAGGAAGCCAAGCTGCAGCTCGGCGATCTTGCCCTCGAACTGCGCCAGCAGGCGCTGACGGACAAGGCGCAGGCGCTGGCCGAACTTTCGGTCGTCGACGAGACCATCCGCGGCGCGTCCGACCGCGTCAAGCGCACCGACATCCGCTCGCCGGTCGACGGCATCGTCAATACGCTGGAGGTCAACACCATCGGCGCCTATGTCGACCCGGGCCGTGTCATCGCCGGCATCGTTCCGACCGCTGATACGCTGCTGGTAGAAGCCAAGATTTCGCCGCGCGACGTCGCCTTCGTGCGCCGCGGCCAGCCTGCCGTCGTCAAGGTCACCGCCTACGACTTCTCGATCTTCGGCGGCCTTGAGGGCGTCGTCGAGAATATCTCCGCAGACAGTCTCGTGGAGAAGGAAAAGGGCGAGACCTACTATCTCGTACAGGTCAAGACCGACAAGTCCGCGCTGGAGCGCAACGGCAAGTCCTATCCGATCATCCCCGGCATGGTTGCCTCGGTCGAGATCATGACCGGCAACAAGACCGTGCTGAGCTACCTGATGAAGCCGATCAACAAGGCGCGCAGCGAAGCGCTGACGGAGCGATAGGATGCTGATCGTCAAGCCAGGCAGCAACGCACTCACTGAACTCGAGCCGATCGAGGAGCCTTTGCCGGCCATCGGCGCCGATGAGATCGAGCCGCGCTTCCGGGCGGTCGTCGGTCGAGGCGGCGAGCGCCGCGGTATCCGCCTCGAGCGGATCTACTGGGATGGCCTCGGCCGCATGTCGTCTGCCGGCAAGATGAGCACGGCCGACCTCGTGCACTATACGGCCTCGCAGATGCCGGAGTCCGGCAACCTCGCCTCGCTGCTGCGTGTGCTCAGCTTCAAGTGGGCGCTGCGCAGGCTGGATACCGTCGAAGACGCCTCGTCCATGGCAAACGTCAACGCCATCATCCAGGCGTCGCCATCGCCGACGATTCTGCTGACGCAGGAAAAGAAGATCCAGCTCTTCAACGATCCCTTCCTGACCATGCTGCGCCAGCGGCTCCCGCTTGGCGATGCGGCGCAGTTGACGAAGAGCTTGCGCTTTTCGATCGATACGCAGATCGATGAGGCGATCGCCACGCTCTATCGCAACAGGGGCAAGACGCTGAACACCGGCTTCACCATTGCCGTCGGCTCGGCCTCGATGAAGGGCCAGATTAATCTGGCTCTCGCGCCAACGCACGAGAAGCCGATGCTGATCGGCTACGTCTCGCGTTACTGACCAGCAAATCTCAGACATGAAAAAGGCGACTGAGGTTCAGCCGCCTTTTCCCTGCATCTTGCCGGCGATTTTCAGAACGTCGTGCCTTCGCCTGGAGCGACCTTTTCGAGTGGCAATGCCGAGGCAACCTGCTTGGCGCCGGTGCGTGTTCCGTGCAGGTAGCCCTTGCCATCCGCGATCGAGTAGAGCGGCACATAGTCGGGCAGCCTGGTATCCAGTAGAACCTCGTCACGCATGTTGTCGAGAATGAAGCGGTTGCCGTTCACCGCGACAGAAAGCACCGCGTGGTAGAAGTGGCGCTTCTGATCGAACAGGACAATGACGGACATGTCCTTGAGCTCGACGCCTTCGGCGTGCAGCGCGGCCATCTTCAGGATCGCGAAGTCCTCGCAATCGCCCTGCTGGCGTGAGAGCGTTTCGGCGGGCGTCGCCCAGTAGTCGGCCACCTTGTAGGTGTCGATGTCGCGGCTATAGCGGATCGTGTGATTGATCGTGATGTTGACCGCGTTCAGCTTGTCGCGGATCGAGGACTGCAACGTCTTGCTGAAGGCAACCTTGATCGCGGTCGCGGCCTCCGAGCACTTACCTGCGCTGCAGTCAATGGCTGTCCCATCGGCTATTTCCGACAGGGACGGTTCGAGCTTCTTCAGGGCAGCCAGTCGTTTGAACGGAATGGCGACCGTCCCGAAAGCGGCGCTGCCCCCCGGCGCGGCGATCGCCGGCCGTGCGACTGGCTGCGTCGGGGCGACGCTCTCGTTCACCCAGCCTGCCGGCTCGGGCTGCAGTGAGCGCGTCAGCGCGGCAACGTCGATGGTTCCGATGCTTTTCGTCGCCAGCGCGAGGAGATTGGCGACGCTGCCGAACGTCAATGCGACGGCTGTATCAGCCGCGAGGTCAACGGAGTAGATCGCGCCTGACATTTGCGAAGGCGGCAATACGGATGCCGCCGAAATATTCGGTGCAAATGCGGCTGAAAATGCAGACAAAGTAAAAGCAGCGATGTTGCTTGTTTTTATACTGCGCTTCATGGATCGCGGTCTCTCGTTGGCTGCGAGAACCGTATAAAAAATCTATAAAAATCAGGTATTTAAGCATAGATAAGGTTGGGATAAATTATCTGTTCAAAAGAACATAAAAGTTTAGTGTGCCCGTCAACCAAGTTTGGGCGAAGGGTTTGCTTTCCGGTGTTGCCTGTGCAGATATAAAATCCTGTCAAACGGCCGGAAAAGGCCGCGATTGCGAGTAGTGGGGGAACAGGTGACAGTGCAGTCAATCGAGCCGGTGCAAGGCTCGCATGGTTTACGCTCGACACGGCAAGTGTCGCTTTCGGAAGGCGCCGGTCCCCTCAAACTCATCAAATCCGTTCTCGCAATGTCGATCGTCGTCGCCTGCGGCGTGGTCTCGGGCTGCCAGTCCGACGTCGATGGCATCGCCAAGAACGTGAAGACCAACGACATCAAGGCACCTTCGAGCGAAGTCGAGGAAAATTTCGGAGAAACGGGAGCGGAGATCACGCTGCTGCTCCCCAAAGGCACGACCGGCATCTATGAGGGTGCTGCGCGTGACGTGCGCGACGGTGCCGGCCTCGGCGTCGGCGAACTCGGCGGCAACCAGGTCTTCGTGAAGGTTGTCGACGTGGCCTCCGGCGCTCCAGCCGCCGCGACTGCCGTCAGCGAGGCGAGGGCGCGCGGTTCCGTTATGCTCGTCAGCTACGCATCGCCTGCCGTCACATCAGCTATCGCTGCGGTCCCGGCTGACCAGCGGCCGGCTTTGCTCAATCTGGGCGTGCCGGTTCCGCCCACATCGGGCAATGTCTACAACTTCGTTTCCGATGAGATCGACAGCGCCATTGAAGGCGTGCAGGCAGCCTCTGCCAGCGGCCACAAGAAGGTGCTGGTTTTCGCCCAAAGCGATTTTCCGGCTGCTGACGAGGCCCGGTTGGCAGGCGCCATCCAGGTCGGCGGCGGTACGTATCTCGGCCTTGCCCGCTACGATCTGACGGACGCCGCCGCCGCTGATGCGGTCAAGAGGGCGGGCGCCAATCTGCAGAATGCCGACACCGTGCTCGTGCTCGGGAAAACGGTGATCACCACGACGATCGCCGGCGCCGTAAAAGCCAGCGGTAAGACGAACGTCACCTTCGTCGGCACCAGCGCTTGGCCGCCGCAGACGTATACGGATCCCTCGGTGGCAGGCACGGTGATTGCCATGGTCGAGCCCGAGGGCGCGACGATGATCGCCGACCGCTACCAGCGGCACTACAAGCGCACGCTCTCCACCGACGCGGCTTACAGCTACGACGCTGTTGCCGTTGTCTCTGGCATTGTCCGGACAAAGGGACCGGAGGGAATGAACGCACAGAACCTGACCAGCAAGGTCGGCTTCCGCGGCGTGACCGGCCTCTTCAGGCTGACGCCGGCGGGTACCGTGGAGCGCAAGATGAGCCTTTATTCCCTTAACGGCGGCAAGCTCAGCCTGCTCGGTGCCACGCCGGCCTCGTTCTGATACCCCACACACTTGGACATCGGACCGTATGCGTCCGCCTTCACCAAGCGCCGTGCTAAGCGCTTAGAGACCTGGCCGGCAGGTGCTTCGCCCGGCAAACGGAGGGGTAGTTGCCGCGCCGCCATTGTCTCCTGCCAATCAGGAGTCAGGGCACGAATTCACGTCAAACGGCCAGGCAGCATATCCTATGCTCTCACTTGGCGGCCTTGTCGGTGCCAAGTAGGTAGCCTCCGTCCCAGTGATAGATCTGCTTGTCGTCGACCGTGACCTTGACGACCGCCTGGAAACCGGCGAGCGTCCCGCTGCCGGCATGAAACGCACAGGTTCCTTGCATTGGGCTGGCGGTGTCGTAGGTGACGCAGTACCCGACCGCCGTGTCTCCGTTTCCGACGGCAATAACAGCCGTGCTACTGCCGAAAAGGGGACTGCCGGTCACCGGCCCATAGTACAAGATCTTGGTACCCGCCGGGATCGCCGCCAGGTTCGATTCCGTAATCGTGCAGAAGCTCGGAGTCTCGCCGGTGTACTGGCTACATTCCTTAGAGATCTTGAGTGGTTGCATAGAGGGCGCCGCATGCGCCACGGACGCTAGTACCAGGATGGCACCAGCCGACAGGATCAACAATCTGCTCATTGCCTAGTCCCCCAGTCGAATGGTGTCGAGAACTCTACTCTCTATCGCCTCTCCTCGCAATTCGCTGCTTGGTCCAGGGAGCGCCGTCCGCGACGCCGCCGACTTGCATGAGTCCGGACCCTAAGGCCGTGCAGCCGCAAAGAAGGGCTCCGGACTCTCCACTTCGATCAGCCGCCGGCGCTCGATCTGCCAGAACCGGTTGCCGATGGCACGCACGAAGCTGCGGTCGTGGGAAACAACAAGGCAGCTCGCCTGGTGGGCCATGAGTTCGCCCTCCAGCGCTTCCTGCCCGTCGATATCGAGGTGGTTGGTCGGCTCGTCGAGCAGATAGAAGTTCGGCTCCGCCAGCCGCAAAACCAGCATGCCGAGCCGCGCCTTCTGCCCGCCCGACAGCCGCCCGACCGGACGCGACTGCATGTCGATGGTCATGCCGGCCCCCGCGAGCAGCGCCCGCGCCCGCTGGTCGCCAACGTCGAAGCGGCGGATGATCGTCTCCATCGGCGTATCGCTGTCCTTCAAGTCGGCCAGCGCCTGGTCACTATAGCCGAGCACCAGCGAAGGGGTGGCCTTGATGCCGTCCTGCGCCGTCTCCGGATGGCCGATTGCCTTTCGCAGCATCGCGATCAGCCGTGATTTGCCGGCGCCGTTCTCCCCGAGCAATACGATCCGGTCACCCTGGCAGATGAACTGCTTGCCGGTCCGGAAGAGTGTCGTGCCTTCAGGGGTACGGACCTCCGCTTCGTCGAGTGTCACAAGCACCTTGGCATGCGTGCCGCGGTTGGCGAGCTTGATCGCACCGGCCGATCGCTCGAGATGGGCGGGCTTGGCCGCATCCTCGAGCTTGTCGGCGCGTTGCTTCAGCTGCTTTGTCTTGACAACCAGCAGGTCGCTGCCGGAGTTGATGCCGATATTGTTGAGTTTCGCCGCTTGCTTGCGCAATTGCTCGGCAGTCTTCATGTCGCGTTCGTAGCGTCTCCTGTCGGCCGCGTCCGCCTCATCAAGCGCTGCCCGCGCCCGGCTGTAGGGCAGGGAGAAGACCTGCGACTGCTCCGGCCGCAGGAACAGCGTACGATTGGTGACTGCATCGAGAAAGGCACGGTCGTGGCTGGAGATGATCACAGGCACATCGCGGGGCAGGGCGTTCAACCAATCCTCAAGCGCCGCGATCTTGCCGAGATCGAGGTGGTTGGTCGGCTCGTCGAGCAGCAGCGCGTCGGGCTCCATCACCCAGGTGCGCGCCAGCATCGCCAGCCGCTGCCAGCCGCCGCTGAGCTGCCTGACCGGGCGGCTGCGCAAGGCTTCGGGCACGTCCAGCGAATCCAGCACGATGTCCACGCGCCAGCTTTCGTTCGCCTGCTGATCGGCAGGCAGCGCCTGAAGGACAGCATCGTGGAACGGCACGTCAAGCAGCTTGGCTGGCACCTCCTGTTCGACATAGCCGATCGTCAGCCCGCGCGAGCGCGTGATGTCGCCGTGGGTTGCCTCGAGCGCTCCCGAAATGCAGCGGAGCAGTGTGGACTTGCCGCGGCCGTTGGCGGCGACGAGCCCCAGGCGGTCGCCGGCATTGATGACGAGGTCAAGCTTGGCAAAAACCGGTGCGCTGAGGGTGACGCCGAGATTGCGGATATTGATAAGGGTCATGATCTTGCTCTGGTCTTGCCGAGCGATCACACGGGCGAGGGCATGCAGCCTTCATCGCGTGCGTGTGCTTCGAGCTCGGTGGATGAGTATTGCAGACGGGCGAATGCCCAAACTGCTGCCACGAGGGGCAGACCAGGGAAGAGAGTTTGTGAGAAACGGTCTCTGGTCAGCCCTGCAAACGCATTTGCAGGGCGTTGACGGGGCCACGTTGCCGGTTGAACCGGAAATAGAAATTTTGCACGCGACCCTCCTTTCTCTTTGAGCGCATAGGAGAAATAGCATTGCTAACCCAGGAATGCAACCAAAGCGCTTGTGCTGCGCGGTCGCGCTCCCGAACTTGCATTGGGCAGCGTGGTTGCTGTAAGCGGCTCGACAGGTATTCTTAAAATTCCAGGAGAGACGCCATGGCAGGCGGTGACGACGATTACGTTTATGATGAAGTGACGGGCGAATGGCGTCCGGCTTCGGAAATGGCTGCCGCGGTCGCACAGGCCGCTGAGGTTCGGGATGCTGCCGGAAACGTCCTGAAGGACGGCGATTCCGTCGCCCTCATCAAGGACCTGAAGGTGAAGGGGGCCAATCAGACCCTGAAGCAGGGCACGGTTATCCGATCGATCCGTTTGACGGATAACCCGGAAGAGATCGACTGTCGCCACGACACCATCAAGGGCCTTGTCTTGCGTACGGAGTTCGTCCGCAAGCGTTGAGCGCGTGACGGGCAGAAGATTTCGCGGGGCGGAACGAGGGCGATAGCCCCCTTCCGCTCAGCGCTTCAAACTTCCGAGGATGCCGCGCACCAGGGCCCGGCCGACCTGTGTCGCCACCGTACGGGCCACGCTCTTCATCGCCGCTTCCACGACCGTTTCGCGCTGGTAGCCGGAGGAGCGGGCGCGGCCCTGGCTCTTGGCCTGCGGTTCGGTCTCATCATCGCCGAAGCCCGGCAGTGTCCAGCGGCCCGAGGCGCTGCCCTCGGTCGGCTCGGTCGGCTGCACCTGCTTGGCTGCATCGGAGTCGGATGCCTTCTTGGCGCGCGCCGCCAGAATCTCGAAGGCGGATTCACGATCGAGATCTTCGTCGTAGACCCCGAGCACCGGGCTCTTATCCATGACCTGCTGGCGCTCCGGATCGGTCAACGGGCCGACGCGTCCGGACGGCGGGCGCACCAGCGTCCGCTCGACGATCGAGGGTGAGCCCTTCGCCTCCAGTGTCGACACCAGCGCTTCGCCAGTGCCGAGCGTGGTGATGACGGTGGCGCAGTCGAAGGCAGGGTTGGGACGGAAGGTGTCCGCCGCTGTCCTCACAGCCTTCTGCTCGCGCGGCGAATAGGCGCGCAGCGCATGTTGCACCCGGTTGCCGAGCTGCGCGAGGACGGTTTCCGGCACATCGAGCGGGTTCTGCGTCACGAAATAGACGCCGACCCCCTTCGAGCGGATAAGGCGCACGACTTGTTCGACGCGCTCGATCAGCACCTTCGGCGCGTCGTTGAAGAGCAGGTGCGCCTCGTCGAAGAAGAAGACGAGGTTCGGCTTCTCCGGGTCGCCCACCTCCGGCAGCTCCTCGAAGAGCTCGGACAGCAGCCACAGCAGGAAGGTCGCGTAGAGCCGCGGGTTCATCATCAGCTTGTCGGCGGCGAGCACGGAAATCTGGCCATAGCCGCGGTTGTTGGTCCGCATGATGTCGGTGATCTTGAGCGCCGGTTCGCCGAAGAAGTGTTCGGCGCCCTGCTGTTCCAGCACAAGGAGGCCACGCTGGATCGAGGCAACCGACGCCTTCGAGATCAGGCCGAACTGGCTGGAGAGCTCGGTTGCGTTCTCCGCCATGTAGTTCAGCAGAGAGGAGAAGTCCTTGAGGTCGAGCAGGGGGAGGCCGCCCTGGTCGGCGAGCTTGAAGGCGATGTTGATGACGCCCTCCTGCGGCTCGGAGGCGTCCATCAGCCGCGCGAGCAGCAGCGGTCCCATTTCGGCAATGGTGGTGCGGACGCGGTGGCCCTTCGCACCGAAGAGATCCCAGAAGATGACCGGGAACTGGTCGAATTCGTAATCGTCGAAGCCGATCTGCTCGGCGCGCTTGGTCAGAAAATCCTTTGGTTCGCCTTTTGCCGCGATACCGGAGAGGTCGCCCTTGATGTCGGCGCAGAAGACCGGCACGCCAGCCCTCGAAAAGCCCTCGGCCAGCACCTGCAGCGTCACCGTCTTGCCGGTGCCGGTTGCGCCCGTTACCAGGCCGTGGCGATTTCCGAATTTCAGGTCGAGATATTCCGGCTTGTTGATGCTGTCATCCGGATTGCGGCTGACGCCGACGAAAATCTTGCCATCCTCGAGCATTTCGAAAATTCTCCCTGCGGCTGTCGGCGCCGATTGCGTCAAAATGCGGAGCGTCGTTTCCGCATGGTCATTGTAATATCGCTTCCCTGTTATAAGCAGGGAGCCCGATGCGGACAACTGTCTGCATTAAAAGGAAAAGTAGGATAAAGCCTGCTTTTGCGGCAGGCGGCTTGAGTTGCCCGGAAAGTTCGACTAACGTTGACGTTAACGTCAAAAATAGGAGGCTGACAATGAATGAAATCGTAGACCAGATCGCCGCGCGTGTGGGCATCACTCCGGAACTGGCCGAAAAGGCGGTGGGCATGATGCTCGGCTTCCTGCAGCGCGAGGCGGCAGACGGTCCGGTCGCCAAGATGATCGAAGCCATTCCGGGCGCGTCCGACCTCGTTGCCAAGTACAATGGCGAAGGCGCGAGTGGCGGCGGCGGGATCCTCGGCAGCATCATGGGCGCGCTCGGCGGCGGCGGCATCATGGCGCTCGGCCAGCAGCTGATGTCGGAAGGCCTTGGCATGGGCGAGATCACCACGCTCGCCAAGGAAACCATCGCGATTGCCGAGCAGCACGCGGGCAAGGAAGTCGTGGACGAGGTTGTCGGCTCGGTTCCGGGCCTCAGCCAGTTCGTCTAAGCGGCAAGAGAAGACTTTCGGCGGGCGGGGCTTGTTCCCGCCCGTTTGCATTTGTGGGCTACGGCGTTACTCCAAGTAGGGTCAGCCAGGCTTGCGACTGGTCGCCGGCAGCCTTGCGTCCGGCATCGTCAAGCACACGGGGGCCGCAATAACGGTCGATGTTGGTCCGGTCGGTGTCGTTGATCTCTGGGTTGTGCGATGCCGCAATAACCTGACGCCAGGCACAGCCAAGGACGGGCTCGACAACGATGCCCTCGTTGCAGCCGGTGCTCAGACAGAAAGAAATTTTCCTCTGACTTTCGATGCGACCGGCGATGGCATCCGCGTAAAGGCCGGTCCAATCAGCACGGATCTGTTCGCAGCGCTCGGAAGCGTCGCTTTGCTGGCAACTGATCGTCGGAACATAGCTGTCCGCGGGCGGCCAGTCGGCAACCTCGGCGAGGCTGACGCATCCACAGGCAACAAGAACGGCTGCAATCAACTGCGACATCGGGCCTCTTATCCGGCAAGAGAATCACTGAAGACAAGCTACAGCTTCTCTTGCGTGTTAGGGAGGCACTTCTGAAGCGTCATGGCATCAAAGCCGGCAAGGCAGCCGGCTTAATGCTTGCTCTTCGTTTCTCTTGCCAGCTTAAGGATGACGTCGTCGGCAGCGTCGGCCAGAGCCATCGCGATTTCGGCTGCCTTCCATCCCCTTTTCTCGCCATTGCGAATGAGCTCGAAAAGGAGGGGTTCGAACTCCGACCTGCAGGTTTCCATACGCTGATCGGAAGTCGAACGATTCTTAGCCAATTGACTATCTACCATGTCAATACCCCAAAACCCTCGGGATAGATTTAGCAAGGCGGCGAGAGAGCGCAAGTAAATATATTAATCGAGCTTTAACAATTTCGACTAATATATACTTTATTCGCCAAATGCTAGAAAAATATAAGAAGGGCCCGTCGGGGTTGGACGAGCCCCGCCTTCTTTGTCGCACAGAAAAAGCAACGCGGTCAGCCGAAGAATCTTCGCTATACTAAGCGAAAGGGTCAACACATCCATATTTTGTATAGCACACCATAAATGTGTTGCGATGGATCTCGCCCAAACGAAATGGTACAATATCTATGCTCGCCATGCGCGAGCGGCCGGGAAATTCTACTCGGTTTTACTTTAGTTAAGCGTGTATTTCCGGGCTTTACTTTGGATCAGGGTTGCGGGTGGCTGCGCCCAGTTCATGCCACTCCCGGCCATCGCGGCGGATCAGTTCGTCGGCGCAGGATGGACCACTGCTTCCGGGCGCGTATGACTCCGGCGTTTCGCTGCTTTTTGCCCATATATCCAGGAAGGGTTGCACCGCCGCCCAACCGGCCTCGATGCCGTCCGCGCGCTGGAACAGCGTCTGGTCACCGGTGAAGAGGTCGTAGAGAAGCGACTCGTACCCCGTCATCTTGCCGATATCGAATTCGTCGGCATAGCGGAAGTCGAGCGAGACCGGGACGGTGTCGACAGATAGGCCGGGCGACTTGATGGAGATCTCGACGCTCAGCCCCTCATCGGGCTGGACCTGGATGAGCATCTTGTTCGGCGGCAGGTGACGGTTGACATCCGTTTTCCGAAACTGCGCGAAGGGCACCTGCTGGAAGGTGATGACGACTTCCGTATCGCGCGCCTTCAGCGCCTTGCCCGTCCTGAGATAGAAGGGCACGCCGGCCCAGCGCCAGGAATCGACGTAGAGCTTCATCGCGACGAAGGTTTCGGTGTTGCTGTCGGGCGAGACGTTCTTGGTTTCCCGGAACGCGGCAATGTCGTTTCCGTCGAGCTTGCCTGATGTGTAGGCGCCGCGAACGGCATGCGTTTCGGCTTCCTCCGGCGTATAGATGCGCAGCGCGCCCAGCGCCTTGCTCTTTTCCGTGCGGATCGCTTCGGCGCCGAAACCGTTCGGGGCCTCCATCGCGATCATCGCCAGCAGTTGGAACAGATGATTGGGGATCATGTCGCGCATTGCGCCGGTCGCGTCGTAGAATTTGCCGCGCGTGCCGACGTCGACTGTTTCGGCGGCGCTGATCTGCACGTGGTCGATATAGTTGTTGTTCCAGAGCGCCTCGATCATCATGTTGGCGAAGCGGGCGGTCAGAATGTTCTGCACCGTCTCCTTTCCCAGGAAGTGGTCGAGGCGGTAGACCTGGCTCTCGGAGACATTGGAGAGGATCCGGGCGTTCAGCGCACGGGCCGAGGCGAGGTCGGTGCCGAAAGGCTTCTCGATGGCAATCCGCCGGAAGCATCCGTCAGCTTCGCTGGTGAGGCCGTGTTGGGCCAGCTTTTCGACCAGCGGGCCGAAGAACTGTGGCGGTACCGCGAAGTAGAAGGCCGCGTTACAGCTCGTCAGGTGCTTCTTGATCTCGACGAATATGCCGTCTTGCGTGAAATCGCCTGAAATGTAGGAGATGCGCTGCTGCAGACGCTGCCAGGCGTCGTCGGTCTCCGGTCGGATCGGGTCGCTCAATCCGGCAAGAAAGCTGTCCAGCCTCGCAACCAGTGAGGCGTCGTCGCCAGCTTCTATGCCGACGCCGAGGATCTTCAGATCGTCGCCGACCAATCCGCTTCGCGTCAGATTGATGATCGCCGGTATCAGCAGGCGCCGCGTCAGGTCGCCGGTCGCGCCGAAGATGACGAGTGTGGCTGACGGAATGGGGGCGGCGTCCATGAAGGGTTCCTCGCTGTTTCCATCGACTATAGTGCGCGCTTGTGCGGCGGCAAGCAGGATGCCGCCTGAGCATTGCACGGTAATGTCATCGGATCCTGTCTTGCCCTTCGACTGGCCAATCGGAGCCCGTCAAACCGCCAGGGCGTGTCAGCTCTTAACCGCCACCATGAAGATCCGCGGGAAGCGCAACAACACGCGCCCGTCCGACATCTTCGGGTAGGCCTTTTCAACGCGGCCGAGATAGTCGGCCAGGAACGCCTCGCGATGCTTTTCGCCTGCGTGATCGAGATAGGGCCGCAGGCCCGTTCCTTTGACCCATTCGACGATTGCGGCGGCGTCAGCCATTGGATGGTTGTAGGCTGTATGCCAGATGTCGACGCGGGCGGCCTTGTCGATGAGCCGACTGTAGTAGGTGGAGGGCGGCGGCAGGGTTTCGCGGCGAACGCTCCGCGCCGCGAACGCTGTTTTCCACGGGCCGGCATGCGCCGTCTCCTCCATCAGCAGATGCGTCGGCTCGGTCAGATTGTCGGGCATTTGCACCGCCAGCACGCCGCCCGGCGCAAGTCCGTCCATCAAGCGATCGAAAATGTCGAGGTGCTCAGGCAGCCACTGGAAGACGGCATTCGCAAAGAGGAGGTCCGCCGGTTCGCTCGGCTGCCAGGTGGCAAGGTCGGCCTCGACAAAGGGCGTGCCGGGCATGCGCTTGCGAGCCGCTTCCAGCATGTTCAGATCGCTGTCCAGGCCGGAAACGCCTTTGGCACCGAAACGCTCGACAATCAGCTCCGTCGAATTGCCCGGCCCGCAGCCGAGGTCCACGGCGTGGCGGACGTGTTCAAGCGGCACCTGCGCCAACAGATCCCGCGCCGGGCGTGTGCGTTCATCCTCGAATTTGACATACTGGCTGGCAGACCATACCATGACCATCTCCCTTACAAATTAGCTTCCAGGGTGCGCGCTCGCATCGCGCCTACGTCGCGACCGGTCGGCGTCGAGCTCAAATACAGTCGACGAACGGCGGCGAACGCAAGAGGCCGCGTACGAAATCGCCCATATCGTCTTTGTATGACAGTATTTATTAAGGGAGCAGGTGAGGCTCGCCCGAGCTATAGTCTCGGGCGGAGACCAAAAGGACTCAGGCCGCCAATATGGTGATCCCATGGGCGTTGGCTGCGGCATTCATGCGGTCCCGCGTTTCCGCTGACGGCGCCGCCTTCGGCGGTTCCTGCGAGCCAGCTGCCTCCAGAAATTCCACCATGTCGCTGTCGACGATAGCCGAGAAGATGGCGGCCTGATGGCCGGGATTGGAGTAGGCGTGCGGCTGGTTCGCCTCGATGCGGACGATGTCGCCGGCCGTCGCCTCGAACTCGTCGATGCCGTTCTCCGTCGCGCGGCGGATCGTCAGCCGACCCTCGATGATCCTGAAGACCTCGGGACTGGCGTGGCGGTGCAGCGGCGTCCGGCTGCCCGCCGGCACGGTAATGTCGAAGATGTTGAGCCAGGCTCCTTGCAGACGAGCCCGTCGCTCGATCCGATCGCCCAGCACGAAGAACACCTTCGCGCTCGCCTGGGCAGGCGCTTTTACAAATGAGTTGGACATCATGTCTCGCTTTTCTTTTTCTTGGCGGCGAGCCCGTTAGACCTTTCCAAGGTCAATGGCAACTGGCTTCAAGTCCGTCGTGGTTGGCGTTTTCAGCGTCGGCCGGCATATGGGCAATGATCCTGTCGGCATCAAGATGGTGCGGCGTATCGCCCCTTTGCGGCTCTCTTCGTCCGAGAGCGGCCACATGTCCAGCATAGCTGGCGGAGTATCAGCGACGAGCCGGGCCAGATGTTCGGGACCGTCACACCTGGAGGCTGCGAGCAGCTGTTCATCGACATCGAAGCACTCAATGCCGATACGCCCGAGAAAATTGCAGTGATCGAGGCGCGCCTGGGGATCATCAACGATGTCACGCTGGCCCTCAATTTGGCGAGCGTGAAGCAAGGATAGGTTACCGGCACGGCATTGGCGCCTACCGTTTAAGGCTGCAGCACTCTCCTGGCCCTCGCTCTGCGCCGCCAGAATGCGTTTGGCGACTTCCCCCAAAGCCTTTGCACTGTCCTTGGCGATGGACGCCGCGATGGCCTGCAGCGCTGCAATATGAATCGCAACCACAGTAACGCTACAAACTGCAGCACTCGTTTTGATTGAAGTCGGTTGCGGTCGAGCCGTCAGAACTGCGTGATGACACTGATCCCGACTCCTTCGGCCTGATCCAGCGTCATCAAGCCCGGGATCGCCTCTTGAAGCGTGATGCGCCGGCCGATTAGCTTCTGTGGCGCGATCTTGCCTGACGTCAGCATCGACAGCATCGCATCGTAGCGCCAGGCCTGCATGCCGTGGCTGCCGTAGATCTCCAGCTCGTGGCCGATCACCTGCGCCATCGGGATCTGCGGTGCCGCATATTCGCCGACCATGAGGCCGACCTGCACATGCCGCCCGCGCCGGCGCAGGTTCTTGATCGAGTTGAAGCAGGTGACGGGGTGGCCGAGCGCGTCGATCGAGACATGCGCGCCACCCTTGGTGATCTCGCGAACCGCTTCCGCCACATCGGCGACGCTCTTCGCATTGATCGTGGCCACCGCGCCGCAGTCGCGCGCGAAGGCGAGCTTCTCGTCGGAGAGATCGATACCGATGGCGTTGGCGCCAAGCGCCGTTGCGATCATGATCGCCGATAGGCCGACGCCCCCGCAGCCGTGAATGGCGATCCATTCGCCGGGACCGGTGCGCGCCTGGTCGGCAACGGCGCGAAACGACGTCGCAAAGCGGCAGCCGAGGCTTGCCGCCGTCGCATCATCGATGCTGTCGGGAAGGTGCACGAGGTTGGTGTCGGCATAATCGATCGCCACGTATTCCGCAAACGAACCCCAATGCGTGAAGCCGGGCTGGAACTGGTTCGGGCAGACCTGCTGGTTGCCGGAATGGCATTCGCCGCAATGGCCGCAGCCGGACACGAAGGGTACGGTCACGCGATCGCCGACCTTGAAGCGCGCGACGCCCTTGCCCGTTGCGACGACCTTGCCGGCCAGTTCATGGCCCGGCACATGCGGCAGCTTGATATCAGGATCATGGCCCATCCAGCCGTGCCAGTCGCTGCGGCAGAGCCCGGTCGCGCCGACGGCAATGACCACGCCATCCTCGCTGGGCGTGGGGTCGGGCAGGGCGCGAATTTCGGGAGCCTTCTCAAAGGCGTCGTAGAACATGGCTTTCATCGATTTTACTCCCTATCAGCCCCAGCGATTCCGACGGATGATGCCACGCCGTCGGTGTCGCATCCAATCGCGCCATCCATGATTTTCCGTGATATACCCATCGATGGCGCGCAAGGGATCGCGCACGAATATTACGCCCTGGAAAGCCTCGTCGCCATTTTCTTGCGTAGGGTTCCAGGCCGCGGATTTCCGCTTGACCGGCTCTTCGCGCAGGGATTTTGCTCTTCGGACTTTTCAAGGAGAATGCCCATGGCCGTCGACACATCGCCCCGTTCAACCACCTGGACCTACGTCGAGGGAGAGTGGCTCACTGGCAATCCGCCGCTGATCGGGCCGACCTCGCATGCCATGTGGCTGGCCTCGACGGTCTTCGATGGGGCGCGTTGGTTCGACGGCATCGCGCCGGATCTCGACCGGCATTGCCAGCGCGTCAATCGCTCGGCGATCAACATGGGCCTGAAGCCCGTCAAGACCGCTGAGGAGATCGAGGCGCTTGCCTGGGAAGGCATCAAGAGGTTCGACGGCAAGACGCCTGTTTACATCAAGCCGATGTATTGGGGCGAGCATGGTTCAGCCGGCAGCGTCGTCACCGTCGACGGTGAATCCACCCGCTTCGCCCTTTGCCTGTTCGAAGCCCCGCTCGGCAACAATGCGCCGAATTCGCTGACCGTCTCGCCCTATCGCCGCCCGTCGCCGGAAACGGCGATGACGGATGCCAAGGCCGGCTCGCTCTATCCGAACAGCGGCCGCGCCATTGCCGAGGCCAAAAGCCGTGGTTTCGACAATGCGCTGATGCGCGACATGAACGGCAACGTTGCGGAAACGGCGTCCTCCAACATCTTCATGGTCAAGGACGGCATCGTCTCGACGCCGATCGCCAACCGCACCTTCCTTGCCGGCATCACCCGCGCCCGCGTCATCGGCCTGCTGCGCAAGGCGGGTTTCGAAGTTCGGGAAGTGACGCTCTCGGTCGAGGATTTCATGAACGCCGACGAGATCTTCACGACGGGCAATTACTCCAAGGTCGTTGGCGTCAATCGCCTCGATGGCCGCGACTTCCAGCAAGGGCCGGTCACGCGCAAGGCGCTCGAACTTTATATGGATTGGGCCTTCGGCCGCAGCGAAAGCGACAGCTAAGTCTGTTGCCTCGGATCTGAATACAATGGCCGCGCTTGCCGCGGCCATTCGCTCGGCTGTAGGGAGGAGAGCCGACATCTCTTTGTTCGAACGACCGAGAAGCCCGCGTCATGATCGTGCGCCCCCGTCCCAGCCTGCTCAAACTGTTCTTCATTATCCGCGGCTCGATCATCAAGCAGGTTTTTCCGCAGATCCTGCTGACCGGCTTCCTGTCCTCGCTCGTGGTTCTCGTCCACAGCGTCTGGCCGGGTGTCCTGCCGGTTTTCAGCGGTGCGCCTTTCGCGCTTCTCGGCATCGCGATCTCCATCTTCCTCGGCTTCCGCAACAACGCCTGCTATGACCGCTGGTGGGAGGCGCGCAAGCAGTGGGGACAGATGATCTTTTCGGCGCGTCACTTCGCGCGGCAGACGCTGATCCTCGAAACGGCGCATGGCGAGGCCGGGGCCGAAGCGCGCAGACGCCTGGTCACGCTCGTCATCGCCTTCATCCAGTCGCTGGTGCCGCATCTGCGTGCTGGCAGTGGCCGCGAAAAGGTCGAACGCCTGCTGTCGCCTGAGCTGAAAGCCCGCTATCACGCGAGCCGCACGCCGCCGGAGGCGATTTCGCTGGAAATTTCCCGGGAGCTTGCCGATCTGCGTGCCAAGGACATGCTGTCAGACATCTCCTATCAGATACTCGACAAGACGCTCGGAGAGCTGACGCTGGCGCAGGCCTCCTGTGAGCGTATCCGCTGGACACCGGTGCCGTTCGGCTACACGCTGTTGCTGCACCGCACGGCGCACCTCTTCTGCCTGCTGTTGCCGTTCGGCTTCGACGACGTCCTCGGCTGGTTCATGCCCTTTGCGACGGCGCTGGTCGCCTACACCTTCTTCGGCCTCGATGCGCTCGGCGACGAGCTGGAAGCGCCCTTCGGCAACCAGCCGAATGCGCTGCCGATCGGCGCCCTTGCCGACACGATCGAGATCAATCTGCGCGAAGCGCTGGGAGAGACCGACCTGCCGCCTCTCCCGGTGCCGGTGGACTACCTTTTGATGTAAGCTCTCCGGCCTCCGTAGCGCTGAAAGAAGTCAGGGCAGGACAGGCGTGCCGGTCCGGTTGGCGGCGGCCAGATAGACCTCCGGGGCGAAAAAGACGCCGTCCTGTTCGAAGGCCAGCAGTTGCTCGGCTCGTAGCGCTTCTCTCACCCTTGGCCGTTCGCCAACCCGCTTCATGAAAGCGGAAAGCGCCGGCCATTGTCTGAGGTCGATAGCGATCCATGGTGACCAGTTCAGGCAGACGAAGAGATAGGCATCGGCTACGGTGAAATTCTCGCCGGTCAGGTGGGCCCCCTTCATGCGTTTATTCAGCCATTCCAACCGTTTGAGGATGAGGGCGTGGATGGACTCGTGCGCGCCTCCATAAGCCGCATCGAAAAACATAACCATCGGCTTGTGCAACTCGGAGCTTATGAAGTTCAGGTAGGATTGCACCTGGCTGCGCTCGAAGGTACCCGCTGCTGGCAGCATCGATGTCCCCTCAGGCGCGGTCTCGGCAAGAAACTGGGCGATGACAGGCCCCTCGGTCAACACCTTGCCATCGTTGAGTATCAGGGCCGGCACATAGCCGTTGCCGTTGATGGAAAGGTAGTCGTTGCCATTCTCTGCCCGGTGGTTCGCGGGGTCGACGGCGATCAGTTCCACATCGATTCCAAGTTCGCGGCAAACGATATGCGGCGAGAGCGAACAAGCGGCAGCGCGCATGTAAAGTTTCATCGGATTTCCTCCTCCGCAGACCGGCATTGACGTGCCGGTATCAATTCATTGGACATTTGTACTGTTTCGCATAAAAATAAATCAGTCAAGAATTTAATGCGAAGCGGTACAAAAATATGAAGGATGAGAAAAAACGGGGCCGACCGCGCGCTTTTGATACGAGTGCGGCGATCGGCAAGGCGCGTGAGGTTTTCTGGGATCGGGGATTTTCCGCGGCGTCGCTGGACAATCTGAGCGCTGCCACGAGCCTCAACCGGCCGAGCCTTTACAATGCCTTCGGCGACAAGGAGGATCTCTATCTGGATGCGCTGGAGGGCTACCGGATGGACAGCATGGTTGTCCTCGAGGAGGCGCTGGATGCGTCCTTGCCGGTGCGCGAGAATCTGGCGCGGATCTACGATCGCGCGCTTGCGACCTACCTTCACGGCGATACGGCGGCGCGCGGCTGCTTCTTGATCAGCACCGCGGCCGTCGAGGCCATCCAGCACGAGCGCGTGCGCGACGTGCTGGGCCGCAGCCTCGCCGATTTCGACCGCGCTATAGAGGAACGCCTCGTTCTTGCGGTTGAACGCGGAGAGCTGCCGGACAAGACCGATCCGAAGGCATTGGCCCGGTTGGCCTCGGCGATCATGCACTCGCTGGCCGTGCGGGCGCGCGCCGGGGAAACCCGGGAGGCGCTGGAAGCACTGGCGCGCTCCGGCGTAGAGCTTATCTGCGGCGCGCCGTAACGGCATTGTGCGGCCGCACGAGCCAGGCGTAGGCGGCGCCGGCGATCAGCAGCACGCAGGTTCCGAGGAAGACCGCCCGCATGCCGATATGGCCTCCGACGAAACCGCCGAGCACGGGACCGGCGACCTGACCGACATATTGCGAGGAGACCGACAGTCCGAGGATGCTGCCGGCCGCACTGTCCGGGACATTATGGCGGATGACCGCGGAGATGCAGGGCAGAAGCCCGCCGAGCGCGATCCCCATCAGGAAGCGCAGGATGATCAGCTGCCAGGAACTGGTCACGAATGCCTGCGGGATCAGCAGCAGGCCGGCGACGGCAAGGGCGCCCGCAATGACCGGCCAGTGGCCGATCCGGTCGGCAAGCTTGCCGAGGCGCGAGGCCGACAGGATGCTGCCGAGCGCTGCCGCGGACATGACGATGCCTGCTATCATCGTCACCCTGCCGGGATCTTCCGCCAGCTGCGCGACGTAGACGGTGATGATCGGCTCGATCGACATGTTGGCGAGCATCAGCAGCATGCCGGTGGCGAGCATCGCAATGACGGGACCCTTGTCGGGGATCGAGGCCCAGCCGCCGCTTGCCTTCGCCGCCTGCTTGCGGGCAGGGGACTTCTCTTCCTTGATTAGGAAGGTGGTTGCAAGGAACGCCAGGAAAATCATCCCACCGGCGGCGAGGAAGGTGTTGCGGATGCCGATCAACGGCGGCAGCGCGCCGCCGATCAGCGGCCCGACGAGGTTGCCGGCCATGATGCCGGAGGCGAGCACGCCGAGCGCCCATGCGGATCGATCCTTCGGCGTCTGCGTCGCGACCAGCACCATCGAGCCGGAGGAGTAGCCGCCCGCAAGGCCGACGAACAGGCGCAACGCCACCAGCTGCCAGACGTTGTCAGCCATGCCCATCAGCGAGATCGCGACCGTCATCCCGGCGCTGGCGCGCACCAGCATCAACTTGCGCCCGTAGATATCGCCAAGCCGGCCCCAGAGCGGCGCCACGAAGGCGGCGGCCAGAAAGGTCGCGCCATAGGCGATGCCCGACCACTGCACGATCGCCGCGTGGTTACTGACCCCAAGCTCCTCGACATAGAGGGGCAGGAAGGGCAGCAGCAGCGTCATCGCGACAATCGTCGTGAAGGAGCCGAGCAGCGAAATGACCAGATTACGCTTCCAGTAGATCGAGCCGCTCTCGACAACGGCTGCGTCCCATTTGGTATCGGTCATTTCGTGGCCTTTGCATTGATCGTATAGGTCAGTTCAGCCGCGCCGGAGGCAAGGATATGTCCCTTTGCGGCGGCAAGAAAATCGGCGCGGGTGAAGGCGTCGGGTAGCGTGAGCCTGTCGATATCGAGCGCATAGACCGTTACGCGGTAGCGATGGATGCGGAGATCGTTCCACGGTGGGCACGCGCCCATATAGCCGCCGTAGGGACCATCCTTCAAGAACCCAGCGAAACCATTCTGGCCGCGGCGGCCATGCTCGGTCATCTCCAGTGGCAATCCGCCCGGCGGCAAGCCGTCGCCATCGGCTCCTTCGGCGAGCTTTGTGACCGTGGCCGGGATGTCCGCAAGGATCCAGTGCGTGAATTCCATCCGGGGCAGGTCGTACGCGATCACCGTTCCGTCCTTGTTGAGCAGCGAGAGGTCTTGCGGCACATCCGGATCGGTCATGGTAAGCGCATAGGACCGCGTGCCCGCCGGTCGCTTCGACCAGGAGAAGGCCGGGCTCTTGTTCTTGCCAGCCGCCGCCTTGCCGCCGGCCGCGATGCAGGAAGCGTTCTCCTCCGGCAATGTGCCGCCCTTGCCGCTCTCGAAGGTGACCTTCAAGTCCGCGGCGAGGGTCGGCACAGCGCCGAGAGCAAGAATGAGGGTCGCTGCCGTTATCGTTTTACGCATGAGCGTGTCTCCTTTTCGATGAGACAGCTCTAACAATCGCGGTGATCGCCTGATGCGCAGAAACGCTCAAAGAATTGTCGGAAAAGCTCAAACATTTGCCACATGCTGTCTGGCCCGCATGCGCTCGGCGAAGCGTCGCGGCGAGCGATAGCCGGCCGCAAGCGCCGCCTCACGGAGCGAGATCCCTTCCTCCGAGAGCAGTGTTGCAGCAAGGTCCACGCGCACCTCAGTCAGCAGGTCGCGCAGGGATGTCGATTCCGCCGTCAGCCGCCGCCGCAACGTCGCGTTGCTGGTGCCGAGTTCGGCGGCGATCACATGGGCGGTCCAGGACTTGTCCGGCTGCCAGCGGATGAGCGAGCGCACGGCGTCGCTCGTTGTCTTCGGCTTGACCGGCAGGACGCCGCGCATGCCAAGCACCGTCAACACCTCCATCACGCGATGTTCGATCAGCAGGGCAGGCAGCGTCCCGCTCGTCAGGCCCTCGCCGGCATGGTGGATCGCGGCAGCAAGAACCGTATCCAGCGGCAAATCGATCGGCCGAACCGCCCGCTGCGGCGGGAACGAACGAGCCGCCCGCGCGACAAGTTCGTCGGGGAAGCCGATGAAGATCGCCCGGTAGACGCCGCTGGCAGGATCAGGGTCATTGACGACATCGCCGCGCCAACCGCCGGGCAAGACCAGAACGGTGCCTGCGCCAAAGCGCAGCTGCCGTCCCATGGTCACGAGTTCTTTCGAACCCTCGACGATAACGACGACCGACGCGCGCGGAAAGGCGCAGCCGGCGATGCGTTCGCGCTCGCGGGTCACGAAGGTAAAGAGCGCGGAGACCTGCTCCGCCACCTCAGGCAACGCCCGCGGGCGGTTGTCCTTGGCGGCAAGCTTCTGCAGCCGCTCCAATATGGTTCGCGCTTCCGACATGCGATCGTCCGTCATCGATGATGGCGATGATCTTGAACCATCGCCGCAGACTTTCCAAGCCGCCAGTGGTGCCGCAGTTGCCGCAATGGGCTTGAGATGCTATAAATCCGATTGCATAATGCAATCGGATTTTTGGGGGCGAGGCCACTGACGCCGAAAGGATTTGTGCCATGGACACCCTGCAAACATCGCGCGAGCAGACCGTTCGCGGGCTCTACGATGCCTATCTTCAGGGCCGCAAGGATATCGCGGCCGGGATGATGACGGAGGACTTCACCTTCTCCAGCCCGCGCGACGATCACATTGATCGCGTTGCCTATTTCAGCCGTTGCTGGCCCGAGCCGCCGCCATTCCGCGATATCGAGATCGAGCACCTTGAGATCGCGGACGACGAGGCCGTGATACGCTACCGGGCCGAAAAGCATGACGGCGGGGCATTCCGCAACATGGAGGTCATGCGCTTCAGGGGCGACAGGATCGCCTCGGTGGACGTCTATTTCGGTCGCAACGTCTAGAGCGGATCATTGCTTATCGGAATCGGTGCGGGATTCCCATATGTGGAACGGCTCTGCGGTCAAGGTGTTCAATCGTTGATATTCCGAGGGCTGGTGCGCCCATATGTCCGGCCTTTTCGCGCAGCAATTGGGCTACTGGCCTTGATGACGTTCGCGACTGGAGTGACCTAAACAAATCAGCGAGCTCGAAGCACGTTGGGAATCACGGTCTTGATCCAATCCGGATGTCTTTCCTCGGGGTCATCATTGATCTTGCACCTTGGGCCTCAGCTTGTCAGCGACGACAAGCGATCTGCATTCGGTCCTAGGCCGCCATCGTTTCGTTCGCCGTGCTATGGAATTGACCACCTCTCACTAGAAGAGCCCAAACAATGCGGGCCATCTTGTTGGCCAGCGCAATGGCGGCGACTTTATATGGCCTGCGCCTCAGCAACTCAGTCAGCCAGGCTGAGACCTTTGCGCCTCGACGTGCGTGCTGGATAACGGCGGACGCTCCCACAACCAAAAGAGATCGTAAGACCGGGTTTCCCATTTTTGAGATTCTTCCCAATCTGGTTTTCCCGCCTGTGGAATTTGATTTCGGGGTCAGGCCTATCCAAGCCGCAAAGTGACGCCCAGACTTGAAGGCCTTTGGGTCGGGTACAAATGCCGCGATGGAGCTGGCAGTGATTGGACCCACACCTGGAATTGAGGTCAGCCGGCTCAATGTCGCATCCTGTCGGCTTTCGCGGATCATGTGCTTCTCCAACTTAACGATCTCCGACGTGTAGGCCTCTATCTGATGGGTCAGGGGCAACAGGGCGATGCGGGCCAAGGGTGGCAAGCGGGCATCATCCTCGTCACGGACGATTGCGGCAAGGTCGTCGACCTTGCCCACACCTCTGGATGTGGTAATGCCCAGTTCGGTAAGATGACCGCGCAAAGCGTTGATCGTTTGGGTGCGCTGCCGAACCAGCAGGTCCCTTGCCTTCAAGAGCATAGCCGTCGCTTGCTGGCCGACGGTCTTGAGCGGCACGAAACGCATCGACGGTCGACCTACAGCTTCGCATATCGCCTCAGCGTCTGCCGCGTCATTCTTGCCTCTTTTGACATAGGGCTTCACGTAAGCAGGTGGGATCAACCGAACTTCATGTCCGAGAGCCTTGATCTCTCGTGCCCAATAATGAGCGCCTCCGCATGCCTCCAATCCAACGACACACGACGGGATCTTCCTGAAGAACTTCAAAACCTCAGAGCGTCGAAGCTGCCTACGAAGGATTGTCGTCCCTTCGTTGTCTACTCCATGCAACTGAAAGACTTGTTTGGCCGTATCGAGACCGATTGTCGTGATCAAAGTCATAAGAACGCTCCAAGCTGTTTACCGAACAGGATGCTCGGCCTCTTTTCAGGATAGGGTGGGAGCAGAGCCGTTCCACAACATCAAATCAGCAGATTTGTGATTCATCAT
>NZ_LNCD01000072.1 GCF_001542405.1 Rhizobium altiplani
GGCGTCGCCGAACGGCGCACTCATACCTATGTCCGCAACGGCACGACCTCCCTGTTCGCCGCGCTCGACGTCGCGACTGGCGCCGTGATCGGTCATTGCTACAAGCGTCACCGAGCGACCGAATTCCTCGACTTTTTGAAGCGGATTGACGCCGAAATGCCCAATGGGCCGGACGTGCATCTGGTGATGGACAACTATGCCACCCACAAGACACCAAGGGTCAAGGCCTGGCTCGCGCGCCGCCCACACTGGCACGTTCACTTCACGCCAACGTCGGCATCCTGGATCAATCAGGTCGAGCGATGGTTCGCAGAGCTGACGCGAAAACAGTTGCAGCGCGGCGTACACCGTTCCACTGCAGAACTTGAAGCCGACATCGACGCTTTCATAGAAACCCACAACGACAATCCCACCCCATACAAGTGGGTCAAATCCGCCGACCAGATCCTCGCGTCGGTCAAACGCTTTTGCCAGAAGACAATGAACCGAACTTCAGATTCAGGTGACTAGAATTTCTTCACATCGACGCGGTGCCGGCGGAGGGCGTAACCGACTTGCCGAGGTGTGATGCCAAGCAGGCGGGCCGCTTTTGCCTGCACCCAGCCTGCTCTTTCCATAGCATCGATCAAGCGGTCTCGCTCGGTTAGACGAGGTGAGGTTGCCGGACAAGACGGGTCAGCGGGATCACAGATCTTCACGGGAGCTGCGATTGGTCGCGGTTCGCGTCCAGCCTCTGCGCCAAGGACGTGAGCGCCTTCGGGCGATTGACCACCTTTAGCAAGCTCATCGACTGCTCTAATGGTGCTTGGATCTGCATCCCCCCTCCAGAGGCGCGCGGAAAAGCATTGGCCGTTTTGGCACGCAAAGTCACACGAGACAATCGTTGTCGAGCGGGCAAGGGTGGCGGTCCTCCGGACGCAATTTTCGAGCTCCCGAACATTACCCGGAAAGTAGCATCGGGAGATTAGATCGATCGCTGAAGCCGCAAACTCCATGCTCCGACCGTTCTCCTCGTTGAACCGGTCGAGGAATACTTGCGCGAGGCGCGGTATGTCACCCGATCTTGCCCGAAGAGGCGGCAAAAGAATTGGAACGACGCTGATTCGGTAGTACAAGTCTGCCCTGAATTCTCCTCTGGCGACCGCCATCTCTAGATCTTTGTTCGTAGCGCAGATAAGACGGACATCAACCTTTAACGTCTTCATTCCGCCAAGGCGCTCTAGCTCACCCTCCTGTAAGACGCGCAGAAGTTTAGCTTGAAAGGCCGCCGAGATTTCTCCAATCTCGTCGAGTAGCAGGGTTCCTCCATTCGCCAGCTCAAACCGGCCCGCGCGCTGCCCAGTAGCTCCTGTGAATGCACCCTTCTCATGTCCGAAAAGCTCCGACTCTAAGAGTGTTTCCGGCAGCGCGGCGCAATTCAGCTTGACGAATGGCTTTTTTGCGCGTGGAGAAAGCGCATGGATCGCCTTCGCGAAGAATTCCTTTCCGGTCCCGCTTTCACCGCGCAGAAGTACGGTGGTGTTCGTCATAGCTGCGGCCGAAGCGATATCGAGGACCTGCTTTAACGCTGGGCTGTCACCGACGATCCAGTCAACCTTGCTTCGCTGCTCCAATTGCGACTTTCGAACCGCCTCATCCGGCTTTGAGCCGACCGCGACGACCTGACGATCCGATCCCCTAAGCTCACGATCCGACTTAATTGCCTTACCGAGGAGAGTTGCCACCATTGTCAGAAAACGCACGTCATCGTCAAAGCAACCTGCGCCTGAATCATGAAGGTAGCGATCGATCCAAAGTGCTCCTAGCGTTTCCTGCTCAGCTTGCAATGGCAAGCCGATGAACGTCACTGCCGCCGTCTCTCCACGCGGAGCCTTAGAAGGTTCATGTAGAAATAGCGCTGACGTTCCAATGTCTTTTACGATAAGGGGCCGAGCGCTCTTGACGATATGCTCAAGTAGACCTTCCGGAAGGCCGCGATCGGCGGCATTGTTCGAAGTTTCGATCATCACCGAGAGGGCAGGGTCTTCTTTTCCAGCACTTACTGTGATTGCCCCGCGGCGCAACGGTAGAAGAGATGGAAGCACCTTAGCGACACTGGCCAATCTTCTATCCAGACGCATAGGGGCAGCGAGTAGCCTCGATACTTCGTGGAGCTCGCTGCCCTTCGTCGCTTCTGGCGTTTCGCTCGAAAATCTTCGCAAAGGACCAACTTCATCAATGCGAGCACGAGACGCGGTCGCTCTTACTCCTCAGGTTGATTGCTGCATTAAATACAACCAATGTATGTGTATATAAGCAGCGTTATGTAATTTAGTGGCCATTCCTTAAATTACAAGCTTCTTTGACAAATAGGACTCAACGAGCGGATGTGGCAGACTCGCGTCATCTAATTTCTATCCAAACTCGGACAGCACCCCAAAACGCCTCACAAAGACTTAGATGGGATTTGAACGCCAGTGGGATATGGCGGGACCCTTGTAGGCGTTCCGACAATAGGATGTTCCGCTACGACCTCGGTGCCTCGCCGAAGCGCTTGAGGACGCTCTCGAAGGGCACAAACGTGGAATTGCGGCCAATTTTGTGTTCAGTAGCAGAAAGAGGGTCATGATCCTGCAAGACTTTAAAAACGCGGTGGTGCAGCGGCGCCGAAGTCACGAAGTCTTCGTAGGCTCGTTTGAGAGTGGCGCGCGCGCGCGCGGCGACAAGTTCTTGAGGAGCATCTTCGAGATCCTCGTCTGCAAGATACTGGCCCATGCGCTTCATGATATGCAGACGGGACGTCTCAAGCACCCTGCGCTCATATGCGACACCGAGTGTTTCGAAGAAATCTTCCGCTGCCGAAAGATTTCTCAGCTGCGAAAGGACTTCCACAACGCTTATGGGCCTGCTGTTATCGGGATTAGTTTTCATTGCTTTCTCCGATTGTATTCTTCTGCCGGCGAAAATTCTTCTCGCTCGTGGGATTGCTGGAGCCTACCCTCACCATCTAGAGGCTGAATTTATTCTCAAGGTGTCAAGCAATGGACCGGAGACGCGCCACAATCTCTGGTAAAACGCCGACCACGTGGTCGATATCCTCATCAGAGTTGTCCCGCGGAAGGGAGAAGCGGATGGCCCCACTTGCGGAGGCTTCTTTAACGCCCCGGCTGAAAGAACGTGACTTGGTCGAACTGATTCTGATCTCCAGGCGGCGCCCGACAGCCTGCTGTGTCCAGGCAGTCGCTTCCACCCTATCTGGTCGGGCCCTAGGAGACCGCGATGACCCTGGCACGCCCGGCGACAGTGCAGATTCAGATACCGTGGTCGCTAGGCAAATGACTTGCCACAGTCGCAGGGGGCCGTGGCGTTCGGGTTGTGGAATACGAAACCGGAATCTTCCAAGGTGGTTACGAAGTCGACTCTTAGGCCATTGACAAATGCTTGCGAGCCTTTGTCGATAAACAAACACAAACCTCCTGTCTCCACAACGGCGTCGCCCGGCGCTCGGCTGGTCTCTACCGCCATCACATACTTGAATCCCGCGCAGCCCCCTTCCTCAATTTTGATGCGCAGGCCTTTAGCAGGCTCCACATTCTGTTCAATGGCGGCTTTCATTGCCGCAATAGCGCTATCAGTGAGAGTGATCATGGGTCCTTCCTTTCTTCGTCTTTGTGTTTGCTGCATTTGTCGTGCCAACCTTGCTCGCCGGCTCCCCGTTGAGAAATAGGCGCGAAACTGGAGCGGCGGTCGCAAGGGAAGCGGGTGAGGGGATATTGCGTCTTGTGTATTTCAAGGCTGTTGCCGGAGCGTCGACAAAAAGTTTGGCGATCGCGGAACGGAATGGCACGGTTTTTGATGCCTCCCGATAGCCGGCTATTTGTGGTCGACTTACCCTGAGGAGTATCATTTCTATGTCGGATGGCAGCGAGAATACGGTGGTGACCGCCCGATTTCGAAACAGGGGTGTTCGGACGATCACAGAGCGCAGTTCTCGCAGAAAATTCCGCCTCGCGGACACGTGGGGTTGGCCGAGAATGGACGTGGAGATGGACTTTGACGATTATGTACTCGCTAGGATCTTCTCGAGAGCACTCGAGGAAGTCGAAGCGGGAGAGGCTTCCGTGACAGAAGCGACGGGTCTTTCCCGAGAGGAAGTCAAAAACATCGTATACTGCTGCTTTCCTCTAAAGCTGATCGGCTCCCTCGCGATCGACCAAATAAAGGACTCGGAGCCCGGCGTAGAGGAGGGACTACTTCGCGACATTCTTCTGGCTCATGCCTGCCCCGATAGCCAAGCGAGCGTGCGCTTCGCCAAAATAGTCGCTAGACGCTGTATGAGAGACGGTCATCTTTGGCAAGAGCTTGGACTCGCCGAGCGGGGCGAACTCCATCGATTGATGGCTACGCATTTCCCCCGCCTTGCTGCTGGCAATAAAGATAACATGAGGTGGAAAAAGTACCTCTACCGAACCCTTTGCGAGTCAGAGGGTTTTGCTTTGTGCAAGTCCCCAAGCTGCAGCGACTGCGCGGACCGTGAAGCATGCTTTGAGCCTGATGATCCCAGCTGATCCTCCCGCATAGGCCTGATCACACGGTGGATCGCGTTTTGAACTCCCGGAGTCGGCGAAAGGAAGAGGGTATATTCATCGTCTCTCGGTATTTCGCGACCGTCCGCCGTGCGATATCGATTCCGACGCGTCTTAATTCGGCTACCATTTCGTCGTCGGAAAGAACGCTATTCTCATCCTCTGCCGCGATCATCGCCTTGATCCGGTGGCGAATGGCCTCCGCAGAATGAGCCTCGCCTCCTTCTGAGGACGCGATCGACGATGTGAAGAAATATTTCAGCTCGAACACACCGCGTGGCGTGAGCATGTACTTATTCGCAGTCACACGGCTAACAGTCGACTCGTGCATCTCAATAGCTTCAGCGACCGTTCTAAGGTTTAGCGGGCGAAGGTGAGCAACGCCATGCTCCAAGAAGGCACCCTGCTGGCGCACGATTTCGCTCGCCACCTTGAGGATGGTTTTTGCACGCTGATCTAGACTGCGAACAAGCCAGTTCGCACTTTGAAAACACTCGCTGAGGAACGCTTGCTCACTTGAATTGTGTCGAGATCGCGAGACTTCCGCAAAATAACTCTGGTTCAGCAGCACCCTCGGTAAAAGCTCAGGCGTGAGCTCGATCTGCCATCCGCCGGCAGGGGATGGCAGTACTCGGACATCAGCGATGATTGCCTCAGGTGCGCCCGAGTGGTACCGGTTGCCGGGTTTGGGATCAAGGGACCTTATCTCTTGCAGCATCTCCAGGAGATCTTCCTCATCGACGTCGCAACGATGCTTCAAGGCACGAAAGTTTCGCTGCGCAAGCAGCGGCAGGTTTGCAACCAACGCTTCCATGGCAGGATCTAACCTGTCTCGCTGACGCAATTGTATCTCAAGGCATTCTCTGAGATCTCTCGCGAAAATGCCGATTGGGTCAAAGCCTTGCAAAATTCTGAGTATTCGCTCTAGCTCGCTCTCCGGAAAGTTGGTCACCGCAGCGATCTCGCGAAGGTCGGCATGAAGATAGCCCGTATCATCCAGATGATCTGCAAGTGCACGCGCGATCAGTCTTTCATCGCACCTAAACGGGGTAAGGGCGATCTGGCGGTCTACGTTTTCGTGAAGAGTTTCGGGCGCGGCAGCATACTCCTCAAAGCTCGGCATTGAATTGCCCGCCGATGCGTCGGGGCTGCTACGGGTGGATTTCCATTCGCTTTGGGACGTCGATCCGTCGGAACTCGCCGACATAGCACCTTGGCTCTCAAGAGAGCCAGGCTCCGCGCTGCCCTGCGGCAGGCGACACGACCCACTGTCGGGCGCAAGTTCCAAGAAAGGATTTTTCTCCAGTTCCTGTTCGATGAACTGGCGTAACTCACCATGGGCAAACTGTAGGAGACGGATCGACTGTATGAGCTGGGGCGTGAAAACCAGCGATTGGGACTGCCGCTGTGTGAGGCTTGCTGAATACTGCATCCTAAGAGTGACTCCTGATTGACTTAGGGCAGGTAGACTATTTCCTACATTAAGCTTCGGCGGCCCGCTTCAACCGCTCGAAGATATTTTGCGGCGAGGAAGCCCCATATGGATCTTCTTCGCAGTTGTCGGAACACCCTTCTTCCTCGAACAATTGCTCGATAGTGCCGTCATCGATCACTGCCGCATAGCGCCAAGAGCGCATGCCAAATCCTATGTTATCCTTTGCCACCAGCATGCCCATCTTGCGGGTGAATTCGCCAGAGCCATCTGGGATAAGCTTCACTTTCTCCAAACCCAACGACTTACCCCAAGCATTCATCACGAAGGCATCGTTGACGGCTAAACAGTAGATCTCGTCGATGCCTATCTCCCGAAATCGGTCATAGAATTTCTCGAAATCCGGGACTTGAAACGTTGAACATGTTGGCGTGAACGCGCCGGGAAGGGCGAAAAGTAATACCCGCTTATGGTCGAAGAAATCCGAAGATGACTTTTTCTCCCATCGGTAGGGATTTGAGCCGTCCATAGCTTCATCGCGTACACGAGTGTGGAATACGACGGACGGTACTTTCATTCTAGCGGCCACGCTGCATCCTCGTCGGTCTGTCATTCGGCGTTGCTAATCATAGCAAAGCAAACACTATGCCAACTGGCGGCGATTGCAGACAAGCGCTGGTATCTTGGTGCGACGGTGATTGCCGCCAAGTGAACGATTTCGGCCATCGGTCTGTCGGGAACCCAACAGTTTTTGGACAAATGAGCCAGCCTGGCGCGTGGGCGCGATTGCAGCAGTGTCGTGCACGCGCTCATTGGCTCTGTAGACAAAGATAGATGTATTCACTCAGGAGGAGGATCGACGAAATGTGGAGGCAGGATCCGGGTTTTCGTATGGCGGGATCCGACGCAATGGTAATGATCTCATTGGCGGTTTTTGCGACAAGACACGCCTCGTCGGCTGTTATCGCAATGGAGTGCGCGCCGGCAGTGCTCGCCGATGAAAGGAATTGCCATAATTCTTTCGTTGCCTCTGGCCAGAGTAGTCCGACGGCGACGCAAGACTTATTGAGCGTTCGAGCAAGTTCAGGTGAGCTCGCGCAGACAATGGGGAGACCGGTCCAGGCAAGGCGGGACGCGAGGATGTCAGCGCAGACGGAAGACGCGCCGGCTCCGAGCACGACGATCCTCTTCGCAGATCGCAAGCGACCGGCCAGCTTGATGACCTGTTGCTCATCGATCAAGCGAGCAGAGGCGGCGACAGCGCTTTGCAGCGTCTCGCTCAGAAGAGCGAGCTCCTTAGGGATATACAGGTTCTCTGTCGAGCACTCACCGCGTGAACCGATAAACTTCGCTTTTTCTAGTTCTCCATTAAGAGCGATTTTGAACTCGCGGAAGCCGGAGTATCCCAATCTGCGGCAAAATCGCACTATCGACGCAGACCCGCTGTCTACATGGTGAGCGAAATCGTCGATGGATGAATTTATGACGAATTCTGGATCCTCAATTATTGATGCGGCCACACGTGCGAGCGCCGGAGGATATGCGCTAATAGCTGCGCGAATCCTATCGAGCAGAAGAGGATCGAGATGCACTGTGCCTCTCATGTTCGATCCGGCAGTAGTTTCACGTTGGCGTCGGCTGACGGTTCTTCACGTGCAGGCCGAGAAATGCTAGTTTCGGAGGGTTCCTGCTCGCGCTCAACCGGCTTACTACCAAGAATGCCTAGTGACATGAATTCTGGGATCTTCTTCCGACGGAGGGGAAAGAGCGCTCGAAGGTCTTCCCCATGCTTGCTTAGAGGGTCTTCCTTGAACCTTGCCACTTTATAGGCAAGGACCTCCGCCAACGTTAGGCGCATGCCAAGCTCCCTATCGGCAACGAGTTGTGGAGTTTCTCCGCATCCGATGACCCAATTTAATACAACCGCGGTTCCAAGCTTCTTGAATTTTACCTCTAGCTCATTTTCAAGCTGACGGAAGCTCGACACTTTAAAGCCTGCTCGGATTAGCGACCTAAGATCTCTGTCGAACGCGTCCGACAGAGCATTGCCGCTCGCGTGATGAATATCGATGTCGTTCGGGACACGATCGAGGAAATCTGCGAGGATCATGCTTCCAGCAATCCAGCTATCACTGGAACGGTTGCCTGAAATTGCCAACATGGCCAATCTTGTCGTAGCGTTCATCATAACGCTGGAGCCGTCTTTTGGATAGAGAAGAGCCTATACGTGACTCCGACATCGGATGAAGGGGATGATCTAAGAAGGGTGGCACTGAGCGAATTCCTCTTAGCAATAGCCTCGAAAAGATCGTCCCTCGCGTTGCTCCCGAAGCCGAGAAGGATTCTTCCGGCTCCATTCAAACGCGACGGCCCTTCTGAAAGGAAGCGCTCTAGCAACCGATATCCGGGATCGACCGCACCCCGCTCGAGATGATCACGAAACTGGTACTGATCCGGGGCATAGTAGGATGGATAATTCCAATAAATTAGATCAAAAAGCTGGTCGGTTTGAATATTACTGAAGATGTCGCTTTGGACAACGCGGATGTTGTTAATACGATTGCGCCTCGCGTTTTCGATCGTGTTAGCGACTGCCGCCGGGTTTATATCGCATGTCAAGATTGACTTTGCTCCACTCTTCGCAAGGTGAAGTCCAGGAAGTCCGAAGCCGCAGCCAATCTCTAGGATTGCCTTGCCTTGAAATGGAGGAAAATTTTCACCAAGCCATCGCCAACTTTGGAATTCCGCTGGCGGAAAGACGCCCTCGTTCACGACTAGGTTCAGGCCGAACTCTTCCATGTGAATGGGAAATGACTGTTGCTGACTGCGGGCCAGTTTGGCTCGTACTTCATTGAGGGTATCCATTCCGTCCTCCTTAGAGCCGCTGGGCTAGACGCGGTAAGGACCGTAGTGATCCATCTGATGAATAGGCGGCTGCGGGGCCAGGTGATATTGCCAGGCCGGCATTGCAAGCAGTCCAGCCGACAGGATCAGCCGATCCCATCCAGAGAGCATCCCCGCGTGTTCAAGGAGCTCGTCCAGCCCTTCGGACTGCCCAGCCAGATACTGTTGCACGCTCCCTAATAGTGTTGACCTCGCCGCCAACAGCTGCGCACGGTTAGCGCAGAAGCGGGCATTCGCTAAAGCGTCACCATTGAAGAGAGTCGGGAGTAGTTGTTCACCGAGGATCTCAAGTAGGATGCGTAACGAGGAGTGGGTCACGCGACCGCAATCGAGAGAACTCCACACCGTATCCATTTCGCGGGAGGAGCGGCTGCGAAGGATCGCCAACTCCGCTTCCATTATCTCGGCACTATCGCTAACGTGGATGAGATTACTCGCGGCGTTATCGCAGTAAAACAAACTACGAACCGTTCCGGCCGCTGCCTTCGCGGGATGGGAGTTCCCCTTAAGATCCTGGAGAAGATGAAGTGCGTCGTGACCTTTCCAGATGGTGACGCAAACCGGCCTCATATCGAACAGATCGACCACGATTGGCCAATGGGCTCCAGATGTAGACTTTGTTAGGCGATAAAATTGTTCGATTGAGTTTCGCCCGTGAATGGAAAAGGATCGTTCATCAATTTTCAGCCCGCTCTTGAGTCGGATGAAATTGTCGAGAGAGGCTGTGAGCCCTGATCTCGCTACCTCCGGTCCGTAAACCGTCAAGCCCACAGAAGCTGTCATCCCGCTTTCCGCGCCTGTCATGATGCCTCTAATCCCGATTACCCGATACGGTGATACAGGTTGCTTTAACCTGCTTACCATCTAGCCAGTCCCTCAAGAGGTTCGCGTGCGACCCGTTGACAACGACGCCCGTGAGGCCCCGAGCGGCCATAAATTTGGCGGCGCAGGCATCGATGCAGGTGTGACCAAGCCGGGCGAGGTCAGCAGCATCTATATGCTCTATGAGCTCTGGGGGCTCGCTAGCGCCTCCGCTGCGGTACACGCCGTCAACATCCGTTAGAAACGCGACGGAAGCAGCGCCAGTTACCCAAGCGACCCATGTTGCAACGGCGTCCGAGGTGACGTCCCAACTCCAGTCCACTGGATCCATCGCGAAGAGAATACGCGAGGGAAGCAGAACTGGGACCATGCCTGCCGCTGATATCTTGCGGCATTCGCCTAAAGCGGCGGTTGCGACGAGTTTTGACGAGAATGCCCGGTCCGTCAGCAAATAGCCGGTTTGATCCTGAGCGAGGGCGCAGGCGTGATGGCTTGTGAACGCCGCTAGCGGATAGCTCGCGTCAACCGCCTCTATCGCCTTATCCGGCAGGCCGCCACCGGGCACCAGCAAAATCCGGTACCCGAACTCGACGAGCCGCTCCAACTCAGCTATCGCATCTCTGCATGTCGGAATGTCGCGCATTAGGCTGCCGCCGAACTTAACTACTAGTGAGAACCCGTATGGTGTAAAGCCCGTGCTGGACATGTGGTGCCAGTCGCTTTCTATGTTTCTGTTGCAGAGACTTTTTTGCTAAGGGAAAACGCGCTGCGCGTTACGCCGCCGTCTTGATGTCCGACGTGAGCGACGATCTGTGATCCGCGTCGTCGATCCACGTGATGTTGGATCGGCCATCGGTTTGTCTGCCGGCGCAGTTAAGTGCTTGTTTGTGGGCCTCAGTATTCATCGTAGCAGTGTCCTTAAATCATTCCCGCCAGTCTGCCGTAAGGGCTATGCGAAAGTCATGCCAACGCCCGCCCGAAGGATCGATGAAGTGCTAATCAGTGCTGCGAATGATGCGGTAATGAGCCTATGCGGCCAGGAGGGGACAGCTCCACGCGACATAAACATTGCTCGGCACGAGAATTGAAGGGCGTAGCTAGCGTGGCCCTTGCGAAAATCGACGGGCTTGGTCGCCACCATGATCCGGACACGGTTCGATGGAAAGATCATGCTGGAACCGCGCAGGCACGCGCAACAGCGGCGATCCGGGCTGCAGACGCGCCTTCTTCCAGTCGAATGGTGACGGACCCGACGATGATCTCCGGACGGCTGGTCTTTTTGATCGGCGGTTCCGAAACAGGTGGTTCGACGATGACCGCTGCGAACTCGACCGCATCCTCGGGTGCAGGCAGAACCAACTTGCCTTGCCGTGCCATCGTCCGCCACGTGGATAGGTGGTTCGGCTTCAAGCCATGTCGCTCGGCAACCTCATTCACCATCGCTCCGGGCCGAAGACTTTCGTAAACGATCTGCGCCTTTACCTCGTCCGGCCAGTGCCGGTTAACCTCACGACCAGACTTCCTGGTCGTGAGAACCTCCAATGTACTCTCCATGGAGAAACTCCCATTGCTCGTCCATGGATAGGCGATCACAGATCAGGGCGGCGAGGACAACGTGGGGACGGAACACCGGTTACCCTTAGTCAACTTTATGCGGTTGTTCGCCTTTACGGCAATCTATGCCAGCCGTCATTCAAGCTGCAGGATAAGACGCGGATCGGGGCGCGCGTGATCAAGCGCTATCATCCGCCGGCTCCACCCGCCGCTCGTTCTAGCGTGGCCGAAGCTGACAAGAAGCAGCTACAGGCAATGCTGGAAAATAGCGACCCCGTTCTGTTGTTTGCCAGCCTGCGTGCTGCACAAGAAGAGCTTGGAAGACGAGTTGATCGACGTGGTGTGAATCAGAAACTTGAGGAGCCCGTTGTTGTCGATCTCCAGCGCTTCGCCGCTTCCTGACGCTTGCTACGTTCGGTAACATCTCCCGGTGAGGCAATATGCGGGGTCAAATCTTCACTTCGCTTGACAACATCCCGCATGTGATCAGTTGAGGTCAAGTGCAGCCTTTTCACGCGACTTCGGCCGCGGTCATTAAGAGCTCCAAGATCCGTCGGTGTTTGAACGAATCGACCATTCGAGGGTAGCGAACTCGACGCCCTTGGCATATCGCATCGGCAATGGCGCCACTCTGCTAACGGAAAATGTTCAGCAGTATGAGTGGCGTCGCGCGTGGTTCCATCCCGGTCCTTGGTCGGCTTGTACTAGAGCTCCATGACAAGCACTGGCGTGCTCCTACCGCACAACTGGTTCGCCATGGAAGCGCCGCCTTGAGGGCTTCGAAACCCCGAAGCCTACCTCCATCATTAGTCTCGGCTTGGTTTTAGCTGGTGTGCCCATGTGGAAACCAAATGGGTCCTCTACAAAGCCCGTTCCCGCCCCTCCAGTAAGGGTCATCACATTTTGTTGTCCATAGAAACCCACCACTTCGTGCGCCGGGTGGCCTACGAGGAGAGTCAGTTGATGCTTTAGGCGTCGGCGGTTGTGACTTCCGCGGACATAAACATGCGGACCCGCCTCTTCATCAACATCAGAAAGATAAAAGAAGAATTTCAGCATTCGCCAGTCGTCTAAATCAAAATGAAACTTGAACGACGCCCTGCTCAGTTCAGCATCTGATGGGCTGCTGGTCGGAAAGCTCCACCAAGTCCTCGTCGTGATCAATTTCGCACCGTCGCCCAGGTAGTGGCGGGCAACCTCGAGGAGCAGCGGATCTTGCTGGACAGCGATGGCGGCATCGCACTTCAATACCCTTTCGTAGTGGTGACCGCTAAGTATCGCCCGGCGGAAGAGGCGCTCGGCCTCTTGATGATCTTGCGGCAAAAATTCGAGCTTCCGGTCGAAATTGCCGAAGCATGGTGTCTCACGAGCAAAACGAGCAATTCCTTCTATGATCGCATTTGGCAGCTTCAATCCTGGGTAAATGCCTGAGCGTTTTAGCTCTGTCGCGATAGCGTCTGCCTTTAGGTCACCGAACATCGAGTCACGCGTGCGTGACACAATTGCAGCCGGTTTGGCGGTAAGCCAATGGGCTTTGCGAAAAGGGATGGTGCGTGCCAAAAGGAACATCGGCAGCCAAGCGGGGTTCTCTCGAAGATCCGTCATGTATGTTGGGATTCGGGACGCCATGCGGCGGAACACTCCGCCGTTGCGCGAGATAGCTTCCAGGTCCTGACCCGCGGGAGTCGATGAACGTTGCATTTAGCGGCCTTTCTAACGTTTGCGTCGCGGCGGTTTTCTCGACACCCCGTCTCGCAGTGCTGACTAATTTTGCCGTGGTGTTGTTCGGACGTTGCACGGGTCGCTTGGCATGTTGACCCGCACGCGTCGCTTTCGAAGCTTTGATCAACTTTCAACCGCTGCGACTAACCTCCTAATCCCATGTGAAAGTTCGTACCTGTCGGGATACCGATTGTCCCGGTAAAGGACACTGGACACATTTCACCCTTCGCTATTGCGCATCATCTTCTTCGTGAAATCCGATCGTGGCGCCATTGTTACTCCAAATCGCCTTGGGTCTGACAAATCATTTGTTTGGATGAGAGCGATTAAGATCGTGAATATTGGACAAGTCAGCCCTTTGTCTTGCGAGATAGCGGGATCTCTCCCTGCTGGGGCGACGGATTGGCCTGCTGCTTCAGCCGAGGGCGGCCTTCAAGCAAATCCGGTGCTTGCATCCGCTCGGGGCAGCGTCGCTGCAACTGCCTCCGGCCGGCTTACGCTTGAGGCTCAGTCCTTGCTGTGCTCCCCGTGCCGTCGCTACGGTAGCGACTGCGAGAGGTCTCATAAAAATGCGTGCGGATGCCGGTCATAGCGTCTATGAGGGCATCCCACGCGGGGGGAAGGTGCTCTTCTACTAAAAGCCGGCGCAGCATGCGCGTAAGTCCAGCCAGCTCGTCGCTTAAAAACTTCGCTGCAGGCATTGCCGGATAGCGCCGCAGTAGAAGGATCACTGAGTTGTCAGTTTCGCCCATCGAACTATCTCTATCGCACCCATGCAGATCGTTCTGCAAGCGGCCTATCGCTGAGATAAGCCAGATCGCCTGGCGGAAAGCTGGACAGCGGCGCAAGCATGCCATGTCCAATCCCCAAAGTAACGAGAGACAGCAAAACACGTTGGTGTAGGCGATCGAGGCTACCCCGTTGTCAAGGTATTCAGCGTATGACCACTGCTTCCCCGTTGCCGCTTGCGTGTGACCGGCGCGTAGCGCCCCGCAGTAGCGACGGGTATCGTCCAGAAGCTGGATATAGTCGCGCCGATCGTAGGCGAGCTGGGCGAGTAAAGCGCGCTGCGCAGCACACGACTCGAATCCGCTGGGAGCACGGGGTGCCTCTTGCGCTAGCGCGAGTTCCACTGCGGCAAGCTGCTCAGGCGCGATCAAGTCGTGATCGTAGCAATCGTCGAGCCAGAACAGGAGTGCCAGTTCGCGATAGAAGGCCAGTATCAGGGTTTCGTCCCGCGGATCGCGGAACGTGCGCGCGCTAAGTTCGTCCAACCAAGGTTGAATACTCTCCAAGATGTACTGGCCGCCTCTGACTGCTTCCACGGCATGATCCGCGGCGAACCCGCTCAGGCTTCGGCCCCAATCCAATACCAGTTTCAGGGCAAACTCAGTCTTCATTACGGTGCTCCGGCTTACTCCCCCAGGAAAGCGCTAGCCACAAGCCTACGAGCTCTGCCACGCGGACGACACGTGTGGGGCAATAGAGTTCTTTGCCGATCCAAAGTGCAGTGTAAGGCGAAGTGTTCGCTACATAATGGGCCAGCATCCATTCCAAAGCACGTGCCACCGCTTGGCCAGCACGCGCGCGGGCTGTTGGCGTCTCTCTCTCGTCCAGCACGCGCAAGGCAAAGAGCGCATAGGCGGTCTCCTCGAATGTGGATCCGCTCCCTGCGCCCCAGCCGCCATCGTCGCGCTGCGCCTTTAGCAGCGCCACCAAGACCCGCTCGTCCCGCCACTTCGGAGCGCCTTGCGCCAAAGCAGCGACCGCATGCGAAGTCGGGTACAGCCAGGAGGCGTGCCATTTTTCATTGTCCCATACACCTTGTGGATTTCGATTGGCGTCGACGAAAGCGCTTGTGGCAGCGGCGGTCTGGCCGGCCAATCGCAAGGCATGAAGAGCGTGGATGTTTGTGGACACCGAAGCATTGCGCTCGCCCGGAAAGGTGACGAAAACCTCACCGATCTTGAATTGGCGTAGCGCGTGGGCCCCAGGCACCCGACCCACGAGGTTCAAGACGCATAGCGCTACAGCAGTGTCGTCCGCATCGGCTGCAAAATGTGATGCCGGGCCTAGGCCATTCGTGCTCATGCAAGCCTCTAGTCGCGCGACGATCCGGCGCACCGCCTGAGCGAGGGCGGGATGCGCTAAAAGGCCACCCAAATGCAAGCTGAACAGCGACCAACACGGCTCGAATATATCGATTGGCCACACGTTGGGAAGGATATTGTCGAGGCCGCTGGCCGTCGCCAGCGATGCAGCATGCAGGTATGCGTCGGCGCGCCTGAGCAGCTCTGGTGAACTCGCTTGTGCACTTGCTTGGGCACGCCACGCCGCGGTTGCGGCTGGGCTAATACCGATGCTGCCGTGCTCATCTGGGGAAGCCATAGCCGGCGATGATCCCCAAGCCTCCCACGAGTGAAGCAGAGGATGCCCGCTCGGCAAAGCCGCTAACGTGTGGACTTTGGCGAGGCGAGACTGCCGCAGCCGTACCAACGCGCGGTGGCGCGGAAGGTTCAATCCTTTCGATCGCGTCGCCTCGCCCAGAAGCTGCGGCAGGATCAGCTCTGCTCCGATAGGCGCGTCTTCCGGTACCGCATGCTCATATGGATCGGGTTGGTGCCGGAGGAACTGTTCTGCGGCTTGTACCGCGTCAGCAGCACCGGGAAAAGAACCGGCGCGCTGCAATGCTAAAAAGGCTGCCCAAGTGGGCGCGTGGCGGAACAACGGGAAGTCCGAGCTTCCCCAACCGCCGTCGGGCTGTTGTTGCGCGATAAGCCAGTCGCATGCCTCATGATTGCCAGCGACGACGCCACTGAAATGGAGGGCCCGTGCGGTATCATAGACTGACGGGCCGACGCAGCCACCATCGCTCATCTTGCTGAGGAGGTGGCGCAACTCCGAGAGGATCTGGTCAGACGGTGCGGTCACGCTGCTGCCTTCTTCCGTAAGTGATGACACCCGTGTTTAACCGGCCGCTAGGCGCGCCACTGTTGCTCCGCCATCTCCGCTGTCCACGCCCGAGCACGTGGTGCCAATCCATCACCGGGCGGCCCTGTCTCTGGCGCGGACTCTGATAAAGAACAGGAGATATTGTCGACGCGGGCCATACGCGGTCGGTGCCGGTAGACACTATGCGCACGTGCGGGTTCATATACATGATGCGTCCTTAGCCAGATACACGTAGGCCTGCTGTAACATCTGCCCCAGGCGCTGCGCATCCGGGCCTAGCGGCACGATCGCCTCACTGGCCTCGCCAAAAAGATCCAGCACGAACTGCCGGGCGGCCTTCAGTCCCATGATCGACGCGCAGGTCGGCTTCTGCGCCGCCGCGTCCTTTCCAGGGGTTTTGCCGAGCGTGGCCTTATCGGCTGTTGCGTCAAGAATATCGTCGACCACCTGCAATGCCATCCCGAAACAATCGCTATAGCGATCCAGCGCCTCGTATAACTCATCGTGCTCGTCATTTTCCGCGATCGTACACAACGCGCCCATTCGAACGGAGGCACGCACAAGCGCACCAGTCTTCATTCGGTGCATCTTCAGGATCGTGTCGAGTTCGGCGGTCTTTCCAACGAGCGCCAAGTCCATAGCCTGGCCTCCAGCGGCACCCCCGGTAGATACTGCCTGGGCAAGTTCGCGCACGAGTGCGGAGCGCCTGTCGGCCGGAGCGTCCAAGCCAGCAAGGGTGAGAAAAGCGTGTGCTTGCAATGCGTCTCCAACCAGGATCGCAGTGGCTTCGCTGAACTTGACGTGCACCGTTGGATGGCCGCGGCGAAGCACGTCGTCATCCATCGCAGGTAGGTCATCGTGAACAAGGGTACAGGCATGCATCATCTCTATGGCGGCTCCGACGTCGTCGAGAGTAGCCGCCGAGGCCTCGGCTAGTGCACCGGCGGCCATACACAGCAAAGCGCGGGTGCGCTTCCCGCCATTCAAGGTGGCGTAGCGCATTGCCGCCGTGAGTTCGGTCTCACCGTCGTCTCCTGCATCAAGAAGCCGCGTCAGCGCCTGTTCGACCCGTTTCACTCCGTCCTGCATCCAAGCCTCCGAATGCAGCCCGACGGATTTTGCGCCAGTCTGATCGGAGGGTTGACCAAGCTCGGGAATTCGGCGCTGGTGTAGCGTGGGATCAGTCTGCATATTGTGCATGTCCTATGTCTCACCCGGAACTGCGTCGACGAGCAATGTTGCTGGTGCCGTAGCCAAGCTGGCCACTGGGCAAGGCTTGTTCATGAGAACCCGATTCGGACCTTCATGGACGGCTGCGCCGTCGGGAAGAAACGTCGTCCCTTCTCAGCGTCGTTAAGCAACTGCGGCTTCACGCCGGTTTTTTGCATGGTCAGCGCCAACGCCACGGCAAATTGGACCAGTTCAAGCCATACCAGATGGTAACCGATGCACACGTGCGGCCCGGTACCGAACTGCAACATATCAAGGGGTCCTACGGGCTCTACGCGTCCCAGCCAACGCTCAATGCGGAACTGATCTGGCGCGTCGTGCAGTAACGATGAGGTCGAGAAGTGCAGCAGCGGGATACCAAGCCTGGTGCCTGCAGGAAGGTGGCGCCCGCCAAGATGCAATTCCCGCGTCGTGCGACGCGGTACGAGCGATGATGCCGGATGCAGGCGTAAGGTTTCCCGAAACAGGGCCTCGGCAACAGGAAACTGCGCCAGGTGCTCGTGCTGTGTAGGCACCGTCCCTGCGTGTCGCGCTTCCTCGACCAGGGCGTGCCAAAGATCGGGCTGGCGCGCCAACTCGATTACCATCCAGGCCATCGTCGAGGCAGTTGTTTCGTGACCGGCTAGCAGTAGCAAACGGACGTTAGCAACAAGGACGTCATCTGACAGCGCATCTTCACTGCAATCGAAGGCGCTCACCATGTCGTTTATCAAGCCGGTTCGAGTGGAGCGCGCGCGGGCGTCGCGGATGAATTGTCGCGACTGGGCGTCGATCCAGTCGCGGGCGGCGCGACCGCGCCGCAGCGGTGTTCCAGGCAAGTCCACGGGGGGAGCGACGATCAACTGTAATAGTTGCCGGTACTTGCGATGCCACACGGGCAGATCTTGCGGCGGGATCCCCATGAGATAGAAGGTAAGCTTGAGCATCAGGTCGCCGGTTTCAGGTAAGATAGAGACGCCCCCACGCTCGCGCCACGCCTGCACCCGCGCCCGGATGATGGGTGCAAATAGATCACCAATGCCAGCCGCAGTGAGCCCCTTGGGAAGAAAAGCCTCCTTGATGCCGTCTCGCGCCCGGCGGTGCGCGCTACCGTCCAAACTGACCAATGTTCCACCGAGAATCTCGGGCGCCATTTCGCCGATTAGTGACGAAGAGACGTTTTTGTGCCGGAGCGCCGCGAGCGTATCAGGATCGAGGCAAATCATCAGCTGCCCCCCCCGGGCCAAAATCCAGCCAGAAGTGGTTCCCTAGCATTCCTTCTGCGCGCCGTAGCAGGCGGGGAAGGTCGCTCACGATGGCGGGAAGATGCCCCACTATCGGGAACGCGCCGGGCATGATCGGGATGTTGTATTGCAGCGTGCGCCGGCGGTTCAGCGGGTTGAGCAGCATGTCTCTTACCTCTCCTGGGCAAAGGGCGCTTCGTCCACGCTATCGACGGGGCGCTCGGCCGGATTATTGCCGCCATCTGCGTATGTCGGCAGGTGCGCCAGCATGCCGCCGTCGATGCACACAACTTGCCCGGTGATGAACGCAGCGTCGTCGGAAAGCAGAAAAACCACCAGCGCGGCCACGTCCTCGGGGCGGCCAACGTGCGCCAGGAGTTGGTGCCGGTGCAATTGCCGTTGCAATCGCTCGTCGAGCTTGGCGAGGAGACGTTCCGTCATGATGAGACCCGGCGCGACGGCGTTGCAGCGTATCTGCGCGCGACCGTATTGCGTGGCAAGGGAGATTGATAGCATGTTCATTGCGGCCTTCGACGCGGCGTAGGAAGTCAGCGCGGTGTCACCGCTGAGCCCCTGGCACGAGGACATGTTGACGATCGCGCCACCGCCACGGGCGATCATTCGCGGGATGGCCTGCCGGCAGCAGAGCAGCGTGCCGCGCAGATTAGTCGCCATCGTCTGATCCCAAACCGCTAGGTCCAGGTCGAGGATCGCGCGGTCGCGCGGGGTCAGATGCATGGCGCTCGCGTTGTTCACCAGCAGGTCGATCCCGCCGAAGTGGCGCTCCGCCGTTTCGAACAGCGCTGCCACCGCTTGCGCGTCGGCGATGTCGACGGCCAGGGTCAGCGCGTGACCAGTTTCGGCCGCGATCTGCGCCGTGCAGGCGGTTGCCGCTGAGTCGTCAATGTCGGCCACCACCACTCTGCCGCCCTCGCGCGCGATGGCGAGGGCGCATGCCTTGCCGATGCCAGCGCCAGCGCCGGTCACCACGGCCACCTTTCCCTCAAACCGTCCCATCGTGTCGTCCCGGTTTGTGTTCATCTCTCGTGGCATGCCGCCCGAGCTCGGCCGGAGAGGGCAGGGGGCCGACATTGCCTGGCTCGCCACCGCAATCGTCGCTTTCGATGACCCGAATGGCGCCCACCGGGCACTGACTGGCCGCAAGCCGAACCGCGGCGTGCTGCGCCTTAGCGACGGTCGCCACGTAAACTTCGGCCACGCCATCCGCTTCGCGCTGCCGAAAGATGCCAGGCAGGGTCAGCACGCACTGCCAGGTGGTTCCGCACAGTTCTTGGTCGATCACGACGCGCATCTCACGCCTCTCCACCGGCATGAATCCGTACGGGTAAAGTGCGAAACGTTCTGAGGAACGCAGATGGCTCCCGTATCGGCGTCTCGGCCAGTGCGAGCGTCGGGAAGCGCGCCTCAATGCGGGGAAGGCTCTCAGCCAGTTGCACCCGGGCAAGTTGCGCGCCGAGGCAGAAGTGGATACCGTGCCCGAAACTCAGCATGATTTTCCCGTCGTTCGACATGCCGGGGCTGGTGCTGCCGTAGAATCGTGCGGGATCGAAGCGGTCAGGATCGGGAAACGCGTCCGGGTCACGATTGCCGGCCGCGAGTAGCACGCGCACGTCTGCACCTTTGGGTATCATCACGCCACACAGCTCAATGTCACGCTGGGCGATCCGCGGAATGGAGCTGAACATGGCGGGGGCGTCGCAGCGCAATACTTCTTCTACGAATGCCTCGACCCCGGCGTCTTCCTGTAGCCAGTGTCGCTGCTCCGGATATGCCAGCATCGCCAGGACCGCATGGCCGATCGTCGCAGCTGTAGTGGCGAAGCCGCCGAGCAGCATGCCCCAAAGCATGCTGATCAATTCTGCATCCGACAGCTTGTCGGCGTCGTCGCTGTGAGCGCCCACCAGCATCGAGACGATGTCCTGGCGGGGATCGGTGCGCTTGCGCTGGATCAGGTCGCCGTAGTAGGCCATAATTTTGGCGCTAGCTGCGTCCGCCGCTGCGAGTTGGGCATCGTTGGCGTGCGGGCTCAGCCCCTCCAGGATGGCGCCAATGATGGCGGCGAGCCCGGACATGTCATCTTGGGGCATGCCGAACAGTTCTGCAAAGACTAGCATTGGCAGGGCAAGCGCAAATTCGCGATGAAGATCCACTATCTCCCGGCGTCCCAAGGCCGGCGCAATAGCGTCCAGGCGCTCTTCGACTATTCGCGCGATGTTCGGCCGTATATTGTCGATCTCGCGTTTGGTGAAATCACGGGAGACCAGTCGGCGCAAGCGCGTATGTGTCGGAGGATCCTGCATCGCTAAGGTAGAAGCCAGCAAACTCAGCGACAGGCTGGTCGCTGCACGAGGGAAATAGCGCGCCAAATCGCCCGGTGCCGGTCCTCGAAACGCATCCCCCGTGGCCTTAAGCGCCCAGTAGATGTCGGCGTGGCGGCTCAACAGAAAGAGCCCGGACGTGGCGCGATGGACCGGATCGTGCTGGCGCAACCAACGCATGAACGGATACGGGTCGTGGATACACGCTGGCGACGCCAGTTCGGCGAAGGCATCCCGGCATACCGCCACTGTTTCTTTCACGTCCATCTTCGTTACCCGTTTGGTTGGCTGATCCGCCGGCGCCATGGAAGCTCGGCCGCAAAGTGCAGAAACTCTGCCGCTAGCCCGTCCCCGCATCACCAGAGCACCGGCATCTCTTCGAAGCCGCCAGTGATGATCTCCTTGCGCAACTCCAGTTCTTCAGGCTCCACGGCAAGGCGCAGCCCCGGGAAGCGCTGGAAGATCGAACCGAACACTGCCTTCAGCTCCAGCCTGGCTAGCGCCCCGCCGATGCAGTAGTGCGGCCCGTAGGAGAACGCCAGGTGCGGGTTTCCCTCGCGTGCGATGTCAAAGACTTCTGGTTTGTCGAAATGGCGCAAATCAAAGGACGTCGCCGGAAGACCGACAAGCACCTTGCTCTCCGCTGGGATATGCACGCCTGCTATGGTCACATCGCATCTTGGATAGCGCATGATGCCATCCCAGCCCGCCCCCGGCGGGTACATGCGCAGAATTTCCTCCACCGCCTTGTCCAACAGCGATGGATCGGCGATCAATCGCTCGCGCTGTTGCGAATGGCGAAACATAGCCAGTAGGCCGCACTCGATTTGCGCGGCGGTGCTCTCGTGCCCCGCTACCAGCATGCCCGCTGCTAGGCCGATTGCCTCTTCCTCACTGGCCTTACCCTGATCCACCGCCAGCAGGAGATCTGTCAGGAGATTATCGCCCGGATCTCGGCGCTTCTCTCGCATCCTGTCGCGGATGTAGACCCGCAGTTCTTCCCAGGCCAAGCGGGACGCACTGCGCGGGCCGGTTTCGTGTTGATGGGTCATCACCTCATCGGACAGTCCCGCGAAAAACGCATGGTCCTCGTACCTCACGCCCATTAGTGCGCTGATGACCATGGCCGGAAGCGGAAAGGAAAGGTACTTGCGCAGGTCAGCCGGCTGCGGTTGGATCGAAAGCGTTGCGAATAACTGTTCGGCTATCGACTCGACCTGCTGTGCAAGCAAGTCTGTCCGCAAGTCGCTGAAGGCCGGCGCTATAATCGCGCGCAGGCGGGAATGCTCGTCTCCCTCGTGGGAAACCAGCCACCCGGGAGAACCAAGCATCACGGAATCTGGCGTGAACGCCGTCGGCGTCCCCGCAGGTCGAAAAGCCGCGTCGGACAACACCGCTTTGGCTTCGTCATAGCCTGTCACCCACCAGCCTTCGTGCCCGGACGGGAAACGGACGCGATGGATTGGTCCCTCTCCCCGTAGCGCCAACATTTCGGGCGAGGGCTCGATGTGGTCGACGCGCCACATCGGTAGCGTCGGCAGAGAGTGTTCTGGCATGATGGTATTTCGCTTTCCAAGCGATGGCTTTTCTTTAAAAATCAATCCCTGTTTTGCACGGGTGACGTCGTGTCCCTCTCGCAATGACCGAGTGCCTCTCCTTCGCATGAATGCTGCGGGAGAAGCACCTGATGATCCTAACTTAGTTGCCGCAGTACAGAGCGACCAAGGTCCGCTGAGCGGACTTGCGCCGGCTCGTCACTACGGAAACGTCGATGTATTCATTGTTATAGCTTGCCCACCGCTCCAACACCGTTGACGGGAGCCTTACTTCAGCCTCAAGGCCTCCCGCCCTGGTCGCGCCGCCCGACAGCGTCGCGAAAATCCCTGCGAGCGGAATGCAAACTTTCGACTTCATTCGAACATTCTCCGCATATTGCCAGCCTAAAATGATCCGCGCACAGGCCAGAGTCAGAGGCGAACACTTACGCTATTTCGGCCCCGAAGACCGTAGCACTGCGATCGGTTTTCGCTGACCTGACAAATGCAAATCGCATGCCGGGTTGAATCCACAAGGACCTAAAAGCTCACCACAGTCGCCGCAGTGTTAGGTTCCTTGCAAAAAGTCGGAATGTCGGCGGAGTGATAGCAGCTCCCCGACATCGACTTATCTCGGGCGGAAGAGAACCCGATCGAAGCAAATGTTTTTTCGGAATCGATGCACCGGCCTGTCGGGGCTGACTTGCTGCGAGATGATAGAGGCTGATAGAGGCTGATAGAGATTGGTAGAGAATGTTGCCCGGGGCCGCTTCGGTTGTCCAAGTGAAAGCTCGACCAGGACCTACTATTCTTCAGGGCGAGCGCGACGCATCTGCGTCCTTGGTTCTGTGGGGCAGGCACATCCGCGATAGGAATTTCACCTGTTGTCTGCAGCTATCCAGACCCGGAACAATTCCCAACGTGGGTATCCCGGTAGAAAGCTACACCCTTCCATCCTTCTTGAACAATCCAGTGTAGTCCACAGGCGGGCAAGCGCTGACGGTGGTCTTATGTGGAATCTTCATCCTCATCTGCATGCCTCGAGATACGCAACCACATGTCTGTTTTTTGGTTTGTTCAACCTTACCCGGAGAATATCTAGCTGCCGATACGGCCCCTAAGCAGCTTCTGCTAACCGAAAGGGTGCGCAGAACTGGGTTGAAGTCGGCGTGAAAGCCCTAGGGAAGGCGGGAAAGAACAATAATGCCATGATTGCCAGCCGGTTGGCCGAATACGTTTTATACAACTGTGTGACTGCCACAAGAGGAAAAGTCTACTAATACTTGAAACTCATTGTACTTATTTCTGCCATTTATATTACTTTAATTGGGGGCTGAGCAGCAGGCGTTCTAGTGTTCCAAGCAGAGACAAACCTATGAGATTTAAGGGTCTAGATCTTAACCTTCTCGTCGCGCTTGACGCGCTGATGACGGAACGAAATCTTACCGCGGCTGCACGTAGCATCAACCTTAGCCAGCCTGCGATGAGCGCGCCGGTTGCCAGGCTGCGAACATATTTTCGAGACGAGCTGTTTATGATGGTGGGCCGCGAGCTCGTCCCGACGCCCCGAGCCGAAGGACTCGCTGCATCGGTGCGTGAAGCGTTGTTGCACATCCAGCTATCGGTTATTTCGTGGCAGCCTTTCGATTCCGCTCAAAGCGAACGTCGCTTCAGAGTGATCCTGTCCGACTACGTCACGCTGGTATTTATCGAGAATGTAGTCGAGCGGGTAGCGCGAGAGGCTCCAGGGGTAAGTTTTGAATTCATGCCGATCGCCGAAGATTTCGACGAGCTCCTACAGCGCGGCGACGTCGACTTTCTGATCATGCCTGAGGTCATTCATGTCGAAGCACCCTTACACGGGGCTTTTCGATGATGTCTTCGTATGCGTGGCTTGTGAAGGAAACGACTGCATCGGCGAATCCTTCTCCTTCGATCAGTACATGTCGATGGGGCATGTCGCCGTCAAATTCGGCTGTTCCTTGAAACCTGCTGTTGATGACTTGTATTTGCGCGAACGCGGTTACTCGAGGCGCGTAGAGATCGTGGTTCAGTCTTTCAGCATGATACCGGCGATGCTCTCTGGAACGCGTCGTATTGGCACGATGCCTTTGAGACTTGCTCAGCATTGTGCACAGAGTACGCCACTGCGCATTCTGGATTTACCGCTGCCAATTCCGAAGCTGACCGAGGCAGTTCAGTGGCCTATGCTTCACGATAACGATCCTGCCAGCCTTTGGATGCGCCAAACGCTTCTTGAAGAGGCCGCAAGGATGGCGCCTTCTGAACAGGTGTATCCGGCACTGGCACGCCAATTCGTGTCCCTAGAAACCACAGCCGCCCGACCAGCTTTGGAAGGCGGCGCTGTGCGTTCGCTTACGACAGAAACAGCTTCTGTGTGAGATGCGTAAACTCGACCACGAACGGGCAGTCGCTCTGGCTGACTTCGTGACTTGGCGGCCAGCGGCAAAGTAGAGAGCCTTGGTCCCGCTGGTCGACCTCTCGAGGCGGCTGCTTTGATCGGCCGGCCTGCTCCGGACGGCCATGATCAATTTGTCCGTCCTGTGACAATCGGTTGTTCGCAATACGGCTGAAGTTGTCTCTTCAACGCCCCGAAATACCGTGTTGGTCGCTCTTGAAGCTGATGTTGCACGTGGCACGGGTTTTGAAACACTGCAAGCGGCGCGGCTGAGTGCCAGCCGGACGCCGAAAACCAATGAAGGGGAAGTAAGGCAAGATGGCAGATTCGCGTCAAATCGCATTCTACGGCAAAGGAGGTATCGGCTAATGCACGACCTCCCAGAACACGCTAGCGGCCCTCGTCGATCTTGGGCAGAAAATTCTCATCGTCGGTTGCGACCTGAAGGCTGCGTCGGAGGTCATGGCGATCTCCCTTCAGTCTTCGTCGTCGAAAAAGGAAAAAACGACAGGAGCTTCTTTCCGACTATATTGTTACGAAGGAACAGCGCCGTTCAATGGCGATCATTGGCGATCCTGACTCGAACTGCTTTCCAGGATCCAGCTGTTCTACACATGCATAGGGCTCGGAGTGGAGGAACGTACGGGCCTTCAAACATCCTCGCTGATGACAATCAACCACGAGGGGTTGGGCGTGTCGTTTTTAATGACCGCGCGCCTCGTGACTTTGTCGAAAACACTACGGGATGTCCATCGCTTAGTTTTGGCTCCTGCAGGAGTTATCTGGATGTGGTGAAACGTTACTCGACCATGCCATGAAGATCATCTTTACCTTTCGGGATGTGGCGCGGGCATAACGTTCGACGTAAAAGAGGGAACCATGCTGAACCTAGATGAACAGCTCAAAATCGTACGCAAGTTGCAGTTCCGGGCCGCGTCGGCGAAGCTGGAGCTGCATGATTTGGCTGAGGATCTCCCGGTTCGCTGGACCGACATCAAACTTGTGGCCGAGAAGACATTTGATGCTTTTGCAGAATTGGACGCCGCTCGCAAGAAGCTGTCAATCTCGGGGAAGGGGCGATGATTGGGCCATTTTACACGCACGATGGTTCAAGCTGGGAACCTCAATAACTAGCATCGATGCGATTAGCTGCATTCGGGTGCGGCCGCTGCTTCAAGGTCTGCTAGCGACAAGGGGTGCGTCTTCACGGCGTCTATGAGCTGGGGGAGGTCTTCGAGGTGTCCGAAGGTGATGAATTAGATGATCGGCTAAATCGTATGGTCATGGTCGTCGACCGGCGGTGCATCTGTGCGCGTGTTTGCCCAAAGAACTGTCAAACCATGTCGACGCTTCAGATGTCGATCATTGATAATACGCGAGATTAGGAGAGTTTATCGTGTCCTTCCGGATATTTATTCCAATCCTGCTGCTGATCGTTATCGTGAGTGGTGGTTCAGCATACGCTGCCTCACTGTCAATTACTCGGACCATTTTCGTTCTGCTTCCAGTATATTTGGTCGCACAGGTCGCCTACTTCATCAGCCTTGTGTATGCTGTATATCGTTCCCGCAACGCTGATTTTTGCCAGCCGCGACCGGTTTATCCGGCAAACGTGAAGGCTGCTGAAAAGCTGCGAATAAGAGGTCATGAAGGTATCAACGCTTCCAACATTCTCCACCTCCGCCAAAATCGGGAACCCTAAGGTGCTTCAGGTCTGATTCTCGGTTCCTTGCAGACTTAAGAGGGTTCGCGACGGCCATTCAGTCGCGGTCCTGTTGTTCAGCAGGGGCTGTCCACATCACGTACTCTCGAACGCAAACTATTGAGCCGTGCGCCTTTCATCGCCATCCCTAAGTGTCTCTAAGGGTGGGCTATCACGTGACGCCCTCGCTACGGGCGTCGTCTACACTTTTTTCTCGAGCGAAACATGCTGAAAAATTTTCCCAGATATCCACTAACCTTTGGTCCAACCCCAATTGAGAAGCTTGATCGACTGACCGAGCATCTCGGAGATAGGGTCGAAATCTACGTTAAAAGGGAGGATTGTAATTCGGGCCTTTCTTTCGGCGGCAATAAGCTTCGTAAACTGGAATACATTATCCCCGATGCCATTGCTTCCGGTGCAGACACTCTGGTGTCGGTTGGTGGAGTGCAGTCGAACCACACGCGAATGGTAGCCGCAGTTGCTGCAAAGATCGGTATGAAATGCTTGCTCATCCAAGAAAGTTGGGTACCGGGCGTGGATGCCAATTATGATCGTGTCGGTAACATTCTCATAAGCCGACTGATGGGCGCGGAGGTGCGTCTCGTTGACGCTGGATTCGACATGGGAGCATCAGAGAGCCTTGAGAGGGCGGTAGAGGATGTTAAGCAACAGGGCGGGAGGCCATACAAAATTCCAGCGGGAGCTTCCGAACACCGCTTCGGTGGCCTCGGTTATGTTGGCTTTGCCTCGGAACTTCGCGACCAGGAGAGGCAGCTGGGCTTCGTTTTTGATTTCATCGTCGTGTGTACTGTTACCGGATCGACACAAGCCGGTATGGTGGTCGGCCTTTCAAAGGATGGGCGGCAGCGCAATGTGATCGGGATCGACGCTTCCGGCATCCCAGAGAAAGCCCGGGCAGAAGTCTTAAAGATCGCCAAGCGTACGCAGAGGTTGGTCGATCCCAGCATCAGCATTCAAGCTGGCGATGTTGTCTTGTTCGATGACTATGCCTATCCCCACTATGGGGTGCCGTCAGCCGATACGGTCAGGGCGATCCGCCTTTGCGCGCAGCTGGAAGGTATTGTGACGGATCCCGTATATGAGGGCAAGTCGATGCAGGGGCTAATAGATCTCGTACAGACGGGATACTTTCCCGACCGATCAAAGGTGCTGTTCGTACATCTTGGCGGGGGGCCGGCGATCAATAGCTACAGCAATGCTTTCTATACGCCCTAGCGTGATTGTGCCGCTGGAGCCGACTGCCGGCTTTGCCTCTCCTCATGCGATGACCCAGGCCGTTGCCGCCGAGATAATCGGCCCGGCCCCGAAGCCTGCCTCAAAGCTTTGCGTGGCGGCGATGCGGTAGTGCTCTGAAAACCCGACCGTCTCGGGCGTGATCTGCCTCAATCTTATCGATGACCTGAGCAAGCGGAAGATCGGTATCAAGGTGCTCGCCGGTGAAGACGCGTCGATCGACACCACGACCGCCAACGGCCGGCTAGTGTTCGCGATCTTTGCCGCTCTTTCGTAATTCGAACGCCCTCTGATCGTCGCGAGAACGAAGGTCACCATCCAATCGACGACTTCGCTGCAGGGCGGCTGTGGTTAGTGATCCCTCGTAAGCCCAGTATCCGAGGGTGGATGGCAGCAACCCCTAGGGTCCACCCCGGCGATCGCGGCTTCCTCGCCGGGCTTGTGCGTGAAAGCTGCCGCGAGGTTGGAGAAGACGGGATGGGAAGATCCAGGAACAAGGAAACGCCTAATACGCCCAGCGCACCCGCGACCAAGCTCCCCGGCAGAAGCGCAAGTGCCGCTACAACCTTGCGGTGCCAGCGAAAAAACGACACTAGAAAACAGCCGTCAAGTTCCCCGACAGAGGGGGCAGCTGTTTTCGAGAGGGTTCAGCGACTTCAGACCGATCTCTTGTCAGCGGAAGCTGCAAGCTCTAACTCTGGTGCCTCCGGTTTTTAGCTCAACCGGCCGCGCGCGAGTGCAGCGAGGCAGTGCCGTGTCAGCTATATACATACGTCTCAAGCTGCCCATTGCTAATGGCTTTACAAGGTTTGTTGCCAGCAATCTATCATTCGCTCGGCGCTTTCTTATCTGCACGCATGAGGAGGGCATCAAGGCGCTTACGCACCAGATTTGGAAGTTTAGCAGTCTTAATGGCGTCGAGATTGGCCGGGTTATCGCCAACCTCAATGAGGGCCACCATTCCCATACCTGCATGCGGCGTGCATTTCACGACGTAGGCGCCCGGAATGTCGAATTTTGCCCGATATTCTTCGTTTGCTTTAGACTTGAATTCGGCCGCCCCCTTGGGGATTAGGTCATGGAATGTTTCGACATTGTGGCCCTTGTCAACGGGAATGAAGGTGACGTTGTCGCCGGGTGCAATCTTCACGAACCCCGGTTCGAAGACCATTGCGCCGTCGGCGCCTTTGTTGAGCATCCGGATCTGGTAATCCGCCGCCACGAGTGGCATCGCCGAAAAGGCCAAGGCTGCCGTTGCAATGATCGGACCGATTTTAAAACGCATTTCTTATCTCCGTTTGGACGCCGAATAGCCGTCAGCCCCCGACTTTAGGCGGAGATCAGCAGATATCTTTGAGATTGAGCAAATTCCGATTGATATTTTTGAGGGCGGACAGCAAGTGAGCTCGCGGCTACTCTCTCCTCTCGAACGCGGTCTCCCTGCGTATCCACCTGTACCGGCTCGATAGTGGATGAGCACGCTCGGAATGGCGACCCTCACGCAACAGCCATCGGCTTGAAAAGCGCAACTGTCTTGAACCAAGCCAACAAAACGGGAAAAACTATAGCGTTTGTGATACAGATCAAGGACTTGTTTCCCCTCTCGTGGGAACCGTTCCTCAAAGCGGCAAGAAAGACGGCTGTCCATGGCGCAGTCATCTGCGGCTTGGAGGCCATGACATGAATTACCCTGCTGAAACTGTGTTAGTTGCGGTCGGCGCTTTCTTGGCACTGGTTGGTGCCGGGGCCGCTCGTGATCAGCTTTTTGCGGCCCACATGGGGGTCCTGTTCTTCTGCCTCCTGGCAGGCACGGTGCTGCTGGTGCGGGTTGATTCGCCAAGGGGGGCTCTCGCCAAGGCACGATCGGGGGCCTATTTTGACGAGGTTGTCCGGTATGGATTGATCGCCACCGTCTTTTGGGGCGTGATCGGCTTCCTGGTAGGTGTCGTCATCGCCCTCCAACTGGCCTTTCCTGGTTTGAATATCGCGCCACATTTTAACTTTGGTCGGCTCCGCCCCGTTCATACCTCCGCCGTCATTTTCGCGTTTGGCGGCAATGCTTTAATAATGACTTCCTTCTACAGCGTGCAGCGTACCTGTCGGGTCCGCCTCTTCGGCGGCAATCTCGGCTGGTTCGTATTTTGGGGCTACCAGCTCTTCATTGTCATGGCCGCGACCGGGTACCTCCTTGGGATCACTGAGGGACGAGAATATGCGGAGCCCGAATGGTATGTCGACATCTGGCTGACGATCATCTGGGTCGCCTATCTCCTTGCATTCCTCGGAACGATCCTGAAGCGCAAGGAACCGCATATCTACGTTGCGAACTGGTTCTATCTGAGCTTCATCGTCACGATCGCTATGTTGCATGTCGTAAACAATCTGGCCGTGCCGGTCTCTTTCCTCGGTTCGAAGAGCTATTCGCTTTTTTCGGGCGTGCAGGACGCTCTAACCCAGTGGTGGTACGGCCATAACGCAGTTGGCTTCTTCCTGACTTCCGGCTTCCTGGGCATGATGTATTATTTCGTGCCGAAGCAGGCCAACCGTCCGATCTATTCCTACCGCCTGTCGATCATCCACTTCTGGGCCCTGATCTTCATGTATATCTGGGCCGGCCCGCATCACCTGCACTTTACCGCGCTGCCGGATTGGGCTCAGACGCTCGGCATGGTGTTTTCGGTTATGCTCTGGATGCCCTCATGGGGCGGCATGATCAACGGTATAATGACTTTATCGGGCGCATGGGACAAGATCCGCACAGACCCGATCATCCGCATGATGATCATGGCAGTCGCCTTTTATGGGATGTCGACCTTCGAGGGTCCGATGATGGCGGTTAAGACAGTCAATTCCCTCAGCCACTACACGGAATGGACGATTGGCCATGTTCATTCCGGGGCGCTTGGCTGGGTCGGCATGATCACTTTCGGTGCGATCTACTATCTGACGCCGAAGCTCTGGGGTCGCGAGCGACTTTACAGCCTTCGCATGGTCAACTGGCACTTCTGGCTCGCCACCCTCGGCATCGCCATTTACGCCGCCGTTCTGTGGGTCGCCGGTATCCAGCAGGGTCTCATGTGGCGCGAGTACAATACCCAAGGGTTCCTGGTCTATTCGTTCGCGGAAACTGTCGCAGCGATGTTCCCTTACTACCTCCTGCGTGCGCTCGGCGGTGGCCTTTATCTGGCCGGCGTCGTGGTCATGGCCTTCAACGTCGCCATGACCATCCGCGGAAACCAGCGCGAAGAAGCCGCCATCCCCGGAGCGTTCAAGGCCCACGCCGGCGAATGAGGTAAACAAGATGTCCATCCTGGAAAAACATCAGATCCTTGAGAAAAATGCCACGCTGCTTCTCGTAGGGTCCCTCCTGGTTGTGAGTATTGGCGGCATCGTGGAGATTGCACCGCTGTTCTATCTCCAGAACACGATTGAGAAAGTGGAGGGCATGCGCCCCTATACGCCGCTCGAGCTCGCCGGACGAAACATCTATATCCGCGAAGGATGCTATTTGTGCCACAGCCAAATGATCAGGCCATTCCGCGACGAGGTTGAGCGGTACGGCCACTACTCCCTCGCGGCTGAATCGATGTATGATCATCCATTCCAATGGGGTTCGAAGCGCACGGGGCCTGACCTCGCCAGGGTGGGAGGGCGTTATTCCAATGAATGGCATGTGCAGCATCTGGCCGATCCGCGCGGCGTCGTCCCGGAATCGATCATGCCAAGTTACGCCTTCCTCAAAGAAAGGGAGGTGACGGTTAACAACATCGGCATGGATCTGAAGGCCAACGAAAACGTGGGTGTGCCCTATACCGACGACATGCTGGCGCAGGCCGAAGCCGACATGCGCGCCCAGGCCGTTCCAAACGCCAACACGGCCGGTTTGCTTGCGCGCTACCCGGAAGCAAAGGTGGGTAACTTCGACGGCGATCCCTCAAGACTTACGGAGATGGATGCATTGGTCTCGTACCTCCAGATGCTCGGCACTCTGGTTGATTTTTCGACGTACGATGACGCGACGGGATATCGATGAGGGTCACTATGGAAACTTACAACGCAATGCGACACTTCGCCGACAGTTGGGGACTTCGGGCGATGGCGGTGTTCTTTGTGGGCGCGCTCTCTTTCACCCTCCGGCCCGGCAGCAAACAGATCGCCGACGACACCGCGATCATACCGCTGAAGGATGAATGAGATGCCGGAAAAACACGTTGACGAGATCAGCGGCGTCGAGACGACGGGTCACGAATGGGACGGAATTCGAGAACTCAACAATCCCATGCCGCGTTGGTGGATCTGGACATTTTATGTCACCGTTCTGTGGGCGATCGGTTATGCATTCGCGTACCCGTCGATACCGATGATCAAAGAAACTACTAAGGGTTTGCTCGGCTTCTCCAGCCGCGCGGAGCTGCAGCAGCAAGTGCAACTCGCTAAGGCTGTTCAGACGCAGTTCGAGCAGCAGATCAACGCAAAGACCGTAGTGGAAATCGACGGGGATCCGTCCCTGCGGGAATTGGCCATTGCAGGCGGTGCGTCTGCCTTCAAAGTCAACTGTGCCCCGTGCCATGGTTCGGGTGCGACAGGTGGGTTGGGTTTTCCTAACCTGAACGACGATGATTGGCTCTGGGGCGGCGATCTTACGGCCATTCAACAGACTGTCGCTCATGGCATCCGCTTTGACGAAGATCCAGAGACGCGCGTGTCGGAGATGTCCGCTTTCGGTGACGTGCTCGAACGCACGCAGATACGACAGGTTGCCGCTTATGTATGGGGCCTGACTAACACACCTTCCAATCCGGCATTGGCGGAAGCTGGAAAGCAGGTTTTCATCGACAATTGCGCCGTCTGTCACGGTGAAGATAAAAAGGGCAAGCAGGAGATGGGTGCACCGAATCTCGCCGACGGAATCTGGCTCAAAGGGCGAGGGGAGGAGGCGATAATCCGCCAGGTAACTGCGCCAAAGCACGGCGTCATGCCGGCGTGGTCGGCCCGGTTGGGCGACACCGTAGTTAAGGAAGTCACAGTGTTTGTTCATTCGCTGGGCGGGGGAAAGTAGGAAGAAAGAAGAACAGCCAACCATATCACAATCCTCTACACCTCCTATGTTTGACGCCGTGCGGTTGATCGCAAACGTATTTGTGATCAAGCAACGCAGTTGCCTTTGGCGCGGCAACAAGGCCACCGCGAAAAGCTAGAGCGCGTCCGTTGAACGCGGATCGGGATTCTGATGACATCTGGCGTGCTTGATGATTCCCTGCCTTCAAATTGGGAGGTATGGATGGCACGAGCACTGAGTGCTGATCTTCGCAGCCGCGTTTAACTGCTGCTTAAGATGTAATGTCGGCGCGTCTGCGGCGACGGGGTCCGGGATCGGGTTTCGTCGGCGATTGCCTGGATCGCGAACGCACGGCATGGCCGCCAGTTTTCGGCAGCCAAAGCTCGATTAAAATGGATGCGCTCTAGAAAGTTTCATCGCGAATTTGATTTCGATTAAAGACCGCAGCATCACAAGACGATATTGTCCGCAGCTGGAGGACGTTCCCTGCGGTTTCTCCCCGTAGTTCCTCCGAGCCACGCTCCCGGAGGGAGTGTGGCTCTTTTTCGGTTTGAGCCGACGGCTTGTTCGTCTCTCCTTGATTTACGTCAAGAACGCTCGGCTCGTCGAATGCGAGATGAGGATCATCAATAGGATGGTAAGCGATGAACCTCGACGTTGCTCCCGGCCCACCTGACGATAACGTCGAACCGTTCGACGTCGAAAAGGCCAGCAGCCGGCACAGGAAGAAGGTGTTTCCGAAGCGGGCGAAGGGTCGGTTCAGACGGTTCCAATGAGTCGTCACGATCATCACGCTTGGTGATGATCGTCGATTAGCGAGCAATCGAGAGATATCCGAGGCTTGGCTAAGACTAGTTTTCTTATGTGATCCAGCTCAAATCACCACGCGCCAAACGGTGCTATCTCTCTCGACCGTTACGAAATTCGGATCAAAGGAGAGGAAAATGATATCCAGCAATATCGTCCGCGCCATCATGACCGTCACAGCTTTGGTTGCCGCCTGTACCGCGGAAGCGGCGGATATTAGGACCGCTCGAGCTGCAGCGCCTGCCGCTGCTGCGGGGGCAGAGCCGAGTCCGTGGCAGATACGCTTGCGGGCACTTGACGTGATCACCAACGACTCTGGCCGCGTCGACGGATTGCCGGGTTCGGACCTTTCCTTTTCGAATACGGTCATACCGGAATTCGACATCTCGTATTTCTTCAGCGAAAATATCGCTGCGGAACTCATCCTCGCCACAACTTACGCCAAGGTTTATGGGGGTGGCTCCATTTCAGCGCTCGACGAGGTCGGCAAGACATGGCTGCTGCCGCCCACCCTGACCATACAATACCATTTCACCGATTTCGGCGCTTTTCGGCCCTATGTCGGCGCCGGCGTCAACTATACGCTGTTCTACAACCAGTCCGGCAAGAGTGCCCGCAGCCTTGATGTAAAGAACACCTTTGGCGTCGCCTTACAGGCCGGTTTCGACTATATGCTCGACGACCATTGGGGCGTGAACTTTGACGCGAAGAAAATCTTACTGAGACCCGATTTCGATGCCAATGTCGGCGGCGCCGGCGTCAGCGGCAAGGCCAAGCTCGATCCATGGCTAATCGGCGCCGGGGTTACTTACCGTTTTTAATCCGGTGAAGTTCTGGGCGGCTAGAGCACGTCCGTTTTGATCGGAGTCATATCGGCTGCTGCGAAGTGGTTTGTACATTCCTGCGGTTTGTTGGTTCCGATACAACACAGCACAGGCGGCAAAGCTCGGCTGCTTGGGAAATCCAAGCGCGGCAACACCTATCTGCGTACTTAATGCTTCGGACTTCCAGTGATTTATGCTCCGCGGTCGAGCGCGGACACATAGGCAAATGGCGAAATGCTTGATGGCAGCTGTATGGTCATGAAAAAGCATGCGGCTCAATTGCGCTCTGCCAGTGGCGTAGCCACGTTACTAATCCTATGGTGGATCACGGAATGCGTTCACAAAGCGTTGGTGGGATAACGCGATTCGGCAGGATGATCGTCAAGTGGAGAGGCATGCCGATCGCGACCTATATTATCATTACCACGTCTCCATTGGTCATTCTTGCACTGAGATTGGCACTTACGGAGCTTGTTGGCGACCGGCTTATTCTGTTTTCGTTTATCCCTGCTATTCTGATCGTCGCAATAGTCGGCGGCTTGAAGCCAGTCGTGTTTACCGCGGTGGCGTCGCTTGCCGCAGCTATCTTTGTTCAGCGATTGCATGATGCAGTCGATCCGAGTGGCGTTGAATTGGTCTTCTTTGGCGCGTCGGTGTTTCTGATTGCTTGTCTGGGAGAGTCACTCCAGGCGACGAGACACGCCATCGTCAGGATAGAAACTCTCGTGGCAGCCCGCGATGCGCATCTGAGATCGATCTTGGACACATTGCCCGACGCGACGGTGGTCATTGCGGCCGACGGCACGATTGTTTCCTTCAATGCCGCCGCCGTCCGGCAGTTCGGGTATGAGGAACAGGAAGTCATCGGGGAGAACCTGCGAGTATTAATGCCTGAACCTTATCGAGGCGAACACGACGGCTATATTCAACGGTACCTCAGAACCGGCGAGAAGCGCGTCGTCGGCATCGATCGCGGTGTCGTCGGGCGCAGGAAGGATGGATCGACGTTTCCCATGAAGCTAACCGTGGGCGAGATGAAATCGAGCGGTGAACTGTTTTTCACAGGCTTCATCAGAGACCTTACGGAGCGAGAAGAATCGGCCGCTCGCTTCGAACAAATTCAGGCTGAATTGGCGAGATTGGCCCGCCTGAGCGAAATGGGCGAAATGGCGTCGACGCTCGCGCACGAGCTGAACCAACCCTTGTCTGCCATCGCAAATTACGCTCAGGGGTGTACGAGGCTATTGCGCGATATGGACAACACCCTCGCAACGAGAGTGCGAGGTGCCTTGGAAGAGATTGCGAGCCAGTCTTTGCGGGCGGGGCAGATCATCAAGCGTCTTAGGGAGTTCGTCACGAAAGGCGAAACGGAAAAGGGACTCGAAGACATTCGCAAACTGGTGGAGGAAGCGGGCGCTCTGGCGCTAGTCGGTTCCCGCGCGAACGGCGTCATAACTGTGTTCGAATACCTTCCCGGTGCTGAGATGGTAATGGTCGATCGTGTTCAGGTCCAACAGGTCCTCATCAATCTGATGCGAAACGCCATCGAGGCGATGCGCCATGTCGACTATCGCGAGCTCACGATCCGCACGATGCCCACCAATGCGGGCGAAGTCGCCGTCATTGTGGAAGACACCGGCCGAGGCATTCCGGACGAAATTGCCGCGGAGCTCTTCAAGCCGTTCGTCTCGACCAAGGTAAGTGGAATGGGCATCGGCCTTTCGATCTCGAAACGTATTGTCGAAGCCCACGGTGGTGAAATGACAGTCTCGAAAAATGCGGCTGGCGGAGCTACGTTCCGGTTCACGCTGCCCGGCTATGGGGAAGGACGAACGGGTGGGGATAACTGACTACACAGTTCATATCGTCGATGACGAAGAGCCGGTGCGGAAATCGTTTGCCTTCATGCTGGCCATCAACGGCTATGCCGTGAAGCTGCATCAATCGGCTGCCTCGTTTCTTTCCTTCGCCCCGAGCATCCATAACGGAATTCTGGTCACTGACCTCAGGATGCCGGAGATCTCGGGTCTTGATCTCATCAGGCAACTCGGTGTGAAAAAGATCCCCATCCCTTCCATCGTGATTACCGGCCATGGCGATGTACCGATGGCCGTCGAGGCCATGAAAGCGGGCGCAGTCGACTTCATCGAAAAGCCTTTCGAGGACGACGTGATCATAGAGGCAATCGAACGAGCGTCAGAACATCTAATCGTTCCAGGGGCCAACGCCGACGAAATCACCGACATTCAAACGCGCCTCCAAACCCTGAGCGAGAGAGAGCGCCAGGTGCTCTCTGCCGTGGTGGCCGGTTTTCCGAACAAATCGATCGCCCATGATCTCGATATCAGTGCCCGTACGGTGGAGGTGCATCGCGCCAGCGCCATGTCAAAAATGAAAGCAAAAAACCTCCCACATCTCGTGCGCATGGCTCTCGCGGCTGGTTTCGCGCCTTAGTTTCGCGGTGTTGATCTCGCGCAATCCCCGTCGTGCCGCAGGCCTGGGGACTCGCTGGCGCAAACCGCACGGGATCCCGTCTAAGTAATTTCCCTTAGTGAGCTAACCGAATTTTGCGGCGTGGCAAGAACTGCCAATCTTCCCCGGCCATGGGGAATACGAGATGTATGCCACTTTCAAACCCGCAGCGCAGAATATCATAATGCCGGAGAACGTTGCGCGGCCACAATTTCCGGGGGCGCACCTCGTTGTGACATATAAACGCGGCCGAGTGATATATGCCGAAGGTGATAGCGTGGATAAATGCTATCAGGTTTGTGCCGGAGCTGTCCGTGTATACGGCCTCATCTCGGACGGACGGCGGCAGGTTGTTTCCTTCCATCTCGCAGGGGAGACATTCGGCTTTGAAGCGGCCTCAAAGCATCGCTTTTTTGCCGAGGCTATCGCCGATACTAGAATAATCGTGTCTGCACGGCATCCTATCCAGGAGCATTCGCCGGAACTTCTTGCACTCGCATTGGGCGGCATGAAGCGTGCTCAGGAACATCTGTTGGTTATCGGGCGGCCGTGTGCGGTTGAACGCGTCGCGGCATTCCTGATGGATCTCTCGAACCGTCTGGGTGGTGTTCGTCAGGTAAGATTGCCGATGTCGCGACAGGACATTGCGGACTATCTCGCCCTGACAACCGAGAGCGTATCGCGTGCCATGACCGAATTGAAGGAGCGGAAGGTGATCGCCCTGCACCATGTGAGGACAGTCGACATCATCAAGCCGGGCGCTCTCCGTTCGCTCTGTCATCAGGCTGCGCCGCGAACTCGGGCCTCCATTACGCCGGCCATTGGATGCCTTTGACCCGTGTAATGGAGCAGTGCGCAACGCTCCTCGATAGCGCCGCGGCGCGGCACACAATAGTCAGACACTTTTGCGTCGCAAGAAGGAGAGAGGCTGCCCGTGAATCGAGACGGCTCGATGGTGCACGACAAAGGGTCTGCTGTTGGCTATTATCGAAAGGTTGCAGACCTTCGATGAAGACATTTTACGGCGCGTCGGTCCCTGATGAAGTTTTGTCAAACGCTCGCGCCGTCGCAGGCTGCCGAGGCTAGCCTTGCGAAAGCCGCAGGCCGGCGCTCGTTCTGCGGATCATTACGTGTATGTCGCTATTTTGTCATTGGGGGCGGCGGTTTCAGCGGCACCAGAAGCCGCGGCTTTGTCGAGGCTCATCAGTTCGCGCGCGCGCATGCCGACGACAGTGCCGCGACCGACCCATTCGACGGCATAGATGTAAAACTGCTGCAGAAAGGTGCCGATGTCGCGCACATAGCCTTCGTCGCCCTTCCGCACCAGATTTTCGCCGATATTTTTGCCAGCATAGCTCCCGTCATTCTTGACGTGAAGTATGGCCCGCACCCGCTCGCCCGGTATAAATTGTGGAGGCTTGCGGATCTCGACCTCCTGTTCACGTCCAAGGCCCATCACACTTCCTCCTTTTGCGAGCTGCAGGATGTCAATAAAGGCGTTCAAGTCTCCTCCGCAGGAGCCCTCGACCATACCGGCGATTAAATTGAGGGTGCGCCGGCACCGCAGGTCTTCGGCCGCCCCGGACAGACCGCGGCGCATTGCTGGGTTTCGAAGGTTTCCTTGCATTCGGTGCACTTGTCCGGATCGATCACGTAGCTCGCGCGCTTGAACTTGATCGCGCCGGAGGGCATTCGAACTCGCAAGCACCGCACTGGGTGCATTGGGATACGATGATCCTGAAGGCCGTTTTCAACTCCTGAGAATGTTAGAACAAGATCGCTCACGCCGTCCCCGCTAGCGGTTCGACCCCAAACTCGGCGGCGTAAAGGGCGCCGATGGCGGTCTCGATGTAGTCATAGCCATAAGCGTCCGTTGCTCGGACTCCAGCCTCCATGAGCTGATTCCTAGGGCACTCCCCGATCTTGGCGCATAACACGACGTCAATGCCCTCGAGGGCGGCGATGATGCCGTCGAGGGTGGCTTCCTCGCCCTCGCCTCCAAGGCAATACTGCTCGACCTTGCGATGCGCGACGTAGGTGATCCCTTTCGGCGAAGCTTCATATACCTGGAATTCCTTCGCGTGGCCGAAGTGCTCGTTGATGCGGCCGCCGCCCTTCGTCGCGACCGCGACCTGGAGAGACCCGCCGCGGGCTGCCTTGACTATTTCGGTTGCCCCGTTCTTGGCCGTCACGTGATCGCTTCGTTCGCGCGCGACCACTTCCCGATAGGCCTCGCGCTTGCGGGCGTCGTACGTGATCTCGCCGGGGATCTGGTCGAGGGTGAATTCCTGGCCGCGATCATCGCCGAGCAGCCCGACTGCATCGGCCCGGCACTGCCGGCAATGGCGCATCAGCTTTGCGCCGCCTTCGAGGCGATCCTGAAGCGCCTTCAATTCCAGCGCCCGTGGGCCACGCTGCCCGGTCAGGCCGTAGAAGGTGCCGTGGGCCGGATCGGAAATCAGCGGCATAACGTTGTGCAGAAACGCGCCCCGCTCCTTGACCCATTTGTTCACCTCTATCAGGTGCTCGTCGTTGACGCCTGGAATCATCACCGAATTAACCTTGGTGAGGATGCCGTGCGCGGTCAGCATTTCCAGGCCCAACATCTGCCGCTCGTGCAGGATTCTGGCTGCTTCGATGCCGGTGTAGCGGCGGTTGTCGTAATAGATCCAGGGATAGATCCTTGCGCCGATTTCCGGGTCGACCATGTTGATAGTGATTGTCACGTGATCGATATTCATCTCGACAAGCTCGGCGACGTGATCCGGCAGCGCAAGCCCGTTGGTGGAGATGCACAGCTTGATGTCGTGGATCTCCATGGCAATTCGTTCGAACGTTGCCTTTGTCTTCGTCCAGTCGTAACAGGCATCGCCCGGTCCGGCGATGCCGAGCACGGAAAGCTGCGGCACTTCGTTGGCGACGGCAATGACTTTGCGTACCGCCTGGTCTGGCGTCAGCTTTTCCGAGACCACTCCAGGCCGGCTTTCGTTGGCGCAATCATATTTACGGTTGCAGTAGTTGCACTGAATATTGCAGGCTGGTGCGACCGCGACGTGCATGCGCGCGAAATAGTGGTGGGCTTCTTCCGAATAGCAGGGATGATTCTTGATCTTCGCCCAGATGGCCTGGTCGAAGTCGTCCGGATTTGTGGAGGCGCCGCAGGATGAGGATGTGCAACCACCGGATTTCGAGGTCGCCAGCAATTGATCCAAGGATGTCCTGCTGGCCAGGCTCTCAAGCGAAATCATCGGTGTGGACATTGAAGACTCCGTTGGTAGGTAACGTCGCATTTCAAATCGCAAAAGCGATGCCAACTTAAAGAATGGTTTTTTACCAACGTGCGCTGATCATGACCGATGCGCCCCAATCGCGCATTCCGATTGACATGATCTTCAACGGCTGATCAATGAGCCTGCTCCAAGCGCGGCAGCAGTGATCGACGATATCGTCTTAGTCAAGACGCGGTTCGACAGCGAGTTGTCTCTCATGAACTGCCAGAGGTTCTCGACCGTTTGGCACAATGAGTCAGAAATCAGCTGATTTGCGAATACCATAACGAGTCGGCGTTAATGCCCGCCGGTATACTTCAACATCTTTGGGTTTTCTTGTCCGATTCCGTCCGTTTGCTCGGACACAGCTTTGTCAGGCTCTCGACAAGGGACAAGCGAATTGGTCGTGAAAGCCAGCGACATCAAGCATACAAAATGCAAGAAGGGCGTAAGCGCGTAGGCCATGGCGATTTTCTGCATGAGTCATGTGGAGAATCTTATGAGCGACAGTGTGAATCACCCTCGAACCTTTGAGGTTTTGACCGCGGAGCCGGTGCGAAGAAGACGCAAGTCGCGTGAGTGGTCGGACGACGAAAAGGCGCGGATCCTGGCCATGGCGCTGCAGCCTGGGGCGAACATCTCGGCGGTTGCCCGGTCTGAAGGCTTAGATCCGTCACAGCTTTATGGATGGCATCGCACGGCACTGGCATCGGGCGCTGTTGCGCCCCTGACGGAGGAAACGGGAACGCAGAAGTTCGCGCGCGTTGAAACGGTAAGCAGCGGCTCGGTCGATATTGCCATTGCCGATATGGTGGTGCGCGTCTGCGGCGCGTTCGATCCTGATCACCTGGTGAAGGTTCTGCGGGCGGTTCGCAAGGCATGATCGCTTCGGGTGTGGTGGTCTATGTGTCATGCCAGCCGGTCGACTTCCGCAAAGGAGCCGCCTACAGAAGGGCAAAATGTCACCACCACGCTTACAGCTTCTTCACCTCGATACGATGCCGGCGCAGAGCATAGCCGACCTGGCGCGCCGTGAGGCCGAGGATATGAGCCGCCTTGGCCTGAACCCAGCCAGCCTTCTCCATCGCCTCGAACGGTCGGATCGATTTTTTGTCAGATCAAAAGTGCAAGCACCACTCAGGCGTGGTGGAAGCCCTCTGGGAGTCCCGCATCCTGGACATGGCCATACAGCGCCTCGCCCGGCAGTCCGGACAGGATGATCGGACGCGCCGCAATTAGCTTGTCGATGTCGATGCCGGTTTTGAGACCCATGGCCTCGAGCATGATCACGAGATCTTCCGTCACGATATTGCCGGTGGCGCCCGGTGCATAGGGACATCCTCCGAGGCCGGCCCGGGAGGAACCGAAGGTGGTCACATCGACGTCGAGCGCCGCAACGACATTGCCGAGACCCTGACCGCGGGTGCTCGCGCTGCTGCGCGCCGACAAACGCAAACTGAGCCAAGAATATCAACTGGCGAGGAAAGAGGTGTAGTATGAACGCCGATCGTTGGCATAAAGGCAAACTCCCGAGCCATCCCACCAGACAATCTTGATCCGGTCAGCTCACTTGGCTCGGAAGACATAAAGCGCACCGTTGAACGGGTCACTGCCGGCGTCCCGCACCAGCGACAACAAACTGTCTGGCCCCTTGCGGAAGTCGATCGGATGGCTCGCGAGAAAGACCTTCACGCCCGACGGGATCATGCCGACCGTACCGCTCGGATCACCCGCTGCAGATGGGCCGCATCGAAGTCGCTACCAGCACGGATAACAACGTCGCCAACCACCACCTCAATTGTGCCAACCGACCTCTTATCAACCATTACAGCGTTCCAGCCGGATCTCGCGACCAACGGCGTTGCCCGTCCCGAGCATCACGACGCTAACTAAATAGCTGTGACGGATGTTGTATCCCGAGGCGATGCGCAATCGCCGACACGCTTGCGCCGGGCTCCATCGCTTCAGCCACTGCCCGCTCTTTGAACTCATCAGACCAACGCCGCCAAAACTGCCGTGGGGCGTCGAGACCCGGGCGCAGGTGGTTTTTCAGCTCCGGAGTCATGTCCTCAGCGATCCCACAGGCTTCGGCGATCGTTGTCCAGTCGATGCGGCCGTTCGCGGTGGTGACTTGCGGTAGATGATCAGGCTGATGAGGTAAGGCCGGATGTTCTCCAGAACCCGTTTCGATGCGATCGGCGCAATGCGCAGTTCGCAGAAGTCTGAGATTTTTGGTTGAAAATGGCGTGAGGAAACGTCTTGTTTTGGCATGCTCGCATTCCATAGCTTTCGGCCCCATGCCGAGGGCGAGCGCACTGTATTTGTGAATCCGGACAAGCAATCTGGACATCTCGGACAATCCGCACTATCTTTGTTTCGAAGAACAAGGAGGCGATTATGGCATTGACTGCTCCAAAATCGGATAGTGACAGCGGGTTTGCGTTAAAGCCAGCTGCGATGCATGATATTCTAGAGGTGCTCGCCCGCCACAATCCTGGATTATCCAAGACGGCGCTCAAGGCGACGGGAAAGGTTGTGGCCGCCATTTCGGCGGCGACGGCGCAGCTCACGACCGAGCAGCAACGGAAGATCGTATCCCATGAGGACAAGCTAGCGGAAGCACTGGGGGCCGTGGTCGCTGACATCGCGTCTAGAGACGGGCGCCCCTTAACCCTTCTAAAGGTCGAGCAGCCGGTCGAAGTCAGTAATGGAGCCGGACTCAATAACCTATTGGACATGGACGAAGGGCGACGACGACTGACGGCCTATGGGACGCCGGTGCGGATTGAGGATTGGGCGGGTCCCGTTGCTGGTCCCGCCGAGATCGAGAAGACGTTCGGCACGAAAAGATCGACACTGCACGACTGGCAGACACGCGGGGCGGTTATCGGCCTGTTGAAAGGGGAGCGTAAGCATGTCTTCCCGTTGGCGCAGTTCGTGGACGGTCGTCCCGTCAAGGGCATGTCGGATGTGACCCGGATCATACGCAATCCGCGTGCGGCATGGCAATGGTTGATCCAGCCGAAGTCGAGCATCGGCGGGGCTCCCCTTGATCAGCTCAAGGCCGGGAACGTTGACGAGGTTATCGCGGCAGCCTACCGGGACTTCGGCTGAATCGTGAAGCTTGATTCAAAAACACTCTCGGAACTCGCGCTTGATTTCCAGCCCCGCTCCTATCTCCGCGTGATGGCCGTTTCTCACATGGCGACTCCCCTCGGTATGGGCTTTGGGCAGACGCGATTTTCGAGCCCGAGCATGGCATTTCAACTCGTTTATATCGCACACGATGTTGCGACGGCCATCGCTGAAACGATTGTCAGGGACCGTTTTGAGGACGCGAGCGAGCGGGTTCTTGACCAGACGGAAATTGAGGAATGGGCGGTTGCCGAGGTGACGGCTCCAACGCCCCTGGTGGTGATCGACTTGCGCTCCACAGGGTTGCTGAGGCTCGGCGTTAGCACAGATGCGGCGCGCGCCAAGGAACATCGGGAAGGCCAGAAGTTCAGCGAAACTCTCTACAGCTCTTTCGCCGTCGATGGTTTGCTTTACTCGTCCCGGCTAACATCGGCTGAATGTTTGGCGGTTTATGACCGCGCCGTCGGCACCAAGCTTCAAGCATCGCCTGCTGTAAACCTCATCCGGCATCCCGACCTCATTCCGGCGCTGGAGTCCATCGGTGTCACTATCCGGAGTGCGTAGAGATGCACGTGATCTGCAGTCGGCAAAAATCATCCACGCTGCCCACAATTCCGCGCGTGCTGCAACGAAGGTGTGTTGAGTAAAGTACAGTTTATCAGCTTCGACTGCGGAGCCAATTGAGCTGCCACACGAATAGTCTTACTGAGTCACAAAAGCGGAGAGATTTGGGCATTGCAATGATGTGCTAGTCACCTGAATCTGAAGTTCGGTTCATTGTCTTCTGGCAAAAGCGTTTGACCGACGCGAGGATCTGGTCGGCGGATTTGACCCACTTGTATGGGGTGGGATTGTCGTTGTGGGTTTCTATGAAAGCGTCGATGTCGGCTTCAAGTTCTGCAGTGGAACGGTGTACGCCGCGCTGCAACTGTTTTCGCGTCAGCTCTGCGAACCATCGCTCGACCTGATTGATCCAGGATGCCGACGTTGGCGTGAAGTGAACGTGCCAGTGTGGGCGGCGCGCGAGCCAGGCCTTGACCCTTGGTGTCTTGTGGGTGGCATAGTTGTCCATCACCAGATGCACGTCCGGCCCATTGGGCATTTCGGCGTCAATCCGCTTCAAAAAGTCGAGGAATTCGGTCGCTCGGTGACGCTTGTAGCAATGACCGATCACGGCGCCAGTCGCGACGTCGAGCGCGGCGAACAGGGAGGTCGTGCCGTTGCGGACATAGGTATGAGTGCGCCGTTCGGCGACGCC
>NZ_LNCD01000073.1 GCF_001542405.1 Rhizobium altiplani
GGCGTCGCCGAACGGCGCACTCATACCTATGTCCGCAACGGCACGACCTCCCTGTTCGCCGCGCTCGACGTCGCGACTGGCGCCGTGATCGGTCATTGCTACAAGCGTCACCGAGCGACCGAATTCCTCGACTTTTTGAAGCGGATTGACGCCGAAATGCCCAATGGGCCGGACGTGCATCTGGTGATGGACAACTATGCCACCCACAAGACACCAAGGGTCAAGGCCTGGCTCGCGCGCCGCCCACACTGGCACGTTCACTTCACGCCAACGTCGGCATCCTGGATCAATCAGGTCGAGCGATGGTTCGCAGAGCTGACGCGAAAACAGTTGCAGCGCGGCGTACACCGTTCCACTGCAGAACTTGAAGCCGACATCGACGCTTTCATAGAAACCCACAACGACAATCCCACCCCATACAAGTGGGTCAAATCCGCCGACCAGATCCTCCCGTCGGTCAAACGCTTTTGCCAGAAGACAATGAACCGAACTTCAGATTCAGGTGACTAGCCGCAAAGCTTCGGGAGATCTCGACCATGGACGAGGAGCGTCCCTGGGCACTGCCAGCGCGCAAGCAGACCATGTAACTGGCGCTGGCGCGGCATAGCAGGATCTCCGCGATTCTCAAGACGCTTCGAGCGCGTTAATTTTATTGGAACCCGATCCGGGGACTTCATCCGATATGCGCCACCGCAAAGGCCGGACGCATGGCTTGCACCCGATCAGAGCGGCATCACGGATTTTATCTCTTGCAACAAACTGTCGCTCCATACATGAGACCCGTAAGTTTAATCATCTAACCCCGGGCTTCGAGTCCGCTGACGCTCGCTTAATTTGCGTCGATCGCCTTCCGATGCATTAATCTCATCACGCGCTGCGTTCGATCCCATAGCAGCGGCCGGTTCGTGCAACGAAGTGCCTTCTGACTTGCGAGGGCTAACGGTAACGGGGTCAAAACCTAGCCTCTCCTCGTCATCTACACCATCTTCCATACGACTAGTTGCAGCTTTGGTATGGCTGCCTTCTCCAGCCACGTACGCTGTCCACGCCGACCGGTAGTCATCGAACGCCCCCAAAGAGCGGCTGTCCTCGTTCGATCGCTGTGACCTTTCAGGAGAGACATTTTCGTCCCGAAACACTTCGTTGCTACTAGGCGAGGACGTTCGGCTACTTAAGCCTTCTGTCCCTGATGCGGGCGAGGGTTCAGATTGCGTATCGAAGAACGGATCATAAGTGACATCCGCTCGCCTCGCCTCGGCCATACCATCAATGCGTATCAGCGTTCGATCTCGCTTTTCTCTTTCCAACTGATGGGAAAGCAAGTCAATATTGCGCCCGATATCCTCAGGCATCCACGCGACCTCGTCCCTCGACCGATCTTGGAATAAATGGTCTATCGTGCGCAGGCGCTCTCTAATTCCCTCATACAAATAGCCAACCTCATCAATCAGCTCTCTTGCCTGCTCAGACGTGAACGGGATGGTGGGTCGCAGCTGTCTGGGTACGCCGCCTTCCCGCGCTCGAAGGAACCGAAAAAGCTCCTTTGATTTGTCAACGGCATTTAAGCTCTCAGCGGTTGTTTCACCGGTACCAGTCCAGCAGAGCCCCTGCTGGTATGGAGCGAAGGAGGTAAACTTCTCAACTCGTTCAATCAGCAAGCGCCGCCGATTGAGTGTTGGCTGGCCCGGGTCAATGTGCTCATCAATGATAAGGCCCACAGCGCGGAAATGAGTTTGAATCTCCGGACAAAAGACCGCCGGCTCATGCCTATAGATCCCTTCAGCAATGCACTCTCCGATATAGGCTACCGCCCGTTCTCGAGCCGCTATAGCGTCACCGGTATCCCACATGCGACTGGTGTAGTTGGCCCAGCGTGTCTTTAACCTTGCTAGCTTCGCTAGTGCAACGAAGGTATCCAGACTGCCCTTCGTGGAAAACTCGTTGTTCATTTTCAGCTCGTCTCTTCGGTTGCTAAGGAAGCGTCTTCAGCCAAACCTCGAGTTTGGCGGTGAGTTGGCAAGACCGTGGGGTTTTGCCGTTTCGACCGGATTTTCCGCTGTCAAGCGTTCGCAATCATGCCATTGGCGCAGGTCTTATCTTTGCTGGAGCGCAATGATCCGTTCCAGCAACTGCTGCTGTGCAGTCAGCGCTTGAACCATTTCAGCAGGTACACCTGATTCTGACGAGGCGCCGGCGGCATTGGCGTTATCATCCACGTTGTCCATTTCAACAGACCCCTGGCCAATGCCAATTCCAACTGCAACGCTATCATGTTCGTCATTCATGTTACTGCTTTGCTGCGGAGTGGCTTCGTTATAATTCACGGTTGAATCGACGTGACTCGGTTCTCGCGCCGCCGTGACGTCGGCCCGAAGACTGAGGTTTTGGCTACCTTGCTCAACCCCTTCTGAAAGCATCAAAGATGCGGGTTCTGGGAGCGGGCCGATTTGGCGTTCGAAAACGCGCTTCAGCGTACGATCGGAATAATATCGCACCTTCCGGAGTTTAAGAGGCGGCTGCCCCTTAATAAGGACGATTTCACTCTGATCGTCGAGCAGACGCATTTGTTCAGGGCGCAACAGAGGCGCCCCTTGCTCGGATATCTGGATGTTATGATCGAACATACGGGCCTGACTATATGAGGTCGAACGAGCCTGGAACGTATATTCTCCAATAGCTTTTGAGATATAGGTCGGCGTTTCGTCGTCAGCCGTAGCCATAAATACTTGAATTCCAGTGTTACTGAGAAAATTTTGCTTGCCTGCCTCATCATAAGTGCCCGTCAACGCCGAGAGGCTTTGAATAATGAACATGAAACGGCCCTTGTAGCCAGCGATGGTTGTGATTGCGGTTTCAATCGCCTCAAGCTTGCCTAAGTGCTTAAACTCGTCGAGGAGAAATAGAACTTCATGCCGCTCGTCTTTGCCTGGCAACGATCGCTGGAGTATTGATACAACCTGCTGAAAAAAAAGGCGCATCAAAGGCGCGACGACCTCAAGGTCGTTAGGACTGACACAGAGATAAACACATGTCCTCTTCCGACGCAGATCGTGGACAGAAAAATCTGATCGGCTTGTAGCTGCTTTAACGAGCGGATCGGCCCATAAATTAAGTCCACCGTCGCCAAGCACCGAGGTATAGGAAGTCAGAATTTTTGTGTCATTGCCCGCCATATTATCGAAGATGCGCTGAGCCTCTTTGTTTTGACTCTCTTCCGCTAGCTGCGCAAAAAGTTTGTACTTCTCACCAGGTTGAGCGAACAGGTCGTAGACGGCACCAATCGTCGGTGTCCCGCGCTCAATGCAAGTAAGGATGCCCGCAACAAAAAGGTCTCGTGCGCCTTCGATGAAGCTTTCAGCTCCCTTGCCCTTGGCTGTTACGAGGTTTGCTGCAAGACGGCGAGCCTCGGTGAACTGGCGCTCGGTCGGTAAAGCCGAAATATCCAATACCGGATTGTAGCAATGAGTTCGTCGCTCCGGATCAAGCGGTGAGAATTTGAAAACGGCGTCGCCATTCGCTTTGCGTGCCCGGGAAGTCAGTTCAAAAAGCTCACCTTTGACGTCGAGGGCTATCACTGAACCCTTGAAGGTTAGGAGCGTTGGAATGACGACGCCCACGCCTTTGCCGGCCCGCGTTGGAGCAACAACAAGGCTGTGGGCCTGGCCTCCGTTCGACAGATAGCTACCGAACCAAAGGGGGCCACACGTCTTGCCAAATATTGGCCCCGTGAGCCGACCGTAACGTTGCAGGTAACCGGCATGGCGCATTTCGCTAAAGATCGCCCAACGAGCTGTTCCGTGATGCTCGCGATTGCGTAGCGTTATGACCAGTTGGATCAATAGCACAATCCCCGACGTGGAGAAGACAATTGCCAATCCGCAATAGAAGACGGGGGTCGAATAACCTAAGTAGAGGGGGGTCTGGAACCAAAAGGCGAGGACGCTAAACGTCATCATCGCTTCGCCATTGAACCCTTGGCGAAATGTTACGTAGAAACTTGCCGCACAAATACCAGCTGCCAGCGAACATATGATGCTTAGTGCCAAACGTTGAGGGGTAAACTTGCTCGAATTCATCACTTCCCCGAGGTTATCCGATCAATCCCAAAACTCACATCGAGTGTGTGCTGCAAATTATCCAGCCTTTGCCGTCCGTAACCTGCGCAGGACCGCCATCCTTATCCGCTCATCGTGCCGATCTTCTGAAATGTCGGGCAGCATACTAGTATTTCACAGCTTTGAGGCAGTTGAGACGGACGTGTCCCTATCGTTTCTGCAAGGATCGATTGATTGTGCGGGGACGGAGGTCGATGCAACTGCACGCCCTTCCTCATGCCAAGCTCCACGAGTGGGAAGAGCCAATCGTTTTTGAGCTTTTCATTTGCCATAATTCAGTTCTTTCCTATCTCCCCTTGCCGCTGGGTCGATCCCGACTGCCCCCATCTCTTGCACGTTTGCGTTCGTTCGGCTCTCCCTCGTCTTCTTCATACGGACGCTTCGAAGGGGTGCCTCGTGGTTGCTCGACGTCGTCCGTAGCGCACAATCTTCTATCTGCAGTGCTGGCTCGCGCCTTTTTCCGCGACGAAGAAGGTCGAGGCGTTTCGGCCTGCGGCATAAAGGAATCACCACAATAATCCTGTTCCTCGGCGTTGGCCTCAGGCACAACCTCCGCGCCCTTCAAACTCACGCGTTTTGCTTCCCTCGGCCCTGCCTTGTCATCTTGAGGACGTTGTGAACGCCGGCGCGAGTCGCGCACGCAGCCACCGGTTTCGTTCCTGAACGCAGCAGGCTTCTGCAGACGAACCTGCGGCTCATCCTGCCCATCGCTGTCTCGATGCACGCCCTCCGGTCCGCTCACTGGTGCTTCAAGTGGCGATGGATCGAAAGGTTGTCTGAGTTCTGGATGATCTCCACGCTCTGACGACGGCTCCGGATCTGAATCCTGGAAACGGATCTGGCGAACCTGCTCCCGCTCAAGGCGCCGATATTCGGCATAGGTGATCGGACGCTCGGTAATCCCACGTTCTCTTCGCGAACTTGCATCGAGGATAATGCCGTGGCGAAACGATATCACGGCCATCCTTTTGCGCATGTCCTCATAGTTCAGTTGGGGATGGCGTCGAGATATCTTCAGCCAATCATGTCCTAAAAGTTCGCGACGATTGACGACGACATGCAGGTGTGGATGATCGCGGTCTATGTGAAAGGCAGTAAGATAATTGTAACGGCCACCTCCCTTGCCTGACCCAAACATCTCGGCTGCCCACTCCCGGCTCGCTGCATGAGCTGCCGCCTGGTTTGTACCCGCTGGGAAGCTCACGATAATATGGGTGGTTAACTCCTGTAGCCTTTCCTCGTCTGGCTGACTTTCGTCGTAATTTCCAGTCTCATGAACCCAGCTTTGGGCGAGCTCGTGGATTTGATCTGGCAGTAGGGGAATATCGAGATGTCGGGCTGAACGCTGCAGCTCCAGCTTTCCTTTCCGTGATAAATATTCTAACTGGTTGATCAATTGTTGAACGGTCCTAGTTCCACCTCCCGGCACAATGCGAATAATAACTTGAGCTCGATCGGGCATCCAACATTCTCTCCAGTAGCGCTCTTGGTGCTAAAAGGCGTCTTTGAGAAGTGAACACCCATCTATCCGTCGCCTGGATACCGACAAAATGCAACGGAGCAATCCGTCAAGATCAGCAAAAGATTTACCGAACGCCATACGTTCAGCGCGCAGGGCCTCTAAGTCTATTCCCGGATTTTCAGCATAGGTAGACATTAGCGCTGCAATATTGCTCGAAAGCGATCCTATTGACTGTAGTATGGCCTCCATTGTTTGACGACTTTCGGCATCGATTTCAAGGAAGCCGCCAATGCGGCGCACCGCAATTCGGATGGCCATGCTATCGGAGAGCCCAAACAAGCGTGCTCGGTGAGAAAAACTCTCATATTCGGCCAATCGCAATCGCGTGCTCACAACCTTGAAACCTTCAACTTTCACACGTTCACGCTGATTTATAGCAATGTCATTTGAAGTGGGCTCACTGCCTTGCGACATAGCTTCCTCCATAAAAGAACGGAACAGTCTGCACCTATCCCGCGGTGATTTTTCTGCGTTAGGGGAGATGAAGCTTACCTTACATAAAACAAACCAGAATACATAAGGAATATTCTCTTATATTGTTACGTTTGCAATTATTCTATAATATCAGTGAAATATTGCATCGGCTATTTTGCCTTATATTAACAATTGCAGAATCATACATACAAACGAAAATACAGACGCGCTTCTCTCTCAAGACATCGGCAGGATAAGGATATGCAACTTCTGACATTTTGCTCGCTCAAAGGAGGTGCCGGCAAAACCACAGCACTTATGGGCCTTTGCGCCGCCCTTGCAAGCGATGGCAGACGAGTGGCTCTGTTCGACGCAGACGAAAACCGGCCGCTAACGCGGTGGAAATCAAACGCTCTACGCAACAACACCTGGGCTTCTTCTTGCGAAGTTTACGCCGCCGACGAAATGTCTCTTCTTGAGGCAGCCTATGAGGACGCCGAGCTTCAGGGATTTGACTTTGCGCTGGCCGATACACACGGCGGTTCAAGCGAACTCAACAATACGATTATTGCGAGCTCAAACCTGCTTTTGATCCCTACTATGCTGACTCCGCTCGATATCGATGAGGCTCTGTCAACCTACCGTTATGTTATTGAGTTGTTGCTGAGCGAGAACTTGGCAATTCCGACAGCTGTATTGCGCCAACGTGTCCCGGTGGGTCGACTTACCACCTCACAGCGTGCGATGTCAGACATGCTCGCAAGTCTTCCAGTTGTGCAATCTCCTATGCACGAGAGGGACGCCTATGCCGCGATGAAGGAACGTGGCATGTTGCACCTCACATTGCTGAACATGAGAACCGATCCAACGATGCGCCTCCTCGAGCGAAATCTCAGGGTCGCGATGGAGGAACTCATCACCATCTCAAAATTAATTGGCCGAGCACAGAGCTGAACATGGCAATTCGCAAACCGGCTTTGTCCGTCGTAGAGGCCAGGCAGCTTGCTGCCGTTCAAAGCAAGGTCGTCGATCGTAATTTGTCTGCTCCCGCGCAAAACTCGATTCTGTCTCAGTTGGCCGTCGAATCGGCCGATCGCCGATCTCCCACCACCATCGCCAAGCGTCGCCACAGCCCCGATCCACAATCCATACCCACCATGGATGCCCTCAGTTCGATGGTAGCTCCGGCAAAGATCCAGGTCTTCCTCTCAGCTCGGCCGCCCGCGCCTGAGGTATCGAAGATATACGACAACCTGATTCTGCAATACAGCCCTTCCAAATCGCTGCAAATGATCTTGCGACGTGCGCTGGACGACTTCGAAAACATGCTTGCGAATGGATCGTTTTGTACTGCCCCGAAGAGTTATCTGATCCCTCAGAGAACCTCCGGGAAGTCAATCATTGTTCAAACCTCCCGCATGTTCCCGGCATTGCTGCTGGAAATTGCTCGCAATCATTTTGACCCATTGGGATTGGACAGTGCCCGGGCTTTTGGTCACAAGCTGGCCACGGCTGCACTTGCATCCTTCTTTGCTGGCGAGAAAGCTGGCGAGAAAACAACGAATAAGTGATCTCTTCAAAGAGAGGACTTATCCGATTGCCACTGCATTGTGGTCGGAAGTAGTAAGGAAAAGTAACCCAACCGCGATAGGCGATAGTACCGTCGGCTCACGTTAGAGCAGATCCTGTTCAATCCGGGTCATAACCTGCAGCCCTGAGGTAATTTGCGCATTCCTCCTATGTGAAGCAGGGGATCAATGTGCCGACGGCATCCCATAGAGCATCAATCTCTCGCTCCGCCCGAGCCCGTAGCATGGCTTTCAGTTTGGAGAATGCGTTTTCAATTGGATTGAAGTCTGGGCTGTAGGGCGGCAGAAACATGAGCTTGCGCCGGCGCGTTCGATGGCGCCGCGCACACCTGCTGTCTTGTGGGCCGGAAGGTTGTCCATGACAGCAATATTGCCAGCCTCAAGCGAGAGAGCGGAGGCGCTCAAGCGTCTCCGCTACTCGCCAACAACAGGAATTGCGTGCTGTCTTTTGGTAGAGCACGAATGGTGCGCTCATCATCTCACAATGTTGGGATGACGCTATTTAAGCGCCAAGCAACAGATCAGCATCACGGCAAACCATATTTGCGGATTTTGTCGTGCAAAGTCGCCTTTGGCATCAGCAAATCCTCGCTAGTGCGGACGAGGCTATTGCCGTTGACCGCCGCCAGATCGACCTTGGTCGCAGCGACAACGCGGCAATCGATGGGGATAGGCGTGTTCGATCCAAGGCGCTCCAGCGTTCGCTCCTGCAGCACCCTGAGTAGCTTCACCTGCATGGCCATCGGCATGCTCTCGATCTCGTCGAGAAACAGCGTGCCGCCATTGGCGTGCTCGATCTTGCCGATCCGGCGCTTGACTGCAACGGTGAAGGCGCCCGGCTCATGGCCGAAGATCTCACTGTCGAACAGGTTTTCAGGCATGCCGCCACAATTTATGGCGACGAAATTGCCGCTCCGTCTCGGGCTGGCATCGTGCAGGCAGCGCGCAACGAGTCCCTTACCGGTTCCAGTCTCGCCATGGATCAGTACATCCGCCGCGCTGTTGCCGAGCTCGCCGATGAGGTGGCGCACCGGTTCCATGGTGGAGGAATCTCCGATGATACGGCTTGCGGTCAATTGTCTTCCCTGGAGCTTCCTACGTAGTTCGTGCACCTCCAGCGTCAAGCTGCGCGTCTCCAGCGCCCTCCGCACGACCTCGACGAAATAATCGGGCGAGAAGGGCTTCTCGATGAAGTCGTGGGCTCCGTCCTTCATTGCTTGAACCGCCAGCGAAACGTCGCCGTGCCCGGTCATCAGGACGACCGGCAGGTCGGCCGCAGGAGATCATGCATGAGCGCCATACCGTCGTCGCCCGGCAGGCGGATGTCGGTAACGACGATCCCTGGAAAGTCGACGAGGATGAGCCGCCGCGCCTTCTCGGCGCTCTCCAGCGCTTCGACATCCATGCCTTCCAGTTCGAGCGTCTGCTGAAATCCAAGGCGGACGTTCGGCTCGTCCTCGACGATCAGGATCTTGATGTTGTCGCCCATTTCGTTTCTCCGATAGCGGGTGCGGGAAGAACAACGTTGAAAACTGCGCGGCCCTGAGTGTGGTTCGCCCCCGTCAGCGCCCCACCGAAATGATGCATGATTTCCGACGAAATGGCCAAGCCGAGCCCCAAGCCCCTGTTGCTTTCCTTCGTCGTGAAGGGGCTCGAAGAGGTGCGCCCGCACGTGTTCCGGCAGGCCCGGCCCGTTGTCATGGACTTCGATGACCGCGCGTTCATCTTCGCGCCAACTGCGAAGGCGCAGAGAAGGCGACACTGTGTTCTCGATCGCGTCCAGCGCATTGGCGATCAGGTTGACCATCACCTGTTCCAAACGGTTGGCATCGCAGAGCGCAATAATCTCGTCCGCTCCGATCTCGTGAGACATGGCCACAGCGATCGCGCGGATTTCGCCGATTGGGGAGAGCACCGTCAGGGACCAGCCAGTGTCGCCCATCGGGGCGGTCTGCGCCAGAAAATTGCCCGACAGCAGCCAATCTTTCGCGCGTGCGCTGCTCCGCTTCGTCAGGAATGTCGAGCGCGCTTTCCCACTTGGCGACGACCGTGGTGGCGATCGCATTGCCAAGCACGTTGGTAGCGGTGCGCCCCATGTCAAGGAAGTGGTCGATGCCCCGTGATCAGGAGCACGCAGGCCTCAGGCAGGTTGAACATCGGCAGGACGGCAGCAACGACGACCAACGCGGAGCGCGGCACGCCGGCGATGCCCTTGCTCGAAACCATGAGGACCAGCAACATGACGATCTGCTGGTCCATGGTAAGCGGCAGGACGAAACCGATGATGCGCTCCTTCACGCCGAAGTCTTCCAGCTTCTCCGTGACACGCGGATAGGCCGCTTCGCTGGAGGCGGTAGAAAAACCGACGAGCATCGGCTGGCGCACTTCCCGCACCAGGCGGAACACGCGCGTGCCGAGCACCAGGAAACCGGCGCCGACCAGCACTGTCCAGAGCACGACGAGCGTCGCGTAGAAGCTGCCGACGAACTTGGCGAGACTTGTGATCATGTGAAGAGTCGCCAAAGCCAAGTCGATTCTCACAAGCGGCTCAATCGCTCCCACTTCCGAGTGAGCCACCGCTTGTTTGCGCAATTCATCGGCGCTGCCCGAGGCGAGCGGCGCTGTCTCATGCAGCGACCAACGCAGACTTGCAAAATCGATCCTTCCCCGGCTTGCTTTTTGGCGTCCAACAATGGGAAGGCATTCTTAACCCTCCCCTGCCTTCCGGCTGTCTCGATGCTCGGCGTATCGAACCAATCTCCGTTTCACTTCACCGGCAGGAAGACGACACCTCGGGTGTCCGAACACGGTGCTCAGACCGGCATGCAAACGATCGAAGGACACGTACACGCCATCGGAGAACTGATCAAACACCCACAGTACGCCATGCATGTTCACCCTCTCAGCGGTTGCCAGCTCGCGTAGACCTCCGTCACCGGTGAGCAAGGTCCATTGACGGGACTTCGCAAGCGCGAAGGCAAACGTGTCAGGAAATGACAGGCGTGCATTCTGTCGGCGCACATCGACTGCGCGACCGAGTTCCGCGGGCGTAAGGGCTTCGACACGCAGCCCCAAAGCCACCAGCCGATCGCCGAGCTCGCCGGCTAATTCCCGTTCGTACAAAAGATCCGGCACAGCGAAGCCGAAGGGCAGGAGGAACATCTCCTCGAGTAGTTGCGCCCTCTCAAGATCGATCAAGACGGAGGTATCGGAGACGAGGATAGGCACGGATCAAGCCGCCACCTGATCCAGCCTTGCATCCAGCTCACGAACGGAAATGCCGAGCAATTCCGCAGCCCGGGATTCGCCGATCATACCTTCCGCCAATGCCCTATAGCAGAGCCGCTCGAAGCGCCTGGGTTCCTCAAGTTCCGGCTTCATCGTCTCTGGCTCCTCGAATGGCTCCGTTCTCCATCCGCGCTCAGCGAAGACTTTGAACAGGCGGGCGAAGGCGGCTTGGTTGATGATGCCCAAATCCTTGCACCGGTAGGCCAAAGCCTGGATGCTTACTCCGAAGCGTTTCTTCAGGGCGACGAATTCGCCGATGCTGATCGACGACCTGTGGGCGCCGATTTCAGCGCGCAGCACATCGGCCGGCATGAGAAAAGCGCCAGCGAAGCGGTGCGCGGCCTTTTCCTCGTCCAGGCCCTCGCAAGGCGCCATGACCATGTGACCAAGCTCGTGGGCGAGATTGAACCGCTTGCGCTCGGACCATGTACTGCGCTTGACTACGATCACACGCGCAGTCGCCCGTCCTCCGCGTCGAACCTCGGCGGCAAGACCGTCGATATCATCGAGGTCGAGCGACAGGACCTTGACGCCCCGCTCTTCGAGCAGCTCGGCAAGCTGCGGGATGGGATCGTTGCCGAGGCCCCAGTCGTCACGCACGGACCGTGCGGCGTCCTCTGCGTCACGCAAATCTGCGACAGGGTGCGGGGCGCTTCGCGGTTGCTCCCATTCGACGCTTCGCATTTGCAGAAGGTCCTCAACGGCGAGATAGCGCTCGAGCATGTGGATCGCGCGCGCCTTGAGAATAGCCTCCTCTTTGGCGGACGTTCCGACCTTTTTTCGGAAATCCACGCCTTCCAGTTCGAGCTCGTCTTCGCTCAGCAGATAATCCTCTGAGACATCAAGCGCCCTTGCAAGCCCGATCAGCACACGCGAGCTCGGCATATCCTCATTTCTTTCGTATTTGCCAATGGCCTGCGCGGAAACGATGCCGCCCATCGCATCGGCGAGCGCGCGCAGCGACAGGCCCGACGCCAACCGGGCTACCTTGAGCTTGTTTCCGATCATTGTGGCTTCCTTCTGATTTGCAGTTTCCAAAACTACTTCTATTACAAATTTTGTAAACTGAAATCCCTTGAAACTGCCTTTGCGACTGTTTACCTTGGGCAAGCGTTGGTTGGATCGTTCCCAATTGTAAACTGGAGCTAGCGTATAATTGGGCGGTCATGGCGCAGCCCGAAAGGCGTCGGCTGGAAGGGGTTAGCAATGCCGTTGAGCAATACCGAACTTCGATACTACGACAGCAATGTTCTGCGACTGCCGGACGACAAGCGCAAGGAATATCATGAGCAGGTGGACCGCCTGATCGTTGAACTATGCAAGGGTGTTCGCGACAAGACGGAGATCAAGATCACCAAGGTCGGCCGGTTCTTTCGCAAAATTCACGATTCTGCGAAAAACCAGCGTTGATCCAGTGGATGTCGATGTCGTCTTCTATATTGCCGGGCGCGACGCCAGCAATCCATGAATAGCCTGAACACCATCTACGATTTGTTGATCAAGATCTATCCGAACAAATCAGTCGAGGATTTCGAGATCCCGCGCAAGGCGGCGACGGTTACTTTTGTCGGTACCGGCCTGAGCGTCGATATCGTCTCTGTGATCGAGGATGAGAACAGGCCGGGCTATGGTTGGCAATTCAGGACGGCTCGAAGGTCCAGACCTGCCCTGCCAGATCCACCCCGATCATCGTGTCTTTCATTTTGCCGTCTTCTCCGTCCTGAGGCTACAACCACATCATCTTGGCATATTGCGATGCCGTGAGGGGAGGACGGCAACCACCCCATCTTGTTCTGGCCCCGAAAAGCAAAAACTCACGTTTCGCGAATGGATCCAAATTAAAACCGGCTTGCCCACCCTAAGAAAGCTTGGCATGGTTTATCTTGATCATGGAATACGAGCGACTTCGCGCCCTCTATCATGCGCAATGTCCGAAAAACGATTCGACAGGAGAGATCTGCCATATGGCCGCGCTGAAACTGAGGGAACGCTTTGAGTTTGATGTGCTGAAGGGGGTTGAAGAGAGACTGGCTTATGCGGTTGTCCACTCGTTGGCAAACAACGGCCACGGTGACATCGGGAGCTGCGGTGTGGCCGAATTCGATTTGATCGATTTTGCCGAGGCATCGGACTGGCCTTCCGGTGAAGCTCTGCGCCGGCTAAAAACTCTCTCGCTTCCAATAAGCGGTCTTCTGTAACGGGCCTTGAGTCAATCCCTTGTGAGCTTAATCCCTCGCCGAGTGCTTCTGTCCGCAGTCGGCGCTTGGCCGCTGCTCTATGGGGTCTGCTGAGGACCGGCTGGCCAATCTAAGTACGCGCAGTCACCTGAGTGCTGCTTGCCGCTTAACGGCCTAACCCATCCATCGTCCCGGCGAAGGGACCTTGCTCCGGGGGGCTGATGGCAGTGCCCGCCGGAAACCTGTGTTGTTGTCTCCTTCCGGCTCAGGCGGCCATGGCTGGCGTCGCCTTGTGGGGAATGAAGTTGGTTCCGTCCCTGAGCATGTGGTGCAACACCACCGCCAGCTTACGGGCCAGCGCAACACGCGCCTTTCTGGGACCCGCACGTCTGGCGACCGCCAGTGCCCAGCTCTTCAGATCCGAGGGTTTGACCGGCCGGGTCAAGATGACGTTGACCGCTTCGTAGAGCGCGGTTCGTACGCCCACATCGCCGATCTTCGAGATGCGACCACTGTAATCGGTCTCGATTGATACTTCTTCGGCGTCAATCCGAAATGCGGCCCCACCGCTCGTGATGAGCGAAAACGCTCCGGCGCATCGACGGCCGACACGAATGTCAGCGCCACCAGGACGCCAACGCCGGGCGTCGTCATCAGCCGCCGTGCGTTATCGTCTTGGCGGGCCATGGCACGCAGCTTTCGGTCAAGACCTGCAAATTCGTCCGCAAGTGCGTCGCGCACCTTCAACAGCGACGCGGCGATCGCTTCCAAGGTCGGATGACCTTCAATCAGCTCGCGGATGCGTGCCGCATAGGTGCGCCGCGTCGTCGGCCCTACCTTGAGGCCAAAGCCGCGCAGAATGGCCCGCATGCTCATCTCGATGTCGTGAAGCTTTCCCTGGATGAGCTTGCGTGCGGTCAGCAGCGCTCGCACCTCCTGGGCCGGAAGAGATTTGCAGTGGACCGGTCTGAACCAGCCAAGCCGCATCAACTGCGCAATGCCCCGCGCGTCCTTCTTGTCGGTCTTCACCGGCATCGTCTTGAAGGCCGCACGCACGTGGCGCGTCTCGATCAGTTCGACCGCCAGACCAGCTTTCGTCATCCCGGCATAGAGCCACTGCGACAAGGGGCCGGCCTCAAGACCAATTCGTTCCATGGCCACACCGTGCTCGGCAAACCAGGCGATCAGCGCATCGGGCTCGCTCAGCACCTTTGCTTCACGCACGATGCGGCCATCCGCATCCACCACGCACACACTTGAGTATTCCAATGATACGTCGATGCCGGCATACTGTCCCATGGTCGTCTCTCCCTAATGCTATGGAACAGGCCAAAAACCTGACTCCGCGACACCATCATTGTGAGGGACGACCACCGGCCTTTCAAACCTGGCTGGCTGGGCTCCGCCCGTTACACCATCTATGCGTTGAACACGAAAACGTCGTCTTATTCGCGCTCGCGGGTGCCGACTAAGCCGGATTCGCGCACCTCTACAAGAGCCGCGGTTTCGAAGGCATTCCTCCGAATTTGCCGAAAGTCGCTCCGCGTTGTTGGCGGATCTGAGATCGAGTACTTCGGCCGTATGGCCTAATGTCCAATTTGCAAAACATACGCGCTAAAAGGAAGAGGCTGTGGGCGGCTTGGTATTGGAGAACCATTGGGAACGCATCGTCCTGACCTCCATCAGGGAGTTCTTTGACTCGGAAGACCACGCGGCCACAGTTTGGACCGGTTCCGATGGTGATGCGGCGAGAGAGGCCGCATACGCTGCTCTGCGCCGGAGTATGGTCGCAAGTATATTTCTGCACCACTTCTCCGAGGTCGCGGTGAACCGACAGCATCTCGCAAAGCAGAGATCGACGTCCAACTTGACCGCGGCAATGCGGACGGGGTTCTCGTGATTGAATGCAAGGCCAAGAACGCCAACGCTCGTGTCAGCGAGGCCGATATTCGGAAATGGTATGGAGACCGCGTTCCACTGATATATTCAATCCTTACCAACGGCGGAACCTACAAAGGCAAACCTTTTCGGTTCGAACTCTGGAGCAACGGGGAATTTTCAGCTTCCGGCCTCAAGTGGCTTGCCGAACAGCCTCTCGTGATGATTGGGTATTCTGTAGGCTGGCGGGATGGAAAGGCTTTGAAGCAGTATGCGGACAAAGCAAAAAACACATCACTGTGGACCATGCTCAACGACTACTACTTCCACAGCCCCTTGAGTCGGATAACAGGCAATCGGGTTTAATGAGCCGCTTGCTCAAGACCCTAAATACCCATGCGGGCGATCATATCGGCATCAAAATACGCCTGCCGATCCTCTGCGTTGGTTTGCCGTAGAGTCCTCTGGCTGACGGTAAGGAACAGATCAAGCATTCGGTCGTGGGCCTGTTCCGAATAGCGATCGGGAGTTTCCCGGGTCTCATTTACGAAAGCAATCAGGTGGCGCAGATAGATGAGGGGATTGCAGAAATCGCTGATGTCGTTCCAACCATCCGTTAAGCCTTGAGCCCGGACGCGGGCGCTTATCGTTTGGTCGCACACGCCCCACAGACGAAATGCAGGTTTTCAACTCTGTTGTGTCCTTTTTGGCCGAGAACCATGACGCCCAGGTTTTCTCCTCCCACGCTCCGTTTTAGAAGGTCGGTCCCGCAGATTTCGCAGTCGAGCGGCTGGTACTTGCCGAGCAAAGGATGGATCGGCCGCAACGCAGTATGACTTGTTGGAAGGTGTTTTAGGAGCACGCCGGATAGTCCGACGTCATGGAAGCCACTCTCGATATGAGATCCGTCGTATATCTTGAACTCTGCGATTTTTCCCTGATCGCGCAAATCCTTAAGGCGTTCATTAAGGCGGCGCTCGCCACCGTGGAGTAAAATCCGATAAACCCATCTGCTTTGTGTTGTGCAAGGCGATCGGTGATGTTGGTCTCGTGTTCTGTACCAACAGCCTTGCCACTCGTCGCATAGTGCTTGCAACTTACCAACCAGGTGAAGCTTCGCGAGGCGAGCTTGCCCTTAAGCGTTTCCTTGACGAGGATATCCCGGCCGCCGTCAGGGCCACGTCCGGGAGGCACATCGACCACAAGTCCGAGCGCCAGTAGGTAATCATGGGCAAATGCTTCCATTCGTCGCCGTCGCTGATTTCCGTGTAGTCGATCATCACTATTCTCTGTGTCCCACCATTAGCGTGAAAGACGAACTCTCAGCCTGCGTGCTCTTTCGCGGAAAGCTTCCTCGCCACCCTCAAGAATGTCGCATACCTGCCGCCGGATATCCGCCGATTCGAGCCCGCCCGAGGTGTATGTAATAGGGGGCATCTGGCCATGAGAATGATTGCCGCAATGCGCAATGATGATCTGGTCCGCATCCGTATTGATCACCAGGTTAGCATTGTGGGTCACCATAATCACCTGCCGCTTCTGCTTTGCGGCGAGGAATAGACCAACCAATTCACGGTGGATCGACTGGGGGTCAAGGTTTTCTTCCGGATGGTCGATGATCAATGGTCGGTCGTCCAGATCGTCAAGCGCCAGATAGAGGAGGAGTAGGACGATGCCCCGCGTCCCTGGCGATAGCTTTTGAATGTCGATACCGTCATAGTTTATGCCGTACTGTATGGTGATGTGATCCGTACCGTAGATCCAACCTGCAAAATCCTTGAGCCATGACCGATACTCAACGGTTTCCCCTTTTGGGACGTCGGAATGGGCCAGTCACTCTTCCTGATATTCGTCCAGGAACTTACCCATCGCCGCTTGCGCCGCCGTGGCATCGCCATTTTGCCACGCCGGCAGCAAATTTGTTCGGCCAAATCCCGGAGGGACACCATCTACTCCTTGCCGGTTTGCGCCGGCGTTCCAACCAGATCTGCTGTGGCTTTTACTTTCGGATTTCAAATCGGAAAATGTCATACAGGCGTTAGGTTTAGACGCTAAATCGGTGTCGATTTTTCGCTAACGATTTCAAATGAAGCCCCTTGCCAAAGCGATTTCACGATCGAACCTTGCCGGCGGATCGCCCGATCTCGGACGAGCAGTGGTCGATGGCGCGTCGCATTGCCCGCGAGTTGGACAAGATCCTCGACGGTCGCGGCCCGAGGCAGGCTACCATCACGCGCGCGGCGGCTGAACTGCGCCTAACCACACGGCAAATCTACAATCTCCTCGCCCGATATCGCGCCGATCGGACGGTGACGGCCCTGCTGCCTCGCACTGCGGTCAGTCGGCGCAAACGGCTGTCGGAACAGATCGAGGAGATCATCGCGACCACACTTCGGGAGAAGTGGCTGACGCTCGAGCCGACCGGACTTGCTCCCGTGGTCGACGAGATCCGCGCGCGCTGCGAGGAAGCCGGTCTTGCCGTGCCGTCCTATGTGACGGTCGCTCGACGCATCCCGGTCTTGTTTTCGCCTGAAGAGATCGCCAAGAAGCGTTCGGCCAATCCGAAGCACTTTTTGCGGCTGAAGCCGCGACCCGGCTATATCCATGCGCCGCACCCGCTCGCCGTCTGCCAAATCGACCATACGCCGACCGATATCAATTTCGTGGAGGTTGTTGACGGGGCTGGTGTGTTCGTCGGCCGCCCTTACCTGACTGTCATCACCGACGTGGCGACACGATCCATCCTCGGCTTCTGCCTCACCTTGGAGAAGCCGTCGGTGCTGTCTGTCGCGCTATGCCTCGCCCAGGCCATGTGTCCGAAAGACGCATGGCTTGCCGCGCGCAATCTCAATCACGCCTGGCCGATGTTCGGTCGACCGCGGCTGCTGGTCGCGGACTCGGCGATGGAGTTCAAGGGGCATGCATTCCAACAAGGCTGTGAGGATTACGGCATTCGGATCCGCCCCCGCGATCGTGGCAGGGTCCATCACGGCGGCGTGGTTGAACGGCTGTTGGGCAAAGTCAACGGAGTTCTCGCTACCTATCCGGGCTCCTCGGGGCGTTCCGTCGCCCACCGCGATGAATATCCATCCGAGCGGCGCGCCTGCCTGAGCTTCGCCGATCTCGAGCGCTGCGTCGCGCTGGCCGTGATCGATCACAATCTGCAGGAAAATTCCAAGACCCTGAAGGTGCCGCTGACCGAATGGCAACGCAACGGTTCGGCATTGCCGGTCTTCGGCGACGATCCGCAACGCGTGCTGCTGTCGTTTCTACCAAGAACGGAGAGGCAATTGTCGCCGCAAGGGATCAGCATGTTCGCCCTGCACTATTATTCGGCGTGGCTGGGCGTCTTCGTTCCAGAGCGGGACCGGCTCGGAAAGCTCGAGGTGCGATACGATCCCCGCGACATCAGTCATGTCTATGTCCGCGACCCGGAAACAAGACAGTTTCGGCCGGTCGAGCGACGCGATGGCCAGTTGTCGCCAGTGACCCTATGGGAACATGCGGCCGAGCGCACCCGTCGGCGCACAACCAATCGACGCTCAAACGTCGAGAAGGTGGCGGTCCGCCGCGAGATCGCAGCCATAGCGGAGACCGCAAAGGCTTCCAAGCGCCAGTTGCGCGACGCTGTCCGCAGCGCACATGCCGCCACAGCGGACAAGCCTTATGCGGTCATGCGGCCGCCGGCGCCTCTACCGGCAGAGCATCCGCCGCGCCAAAAGAGCCGGTTGCCGGTCGAGGATTGGTAGCCATGTCGGATCATTTGCTCGAGCATGTCCGGCCATATCTCGGCCGTGATCGGGAAGAGCGGATCGCCTATATCCGCGCACCCCGTTGGATCGGGCATCATGTCGCCCAGGACAGCCATCGGCGGCTGGCCGAGCTCCTGGAACGACCTCCGTCTTTGCGAACCCAGGGGCTGATGTTGGTCGGCCCCTACGCCAACGGCAAGACGATGATCGCCGAACGCTTCGCCGTCGAGCACCTGAGAGCCGCGCCCGCGCAAAAAGTCTGGATGGTCCAGACACGCGAAGGCGCCGGCCTCGGCCATTTCTATGCCAGTATTCTGCAGGCGCTGCGCGCTCCCGGCGGCGATATGTGGGATGTCGGTCGCAAGGCGGAGCAACTCGACCACTTGCTGGAGAGCCTCAAGCCGAAGGTGCTGATTCTCGACGAGTTCCACAATGCGCTGCGGGGCCGTGCCCGCGACGTCGAAGCCGTCTTTGCCTTCCTGCGGCGGATCGGCCGCCAGTACGACATCTCGCCGGTGCTGATCGGCGAGGTGGCCGTCTGCGATTTCATCAACGCCACCAGCGAGATGGCGAGCCGCTTCGAGCTGGTCGCGGTCCCACGCTGGCAGTATGACGAAAACTATCTCATGCTGCTCGACAGTCTCGAGGCCGCATTGCCGCTGGCCAAAAGCTCCGATTTGTCGAACGAGCCGTTGGCGCGTCGGATATTCAGCCTCTCGGAAGGCTTGATCGGCGAGATCGTCACCATCGTCACCAAGGCGGCCGTCGCGGCGATTGGATCCGGAACCGAACGCATCAGCAAGGCCAGCATCGACGAGCTCCGCCACGTGCCGGTTTCTAAGCGGCGCAACGCGGCTCTGCGCGAGAGCCTTCTATGACGACGGTCGACGCGCCTGCACCGACGATCAGCATCCGTGAACACTATCGTGACGTCGCGTCCGACCGCTGGCCGGTCACCGTCGTGCCCCAGGCAGACGAGTTGCTGTCGAGCTGGCTACACCGGCTTGCACATGCCAATGGTGTTCCGCCGCGAGCCTTCGCTCGCGTGCTCCGGCGCAATGCGGTAATGTGGTCGCCAGCCCTTGATTTCCGGCTGCCGGGTGAAATCGCAAAGCTGCTGAGCGCCAACACCGGTATCGCGCCCGATGAGCTGGCGGCGATGATGTTGCCGCACGCCCTGCCGAGGCAGCTTCTGCTGCCGCTTCGCAACGGCGGACATCGGACAGAGTCAACCTGGCTGCAGTTTTGTTCTTACTGTCTCGCCGAGGATGCACAGCCCTATTTTCGGCGGAGATGGCGACTGGCAACCCGGGTTTCATGCTCGAAACATAGCTGTCGATTGCGCGACCGATGTCCGTCCTGCCAAAGCTGCATCGCGGTCTTTGACCAAGCTGAACTGGTGCCGCAACATTACTGTGCCCGCTGTGGCTACGACCTGCGTCGCGCATCGAGAATTGGCATCAGTCCAGCGGCAAGACAACTCGATCGCTGCATCGACGACATCTGTCGATTGGAAGGGATGAGAAATACGCCATCCAGCCGTTCGCTCATTCGACGCCTTTTGAACCTGCCCGATGGCATCTATTCGACGGCGAACCTGATCAGCCTGTCCACGGCGGCACGGGCGCACTGCATTGCGTGGGCAGCAAACCGACCGGACGACGACTGGCTGACGGCCGGCGACGAAACGGCAGCCGCGCAGTGGCGACTTCTGATCTTGGCGGCGAAGGGCCACCGGAGGCTCATCGAGCGTTTTGCGGACTGCCTCGAGAAACGAAGAGAACTCCGGGAACGCCAGGCTAAGACGACTGTCCAGCCAAAGCCCGTGGACGTGGCCGCCCTGCTCGGAGCGTATGCGCGTGTGATGGAGCGTGGTCGACGTCGTCGATCGGCGTGAGACAGGCCGAAACATAGCTCTTGGATGAATCAGTCGTTCTCCGATGCTTCGCTCTCGCGCATCGGCAGTGCATCCCCCTCGAGCGCCTGCCGGCTGAGCAGTCCCGCGTCCTCCAACCGTTCGAGGTCGGGAAGATCGCGTAGCGTCTCGAGGCCGAACGCCGACAGGAAATGCCTGGTGGTCACATAAGTATAGGGCGCGCCGGGTGTCGGGCTGCGCGGCCCGGAGCCAAGAAAGCCGGCGTCGCGCAAACTGGCGATCGTGTCGCGGCTCACCTCTTTGCCGAACATCTTCGACAGCTCGCCGCGGGTCACCGGTTGCAGGTAGGCGATGGCCGCCAGCACCGCGGCTTCGTGCTCGGACAGCGACACCGGAGACGACCGCGTCGGCGCCTGCGACGCGCGGATCGCGGCCGCATAGGCCGAGCGGCTTCGGTGCTGCCAGCCGCCGGCGACCGTAACGATGTCATAAGGACGCGACCGCAGGTCCTCGCGCAGATCATCGATGAGCAGCTCGATGCTGCAGCTCTTTCCGACCACCCGCGCCAGCGTCTCGCGGCTAACCGGTTCCACGGCGGCAAAAATGACCGCCTCCACCCTCAGCATCCATTCGCGCCAGCGCAGCTCCGGCGGTAGATCCTCAAGTTCCCGGTCATAGAGGATTTCATCCTCCGACCTCGATTTCCTTCCTCGATGTGTCCTGGTTGCCCCCGATCCGGTCATCGTCACAATCCAAAAATCCGGAAGGACGTGCGGCCGGAGAGTTCGCGCACCGCGCCAAAACTCTCGAGCCGCTCGAACAGCCGCGTCGCCGCCCAGCGGGAAAGATCGCTGCCGGGCGCGGAAGCCGGCACGGCATCCTCGTCGAGCAGCTTTTCGAAGACGACACCGGCGCCCTTCGTCCGCACCTTCGGCGCCGCCGCCAGCAATGCCTCGGCGCGCCGGCCGATGTCATTGGCCTGCCGCAGGGCCTCGGTCGTCCCTGACACGAGCGCCAGGCACACTGCCCGCGCAAAGCCAGGCTCGCCGGACCGCACCCGTCCGCGGCCGCCGATCGTCTTAAATGCGGCGCCATAGCGTTCGGCCATCAGCAGCGGCACGCCGCACGCCCAGCCGAGTTTTTCCGCCAACAGCCGATCGGCCAACCACCAGGCGAGGATTTCAGCGTCGGGCCGGGCGGCGCAGATTTTCGCCACCAGCTCGGCGACGGCGAAGGGTGCTGTGCGCGGCGACTGCAGCGCGGCGTCGAACAGATCGGCGAGCTCGTCCAGGCCGTCGCGGCGCAAGCCGATCAGTGCCGCCAACCCCTGCAGAACCTTGCTGCCGATCGTCCGCTTCTTCGCCGCCAGCCTTTGGAAGGCCAAAACCATTGTGCCGGCCGGTCCGGGATCGTCGTCGGGTGTGGTGAGCAGCAGCGCATCGCGCAAGGCCGGTTCGCTCTCGGTGCGGCCGATCAGCTGCACCGCCGATTGCGCGCATCTGAGCGCCAGCCGTTGACGCCAGCAGCCGGCCCAAGCGGGTTCGGTGCGCACCAGATCGTCCAAGGATTTCAGGGCGATGCCGGCGGCGAAGGCGGCGTCCGCCTCACCCAGCTCGCCGCCGCGCGGCAAAACCCAGGCCGGCAGGGGCGGCACGGCCGTGGGCGGAACTGGGGTGACGAGAGGCGAGCGGGAGCGCGAATCCATGCTGCCGAGCATAATCGAAGCGTGCAGTTTATGCCATGCGGTTCTGCCGAAACCGCACGGCCCGTCAACACTGTTTTATGTCCGGTAACCTTCCATTACCGGACATAAAGTGATAGCATCCCGAACCATGGAAAATCCCCCGGCAAACACGCCCAAAATCGACGATTCTAGCACCAACGTCGTCGATCCCGGCAGCGAATTGGGCGCTTCACCTCCCGCCCCCGGGCCGACACCCCGTGTCCCGGCGCGGCTGGAAGCCTTGGTCGAGACCGCGACAGCTTATGCCAACGCCGCCAGTTCCGAAAACACCCGCGATGCCTACGCCAAGGACTGGCGGCATTTCACCGCCTGGTGCCGCCGCGAAGGTTTTGAACCGCTGCCCCCCTCAAGCCAGGTGATCGGCCTCTATATCGGCGCCTGTGCTTCGGGCATCTCTGCCGAAAACCCGAAACGCAGTGCCCCTGCCCTCTCGGTGGCGACGATCGAGCGACGTCTCTCCGGCCTCGCCTGGAATTTTACCCAGCGCGGCGTGCCGATGGATCGCACCGACCGGCATATTGCGACGGTGCTCGCCGGCATTCGCCGCAAGCACGCCAAGCCGCCGCGACAGAAGGAGGCCGTGCTTGGCGACGACATCAAGGCGATGGTCAACACCCTCGGCCACGATCTGAGGGGCCTGCGTGACCGGGCCATCCTGCTCCTGGGCTTCGCCGGCGGCCTGCGGCGCTCCGAGATCGCCGGCCTCGACGCTGTCCGCGACGACAAGAGCGATGGCCATGGCTGGATCGAGATTTTTCCCGACCAAGGCGTCCTGGTGACGCTGCGCGGCAAAACCGGATGGCGCGAGGTCGAGGTCGGCCGCGGCGCCTCCAGCGAGACCTGCCCCGTGGCAGCCCTCGAGAGCTGGATCCGCTTCGGCCGGATTGCGCGCGGCCCCCTCTTCCGCCGCATCTTCAAGGACAACAAGACGGTCGACGTCGAGCGGCTTTCCGACAAACATGTCGCCCGTCTGGTCAAGCAGACCGCACTCGCCGCAGGCGTCCGTTCCGATCTTACGGAAGGGGAACGTGCGTTGCTGTTCTCAGGCCACTCGCTGCGCGCCGGCCTTGCCTCCTCAGCCGACATCGAGGAGCGGTATGTTCAGAAACAGCTGGGTCACGCCTCGGCGGAGATGACGCGTAAATATCAGCGGCGGCGCGACCGCTTCCGCACCAATCTGACAAAGGCGTCAGGGCTTTAAGAGGCCCCTCCCCTCGCCCGGCATGAAATCGTTAGGTCAAAATTGCGTGCCGGATTTTCAGCTTAGCGCTTCAATTGAAATCGGGAAGCAAAAGCCACAGC
>NZ_LNCD01000074.1 GCF_001542405.1 Rhizobium altiplani
GGCGTCGCCGAACGGCGCACTCATACCTATGTCCGCAACGGCACGACCTCCCTGTTCGCCGCGCTCGACGTCGCGACTGGCGCCGTGATCGGTCATTGCTACAAGCGTCACCGAGCGACCGAATTCCTCGACTTTTTGAAGCGGATTGACGCCGAAATGCCCAATGGGCCGGACGTGCATCTGGTGATGGACAACTATGCCACCCACAAGACACCAAGGGTCAAGGCCTGGCTCGCGCGCCGCCCACACTGGCACGTTCACTTCACGCCAACGTCGGCATCCTGGATCAATCAGGTCGAGCGATGGTTCGCAGAGCTGACGCGAAAACAGTTGCAGCGCGGCGTACACCGTTCCACTGCAGAACTTGAAGCCGACATCGACGCTTTCATAGAAACCCACAACGACAATCCCACCCCATACAAGTGGGTCAAATCCGCCGACCAGATCCTCGCGTCGGTCAAACGCTTTTGCCAGAAGACAATGAACCGAACTTCAGATTCAGGTGACTAGCACTTCTTCTGTGGTCGCCACCCGTAATGCAAGAAGTTTTTATCCATCTGAACGTGTGATCGAGTGCGGTCTTTTGTCAGGCCTTTGATTGCGACGTTTCGAAAGACTGCGGGTATGGTGATCTGCATCTCAACCGTGCGAGGTAACGCCATTGTCTTCAAGTCGTCACTCAGCTTTCATGGCGCCTTGCGTCACATGCAGTCTCTATATTGATTTCATTTAACCGTAAGATGGGTTCCCTCTCGGTCTGATCGATACAAAATCGGCCCGCAAGCTTGCCTACAGGGATAGATGCAATGCTGTCGGCAGGTCGGTAAAGCCTCCCTCGACTAGTGCCGACATTGATCGGTCAAGGTGAGGCGTTTCGATCCTGATTCAGTTACGCGACAGAAACGACGTTTAGAGGGTGGCGACCCAGGATCTCGCGCAACGTCTGAAGCACTTCTGAAAGTTCTACAAGATCCTTGGGCGCACCCAAGCAAATGCGTACTGCACCCGGGTTGCCGTCACTTACAGCGGAGGCGATCGATGGCGTCACGAATATGCCGCAACCTCGTGCGGCAGCCGCAAACTGATCCGGAGACCACTTTGGCGGCAAGGGCAACCACGCGTAGAAGGCTGGAAACTGAAGCTTTGAGGCTTCGGGGAAGACCTCCAGGAACACCCGGTAACGCTCCAACGCCTGCCGGCGCCTCTCACGCAAAAGTTCTTCCAAGTCTCCGCTTTCAATCAGCCGCACAGCTGCCTCGCTGATCATGGGAGCAACAAACCAGGCGGAGGCATGCAGAAGGAGTTCGGCTTGACCCGTATACGCTGTCGGGACAGTCAATGTGCCGAGCCGGAAACCCGGCGCAACGCATTTCGAATAGGACGTCACATAGAAGGTGCGGCCCGGTGCCAACGAGGCGATCGGCACCGGACGTTCGGGGAAGAAAAAGCCGTAGACGTCATCCTCAATGACAGCGAGATCGAGCTCTTCGGCCAGTTCGGCAATGCGGCGGCGACGCGCAATGCTCATGGTACGCGCCGTCGGGCTCTGAAGCGTAGGCATGCAATAGAGCACCCGCGCGCCGGACTCCCGGCAAGCCTGTTTCAGCGCGTCAGGACGCAATCCTTCCTTATCCATCTCCACAGGCACCAAGTTGAGATGACTGGCTACAGCGATTGCTTTAAAACCCGAATAAGTCAGTGCATCCACAAGAATGCTGTCACCAGATTTTACGATCAGACGTAGGGCAATATCGATGGCGTGCTGGGCGCCGTTGCACAAGAACAGCTGCGCCGGCTCAACGGTGAAACTGCTATCGGACAATGAGGCCGCGATGACTTCGCGGTGTTTCGAGATGCCAGCGTGAGGGTGGTACCTCAGCAACGGGCCCAGATCACGCTCGCGTGCTATCTCGCTGAATAATGCAGCCAGTATCTGTGTCTCGTTCCCCTCGGCGGGTACGTTGAGACCAAGATTAACTGGCTCATGCCTTGCCGCAGCCTCCGAGCGGGTGATCGTGCGGCGCCGAACGAAGGTGCCCTGCCCCACATGCCCGCTAACGATGCCTCGTTGTTCGGCCTCCTGGTAGGCTTTGCTGACTGTGCCGACTGAAAGACCAAGCTGTCGAGCCAGATCACGGTGTGCCGGCAGCCGGTCGCCATCAGTCAGCCGACCATCGGCAATATCCTGTTCCAGCGCATTTACCAAAGCAAGGTAACGCGGGCCCTCAGACGCGAGCTGAAGTGGTCGCCAACCCGAAAATGAATCGTCCAAGCTCATGTCCCGCGTTCCTTTTCCTTTTATGTCATCCCCCGCTACGAATGGAGATGGCCGACATATTTTCTTACAGTGTAGGATTCCAGACCCTCTATTCCGCCTTCGCGGCCCCAGCCACTGTCGCCAATTCCGCCG
>NZ_LNCD01000075.1 GCF_001542405.1 Rhizobium altiplani
CTCGTTGTGGATCGACGGCGAACTCGTCCACCTGGAAGATCTCGTCCTGCACGACGACACGCGCGATATTCGCACACCAACCCATGAGCTGACAATCGCCCGCGACGTGCTGCGCACGCGCCGGCGAATCGCCACCCAACAGTCCGGCTGGGCTTTTTCCACCGACGGTCTTCGGACGCTGCGGCAGACGTCGGAGATCATGCCGGCCGACGTTGACGCGGCGGAGGCGACCGGCGCCAAGCAGCCTGTCGGTGTCGAGCCGATAGGGGACGGGGGCGGTGCTGGCGGTGGCGAAGGCCTTCCCGGTGTCGACTATGCCGCCATCGATGCGGTGCTCGCCCGGTCGGAGGCGGCGATCGAGAACGCAATACGGCCCGGCCGTGCCAGCGCACAAGAGAAAGATCCGATGATCTACGATCTCGACTGGGATGAGGATGCGCGGCTGGAGGAATGGCGCAGCGTCGTGCGGCAGGCGCAAGACTTGCCGGCGGTGCTGCAGGCGATCGTCGCCCTCGATGCCTGGAACGAATTGTCTGTGCTGCAGCATGCGCCTTGGCTCGGCCGACTGCTGGCTGCCTCGATCCTGCGCCAGGCCGGCGTCACCACCGGAGCCCACCTGGCGGCGATCAATCTCGGCCTGAAAACCATTGCCGTCGATCGGCGCAGACATCGTCATAGCGAAACCCGGTTGGTCGCCATTGCCCACGGGCTGATCGCGGCCGCCGAGATCGGCCTGAAGGAGCAGGACCGGCTTTCACTGGCCCGAACACTCATGGAGCGAAAACTCGATGGGCGGCGGACGTCTTCAAAATTGCCGGAGCTGGTCGAGCTGGTAATAGCGAAGCCATTGGTGTCGGCCGGCATGGTGGCGAAGACGCTGGATGTCACGCCGCAGGCGGCGCGGCGGATCGTGTCGGAGCTCGGCCTCAGGGAGATGACGGGGAGGGGGAGGTTTCGGGCATGGGGTGTTATTTGATCGCTGGATCGAACGTGATCGCTGCGATTACCAGATAACTGACGAGAATTACGGCTTGGCCGCGGTCGTGAAATCGGCCAATAACTATGGTTAGGGGATGCAATGATGCTAGCTACGAACGACCAGGAAATCAGAGCCGCGCTTCATAAGAAGAAGCTCCGCTCATACCGGAAGACCGACGATGTCATCATCGTCGACGAGCTTGGTCTGTCGCACGCGAAGGTCAGGATCGACGTGGCAGTAATTTCGGCAGAGGTCCATGGTTTCGAGATCAAAAGCAGTCTTGATACGCTGGATCGACTACCGGCGCAGCTTGAGTATTACTCGAAGGGTCTGAGCAGGCTCACTCTGGTTTGCGCGGCCAGGCATCTCTCAAAGGCGGAGATGATTGTTCCGGCTTGGTGCGGGCTCATCAGTGCCGAAAAAGGGCAGAGAGGTGGCATCTCTTTCGAAACGGTGCGGCGCGCCCGGGCCAACCCGTCCGTCGATCCGATCCAGGTTGCGCACTTGCTCTGGCATTCAGAGGCTGCCGAGCTTCTTGCGGGCTTCGGAGCGTCGCCGCGGGAGCTTAAGCGAAACAGGCTGCAGCTCTACATCGATCTGGCCGCCCAAATGCCGATCGCGGACCTGATTGCAGCAATTCGCAACTTTATGGTCCAGCGCTCGGCGTGGCGAGATCAGTCAGCACATGCATAATATGATGGCTGATGCCGTTTTCCTTCCAGCGCGTCAGATTTGAAGGCTTGGCTTGGTTCTTCGCACACAGATCGATGTACTCGTCGCCGGCCGAAAAATGAGGCCCGCAAAATTGCCCCGATTTGACAATGCTGTCGCAATGCGTATGCATCTGTCCTGGGTCCGCTCGAAATGCCCCACCCTTGCGAACATTCCATGTGTCGCCCGCTGTGTAGACAAGCTTGCCCGCCGGCTTGAGCATCCGCATATCCTGTGCGGTGAACTCTGGGTGAACGATCGTGTAATCTCCGAAATTCGGAACGCGTCCGGTTCCGGCAAGTTTGGTACGCAGCGTCTTGTAGAAGACCCATTCGTGCCGCGGCAGGTGTCCTCCAGGTTTGTTGATCGCCAATATCTGAGGAAAGCCAGTACCGATCATCACCAAAGAGCGATAGCTTGAAAGAGCCGAGACATTCTCCATTGCAACTATCAGTCCATCAGCAAAGTCTGCATAGGGCTGGAAATTGGGTGCGCCGAGATCAATGATGAGGTCTATCTGCTCTCGAGTGAGGCCAATCAACGAGATCAGTGCCATCAATCGCGCATCGAAGTTGGGCTTCATGACGTGCTCAAGGCGGGCTCTAATCCCGGCCCCGAGCTTGTCGACTGCCGCAATGCCGGCCACAATAGAATTCACGGTTGACTGCGCGTCCAATGAGGTGATTGGCACAGCCCTGGACCCGAAACTGCGGATTTCTTCGAAGACGAAGGACATTGGCGTTCGTCCATCTGCCATGCTCGCGGTGGCGATATTCGCGTGCACGTCAATCCAAGCTGGCCTCTTCCCCCATTTTTGCTGGTAACGCTTCGGAAAAGTCTGGACCTGTTCCTGGACCGTCTTTTTCGGTTGGCCCTCCTCGAAATCATATTCCGGTTCTGGAATAAATATGAACGGAACGACGGACTGCTTCGCCGCGTCACTCAGACGGGACAGCGCCTGGTATTCACCTAGGCGCCATCTTAACGACGGTACATACGTAGTAGGCGTTAGCTTCATTCCATCATTCCCTCAAACTGGGTCCGAACAGTGCCCGACCCGACGAGATTGCTGAAAAGGCGATAGTCGTTTCGTTCCTTCCTGATCCGGCCGGCAATGATACTTGCACTGATTCCGAGCTTCTCTGCGTCGATGAGGACCGCTTCTTCCGTCAGCGCAAATCGAGATAGGCACTTCCGCCAAGTATCTTGCGGAATGAGATGGTCTAAGGAGAACTTGTCTGCGTCCTCCTCATACTGGTCACCTTGATGACCATCCTCTTCATCGAAGAAGTCGAACCGAAGAGAATTATAAAGATGCAGAAAGACGTGCCCCAGTTCGTGGAATAGGACGAACCAGAAGTTATCAAGGCGATCGAACCGAAGAGTGAGTGCGACAACGGGATTTCCGAACGGAGCGACCATTGCCGCGCCATCGAGGTATGTCCCAGGAAGATGACTTTGAACAACCATGCCAATGCCGTTTCGACCGAGGAGATCCCTGGCCTTGCGTGGGCCGTTACTATCTTTTGTGAGCGCAACGAGCTGGTCCAGCCAACGGTCATCCAAGCTAAATTCACCGATCAAGCCCGCTTCGAAATCCTGCTGTCCCTTCTGAAGGACGCGCGCTTGCCACGCCAGGAGAGCGTGCTCGTTCGGTGCGTTGCCGCTGTGCATCTTCTTGCGATGGAGAGCTGTCGCGAACTGAGGCCCAGCTACCTGATGAAACCAGGTGCGAGCGGACACTGCCAGGTCATTGCCTTTGATCCAACCGCGTTTGGCCATCTCCCGAAGCGGGAATTTGTTCCATTCAACGGAACCAGCGTCAGACCAGGCATAAATCGCCCCCTCCGAGCGCTCTTCGGCGGCTCCGTAGGACGCCGAGACTCGAACGCCCAAAATGTTTGCGACTTCCATAAGGCGTCCGAGGCTGGCGCTCATGTAGTTGGTAGCTTCGTACCGCTGCACTTGCTGTGCTTTAAGACCCAAACCCTCAGCGAGATCTGTTTGGGACAGACCTCGTGCGATACGGGCCTGAATCAGCACGCGCGGCAGTTCCTCGAAGGCGAACTCCTCCGTGAAACCCGTAGCTCCAGATTTGAGGAAATCGTACTCAGCCATCTCTCGCTGGATATCTGCGATTTGGCTTTGAAGCGCATTGGACTCGATCTCCTTCAGCCAATCGAGCTTGGCACCGCCAGCCTGGATGGCCAGAGCCGCGTTTCGCAAATTGGTGAGCTGTTCTTTCGATACAGCATACTGACGATCACTGAATATCATGAGCTAGCCTCCGAAGGACCATCGCATCCGTCATGATCGAAATCTCAAGAATGCCCTTTTTTCCACCCGTGTGCTTTTCCACTTGGAAGAAATCCAAGAACGTTCTTCCTGACCCGCTTTCTACGATGCTCGACGGAAAGAACTCCCCGCCGAAGCGCGCCTTTTGTCGGGCTCTACCGTCGCTAAAATCCTTAAACACGGGATCGAGAAGCGTGCCGACAACGCCGGCCGGATCCCAGCATGCATCGTAGTCACCCGGGATGGGTTTCGCTGTGACGAAGCTACCGTCCAGCTAGATCTTCGAACATCCAGCCTTCACCAAGACGGCAGCACCCTCGAGGAGCCCACCAAGGAGGGTACGGCGCCGCTCGTTGTACCCATATACACCAGCGATCTCTTCGAGGGTCGCGACGTGGGTGCCGGGTGGCAGCACGTCCCATGGTGAACCAGGTATGGTGATAAAAGCTGGAATCATACTTACAACAATAATGTTGTAAGCGCTTAAGAGCAAGCGCTAAATTATCCAGCCGCCACAACGTGTGACTCTGCGCCAGCGCAACCGTGTGACGTGGAGCATCGTCCAAACCAAGTTTCCGGATGTCCAATCAGTATCGCGCCGCACTGTTCAAATAGTGCCTTCGGGCAAGCCAATTTCCGAATTTTCAATATACTTTAGCAAACGAATCGTTGGGGAAGTTATGAGGGTCTATTGCAGGGGAATTGCTCGCATCAGGCACGCGACAACTGGCGAGATCTATGAAGTCGAAAGTGATGAGCTGGATTGGGATGCCGTGGGCGGTGATGAGCGCCAAATGGGGTCAGAGCTTCACTATGAAGCGGTAGTGGGGCATCCCTTTTTGGGGGAACTGAACTGGTCGGTATGGGAATACCCAATAGGCATTGAAAACCATCGCGAGACGAATGTGGGACGACATCAGGTCGTTGAGGATTTCGATTACGGCCTGGAACATGACGAGCTTGAACGGGACGATTGGGAGGGGAGTTTGAATAATCCGGGGGAGGCCGAAGCGCCGAAACAGACATTTCGGTTTATTCGTGGCGGGGATGCTGATGGCCGCGAATACGATTAGGGTGAGGGAGCCGATATCGTTCGCAAGGCTCTGGCGGAGTCGCTGAACGCGAAAAATGTTGCATTCCTGCTCGGGGCAGGGTGTTCATCGCTGCGCGTAGACAATGCCGAGGTCGGTATTCCGACCATGGCTCCGCTTGCTGCGGAATTCACGAAGGTGCATGAGCATGATGTCGCAGGGCTGCCGACCAACGCCGAGCGCAAGGTGCTTCTGGAGCAACTCGGAATCGATATCAGCGCACAGGAATACGCGCGCAATCTCGAACGCCTGATGGAACTGCTTCACAGCCTACGCTTTTCGCTAGGGCGAAGCTCGCTTGAGGCATCAAAAAAGCAACTGATCGTTGTCGAGTCGATCATCAAGGAGGTTCAAGCATTTCTTTGGGCCAAATGCACCAAAGGGGCTTTTGCCAAAGGCGATCGTGCCGTCCTGAACCTGTATGAGACCTTCTACCGCAAGCTCGTTCTGCGTGACCGCTCGCTGCCCCGGCCCTGGGTGTTCACGACCAATTACGATCTTTTCAATGAGACGGCGATGGACAGGCTTGGCCTGCCATATGCAAACGGGTTTTCCGGCGTAGTGGAGCGGCGTTTCAATCCCGCAACATTCCGGTATGCCTTGGCCGAACAACTCGACCTGACCAGCCGCAAATGGTCGGCGGTCGATGGATTTGTCTATCTCTGCAAGATTCACGGCTCGATTAGTTGGACAGAGGACGATCATGGCCTCTTCCCGATCAGGGAGGCCGCAGCTTCGGAGGAGCCCGGCAAGGTGATGATTTATCCCACGCCGGCCAAACAGAATGCCAGTCTTGGGTCGCCATATGCCGACCTTTTCCGGGAATTCCAGTCACGCGTCGTTCGCGAGCAGAGCGTTCTGCTCACGATGGGATATGCGTTCGGCGACGAACACATCAACAACATCATCTATCAGGCCCTGACGATTCCGACATTCAGGCTGGTGATCTTTGTCGATCCCAATCTTGGGGGTGATATCGCCAAGCTGAGAGCGCTCAACGATCCGCGGATCTGGATCATCGGCGGCGAAGGTGCGGAAGCTGGGCGCAAGGCGCATTATTTCGACACCATTATCGAACAGTTCCTGCCCCAGAGGCCGAGCGAGCGTATTGACGATGCAGTCCGCAAGGTTCTGGAGGCCATGGCGCCTTCTCCGAAGAAGGAGGAGCAAGAATGAGCCGCGACGACCGAAAGCGGGCGATAGGAAAGGTTGTTTCCGTCGCGGCCGACAAATTCGTCGTCGAGATGCATGCCGGCACCGACAACTTCACGGTCGTAGGTTTCGATGATGTCCACTACGTGGCTCGTCTCGGTTCATTTTTGATGATTCCAGTGCAGACGGAATATGTCGTCGCGGAGGTCGTCGGGCTCCGAGAGCGCGATGTCGGCAGTTCGGATAGACGCGATGGCGATATGGACAAGGCGTCATCGGCCAAGTTTCTGGATGTCGTGCCTGTGGGGATGCTTCCTCAAAAGCCGGGAGAGAAATTTCGGTTCGGTGTGTCCATATTCCCGTCGCTCTATTCCGATGCGCTCTATGCCTTGGATGCCGAACTCGACCGCGTGTTTGAAACGGACATTCCAAGCGAGCCTGCGCCTAAAAGGGGAGAGCACCCACCGATCCCGCCGGAGGCAACCAGGTTCCGCGCCTTGGCGATCGGTCGGTCCGTCATTTTCGAGGGTTACGATGTCAAAGTCCGTATCGATGACTTCTTCGGAGGGCATACGGCCGTTCTCGGAAATACCGGCAGCGGGAAGTCTTGCACGGTTGCCTCCGTATTGCAGTCGTTGTTCGATAAGCCCGACGAGCATCACGCGCGTGGCGCGACGTTCGTGGTGTTCGACGTCAATGGAGAGTATGCCCGGGCGCTGACCCCTTTGGCGAATGGTAACGGGGTGGGTGTCTCCCACGTCGTTCTCGATGGAACGGCTGCCCAAGGCCGTTTCCGGTTGCCCCACTGGTTTCTTGAACAGTCGGAATGGGAGCTGCTCCTGCAAGCAAGCGAGCGCACCCAGGTGCCGATTCTGCGTATGGCGCTCGGTCTTTCGACGCTGTTTTCCGGAGGGAATGCACAGGAACTCAACGGCATCAAGAACCATATCCTGGCAACGTGCCTCAGTCAGATCCTACGCGACGATTCCGGAAGCCCCTCGAAGCACGACCGCATGGTAGGCCTGCTTCAGCGCTTCAATACTCCACAAATCAGTAATCCAAGGATCGCGCAGTTCATCAGGATCAACTTTGGCCAGATGGCGAACCCTGAAGGACTGACAAACTATCTCCTTGGAGGGGCACAGGGAGGAGGCTTCATTATCGATGGGCTGAAGATGCCTACCTATGAGTGCCTTCCCTTCGAGTTCTCTGCTCTTGGCGAGGCGCTGGACCTCGCAATCCTATACGAAGAGGCGCACGGCAACCGGCAGATACGCGACTACTGCTCTCAAATGATTACCCGGTTCAAATCGCTGGAAGAACGGGCCGAATATGCTTTCCTGCGCCATGAATTGCAGGGCGGTGGCGTTGATCCCTCCGTGGGCGTTTTTCTGTCGCAGCTTCTGGGGCTAGTGCAGAATGGGGCGAGCTGGCTGAAGCAAAATCAGGTCATCATCATCGACATGAACGCCGTGGAAGATGAGGTGGTCGAACTTGTGGCTTCTGTTCTGGCGCGCATGTCCTTTCGTCTTCTCCGTCAGGCGGATCCGCGCAACCGTTTTCCAGTGCACCTGCTACTTGAAGAGGCGCATCGCTACATTGCTTCCACACCCTCGCGCTACGCGGTCGACGCAAGCCGGGTCTTTGAGCGCATCGCGAAGGAGGGGCGAAAGTACGGCCTTTTCCTCCTGGTTGCATCGCAGCGACCGAGCGAACTATCGAAAACAGTTCTTTCGCAGTGCTCAAATTTCGTGATCCATAGAATCCAGAACCCGGACGATCTCTCCCATATCCGGCAGATGACGCCGTTTATCTCGGACGCCGTCTTAAAGCGTCTTCCTTCTCTACCAAAGCAGCATGCTTTAGTTTTCGGGACCTCGGTCAACCTTCCAACGACGTTCAAGGTCCGTGATGCTGATCCACTTCCCGCTAGCGACGACGCGAAAATTCGCGACCTCTGGTTCCACGAACAGGGACGGGTCGCGCAGATTCGTATTGTAGCGGCGCCTGCACAAAACCCCGGCGCAGGAGGCATATTCGATTGATGATCGATGTCTCGACTCTGGAGGAACTAGCCAGTGGACTTGAAGCCAGTCCAGACTATAGGATTCTTAGGCGTCTTCGGCCGCGGCCGCGGATCGAGGGCTTTGACGATGCGGAGACCCGCATGGGTCTTTTGGTCGATGTCGAGACCACGGGCCTCGATCCTGAACAGGAGGAGATCATCGAGCTGGCGATGGTGCCGTTCCGCTATACGCTGAATGGTGAAGTGGTCGAAGTTTTGGAACCTTTCGACCGTCTCCGTAAACCGGTAAAACCGATATCTCCTGAAATCACTGCTTTGACCGGAATTACCGACGCGATGGTTTCTGGCCAGTCGATCGATCCCGCGGAGATCACAGCGTCTGCTGCGCCGGCGCATGTGGTCATAGCGCACAATGCGGCGTTCGATCGGCGGTTTCTGGAGCGCTTCAACCCTGTGTTTTCAACCAAGCCGTGGGCGTGTTCGATGTCGGAAATTGATTGGGCGTTCGAAGGGTTCGAGGGCACGAAACTCTCTTATCTCGCGATGGCTCTTGGCTTCTTCTACGATCGGCATCGGGCCGCGAATGATTGTTTGGCAGCAATAGAAATTCTCGCGCGAGAGTTACCACGAGCGGGTGTAACGGCATTGGCGAAACTGCTTGAGCATGCGCGTCTGCCGACCTGGCGGATCTGGGCCGAAAATTCGCCGTTCGAATTCAAGGACGTCTTGAAGGCGAGGGGGTATCGCTGGAATGGCGACGAAAATGGAAAGCCACGATCCTGGCATGTCGATATCGCGGATGCTGAAAAGGATGCTGAAGTCTCTTACCTTCTACGCGAGATATATCGACATGATGCCGACGTTCGAACTGTTCGCATCACCGCATACGATCGGTTCTCGACGAGAGTGTGACGGTCCTATGCTGACAATTCGGACGGGGATTCATGGCTTATCCCGCCGTTCGGAACCCGAAAAAACACCAACGTGAACTACAAGGCAATTTTCAGGACAAGGGCCGCCAATTTTTCTTTCAGTCCGGGAATGAGGAAGCCGGCAAGATCAATGCTGTTCGGCTCTGGCGCGAAGTCAGGCTCCCCGGCCCGCAATGACCTGCCGATACCCTCAGCGCGACGCTTCCATTTGCCGGTATGGTCCTGAGTTTCGATAGTCTTCTGGCGTGCGAAGTGCCGGATGGCGTGGCCAAACGCCGCCACGTGTTCGGGATATCCATCTGCGATTCTGTGGGCAACCTGCACAAGGTGTTGGAAGCTCCATCCGACAGGCCGGCCCTCCCTGGCACTTGCGAGCCCATTCATGAGGGCAACGAAGCTGCTGCTATCGTCGGGCAACGCCGGTAGGGCGATCTCACGCGCAAAAAAAGCCTGGCGCAATGACGCCCAGGCACGAACCCCTTCCTCATCCAACTGTGTATGGGGGAGCCGCGTGACCCAGAACGAAAAAAGGTCGTTTCGCACCTTGTCGGTCGCCGCGGCTTCGCGTTTGTGCAATTCCTGCTCGATTGCTGCTCGGATGGCGGCGGCCTGACCTTCATAGTCGAAATGCCAGCAGCGCTGCATGTCGAGTTCACACGCTAACGAACCGAAGGGTACGACAGACGCTTCCCAACGGTCGACCAGTTGATCGCCATCCCTGACAGGTCGTCGGAAATGGCAACGCACGTGGAATTTTCGCTGGAGCTCGGAAATCGAAGCCGTTTCATCGTCAACCACGAGAATATTCGAGTTGTTGGAGAAAAGGAGATCGTCGGTCGTCAAGCGCCGATATTCGGGATCAAAGCCCCCCATTACCCAGGCCAACAAGGCGCCTTCCTCTCTGTAGAAGGAACGGCGCCCCGCAACGACATCGAGAAATGTCGTCGAGAGCTGCACTTCGAAAGCGATGCGCCCGGATGGCCCTGTGGCTTGGACATCTGGCTGCCTACGGCTTCGAGGATCCTGCGAGGATCGCCATTGGCGCTCGGCTAGGATGCCGGAATATGACGGATCGGCCTCCAAACTGCGCACAATCATGCGCTTGATGCGTTTGTGTGGCTCGCTTTCACCGATGCCGTCATATTTGCGGGCAAGGATTTCTTCGCGTGAGAGCGGGCTGCGGGTCTCTGCTGGGCACGACCCATCTTCAGTCATATGTCGAAAGAAAAACCGCTTATGCTGGTTCGAAACCAGATAGGAGAGCACCGAGCATAACGAGCAGCGGAAACGGGGATTCTTTGCCAGGCGTTCACGCACATTTACGCGCTCAGCGATGAGCTCTTCATAGCGTTGCCCCCCGATCCATGCTCTTGCATCGAGAAACTCGCCGGTGTCAAAGTCCAACAATTCGCTAATGGCAGGGTCATCGACGGCCAGAGCGGTGGCGAGCGGATCGAATGTGACGTTGCTCCCAGGCCCTCGGTCAATGGTCAAACAGTTGCCTCCCGATCGTCTGCTCGGCCGGTTGCGAAATGGTCGAGGATGAGTTGGCGCTAAACATGCGATGGATTCAGCTGCCGCTTAATCATGGTGCCTCGACCACCGGCGCAGGAGCTAGGATGTCGCTGGCTTCCCAGCCTTCTCCCTCCGGCGTCGCAACGAACTCCCGATCCCAGATCCCCCAGCGCGCTGGCAGCGGGACTTGCGCTAGCGGATTGTGGACGTAAGTCAGCGGGCGGACGCGACGAGAGAGATTACCGAGACTGACGCGGGACCAGATCACACCCGAAATATCGGCAAAGCGCTGATCGAGGAACGCGGTACGAGGAATCGGGTTGCGTTCGCGCTCAATGAGCGGCGCCGGGTGAAACCCCTCGTCGACAACCTCTCCGGTCCCGCGATCGATGGTTATGAACGCGTCTCCGATCGGGAAAAGGGTGGTCATGATTAGGGGAAGGGGCTGTTCGGAGACATAGACGCCGAAGCGGCTCGCGCTGATCGCGATGATCCGGGTGTCCTGAGGCGCGATCACGCCCTGTTCGATGTAATGGGCGAACTTCTGGGTCTTGGTCCAGAAGGCCCCAGACGTCCGCAACTGTGCTTGACGGATCGGTGCAGCAAAGAGGCCTCCGCCCTGGTTCATGGGGATTGGTCGCCCAATCTGATCTGGCCCGGGGGCACCTTCGTCGGGAGCGATCGCTTCGATCCAGATGCGCTGGCCGTTTTCGATAACGCAGAGATCAGGTTGACCGCCGTCGCGTTGTCGCTCGGATACCGGCAGCAATCGACGGCCTGCCTCAAGCATTGTGCAGCCGAGATACATTTCCCAAAATCGGCCATCTACATCGCGAGCGAACCCCTGGCGAAAATCAGGATCGGCATAGGGCTCGTAGGTTGCCCACATGGTTTCGATCAGCTCATGAAGTTGCCGTTCGATCGGCGACTCCGCTATTTTCAGGTTCTCGAAACCACGATCGAGATTAGAACCTTCAATTTCGAACAGTCGGGGCATCTATAATCTATTCTGTGTGCAGGTTGCTTGGTTGTGCTCCGCATGAGGCCGCAAGCAATAGCGGCAAAGAGCCGGGTCACTTCCGACACCGCAATTTATGCATAAGCCTTATTGTACCGAATTTGCAATGGCGGACATTCCGGGCCTTCAGAGGGAAAGAAACGAGCCGATTATAAGCGCGGTCCTTAACTACGAAGTAAAAGTCCTCTGTGCTAATCCGCTTTCGAACGATCCGCGACAGCTAACCCAACGAAAGGCTGCGATGCAGGTCAGGACAGGCCCATAGGCGACAATCGCTGGCGCGATCGCCTGCGATAGGAGATCATAATGCCCCTCAATCCTTACCGAACCGGTTTTGTTGCAAGCGCGGAAGAGGGTGCTCGGCTTCTTTTTCGAGCGCCTGGAAAGGAATCGTGGCGTCTGGACTACAGCCCTGCCCCCAGAGCAACCGATGTCGCTGAAAAATTGAACCCTGCCTTTTACAATCAGCAGCGCTACACGATCATCGAGTGCCAGAGAGAGCTCGACGTAGCGAGGACCTTTCCTTTGAATGTGGCTGCTTCCAGCCCCGGATTCATGCAGGGAAAATATGACACACTGCGCTCGATTACGCTGGAGGGCTTCAAACTCGCAGATTGCCAAAACGTTGAAGATGTTCTTGAAGCCCTCCAGGCTTTGCCAAGCGGTTTCGTAAAAGACCCTTATTTCGGACTGGGGATCAATTTTGACATCCGCTATATAATCGAAAGCATTGAAAGAATGGACGGCGTGTCCGATCTGCGCGTTCGTAAGGGACGCCGAACGGGATTGCCCAAGGTCGAAATGGGTACCTACGCAATCTCAGCGGCATCGTTTGATGAGATTAGGAAACGCTTACGCCGCATACACGCCAAAGCGCTAGATGTTGCCGCTGACGAGAAGTTTGTTCTAACCAACAACGAACTCCTTCACGCCGTGGACCCTCAGACTTTCCCGGTTGTCAAGCGACGCTACAGGAAGGACGCCCTGTCAGAGGCATTAGGAGACGGTCTGACGAAGACGGCAGGCCTCACTGCGGGAGACCGTAAGACCGCGGCCCGGACAACCTCAGCGGTCGCCAAAACCATGAGCCAACGAGAGCCGACGACCTTGTTGGCTCTAAGCAGGACGATCGAGACCGTTACGCTCGAAGAATTAATTGTGAAGATGAAAGCCATGCTTTCGAAGCGGGTAAGCGAAAGTGGCTGGCAGGTTTTTTTTCAAGGACAATCCCTTTGTCCTGAAGATGGCGTTCGGTTATCCGGTCATGCTTATTGGGGATCAGTTTTCGGTAGGGGGGCGGCAATTTAGCGGGAAGGGCGACAAGATTTCGGATTTTGCCGTGAAGGCGGCCGCGAGCGGCAATTTGGCCCTTGTCGAAATCAAAACCCCACATACAGATCTTTTAGAAGCAAAACCATACAGGGGCGGGTTGTTTGGCCCGGACCGTGAAATCACGGGCGCAGTCAATCAGATACTGGACCAACGATTTCAACTGCAGCGCAGCCTTCCTATTATGAAGGATGCGTCGGGAATCTATGACGTCGAATCCTACGCGATCCAAGGACTGATCATTGCAGGAATGATTCCGACGGGAAGGGACAATCTAAAGTCTTTCGAGCTATTCCGAAACGGTCTCAAGTCCGTCTCCATTGTTACCTATGACGAAATGCTAGCGAAGCTAGAATTCCTCTACGAGGTTTTTCGCGGCGACTCTGAGCAGGAGGTTCAGTCGGGGGCGGCAGCTACAACTGATGCCAATGGTCCCGAAGACGAAATCGATCTGGAGCTGGAGACTGATCTGGAGGCTGATATCGACCCGGAAGCGGACAACGAGAGCAGGTTTTAGGCTATCCACAAAAGCGGTGTCGAACCAAAAAGTCATCTTCGCATTGGAAGCACTTTCCTAATTTTAGGGTCTGACACCGTGCAAACCCGCAGTGGCGGGGATTGCCGTCCGCTCCGGCCATGCACAATTAGACGCGATGTCGAATGACTGGAATTATATATCATCCTCACGCAGATGAGATTTCCAAGTCACTGGTCGTAGGTTCAAACCCGTTCAAGGCGATAATCATTTGGGCCGCCGCCGGCCCAAGCGGATATGCGTTGAACAGACGAGCGAGCACCGGATTCTGTGCTACGTTGCAGCTTATCGACTTCGTGAGCAACGTCCTGCAAGAGGAGCTTGGTTGTGGCTGATGCACGAGAACTGGAGCGCCTCCTCGCGGATGCCAGGGCCGAGATGGTTGGCTTACGAGAGAGCGAGGCCAAGTTTCGTGCGGCGTTCGAAACAATGATCGAAGCCTGCTGCATCTTCGACATGATCTACGACGAGTCTGGCAGGCCCGTAGATTGGAGAATCCTGGAGGCGAATGCCGGATACGAGCAGCAGAGCGGATTGAAGGATGTCGCAGGCAAGTTGGCGAGTGAATTCATGCCCGGGACGAAGCCCTACTGGATTGAAATGTTTGGCCGGGTGGCCGAAACCGGAGTGGCCGAGCAGATCGAAAGGTGGCACCAGCCGACGGGACGATGGGTTCATAGCTCGACGGCCCGCGTCGGCGGTCCTGAAAGCAGGCGCCTGGTCAGCGTCTTTTATGACATTACCGAACGCAAACGCGCCGAAATCGCCCTGCGGGAAAGCGAAAGCAGGTTTCAGCAGTTTGCCAACGCATCCTCATCCGGTCTTTGGATCAGAGACGCGGAAACGTTGGCAATGGAGTACGTCAGCCCAGCTACGGCGGCGATCTATGGCATCGAACGGGAAGCGCTCCTTGGCGATATCAAACGCTGGGCCGCGATGATACTTCCCGAGGATCGGGAGGCAGCCGGGCATCATATGGAGCGTGCCTGTCAGGGAGATTCAGCTATTCACGAGTTCCGTATCCGGCGAAACGACGGTTCTTTCCGCTGGATCAAGGACACGGATTTCCCGCTCTTCGATGAGAAAGGCAAAGTGCAGCGTGTTGGCGGCATCGCAGAAGATGTCACCGAGACAAAGATGGCCGTCGAGCACCAGGGCGTTCTGCTACATGAATTGCAGCATAGAGTGCGCAACATCATGGCGATGATCCGCTCCACGGCCGTCAGGTCTGCTGATGGCGCAACTAATGTGGAAGACTACAAGACTTCCCTTGCTGGTCGCCTTCTTGCCCTGGCTCGCGTCCAGACCCTTCTGACGCGCCAGGCCAATGCGGGTGGATCGCTGCGCGACATTCTCGAAAGCGAGATCGGCACACAAGCCCACTCCGAAAATCAGTACGAATTGACTGGCCCCGAGATAATGCTGTCGCCCAAGGCCGTGGAGGTTCTCACTTTGGCCTTCCACGAGTTATCGACCAATGCTTTGAAATACGGCGCCCTCTCAGTCAGCAGTGGCAAGGTAACTGTTACCTGGAGCCGTTTTCAAAGGCGGGAGAAACCCTGGCTCGCCATCGACTGGATCGAAGAAGGCGGACCACCGCGTCCGCCGCCGACGCGCCGTGGTTTCGGTTCGGAACTCATCGAAGCCAAGATCCCCTACGAGCTGAGGGGGACAGGAAAGACAACGATCGAGCCAGATGGAGCCAGATGTCATATTGAGCTTCGTCTTCGCGAAGCTGAAAGCATTCTCGAAACCGACGCGCCCGTACCCACACGGCTCTATGGAGGGACTATCGACATGACCGGGGCACCTGATCTGAGCGGCAAGACGATCCTTGTGATGGAGGACGACTACTACGTCGCGTCGGATACGGCCGCCGCTTTGCGTGGCGCCGGAGCCGTTGTTCTCGGACCGTCTCCTACAGTTGAAGATGCAATTCATGTGCTAGAAAATGATACCCCGTCCTCGGCGGTGCTCGATCTGAACCTCAGTGGCGGCGGTCCAAAATTTGCCATCGCTCACCGATTGCTCGAACGCGGCATACCGTTCGTCTTTTTCACAGGATACGACCCGGACGTCATCCCTGATGAGTTTGCGCATATCACGCGTCTACAAAAACCGATTGCGCTGCGCGATGTCGTAGAGGCTGTAAGCCGGCTTTAGAACCGGAAGATGGATGACCGCTTAAGTGCTTTCCAGCCAGAACATCGTGCGTGGCAGCGGGTTGATGGTTCACTTCCCGTCGAGGCGACTGCCTGAGGTACTTCGAAAGCACACGCCCCTGGCCCTTCTCCTGACGGGTTGCGCGGAATTGCTCCGCAAGCGAGAACCCTACAACGAAACTCACCAGTTCCTTCAAAGTAGGGACTCGATGATGTACCCGAGCGAAGGCCAAGCCTTGAGCGGCTGTCGTGCGGTTTCTTCCTGCAGACTTGGACGTATAGAGCGCCGCATCGGCCAGGTCGATGATCGCGGACGGGTCGTGCGGCTCGTCGAGCGTTCCAACGCCCACGCTAACGGTCACTTTGCCGAACTCGCTGGCAGCGCGAACTAGACTCCTGCAGCCAAGCTGCCGCCTCAACCGTTCGCCGACGGCGACCGCACCGGGCTCATCGGTATCCGGAAGGATGATCGCGAACTCTTCGCCCCCGTACCGGGCGATTACGTCGCCGGGTCTGGTACGGAGGGCCTTGAGCTATACCTAGCTCCGAATCTGGCGCTTCTCATGCTTGATGATATTGAGGTAATTCGCCGCGCGTTCTTGGGCTCAAAATGAAATATCGCCGCTTTCTCTGTGACCTCGATGACACCTTGCTCGATTTCAAAGCCTCGGAGCGGTTATCGTTTGGGCGCGCATTGTCCAGCTTGGGGATGGACGGGGAAGATGAGCAGTTGTTTGCTGCCTACAGAGGGAAAATATGCTGCTCTGGTCGGAGTTCGAAAAGGGAAGGGTCCAAAAGGAAACCCTGAAAGTCGAGCGGTTTCGACGCGTTTTCGTGCAGCACGATATCGACGCCGATCCTGAAACGGCAAGCGCACGCCATCTGCAGTTTTTACCGGAAACTGTCGTACTGGTGGAGGGCGCGGCCGAACTCTGCGAGATGTTAGCAGGGATAGGGGAGGTTGGGATCATCACTAACGGGATTGAGACGGTTCAAGCGAAGCGCATCGAAAATTCATGCCTTGCCCCGTGGCTCAGCTTCGTGGCGACATCAGAGACATGCGGCTTTGCCAAACCGGACATCCGGTTCTTTGGGTACGCGGCACGCAGATTCCGGACTTTTAACAAAGACGAAGCAATCATAGTGGGTGACCGGCTGGATGCGGACATTCTTGGGGCAAACCAGTTCGGCATCGAGAGCTGCTGGTTTAACCCGCTGCGCGCGAAAAACTATAGCGCGGCGGTGCCGACGATTGAGGTGGCGCGGCTAAGCGAAATTGCGGGGCGGCTTCTTGGCAGGTAGCATCCTACCCAGAGTCCTGGTCGAGAACACCGGAGTGTTCCATCGGGTAGTACAGAGGCGCAGCGGCATAACCTAGATCATGACGACTGCGCCATCATTCAATTAGGTCCACAGCAGTAACCGACGCAATGATGAAGATAGACCGGCATGGTCTGACCCCAGCTACTGGTAAACGTCCATCGTCCTCGTCAGGCGCGCAATGAAATCGACCATATCGTCTCCGAGGAGGTTCAGATGCTCTGTCGCGGCCGTCGCTGCAGCTGAAGGATCCTTGGCTTTAATTGCATCAATGATTTTTCCGTGCTCGCCGATCGTGGCTGCCATTCGACCTGGAAGATAGGTCACGTGCCTGCGATACATCGACACGCGGCGACGCAGCATCCTGGTCTGGTCGGCGATAAACTCGGTATGCGAAGCATCATAGAGAAGTTCATGGAACTCGCCATTGATCTCGTAGAAGCGATCGGGATTGTTGGAGCCCAGTTCCTCTTCGAGACGTCCCTGGATCTCCAGGAGCTGTGCGATTTCATCTGGAGTTGCGCGCCTTGCCGCGTATTTGGCACACATGCCCTCCAGATTAGCCATCGTTTCGAACATCTCCATCAACTTTGGTATGGAAATGGCCGCCACTGACACGCCTTGCCTGGGACGCATCTCAAGCATCCCCGTGGCGATAAGTGCTTTGATGGCTTCGCGCATTGGCGTGCGCGAAACCTGAAACTGCTCGACCAGCGCCCCCTCGTCGATGCGGGCGCCCGGGGGAAGCCGACCGGTGATTATCATCTCCTCAAGTGCTTCGCGCAGTTCGTCTGATCGGCTCACTTTTTGCCGGCTCTCGCTCTCGCTATTGCCTTTTGACGATCGAACACTTTCTTTTGCAACCATCGGCCTGATTTCCGCCTGCTCGATTAGAGTCTCGAGTAGCTTAATCCCACCAAATGAACCTCCTAAGCAAGCCCGCCAGAATGCCATACAGAATAAGACTTGCCACGGAGGACAGTACGACTGCAGACCAGACTGTGATGGAATCGATTTGTGAGGTTGCTCGATAGATCGTTTGGCCGACACCGGAGTAGGCTCCGAGCATCTCCGTCACGATGACGACGACCGTGCTTCGGGCGAAGCCGACTTTTAGTCCCGTCGCGACTGACGGGAGTGAAGCCGGGAGCCGAAGGCGGACCAGAACCGATAGAGACTTTGCCCCGAAACTCCGATAGAGGTCGATGTGAGCGGGCAGCGGACTGTTTAGACCTGCCAGGGTGTTGATGAGCACCGGGAAGCTCACGGTCAGCGCCGCAATCGCAATCTTGGAGCTGAAGCCCACTCCGAACCAGATGAGGGCCAGGGGCACGAACGCGACGGTCGGCACCATGTTGATCATCACTGCCAGCGGCATGATCGCGCGCTGGAGCGGCGGAGCCAGGACAAATGCGATAGCGAGTGCTATCCCGATTGCCGAGCCGATTGCGAAGCCGGCCAGCGTTTCTCCGATCGTGATGACGAGATCGTTGAGCAGTGCAGAAGCCTGCGAACCCATGAACCCTGCTATATTTAGCGGAGATGGGAGAATGAACGGCTGAATACCGAATGTAACGACCACCAATTGCCACGCGACCAGCGCGGCGAGAAGCATGGCCGCGGCGGGAAAAAGGGAAGCAGCTTTCCGCATCATTCGCTCCTCCACCAGATAAATCTTTTCTCACACAGAGCGATTAGGCCGTAAAATGCGCCACCGACCAGGCCAGTGGTGACGATCAACACCCATGTTCGCAGGACGGGTGATGTCACGTTATCGGTGGCTTAATGGTCGGCGGTTAATTGGGCGAGGATGAGCTCGACGAGGATTAGTTACAAGAACCACCGATTTCCGCCGCAGATCATCGCGCATGCGGTCTGGCTGTATTTCCGGTTTCCTTTGAGTCTGCGGCTTGTCGAGGAAATGCTTTTGGAGCGCGGCATTGTCGTATCTTACGAAACGATCCGGCGATGGGGCCGCAAATTCGGTGCGGCTTACGCGAAGCAGTTGCGCAGAAAGAAGCCGTCTCGGAAGGATATCTGGCATTTGGACGAGGCGGTGATTTCCATTGGCGGCCGGAAACATTGGCTTTGGCGCGCCGTCGATCAGGACGGCTACGTTCTCGACGAGATCGTCCAGGGCCGCCGCGATACCAAGGCAGCCAAGCGATTGCTGGTCAGACTGCTGAAGAGGCAAGGCCTGACGCCGAAGCGCATCGTCACCGACAAACTTCGCTCATACGGAGCAGCAAGACGGAATGTGATGCCGGGCGTCGAACACCGATCGCACAAGGGTCTGAACAATCGTGCTGAAAATTCCCATCTGCCGCTGCGAAAACGAGAACGGGTGATGCAGGGCTTTCGTTCGGTTGGCGGCTTACAACGTTTTATCGCGGTCTTTTCAGCGGTCAGAAATCTTTTCGTCCCGTCTCACCAGAAACGTTCCGCCCTCGCCACTCACATTCATCGCATCCGCGCAGTAGCGCAGTGGAAAGCCGTAACCGGCGTAACTGCCTAAGTTCACTGGCAGACGCCTCGTTTGGCTTCGGTGAAACAAAGTGACATCACCGGCGAAACACTTCTCAACAACTGGTTCAGGCCATCGGCCGTCAGGGAGAGCGAAGTCGCGACAAGAAAACTGGCTTGGGAGACGCTCGAGTTTTTGGAACTGACAGAGGTGGCGCATCAAAAGGCGGGACGACTTTCCGGGGGTCAGAAGAAGCTGCTCGAGCTTGGACGCACGATGATGACACGCGCTGAGCTGGTCCTGCTCGACGAGCCAGCCGCGGGCGTTAACCGCACGCTTCTTCGGAAGCTCGAAGAGAAGATAACATATCTCAACCGAGAGAGAGGATACACCTTCATCTTGGTAGAGCATGACATGGAGATGATTAACAAGCTGTGCCACCCGGTTATCTGCATGGTGGACGGCCGAGTCCTAATCGAGGGCACCTTCGATGAGGTGTGTGCGGACGAGCGCGTACTTCAGGCCTATCTCGGGGAAACGAGGCTGCCAGCATGATGGATGTTCTTGCGATCAGCGGGCTCCACGCTGGCTACACGGATGTAAACATACTTCATGACCTCAATCTTTGCGTTCGGGACAAAGAGATAGTCACGATTATAGGCCCAAATGGCGCTGGGAAATCCACTGCTATGAAAGCGGTTTTCGGGCTTCTCCGCATAGGCAGCGGTTCGATTGTAGTTTCGGGTTGCAATGTCACCGGCTGGCCTTCGAGCAAAATAGTCAAATCAGGCGTCTGCTATGTCCCGCAGGTCAATAACGTGTTTGGCGACATGACCGTACACGAAAACTTCGAGATGGGAGGATTCCTGAGATCGGGCGACCTGTCGGAGGCATTCGAAAACGTTTACCAGCTTTTTCCCGATCTGCGCGACAAGCGTAAAAAGCTAGCAGGCAGCCTGTCTGGAGGGCAGCGCCAGATGGTCGCAATGGGCCGGGCCCTTATGCTCTCTCCCAAGCTACTTCTCCTCGATGAACCGACTGCTGGACTGTCTCCGAAGTACATGGAGCAGATCTTCACGATTTGCCGCGATGTGCGCGATTCCGGAGTCGCTATCCTACTGGTGGAACAACACGCGAAGCAGGCCTTGGAGTTTTCCGATCGCGGCTACGTGTTGGCGCAGGGGCGAAACCGCTTCACCGGAACTGGAAGCGATCTCTTGAATGATCCGGACATCGCAAGAATGTTCCTTGGAGCATAGGATTCCCCCATGAACGCTCTTGAAATTATCAATTATCACCTTATCCCCGGCCTGGTCATTGGAACTACCTACGCTCTCGGAGCAATAGGGGTTACCTTGGTCTTTGCTATCATGCGACATGGTCACATTGCGCACGGCGATATGTCCGCACTCGGGGCATTTATCGCGCTTTTAGTGGTGACGTCGCTTGGCATCTCTCCGTACGCCGCCCTCCCACTGGCCATGGTTTTCGGAGGTCTGGTTGCGGTGGGAATCGATCAGGTATTTTACGGTCCGCTCCGCGCACAGCCAAAGCTTATCTCTACCATGGCATCGTTCGGCGTCGCGCTTATAATCAGGTCGCTGATACAGATGTACTGGGGCGTCCAGACGCAGGTCTACAACCACGGCATTTCCCGACCGACGAACTGGCTTGGGATGCGGTTGAAGCCTCAGGAGATCATGACGTTTGTCATAACCATCGGAATCATTGTTGCTCTGCAGCTCTTTCTCAACCGTTCCAAGTGGGGAAAGGCGATGCGGGCCATGTCTGACAATCCAGATCTTGCGGGAGCATGTGGCGTCGACATACGCAAGGTCACTGTCCTGACATGGTTGCTGGTTGGCGCACTTTGCGCAGCGTCCGGCTTCTTTCTCGGGATCAACACCGAGCTTAAGTCCACCATGGGATGGAATATTCTCCTCCCAGTTTTTGCCGCAGCAATTCTCGGCGGCGTCGGAAGAATAGAGGGTGCAGCTGTTGGCGGCTTGATCGTCGGTCTGGCCGAAGAATTCTCGGTGCTGTTTCTACCCGCGGAATACAAAGCTGTCTGCTCGTTCGCAATCCTCCTGATTGTTCTTCTGTTGCGTCCGACCGGAATTTTTAACGGAAAAGTATTGTGAGGACATCATGGATTTCCTGAGCTTCTTGAACTATCCAGTCTACCTCCTGCTTTTTCTCTGTATCTATGGCTGCCTCTCCATCGCACTGAACATACAGTGGGGCTACGCAGGGTTATTCAATGCGGGCATCGCGGGTTTCTTTGCGATAGGCGCTTACACTTCAGCGATCCTCACTTCTCCAGCATCCGCTGATCACGTTGGTGGTTTTGAGATGCCAACCGCAGTGGGCATCGTCGCAGCGATGGCGCTCTCAGCAGCGGTGGCCTGGCCTGTCGGCAAGGTCTGCCTTCGGTTTCGTTCCGATTATCTGGCGATAGTGACGATCGGATTCGCCGAGACGATAAGAATTGCGGCTAAGTCTGAGGAATGGCTGACAAACGCGGCTCGGGGCATCAGCAATATTCCGCGACCGTTCGGGGACTATGGCTACAGTTTGTCACAGTTTCTGTACCTTCTGTTCCTCGCCGTCGTTCTACTCGTTGTCTACCTCCTGGTGGAGCGGCTTGCGATCTCTCCTTGGGGACGGATGATGCGTGCAATACGCGACAACGAGATTGCCGCGAGAGCAATGGGGAAGAATATCGAAAGGAGACGGATGGAGGCGTTCGTCCTCGGATCGGCTCTCATGGCACTCGCCGGCGCGCTCTACGTCCACTACGTGCGAACGATAACGCCAGAAGCGATCGACCCGACAATCATAACCTTCTTGGTTTGGATCATGGTGATCTTGGGAGGTTCGGGAAACAGCCGTGGTGTCCTCCTTGGTGCTTTGATCGTTTGGATCATCTGGTCGTCCTCGGAACTCCTCACAGACCAGCTTCCGGACGCTCTTGCGGTGAAGGCAAAATATGCACGCATGCTCTTGGTCGGGTTGCTTTTCCTACTAGTCCTTCGCTTCCGGCCATCGGGCCTGCTACCCGAGCCAGATTTTGGAACTCAAGGAGAACGACAGTCCAAGCAAAAAAGATAGGTATGGAAGTGAAGAAAAGCTCAGTTGAAACACAACAAGGGGAATGAGAATGAAAGACTATCTCACACTGGCCACTCTAGCGGTTACTATGTCGCTTGGTGCGGCAAATGCAAATGCTGACGATATTAATATCGGTCTCGTGGGTGGCATCACCGGGGGTGCAGCGGCCTTTGCTCCCGAGATGCTCAATGCTCAAAGGTTTGCGTTGAAACAGATCAACGACCAGGGGGGCATCCTGGACGGAAAAAAGATCGTTGGTATCGTTGCTGACGACGGATGCACTCCACAGCAAGGGGTGGACGCCGCGACCAAGCTGGTCAACGTCTCTCATATCCAAGGCATGGTGGGACCGTTCTGTTCGGGCGCTCTTCTAGCTGTTGCGAACTCCGTGACGATTCCAGCTGGTCTAACGGTCATCAGCTCGGGAGCCACCTCGCCAGAACTCACTAAGCTGAAGGATAACGACACGGTTTTCAGAACTGTGCCATCTGATCTTCTGCAGGGAGCGGCCGTAGCTCATGCGTTGCTTGAAAAGGGCATCAAGCAAGCGGCGGTATCGTACGTCAACGTCGATTACGGACGAGGCCTGGCGGATGCATTCAAACGGTCTTACGAAGCTGATGGCGGCAAGATCACCGGTTACGCCGCCCACGAGGAAAACAAGCCTTCGTACAGATCGGACATTGCGGAGCTAGCCAAGGGGGGAGCTGAAACGCTTGTCATCTTTGACTACGGTGACTCGTCAGGGCTCACGGTGCTGCGCGAGGCGATTGAGGATGGTTCTTTCAAATCCTATTACGGAGCTGAAAGCATGCGCTCTGCAACCATTCTCAAAACGATCGGGGCGGAGAACCTCGAAGGTTTCACTGCTATCGTGCCGATTGGCGAAAAGTCCGAATCGCTTGACGTGTTTCGCAAGTCATTCAAGGAGTTCGGAGGTGATCCGACGGCCGTCCTGACCGATGCCTCCTACGACGCGGCGTTCCTTATGGCCCTCGCGATCGAAAAGGCCAAAGGTGACAAGGAAAAAATTCCCGAGAGCCTTCGTGCAGTCGCGAGCGGACCCGGCGAGCCGATTCGACCGGGAGAGTGGAAAAAGGCAAAGGAGCTCATCGATGCGGGTAAGCCGATCGACTACAAGGGCGCTGCAGGGGACTTGAACTTCGACGCAGGTGGCGACGTCAGCGGTCTTTTCGGCACATTCCAGGCCGAAGAAGATGGTTGGAAGCAGGTCGGCGAAATCCGCTAAATTGCTTGGCCCGGGCCGGAACGGCTCGGGCGACCTTCTACAGTAGATCAGTAACGTCTGTTCTCTCAGCGGAAGCAAGTGACCACCCGAGGGTTAAGGTCACGCCCTCGACGCGGCCTATAGCTAGATCATCAACGTTTATTGTCGAGAGGTTGGTGTGAATACTAGCGAGAGCGCAGCTCTATTTGAATGAACAGCTACTCAACAGCGGATTTGGACACGATGAAACTTGATGGGCGACGCTTTATCATAACTGGGGCAGCCTCTGGAATAGGGGAGGCGGTTGCGCGCCTCTTCCACTCGGAGGGAGCCAAGGTTGGCATCTTGGACTTGGATCGGAAGCGCGCGCAGAGTGTGGCCGAGGAAATCGGCACGGGAGCGGCGTTTGCGCAGACCGATGTTAGCGACGTAGCCTCCGTGGAGGCCGCGGTTGCCGAAATATCCAAAGCGCTCGGCGGTATTGATGGCGTCGTAAATTGCGCCGGCATTGATCTTGTTCGAAAGTTCGAGCACACAGATGTTGGTGATTGGCATAAGCTCTATTCGGTAAATGTCTTCGGGCCGGTATCGGTATGCCGATCAGCATTGCCTTACATCAGAAAGTCCGGGAACGGTGGAACCGTAGTGAATGTCGCATCCGCCGCTGGACTGCGCCCTCTCGAAGAGCGCTCGATCTACTGCTCGTCGAAGGCAGCCCTGATTATGTTTACTAAGGTACTGGCGGTTGACCTAGCTTCGGACGGCATTCGTGCCAACGCCTTTTGTCCTGGCATTACCGACACGCCCATGCTTCGTCGCTCGTATGAAGACGCGCCCAATCCTCAGGCTGAACTGGATCGAATTCTTGAACGGTATCTCATAAAGCGTATCGCGACGGCTCGCGACATGGCCAATGCGATCCTTTTCCTAAGCTGCGCCGAGTCGTCACATATGACCGGATCGACGTTGAACGCGGACGGCGGTCGCGTATTCTACTGACCCGCAAGACGACCGGCTCAGTCACAACTTTAAGACAGCTAGCGCTACGCCATCCTCAAATTCGAACACTCGCGGTCACACTCACCATCTGGGCGGGCATGGGCTGCCAGCTGTTCCTCTGAGGAGAGGTTCTCCTTTTTGATATACGCAAGCGGCTTTCATTCGTCAGACAGGCTCGGGCGGCTCGTGGATTTTAGAACGGCACATCCAACGAGGCCTTGACGCTGTTCATGACAACGAATGTCTGAAATCGTTTAACGTTATTGTTTTCGAAGAACAGCCTCTTAGTGAGACGTTCGTATTCCATCATGTTCTCGGTAATAAGCACGAGAATGAAATCCATCTCCCCCGTAACATAGTAGCACTGTTGCACCTCCGGAGCCGCAGTAAAGTTCTGCTTTGCATCCTCAATGAGGTCGATAGATTCACTGTGAACCTGGACATGGGCAATGATTGTAATCGGCCGACCGACCTTCACAGGATCAACCACAGCAACGTTTCGAACTATAATTCCGGCATCCTGCATCCGCTTGATGCGACGTTGCACAGCGGGCGCCGACAAGCCGACGCTCTCGCCAATCGTGCGTTGCGGCGTAGAGTTATCCCGCTGGAGGATACGAAGAATGGCCAAGTCAAAACTATCAAGCTCGACCGGTGAATGAAACTTAGCCAATGATGCCTCGCCATGAAACAAAAGTGCATATCTAGCCGCGGAATACAGCGCCGCTTTCACCGAAAATGCAATATCTCTTCTCTGAAAGAGGTTTGAAAACAGCGACGGCAGAGGAGCTCCGACGCCTTCGGTCGTAAGGGCCAGGTGTGGTGAACAGCGGACCGTTTGGGGAGGCAAACGTAAGGGCACCAAAGGCCTTTGCTGTTCGTGAACAGGATCCCGGACGAAGATGAGCTGCCCACGGCAGGGCATCCAAAGAACTCGTGAGAAAAGGTTCTCGGAGCAAAGGAAATCTATGATGGAAACCAGTTTGTTTGACAGCATTGAGGTAATCGACCGGAAGGCGCGCAGCTCGGCAGTGACGCGCGCCAGATCACGCGGCATTCGCCTGCCGACATTCTCTCAGCTCGCGGGTCAAAGCCCGATGCCGGAGGACATTGCTGCGTCTCTCAAAAACGTGTCTAGCGATGTAGCGCAACCTGAAAACTTATGGCGCGTAAACTGGTTCAACGCTCCGGATAGAAAGAGCAGAGGTGCATTACCCGACTACGTCGTGCTTCCCAAGACGTTTACACGAACAGAGGCGCCCGTCGTTGTCCTGTTGGGCTCTCACTTTCCGATGATCGCTGCCCACAAAGTCCTCCCCGCTTATGCGTGCCTCGTAACAAAACTGGTGTCGGGGCGCTTCGATCCGCTTCATCATCGCGCGATCTGGCCCTCGACTGGAAACTATTGCCGAGGCGGTGTCGCGATATCGCGGATACTCGGCTGTGACGGCATTGCGGTGCTCCCGGAAGGCATGAGCAAGGAGCGATACCAATGGCTGGCGCACTGGGTCGCTGACCCCTCGCATATTATTCGCACGATCGGGACGGAGAGTAACGTCAAGGAGATTTATGACAAGTGCCATGAGCTGGCCATGCGGCCTGAGAACGTGATCCTGAACCAATTCTCCTCGTTCCCTAACTACTTTGCCCACTATCTTTGCACGGGCTCCGCCTGTGCTGCCGTCTTCAGTGATCTGCAGAAGGCTCCCACTACTAGGCTAGCTGCATTTGTGTCGGCGACAGGTTCCGCAGGAACGATAGCCGCGGGAGACTTTCTTAAGGACAACTTCGGCGCGAAGATAGCAGCTGTGGAGGCTCTCGAGTGCCCAACGCTTCTGGAAAACGGATATGGAGAACATAACATTCAGGGAATCGGCGACAAGCATGTGCCACTGATCCATAACGTGATGAATACGGATTTTGTGATCGGCGTCTCGGATCGTAGCTGCGAAAGAATGAACGTTCTAAGCAGGGGGCCAGAAAATCGTAGCTGGCTAGCCAGACAGCTTGGTCTTGAAATTGGAGATTTGAATTTCTTAGACTACATCGGTATTTCCGGCTTCGCGAACATAATCGCTTCGATAAAGCTGGCAAGGCAAATGAACTATGGTCCGGGGGATGTCGTGATGACCGTCGCGACGGACGGCGCTGCTCTCTATTACAGTGAGGCGGAAAGAACCCTATCTGTCAATCACTCCCGTGGTCTCTCAGATGCCGATCGGTCATCATTTCTAGAAGAATGTCTGCGTGAGGAGTTGGCAGACAGCGTATTGCAGACAGAGGCGCGTGATCGCAGGCGGATGTTCAACCTGGGATACTATACCTGGGTCGAACAGCAAGCCATATCTCCCGAGGACTTCGACGCGCGCAAGTCTCAATCATTCTGGAAGCAGGCCGCGGGGCTATGGGCTGAGTGGGACGAACTGATCATTGATTTCAATAGGGAAACTGTCGGGCGATAATGATCGACTCAATGGCTTCCTTCTAAATTCACAACGGTGCTGCAGCCGCTCAGTAGATCGCGCGGCAGTAATCTTAGGATCAAGCGCTTTGTAGTGAGGCATTTGGTGCGAAAGGCCGGACGTGTCCTTCTGCATGCGGAGTACGCGTATGAGATGTGCGTCGCCGTATGTGCGATGGCTTATACTCGTTTCGTAGCGCTTGGGCGAGGCAGCTCAAACCTGTTGCTCAAAGTTTCAGCGCGAAGTCTTTCGATTATACCATCATCGTTCAAACAAAAGGTGAAGCAAAGCATGCTCATAGTGAATAACAACGCAGATCATGGAACGGCCCTGGATCCAGCTGATGCAGAAATGCTGAGTAACGATTCTGCAGAAATCGTCGAGCGCTTTCTAGAGTTCCGCGAGGGGCACAAGGCCACTCCGCTAGTGTTGTTGTCTGATCTGTCACAGAAGCTGAACGTCGAGAGTATCTTCGTAAAGGACGAAGGCCAGCGTCTCGGCCTGGGCAGCTTCAAGGCGCTGGGCGGGTCGTATGCAGTTACCCGGCTAGTGCTTGAGGAGGCCTCCCGGGCTCTGGGGCGAATTGTTGATGTGTCGGAGCTTCACGCACCCGAAGTAAAGGCGGTTGCGCACGAGCTGACCTTCGCGTGCGCCACGGACGGCAATCACGGTCGTTCTGTCGCCCAAGGTGCACAGCTTGTGGGAGCTGCGTGCGCGATTTTCGTGCACACTGGAGTCAGTGCACGGCGCGTTGCGGCGATTGCTAAATTCGGGGCAAAAATAATCAGGGTCGATGGCAACTACGATGATTCAGTAGCAGAGGCAACACGAGTCTCTTTAGAAAAAGGTTGGCAGATTGTATCGGATACTTCTTGGCCGGGTTACGAGCGTATCCCTAGGTTTGTGATGCAAGGTTACACCGCTCTACTCGCTGAGGCGGTGCGCCAGATGCCCGAGAAACCGACCCATGTCTTTGTACAGTCAGGAGTGGGTGGTATTGCTGCAGCGGCTGCAGGATATTTCGCTCTTTTGTATGGTGACGATCGCCCATTCTTCACCGTGGTAGATCCCTCCCGCGCCGCGTGTATTGTGGAGAGTGCGCGCGCAGGCATGGCAGTGAAGATTAGGCACGGAGAGCCGACCGTGATGGCAATGCTAGAATGCTACGAACCTTCGATGGTGGCATGGCGTATCCTATCGAGGAGCGCCGATGCTTTTATGACTGTAGAGGAGGACGAGGCGATCGGAGCCATGCGCCTACTTGCCAATCCCGTGAAAGCTGACCCGGCGATCGTATCCGGCGAAAGCGGTGGCGTCGGGCTGGCCGCTCTGGTCAAAGTGTGCGGTAAGTCAGATTATCGGTCCAAGCTCAAGCTTGGAGCGGGCAGTCGCGTGCTTCTTATTAACACGGAGGGCTCTACAGACCCCGTTCTTTATGAGGAGCTCGTGGGTGCCACTCCAGAACAAGTTGCAGCCCGTTCGATCGAGATTGGGGAGAAGCCGTAATGCCTGATTTTGAGGAACTAGAAAAGGAGATGACGGAATGGCGGCACGACCTCCACCAGCATCCGGAATTTGGGTTTGAAGAAAAGCGCACTTCGAGGTTTGTCGCCGCCAAGCTCCGCGAGTTCGGTCTCGAGGTCGTGGAGGGGCTTGGCGGAACGGGTGTGGTCGGCACTCTCAGGCGAGGGACAGGGAACCGTTCGATCGCGTTGCGGGCCGACATGGACGCGCTTCGAATTACTGAGCAAAGCGATCTTTCATATAGGTCATCAAATCCGGGCGTCATGCATGCTTGCGGCCATGATGGGCACACATCGATGCTGCTCGGAGCGGCCAAGCATCTCGCCGCGGAAGGCGGCTTCAACGGGACGGTTCAATTCGTATTCCAGCCAGCCGAGGAATGGGGCAGGGGTGCGCTGTCGATGCTTGAAGACGGCCTGATCGACCGTTTCCCCTTCGAGGAGATTTACGGCATCCACAATATGCCCGGCGTACCTGTCGGTGTCCTTATGACGAAGCCCGGCGCGATGATGTCTGCCGAAGACAACTTCGAGATCATCCTGACTGGCGTCGGCGGCCACGCCGCCCGGCCGCACTGGGGCAACGAAGTTCTCGTGGCCGCCTGCGCCGTTGTCACCAATCTGCAGACAATCGTGGCGCGAAGGGTGAGCCCGACGGATGTCGCCGTGGTTTCCGTCACCGAACTGATCACGGACGGTACCCGGAACGCGCTTCCAGGTCTGGCTCGGATCCTAGGAGACGCCCGGAGCTTCAAGCCGGAGGTCAGCGAGAACATCGAGAAGCAGATGCGGATCATCGCCGAGGCGACCGCTGCAGCCTACAATGTCTCGGCGGAGATAAAATACTCGCGCGAGTTCGTGCCTCTGATCAACGATGAGGAGCTCGCCAAAGAAGTGTTCGAGGCAGGTCGCACCTTCCTACCCGAAGACAATGTCCAGACCATCACGGAGCCCTTTACGGGGTCTGAGGACTTTGCCCACTACCTTGGCAGGGTTCCCGGTTGCTTCCTCAACCTTGGCAACGGCGAGGACTCAGCTCCGCTTCACAACCCGCGCTACGACTTTAATGACGCTGGCCTCATCTATGGCGTCAAAACCCACGCCGCCATCGTGCGACGTCGTCTCCCGGAGGCAGGCTCCTCCTGAGGAGAAGCTCCCCGACTGCAAAGCCTCAAAGTCAAGAATGGCGCGCCCTATCTTCAGCGAGCGACTATCGCGAGTCTCCGAAAAAGAGAATGACATAAGGCTGCCGGCCCCTGGCACTGGATGCCGACAGCGGCGAGATCATCGCGCATGCCATGACGGGTCAGGATAGTGGCGATGCCTCGCAGGTGGAGCCGCTCCTCGCCAGATCCTCGCCCCCATCGGCTAGCTCACGGCCGATGGCGCCATGACGGTAACCCGACTTCGCCGTCGTCACCAGGCACAGCTCCGATGCTGCCGTTGTCATTCCGCCGCGCGCCAACGCGTTCGACCAGCCGGATCCCGAGCCAGCCAGCCGGCGCGATCGGCATATCGCGGGGATCGACACGGCCGGCGGATGAAGTGGCGAGCCGCGACTGGCTACGGCAAGCGTTCTCTCGTCGAGCCGCGATCCGTCGTTACAAATCGATCATCGGACGTGCGAGCGCGATCCTTCGGGCGCAAGAGGCCGAGGTCGCCACCGGCTACGCCGTCGATTTGTTTGGAGAGGCGATATTTCCCGCGCTCCAGATGGTTGTCTGAAAGCCGTGATTGCTTCCGACTACCTGGATGTCCGTAACTCGGTTCCATAAAACAGCGTTATGTACCAACTCGTTGATTGCGTTCGAGCGCCGGCCTACCTGTTGCGGGTTGCTGGTTCAGATCCTTTCAAGGCGACCTAGCTATCTGCTCCTTCGCGCTCGCCGCTGATTTCGCGGTCGTTCAGACGAATTCCGGGGCCACCTGAGCCAGTATATTCGCCGTTAATGAAAACTATTCCCGCTTCCAACACTGTTCGGATGGCGCTGACCGTTCTTGCCTTCAGTTCGTCGCCTCGCTCAAAACGCACCAGGGGTGTTCGTGGATACGGACGCTGCTTCTGCCAGCTCTTTGACACTCATGCCAAGTGCAGTGCGCGCCATCTTGCATTGGATCGGCAACAAAATCGCTATCCTATGTTGAAATCGCCTTGACGTTGCGATTTATGTTCAATCAGTGCAATCACGTGCAAGAGTGATTCTTTAGAAAATTATACCTAGTTCCGACAGGCGGCGCGAGGCAACTGCGCATGCGTCAAATCGGAACGAGCTCGGACTCGTACTCCATGGAACTGTGCCAGCCCTCGTATTTCAAAACCGTGGCCGAGGAGTTGCACTTCGACGGGCCGCGGCGAGGATGCAGATTGCCCAGCCGCGCTCAGCAATCATGTCAGGACGCTGGAGCGGGAACCTGCTCAAGCCACGCGAAGTATCAGGCGTGCTCGTCATCTGGTGCTATGAGGTCGACATGACTAACACCCAGAGCTTGAGCCAATTCGTAGAGCGTTATCACAGTTGGATTTCGTCGCCCGCGCTCAAGGCCACTCAAATATTGCTGACTGTAGCCAGAGCGCGCCTCGACGTCTTCCTGCGTGAGGCCTTTCTCGCGGCGCAGACGAGCAAAATTACGGCCAACCAGTTTGCGCATATCCATGCCCGGAAGATCGCCGTTTACATCTTTTAAGTTTATCAACTATAGTATGTAACTCGGTAGTGCCTCTCAGCGGCTTACGCGAGGAGAACAGTCTTCATGGAACTCCGCCAACTCTCCTATTTCAAAGCAGTGGCCGAGGAACTGCACTTCGGCCGGGCGGCAGCGCGGGTGCGGATTGCCCAGCCGGCGCTCAGCAATCATGTCATGGCCCTGGAAAGGGAGCTTGGCTGTGCGCTGTTCATCCGCTCGACCAGACGGGTGGAACTGACCAGGGCAGGGGAAACCTTCTACGATCGCTGCGTGCGCATCCTCAGCGAGGTCGATCTGACCACCGAACTGACGCGGGCGGCCGGCGGCAGCCGCATGCGCCAGATCAAGATCGGCACCGTCTATCCGGCCACCATCGGCATGCTGCCGACCTTCCTTGCGAAGATCGCCCGCAAGTTCCCGGACGTGAAGATCCATATCGCCGCCGGCAACACCGGCGAGATCATCCGCAACCTGGAAAGCGGCCAGATCAATCTCGGCTTCATCCGCCCGGTGGAAAACATCGGCGCCTTGCGCTTCTTCTCGATTGCCTCCGAGCGCTACTATCTGGCGGTTGGCCATGGCAATCCGCTGGCCGAGCGCGACGAGATCACCATCGACGACCTCAGCGATCAGAAGCTCATCGCCTTTTCCAGGCAGAACCTGTCGTTTTCCGAGCGCTACTTCCAGGAGAAGTTCGAGGCCTACGACCTGGTAAAGAACATCGCCTACAGCTGCGACGACACCTGGTCCTTGGTGTCGCTCGTCTCGGCCGGGCTTGGCATCGGCTTTGTCCCGGAATGGACGCGCGAGCTTCCGAACCGCGCCTTCGAACTGAAGAAGGTCAGAGGCATCGACTTTCGGATCGGGCTTGGGGTCGCCTGGAACCGGGAAGATCCGACCGCCGCACGCGACGACATCGTCGATATTGCCCGTTCGCTGGCACGGCCGGGGCGGGGCGCTCTGAACAAGGTTGGGTAGCGACGCGACGGAAGGTGGCTCACCACGGATCGACGCGGAGCAAAGCGGGTTGGCAAAACGAGCGCTGCAAAGTCCGCCCCTGCCGCGACAGCTGCTCCTGTTTCGGCTGCCGACGAAATGGCAGAGCTGTTTCGGCTGGAGGAAGAAAACCAGATGCTGTGCAAGTCGCTTGCAGAAACGCTTCGCCAGAGATTTAGGCAACCAATGTGAATTCGAATCCCGTCTTGGCTAGGGCCTCTGCCTCATACGGCCCAGTAGGGAACGTATCTTGCGTTTCTCCTGCCCTGATCCGGGTCCGCCGGCGCGATACGGCCGAGTTTGATCGATTCCGCGATAATGGTGGATACTGCCTGATACTCTTCCGCCGGAAGCGAGAACCGTTCTCTTAGGGTCGCATTACTCATGTAGTCATGGGTTAGCCAGCGCAGAACGCAGTGGAAGAAACACGCTCTCATCTTCTCTGCCTTCGACATCTGACTGAAGCTTTTGGGTGCGAACAGCACGACACGCATTGAGTTCTCGGACGAGATGAAATCCGGAGCGGGAAGATGCTCCGCTTCAATCTCGATCAGCGTCTTGTCGAGCCCGCCACCGCGCTCCTCGCAAAGGCCGAATGAACGCATCGTGGCTGCCAGCTTTTCGTTTCGGGAGCGGCGTTCGTCGAGCATCCGGTCGGTATTGATCAAAGAGTTACCCGGGTTACTGATCTCAACCCGGTTATCATAGATCTCGACCACAGGGCCCACCCCGGTTGCCATGAAATCCTGGTGGATGAGTGCGTTGGCAATCACTTCCCGAATGGCTGTTTCCGGGAAGTGCGGAACCATGCGTCGCACTCCCTCGATGTAGCGTTCGTCTTTGGGCAGGCGTTCCATCAGGAATTTCATCATGCCGGTGAAGCCGACCGCGTAGCCCTTTTTGCCTTCCTGTTCGAAGTCGGACCGAGATTTGTCACGGCCGACATATTTGACGATGCGAACGGCTTTCCCGGCGATGGACGGAAAAGCCGTGACATCGCGGGCCAGCATGATCGCGCCGAGGTTGGTAATGTCGAACCGGCCTTCAAGATTATCCAGAACAAACCCTCGATCCGCCATTTTGCGGATCACCTCTTCTTGGCTCTTCGGCCTTGGCTCGCCGGTCAAATCGAACATAGGATCTGGATCGAGCAAGGCGAAGACGTCTTCCGTGCTCGCGTTGGATGTAGCAACAGCTGTTTCGAAGCGGCGTCTTCCGGTGGCTATCCAGAGTGCCCGCTCGTGCTCGGGAAATTCGGCGAGCTTTTTCTTGTTTTCGCCGATCCGGACGAATTCCGTACCGCTGAACTTTACCGGCCGTTCATAGGACGGTTCGATGGCAATCACGGAATATGCAAGACCGTCGCACGAGAAATCCAGAACCTCGACGAGGACACGCGGCTCGATCATCCGGCTCAGCCAATTGGTGAAATCCTCGTTCCCTTGCTTTAGCTGTTGCAATCGGAGCTCGGTCCCCACGCGTTTTTTCGTGTGGTCCTCCACTCCGAAGACAAGGAAAGCACGATCCCTGCTAGCCAGCATGGCTGAATTCGCGAGGGCGGAAACATATTCACCAATCTCGCGCGGGTCCTTGTTGTTGACCTTGAATTCCAGCCAGGCACTTTCGTTCGGCTCTTGAAGTAACCGATTGAGCAATGCGCATGGATCATGGATTGGCATTTTCGCGTCCTCATTTTATCCCCCTTATATCAGATTCGACCCTGTCGTAATGATCTTTCGAGGAAATCTGCAAGAATTTTTCCAGCAAAAACAATGCGATGATAACAAGATTCGGGCGAAAGTTTTTATCCTGGTTTTGAACCAGTGGGAGAGGAGCAGGGCGACTGATGACGCAGGCGCGTTTTATCCCCCTTTAGTCGGGATCGCCATTGTTTAGGCATTAAGTACCGAAATAAATCAAACAAAAACGATATGATGCAGACTGCTATTAGGTTTGAATAATATCGTCGTTATGTCGGAACCGCGGTGATGATGACGCGATGAGCGCCGTCATGTGTCCGATTGTGACCGAGAGACGCGGGTAACGTGATGGCTTCACAACTCGACATGTTTGCACCGTCCCCGGCAGAGCACGAAGCGCCTGTTGTAAGACTCCTCGGAGACGAAGCGGCGTGATTACAATCTCTTAGCGAAGAGGTGCGGGGATCGACTTTCGGATCGGGCTTGGGGCGCGTGAAACCGGGAAGATCCGACCGCCTCGCGCGACGACATCGTCGATATCGCCCGGTCGCTGGCACGGCCGGGGCGGTGAGGGCGGCCGTGCTCGACTGACCTCGTGATTGCTCGGCCGCCCGCCCGCCGATCCTTGATTGGTCTGCCTGCCGTTGACCATCCCATCTGCCGGCCGCGCTCCGCGTCCTGCCCCGGCTTTTGGTCCTGCCGGGCTCGCGCTGGCCCGCAACGGCGTTGCCGTCCTCCACTGTCGTTCCGGCCCTGTCGGGTGCGGGCCAGCGCTGAAAAGCCCGGCATGCGGACCGCCGTAGCAGGTCGCGATGGTCGCGACCTCAAACGGAGGGTCAAACATGACGAGGCAGCCAACCAAGCAACGATCCGATCTCTACAGCCGCATCACCGACAAGATCGTCGCCGAACTCGAACAGGGTGTCAGACCCTGGATGCAGCCCTGGAACACGGCCTATGCCAGCGACCGGATCACCCGGCCGCTGCGCCACAATGGCGAGCCCTATTCTGGCATCAACGTTCTCATCCTCTGGTCGGAGGCGATCGCCCGTGGCTTTACCTCGGCCACCTGGATGACCTTCCGTCAGGCTCGCGAATTCGGGGCGGCGGTGCGCAAGGGCGAGACCGGCACCACCGTCGTCTTTGCCAGCTCGTTCCTGCGGGCCGAAACCAGCGACACCGGCGAGGCGGTTACGCACGACATCCCGTTTCTGAAAGCCTACACGGTGTTCAACTGCGACCAGATCGACGGGCTAGGCGAGCGCTGCCGGCCCGTTGTGCCGGCTCCAGATCCGATCGTCCGCATTGGCCATGCCGACCGCTTCTTTGCCAATACCGGCGCCCTGATCCGGCACGGCGGCTCGTCGGCCTACTACGCACCGGCCCGCGATCACATCCAGATGCCGGCCTTCGAAGCCTTCCGCGACGCACAATCATACGCTGCAATCATGAGCCATGAATTGACCCACTGGACGGCGGCCGCGCATCGTCTCGATCGTGACCTCAGCCGCTACGCCAAGGACAACAGCGCACGCGCCCGCGAGGAACTGATCGCCGAACTCGGCAGCTGCTTCCTCTGCGCCGATCTCGGCATCGTGCCCGAACTCGAACCACGGCCTGACCATGCGAGCTATCTCGCCGCCTGGCTCAAGCTGCTCTCAAGCGACACGCGGGCGATCTTTACCGCCGCCAGCCACGCGCAGCGCGCTGTCAGCTACCTGCACCATCTGCAGCCCGAAGGGGAGACGGCGTGAGCCGTCTTTTCCCCTCAACGGAGCCGCTCGCAAGGCCGGCACCGGGTCAGTCTCAGGCTCTAAGGTTCGGTCGATAGCCGCGGGAACGCTTCTGAGCAAGCGGTCTCGGAAAAGGACGGCAGCCTCTTTCTCGCTGTTGAAGAGGTGCACTCTCTGTTGGCCGAGTCTTCCGATCCGTCCCCAATTGCGGGTAAGCGACACGTCACCAAACAGGGTCGACTCGATCGACAACTGATAGAAACGAGCCATGTTTCTCTTGAAGTCGGTGCGCTCAATGCGGAGATGGTAGCGTTGTGCGATCATAAGGGAACAATCGCAAAGTCGTGTCCGAGGCGTCCAACGACTTTTCTGAATCAATCGAGCGTAACTGATTCATGTTGGTTATGGCGATCACCGAGTGAACAATGAAGCAAACTCCGACGAACAGAAGTTCATCGGACGCGGGCAGATTGCGAACCCCGTCCGGAGTCAAAAGAGGACGTTCGACATGCTGCTCGGCAAAGGACGAGCCGGACGTTTCCGGGTCCATAGCGCGTGCCGCTGATTTGAAGATTACGGTCACCTGACCGAGGAGGTCGGAGACGAGACGGGCGCTCCCATGATCGTTGACGCCAACCTGGAGCACGCCAGCATTCGACAGAAATGGAGCAGCGCGATGTCCGCGGGTCGCGCACCGTTGATGGACATCTTGACGAATGGTCCAGAGCTGCACGCCATAGCCCGCCATCAATCCAACACCCTTGCCGCTTCGCGTCTGCGCCATCGTTAGAGGTGCGCCGCCTCGTCAGATCTAAGCAGCTGTTGTGTGCGCAGATCACGACCAATGAGCAGGCCACGCCGTGAGCGAACGAGTGGTGCGATTTCACGTTTGTCGGCGAAGCGGGCGGATCCGTGGCTGTCGTCGCTCGCCGATCCGAAGTGCAGGATCAGAGGGGCCGACAACATCCTGATGAGCAGGATGATCGCAAAGGCGGAGAACACCCAATTGCCGATCATCGAGATGAGATCGCCTTTCTCGGATCCGAAGCTCTCGCCGACATACTGAATAACGATGGCGGCGCCCATCACCGTGATCGCATAAGTTGCCTATAGCAGATCGCTTTGCTGTCCGAAGAGGAATGGTGAGAAGTGCGACAGCTGCCAATAGTGGATCGCGGGCTGCCATGCGCATCATATCGTGGCGGCGTACTTGATTTCCCGAGGACGGATCATGACGCTATGTTGTCATCCTTTGGCGACTGCTCTTGGCCGTGTGGCTTTAGAAGATCATCGAACAATTCCCGGTCGCCCTCCCGAATGAGGAACTTCGGTAACTCGCGTTGAAGCCATTCGAGAAAGGGTCGTGACGATGATGCATGGTCGCCATTCTCGAGCCGATGCAGCACCAGTGCTCCAATCAGCACCTTGCGGCGCGTATCGATTGCGCGCTCCTGCTTACTGAGACGCATCTCCGCTTTTGTTTTCGCCCGAGTCTACGGCCAACTGGCCCGCCAGCTCGCAGGTTGCACGGCAACGAAGGTCGCCTAGCGGGTGCTCTCCGGCAACTCGCATATGTGTGGGTAGAAGCACGCGATCGAAAACCTAGAAATAGAACGCGGACGTTGCCGCATAGTCCCACCGGGGCCGAAGAGCCGAAGGCGATGAGGGCACAAGGGCGCACTTACGAGTTGCTGCGCAACTCGGCGTGCGGGAGCCCAGATCCGCGGGAAGGGTAGGAATTGGCGATCTATCACTTCAGCATGAAGCCGATCGCTCGCAGTGGCGGGCGCAGTGCCGTAGCCTCGGCCGCCTACCGGGCGGCTGAACGCCTCACAAACCAGCGGGATGGGCTGACCAATGACTTCACCAACAAGCAGGGTGTCGAGCATACCGAAATCGTGCTGCCGACCGGAATGCCTGCGGAGTGGGCAAAGAAGCGGTCCGACCTGTGGAATTTGGATATCGCTTCTAGCAACCTCTCTTGGTTCTCCTACAGGGACTATAGCGTTCCCCGAAACGAACCCATCATCGCGCCCAATGAAACCGTCCGAAATTCGGTCTTGAAAGCGCGGCTGAAAGAGCAAATCCGCCAGGCAAGCTGCGTGATCGTGCCCGCCGGTATGTACGTGAACGATCGTTTCTGGATACAAACGGAGATCGACTTGGCGCTCAACGCGTTCATGTACCCCAAGCCGATCATTGGCATCAGGAGGCGCAGCCAGCAAAGAACACCGGTCGAGCTCGAGCGCCAAGCAAACGTGATGGTCAACTGGAACAGCAACAGCCTGGCCACCGCGATATACGAGGTCTGCCGATAGGCCAAAAAGGGGCGGTCTGCGCTACTCCCCGATGTTGCCTTCCCCCAAAAAAGGAGGCGACCTCTTCTTGTCGGGCTTGTGGACCTTTAGCGCCAAGGTTCGCGCCTTGCCCCCAGGTTAATTGTATTACTAGCGAGCCCGAAGGCTTTCGGCCGCCACCAGTCGAATCCGCACTCAGATGCAGTGCTTGATGATATGGAACGAAACAATGTTCAAAATCACCGGACTTGACAAACTCAAGAAGAAGACCGGCCAGCTTTCGAGTTTCTCGCAAGCGATTGATGGCGAGATAGCGAACGTCTCGTTCGATCCCACGGATCCTGCGAGCATTGAGGCGGCCATCCAAGAAGCGCATGACGCTATTGATCATAAAGCCATTCCCTACGAGCAAAATGATTGGATCACTTCCCTCGTGAAACAGTTGAAAGAGAGCGTTCGCGATCAAATCCTGGAGCGAGCCGCAGTGGCACGGCTTGAGAGGAGCGCGGAATGACCGTCGCGTCCGCTTTGAACGATGTGAACAATGCCATTCTCGATCTTCAGCAGGCTGACTATAACACCTATGACCGCCCCTTGAGGAAGCTGTCGAAAGCGCTTCAGAGCGATGAACTGAAGGACCTTAACGATGCGCTGAAACGCGCCGTAGACTTTGAAGCCTTCATCAACGGCTCGGAGCAAGGCAGTTCGATGATGGGCAGTGCAAGCTTGTCGTGGCCCGACGGTAAGGCACAAGAACTCGGTCTTACGATCACATTGATCGAGAAGGGCGCGGAAAATCCAGATTGGTTCATGAATTTTGGCCACGAATGGTTTCACGATGGAAACAAGCTGATCGCGGGGATCCGCAAAATGACCAAGTCCGTCCTCATTCCATTCGGGCGTGATTACAAGGCTTACGTTCTGGAGCACCTACCAGCGCCTGTCACTGAAATGCGCCCGGCGGACAAGTCCAAGGTTTTCATCGTGCATGGCCACGACGAAGGACCTCGCGAGACGCTCGCTCGCTTTATCGAGCAGCTCGGCCTAGAAGCCGTCATTCTGCATGAAAAGGCGAGCGGCGGAATGACCATCCCTGAAAAACTCGCGAAGTACGGGAACGTTGGGTTTGCCGTGGTTCTCCTGACGCCAGATGACTTCGGCAGGTCAAAGAAGGACACGCAGGAGAGATTACGCGCCAGGCAAAACGTCATCCTTGAACTCGGCTATTTCGTGGGAAGGCTGGGTCGGGACAAGGTCTGCGGTCTGTTGAAAGGCGACATCGAGATCCCCAGCGACTACGTAGGCACGGTTTATGTTTCGTGGGACGAAGTTGGAGCTTGGAAGCTTTCGCTGGCCAAGGAGCTAGACGCCGCTGGGTATGACATCGATTTCAACAAACTCATCAAAGGCGGTTAGTTTAACGACCGCCACAAAAGCTTTCTTGCCGGCACCGAGGTCAGAAATCTCCTTTATCCGACAAGAGATGGTGCGAGACGTCATCCGCGGATCAACGTTGTGGCCTTCACAACGTCAAAGCCCGCTTGAGATCGTCATGCTCGAACGCGCTGGCCATGCGATTGATCTCGGCCGTCCGGGCGCCAACCGCTTTGGCGATATCGCGCCAGGTCGCCGTCACCGTCGCCACCTCTTTGATGACCGTGCGCGCCTGCGCCAAGGTGAGCGCAAAAAACTCCGAAGCCGCCTCCAACAGATCGAGCGAACAGGTGCCTTCGTCGAGGTCTATGTTGGTTGTCAGCACGCGCGGCTTGACATCGGTCGGGACTGGATTGAGGTCGTAAACCGGTGACAACGACCATCCAGCTTTTCCGAGCCACAGGAAGCCGTGATTGCGGAGGTGGTCATCGACGTTGGAGATCAACACGTTGAAGACGACACGCCGATAGAGGGAGTGTGCGTCCGTCTTTCCCTGTGCTCCATATTGCGCGAGTGCATCGACGATCTCCGGATAACTGCCGCGCTCGCCGTCTCTGGCGCCCATCATCGCCATCGCCGACAGGAACGGGATGCGGGTTTCGCCCTCGCGATCGAAACGCCGTGACAACATGACTGCTTTACCGGCGACTTCGATGAGTTCGTGCTGTGGGGTAGTGATGCCGGCTTGGCCAGCTAATCTCAGCGCCACCTCCTCCCAGGTCTCCATGCTGTAATCGTCAGTTTCCTTCGGGAACTTGGCGATGGCGAGGTGTCCATGATGGTCGATAACCGACGCCTTTGGTCGAGCCCCACCAAGAGAGGAGCCGGGCGCGAAAATGAGCTGGAGGTCTTCGTCAGTCTCCTCATCGCGGAAAATACGCTCCGTGATCTGGAGGAGCCTGCCGAGCTCGATCAGGGCGGGCACGCCGGCGCGGATCGGTGCCTGGAACATCTCCTCGCCGACCCAGCGGAAGCGGAGCGCCCCAAGCCGCGTTTCGTCCGCAACACCGAGCAGGAAATCGCTCTCCGCAAGGGTCCGCACAGCACGGTCCTCGCGGTCGGCAAGGCGACGTTCTGCACGCCGCATGAGGCGGCGGCCCCAGGTGTCAGGTGCGGAGTCGCCGATCGAACCGAAGGTGGCAAGCCCGGCCGGCGGGGCAAAGGCGCCCCGGGTTAGGGCAAGGGCTGGCTCGAGTGAAAAACGATCGGGATCCTCGAGCCATTGACTGCCGTACTCGAAGAGGATCGTCTCCGTGCCTCGGACGCGATTGCTCCTTGCCAGTCCGATCGGGCGCGTGCGGCCGTTCAGATCGATATGTACCTCAAAATCAGCCATTACGTGATGATCCGGCGGGCCGCTTGAGATGCGCACGCTTTGGCAATTCGGCGATGGCCAGTGCTTGCCCGACCCTGTCGTTGCTTATGTCGGCGATTTGGCTCAGCCCGTCGAGCAATCCGAGCGCCTGAAGAACGCCAGCATAGATGCCAATGCTGACGTTGGTGTCGCCGGCTTCGATTTTCTGCAAGGTCGAGCGGGACGTGAAGGCGCGTTCGGCTACGACCGCCATCGGTAGCCGACGGCGCCGACGAGCATCGTGAATATCCGAGCCGAGCTTGCGCAAGGCTCGCCGCACAGCGGCAGGAGGGTTGTGTGGTGTAGGCATTTGAGACCTTCGCACTACATAATGGAAGGATATGTAGCACGAAGATTACAAAAATCCATAGTGAGACGAGATCTTGTTTATCAGACGTCCCCGATTTCCGCGATCATCGCCGCCGCACGCCAGTTCGCCGCGATGCGTAACAGGTTGACTCTGTGGCAAAGCGCGTCGCGATCATTCAGATTCGCTCCCTACGCTTTTCTTATGCATGTCGTTGCCACAAAACCGCTGCACACTTTTGCGCGACATACTTTAGGCTTTGAGAGTGAAGGTCGACGCTGGCCGACACACCGTCCGCGGCAACGGAAATGTCCACCTTTGTCTAGCCACTGGATATGTTGCTTAGCGGTTCAAGGCTGTTGCCGTATTTGCGCCTATAAGCCGAGATGAAATCCCCGTCGCAACAGACACAGCGGCCGCTCGAGTCTTTGGCTTTCGGGTCATGCAAGTGAGATCCGAGGGGGCGCAGTAGATTTATGCGAGTGCTTGTCGTTGGACTCATCGGGAAACCGGCACTGTGTTTGAACAGCTCCGCGGCAAGCATGATCCCGGCGAGCGCTGACTGAAAGGCCATGGGAACCACGGTTCGAACCTGACGACTTCCATTGCTGAGCTGGAATACGAGACCGCCGCAGATCGCCTGTTGATAAAAAGACCGCAGCGGCTGGCCAACAAACGGGGCCAGCGATTCAAAAGGCACAGCCATCGCCGTAGCTACCCGAACAACGAAGTCGGTTGGCACTCCGGCATTAGTCTGTAGGAGCGTCTTCACCTCCTCGTGTGCTTCCGATATTCCGAATTCCTCGGCAATCAGATGGTGCTCGTCCTTGGATTTTCCGGATGGCATGTACATGCAACAAAGGCATGCCTTGCCATCGTCGAAACCATGCCGCGAGATGCCGAGATCATATTCCTGCGTCCAGGCATTCGCGATCCAACGGGGCAGAGCACCTTGGACAGCAAGACGGTCGGCGGCTGTGTCAAGCGCCACACCCACTCGGTCGAAAACCCAGTTGCCCCGGCGCGCAATATATTCTGCCCACTTCAGCGGGTGCGCCTCGACCTTGAGAGCGGTCGATCGGAGGGTGGTGGTTGCAAGCTCCGTCTTGGAGATACCGATCTCCGCTTGGCCGGCCAATACGTAGCGCTGCAGGTTTGAGAGTTCGACCGCTTCATGGTCAATGACGTGCAAGCGACCCGCGAGGCCGGATTGTCTCGCCAGGGCCCAAAGCGAGCCATGGCCAATGGCGCCCAACCCGACGAGGTGCGCTTCACCAAGGTCGACAGAAAGATCAAGCGGGCCATCGCCGGCTTTGGTCTTGTTGTAGCTGTATAACGAGAGTTCGATATTCTCGTCGAGCTCGGCGCCGGTCAGCTGAGCGGCGAAGATGGTTCGAAAGACGTTGGCGGCGCCGAAGCAGCTCGCGGCGCCAGCTCCATAAGGCAGCAAGCTCGAGCCAGAGCCCACCGGGTCGTGACGCGATAGTTTTGCCGTCCAACCGTCCGACCCCATGAAAAAGGTGGTGCATTGCAGCGATGGGCGCGTCGTGCCTGCAACCAAGCAGACCGTGGCGGACTTGCCGGAACGCCGGATGCCAACTTTTGGATTGATCGACTTTGCCAGACGCTCCAGCGCTTTGGCTTGGGAGTTCGCCGAACTGTCCAAGGGAACTATTGCCAGAACCGGATACAGTCTGGCGAGCAACCTCACCGCAAGGTCCAGCGTCGCCTGGCCTTCGGCACACGAAGCGGCCTGCTCGTCGAAGGCGATGGCCACGACCTGCTTTTCAAGAGCCGCTTTGAAGTCGGCCAGATGAAAATCGGCCAGCACCTGAGATGCCGCCGTCGCGGCGCGATCGATGAAATTAGCAAGGGCCATCGTTAACTCGTTATCGAAATCATGCGCGTCAGTACCGCCGACGGCAGCTCGTTCCAGTTCGCCTTCGCGTCGAGTCGATAGGCGGCAACGCGAGCAAGGTCGAAAGGCTCGCGCGCAAAATTCGGCACGACCAGCGACAGACACCCAACCGTGGTAGCGACTGCGTAGGCATCATCGGTCGTCGAGTGATAGGCGCGGCCCGGATGACTGTGGATCTGCGCCAGAAGCGTCAGACCCCGTTTGTAGAGCCAGACATTGAGGCGGTGCAGTTCTTCGGCAGGGACCATCACACAGACGCCATCGCTTGTTCGGATGTGGCGCTGCGCCGGGATTACTGTCTCCGACACGACAAAATGCTGGTCTTGCCGGACGCCGACCCAGAGCGCCATCCCTTCATGGCCCTGCTGTCCAACCGACCGCAGATGCGCCTGTACAGTAGACACACAGTCTCGAGAGAGGGCGACGGTTCTGACGTCCGCTAACCCGGTCATTCTGGAATTGCCTGAGGCGACACCAACATTCCCACGACTATCGGCTGGAGTTGAATCTGCAACTGGTCTATCGGTTTGATTCCGTACTTGATGATTTTGTCCAGGATGAAGGCCAAACAGCCTTCGCCAGAACCCCGATGAAGAAGCCATGGGTCACCTGAGTGCGCTGGATTATCGTGGTATTCCCGGACTCCCGCCATGCACAGGAATGGGGGGTCCTGGAGACTGTTCGCTTGAATAAAGTCCGTCAACTGTACCGCGTTTTGCTGAATGAGATTTGCAATCATTTCCGGCGGGGTTCCGGGCAGTGGCGGACGCCTCAGCATATTCAGTTGAAGATCCTTCCGGGCAACCGGCTGGCGAGTGAACGGATCGACGAAGACCACGGACGGTGGTCTGAGATCGTAGTTGGTAAAGTCGATGTTGGTGGCCGCGCAGATAGCGCGCGGCTTTACCTTAGGGCTTGCGAATATGAAGAAAGCGCTCGGGAAGCTCGCCTCGACCAGGAAGCAGCCTTGTGTCCAATAGGCATCCGCATATGCCCGGAACCGGGCGACCTCCCGATCAAACTTTACTCGGGAGACCTCCGGGTCCACAGTTTGGAGTTCAGGCACCTGCGACACCCGCCTTCAGGCTAAGGAACAGAGTTACAGTGTTGGCTAGGCCGAAATCGCCAATTTTCTTGTCGGCGTCGAGCAAGGTGCCAGCTTCGTCCTTGAACTCCCAGTTCTCGGCAGGCTGAGCCAGATTCTGCGTTTGCTCAAGGGATTTGGTGCGAACGACGTGAAGCGGCTGGTTGGGATTGGCTTCGACCTCAGTGGGCTGGCCGTTCACCACGACCGTGATATCGATCTTCCCGGGGCCGCCGCCGTGATTATTCCCCTGACCCGAATTCTTCGACATTGACATACTCCTGTGGCTTGCCAACCGGCCCCAAGGTACTACTGCCGGCCGCCGGTAAGCGGGCTGGCATTCTTTTGATCGTCCAGTCGGCGCCACGAACCGCGAGTACGTCAAAGGCAGGGGATAAGCTACCGAATCGGTGCTGAATTTCTTTTACGCAGTAGTTGAGCAGCAAGTAAACGGGAAAAACTGCTCATTACAACTCTAATCGATTAGAGAATTGAGAAAGTATTGGCCTTTTCTTCACATGCTGGCGCAGTCACCTGTCGGAGGGGCAGAATGGTGAGTGTGCGGGCGACGGGGTCGATGACGTTCCGCCCATGATTTTCGCGATTTTGCGGTGGCCTGTCGCGGTCGAGCTCAGTCAATGTAGCTCGATCTGCACATCGAGTGCCCGGCGGATCGATGGCGTGCCCACGGGTCACGGCGCTCCAGTTATGCACATCACTTGATATCTACTTGTCTGCATACTAGAACGGTTCTGGCATTCGATATGCAGTGGGAAAGATATGCAGTGGCCTGCATTAGGCGACGACACGATCCGAACCGATGGGCAGTCAGTGACCCAGACTTGCGGGCTCTTTTCGAGACTCTCGGACTCACGAGCGAAAGTCAGCAGGCATCTGCTACGTAGCCGCCGTCGTGCGTGCCAATCTCCGTAGGCGGACTTTCCAGACCACTTTTTCGAGGTCGACCGCCGCAGCTGGTGACCCAGTTCTCTGCCTATGATCAAAGCAATGAACGCTCTTGGGAACTTCCCACACATGGGACGACAGCCAGATCGCGGAATCCGTTCATCAACGAGCTGTCTTGCGCCATGAACGCCATGTTCCGATGAGGAGAGCCGTTATTAGAACTGGCCAAAGAACATGTCCCCACGACTGGAGGATTTGCGGCTCAAAATAATAAGGCGATTCCAAGTTTATTGCCTGCGTGTCGCTCATGCAGTGGGTGATGCGCGTTGGTCCGGGGACGTTCGTCCAGAGGAAGTCGTAGTGGGGCCGTGAGGGGCAAAGCTCCGCCGGCGCCAATGTGAGGAAATATTGCAGCGACAGGGCAGCGGACGCGATAACGATAAGCGCAAAGATGATCAGCAGCGCGATCGCATCACGATCGCCTTTGTCCGAGGTCAGATTTTTGGAGGGCGGTCGCTCGGCACGGGCCGCTTGAAACCACAAAACCGCCGCGACGAAAGAGGCAACAATCGGACCAAAAACAATGAAGTACACGGCATTCAGTTTGAGAGGAATATAGTCGCCGATCAACGGGAGCTTGCCGGTATAGCTCGTGGGCGCGCGTGCGATCCATAGGGCTAGAACAAGACCCGCCAGAGTAATGAGGGCAAGCCGGACGACTGGATCCTTTAGGAACGTTCCGGCATCTCCCGCAGATGTTTCGCTCATTTACCGTTCCCCTCTTGCTGTCGCACGTGCTACTCGCACAATTTCTTGGCCTCGTTGGACAGGCCATCGCCAAGTGATTGAGAAATCTGCTCGCCAAGCGCCTTCACGACGTCGCCGAATGTCCCACCAGCGGAAAGAAGCTTGATGTCTCGGCGGCTCACCACGCAGGTGGTGAGGTTCATTTCCGCGTCGAAACTAAGTCGGGCCGAGACGTTACCTTTCAGGGCCGCAGCGTCCGATGTGCGGCAAGTCAGTGAACCTATGGCTCTTGCTGTCGCAAGATCCCCTTTCACGTCGACGGCGAATTCTTCGATTTCGACTTTCTCGAATTTGTCCACACCGATGCTGAACAGCCCAGTCTTTACCTTTAGCGACTGGCAAGGCTGGGCTTTCTCTATCGCATTCTCGAGGGCGTTTCCGGCCTCCGCAGACGACGATAGGGCCAGCAACACGGAAGTGACGAGAAAAACTCGCCAGAGTCCGGATGGTCCAGGCGATACAGGTTTGTTCGGTGTGGCCATAGCCGTCAGCCCTCGCGGGTTCATGCTAACTCTCCTTCCATCGATCCGTGGATATGCTTTTGTTCTTGGCGCATGGCCCACGGCCCTGCGCCAGTTCGTCGTCGGTCAGGGCGGCGCGAGCGTACCGTCTGGATCGACATCCTCCTTCCGCTCGCTGCGGATGAAGTGATCGAGGCGCGTTACCGTTTCGAACTCGGCGTGGTTGCGATATGAGCCGAATTTGAAATATTCGCGCTCCTTCGCGAGAAAGGGCTTAAAGCCGATAACGCCCTCGGTTTTGGAGATCTTTTTCCCGTCAGCCCAGATTTCAATCAGACCTGTTTTGTCGGAGACCAGACGCAGGTGATAAACCATCGTCGTCCATTTGCCGAACGGATCGGGTAGCGAATTATAGCGGGTGACCGACAACCCTTGCGCACAGCCGGTCAGGCCCGGGAGCGACAACGGGGCTGCTCCATGGGCGAGATCCTCGGCGTCATGGCCGACCGACAGCATCTGGTTTTTCATCAACGAGAAGAGTTGCGCCGGCTTGACGAGCGTATGTGCATTGCCGAATCCGGGTTCGACCGGCGCGGTCTCCTGCGAGGCGATGAAAACGCGGCAAAGGACGTTCTTCGGGTCACGGTTCGGATCGGCGTTATCCTGTTCGATGGAGACGGTGAAAGCTCGGCCGTTGAAACGCTGGGCAAGGATAGGAGCGTCTTGCGGGGAGTTTGTTTGTTTCCATTGTCCGATCACAAATCGTCCTGTGGTCGGCGTGATGCTTGCATCGACGAACATGTCGAAACGGTACCAAATGTCGGTGCCCATCGGCGCCAGAACCTTCTCCGCTTCCCACAGTTCCGAGCGTTCGCTGCCATCGCGATCGTAGGTGCCGTCTTCACGCGCGCATCCTTTGGGATGCCAGGCAAAGGCCAGCACATTATTTTGCGGCAGCGCCCTGACGATCTGTGTTGCCGCTGACCTTGCCTCATCCGGGATTTTGCCGAAGGAGAACCTGTTTTCGTCCCGACCGCATGAAAACCAGTTGTCGGACACGCTCGTGGCATCGAACTCGTCTCGGACGGTCGGCGACGCCGCATTCGCATTCGGAGCGCCCGCAATCAGCATGACGGCCAGCGCATAACTCAGTTGCATTTTCAATGGCCGGTCCTCCTAGTTCATCTTGATGGCTAGACTGCTGGGGCAGTGATCGGAGAGGCGCACCTTGTCGCCCGGCGTCGGGTTGGGCCAGGGAAATTGCTTTTCCGATTCCGGCACGATCATGGCTGCGGCCCGGGTGCCGTAGAGGAAGAACTCGATGGGAAGAATGTTATAGTCGTCGGGGTTGGCGATGCCGGATGGGTTCGGCTGGCGGAATTCGCGCCAACATGTCGACATGTTTTCATAGGGCTGCCGGAAGAGTTGAGCATCCGACCGCGGATCCCTGTCGTGACCGGTCTTGTCGGCGCTATAGCCGCTCAGTGCAATCCAAACTTCATCGGGGATCGCACCCGGCTGCGCGTCGAGGCGGCGATTAAAGTCACCGACAATCATCCACGCTTCACCCGCGGTTTCGCGCGCCTCGATCCATTTGCGAAGCGGATACATCTGCTGTCCCAAGGTATCGCATGCCCGGCTGGCTGGCTGTCCAGTTGCCGGATCAGTGTTCCAGAGTTTGAAACTGATAAAGTCGTCGAAGCAGCCACTCTTGAGATGAACATCAAGCACCCGCACCGTCGAGCCGCCCGGTGATTGGATCGTGACGTCCAGGCCCCACCGGATCCGGCGGATCGTTCCGTTGTCGTCAAAGGTGACATCGAGCGGTTTATAATCTGCCGCAGAAATGATCTTCAGCTGTGAGTTCGGCCGCAAGGCCACTGCCGGGTATTGAACGCGCGTCGCAGTCGTCGGCTTGACAGCGGTCATGCCATTCTTGGTACAAACTGGAGCGATATTCTGGCCCTCGGCTTCCGCAAATTGGCCACTGATGCAATGCTCCCAACCTTCGGCCACTGGAAAAACCGCGTCCAGCGCAGACGGGCTTGTGACCTCTTGTAGAAACAGGACATCTGCGGATACAGCGTCACGCCAGTGTCTGAGGTCGGCGTAATCCTGCTGCGTGCGGATATGATCATCGGGAAAAACGGTCTTGGGGTCGCCGGGGTAGACCAGCGTTTGAATGTTCCAGTTGCCGAGTGTGAAATCCGCCGCCACGGCCTGGATCGGCGCGGCCATTCCGAAAAGCGCTACACATATCAAACGTCCCAGCATTTTTCCCTCCGAGATCTTGGTCATTCACGCGGCATGTCGCCATCCACATCTGCAAGGTGCACGTCGTCGGACGCTTTGCCCTCAGTCTTTCGTGCTCAGCAACGACCGTTCTTCATTGAGCTTGTCTTCGCGCGGGGGCGGCATTTCAGCGTCGGGTCCTTGCTCAATGCGGGCGAGGAACCGAACGGCACTCCTGCTTGGCATGAACAGGTAGGCTCCACCGCGCACCCGCACGAAATCCTTTATCCCCGTCAGGTTCAGCGGGCCGCGCGCCGATGGGATCGTCAGCCGCCCCATGCCGCCCCCACGACCGGTGATCGG